>NZ_RMVE01000002.1 GCF_003865345.1 Nonlabens xiamenensis | reverse complement strand
TTCCCTTGCTCATTGTATTACGACCGTGATCAATTATACAGGTTTGATGAGCGATTCTGCACCGTAGTTTTGTGCGCTAAAGTGTGATACATTCCTAGGCTCTGGTAGGATCTTCAGCCGACTTTATCAATGGAAAGATCATTTATATCGAAGATCAAACTTGATCCTTTTAATTTATCGCTAAAGAAGTAGGTATTAATCACATTACTGAAGACCTTCTAGCATGCTATTCCTCGAAATTGAACCTAAATATGCTCGCTTAAATTGTTATCGTGGGCTTGGGGAGAAACAATATGTCTAGTTTGATCAATATGATGGTGTGCCACTTCACCATGTTCATATATGGCAGACTAAGGCCTTCTGATTTGGAAAAGCCAATACCGTATAACTGTTTACCAATCTTTCCTGTTAGATCCTGATTCCAGAAGTACCTCGATATTATCTGGTAGTTGGTAAAAGAAATCGATTCCTGTCTTGGCTTCCAGCGTATCAACAGGCACTATATGTTCGTATATACTTGAACTTTTACTTGGATGTGGTATCAAGAATGCCAGCATTGATTTTTTACCGTTCGATTGGCGATAAATAATTTTATAGAAATGTGATGGTACACTGACTCCTTCTGATCCGATTTCACTGGTTCTACCTTCGTGCAAACTTCCTGTGATGATATAGATATCGCCGTATGCTTGGCAATAGTACCGCACTTTCTGTTCTAAATCATTCCAAATACCGGCATTGAATTCATGGCTTTGGGGCGCTATGTTTGAGGTAAGAAATGTTTCTTTGTAGTCATTGAAGCTTGCCTTACGATCGGCTGCAGGAACCAAATGTCCCCTATCGTAGCCACTATTTTTGTAATTTCTCCAGTGAGCAGACTCACCGAAAACTAGATCATCCACCTCAAAATAGGGCCGATCGTATTGTTTGCTGTTGATGTCATTTCTCGTTAAAACATGAGCAGTCCATTCGGCTTGTTCAATAGCGTCATTATAGGAAAGGCTATACGTCTTATGGTGCACGAGTTGGTTTTCCGATTGGGGTAAGAAGTCATTACGAGTAAATTGGGTTTTGTTTTTTCCTTTTTCATGAAGCAATTCTTCCTGTGCGATGTTTTGATCTGAAGTTCTTTTGGCTTCTTGATTTTGAAAGTAAACGTACAGCGCAAGAACTGCCAGGATGATAACAGGATATATCAGTTTTCTCATGATGCGGTTTTTACGTCAAAAGCGTCTCGTAAAGCATTACCCAATAGCATAAATGCCATGACCAATAGCATGATAGCAACTCCTGGGACGATTGCCAGATATGCTTTATCTAAAATAATATATTGATAATGATCTTTAATCATGTTTCCCCAACTGGGAGTTGGTGGTTGTGCTCCTAATCCTAAAAAGCTCAAGCCACTTTCAATTAGAATAGCTGCAGCGAAATTTGCAGCGCTGATGACAATAATAGGTGCTAGAACGTTAGGTAGAATATGCTTGAAGATTATTCGGATGTGAGAGAAACCGAGTGCTTTGGCGGCTGTAATGAAGGCATATTCTTTGGCTACAATAACCTGGCCCCTTACGACTCTTGCTACTTCAACCCACATGGTAAGACCTACGGCTATGAAAACGGTCAAAAAACCTTTTCCTAGTGCCAAACTGATCGCAATTACCATCAATAAGGTAGGAATGCTCCAGGTAACATTGATTGACCACATAATGATATTATCTACCATTCCTCCAAAGTATCCTGCCAAGGATCCCAAGGTGATACCAAGAATTAAAGAAATGAATACTGCTATGAATCCGATGGAAATACTAATTCGAGTGCCTATGATCATGCGGCTCAGTAAGTCACGGCCATATTTGTCGGTGCCGAGGATAAATGTCTTTGTCGAGGTGTAAATTTCGCGAAAGCGGGATAACTCCAAATCTTCTTTTAGATCAATATCCAATTTCTTAAAAGCTTGTTGTTCGCCATCTATGTCATAGGGTCGATAAACAAAGACACCATCTACTTTATCAAGCTTTGAGAAAGGGATTTCCTCATGGTCTGGTTGGGAACCAGTCCACCAATCCCAGAAGTCGTCCTCAGAATTTTCAAGTGGAACTTTAATTATATCAACTTCAAATCCTGGGGGCTGGGAATGAATGGAAATATGCATTTGATTGGCATTAACGGAGCTGTCCGGTGCAATAACGTATGCGCCTAGCGCCAACACAATAAATACTCCAATCAATGAGAAACTTAAAACGCCCCAGAAGTTTGATTTAAACTTTTGGAGCGCTAGATGACCCAAAGATTTGGATCTGGTTGCCATTATTCTTTGATGCTGAGTTTCGGCTTATTGCTATTGACAATGTTGTTCATGCGCAATTCTTTTAAGACTTGGACAGCTTCCTGGACATAGATGTCTCTACCTAAGTTTTTTATCCAAGACTCACGTTTGTCCTTTAAAGAACTATCAATGGCGACCAAAGTCTTTTCATAGTCCATTAATTCAAACTGCATGTTATTTTTGTAATCTGAAAGCTGATCATATTTCTCAGTTTCTTCTTCCAGTTGACTGATCCTTGACTTGTATTCTTCAAAATTCAATGGGATCAAATTGTCGTCCCTTTGATCGCTCAGCCATTTTGCGTTTTCATCCAATAATTTAAACATTGGATTTGTATCAACACGTTTTTGAGAGTTTTCAATTGCTTCGCTTAGGTTGAGATATCCTTCAAACTTTTTGTAATCGGATGCCGCAATTTCATCGTAAGGTAGAGGGAACTGCTCATCGCGCTCGCCTATGTCAATATAGCTGTACTTGTCTGGCGTCACAACATCACTTTTAACACCTTCCAATTGAGTACTACTACCATTGACTCGGTAGAATTTTTGTGTTGTCAATTTGATGGCTCCGAGGTCGCCGTAGTCATGGTTGCGTACCCACTGATTTAGATCTTCAAAGTTTTGCACCGTTCCTTTTCCAAAAGTCTGCTTGCTACCCAAGATCACAGCACGATCGTAATCCTGCATGGCGGCAGCTAGAATCTCACTGGCACTGGCACTGAATTCGTCTACCATGATTACAAGCGGTCCTTCCCAAAGGATTTCACCGCTATCCCTATCTCTAAGGGTTTGGGTTCGTTTATTTTTTAGAGCTACCTGAACTACAGGCCCTTCTTCTATAAACAACCCAGCCATTTCTACCACTTCCCTGAGTGATCCTCCTCCATTGCTGCGTAAATCAAGTATAAGGCCATCCATACCTGTTTCTTTCAATCGGGTAATTTCTTTGGCAACATCATTTCCTGCAGCGCGTCCATTGGGATCGTCAAAGTCAAAGTAAAACTTAGGAAGATCGATAAGGCCAAACCTAAAAGTATCATCCTTACCAATAACTGTCTTTGCAAAGGTTTCTTCAATCTGTACTACATCCCTTATTAAGGTAATAGTCTTGACATTACCATCCACCTTTTTAAGGGTGAGATGAACCTTTGTGCCTTTAGGGCCTTTGATCAGGTCTACTGCATCACTGATCCTCATACCAACAATTGAGGTGGGAATAGAGTCATTTTCTTGAGCCACCTTCATGATTTTATCGCCTATCTCGATGTCCTCGTTTCTTGAGGCTGGGCCACCTGAAATGATTTCGATGATACTGATATAGTCCATTTTTTTCTGAAGTCTTGCACCGATTCCTTCTAACTGACCACTCATAGAAGTGTCAAACCTATCTTTATTTTGTGGTGGGAAATAATTGGTATGCGGGTCAAAGTGGGCCGTGATAGCATTGACAAATAAAGAGAAATAGTCAAGTCTTTCCACGTCTTCATTGAGATCGAAATTTTCTTCCATTGACTTTTTCAATTCCTTACGCACTTCTTTCTCAAGTTCGGTCAGGCTCTTTTTTTCTCCTTCAAAATCCTCAGAATTCTGCTCTTCAACCTTATCAAAGTAAGAGCTAAGCGCTGAAAGTTTTAATAATTTTCTCCAGTGGTTTTTGAGGGCTTGACGGTCTTTAGCATAAGGAATGGCCTCGTAATCCGTGTTGATGGTTTCTTTCTGTGTAAAATCGAAAGGTACGGCTATGACTTCTTGAAAGATCTTTTGGGATTCTTTTTGCCTTTTCAAAAGTCGTTCATAAGTGAGATTAAAAAGGTCTACCTTGGATTCTCTGATTTGATCATCAATCAAGTACTCATATTTTTTGAACTCCTCATAATCACTGGCCAAAAAGTAGCGTTTAGCCGGATCTAGATCATTGATGTAATTCTCAAAAATATCTTGGGAAAATTCGTCCGTCAGGTCTGCCGGAGAAAAATGCTGGCGTTTCAACACATGCGAAATAAGGTTGACCAGTAATTGTTCTTTCTCCTTGTCACCTGGATCTATGCGATCTTTAGTAAAACTACAACTTGCAGTTGCTACCAAAAGGGTCATAACAGCAAGGATAAAATTATTCTTCAAAAAGTTCATAAGCTTCTTCATTTTTCTCTTTCTATACGTGTAAAAATCGTGCCAAGTAATCATTGGTCAAAATAATCCTTTGATTCCACACGGTTCCGCTAATTTACTTAATTTTAACCACCTTAAGAATGATATGGAAAAGAAAGAACGGCCATTGATCCTAGTCACTAATGACGATGGGATCACTGCCAAAGGAATCAGGACACTTGTAGAAATTGCCAAGGAGCTAGGAGATGTTGTTGTTGTGGCACCAGACAAGCCCCAAAGCGCCATGGGTCATGCCATCACAATCAATAACACACTTTACGTCAAAGAATTTAAACAGCACCCACATTCCCACAAAGAGTACACGACCAGTGGTACACCTGTGGACTGCGTGAAGATGGCTAGACACGAAATCTTAGGTAGAAAGCCTGATTTATGTGTGAGTGGAATCAATCACGGGAGCAACAGTGCTATCAATGTCATTTATAGTGGAACCATGAGTGCAGCCATGGAGGCTGGGATCGAAGGCATTCCAGCCATAGGTTTTTCTCTCTGTGATTATTCCCATGATGCAGATTTTTCTCAGTCCAGGGATTATGTCAAGCAAATTATGGAGCAAGTGATTGAAAGGGGAATGCCCAAGGGGGTCATATTTAATGTCAACATCCCTAAAGCCAACAAAAAAGACATCAAAGGGGTCAAAGTTTGTAGGCAAGCCCACGCTTACTGGGTTGAAGAATTTGATAAACGTACCAACCCATATGGCAAGGATTATTATTGGCTTACTGGCAGATTCGTCAATGACGATAAAGGGGAAGATACAGATGAGTGGGCACTAGCGCATCAATACATTTCTATTGTCCCCACGCAATTTGATCTAACCGCTCATCATTATATCAGTGAACTAAATACCTGGGATTTTGATAGTTAAAATTTTAAAGGGTTTTGTATTGGGCCTATTGGCCAATGGACTAGGCACTTATATTTATGTAAGTATCTTCATTGAGTACAAATTTGAAAAGGCGATTGAGCTAGCGTATGTAGAGGGTTATTTAGGCAGTTTAATTGGGCTGGGTGCTATTTTGAACTTGTTGCTGTTTTTCTTTTTCTTGACTGGTAGGTTGGGAAAATTTGTGAAGAAGGTACAGCCTTATGAAGCTCGAGGGGTGCTGATGGCGACCTTATTGGCCGCGCTGGCAGTCTTATATTTTGAATTTTAGGATATGAAATATTACCTAATTGCTGGAGAAGCCAGTGGAGACCTGCACGGATCCTTATTAATGAAGGAGCTCAAGGCGAAAGATGACCAAGCGCAATTTCGCTTTTGGGGGGGAGACCTCATGCAGGAAGAAGGCGGTGAATTGGTCAAACATTATCGGGAGCTGGCATTCATGGGCTTTGCGGAAGTGTTAGGTAATCTACGCACCATCATGAAGAATATTTCTGTTTGTAAAAACGACATCAAACAGTTTGAACCAGATGTCATTATTTACATCGATTATCCTGGGTTTAATTTTAGGATCATGAAGTGGGCACGCCTGAAGGGCTTTAAGAATCATTATTATATTTCTCCGCAGATCTGGGCCTGGAAAGAGGGGCGCATCAAAGCCATCAAGCGGGATGTCGATAAAATGTATGTGATTTTGCCTTTTGAAAAGGACTTTTATGAGCAAAAACATCAGTTCCCTGTACATTTTGTAGGTCATCCATTAATTGATGCTATTGCACAACGCGAACGGGTGGATCACATCAAGTTTCTAGAAACCTATCAACTAGATGATAGGCCTTTGATTGCGATTTTGCCTGGCAGTAGAAAGCAAGAAATCACCAAGATGTTGAAGGTGATGCTCAAAATGGTGGATCAGTTTCCTGATTACCAATTCATCATTGCCGGCGCTCCTGGGCAAGATCGGAGCTTTTACGACCAATTCGTAAACAACCAGTCGGTAACTTTGGTCATGAACCGGACCTATGATTTGTTAAGTTTAAGCCATGCTGCTATGGTTACTTCTGGAACCGCAACCTTGGAAACTGCCTTGTTTAAAGTGCCGCAAGTGGTCTGCTACAAAGGAGGTTCTATATCCTATCAAATCGCCAAGCGGGTAATTAAATTGGATTATATATCTCTGGTTAACCTGATAATGGATTCTCCTGTAGTTACCGAATTGATTCAAACCAATTTCAACGAGCGAAAGTTGAAAGAAGAATTGGGACTTATTCTGGACCCCACTCAACGCCATCGTATATTTGCTGATTATTACGAGTTGGAAAAGAAATTAGGTGGGATTGGAGCCAGCGAGAAAACAGCTGATTTGATTTACGAAAGCCTGACCAATTGAAATAATAATTCTTTATTCAATCTCAGTCATAATTAAATAGCAAAGGATTCTTATCTATATGACTTTCTATATGCCTATCCGCTTCCGACAACTTTTTGGATTCCTATCAATCCTTACAGTAGCTCTTTTGTTGCTTTCATCTTGTGGAAGTTCGAAACCTAAAGTGATCACCACAAAAAAAGAGGCTGGAAAATATCAGAACTCAATTAAAACTTCTCCAGCGACCACCACTGATCGACCATATAGAAAAATTGAGGAAGAGCCATTGACAACGGATGATAATAGGCTGGGTACAACAAGCTCCACCGCTGTAGATATGGCAGTAGAAAAGGCTTTAGAATTTCAAGGAACGCGTTATAAATACGGAGGGACAACAGCCCGTGGTATGGACTGCAGCGGACTTATATGTACCGCATACGCTGCAGCAGGGAAACAAATGCCTAGAACCAGTGCTTCCATGTATGCTACGGCCGAAGAATTGAGCCTTGAGGAGGTGAGAAAAGGAGATTTTATATTTTTTGCAACCGGCAGAAATAAAAGGAAGGTCAACCATGTGGCATTGGTTACCCAAGTGACTCCAGCCGAAATCAGATTTATTCATTCAACCACCTCTAGAGGGGTTATAATATCCAGTCTCAATGAGCCTTATTGGTTAAATGCATTTATCAGTGCAGGAAGAATAGATTGATTTAAATTACCTTTAATCCATGCGCATCCATGGATATCCTTTATACCAACTTCTGCTATCGATGATTGCGGGCATTGTACTGGCTTATTTCAGGTCGGTGAATAGTGAAGTTCTATTGATTTCAATGATCGCGTGTTTTGTGTTGGCAGCGAGTTTATTATTTCTGGCCAATCGCAGCAAATGGGCGAATTTGATCTTTGGTTTCAGTGCACTCTGCTTTTTTTTCTTGTTGGGTCAATGGAGTTATCATTCCAAAACTGAACTACCAGATCAGCATTACCTTCATGCTCATGTGATGGGAGAGACGGCTTTACTGCAATTGGAGCTTACGGACAGGTTGGCTTCGAACGCTTATAACGATCGTTTTTATGCAGAAGTTTCTAGCGTAAATGAGAAAAAGACCTGCGGTAAAGTATTGGTGCTTTTTAAAAAGAAGGAAGCAGCGCATTTTGATCTCGGCGATCAGATCATCGCATGGGACGACATTCATGCAGTGAGCGATGCACGTAATCCTGGTGATTTCAAATATAAGGATTACCTGGCCAATATAGATGTGTATGGTCAAGTTTACCTAGATTTACCCCACGTCATTTCCTACCAATCTCGCGTAGAGGATCACTCGCCTTTATTAACTTTTCGCGAAAGCGTCCTTCAAAAATTGGAAAAAAGTTCCCTAAGTCAGGTTGCTGTAGGACTTGTCGAAGCACTTATTTTAGGCCAACGTCAACATGTAGATCCTGGCGTGGCTAAAAGCTTTAGGGATGCTGGAGTTATTCATATTTTGGCTTTGAGTGGTCTGCATGTAGGTATCCTATTGTTATTGCTCAAATTTCTGACCAGTGGATTGACCCGATTGCGTTATGGCCGATGGATACAAAGTATTTTAATTATTTCAGTACTGTGGCTATTTGCAATGTTGACTGGCCTTTCTCCGTCTATTCTAAGAGCGGTCACTATGTTTTCGGCGGTGGCGATTGGTATGAACATCAAGCGTAAGTCATCTGTGTTCCATAGCCTGGCTATTTCTGCATTTGTGCTGTTGGTATATGATCCACGCCTCCTTTTTCAAGTAGGGTTTCAATTGAGTTACACGGCTGTTATATCCATTGTTTTAATTCAGCCGGTCTTGGCTGGTTTATGGCGGGTAAACTTCAAGGGGGTTTTTGGCAAGCTGCACGCCTATTTATGGAATATTTGTACCGTAAGTTTGGCTGCACAGATTGGTGTGGCGCCCTTAGGTATTTATTATTTCCATCAGTTCCCAGGGTTATTTCTGATTTCCAATCTTTTTATACTTCCGCTTCTGCCTTTTATTCTCGTGGGGTGTTTATTATTGGTACTACTGTTGGTCATAGGATGGCCTAGCCATTGGTTGGAATTTGTTTTGGATCAACTGCTGTTATGGGTGGTTGGAATGGTAAATAGTATTAGTTCTGTGAGAACTTATGTTTTTCAAGATTTATACTTAAGTGCTTGGGAGCTGATTCTAATTTATCTGTTTGTTTTTGGCATTGTTTTGTTTTTGTTGCCATATTTCAAACGCAGTAGACGAGAACGTTTTTATCTTAAATCTCCTAATTGGATGATGCATGTTGCCTTATTGGCGTTGATACTGTGGATAGGAGGTAAGACCTATGAATTTGCAGTAGGCAGATCGAATGGAATAAGTGTACTACATCAAGCTAGAGGAACTGCTATTGCCTTATATGAGGGTAATCAAGCCATATTATTTACGGATTTACACCAGATGGATTCGCTACGGCGCGATCAAAGTATCAATCGGCTTAAGCAGGCCAGTTTTTTTGTGGGTAGAACAGTAAGTAGCAAGGGGCTGGAAAACCTTATCGGTTATCAGGGCAAGACCATTCTAGTTATTGACGAGTCAGCTGTTTATGATCCAGAAGGCATAGTAGATGTGGTGTTGTTGTCACATTCGCCTAGAATTAATTTGGCACGTGTGCTAAAAGAGCTGAAACCGACGCTGGTAATTGCAGATGCATCTAATTTCAAATATCTAGTTGACGTCTGGGAAGAAACTTGTCGGCAAAACGGAGTTGAGTTCCGCAACACCTATACCTCAGGTGCGGTCCCTCTTTTTGCCTCTGAATAATCATTCATCTCCTTGAAGCTTGTAGTCAAAATTACGTTGGTAATCGCTCCACTTTTTCCCAGTGTTGATGGTTTTATAGGTTTCGTCTGATAGCATGGTGATATAGATCTCCAGTTTTTTGGCATCCATTTTACCAGGCACAGGGTTGATAATACGTCCTGTTTCATCAAAAAATACCATGGTAGGATATTCGTAGATTTTTATAAACGCGGCAAATTGGTGTAAGGCGCGATCATCGTTTTTCTTGAAGGGATTGCTATAGATTTGACCTTTATAGTGAATGACTTCTGTACCTTCAGCGTTAAAATTGACTGGATAGTAGTTTTTATTGATATAGTCGGCAATATCCGCTTTCGCGAAAGCGTGCTTATCCATCCATTTGCAATTGGTACACCAGTCGGTATAGGTTTTCATCAGGATCTTGCGAGGTTCCTTCTTTTGAGCGGCAAGGGCTTCATCCATGGTCATCCAGTTGACCTGTGCATTAAGGGCACCAATTCCAAAAAAACACGCAATAAAAACGAATAATTTCATCGACAATAATTTAATAAGGACAAGAAAGCAAAAAACGCACCAAGCTGGTGCGTTTTAATGTTAAATTTAAGTGCCGTTTATCTAATACCGTGCATGAGTTTCTTGATGATGGGGGTCATTAAGAAAGACAGTGCGCTCATCGCAAATGAAATGATTGTGAGGTACCAGAAAAAGGTGCTCAAACCTTTTTCGTCTGAAACTGCTTCTGAGTACTCCCCAAATATACCCGCTAGCTTCATTCCGATAGCAACGGCGAGATACCAAACACCAAACATGACTGCAATCATCCTGCCTGGCACCAGTTTACTCACGTAGGAAAGGGCTACCGGTGATATACAAAGTTCGCCAAGCGTATGAAACAAGTAGACTAAGATAAGCCAGATGATGCTGACAGATGCAGTTTTTGCACCGGCCGGGATACCATCTGATCCTATGGCCACCGCCATCATACCTAAGCCCAATAGCAGCATCCCAATCGCATACTTGCCGTTTGCGGTAGGATTGTATTTGCTTTCCCACCATCTGGAAAATAGAGGTGCAAAGGCAATGATAAAGAGCGAGTTCAGGATATTAAACCAAGTGGCACCTATTTCTACCGCACTCTCTTTGGTTTTTACCGTTGCAGTAGTCATCACTTTTTCATTATTGCTGAATTTTAGGTCGTGGGTGATAAGCAGATCTTTTTGGTCACCTACTTTTAGACTTTTGTTTTCATCTCTAAGCACTAATTCTTTGGTTACCGTTTCGTTTTTACCATTAGTAAAAGTGAACAAGGCTACTTTGTTTTGAATACCCGCTCCAATTTTATCCCTTTCGGTAACACTGGTAATTGAGGCGGTAAATAGCTCACCCAAGGGCTCATTATCTTCATTATATAGGTATCCTGATTTAGAGGTGTTGGTTTGGTTGTTTTTATCAGCAGGATCGTACAAACTTACGTTTTCGTTATCAATGACTGGTATTTGTTCACCTGCTTTAAATTCTTGAAAGGTGACAATTTTAGCCTCCTTGGTATTCCCCACATTGTCTACATATTCAATGACGTATGAAGCGCTTTTATAATCATTATAAACCTTTAAAATCGCCAATCCCCAAATAATCACAAAACTAGCTCCTAAGATAATATTGGAGAGCGCATACTTTTTGAAAGTTCGCTTAAACAACTGCACTAAAACATAAGTAATGATACCAAGTGGAACAATAGTTATTAGGGCATCTACAATTTTAAATATGTCTCCCGATACACCTTCGAGTATACGATCAGTATAATCCCGGGCAAATAGATTGAGTGAGCCAGGTGCCTGTTCAAATATGGCCCAAAAGAATATTGTGATAAACGCAAAAAATACAATGGATATCATGCGATCTCTGACAATGGTCTCATACTTACTGATGCGCATCACCAGAAGAACGATAAATAATATTAGTCCTGTAAGAATGATAATATTATTACCATCTATACCGAACAAACTGAAATCATAGATATTGTATTCACCTTCAGTAATTTTACTGATTGGATCATTTAAGATCCAAGTAAGACCCAAGACTGCGGCAACTACAATCATCACCAACTGAATACTGGTGAAAGGATTGCGTTGTTCTCCTGGCTTTTGGAATTCATCTTTGCCTAATTCTAGTATATCCTGGCGTTCCTTTTTTGGTTGAAGTCCTACGTCACCAAAAATATTTTGGGCAAACCAGAATTGCAGAAGTCCGAATAACATAAAAATACCAGCTACTCCGAATCCCCAGGACCATCCAATTTTTTCACCTAACCAACCGCATAACATGATTCCGAAAAATGCTCCAGCATTAACTCCCATGTAGAAAATGGTGAAAGCTCCATCTTTTTTTTCGGGTACATCTTTATACATTTCTGATATGATGGAAGTCATGTTGGGTTTAAAGAAACCACTACCTACCACCAGTGCAAACAAGCCCAAATAGATAAAGAACGGAGTCTCTAGAGCCATAAATCCATGTCCAAAGGTCATGAGTAATGCCCCAACCACTACTGCCCATCGGAATCCAATAATATTATCAGCAAAATAACCACCCAGCATGGTAGATAGATACACCAAGGCTGTATAGGTCCCAAAAATGGCCAGCGCATGTTCTTTAGGCCAACCCCAACCTTGATCCAAAAGAGAGGCTGTAAAGAACAGCACCAATAAAACACGCATTCCATAGTAGGAAAATCGCTCCCACATCTCTGTAAAAAACAGAACAAATAGTCCTGCTGGATGACCCATCACTTTGGTGTCAAAGAAATTATTTTGGCTTGTTGTCATTTGCTATCAGTTTAGTTGATGTCTGTGTCGGCCAACTCGTAATTTTCCTGCTCTAGTTTTTCTACTTGCTTGTCCTCGGCACCATGAGTAAGCTTTTTCAGTTTTTTCAAGAAAAGAATGAGTAGTAATCCAAAGGCAACGGTAAAGATGACCAGCCACATAAAAGTTTTATATTCCTGCTCGCTTTGTTCTTCTTCCAGAACAAATGAAACACCGTAGTTCTTTCCATCCCCTCTGTTTTCAGTCACTTGCGCCGCATCGGCATCTTTTTCAAACTTCAACCGGGCATGATATGGATTCTCATTCGTAGCACCCTGATCTTTCAAAGTATTTAATAGTGCCTGTTTTCCTTCTCCAAGATCAAATAGGTTACCCAATTGACGTTCGCCTTCGTGCTCCTGGAACACCACTTTGTCATCCTGTATATAGACGTCAGACTGAATAGAGAAATTTTTGTCCAAATTAATCGGGTAATCAAAAACTTCTACAATTTCTTTTTGTTTGTTTTTAATCTCGATAGAATCACGTTGCATGAATGGGATCATCGCTTGCTTTTCCACCAATACTTTTCCATTATAAGGCTCAAGTTGAGCTGATTCCCCTATACTTCCAGCCAGTTTATTACCGAATCCAGTCGCTGCAAAATATACACCCATCATGATCGAAGCGTATTTTAATGGAGCAAGTTTAGTAATAAAGGAAAGAGCTACAGGTGAAGTACACAATTCACCAATCGTGTGAAACAAGTAAGCCAAGAACACCCAGATCATTGCTGCTTTTCCAAAAGCTTCAACACTGGCTTCTTGTGATGCAAACATCATAAAGACATAACCCAGTCCCATAATAATAGTACCTACGGCCATCTTAAAAATGGAGGAAGATTCCTTTCCAGATTTTCTCCACCAGGTCCAGAAACCTCCTATCAAAGTACCGAAAATAATGATGTAGCCCGCGTTGAGTGATTGGAATACTGCTGCTGGTATTTCTTGTAACCAACTCCATCCGGTAGATCTATCCACCTTGGCATCCGTATATAAATTCATAAGCCCTCCGGCTTGCTCAAAGGCTCCCCAGAAAACCACAACGATCAAAAATGAAATCAAGAGTACAATCACTCGGTCCTTTTCAATTTTGGTCAATGGTCTCTTGGCGGCAGCTTTCTCAGCTTCTGTGGCACTTGTGCCTCCTGAGAATTCGCCGACTCCTTTTAGGTATTTTTGCCCCCAAACAAAAACCAATTGCCCCAGTAACATCCCTATTCCTGCCAGGCCAAAACCATAATGCCACCCATAGTAATAGGCCACTAAGCCAACAGAGATACTTGCCAGGAAAGCGCCTATATTTATTCCAATATAAAAGATGGTAAATCCATTGTCTCTTCTTGGATCACCCTCGTTATACAAGCCTCCGACCATGGTGGAAATATTTGGTTTTAGGCCACCAACGCCAAGAATAATCAATAAAAGACCTGTAAAGAAAGCCCAACTGGTAGGCACTGCCAGAATACCATGCCCCAGACAAAGTAAAACACCTCCCAGCATTACTGTTTTCTTCTGTCCTAAAAACTTATCTGCAATCCAACCACCTGGAATCGAAGCTACATAAACTAACATTGTATACCAACCATAAAGCCAAACAGCATCCTTATTACTCCATCCCAATCCAGGATCTATAGCAGTTGCACTGGTGGCTATGTAAAGCACCAGAATACCACGCATCCCGTAATAGGAAAATCGCTCCCACATTTCGGTAAAAAACAGGATAAATAGTCCTGCTGGATGTCCGAAGATTTCTTTTCTTGCTGTGATTGTTGACATAATTTTTTTCTAAAAATGAATGAGTTGAATTATAACTTTTCTTTGATGAAATCTGTCATCATATTAAATAAATGAATCCTGGTATAACCACCGTAGATGCCGTGGTTTTTGTCTGGATAGATCGCCCAGTCAAATTGTTTATTGGCTTGTACCAGAGCTTCAATCATCAGCATGGTATTTTGCACATGTACGTTATCATCCGCACTACCGTGAATTAAAAGGTAATTGCCTTTAAGCTTATCCACATGATTGATGGGGCTGTTTTCATCGTAGCCGCTTGGGTTCTCTTGTGGAGTTGTCATGTATCGCTCAGTATAGATGGTGTCGTAAAATCTCCAGTTGGTCACTGGTGCAACGGCAATTGCTGTACTGAAAGTATCATTACCTTTTAAGATACAGTTCGAACTCATAAATCCGCCGTAGCTCCATCCCCATATACCAATTCTATCCTTATCAATATCTTTACGCATCCCTAATTTCTTAGCAGCTGCGATCTGGTCTTCTACTTCGTATTTACCCAATTCTTTTTGGGTGATTTTCTTAAAGTCGGCTCCTTTATATCCTGTACCTCTTCCATCTACACATACAATGATATAACCTTCATTAGCAAGCATACTGTGCCAAAAATCATTGGCTCCGTACCAAGAATTGGATACCTGTTGCGATCCAGGTCCGCTGTATTGGAACATCAGCAGTGGATATTGCTGGTTGGGGTCGTAATCCAATGGCTTCATCATCCACATGTTCAGATCATTTCCATTAATGTCGATGGTTGAAAACTCTTTTTTGGACCACTGGTAATTCTGTAGTTTGAGTTTTAGGTCGTTATTGTTTAGTATTTCCCTTTCAATATTCCCATCCTTGGCGCGTCTTAAAGTGTACACTGGAGGCTCGGTTGCACTAGAAAAACTGTTGATAAAATAGGTGAAGTTTTTACTGAAATCAGCGCTATTGGTACCGATTTGAGAAGAGAGTTTTCTTTTAGACTTCCCTTTTAGCGAAATGGAATAGATACCTCTGTTGATCGAGCCGTCTTCTGTACTTTGGAAAAAGATGCGTTTACTTTTAGGGTCGTAGCCATAATAGGCAGTTACGTCCCAGTCTCCACTGGTGATTTGTCTTTTCTCTCTGCCATCGGCATCATACAAATAAATATGACGGCGGTTGTCTTTTTCACTGGTCCATAAAAAACTACCATCCTTTAAAAAAGTCAAGTCGTCTGTCACATCTACATAGGCATTATCTTTTTCGGTAAATGCGATGGCTGCTGTACCGTCCGGCTGAATGTTATAGAAATCCAGGAGGTTTTGATGTCTGTTCAACACTTGAGCTGTTAGTTGGCCTTTAGGAGAGTAATTAATGCGCGCGATGTAGAATTCCTGATCGCGGTTCAGATCAACCTGTTGTCTGGCACCTGTTTTTAAATTAAACAAGTGCAGGTTGACTACAGCGTTTGCCTCACCAGCTTTTGGGTACTTGAATACAGTCTGTGTCTGATATAATTCTTTTCCATAAACATCCATAGAAAATTCTGGAACCGCACTTTCGTCAAAGGATAAAAAAGCAATTTGCTCTCCATTAGGGCTCCACTCATAGGCTTTCACAAAAGCAAATTCCTCTTCATATACCCAATCGGTCACACCGTTGATCAGTTTGTTGATCACACCATCATTGGTGGCCTGAACGACTTCCAGGGTATTCAGGTCTTTATAGTAAAGATTGTTATCTAGGACAAAAGCAACTTTGGAGGCATCGGGAGAAAAAGATGGACTTCTCACCAAACCGTCATATAGCAAGGAAAGTTGTTTAGAATTCAGGTCATAGACATACACCTTTTCATAAGCACTACGCCTAAAGATAGATTCTCTCTCGGTAATAATCAGCATCTTGCTCTCGTCATCGCTCAGGGTATAATCTTTAATGGGCAATTCAATCTCCTTACTGCTGACCAAGGTTGCTGTTTTCTCACCGGTGAGATAGCTGTATTTATCGATGCTTTGCGATCGGTCCCTATTAGAATTAAGCACGAGGTATTCGGTACCGTTGTTGAGTGAAGCAAGAGATTGAAGTCTTTGGGTGCGGAAACTCCCCTTGTAGATATCTTCAACACTGATGTTATTTTGGGCTATAATTGATTGGCCTACAAATAGAAAAGCCAATAAAAGCGTGCATTTTTTTATCATTTATTAATTTTAATTCCGTTGGATGTCAATTTTACTAAAAATATCCCAATAAAGCTACGCTTTACAGGAATATCACTGCGGATGTAGAAGTCCGTGTCTGATCGTATATTTGCCACAAAGCCGCAGCATGAACACACCCGTTTCCGGATTTTCCAAACTTTCTAAATCCCAAAAAATTGATTGGTTGCTTTCCCGACACCTCAATGAAAGTGAAACTGCCAGGGAAGTTATTACCCGATACTGGAATCAGGATGTCCCATTGCAGGAATTGCACGACGGGTTCAGTGAAAACACCATTACCAACTACTACCTTCCCTATGGTTTGGCTCCCAATTTTCTGATTGATGGTGAGTTGGTCACCATTCCAATGGCGATTGAAGAGAGTAGTGTAGTGGCGGCAGCTAGTAAAGCGGCAAAATTTTGGTTGAACCGTGGAGGTTTTAAAACAGAAGTCTTGGGTACCTTGAAATCGGGTCAGGTGCATTTGAATTTTGAAGGCTTGAATAGCGAGATGGAAGCATTTTTCGCTTTCGCGAAAGCGTCATTGTTACAGTCACTAGAATCTATAAATGCCTCTATGAAAAAGAGAGGAGGCGGAATTCAGGACTTGCGTTTGGTCGATAAAACCAAAGACCTCAAAGGCTACTATCAACTACATGCGACTTTTGAAACCAACGATGCGATGGGGGCCAACTTTATCAATACCTCTTTGGAACAGCTGGCCATGACTTTGAGACTAAAAGCAAGCGAATTTAAAGGATTTAGTACTGATCGTCCTGAAGTCGTAATGAGTATCCTAAGCAATTATGTGCCTGAATGCCGGGTAAAAGTCAGTGTGTCCTGCTCACTGGATGAGATCGGTGAAGTAAATGGTGTGACGGGAAGAGAATTTGCCGAAAAGTTTGTGCGTGCCGTCAATATCGCTGGCATTGAACCACTGCGTGCTGTTACACATAATAAAGGAATAATGAATGGTATTGACGCTGTGGTTATTGCTACAGGGAATGATTTTAGAGCAGTTGAGGCTGGTGTGCACGCTTATGCAGCACGGGATGGTAAATACCGAAGTTTGACCAATGCACGTATCGAAGAGCATAATTTTGTTTTTGAGGCAGAATTTCCGCTGGCATTGGGAACAGTTGGTGGGTTAACTTCCTTGCATCCACTATCAAAATTGGCCATGCAGATATTAGGACAACCCAGTGCAGAAAAGTTAATGCGTGTCACTGCCGTTGCTGGACTTGCGCAAAATTTTGCAGCCCTACATTCTTTGGTGACCACCGGAATTCAGGCTGGTCATATGAAAATGCACTTGGTCAACATGCTGGAGCAAATCGGCGCTAATGATGAAGAGAAAGCCCAACTCAAAAAGGATTTTGAGGACAAAACGCCTAGTTTTTCTGGACTAAAAGAAAGCTTGGCTCAACTGAGAATTGCTGCAGATCAAAGTTGATCAACTTAAATTTCACTGGCTGTTCAAACACTATTATCCTAAATTCATATTAAAGGAAAGACTGCTGTCTTAAGTGGCCATCTCGAGGTCCAAAGTCTTTACTTGATAGAAGATTCTGATCAAAAATGTTGGCTAAATGATTAGCGTTGGCTACTATTGAAAACAACAGACTACTCCCCTTTAATTTTCATCTTATATCGCAGATGCGTAGAGGGTTCGTTAATTTTGGATCGGATGGTTTACTGTTGATAGGAATGTTTGTAATCTCCTCCAGTAACTATTTTCAAAACATCCTTTTCTAAGGATTCTCTGGCATATTCAACGTATCTGCCCAGCTCTTTACCGTCCCGATAGAAAATGAATGTAGGAACTCTGTTTAGGTCATAACCATCAACAAGTTCTTCTGGTCGTGTTTTGGAACGGTCCACTGTAATCATCGTGAGCTTGTCATAATCATAGTCAGCCGCATCCAATATTTTGTAAAAACGAGGTGTTTCACGTTTGGAATCTCCACACCATGTTCCCATATAAGCACGTATCTCAACATCTTCAAGAGCAGGTTTCAATTCCTCTAGGGTTTCTGAATCTGGAGTATAATTATTGTAGCCGACTTCAAACCAAGCGTCAAAGGGAGCTTGCATGAAGGCTGCTTTATTAGCTCTTCCAGAAAGATTGCCAGAAGCATCTTTGTTTACCGTAATAGGGGTAGTAGGTGTTTGAGCTGGCTCTGGAGATGTTGTCATAGGTGTTGACGCATCCGTAGATTTACTGGCCGATTGCTGCGATGCACAAGAGGCCAATAGAGCCATTGAGATAATGATAAGGATCTTTTTCATAATCATAAAAATACACATTTTAGGAAGATTTGTATCAACCTCAACTTGGTTTTTCCATAGGAATCACCTATACCTATGACTTCGTTGAAGTGCATATATAATAGATGATATGCATTTTATGACGATATTATGGCATAATTAATGCAAAAATTAGTAATATTGTTTTTAAAATATCGTTGATGGTCCGATATATTTCGTTTTTAATTTTTCTTACGATACCTTTTTGCCTATTTGCTCAGGTAGGTATCAATACTGATAATCCCCTGGATGGAACTTCCTTACATATTGAAGGAAATGATGCGGGAATACTGATCAATCGCGTTAGCCTGACCGGAAAGGATGATACCACGACGGTACCTGGCCTAGCAGCTGCCCAGGAGGGCTTGATGGTCTACAATACGGTCACCACCAATAGAACTGATAAGACTCAGAATGTTTTTCCTGGTTTCTACTATTGGACGGGAACGCTTTGGGAATCGGTAGAAAGAGGGGGTATAAAACGTACAGGTTGGGTATCATTGAGTGATGGTGATTTAAATTTGAATCTCACAGGTATATCCGCTGCAGCCGCGGCAAATCCCTTAAACTTTACTCACCTACTTTTGGATTTTAACAATGATCCGAGCGACGGCTCTATCTCTAGTTATGCGCCTACTGGCTACAACGCTTTTGATTTCTTTGATGATACTTCTCACACGATACAAGCGCTAGAGTTAGGAGACTCTGCCCAGTTGAGGTTTCAATGCAACGCTGTTCCAGCAGAAAATAATAGTTATTTAATCTTAGCCATCGATATTGGTACTGCAGCATCTCCTATTATCATTTATCAGAAAACCATTCCTTTATTGAGGGGTTCAGGACAAAACAATCGAATCAGTGAATCGATCTTGTTATTCCAATTAGGAACCTTTCTGGCCAATGGAGCAAAAATTAGAATTGCGTATAACCAAGGTAACGGAAATGCAGGTGGTTCAGTATCGTTGTCAAATTTTGGACTGGTGCTGCAACGGTTCTAAGCATTCAGCAGAAGGCTAATTGACGAGTGCTTTTTGTGTCATCTCTACAGGTTGCTTCAAGCCCATTAACTTTAAAATGGTAGGAGCAATATCTCCTAAAATACCATCTTTGATATCCGTAATCTCTGAATCTATTAAAATCATAGGAACAGGATTGGTCGTATGGGCTGTGTTAACGGACCCATCTGCATTGAGCATCACCTCACAGTTACCGTGATCTGCAATGACTAGCACACTGTAATGATGAGCAACGGCTGCATCAATCACCTGGCTAGCTGCATGGTCTACCGCTTCACAAGCAGCGATCGCCGCTTCCATCGATCCAGTATGACCTACCATATCTGGATTGGCAAAGTTTAAACAAACAAAATCGGCACTTTCCTGTTCGATTTCCGGAACAATCTTTTGGGAAACACAATCGATAGACATTTCTGGTTGTAAATCATAAGTGGCTACTTTGGGCGAATTACACATCAATCGTTTTTCACCTTCAAAAGGCTCCTCCTGCCCACCATTAAAAAAGAAAGTGACGTGTGGGTACTTTTCCGTTTCTGCGATGCGAATTTGTTTTTTGCCAGCTTTGGATAATACTTCACCCAGGGTGTTTTTGAGATTGTCTTTTTCAAAAATCACCTTTATACCTTTATAACTCTCGTCATATTTGGTCATGGTTACGTAATAAAGTTCCAAGGCCTTGCTTCCCACCTCTGTATAATCTTGTTGAGATAACATTTGGGTGAGTTCGCGCCCACGATCGGTGCGATAATTGAAAAAGATCACCACATCGCCTTCATCCAGTGTGCCTACTGGTTCTGCTCCGTTGAGCACCACGATAGGCTCAATAAATTCATCCGTTGTGCCGGAGGCATAGTTTTCCTTAATCGCTTCAACTGCGTCATGCGTGGGTGCTCCCAATCCATGGACGATCACATCATAAGCTTTTTTTACGCGTTCCCAACGCTGGTCTCTGTCCATCGCAAAATATCTTCCGGTCACCGTAGCGATTTGGGCATGGGTGCCATTGATGTGCTGTTGTAGATTGGCCAAATGACCTGCGCCAGACTTTGGATCTACATCGCGGCCATCGGTAAAGGCGTGAATGAATACATCTTCCACACCAGCCTCTTCGGCTGCATCTAGCAGGGCTTTTAGGTGGTCGATGTGGGCGTGCACTCCGCCGTCAGAAACCAAGCCCAGAAAATGTACCTTTCTGGAGTTCGCTTTCGCGAAAGCGAAGGCATCTACCAATACTTGCTCATGAGCCAATTCATTGTCGCGAATGGATTTGTTGATTTTTGCCAAATCCTGATAGACGATCCGTCCTGCTCCCAAATTCATATGTCCTACCTCGCTATTTCCCATTTGGCCATCAGGCAGACCTACATGAGCGCCATCTGTTCGTAACGTGGCATGCGGATACTTCTCGCATAATGCGTCGATATAAGGCGTCTGGGCCTGTGCAATAGCACTTACCTTTGGGTCCTGGGTAATTCCCCAGCCATCAAGGATCATCAAAATCGTCTTTTTATTCACTGATCTGGTTTTGCCCTAAATTTACGATATTGACAAGCCAAGCTTCAATTTTTTGAAATCCAATCGGCAAATTTTCTACGAAAGCGTTTGAGATCTTTGCCAATGCTGGAATTGATTTAGAGAAAAAACTTCAAGTCATTTGGGATTTGGAAGCGATGGCCTGGGCAATGAGCCAACCTCCTGTCCAGGCATTCTGAAAGTTAAAACCGCCTGTAATAGCATCTATATTCAACACTTCTCCCGCCAGATAAAGGTTTTCTTGCTTGCGCGAAGCAAATGTCTTAAAATCAATTTCCTTTAGATCCACTCCGCCAGCGGTTACAAATTCTTCCTTGAAGGTACTTTTTCCTTCGATGGGAAAACTGCTGGCGGTTAATAAACTGGCCAATTGTTCTAGTTCGTTGTTACTGCAATCCTTCCAGTTTTTTTCACTGTCCAATTGGCTAGCAACCAAATATTGCCATAATCGTTTGGGCAAATCAAAAGGATGGGCGTTACCTAAATTCTTTTTGGTGGTCTGTCTCATGCCAAGTAATTGTTCCAGGCATTCCTCATGATTAATATACCCCAGCCAATTGATCACCAGATCAAATTTGTAGTTGATATCATTCAATTCACGAGCTCCCCAGGCGCTCATTTTTAAAACGGCTGGACCTGAAAATCCCCAATGCGTGATTAATAAAGGTCCTTCTGATTCCAATCCCAGCGCAAGGATTTCAATCCTGGCCTCTACCGCAATTCCGGCCAGGGACTTTATGGATGCATCCAGGCTGTTGAAGGTAAATAAGGAAGGCACAGCATCGACAATATTGTGGCCCTGTTGCTGCATGAGTTTCCATATCTTGGGACTGCTTCCTGCGGTTACGACCAGTTCTCTACTGGTATACGATTGAGTTGTTGTATTTACCTGCCAATGTTGATCAACTCTGGAAATTGCAGTTACGTTTTCACTGGTTTTGATCTGAATGTCCAGGGCAGCTGCTGTATCGAGAAAACAATCAACAATGGTTTGGGAAGAATTGCTACTGGGGAACATACGTCCATCTGTTTCAATTTTAAGTTCGACACCATGTTCCTCAAACCAGTTCACGGTATCCCCAGTCATGAATTTATGAAAAGGTCCCAGCAGTTCTTTCTGGCCCCGCGGATAATTATCGGTCAGCGATTTTGGCTCAAACTCTGCGTGGGTGACATTGCATCTTCCTCCCCCTGAGATACGAACCTTCTGCAAGGTTTGCTTGCCGCGTTCCAGAATGACAATGGAAAGCTTAGGGCATTGCTCTGCCAGGTTAATGGCTGTAAAAAAACCTGCAGCGCCACCACCGATAATTATGACATCAAAATGTTCAGGTTGTCTCAAAAGGCATTAGGTTTAAATGACCAAGTCTGGGTCATTAAGCGCTGACAAAGTTAAATGATCTCAAGCTATACTTAGCATAGATATGCTATCAGTTCTAGACCATACAGCTGATGGAATGTTCTGAATATCAACTGGGCCTTTTTGATCAATATTCAATACAGACATTTTTGGGTTCTGTAAAAAATTCCAGGGCATTGAATCCTCCTTCCCTTCCGACACCACTGTTTTTGACACCGCCAAAAGGCGTACGCAAATCCCTGTTGAGCCATGTGTTTACCCAAACAATACCAGCTTCAAGTTTGTCGGTCAGTCGCATTGTACGGGAAAGATCGTTGGTCCATAAACTGGCGCTTAAACCATATTGAGTTCCATTGGCCAGCTCCAGCGCGTGCGCCTCATTCTTAAATGGCATCAAGGTTACCACGGGTCCAAAAATCTCCTCCTGGTTCAACCGACAATAATTGGAATTCACCTCAATGACGGTAGGCTGCAGATAAAATCCGTTTTCATGTCCTTGAACTACCTGACGTTTACCACCGCATAAAATGTTATAGGCGTCGACACTTGAGGCATTGTCATGGGCTGGGTTGTTTTTCGCTTCCGCGAAATAAGTTTCTATTTTATCTCGGTGGGCAGCGCTGACCACTGCGCCCACTTGTGTGTCCGGATGATCTGGCGGGCCTATTCTCAATTCCTGAACGCGTTTGACGAAATCGGCTTTGAACTTTTCATAGAGGGATTGCTCCACTAAAATCCTGCTACCACAAAGACAAATTTGTCCTTGATTGGCAAAAGAAGAGCGTACCGTGGTGTCCATCATTTTGTCATAATCACAATCGGCAAAGATGATGTTTGGGTTTTTTCCACCTAATTCCAATGACAATTTTTTAAACATTGGGGCAGCCGTAGCCGCAATATGTGCGCCTGTGCTGGTCCCGCCGGTAAAGCTGATGGCCTTGATTCCAGGATGAGCAACAATGGCTTGTCCACAACTGCCTCCCAATCCGTGAACAATATTTAAAACACCTGGTGGCAACCCAGCTTTTTTAACGATATCTCCCAAAAGATAGGCCGTCAACGGAGTCACCTCGCTGGGTTTAGCGACCACACAATTTCCAGCGGCAAGTGCAGGAGCAATTTTCCAGGTAAAAAGGTAAAGTGGCAGGTTCCAGGGAGAAATACAGCCTACTACGCCCAAGGGTTTGCGTAAGGTGTAATTGATTGTGTTTTTTCCCGTAGTTTCATGCGTTTTGGTAGCAAATTGGGTGATGGCGTGTCCAAAAAACCTAAAATTTGACGAGGCTCTAGGGATATCTATACGTCGGGCCAATGATAAGGGTTTGCCGTTGTCCTTGGATTCTGCCGCTGCCAATTCCTCTAGAGATTCATCAATCAGATCGGCAATTTTCAACATGATTTTAGATCGTTGTTCAACTGTGGTTACCGACCAGGACTCAAATGCAGCCACTGCAGCCTGATAGGCTTTTTCGACATCGTCAGCTCCAGAATTAGGAATCTCGCCATAAACTTGTCCAATGGCCGGGTTTACATTCTCCAGCCAAAGTCCGCTCAACGGAATACATTCCTGATTATCAATAAAGTTTTTGATGTCCATTTGTCAATGCTCTTAGTTCTTATTTGTTTTATCATGTGAATGCGCACTCAACCTATCGGTATCTAGCCCTTCATCAGATCAATTACTCAATACTGATTTCGTCCACAAATATCCAGGCATCTCCATCGTAGGGATGACCCAGGTGCCAATCCGGCAATTTACCATAGTTCTGTGCGTGCATTGTCACATATCTGATGTTGTCAGCGTGGACATCAATACTGAGATCATATATATCAGAGATTTCGAGCTGACCAGTTTCTGGTAGTGTTCTTGTGATTTGTTTGACTTCTTTTTTGTTTTGATCCAAAAGCCTAAAAGTCACTTTTTTCGGATAGAAAATCCAGCTGCGTTGATCCTTCAAAAAACTAGTGTTGATGGAAGAAATATTTTTCGAGCTTCCTAAATCCACGGTCACCACCACGTCTTCTTTTTGTGTGCCTTGCCAGGAGCCGGATCTAAAATCCTTTGTTCCCTTCATTCCGTCTATCAAGGCATTATTGCCTCCTGCACTGTATTCATTGGCAAATGTACTCTCCACAACGATACTTTTATTTTTATCGTATTTATAGAATTTTGTCGTGATCACAGGGCTTTTTTGGGTTCCTCTTTGCGCGTAGGTATGTAAGTTTTTTGCTTCCGAGATTTCCAAAGGCTGGACGTAAGGTTGAAAACCAGTGTCATCAAAGGCATAGAAAATCTGCGCATCTGCTTGATGGCTCTCCAAAACAATCTGCGTCGAACTTGAAAATGATATATCACCATTTTTAATATAGGGCGAGGTGGTAATCAAATGCTCTGAAATCCTGCTCGTGGGTCTTCCTGCTATGGACTGCGCCCAATTCGTAGGGGAAGTACTCATGTTAAATTGAATGGTGCCAGATTGAGTCAGTAGATCGTGAGAAATATAGGAGGTGTTGATTGGTTGAAAATCTGTTGCTCCTGCAGATTTATATTTCATTCCTGCCACATAAATCCCTTCCCCTTTCTTAATAATCTTCACCTGTTTTCCATTTTCCAGATTCATGGTGACTTTATCAAACAAAGGAGTGCCAATAATGTAGGTGTTGCTAGCAGGCGTAACAGGATAAAATCCTAAAGCACTAAAAATGTACCAGGCACTCATCTGCCCGCAGTCCTCATTTCCTGAAATCCCGTCCGGTGAATTTTGGTAAAGACTGGTCATAATTTGATGGACTTTTTCTTGGGTTTTGTGCGGTTTGCCTACATAATTATAAAGGTAGGCCATATGGTGACTGGGCTCATTTCCATGGGCGTACTGGCCGATAAGACCTGTGATATCTGCTTGATGGCGGCCAGAGGTTTGCATGGGAGCAGCAAACAGATTGTCAAGATGGTTTTCATAGGTCATAGGACCTCCCATGAAATCTATATGTCCATTGATATCTTGAGGCGCGTATAAACTGTACTGCCATGCGTTAGCCTCCGTATAGTTAAAGTTGACTTCTTCTGGTTGAAAAGGAGCAAACCAGGTGTTGCAATATCTACCCTGTAGGAATCCAGTGGATGGATTGTACAGGTTTTTATAGTTTTGGGCACGTTGGACGTACTGCTTGTATTCCTCTTGCTTGCCCATGGCTTTGGCCATTTGTGCGATGGTCCAGTCGTCATAGGCGTATTCAAGGGTCTTGGAAACTGATTCACTTTCCATTTCCACAGGAATGTACCCCATTTGTTTATAGCTTCTTAATCCCAGATGATCCTGAGAAGCACTGTGCTTCATTGCCTCAAAGGCTTTTTCTTCATCGTATTGACTGATACCTTTAAGATAGGCATCGGCAATAATTGGTACTCCGTGGTAGCCAATCATGCAGCCCGTATAATTAGCACTCAAATCCCAAATCGGTAGTATACCACCTTCTTCATACTTATCAACCATGGTCTGTATAAAGTCATTGCTGCGTTCACGCTCGATAATTGTATATAGAGGATGAGCAGCCCTGTAAGTGTCCCACATAGAAAATACGGTGTAGTAGCGATGGTCTGTTGCCTTGTGGATATTCATGTCCATTCCTCTGTACCTGCCATCCACGTCTTGGTATAAGTTTGGAGCAAGCATACTGTGGTAAAGCGCCGTATAAAAATTGATCTTATACTCCTTTGACGAGTCTTCTACCTGGATTTTTGACAATTGGTTTTCCCATGTCGTTGTAGCTGCAGCTTTAATCTGCTCAAAACTTCGTTCTCCTATCTCGGATTCCAAATTCCTTTTGGCGCCTGCAATGTCTACCGCACTGATGCCTACTTTGATAACAACAGGTTCGTTGAGGGGATTATCCAATTGCAATGGGTATACTTGGTCTGCACTGTCTGCTGCATTGTTTCGGATGGGATGAGACAATTTGATATAAAAAAATAAGCGCTGGTCTGTAGCCCAGGCTTTTGAAAACCGCTTACCGCTGATTGTGGTCGATGACTCCAGATTCATCTCATAATCAGTCAACTCATCCCGATGCGCCAAATCCAGTATCACATATTGATGATCTCTAGAAGGGAATCTGTATTCGTGAATACCTGCTCGCTCTGTGGTTGTCAGACGCACGTCGATTTGACTGTCTTCCAAATGAACTTGATAGTAACCTGGGCTTGCCAACTCTTTGTTGTGTGAAAAACGAGATGCATAACCTGGATTTCCATCAGCGCCATTGTTGGTATAGGCGCTGTCAGTGGGCATTAATAGAATATCACCATAATCAATAACTCCTGTCCCGCTGAGGTGTGTATGGGAAAATCCGTAAATACGTTCATCGCTGTAGTGATAACCGCTGCAGCCATCCCAACCTTCTAATCGGGTGTCAGGGCTTAATTGGACCATCCCGAATGGCAAAGTCGCACCTGGATAGGTATGGCCATGACCGCCAGTTCCTATAAATGGATTCACGTAAGAGGTTAAGGGTCGATCATCCGCACTGGTTTGATCCATGAGTTTGTGCTGGTCACCACAGCCTAAAAAACAAATGCAAATTAGACCGGCAATTAGATAATTAATTTTTTGATCCATAAGAATTCCTTCGGTCTAAAGATAACAAATGCACGGCCTATACTGTATTTCCAACAACGGATTTACCGCCTGGATCGCAGGTATAAGTCTTTTCCCAGCCAATACTGCTATCTTTGCGCCATGTTAACACCACTATCGGATCAAGAGTTGCATCATCTGGCTATGAATATCGTAGGGAGCGAGATGGAAGAGTTGGGGTTTGAGTTTTTGAGCATCAATTCCAAACCCAAAAAGGATCCCCAGTTTGTAGCCCTGAAGGATAAAAAACTGCATTTTGTAGTTGTGCGTGCGGTTCGATATCCAGACAATCCAGTACATTATGATGAAGACCTGGTGAATAAGGTTCGTGACCACGGTATCAAGTTCAAAGCCCGAACCTATTATGCTGGTGTAGGTTTGGCCAATTCAAAAAATTATGAAATGCCAGTTCATCATGAGGATGACTATGTGGTTAATTTTGCCGGATTGATCGAAATCAAATAATATGAGGTATTTATTAGTGTTCTGTGTGTTGTTTTTAGGATGCAAGGAAAAAACCAAAAACCTTCCTGAGGCCCAAAATTTTCAGGGCAATGCGATTGGAACAACTTACTCCATTAAGCTATTTGCAGATCAATCAGTGGAATTAAATTCTAAGGTGGATAGTATCATTGATATGTTCAATGCCTCGATGAGTACCTGGCAGAAGAATTCGCTGATCAATCGCATTAATGCCGGTGAGGATAGCGTCTTGGTAGGTCGTCCTTTTCAACAAGTATTTGATCAAGCCCAGGAAATATACCGCAAGACTGATGGTTATTTTGATCCTACTGTAGGCAATCTGGTCAATGCTTATGGTTTTGGAGCGCAAGGTGAGCAGGATCAAATTCCTTCTAGACAAAAAGTGGATAGCCTGTTGGAATACGTTGGTTTTCATAAGATGGAACTCCAGGCTTCATCTGTTGCTGATTCATTTTATTTAAAGTCCTCGAAAAAAGGAATGTACCTGGAATTCAATGCCATTGCCAAAGGAACGCTGGTTGACCATATCGCTGGTTTGTTGGACAATCTGGGGGTAGAAAATTATTTGGTGGAAGTAGGAGGAGAGGTCGTTACCAAGGGTAAAAACCTGGATCGAGGCGGTGCCTGGGCGATTGGGATAGATGATCCAAAACTGGTGCCCGGTGAACGCAGATACATTACCGTTGTAGCTTTTTCTGATAAAGCTATGGCCGGTAGTGGGAACTACAGAAAGTTCAAGGTAGATTCGGAGACGGGCCAGGAATATGTGCATACCGTAAACCCGCTGACCGGTCTGGCAGAACCCAGTAATGTGTTGGCTGTCAATGTAATTGCTGATAACTGTACGCTAGCCGATGGATATGCTACAGCCTTTATGGCCATGCCATTGGAGAAATCAAGAGTACTGCTAAAAAACCTTCCTGAATTGGAAGTGGTGATCATGTACCTGGATGAAAACGGTATGCTAAAATTTGAGTCTACTCCCGGGTTTCAATCTTATGTCACGCGTTGAAAAAACATATTTGCCTCCAACGCTTCAAATAACTTTTTTGACCACTGGGATCAGCTCGCCCGGTGCTAATCGGTAGCGATCTACCAATTTGGCGCCTAATTCACTGGTGTAATCAACCGCGTCTACATGGAACCCTACGCGATCCAACTTGTCAAAATAATCCATACCATACACCCTAACGTGATCATATTGACCAAATATCTGGGCGCGTTCAACTGGATCTGTGATGCTGGGATCTTCAAATGTCTCCTCCCGATCTGCATCCAGCGGAATTTGGAGAATCGCCGTCCCACCTGGTTTGAGTACGCGGTAGATTTCTACCATCGCTTTTTGGTCATCAGGGATATGTTCCAGCACATGGTTGCAGAGAATGAAGTCAAACTCATTATCAGCAAAGGGCAACGCGCAAATATCCGCCTTTACATCGGCTAGCGGAGAATTTAAGTCTGTCGTGGTATAAGTAATATTTTTGCTTTCGCGAAAGCGATGATAAAAACATTGTTCTGGTGCAAAGTGCAATAATTTCTGGGAGCGGGTAAAGAGATCTGTTTGCTGCTTCAGATATAACCAAAGCAAACGGTGTCTTTCCAATGAAAGTGTGGAGGGCGACAATACATTGTCACGCATTTGTCCATAGCCATAAGGCAAGAAGCTTTTAAACTCTTTACCGTCAATCGGATCCTGATAGCGATCACCTTTATACCACCATGCCAGTAACGGCCTGACTAAATAACTCAACTGGATCAGCCATGGCCGCGGGATAAGGTTCAATATGTATTTGAATAGCTTTTTCACCCTAATTTATTGCTCCTTCCAGCGGTAAGGATCTTCTTCATCACTGGTGATTCCCAATACTTCATAGATGTAATCAAAGGTGCTGAGCAGTCTGGGCTCTCCGTCAACCAAAGCTACATTGTGCTCAAAATGTGCACTTGGTTTTTTGTCTCTGGTAGTAATGGTCCAACCGTCTGGATGATGTTTGATGCTTTTTGTACCCAGGTTGATCATGGGTTCGATGGCAACGGTCATTCCTTCTATAAATTTTTTGCCTCGTCCTCTTTTGCCGTAATTGGGCATTTGGGGATCTTCGTGCATGACCCTTCCCAATCCGTGGCCTACCAATTCCCTGACGACTCCGTAGCCAAATGACTCACAATATTGCTGTATCGCATAGCCTACATCACCTACTCGGTTGCCCTTTCTAAATTGTTCAATTCCTACATACAGACTCTGTTTAGTACGATCTAAGAGTTCTTGGGTTTCCTGTGGCACATCACCTACTGTAAAGGTGTAGGCATGGTCACCGTAAAACCCGTCAACGATGGCACCACAATCTATGGAAAGTACGTCTCCTTCCTTGATGGCGACCTCCTTAGGAATACCATGGACCACTTCTTCATTAGGTGAAATCAACAGGGTGCTGGGGCAATCATACAATCCTTTAAATCCAGGAATGGCTCCGTGGTCTCTGATATATTCTTCGGCCAGGGTGTCCAATTGCAGTGTAGTAACGCCTGGTTTGATTTCGGCAGCAATCATTCCCAGCGTTTTGCTTACCATCAAGGCAGCACGACGCATGATTTCCAGTTCTTCGCTTGTTTTAGTGACGATCATAGTTTTAGCAAAAGCGCAAAGGTAATTATAATCGGAGGTTAAGCCTTAAAAAAAGCCAAGTCTTGATCAGCTGGCATTGTCCGCATGACTTTGGTTATCCAGTTGTGCTTAAACTACCGAATTTGTTATTTTCGTCATATGGAAATCAATTTGAAAGATAAAACAGCACTAGTCTGTGGAAGCAGTACTGGTATAGGAAAATCAACTGCGCTGGCTTTTGCAGCGTCTGGAGCCCGGGTCATCCTTTTGGCCCGCAACCCCAATAAATTACAGGAAGTGCTGAACGAGCTGGATCGCAGTCACCGTCATGATCATACCTATTTGGTAGCTGATTTTAACGATGTAAATGAGGTGGAGTCTGTGGTAACCGCTTTCGCGAAAGCGAACCCTATCCACATTTTGGTCAATAATACTGGTGGTCCACCTCCGGGGCACTTGATAGAGGCTGAGGTTGAATCCCTGCAGAAAGGATTTGATCAACACGTAAAATGTAACCAGGTTTTATTAAAAGCTTGTCTGGAAGGAATGAAGCGTTCAGGTTACGGCAGGGTCATTAATGTGATTTCCACGAGTGTAAAGGCGCCGATCGAATTTTTGGGTGTGTCCAACGTAATCAGAGGAGCAGTGGCCAGCTGGTCAAAAACCCTGGCAACAGAATTAGGACCTCACGGTATTACGGTCAATAATGTGTTGCCCGGCTTTACAGCGACGGATCGATTGGATAAAATTGTCACGGGTAAAGCGACCAGATCAGGTCATTCTGAAGAAGATGCCGCCCAGGCGATGAAGAACAGTGTTCCAGCCAGACGATTTGCCGAACCTGAGGAAATTGCTCACGCGATACTTTTTTTGGCGAGTCCGCTGGCGGGTTATATCAACGGTATCAATTTACCCGTGGATGGCGGTAGGACTAAAAGTCTCTAGCCATTATTCCTCATAAATAAATCACCCTGTTCAGTGTGATCAGGGTGATTTTTTAGATATTTCTAGATCAATTAATTATCTGACGCTGTACGGGATTCTTCTTGAGCAACCTTTTCTAAGCTGAGTTTGTTGTTGAATTCCAAAGTACGGATGGGGAAAGGAATATTGACACCAGCTCCATCAAAGGCTTTCTTGATCGCAATTACCGATTCACTTAAAGCCTGGTGTTTTTGTTTGGCCTTTTTGGCATCGATCCAAAAACGCAACATAAAATTAATACTGCTTCCTCCAAATTCAGTGTAAAAGAATTCGATTTCTTCATTGTTCTTGGGTGGAAACTTTTCCTTTATGGTGTTGATAGCAAGCTCTTTGACGGCATCTAGATCACTTTCGTATCCTACACCGCATTCCAAAACAACGCGCATACGTGGTGTAAGCGACCAGTTTTTCATCGGGTTATCCATGATGGTTTTATTAGGGATGACCACCAGATTATTATCGGCTTGCTTGATGATAAATTTGTCCAGTTGAATTTCGGTCACTTCACCAGCAAAATCGGTAGTTTCAATCCAGTCTCCTACTTTAACCTCTTTGCGGAACGATAGTACAATACCACTAATGATATTGGACAAAGAACCCTGCAATGCCAATCCTATAACCAACCCTGAGATTCCTGCTCCTGCTATGATTCCCTGGACTGCGTCGTTCAATTGAAGGACGCTCATGGCGATAAAGATTCCGCCCAGCACCACTAAGATAGCTACGAATTTACCTGCCAGGCGTTTGACGCTGGACTGGGCCTTGTTTCCCATTAATCGGCGGACACCTTTATCGACATACTTGGATACAAAATAGGCTACGATTAAAACGACAATGGCGATACCTATGTTTGGTAGATGTTTGATAAACGAATTGTACCAGGAGGTCAACTGTTCCCAAATCAAAGCTCCGCTGTCCTTTATTTCTGCAGAATTTTCAGATGTTTTTTGAGCCGAATTTGCGACTTCTTGAGTTTGTTGAAATTTTATCATATCTAAAAATAAGTAGAGGTCTGATTATTACAGGGTATATTAACAAGGTTTAACGGTTTTAATGAAGCCATTGTTCAATCGGTTTACTTCATATCGACGATTTAACATAAAAATAAAGACACAAACATATTATAGGTTTCAAGCGTGTTCTAAAGGCAAAGATGTCAACTCTACACCATGGATTATCCTGAGGTTGGGATCAAAGCCTCGCAAGAACTTCTATCTTTGCAGCATGGCACATAAAGCAGGATTTGTAAATATCGTCGGTAATCCCAATGTGGGAAAGAGCACTTTAATGAACGCATTGGTAGGGGAGCGATTGTCCATAATAACCTCCAAAGCCCAAACTACCAGGCATCGGATATTGGGCATCGTCAATGGTGAGGATTTTCAACTGGTTCTAAGTGATACTCCGGGTATTATCAAACCAGCTTATAAGCTTCAAGAAAGTATGATGGAATTTGTCAAGAATGCTTTTGAAGATGCCGATTGTATTTTATATATAGTCGAATTGGGCGAAAAGGAATTGAAAAATGAAGCCTTTGAAAAGCGACTTACTTTTGCAGAGGTACCAGTTTTTGTCCTTATCAATAAAATTGACAAAGGAAATCCAGAATTACTGGCCCAAGCGTTGGAGCACTGGAAAGATCGGTTACCAAACGCTGAAATTTTTGCCATCAGTGCATTGGAAAACTTTGGAGTTCCAGAATTGTTGAACCGTATTATAGAAGTACTTCCTGAATCTCCTGCTTTTTATCCCAAAGATGCTTTAACCGACAAGCCCGAAAGGTTTTTTGTGAACGAGAGCATACGGGAAAAAATCTTGATGCACTATAAAAAAGAAATTCCCTACTCAGTTGAAATTGAAACTGAAGAATTTTTTGAAGATGATGACATCATACGGATCCGTAGTGTGATCATGGTAGAACGGGAGACCCAAAAAGGAATCATCATAGGTCATAAAGGAGAAGCTATCAAACGTGTGGGAACCGAAGCCCGGAAGGATCTCCAAAAGTTTTTTGGGAAACAGGTACATATCGAACTCTTTGTAAAGGTCAATAAGAATTGGCGCAGCAATGAAAGGCAGCTCAGAAGGTTTGGTTACAAAGGAGATGCTAAATAGGGAATGATCAAGACCTCACTAAAACAGGAACAGCGGCCACTAGATTTTCTACAGTAGCGTGATCGCTTCCTCCCGCCTTTTCAATAGTAATGTTTAGGCTTGCGGCTTGTTGGAGAATTTTAGGGTCTAATTCAACTGACTGCACATTTTGAATCACCGCCAGGGATATCATTTCTCCCTCTACGTCTGCCCATAATTGAAAATCATGATCTTGATCCAGCTGTGCTAGCTTGTCGATTTCCAGCCTGGCCTTTTCCTGAGTAGGGTTATAAAAAGCCATAACTTGAAGTCCTTTTGCTCGTTGATTTCCTTCCAGTACATATTTTTGGGTCTGTGGAGATCTTAAAAAGGCCATTGAAGTTTCCAGTTCAGTCTGTTTGTTTTCTAATTCGTTGATTTGATTGTTGAGTTGCGTATTATTTTTACGGGCACTGGTCACTTCTTGCTGGAGGTCCTGAACTTGGGTTTGTGAATACCATACGCCGGCTAAACCGATTAACGCTATCAGTATAGCAGCGATGTTCCATCGATTGGCAGAGCCTTGTGCACTTTTATGAACTTTCTGATCGAGGTAGCGCGCTGTCATCTCCGCTTTAACATCTTCTGGGGGTTCAACAGAGTGAAGCTGACTGTAGGTGTATAATTCTTCTTGAAGTTTTTGATACGCAAAATCAATTTCCTCATGGTCGGCAATCATGTGTTCTACCTGCTGTGATTCAGCCACTGTAGTAGCGCCTATCACGTATTGCTCCAGCAGGCCAGAGTCCAAAAATTCCTGTATGTTTTGTTGTTCCGTCATGATAGCAGGCTCAATAATAGCATGTACAATCCTTTATTAATAAGACGTAATTCCTTCAGAGCATTACGTAAACGGGTTTTTAATGTACCCAACGGCATGGATAAATGACTTGAAGCGGCTTTATGGGTTAAACCTTTAAAGAATATTGCATCTAGCACTTCCCGGTGTTTTGGGTCCATTTGACCCAATTGCTGTCGTAACTGTTCCAGCGTTTCTTTATCATATACATTTTCATCAAGGTATACGTCACGATCTGTGATTTGGATTTCTTTTGAGCGCTGTTTTTTGCGGATTTCATCCAAAGCGGTATTTCTGGTGATTTGAAACATCCAGGTAAACAATTTTGATTTGCTGCGATCAAAAGTGTCTGATTTTTCCCAAATTTTGATCAAGGATAGTTGTAATACCTCTTGAGCTAAGTTTTTTTCCTGTGTCAATTTGACCGCCACACCAAAAAGTACTCCCGCATAACGCTCATAGATCAAGCCCATGGCTCGGGAATCCCCTTCCATAAAAAGTGCTTCAATATGCCGGTCTGTAAAGGACATTTATGTTTTAACAAATTTTTATCGCACCCAAAACATCCAAAGCTCAAAACTGGGCGTAACACTGGGTGATCGATCAAATAAACGAATTTTTAATCTAATACCTACAAAATGAAACTTTCAAATTTTTTTATCCTTAGTACCATCGCTTGTTTCCTGACTACGGGATTGCACGCGCAATGTCATTCCAGCAAACAGACAAATACGACCAGTACTGATCATAATTATCAAGTGGTGAAGACCAATCAGTGGTCGTATCATGAGACTCCTGACATCGTTGATATTGCTTTGTCAGATAAGAAGTTCAGTACGCTGGTTGCGGCAGTTAAGGCGGCCGACCTTGTTGAAACCCTCAAAGGAGACGGACCATTTACTGTATTTGCACCCACTAATTCAGCCTTTAATAGATTGCCTGATGGTGTAGTGGATGACTTGCTAAAACCCAAAAATAGGAAAAAGTTACAGTCTGTACTCACTTATCATGTAGTGGCTGGCAAAGTTACGGCCGCAGATATTATCGATTCAATCAAACGTAACGGCGGCGGATTCATGACCAAGACCGTACAAGGTCAAAACTTATATGCCAGCTTGAAAAATGGCGAGGTCGTTCTAACTGACGAGCAAGGTCGAAAATCTATAGTCACGGCAACGGATATTGAAGCCAGCAATGGAGTGGTTCATGTGATCGATACGGTCATCCTTCCCAAAGGATAAATTAATCCTTAACCCTATTTTGCCCCAATTCACTTCAAGGTGGATTGGGGCTTTTTTTGTGTGAAATGCTCGATTTATCCCTGCGTAGGATATTTATTATTGACTTTTTAAAAAAAAAATCTATCCGTCAGACAACCTTTTAAATATGGTCTCGTCTTTATCAATAGAAAGCACGTAAATTGTGAAGGTGATTCAACTGTATACCAACGAAAAAAAGCTCTTGCAAAAGGCGATGAAGGGTGATCGTAAAGCCCAGAAGCATCTTTTTGAGAAGCATTCGCCTAAAATGTTAAGCGTATGTCGTCAGTATGTGAGTCCGCTGGAAACCGCAGAAGAATGTATGCTCAATGGTTTTTTCAAAGTATTTACAAAGTTGGACAGCTTTTCCCACAATGGTAGTTTTGAAGGCTGGGTTAGACGCATCATGGTAAGAGAATGTCTGGATCATTTGCGTAAAAAGGATCCATTTCGATATAAAGATGAGGTTGACGAAGAAAAAGTAGGCACAGAGGAGTCAGAAGAAGATGCTGATAATGTACCCATGGATGTGTTACAGGAATGTATTGACGCATTACCAGATGGATACAAAAGTGTTTTTGTCATGTATGCGGTCGATGGATTTAAACATCGTGAAATTGCGGGCATGTTAAATATCAGCGAGAACACGAGTAAAACACAGTTCCGTAAGGCGAGATTAATGCTACAGGGACAAATTAAACAAGTCAAAGAGCAACATTATGAAGCTTAACAATATAAAAAATTCTTTTGATCAACGCGAGATCAAGCCAAGTGATCAGGCTTGGGAACGACTTGCCGATCGATTGGATGAGCAGGAAAAATCGCATAGCAAACCTGTGATTTTTTGGTTGTCTGGTATCGCTGCAGTGCTTTTGGTAGCACTGCTGTTGACTCCTTTTATTCAACAAGAAATAAATGGCCCCCAGGCATCAGATGAAATGATGGTCTCGGAAGAAACCCAAGAGCAAGACAGCCTCGCTTCAGAGCAGAATCCACTTAAGGTGGAGAAAATCATAGCCGCACCCGTAGGATCAAAAGATCAGGAAGGGATGGCTGGAATGGACGTGGACCAAGAAAGCCAATATCAACAATCTGTAGCCAACAATAGGCGTGGATCTCATGTTTCAGCTGAAAAAAGTCTCGTTAATAAGACGACCAATTCTGGTGTGCCACAGAAGCCATTGGGGAGTGCTATCGCCTCTACTAATGAAATTTCTAATACGCCTATCAGTCAGGATAACAAATCCAACTTTAATCCTGAACAAGTGGAAGCTGATTTTTTACAAGCACAGCGGGATCGTGAGATGATTGCCAAGAATTCGGCCATTGAAGCTGCAGCTCTGCTAACCGCAGAGCAGGAAGCTGATCGACTGTTGCAACAAGCCTTTGGTCAGTACAAGGACGAGGCCGCTACCGCGAGCAGCATTAGTCCCGATCAGCTTTTGAGGGAAACCGAATGGGACATAGAGGCTGAACAACGCAACAAGGTCAATAACGCCATTTTTGATGGGTTGGGTAGGCTCAAGGCCGAAGCCTACGCCCTGATTGGTAAAAAAGAATAATCCAACATTATAAACCTGAATTAAAGAAGCTGTTTGAAGGACGGACGGCCATCACTATATCTTAAAATAAATACCTATGAAAAATATACTACTATGCAGTGCCATTGTATTGGCTTTCTTTTCAAGTCTCGGCCTCCACGCCCAGGTAGATCCTGAGAACAAACCTTATACCTACAAGGAAGATTCCTTGGATGTAGCAGAAAAAGAAAAGTTGAAGCAAACTGTGATAAAGGAAATTGAGGCGCTGGAACGCCAAAAGGCTTTATATGAATCTAATCAACGCACTGATTTGGCTGAAAAAATTGTAAAGATCAACGAAAGATTGAAACAGGATGCCAATTATTCTGCAGCCATGGCTGATGCAGATAAAAAAGCACTGGCTGCCGAGTACGCTCAGCGCATTCAAACCCATAACGAAATGATTGACGGACTGATTGAATTTACCAAAATTAGAAAAAAAGAGGGTGAGCGCAACAGCAACATTACTGTTACTATGGGCAATGGATTTAATATTGAATTGGAGGCTAATCAACGAAAATTGCAGAAGGAAATAAAAACTACATCCGGCTTTAGTCTAGGTTTTGGCTACAATTTTATGAATGGGGACCAATTGGGGATTGATGATTTTAGCTATGGAAATAACAATTATGTATCCTTCGGAATCCAATACCAAACCGCTTTGAGTACCAATCAAAAATTGCGGTTTAATTACGGGTTGATGTACCAATCACATGGGGCAGAACTCAATGGTGGACGCATCTTCTCTCCTAATACTGATGATACGCAAATCACAAGCATTGGCTTTGCAGTCGATAAGGCCAAATTTCGCCAAGATCAGCTGATTGTTCCTTTACAATTGGAATTCGGTGGGACGGACAAAAAGGAGTACGACGACGGAAGGGTGCGTTACCAACAAGGCGATCATTGGAAAGCAGGAATCGGGGGATTTGTTGGCGTGAACATGAGCTCCAGGCTGAAATTAAAGTACGAAGAAAACGGAAGAGAAATAAAAAACACAATTGTTGACGCCTTTGAAAACGAAGTCTTGGTGTATGGACTGGATGCCTATATCGGAAAAGGGAGTACAACGCTGTTCGGTCGTATGAATCTCAATAATGTCTTTCAATCAGGATCTGTGGATGCACAGTATGTCAGTTTTGGGATTCGGTTCCAATAATTTCCTTCCTAGACATTTTTTGATTAGCCTGAAGAGGCTCTCCTAAAAGTCCATAAACATTAATTCTGTCAGTTGAAGCTCTTAGAAGACAATTTGAAAATTCATCATTTAAAACTTCGACAAGTTCATTTTAAAGTTTCTTTTTGGACGGCCTCTTTATATCAGGAAAATCGAGTGTAATGCATTAAATTCACTAATGAATAACCTCAACTAAAAACCCATGAAAAAGTACTTACTATTATTGTTCCTATTTTCCGTTGGTCTTGCTTATTCGCAAGAAGAAACTGCCGAGGAACCAGAGACTGCGCCTTATGATTTTCTTGATATTTTTGATCCTTCCAGAAGAGATAAGGAAAAGATCAGGACCCGTACCAGATTAACAGTTGATGCTGGATTTACACAGGCCTTGGGGGATGGGAATGGGATAGGTGAGGACTATCAGTTTTTTGGATCAGGAATATTTGGTGTGGCTTTGGAATTTCACACGAGATTGCAGCCTGAAAATGATAAGGTAAGATTTGTCTATGGCCTGGGTCTCAGCACCCACATATTAAATATCAAGGACAATCAAGGCTATTTCACCCAAAATAATATTACGAATCTGGAACCCATTGGAATTAACACAGATCGCAGCCAATTTGTCCAAACCAGCCTCGTGGCACCCCTATATATTGAATTTGGATCACGCAAACTCCAAACTTATAAGGATGGCCTGAAAAGATATCACCAGGATAAAGCCTTTGTTGTTGGATTGGGTGGTTACCTTGGCTATGTAACTACCAGCTCCCAAGTTATCAAATTTGATCGGGAAGGCCGGGATGTAACATCTACCCTGACCAACGATTTTGAAGTCAATAACTTTACATACGGACTGAGCGCATACGCAGGGTATGATGACGTGCAACTCTTTGTTCAATACGGTCTGAACAATATTCTTGATGGATCACCACTTGAACAGAAGTATGTAAGTATAGGTTTTCGATTGAGGTAGCATAGTGAAGGGTCATCAATTGGGATGATACTTGATGAATGAGCAAGGGAAGATCCGTTCATTCTGTTTTTTAAATAATTGTACCACGCAGTTAACTTTCATAGAGGCCGGCAGGGTTTTCCGCTTTCGCGAAAGCGGAATCACTGCACTGATATCTTCTGTTTTTAAAAATAGAGCTGGTCAGTAGCGAAATGAAATTTGCCTGGTTATGCATGGGTATAATCACTATATTTTGCAGTCTTGACGCAGGAAAACCAGAAAGACGCTGGTAGTTTGCTATTTTTGAAGCCGTCAAAATTATTGTCCGTCCATGATTTCACGCACTACTGTTGATGCCGTATTTGATGCTGCCCGAGTTGAGGAGGTGATCGGTGATTTTGTGCAATTAAAGAAATCAGGGTCCAATTACAAGGGACTCAGTCCTTTTACTGATGAACGTACCCCTAGTTTTATGGTCAGTCCGGTAAAACAAATCTGGAAAGACTTCAGCTCGGGTAAAGGTGGTAATGCGGTGACCTTTATTATGGAGCACGAGCATTTCAGTTTTCCGGAGGCCATCAAATGGTTGGCCAAAAAATATAATATTGAGGTAGAAGAAACTGAGCAAACTGATGAACAGAAGCAGGCACAGGACGAAAAGGAATCCATGTTTCTGGTCAGCAAATTTGCCGCGGATTGGTTTCAAACACAATTAAAGACAGAAGAAGGTCGCGCTATAGGCTACAGCTATTATAAAGAAAGAGGATTTACTGATGAAACCATTGAGCACTTTCAACTGGGCTATCATCCGGATCAGTGGAGCGCTTTTACAGATACAGCACTACAGGCGGGGTATCAGCTCGAATTTCTAGAGCGTACAGGGCTCACTATAGTAAAAGAAAATCCTGGTGGTGATGAAGCACAACGTAAATTTGACCGGTTCAGGGGCAGAGTTATGTTCCCCATACGTAGTCTCTCGGGAAGAGTATTGGGTTTTGGTGGACGTATCCTGAACAATGAAAAAAAAGCAGCCAAATACCTGAATTCGCCCCAAAGCGACATTTACGACAAATCAAAGGTGCTTTATGGTATCTACGAGGCCAAGCAGGCGATTGCCAAAGAAGATTTATGTTATTTAGTAGAAGGTTATACTGATGTCATCCAACTTCATCAAGCCGGAATAAAAAATGTAGTTTCCAGTTCGGGTACAGCACTTACCCAGCAGCAAATTAGATTGATCCAGCGATTGACTAAAAATATCACGGTACTTTATGATGGAGATGCCGCAGGTATGCGAGCAGCCATACGTGGTACAGATTTGATTCTTGAAGCAGGTATGAACGTAAGGGTTTGTACTTTTCCAGATGGAGAGGATCCAGATTCTTATGCCAAATCACACACGGAGTCAGAGATCAAAGAGTTTCTTCATAACAATGCGACGGATTTTATACGTTTCAAGTCCAATTTGCTTAAAGAAGAGGCCGCTGGTGATCCGATCAAGAAATCTGGAATGATCAGGGATATTGTCAATAGTATCGCCAAAATTCCCGATGATATTTCCAGAGAGATTTATGTACGAGAAAGTGCTGCTATTTTAGATATAGGAGAAGATGTTCTTTTTTCTACCTTGGCACAGATTCGCAATGCAGAGATCTCAGAGATTCGAAAAAAACAACGACGCGAACAAGTACAGGAAAGTCTCACCAAGGTTGAGGATACTGCGCCACAGCAAAAGGTAGATCGGCGATCAGTGCTGGAAAAAACGATCATTGCCATTCTACTGCTTTACGGAAGCAAGGACGAATACTTTGAAGAAGAACACCTGCAGGATTCTGCTGATGGTGGTGAACTGGAGTACGTAAAGGTTAGAGAGGAGCACAGGGTCTATGAAAAAATCTATATGGACCTTCAAGCTGATGAAATCCAGTTTGCTAATCAAGAATTCAAGGCCTTATACGTCAAGATTATTGATGTGTTATTGTTGGAACAAAAGATTGATACCCAACTGATTCTTTCAGCCTTTGAGGGTGATTATGCTCATTTGATAGCTGATATCACCATGGCCGATGAGCAATATGATCTACATGATTGGGAACGCAATAAAATCTATCCCAAAAAGAAGGATCAGACCGTATCAGAGTATGTCACTCAGGTTTTACTGCACTTGCGTCAGCTATGGATTTATGATTTGGTCAACAACCTCAACAGAATTATTGAGAAGAACCCTCCGCATATTGACAATAATGAAGCGCTGCGGCAAATAGTGGACTACAACAACTTGCGGAAGCGTATTGACAAGAAAAACAGGACAGTCATTCCATCCGAAGGTTGGAACCGGTTCAGGTAATTAGGAAGAAAGTTGCAACAGTCTGGACTGGTGAATCAAATCGGCGATATTATCGACATTCAATTTCTTGAGGAGCCTTGTTTTGTAAGTGCTCACCGTCTTTTCATTGATAGATAACTGCTGGGCAATCTCCTTATTTCTTTTTCCTCTGGAGAGTAGGTTGAGTACTTCGATCTCTCGGGTAGACAATTTTTTAAATTTGAGAATATTCCCAGACTGATTGTCATTCATCTGGTCTTTGATGTTTTCAGATAGGAATGTACCGCCCTCGCTAACTTTTAGCAAGGCTTTTTTAACTTCTTTGATGGTTCGTGTTTTGGCGATATATCCGTTGGCACCAGCTTTAACCGAACTAACGGCATAGATTTCTTCAGGATGACAGCTTACCACCAAAACTTTGAGGTCTGGGAATTCCTGTCGTATTCTACGCAGGGATCCAACGCCATCAGAATTGGGTAAATCTACCTCCAAAACCAAGACATCTGGTTGATATTTAGCGATTCCAGAAATCAGATCTTTTCCATCTTCCACCTTGCCTTTGAACTCAAAGGCTTGGTTGTCCTTCATCATACATTTAAGGCCACGTCGGAAAACAGGATGGTGATCTGCCAATAAAATGTCCATATGATCAGGCTTTACAGCAAATATAAACTGTAAGAAATTGTTCCTACAATTAAATACGTACGTATTACCTTACATTTCAGAAAGTTATCCTAAAATTTTAGCGTAAATCTGAAGGAATTTCGCACACGGGAATGGGGTTCATTTTATGTTGATTCCTGTTGTTGAAGGACTTAAAAATTTTATAGACCTCTTTTTCCCTCCCTGAAAAGTCATCTGCGCTTTTTCCAAGATCATTTTGTGACATGGCCCATTCAAGTTCGTCATAACTGGCTCCGATTTGGTCTTCATCTGTACGTTCAGCTCCGTAAAGTCCATCACTGGGTGCTGCTTGCATGATACTTTCAGGCACTTCCACGTGTTGACCGACCGCATAGACCTCGCTTTTCATCAAGTCGGCTATTGGGCTTAAGTCAACGCCTCCATCTCCGTATTTGGTGTAAAATCCTACGCCAAAATCCTCAACTTTATTTCCAGTGCCTGCCACTAATAAACCGTTGACACCTGCATGATAGTACAGCGTGGTCATCCGCAGTCTGGCTCTGGTGTTTCCCAGTGTCAGTTCCACTTGTGGATCGGTAGTAATATTGGGCATTTGCCTGACGAAGGTATCAAACACGGGAGTCAAATCGCTGTGCACTGCCTGTACATTGCCAAAACGCTTACCCAATTGGATAATATGCTCCTGGGCTCGGCTGACATGGTCGGCATGTTGGTGAATGGGCATTTCCACACAAAGTGTTTTTAATCCAGTCATAGCGCATAATGTTGATGTAACAGCGCTATCAATACCGCCGCTTACACCCACCACAAAACCGTCTACCTTGGCACCTTCTGCGTATTCCTTTAGCCAATTAACAATATGGTTGGTCACTTTTTCTACTTTCATAATTGTATTTTTGCAGTCCTAAAAATAATAAAAGAATAGCCGAGTTATAGACGTATGAAAGATAAGTTGATCAGGTTGTTGGTGTGTATCGCTTTCGCGAAAGCGATCCTTTCCTGTCAACCTTCCAATTCTGTGGAGGCAGAGATAGCTGCCATTCCAGTAGATGTAGAATTAATTCCATTTCATAAAATTTTTGCAGAAGCAGAAGTCGAAGATTTGGAACAGCTCAAAAAGGATTATCCAGTATTCATATCTACCAGGGTGCCAGATAGTGTTTGGATGGCAAAGATGACTGGAAAAGATTCGATTCAGAACATTCTGGAGGCTGCCGTTCAGAACGCTGAATTTGATTACACTGCGATCGAGAGCGAAGTCGAGGATGTAATGAAGCATGTCAAATATTACTTTCCTGATTTTCAGTCCACTGATATTTATACCGTGATTTCGGAAGTGAATTATCGACAGCAAATTATACCTACAAAGGATCAACTCATTATTTCTATCGATACATATCTGGGGAAAGATCACGAACTCTATCAGGGAATCAGTAATTACCAGCGCAATCAGCTCAATCGGGAGCAATTGCCGGCAGACGTCGCTATGGAGTACGCTAGGTTGTTTGTGCCACCCACAATGGATAGAACCTTCTTGGGAAGTATGGTTTATTTTGGGAAAATTCATTACCTACAATCGCTGTTTGTTCCTGAGGCTGCTGGATATCATATTTTTGATTACCCTCCAGCAAAATTTGACTACACTGTTGAAAACGAGTCGCAGATGTGGCGCTATTTTATCGATAAAGAAATGCTCTATGACACGGACTCAAGATTGATTCCCAGGTTCATTGCGCCGGCTCCTTTTTCCAAATTCTATCTGGAGATAGATCAACAAACACCCGGCGGAGTAGGTAGATACATGGGGTATCGGATTGTGGAATCTTTTATGCAAAACAATCCTGTGGATCTTGAAACCATGATTAGTCTCGATGCTGAAAGTCTTTTCAATAAATCAAAATATAAACCGCTACAGTAATGTCTGATAAAAATCATAGATCAACAATCAAAATTGGAATCGAACTGGATGAAAATCGAGTGCCTGAGAAAATCAGATGGAGTGCACCTGATGGCGGAGTTGATGCAGCTGATGCCAAAGCTATGATGGTTTCCATGTGGGATGCGGTAGACAAGGAATCCTTTAGAATAGATTTGTGGACAAAGGACATGCCTGTGGATGAGATGAGAGTGTTTTTTCACCAAACCCTGGTTTCCATGGCCGATACTTATCACAGGGCTACCAATGATACTAAAATGAGGGATACCATGATGGATTTTTGCGATTATTTTGCTGAAAAACTGGAGCTTAAAAAACAATAGCGCATTAAAATTCTTATTCTTTGCCTTCAGAACACGAGCAACTTATTGATTTGGCTTGGTATACCATGCCTTTTGGACAGCATCAGGGGAAATACCTGAGCGACTTGCCTGAGGCATATTATGTATGGTTTCGCAGGCAAGGTTTCCCTAAGGGTAAGTTGGGACGATATATGCAAACCGTTTATGATATGAAAGTCAATGGCATTGAAGGGCTGTTAAGGGATATCAGACGACAAACAACTCGTTGATCGATCACTTATTGTCTACAATGTTGATTGATCAGCTCGAATATGGATGTTAGCGTAAGGACTCATTGATGGAATGGATGTATTCCAGCACCTCATCTCTTCCCATTCCTTTAGAAGAGCTTGTTATAAAATAGGGAGGCATTTCCTCCCAAGCGCCTTCGGTCAAATGCTTTTGGTAGGCTGCGATATTTCGTTCCAAAGCATTGGGTTTTAGTTTGTCTGCCTTTGTAAAAATGATGCCAAAAGGGATGGCGTTAGCTCCAAGCCACTCCATAAACTCGGTGTCGATGGGTTGAGGTTCATGACGTACATCAACTAGTACAAAACCGCAGACCAGCTGTTTGCGCTGTAAAAAGTAATTGGTAATGAACTTTTGAAACTTTGCTTTACTGGTTTTAGAAACTCTAGCATACCCATAGCCCGGTAGATCAACCAGATACCAAGACTTATTGATCAGAAAGTGATTGATCAATTGTGTTTTACCTGGTCGGCCAGAAGTTTTGGCGAGGCTTTTCCTGTTGGTCAACATATTGATCAACGATGATTTCCCAACGTTGGAACGTCCGATAAAAGCGTACTCTGGCAACTGGCCATTAGGGCATTTTTTAACATCCTGATTGGATACGACGAAATCGGCACTGCTTATTATCATAGAACAAAGGTAAGCAGAAGTATTTGCTTCCACCACAACCTATCACCATTAACCATCTGTCACATCAACTGATCAGGATAATTTAGTCCATAGGAAAAATCGAATAAATCACTTTGTTGTAGCTCCTAGAACTCTCGTTTTTGAAGCCAAGCGTAGAGAATCTCATTGAACTCGTCTGGATGTTCCATCATGGCTGCGTGGCCACATTTATCGATCCAGAACAATTCGCTATCTGGTAATTTTTTATGGAACTCATCGGCCACTTCTGGTGGGGTGACACTATCTTGCCTACCCCAGATAATACAAGTAGGCGTTTCCATGTTGGGGAGGTCTTTGGCCATATTGTGTCGTATGGCACTTTTGGCAATAGCCAGGGTCTTGATAAGCTTGTTGCGGTCATTAACAGTGGCAAAAACTTCGTCTACAATTTCCTTTGTAGCTACTGCCGGATCGTAAAACACGTCCTCACTTTTCTTTTTGATATAGTCGTAGTCCCCCTTTTTGGGATAGCTTTCTCCCATGGCGCTTTCATATAAGCCTGAACTTCCTGTTATCACCAGCGCCTTGATCCTTTCTGGAAAAAGTTTTGTGGTAACGAGCCCGATATGTCCACCCAGTGAATTCCCTAATAGAATGACCTGGTCCCAGCCCATATAATCTATAAATTCATTGATATGTTTGGCAAAGGTGCCCACGCTGGTTTTGATCAATGAGGTTGTGTACAAGGGGAGCGTGGGTACGACAACTTGATATCCTTTAGGAGGGAAAAAGTCAATAACACCTTGAAAATTGCTCAGTCCGCCCATCAAACCATGTAATATGATAATGGGGGTGCCTTCTCCAGCCGTATAATATTCAAACTTCCCGTCTTTGATAAGATCCTGAGCCATAGAATGAGTCTAAGCCGCAAATATAGGCGTTTTAACAATAGTAAAAACAAGCCATTTCTAACGAAATGTTTTGTATAACGTACGGCAAAACATTCACCTTCCCACTTTTTGACACCACCTGAGCTAAATACTTGGCAATTTGAATTGTCTTGATAAACGCTGATGGGGGAATGTCTTCGGTCGATTTTGGGGATTGTTGATAACTGCCATATTTATCGAGAAAAGGCTACAGTTATTAACAAAGTGGTAAAATGTGGTAAAATGTGGTATAAATTTTCCTATTTTTGATTTTAATAGCTAGTAAATAGCTATCTCAGTGGTCAATTTTATAGGAACATACGAGTGTAAAGCCGATGCCAAGGGCAGATTCATGATGCCAGCTGCAATTAAAAAGCAGTTGACACCAGTCATGCAAGATGGCTTTGTGATCAAGCGAGCTGTATTTCAGCCTTGCCTTGAGCTGTATCCTATGGATGAATGGAATAAGATGATGGAGAAGTTGAATGGATTGAATCGTTTCAATAGAAAGCACAATGATTTTATCCGTCGATTTACCGCTGGAGTCAAAACTGTTGAGGTGGATAGTAACGGTAGGTTGCTTATTCCGAAAGACCTCATCACCATTGCAGGAATCACCAAGGAGATCACGGTCTCCAGTTCGGTTAGAATTTTAGAAATCTGGGATAAACAAAGATATGAGTCGGCGATAGACGATTCACTGGATGACTTTGCTGATCTCGCAGAAGAAGTAATGGGAAATGACACAACAGACCTCATATCATAAGCCGGTATTGCTCAAGGAAGCTGTAGATGGCCTAGAGGTAAATCCTTCAGGCATCTATGTGGATGTCACTTTTGGAGGTGGTGGTCATTCTCGTGAAATCCTTTCCAGGCTAGGGCCAGACGGGAAGCTATTTGCTTTTGATCAGGATACAGATGCCTTGGGAAACGCCATTGATGATGAAAGATTCACTTTGATCAATGAGAATTTTGGGTATATGAAACGGTTCCTGCGTCTCTATGGTGTGACCCATGTCGACGGTATACTCGCTGATCTAGGGGTGAGTTCGCATCAATTTGATATTCCCGATCGAGGTTTTTCCACCCGATTTGACGCCAGATTAGACATGCGAATGAATCAAGATCAGGAGCTGGATGCTGTTGTTGTATTAAACCAATACGCCGAAGAAGATCTTACGCGGATTTTCAAAACCTATGGCGAGTTGCGCGTGGCTCCTAAACTCAGTCGCCGCATTGTCGCCGCAAGGGAATTGAAAAAGATAGAAACCGTTGCCGACCTCAAGGAGGTTTGCGCTCCGTTAGTGCCTTCGCGCATCGAGCACAAATTGCTGGCACAAGTATTCCAGGCCATACGTATAGAAGTCAATAAGGAAATGGAGGTGCTCTACAGTTTTCTGGAGCAAGTCAAGCAGTTATTGAAAATTGGCGGACGGCTCAGCGTGATTTCTTACCATTCTCTGGAGGATAGGCCAGTTAAACGCTATATCAGAAACGGCTTGTTTGAAGGAGAGCCTGAAAAAGATGTGTTCGGTAGGGCCAGCGTACCCTTCAAACGTGTGGGCAAATTGATTGTTCCCAGTCAAGAAGAAATTAAAGAGAATAACCGCGCTCGTAGCGCTAAGCTGCGTATCGCTGAAAAAATTGAAGATGTATAATGGCGGCCAAAGTCTATGACATATTAAAAGGTAGCTTTCTGACCAATGAGGATGCTTTTAAAAACTGGAGGTTCATCCTGTTTGCTGCCGGTCTGGCTATCGTTATGATTTATACCGGTCACACCTATGAGAAAAAGGTACATCGGCTGGCTGCACTGAATGAGCGCGTCACTGAACTTCATAGTGAGTACACTGACCTGGAACGCAGACTCATGTTTCTACAAATGGAGTCTACCATAGCCAGAAATATTGAAAAAAAAGGAATCGCTCCTGCCAAAAACCCACCTCAAAAAATAATTATTTCCCCATCTCGAGATGCCAACGACTGATAAAAACATACTGAATAAGGCTTATCTGGTGAGCGCGGCATTTGTCGTTATTGCCTTGCTGGTCGTGGCTCAGATTGTCAACATTCAATTTGTGGAAGGCGAAGATTATCGCGCCCGCGCAGAACAGCGCATTTTTAGAAATGACACTATCCCGGCCGTTAGAGGAAACCTTTATGATGCCAACGGTCAATTACTGGCGACCTCTATCAGTAAATATGATATCCGCTTTGATGCTTTGTCCGCTTCCGCGAAAGATTTTAACGAAAACGTGGCGCCACTAGCCGAAGCTTTGGGGCAGGAATTTGACAAATCCAAATCTTATTACCTGAAAAAACTGCAAAAGGCGCGCACTAATCGCAATAGATACCTTTTGATCGCCAAAAACCTTAATTATGGAGAGTACAAAAGAATTAGAGACTTTCCGTTGTTTGAAAAAGGCCCTTATAGAGGTGGGTTGATTGTCGAGAAACGCGTAGTACGTGAACATCCACTGGGTAAGATGGCAGAGCGTATTGTTGGCTATGATCGCAACGGTAGCGCTCCAGTAGGTCTGGAAGGGGCATTTGCTCCCTACTTGAGAGGCAGTGATGGGGTTCGTTTAGAGCAGAAGATCAGTAAAAAGCAATGGAAACCCATTTCCAGCGCCGCCGAAGTCGATCCCAAAGATGGGTATGATGTCTACACCACAATAGATGTCAATATGCAGGATGTGGCCCATCATGCCTTGCTCGAGCAATTGGAATATTTTGAGGCCGATCACGGAACAGCCGTCGTTATGGAGGTGGCTACTGGTGAGATAAAGGCTTTGTCCAATCTAGGAAGGGGATCAAGTGGGAAATATTATGAAAAGCGGAATTATGCCGTCTGGGAATCCCATGAACCTGGGTCAACTTTTAAACTGATGAGTGTGATTGCCGCCTTGGAGGACAAAGTGGTTGATACAAGTACTGTCTTTGATACCAAAAAAGGCAAAATTTCCTATTACGGGCGAAATGTTCGGGATTCCAAATACGGTGGTTATGGCAAGATAAGCGTGGCCAAAGCATTTGAGGTTTCTTCCAATACTGCCTTGGTCCAAATGATTCATGATAACTACAAATCCAGACCTGAGGATTATGTAGACCGATTGTACAGTATGAATCTCAATAAAAAACTGGATCTTCCAATAAAAGGAGAAGGTATTCCTATGATTCCACATCCTGATGATGCCAGTTGGAGTGGCTTGTCTTTACCTTGGATGGGATTTGGCTATGGTGTGCAGCTTACGCCTTTACAGACTTTGACTTTCTACAATGCAGTGGCCAACAACGGCGTCATGGTCAAGCCACGCATGATTCGTGAAGTTAAATCAAAAGACAAGTTGATTGAAAGGTTTGACCGGGAGATCATTAATCCTGCTATTTGCTCACAATCCACCATCGACAAGGTCAAGGTGATGATGGAAAATGTGGTGAAACGAGGTACGGCAGATAATCTGTACAGCGAGAATTTTTCCATGGCAGGAAAGACCGGTACTTGTCAAACAGAATACTGGAAAAGCGCAGGAAATTATATTGCATCCTTTGCCGGTTATTTTCCGGCAGACCAACCCAAGTACAGTTGTATCGTGGTGATCCATAAGCCCAATATCACCAAGGGCTATTATGGAAACATCGTGGCAGGGCCTGTATTTAAAAAGATTGCCCAAAAAATTTACGCCAACAACCCCATCATTGATGAGGTCGAGCTGCCGAAAAGCATCCCTACAAAAATACAAGAATCCCAAAAGACTTACTTCGCTCAGGCACAATCCACTTCAAACCAACTGCCTGATCTGAGAGGAATGGAGGCTATGGATGCCATGGCGATCGTAGAAAATTTAGGAGCTAAGGTGGTGGTCAAGGGGAAGGGCAAAGTGGCTTCCCAGAGTCTCAAACCCGGAACTAGAATCGCATCTACTGATAAAGTTACGCTTACACTTTTATGACAAATCTCAAAGACATATTATATAAGGTAAACTTGGAAATGGTGGTCGGCAATACTGACCTTGTCATTGAAAAGGTTCAGTTTGATTCTAGAAAAATTGGTTCCAACGATGTTTTTGTAGCCTTAAAGGGAACTGCTACCGACGGACATGAATACGTGGAAAAAGCGGTGACCCAAGGTGCTGTCGCTGTGGTGTTGGAAGATATGCCAGATTATCAGGAAGAAGGTGTGACCTACATTCAGGTGCTTAATTCGCATGCCGCACTTGCGCTTATGGCCTCCAATTTTTACGGCAATCCTTCCTCTCAACTTAAGCTTGTGGGCGTCACTGGTACCAACGGAAAAACCACCACGACTTCTCTTTTGTACCAACTGTTCAAAAGGTCTGGTTACAAAACCGGGCTTATTTCTACCGTTGAAATTTTAATCGATGAACAGGTCGTTCCTACCAGGCATACTACGCCAGATCCATTGACCATCAATGCACATTTATCCAGTATGGTAGAAGTTGGCGTGGACTACTGCTTTATGGAAGTAAGCAGTCATGGAATCGCACAGGAACGGGTGACTGGGTTATATTTTGCTGGAGGTGTTTTTACCAACTTATCTCATGATCATCTAGATTATCACAAGTCCTTTGCCGAGTATCGGGATGTCAAGAAACGCTTTTTTGACCAACTCCCAAAAACTGCGTTTGCACTGACCAACCTTGATGATAAGAATGGCCCTGTGATGCTTCAAAATACCAAAGCCAAGAAACTAGGTTATGCCCTTAAATCCTTTACAGATTACAGGGCGCAGGTCATTGAAAATCAATTCGGCGGGCTGCTGCTTAAGATCAATGACCAGGAAGTTTGGTCAAAAATGGTAGGTCATTTTAATGCCTATAATGTGTTAGCCATTTATGCTGTAGCTGTGGAGTTAGGGTTGGAGCAGATGGAGGTATTGGAGACTATTTCGGAACTGGAAGGTGTGGCCGGTCGATTCCAATATTTTACGACGGCTACAGAAAAAATTACGGCTATTGTTGATTACGCCCATACACCAGATGCGCTTAAAAATGTACTGGAGACCATCAATAGCATACGGACCAGAAACGAAACTCTGATCACGGTGGTGGGTTGTGGGGGTGATCGGGATACCACCAAAAGACCAAAAATGGCTCTTATTGCTGGCTCTTTAAGTGACCAGGTGATCCTGACCAGCGACAATCCGCGCACAGAAGATCCAGATGCTATTATAGCGGATATGGAAAAAGGGGTTCAGCCACAAGATTTTAAAAAAACAGTCAGTATTACTGATCGTCGACAAGCCATTAAGATGGCGGCAAAATTGGCCAACAAAAATGATATCATACTCATAGCGGGCAAGGGTCATGAAACCTATCAGGAGATCAATGGCGAGCGACATGATTTTGATGACCGCAAAATTGTGGCAGATTTTCTCAACCAATTCAAAAAATAAGCATGCTCTATTATCTCTTTAAATATTTAGAAGAACAATTTCAAACACCAGGAGCCTCCCTGTTTCAGTTTATCACATTTAGGTCGGCTATCGCATTTGTATTGTCCTTGGCATTTTCTACCATTTATGGTAAACGGATCATCAAATACCTCCAGCGTCAACAAGTTGGAGAGACGGTACGTGATCTGGGACTTGAGGGGCAAGCACAAAAGGCAGGTACCCCAACCATGGGTGGAATCATCATTATCCTAGCTACTTTAATTCCTGCTTTTCTGTTGTGTCAGGTCGATAATATTTACGTAGTGATGTTGATTATCACAACCATATGGATGGGAATGATCGGGTTTGCCGATGACTACATCAAGATCTTTAAAAAAGATAAAGGCGGACTTAAAGGCATTTTTAAGGTAATAGGACAGGTGGGTCTGGGGGCAATCATTGGCGGTATCATGTTCTTTCATGATGGAGTCACTATCAAAGAAGAGGTAATCAATCCTACCTACGAACAGGAGTTGCTCACACAAAACTCTCCGCTGGAATTCCAGGAGGCCAAAAAATCCACTAAGACGACGATTCCATTTGTCAAGGATAACGAATTTGATTATGCCAAGCTGATTGATTGGATTGATCCCAGTCTGGCAAATTGGGCTTGGTTGATCTTTATTCCTATCGTGATCATCATTGTTACTGCTGTGTCTAACGGAGCTAATCTCACTGATGGAATTGACGGTCTGGCTGCTGGTACCAGCGCAATTGTAGTAATTACCTTGGCTTTGTTTGCTTGGATTTCGGGTAATATCGTCTTTTCTGATTATCTGAATGTCATGTATATCCCCAACTCGGGTGAAATGGTGGTCTTTATCACAGCCTTTGCAGGCGCCCTAGTTGGATTTCTTTGGTATAACACCTTCCCTGCGCAGGTGTTCATGGGTGATACAGGTAGTCTTACCATTGGTGGAATAATAGCTGTTTTAGCTATTGCCACCAGAAAAGAATTACTGATCCCGATTTTATGTGGTGTATTCCTGATGGAAAACTTATCGGTGATGATGCAGGTAAGCTGGTTCAAGTATACCAAAAGAAAGACTGGTGAGGGAAAACGAATTTTCCTGATGTCACCATTGCATCACCATTATCAAAAACGAGGTATTCATGAAAGCAAGATCGTAGTCCGTTTCTGGATCGTCGGTATCCTGCTGGCTATTATCAGTATTGTAACCCTTAAAGTACGTTGATGCAGGTAGATCAACAACATACCGGTAAAAAACTTGTGGTCCTTGGAGGAGGTATCAGTGGTGTTGGAGCGGCTATTCTTGGAAAGCAGCAAGGGTATGAGGTGTTCTTGAGTGATGGAGGGCAGTTAGATCCCGCTTTCGCGAAAGCGATACAAAACCACGCTATACCTTATGAAACAGCCAAGCACAGCATGGATCAGATACTCGCAGCCGATCTGGTAGTCAAAAGCCCAGGAATTCCAGATACAATACAACTGGTCAGAGAAATTCTTGAGCGAGGTATTCCAATCATTTCAGAAGTAGAATTTGCCTCCTGGTTTACCGATGAAACCATCATTGCTGTTACTGGAGCCAATGGGAAAACCACGGTCACACGCATGATCGATCACATTTTAAATACAGCCGATCTCGATCATACCACTGGAGGAAATATTGGAAAGAGTTTTGCCGAGCAGGTAGCCGAAGGTCCTTCCAGCCACAGACTGTTGGAGGTGAGTAGTTTCCAGCTGGACGGTATTGATAGCTTTAAACCACATATTGCGATCATTCTCAATATTACACCAGATCATTTGGATCGGTATGATGGGAAATTTGAAAAGTATGTGGCCAGTAAAATGAGGATTACGATGAATCAGGACGAACAGGATTATCTGATCTACAATGTGGACGATCCTGCCATTAATAAAGCGCTAAAAAACCAACCTACACGTGCCCAATTGGTGCCTTTTTCCATGGAAAAACTGCTCGATCAAGGCGCATTCATAAAAGACAATCAACTTACAATTTACACGCATAATACCATATTTAACATGCCCCAACAAGAACTTTCTGTCAAAGGAAAACACAACACAGCCAATGCCATGGCAGCTTCAACCGCTGCAAAATTGCTCAAGATCCGCAAGGAAACTATTCGACAAAGCTTGACTTCATTTGAAGGTGTCGAACATCGTCTGGAAAATGTTTTGAAAATCAACAAGGTCCAGTACATCAATGATTCTAAAGCCACCAATGTCAATGCCACTTATTATGCTTTGGACAGTATGGAGCATCCTACCGTATGGATTGTAGGCGGTGTAGATAAAGGAAATGATTACACCCAACTCTACAGCCTGGTCAATCGTCACGTCAAAGCCATTGTATGTCTGGGAACGGATAATTCCAGGATCGTAGAAGCATTTGGTAATTGTGTAGATCAGATGGTAGAAACTAGTTCGATGGAAGATGCGGTCAGGGTGGCCTACAAACTCGCCGAGGCTGGCGACAACGTATTGTTGAGTCCTGCTTGTGCAAGTTTTGACCTATTTAATAATTATGAAGACAGGGGACGCCAATTTAAAAACGCAGTAAGAGGATTATAAATTGAAGATCAAGGACTACATATCTGGAGATACCTTTTTATGGGCACTGGCCATCATATTGATCGTGTTCTCATTTTTACCTGTTTATAGCGCCAGTGCCAACCTGGCTTATTTAGGGAAAGGGACGGGAAATACAACTTCGTATTTGATCAAGCATTTTACCCATGTGGTCATTGGTCTAGTGATTTTGTATTCGGTTCATAAGATACCTTATCGCTATTTCAAAGGCTTGAGTGTGCTCGCGATTCCTGTGGTTATACTGCTATTAGTGTACACTGCTGCCCAGGGGACTGTTATGGGAGGAGCAAGTGCGAGCCGCTGGGTGAAAGTCCCTGTGATCGGCATCAATTTTCAGACCAGTACTTTAGCATTTGTAGTGTTGATGGTTTATGTAGCCAAATACCTGGCTAGTATCAAAGAGCGCAGGGTAACTTTTAAAGAGTCCTTGTTGCCATTATGGCTACCTGTTGGGGCAGTGTTGATGCTGGTAGTGCCTTTTAATCTGAGTACGGCAGTGTTGATTTTTTCCATGGTATTGCTCACTTGTTTTGTGGGTGGTTATCCAAAAAAATACCTTATGGCGATCGTGGGCATAGGTGCACTCACGATGATTCTCTTTGTGCTGACTGCCAAAGCATTTCCAGGTGTCCTTCCTAATAGAGTAGATACCTGGGCTTCCCGAATTACCACCTTTTCTGGAGAAGGGGACTCCGATTCTACCTATCAGGTGGAACGGGCAAAGACCGCTATAGCCAACGGATATATTTTTGGTGTTGGACCAGGGAAGAGCCCCACCAAACATGTGTTGCCGCAATCTTCCTCGGATTTCATATTTGCCATCGTTTTGGAGGAATTTGGTTTGATAGGTGGGTTGTTGATTCTTTCGCTTTATCTCTTCTTCCTGTTTAGGTTGGTGGTGATATCTACCAAAGCCGATTCTGTCTTCGGAAAGTTGCTGGTAATCGGCGTCGGTTTTCCCATTGTTTTTCAGGCCTTGATGAACATGTGTGTGGCTGTCAATCTTATACCTGTAACCGGACAGACTTTACCATTAATCAGCAGTGGTGGAACTTCTATACTTATGACCTGCATGGCATTAGGAATTGTGCTCAGCGTAAGTGCCCAACGAGACAAACAAAAAGAAATGGAGCAAGAAGTGGCCCCAGAAGATATGAACCCTTTAGACGTACTCAGTGAAGCCTTATAAAATCATCATATCAGGAGGAGGTACCGGAGGCCATATTTATCCAGCCATTGCAATTGCTGATGAGTGCCGCAAGCGCTGGCCAGATTCCGTTATCTTGTTTGTTGGCGCCAAGGACCGGATGGAGATGCAAAAAGTCCCTGCTGCTGGATATAAGATAAAAGGTTTATGGATTAGTGGTCTGCAACGCAGCTTGTCTGCCAAAAACCTGGCATTCCCATTAAAAGTTGTGAAAAGCCTATTTGATGCCAAAAAAATCATCCGTGAATTCAAACCAGATATAGCCATAGGAACAGGAGGATATGCAAGTGGGCCTCTGCTATACATGGCGATCAAACGCAACATACCAACACTGATACAAGAGCAAAATGCTTTCCCAGGTGTTACCAACAAACTTTTGGGTAAAAAGGTCGACAAGATATGTGTGGCTAGCGAGGGTCTCGATCGCTTCTTCCCAGCTGATAAAATAGTGCTGACTGGGAATCCGGTGCGTAAAGACTTGCTTGAACTTGATGGATTACGTGAGGAGGCAATACAACATTTTTCGCTTGATCCAAATTTAAAAACGCTGTTGGTCGTGGGCGGTAGTTTGGGAGCGAGGCGGATCAATGAGCTTATTCATGATCAGCTGTCCCTGCTGACACAAAAGGTACAAATCATCTGGCAATGTGGCTCCTATGGTTTTGATACCTATGGGGATAAAGCGCAAGACAGAGTGCAGGTACATGCTTTCTTAAATAGGATGGACTTGGCCTATGCAGCAGCAGATTTCATTATATCCAGAGCAGGAGCAGGAGCTATTTCGGAATTGAGTATTGTGGGTAAACCGGTAATTTTTATTCCGTCACCACATGTGGCAGAGGATCACCAAACCAAAAATGCCCAGGCCATGGTCGCTCGGGATGCTGCCCTGATGATCAACGAATCAGACCTCGATCAAAATTTTCCCATAGTTTGGAATGGATTGATGGAGGATCAAGAACTTCAAGATTCTTTGTCTAAACAGATCGCTGAACAAGCTCTGCCAGAAGCAACTGCTCACATTGTCAACGAAATTTTTGAATTGCTTTCATGAAGGAATTGCAGCACATATCACACTTTTATTTTATCGGCATTGGCGGTATTGGTATGAGTGCGCTGGCCAGATATTTAAACCAACAAGGTAAAAAGGTGGCTGGATATGATCGGGTGGAGTCCAACCTCACTCAAAACCTGATAGAAGAAGGTATTCAGGTTCAGTATAAAGATGATTTTGACGGTATTCCTAACGCGTATAAACAACTAGAAAATGCTCAGGTGATTTTTACGCCTGCCATTCCGCAAGAATTGGATATTTTATTACGCTTTCGCGAAAGCGGAATATCCATCCTGAAACGCGCTCAAATGTTAGGGCAAATTTCCAAAACTATGACCTGTTTGGCTATTGCAGGTACGCATGGGAAAACGACAACAAGCTCCATTTTAGCGCACCTGTTGAACCAGAGTGGTCACAAGATCACCGCTTTCTTGGGCGGTATCCTGGAAGATTATCAAACCAATTATTTGTATTCAGGTACAGATGTGATGGTTGTAGAAGCCGATGAATTTGATCGCTCTTTTATGCAGCTGGATCCAGATATTGCTGGTATCACTGCCATAGACGCAGATCACTTGGATATTTATGGTGATGTAAGCGAATTTGAAAAGACTTTCCGTGATTTTGCGGGTCTATTGCAGGGAAAAACATTGTTAGTCAACGAAAAGGTTCCAATGGATGGTATTCAGGTAGGCATCGATCGAGGTAAATATCGGGTGCTTAATTTGAGTATAGTGAATGGCACGTATCATTTTGACCTTCAAACGCCGCAAGGTGTGATTGAAAATTGTTTGTTAATGCTTCCTGGTAGGCATAACCTCAATAATGCCGTGCTCGCGATGGCTGTGGCTTTGGAGTACGGTGCAGATCCAGAATCCTTACGACTGGCCCTTGCAACTTTTCCCGGTGTGGCAAGGAGGTTTACTTACAGATTAAACACTCCGGAGTTCATACTGATTGATGATTATGCTCATCATCCCACAGAAATCAATGCCGTTTATGAGGCCGTAAGTGAGATGTATCCAGAGGAAGAAATTACCGTGATTTTTCAACCTCACTTATACAGTAGAACCCGTGATTTTATGCAGGAATTTTCTCAGGCCCTGGCCCAATTTAACAACGTGGGCTTACTGGATATTTATCCGGCGAGGGAACTGCCGATTGAGGGCATTGACTCGGCTGTATTGTCTTTAATGATCAGTCAGAATGAAAATCCGCCGGCAGTCGTGACCGTAGTTGATAAAAAAGATCTACAGGCCTTTGTGGAAGAGATGGGGAATAGATTAGTGGTGATGTTGGGGGCGGGTGATATAGGAATCGAAATTGAAAAATTGACCAAATCTTTATCCGATGAAAAAGTTTAAAGACATCATTTTGTTGGTGGTTTGCATTGTGTTGGTTTTTGGCATTTATGCCTTTTCGTCCAAGCGTCATGGCCTGCGAACGCTTAAAGAGGTAAGCATCAGATTTACAGATTATAGCGAACCATTGATTTCTGAAGCGAACGTTAATAAATTGTTGATACAAAATGAGGATAGTGTAAAGAACCTCGTAGTAGAAAATTTAGATTTGAAAGAGAGTGAATATCAATTGGAACAGCATGCAATGATCAGAACGGCAGAGGTTTCTGTTACGCTGGATGGTCTGCTTGAGGCTGTTGTGGAGCAAAGAAAGCCGGTTGCCAGACTGATGGGTGAGTTCAATGCTTATCTAGATCAGGATAATAGCATTATGCCGCTTTCAGAAGAGTACAGTGCTCATGTCCCGCTTGTGTTTGGCTTTCGCGAAAGCGTGCAACCTCAAATATTTGAGTTGGTTCAATTTCTCAGAAATGATGAGTTGCTGGCATCCACGTTCACCCAGCTGGATATTGATCCACGTGAGGAGGTAACCCTGGGAGTTCGCGCTCATGAGTATAAAGTCAAACTGGGTAAAGTTGAGAATTTGCCGCATAAAATGACCAACTATAAGGCCTTTATGGCAAAGATGATCAAGGAAGATCGCATGGACCAATTAAAAACCGTGGACCTGAGGTTTGAAAACCAGGTAGTGGTAACTAAAAAGTAAGCAGATGGATGTACAAGATTACGCAGTAGGGTTGGATATCGGAACCACGAAAATCGTGGCCATGATTGGACGGAAGAATGAATATGGTAAGCTGGAAATCCTTGGAGTGGGAAGGTCCAAAAGCATGGGCGTTCATCGAGGAGTGGTCAATAATATCACCCAAACCATTACATCCATCCAACAAGCGGTGAACCAGGCCGAATCGGTGAGTGGTATGAAGATTAGCGAGGTAACCGTAGGAATTGCCGGTCAACATATCAGAAGTTTACAGCACAGCGATTATATCACCCGAGGTGACAGTGAAACCGTCATCAATGAAGAAGACATTACGCGATTGTGTAACCAGGTGTTGAAACTGGTGATGCTACCAGGTGAAGAAATTATACATGTTTTACCACAAGAATATAAAATTGATGGTCAATCTGATGTCAAGGAGCCGATTGGTATGTATGGAGGGCGTCTAGAGGCCAACTTCCATGTAGTGGTAGGTCAGGTAGCTAGTATCAGGAACATCTACCGCTGTGTAAAAAGTGCTGACTTAGACTTGAAGTCAATTACGCTGGAGCCTTTGGCTAGTGCAGATGCGGTTTTGAGTCAGGAAGAAAAGGAGGCCGGTGTGGCCTTGATTGATATAGGGGGCGGGACTACTGATCTGGCGATTTTTAAAGACGGAATTATCAGACATACAGCAGTTATTCCTCAAGGTGGAAATATCATCACACAGGACATCAAAGAAGGATGTTCCATCATTGAAAAACAGGCAGAATTGCTCAAAACTAAATTTGGTAGTGCGTGGCCAGGAGAAAATAAAGAAAACGAAATTGTATCCATCCCAGGACTACGTGGTCGCGAACCCAAGGAAATTACCTTGAAGAATCTGAGTAAGATCATTCACGCTCGGGTGATTGAGATTCTTGAAACAGTTTTTGTGGAGATCAAGAATTATGGTCATGACGAGCCCAAGAAACAATTAATTGCCGGAGTAGTGCTTACCGGTGGGGGAAGCCAGCTAAAACATATCAAGCAATTGGCAGAATATGTGACAGGCATGCCCAGTAGAATAGGCTACCCTAACGAACACTTGGCTGGTGATTCAGATATAGAAAGTACGAGCCCGTTGTTTGCCACCGCTGTAGGTTTGGTGATGAAAGGTTTAGAGGCGCAGGAGGAGGCGCGTAAAGCTGAGGAGAAAATCAAGAAAACAGCATTTGTACAACAGGAAGGGACGCCAGAGGCAACCGTCACAGAAGAAAAATTGCAGGAAGAAGAGCAGGAGCAGCCCTCAGTAGCACAGCCCCAAAAGAGGAAAGGAATTTTTGATACCTGGGCGACCAAATTCAAGGAGTTTTTGGATAAAGCAGAATAAAATTTTGGCAGGTAAATCAACTGCCATTGAGTAATAAAAGAAAAAGAAAAATAAAATTACATCGACCTAGTTGGTTACTAGGTGGATATACTTAAACCGTAAAGTAGCAAGATTATGAGTAGTGAAGACATCAATAGTATTGCATTTGACCTGCCCAAGAACAAGTCCAACGTCATTAAGGTCATTGGCGTAGGTGGAGGTGGTAGTAATGCCATCAAACACATGTTCCAACAAGGCATCAAGGGAGTAGATTTTGTCATTTGTAACACGGACGCACAAGCCCTGGAAAATAGCCCAGTTCCCAACAAAATCCAATTGGGAGTCTCCCTAACGGAAGGATTGGGCGCAGGTGCTAATCCCGAGGTAGGTGAACGTGCCGCGCAAGAAAGCATGGAAGATGTCAAGGCGATGTTAGATACCAATTCAAAAATGGTATTTATAACCGCCGGAATGGGTGGTGGAACAGGAACAGGAGCTGCCCCAATTATCGCACAGATTGCCCGTGAAATGGACATACTCACCGTGGGAATTGTGACTACACCTTTCCAGTTTGAAGGAAAAGTGCGTAATGAACAGGCACAAAAGGGTGTTGAAAAATTCCGCAAGAATGTTGATTCCCTGATTATCATTAACAACAACAAACTACGGGATGTATATGGAAATTTAGGTTTTAAAGCTGGTTTCTCCAAAGCTGACGAGGTACTTGCTACTGCCTCACGCGGAATAGCCGAAGTGATTACCAATCACTATACACAAAACATTGACCTTAGAGATGCCAAAACCGTTTTGGCCAATAGTGGAACCGCTATCATGGGAAGTGCACAAGCTACTGGATCCAATCGAGCCCAAGAAGGTATTCTAAAGGCGCTGGATTCTCCATTATTGAATGATAACAAAATTACAGGAGCAAAGAATGTCTTGCTGTTGATTGTTTCTGGAACTGAAGAAATTACCATAGATGAAATCGGTGAGATCAACGAGCACATTCAAAATGAAGCAGGCGGTGTGGCTAACATCATTATGGGTGTGGGTGAGGATGAGGCGCTCGGAGATGCTATTTCTGTGACTGTGATTGCAACAGGATTTGATGCAGAGCAACAAAATGAAATTTCAAATACCGAAGCCAAGCGCATCATTCATACCCTTGAGGAGGAACAGCGTGCTCATGCTGCCGTTTTGGATGACAAAACCAGTAATGTCATTCCAGGTAAATTGATTATGGATTTGGGAGAGGTGGAAGAAGATGAAGAGGATGGAATTAAAAATGAAACTCATGCCAAAGAACAGGTGCAGGTCAGGCATACTGAACCAGAACAACCATTATTGATTGTTCATGAATTGGGAGAAGAGGAACCGGAAGAACCTTTGGTGCCCAAAAAGGATATGGATGAAAATCCGCTGATTCCTACAACTGAATTTATCAGTAACCTGAATGTAGTTTATGAAGAAGTACTCGATCATCATCCCGACAGTTTTGTTATCCGTGATGCAGAGGAAATCAATCATGAGGGTAGTAGTATAGTAGAGAAACATACGCGGATCGAAGTAGAAGAGGAGAAGGATCAGTTTTTCCTTGATTTTGACATGCCTTTGTCTTCTACAGATGAAAAGGAAAACAAGGCAGAGTCGACCATCGTGCATAACCTGGAAGATATTGAAGTGCATGATCCTATTGATGTTGTCCCTGTTACCGAGGTGAATGAACATGGAGTCACCAAATATTCCCTGGATGATTATATGGAGGTCGAAGAGCAATTAAATAACGCCAAGCCGCAGACACAAAGAAAAATGGAAGATCAAAATGCGGTGGCAGAACCTGAAATTAAAGTGGTCACTCAGGATCCTCAACAATCGACGCCAACCACAGAGACTGATACAGCCGATAATGAGTTGGATGTCACCGATTTGCCGCTTAACGAGGTGTTAGTGCGACGTGCCGAGGAACGCAAACGCAAAATGCATGCTTACAACTTTAAGTTCAAAAGCTCCCATCGATTGGGCGAAATAGAAAAACAACCGGCCTATTTGCGCCAAGGTATTGAGTTGGATCAACTTCCCAAGGAAGGAGATCGCTCCAGAACTACCTTAACTACAGATGAGAATGATGAGGTACAATTGCGACCCAACAACAACTCTTTTCTGCATGATAATGTAGATTAATCGTGTTTTCCCCTAAAAAAATGCGAACAACCCGGATGGTGCAAACTGTCCGGGTTTTTTATGATTGCTCTGTTCATCTCGTTGTGCTTGGTCGCGGAATAGTTTATTTTTGAAGGGTGATCGATCGACCAGATAGAATCATCTGGTGGACACATGCTACAAGTCAACAAACAGCTTATGAGTTTAGAAAAACAAATAATGGGCGCCATGAAAGACGCCATGAAATCAAAAGATCAAACAGCTCTGGCCGCTTTGCGTGCTGTCAAAAGCGAAATCTTACTGGCCAAGACCTCTGGTTCTGGTGAGGCCCTGACAGAAGAGGAAGAAATCAAATTGGTTCAAAAACTGGTTAAGCAGCGCAAGGACTCTGCGCGAATCTTCAGCGAGCAAGGCAGGGAAGATCTGTCAGAACCTGAGTTGGCTCAGGCCAAGGTTCTCGAGCAATTCCTTCCTGAACAAATGAGTGAGGAAGCGATTGAAGCGGTGGTGGCAGAAATTATTGTGCGCACCGAAGCCTCTTCCATGAAGGACATGGGGAAGGTCATGGGCATGGCCAATACCCAATTAGCAGGTAAGGCAGATGGTCGTACCATCAGCAGTATTGTTAAAAAGCAGCTTTCCCAATAGATCAGTTCCAACGCTTATTAAAATCGTAATACGGGTTGATTATTTTTTCCATTTGATATGCCGGTTCCATGGAGCTTTGAGCTGGTAGAGAACATCGTTATTTCTATCGTTGTCAATAATATCAACGCCGTAAACCACATCATCTGCATTTTCATAGACAAATGTGCCAAACATTCTGTCCCAAATGGAGAGTACATTCCCAAAGTTCGTGTCCGTCCATGGCATCTCGTGGTGGTGATGAAATTTGTGCATGGCCGGTGTGACTATAATATAGGACAAAGCGCGGTCCAAGCGTTTCGGAAGCCGTATGTCTGCGTGGGTCCAGTACGTAAAGAATATAGTTAGTATCCGATAAAATAGATAAAAAGCAATAGGCATACCTGTAAACAGGATGGTTAGCAGCGAGAGGCTTTCCCGCATAGCAAACTCAATGGGATGTTGACGTGTACCCGTAGTAGCGTCCACATGGGTATCACTGTGGTGGACGATATGTAGTCGCCAGAACCAGGGGAATTTGTGCAACATAACATGCGCCAGATATTGAGAAATTAAATCCAGCAAGACCAGTGCCACCACCAAATCTAGCCACATGGGGGCTTTATACATAGAAAATAAACCCCAATGTTGCGTGTCGGTCAGTTGATCCACCCAAAGCAACAATCTTCCAAATCCTATATTGATCAAGGAAATCATGACCAAGAATACCAGGTTGGTACCTGCATGTTGCCATTTGGAACGATTGGAATGTGGTGTGTTTTTCGCTTTCGCGAAAGCGAACCCAGTCTCCAGTATCCAGAACAAGGTGAGTAGGCCAGCTACCCATGTCAACTTTTGCCAAAAGGGCATGGTTTCAAAAAACGATAGGAAATCCTGCATGACATAAAAATACGATTATTGTTAAAGTCGGGCAGTCGATGGAGTATTTACAACATCATGTCCAAAATTATTCACTAAAACTGGTCATATAGAAGTTCAAAAAGGGTAAGAATCGTCCGGTTGTCGACTTTCTTCCTCGGAATACTTTAAGTTTGTGTAGCTAACAAATTATCAATGGCCCAAAAAGTTATTACCCTGGGTGAAGTGCTGATGCGCCTCACCGTTCCCAATTACAAGCGATTGTTTCAGACCGTGAACTTTGACGTCACCTTTGGAGGTTCTGAGGCTAATGTAGGTGTTTCACTTGCGCATTTTGGACTAAAGAACATTCATATCACAGCCCTTCCCACCAATGATCTAGGGGAAAGGGTGGCCCGATTCCTAAAGCTCAATGGTGTAAGTGGAAGAGGTCTTGTACGCAAAGAAGGTCGACTGGGCATTTATTTCCTGGAATCTGGTGCCATGCAACGACCCTCTCGTATCGTTTACGACAGGTTTGATACGACTTTCGCGCATTTGGATGAGGAAGAAGTAGATTGGGATCGAGTTTTTAAAGATGGAGATTGGTTCCATTACAGTGGGATTTCTCCGGCCATATCACAAAAAGCTGCAGATCTGACCCTGAGAGCGCTTAAAGAAGCTAAAAAACGAAACATGACTACCAGCGGTGATATCAATTACCGCAGGAACCTCTGGCAATACGGCAAGCAGCCACAAGATATCATGCCGGGATTGGTCGAACTTACTGATGTGGTAGTGGGCGGCCGTGTGGATCTTGAAAACTGCCTGGGAATACAGGATGATGACTGGCAGCGCAACTGTGAAAAGGTGAAGGAAAAATACCCGCATATCCGGGCTTTTGCCAAAACCATACGCAATGCCATGTCGGCTTCCAGAAATGAGCTAACTGCCGTTTTACTTAAAGACGGTCAATATTATGAATCCCAGACCTATGAAATGAAGAACATCGTGGACCGTATAGGTGGTGGAGACGCCTTTATGGCTGGGTTGATCTATGGAATGCTTCATCTTGAGCCGCAGGAAAGTATCGAATTTGCGGTGGCTGCCTCGGTATTGAAACATAGTACTATTGGGGATGTCAACCTGAGTAGCAAAGAAGAGGTGGAAGCATTGGTCAATGGAAATAACGTAGGAAGACTGTTGAGATAATGGAAACCAAACAATTTATAGAACTGACACAGCAACATAAGATTGTTCCTGTGTTTTACCATTCGGATATTGAAGTGGTTATTCAAACCATCCAAGCCTCTTACGACGCTGGTGTACGCATTTTCGAATTTGTGAATCGTGGAGACAATGGTTTGGAAAGTTTTACTAGGGCAGTTAAACATTTCCATGACTATTCAGATCTATGTTTAGGGGTGGGCACTTTATTTGACGTGGATACCGCGACTGGATTTGTTGCCGCTGGTGCACAATTTATGGTTTCACCCGGTTGGGTGGACGAATTGGCTCGTTATGCTGCAACCTGTAATTTGGCCTATATTCCTGGAATCGCGACCATTTCAGAGGCGATCACCGCCAAAAACGCGGGTTGTCAAATGATTAAAATATTTCCTGCTAATGTGGTGGGGCCCGCTTTCGCGAAAGCGGTAGCATCCGTCCTGCCCGATCTGGCCATCATGCCCACGGGTGGTATTGAGCCTACCAAAGAATCGATGGGCGCCTGGTTTAAAGCAGGTGTGAATTGTGTAGGTATGGGCAGCCAATTATTTGACAAGAAAAAAATCGCTGATGGTGATTTTCATGGTTTGGCGATGGACATTCGACAAGCGGTGCAAACGGCAAAGGCCTGTCAGATATAGTTCTTCATTAACAAATGTGTGTTAATAGGGGTGAAAATTGTCCAGATTCTGAATTACACCCTACTAATATTTGCATATCTCTAACATTTAGATTTAATTTGGGCAACCAATTTGGTAAACCAATTTAACAATCATCAACTAAAATGCTGGAACACGGCTTACAAATTGTAAAACCTACGGTCGAAAACGAAAACGATTTCGACCGAGATGAGGTCGTGACCAATATAAAGGCTTTGATAGAAAAGCACCAGTTGGAAGAGGGTGACCGGTTGCCATCGGAAAGAAAATTGTCTGAAAAATTAGGAGTGACCCGTAACCAAATACGCGCCGCCATCCAAAAATTGGAATTTTACGGTATAATTAAAACCATGCCACAAAGCGGTTCTGTAGTTACCGGATTGGGTAATCCTAGCATCAATACCATGATGACTGATGTATTGGATCTGGATACCCCAGATTTTAAATCATTGGTGGAAACCAGAGTGATTCTGGAAACCCATGCGGTACGACTGGCTGCCATCAGAAGGACCGAGGCTTCCATGAAAGAAATTCAGCGGGCGCATGATGAATTTGTGGAGCGTATCCTAAATAAGGAACCTTCACTTATTGAGGATATCAAATTTCACGTCAGCATTGTTAAGGCCAGCGGTAATACTGTGCTATACGGCTTGATGCAAATATTGGTCCCAGATATTATTGGTCATTTCAATAAGGAGTATATCTGTGACCGAACCCAAGGGGAAAAATTGATCACTGAACATCAGGCGATGGTGGATGCGATACGAATGATGGATGAATCAGCTGCCGGAGAGGCGCTGGATATTCACTTCACGTCGTTGCGTGACTATATTGAAAAAAAGTAAAAGAAAAGACACGAGCTGCCACTCGTGCCTTTATAAAAGTAATCAACTAAAAGAGTTTTACTCTTTAAAAAGCGAAATTAAGAATTAATGGGCACATATTCTCTTAATGTGTTCCCAGTATTCAGGCTTGTTTTTTAAAGGGTACTTCTCAAAATATGTGAATCAACAATATGAGAAAAGTACTATTTATCATGGCGCTGTTTTGTCTGTCTGCAACAGCCGTTGCGCAGGAACTTAAGGAGATTACCGGAACGGTGACTTCCAGAGCAGACCTGGAACCTTTGTTGGGAGCGACCATACAGGTTCTAAATACAAATCGGGCCGCGGTGACTGACCTGCAAGGTAAATTCAGCATACAGGCTGGTCCAGAAGATGTTCTTGTTGTAACATCTCTCGGCTTTCAAACCCAAAACATTCTCGTCGGTGAAAAAACCAACTTAGAAATTTTGATGGAAGTCGATGAAGAGACGCTGGATGAGGTCGTCGTTGTGGCTTATGGTAAATCCTCGCGTAGTAATCTGACCAATTCTGTTGCTCAGCTTAAAAATGAAAATCTAGATGAACTCACTTATTCTGGTGTAGCGGATGCTTTAAAAGGGAAGTTGGCCGGTGTCCAGATTAAAAATACTTCTGGAGAAGTTGGAGAGTCCCCCGAAATCAATATTCGCGGTCTGTCTTCCATTACTGCTAGTAGTAGTCCGCTGGTAGTTGTAGATGGTTTTCCCATTGCTGATGCTTTGGAATTTATCAATCCCAGCTCTATTAAATCTATCGAAGTCTTGAAGGATGCAAGTTCTGCCGCACTTTATGGATCCAGGGGTGCCAATGGAGTTATCTTGGTGACCACGAAGGACGGTGATGGTGAACCTAAATTTACCTTCAAATCCTTTGCTGGTGTAAAGTCGGTGTTGAGACTGCCAGATATGCTGAATACTACAGAGTTTACTGATTTCACCCGTCGTGAACGTCAATTGGCTGAAAATGCTCAAGCTGCACGGGATGGACGTACCCCAGATCAGTTGGGTTATTCTAATTTAGAATTGGCCCGACGTATTGTAGCTCAAGGAACCAGTCCTGATGGTAACGGAACAGCTTGGTTGGATCAGGCAAAGGCCGAGAACGTCACTATCCAAAACTATCAGTTTGATGTTGGTGGTGGCAGTCGTTTATCAAAATATTATTTCTCAGGACAGTTTGTCCATGATGAAGGTTTGGTGCGTAATACAGATTATAAAGCACTAAATCTACAAGCCAGATTCAGCACTCGTTTAAGTGACAAGGTGAAAATAGGCCTGAACTTCAGACCATCCTATTCAAGACAACAACGTACGGCCGTTGATTTTTCTGATTTTTCCAGGAACTATGCTTTCTTCGCGCCCTATCATAACCAATTCAGTAGCGATCTGACGGGCGAGCCTGTAGGTAGTTATGCGCATGCAAGACACTTTAGAAACCTGGACTTTACTTATATCGACGAAAACGGTCAGGAACAATCATTTACCCAATCTAGTATCTGGGGATCCAGTAATAACAACCCGCTGGCTAAATTATTAGAGGATGATCGTGTACGTTATGAGTACAGATTTGTAGCAGACGGTAAGTTTGACTGGAAAATTGCCAAAAACTTGGATTATCAGGGACGTATCGGCGGATATTTCAGGTTGCGTACCGATGAGCGCTTCCGTACTTCACAGGCACGTCGTGATGGACAATCCTTTGCCGAAGATGTGAACGGAGTACGCAACAGAGTAATTACCGAACATACCCTTAATTATGATTGGAAAACCGGTAATCACGATTTTGATTTCCTACTAGGAGGAACTTATGAATATACTTTTCTTAAAACCTCCAGTATTTTGGGAACTAATTTCCCGACTGACTTTATTGATACCATCAATGCAGCTACTATCATCGATGCCAACGATACCTTTACGCTGAAGGAAGAAATTGGCTTGCTATCTGGGTTAGCGCGGGTTAACTATAATTATGACAACAAGTATTTGATTTCTGCCGCCGCCAGGGTGGATGGTAGTTCTTTATTTGGGCCAAATAACAAATACGGATTCTTTCCATCGGCTAGTGCAGCCTGGAATGTGCACAATGAAAAATTCTTCAATGAGAATATTACATTCGTTAACCAGTTAAAATTGCGTGCCAGTTACGGAGTCGTTGGTAACAACAATATCGATAACTATTCCTTTACCAACTTGCTTTTCCCTTCCAATTATTCTTTGGGAGAAGGGCCGGGTACCATTATCTCAGGTTTGGCTGAAAATGGAAATACCTTGGCTAACAGAAGTATCAGTTGGGAGCAAACAGATTCTTATGACATCGGACTCGACGTAGCTATTTTGGATAAGAGAGTACGCTTCACTGCAGATTACTATTATTCCATTACCCAAGATTTGCTGTTGAATCAAAATGTAAGTTATGCTACAGGTCACGATAACTTTATCAATAACGTCGGAAAGATTCAGAACGGTGGTATTGAATTTGTCGTAACCACAGATTTCGACTTCGGTGATTTCAATTGGGTCTTTTCAGGGAACATAAGTGCAAACCGAAATAAGCTCATTTCATTAGGTGGAGAAGAACAATTTATCAATGATGGTGAGCGCGAGGATCAATACATTTCCAGAGTAGGTGATGAGGCTATACAATTTTTTGGCTACAGAACCATTGGCATCTGGCAAAGCCAGGATGAAATTGACAACAACCCAAGTTCTGCAGATGATTCACCAGGAGGATTGCGCGTAGCAGATATCAACGGTGATGGTGTGATTACCACTGCCGACCGAACTACACTGGGAAGTCCGTTTCCGGATTTTACTTGGGGTATTACCAACACCTTCAGATATAAAGGTTTTGACCTATACTTCCTGTTTCAGGGAAGCCATGGTGCCGAAGTATTCTACGGCGATGGTTTTTACATCGAGACCAGAGCATTGCACACCGATTTCTTAGAAGATCGATGGGTAGATCCGGATATTCCTGCCTCTCAGCCTACAGGTCGAGTAGGAAGAGAGTGGACTGCAACTGACCACTTGATTCAAGATGCCAGTTATGTAGCCTTGAGAGAAGCGGTTTTAGGATACACTTTTACAGATAAAGTAACAGATGCATTGGGCTTGGATTCTTTCAGGGTTTTCGCTTCGGCACAAAATCTGCTATACTTCTTTGCAGACGATTACTACGGAAACAACCCAGAGGAGGTACGTACCTCCAGTCAATATAGTTCGCCACTTATTTCAGGATACCAAAGAGGAGCAGATCCTCTTGCCAGACAATTTGCTGCTGGAATTGATATCACCTTTTAAAAAAGCACATGATGAAGACAACATTAATTAAAATAGCTGCCGCCCTTTTGTTGATCAATTGCATCGTCTCTTGTCAGGATGCGATTGAATTGGAACCTATCTCTGATATTGGGGCAGATTCCTTTTATTCCAACACAGACGAGGTAGAATTGGCCTTGATTGGCGCTTATAAATCATTACACTTAAAACAATTGGACGAATGGGTCGTCACAGAACTGCGCAGCGACAACACACAGCTCAGCTTTGACAACTCTCAGAATGCCAATGTGCCCTACAGGCAATTGGATAGATTTGTTTCAAATCCGCTCAATGAATTCACCACCAGCTACTGGAGAGCTTCTTATCGTACCATTGGTCAAGCCAATCATGTATTGGAAAATCTGGCTGTGGTCGATGATCCAGAGGTTGCTGCCCAATTTGAGGGTGAAGCTAGATTTCTAAGAGCGCATTCACTATTTAATCTCACACGACTTTACGGAGGTGTGTTTGTGGTAACAGAAACCATAGATGCTTCGCAAGCCAGAAATCTGGAGCGTCAAAGTGTGGCCGATGCTTATGCGGTAATTTTGGAAGATTTACAGTTCGGATATGACAATTTACCTGATAGTTATTCTGGCGACGACGTAGGCCGGGTGACTAAATGGGCTGCTGGTTTGGAATTGGGTAAGGCACTTTTAACACAAGGGACTCCGCAATCCGTAACCCAAGCCGAAATCATCTTAAGAGATGTGGTCAATATGAGCGGTGGAAGATTGTTGGACAACTATGAGGACGTGTTTGATCCCAATAACGAAATGAACGACGAAGTTTTCTTTGGCGTGCGTTATCAATCTGGGTTGGTAGGATTGGGAAGTCCGTTTGCCAATCTTTTTTCTCCTCGAGCGAGTGAGAATGCAGTTGTATTCGGTGGAGGAGAAGAATTCAATGTGCCTACCGAGGGGATGGAAGACATATATGCCTCAAACGATCCTAGGGCCAGAGTCAATTTTTCCGTTTCATGGATTGACAACAGTGGAAACCTGAACGAAGAGCGATTTATCAGTAAGTACAATGGAGATTTTAACAACGTGGAAGACGCGCCTAACGATTGGATCATCAGCCGTTATGCAGATGCATTGTTGTTGCTTGCCGAAGCTATTAATGAAAACTCAGGCCCCACTCCTGAAGCTATAGGTTATTTGAATGATGTCAGAAACAGAGCAGGACAATCCGATGTGCTTGATGCTAATGTGGATACATTTTTTGAATTCAAATTAGCCCTGGAAGAAGAACGTCGCCGTGAGTTTGCCTTTGAGAATCACAGGTGGTTTGATTTGGTGCGCACGGGACGCGCTGTAGCGGTGATGAATGAGCATTTCAGAACGGATTTTCAGTACAATGACCCGGATGCTCCGTTTTTTAACACACAGCCCATTCAGGAGTTTCAGACCTTATTGCCTATACCGCAATATGAGATTGACTTGAATCCATCTGTTGCACAAAATGTAGGATACTAATTACATGAAAAAATATTTGTACATCGTGATCTGGTTTGTATTGTGTTTCGCTTTCGCGAAAGCGCAAAATATCCCTGTGAACAATGCTCAGGAATTGAAGCAAGCCATCAAAAAATCCCAGCCTGGTGACACCATCGTGATGAAGGATGGACAATGGAAAGATGTAAATATTAAGTTCAAGGCGATGGGAACGTCTGAAAAGCCCATAGTCTTAAGATCACAAACACCTGGAGAAGTAAAACTTACTGGAAGTTCAACCTTGAGGTTGGGGGGTGATTATTTGGAGGTCCACGGTCTTTGGTTTGATGGTGGTGATCCAGGAGACAGCCATGTCATACGATTTGAAGCCGATTCCGATACACCTGCACGCTATAGCAGGGTCACCAATTGTGCAGTCATTAATGTAGGACCCCAACAACGCGATTTAACCAGTTATTATGTCTCCCTGCACGGAAAAGGGAATAGATTGGATCACTGCGTATTTCAAGGGAAACTCAATAAAGGACCCGTGGTTGCTGTTCGGTTAAAGGAATCTGTCGACAACCAGCACCAGATCGATCACAATTACTTTGGTGAACGCATTCCACTGGGATTTAATGGAGGGGAAACAATTAGGATTGGGACTTCACAGTATTCCAAACAATCCTCTAAAACCATTGTGGAAAATAATTTCTTCGAAAAATGTAATGGAGAAATCGAAATCATATCGATCAAATCGGCCAACAATATTGTACGAAATAATTTGATCCTGGAAAGCGAGGGGACCATCACCCTAAGGCATGGAGACTACAACCTTGTGGAAGGTAACCTGATTATTGGAAATAACAATCCTAATACTGGTGGTATACGTATGATCAATAAAGGGAATATTGTTCAAAACAATATCATCATAGGTGTGAAAGGTGACGGCTATCGAGCGCCGCTGTGTATCATGAATGGAATTCCTAATGCCGAGTTGAATGAATACGATCAGGTCATTGATGGAGTGATGCAAAACAATACCATTGTCAATAGTTCACCGGTCTCCCTAGCGATTAACACCAGGGACAATGCTACTGCAGCTCCTGAGAATACGGTATTTGCCAATAACTTATTTTATAGTACTGAGCGTAATATGGCCCTAGAAGTGGTTGGGGATATCTCTGGTATACGCATAGAAGGTAATATTGTGAATCCAACGCTTATTCAGGACCACGACGGCGTCAGCAGTGTCCAATACAATATGGAAGAACCTAACGGGATCCCGGTCCCGTCCAGGACTGATGATGAAAAGCTGGCAGGAGTTACCACCAAACCAAAGGTAAGGGTGGACGCCAGTGGAACTTTTAGATCCCAAATTAGAGCAGGTGCCGTGGTACCAGGAAACCCAAAGCCACCCTTGGCTTTGACTTCACAAGCTGGGGTAAGTTATTTGAAAATTTCAGACTTACGCAATATGGATCAGGATATCCAACCCGTGGAAGTCAAGATAGCTCCTGGAGAAAAAACCTTGGAAAAAGCCATAAAGAATTCCGTAGGTCCTACAACTATCCTGCTGGAGGAGGGTGAGTACTTGCTGACCAAGGGGAACAAGTTGAGCAATGAATTGACCATAAAAGGCGCTGGAAGAGGCAAATCAATAATTAAGGTGAGTCCGAATGCCGAAAATGCACCACAGTACATGTTCAGGATGGAAGGTGCGCCATCCCTGAGTTTGGACAATCTCACGTTGGTAGGTAGTCACCAAACCGGTGCGGTAAAATATGCCATCTCCTCACCCAATGGAACTGGAAATGTCCCTTATAGTCTTTTCTTGGACCAGGTCGATATTTTGGATTTTACCAATACAGATGGAGGTGCAGTATTTAAGGCTTATGAAGGTACCAAAGCCGATACTATTTCTATCAAAAACTCTAGAATAAAAAATGCTTACCGCGGTTTGAATCTGTCGTATCAAAAAGATGGGGTAGGAAAATATAATGCAGAATATATTTATCTTTATAACAGCTCATTTGCTGATATTGAGGAATTTGCGATCAATTATCTAAGAACTGGAGAAGAACCAGGCTCATCGGGCGGTAATTTGTTGATCGATCATTGTGTATTCTATCGGGTAGATGACTCTCCCAAAGGTCGAATCATCGAGGTGAGAGGCATCCAGAATGCTATGATCCGCAATTCTGTAATTGACAATTCGAGAGCTACAACAAGCATCGTCCATCTGAAGGGAGAAAATCAAAAGATTCAGCATACGGTAGTTTATAATAGCGGAAGGGTAAAAGTATCGGGAGATGCGCAAGAAATCAATCTCGATCGCTATAATCCCAGATGGGAGGATACAGATTTTTTTATGGCTAAAGAAGGTTCTGACCTATTTAAAGGAGGAGCCGATCAACAAGAAATTGGAATTATTCAAAAAGAATTAAAAAAGTAATACAATGAAGCATTTATATCAAATATTGGTAGTAATTACCATCGTTACAGGTGTTTTTGTAGCCTGTGATGCAGATACAGAGATCGATCAAACGGTAGAGGAGATCCGATCCAAACAGCCAACTATTACTAGTTTTTCTCCTGGAACCGCTGCGGTAAATTCTACAGTTTCCATCGAGGGGACTTTTCTGAATTTTGCTAATCAAGCTTTTATTGGAGATACGGAAGCCACCATAACTTCTCGTATCACTGGTGAGTTGCTAGAGATTCAGGTTCCTAACAACGCTAGTTCTGGTGTCATAAAGATCGTTACTGAGCAAGGTAAGGAGGCTGTAAGTTCAGAAACACTTACGGTAACCTATCCAGTACCTGCAGTTACGGCAGCTTTGCCAGCTTCTGGCGATGTAAATGCGCTGATCAATGTTACAGGTACTGACCTTGGTTCTGTGACTTCTGTTTCCTTTGGAGGTACCGAAGGTGTTATTGAATTTCAGGAAGACCAAGCCTTGGTCGTTCGTATTCCGAACAATGTTGGTTTTGTGGATGTAGAGATCGCCTATCTTACCAGTGCAGGACCAGCTACCGCTACTATAGCTAATGGCTTTGAAATCATTTTACCACAACCAACACTAGAAGGTTTTCCTGCTGTGATGTCCCGAGACAACGAAGTTATCGTAACCGGTCAGGACATGAACTTGATTACTTCAGGAGATGTGAATGGTACTGCAATCAGCATTAACTCCCAAACCCCAACTGAGGTTAGGTTTAATGTCCCTTCAGGTATAGCTACTGGTTATGTTGATGTGAACTTTGACTTCCAAGGAGGAGGAACCCTTTCTCAAACAGGAATACCATACATCAATGGTCAATATGAGCAGTATTATGAATTTGATGCTTTAAATGAGAGTGTAATGACTCTGGACCTCACTAAAGATCCAGGTGCTACGCACGAAATTGTCACTGGCGGTAACCAACCTCCATTTCCTGGGAATTCCTATTATTCATTGGAAATGAATACGGCCACTGGTTCTACGATTGGTAGAACTAAAGTCCAAGATAATACCAGTAACATGTCATGGATGAATATCTTGGACTCTACACAATTCAATGATAATCCGGTATTGCATTTTTGGATGAATTCAGAAGGTACAGAGCCTGTGTTTGTATTGTATCTGGGAGGAACTTCAAACCCGAATCGCAGAAGATGGCAAAATTCTACTACCAATACCGGAAACAATTGGGAATTAATCGCCGTACGACTGAAAAACTTTATTCCCAATCTGACTAGCATAGGAACCAAATTTGAGATGAGGCTAACTACGGGTAGCAGCACATCCACTTTGCCAGAACATTTCAACTGGGACTGGCTGATCGTTACAGATCGCGTATTGACCGAGTTTGGTGCCAGGGATGTTACAGACGAGTTTAGCCCAGCGGGTTAATTAATACAACTACCAATGGGTAGCTATAGCTGAAGATTAAAATTCAATAGCTCTATACCTACCCATTGGTTTACAATTCAAGCAATAATCGAGCAAAACAATTACTTATGAAAACAAAATTACTTCTCATGTCATTGATTACCGCATGCTTTGCAATGGCGCAAAATCCAGGTGACATTATCATTTCTGAAATCATGATTGATCCAGATGGAAATGAACGCGAACGCGAATGGTTTGAGGTGTATAACACCACCAATGCTAATATAGATATGAATGGTTGGACAATTTTTGATGAGTCCAGCAGCAGCAGGGCCCACGTTATCACCTCTGCGACACCGGTGATCGTTCCTGCCAACTCTTATGCTACACTGGTATCTAACGATGATACTGCTTTAAATGGAGGAATGACCGTAGCGGCCAACAATATCATCTATGAATATAGCTACAATAGCCCTGTAGGAGGCCCACCAACACCAGGATCAGGGACTAGCTATCCTACTTGGAATAACGAAAGCACCTATGCCAATGGTTCAACCAACGATGATGGGATACGCCTAGAGACCGCCAGTGGTACGGTGATCGACCAAATCCTTTATGGTTTTGGATACGCAGGATTAAATGATTGGCCTGCAATGGGAGCGCCTACTTTTACGAGCTACCAATTGGATGCTAATACCCTAGACGCGGCGTCTAATGACTTGTCTGCCAACTGGCTACAAAGCACCGCTACGTACGGTAGCGATGGGGCTGTGGGAACACCTGGAACAGCTAATTTTGCTGGTGGAGGAATGCCTGTGGCAGGACCTGGTGATATCGTCATTACGGAATTGATGATCGACCCTGACGGAACTGAAGCAGAACGCGAGTGGTTTGAAGTTTTGAATACGACCTCTAACCCCATTGATTTGCAGAATTGGGTGATTGGTGATATCAGTTCGGGAGCTTCTAAATCCCACTTGATCAATACCTCTGTCGTGGTACCTGCAGGAGGTTACGCTGTTTTGGCAGCTTCTGATGACCCCAATTTGAATGGAGGCATTACTAATGTGGCTTATGGATACGGTTTTGTTTCCCAAGACCCCAATACCAGTAGTACAGCCAATGGTTTTCTACGGATGAACAATGAATCTTCATTTGATGATTCAGACACCACGGATAATGAAACAGATGGACCCATTCTTGTATCCGATACAGGTGTTGAAATTGATCGTGTAGCTTATGATTATGGTTATGGAACTGCCCCAATAGGGTTTCCAGCCATGGGTGCCCCTGGTGGAGCGTCTATTGAATCCAATACGACGGACTATATTGCCAACGATTTATCCAGCGCCTGGAATGTAGCCACTGCAGCCTTCGGTACCGCCGGTCAGTTTGGTACTCCTGGATTACGCAACACTTTGAGTACAGGAAGCTTTTCTCTTGGAGAAGTAAGACTTTACCCTAATCCAGCCAGCAATGCCATTAGCTTGGAGTTAGAAGATGGACAATGGGAGGCGTTGGAAATATTCAATATCACTGGTCAAAAAGTACTAGAAGTCAATCAGTACCAGGATCGAGTGGATATTTCTCCATTAAATTCTGGAGCCTATTTCTTGCGCGTTACCGCCGAAAAAGCAGCAGCAACGCTTAAATTATTGGTGAAATAACCATGAAGTACATACTGCTTCCCATCACGGCTCTATCCTTATTATTTCAACAGGATAGAGCCGTTGGCGTTGTTACTTATCTGGAAGCCGATGCATCCGTAAATACTTACGACTTGATCAATGAAATACTTGCTCCGGGTCACAATGTAGTAGAGGTAAGTGACTGCAGTCATCCTTCCTTTGGTGCACATATCACCCAAGTGTACGATTCGGAATTAGATAAGGACGTATTTGTTTTTCATGCACATGTAGAAAAGGATTCAGATCGGTGCAAGCGTTTTGACAAACAACGCACTGAAATAAAAACCTACGGACCTTCTCCAGCATCAACTCTGGGAACAGCAGGTGAAACCCATCACTATTCCTGGGACTTTAAACTGGACCGTGATTTTCAAGCCAGTGCAGCGTTTACTCATATCCATCAAATCAAGGCAGTTGGCGGCCCTCAGGAAAATATGCCCAACCTCACTTTTACGCTCCGGGATAAATCTGATCGCCAAAGTTTTGAGTTGCGGTATGCTAGTGCTGATCAACAACAAACCCTCGTGCGACAGGATATGGCCGACTTTCTGGGGGAGTGGATTCATGTGGAAGAAAAGATCTTATTTGGTGAAGACGGGAGGCTGGAAGTGACGCTTTCGCGAAAGCGGGACAACCGAAAATTACTGACTTATCAACAAGATTTGCGTATGTGGAAAGATGAAGCTAGATTTCTACGTCCCAAATGGGGCATTTATCGCGGTCTTAAACATGCCCATCAGTTAAGGGATGAACAAGTAAAGTTTGCCGATTTTAAAATCATCGAATTACGCTAATATGAAGATAATAATCACCTGTATATGTTTGTTTTTTGCCTTTGGAATCAAAGCGCAATCCCAAAAGGCTGATCTTATACGTATCATGGTAGCTCCTCATAGCACCGACTATCAATATGAAGTAGGAGAGCGAGCCGATTTTGATGTGACAGTCTACAAATATGGAAAAACAGTGCCTAATGCTCGAATTAAATACCAAATTGGCCCTGAACAGATGCAACCAGAAATAACATCTTCCACCACACTTAAAAACGGTACAGGTAAAATTGAAGGTATAGCCCTGGATCACCCTGGATTTATACGTTTGCAGGTTAGCTATGAAGAAGATGGTAAAAGCTATAAAAATACGGCTACGGCTGGGGTAGCAGTGGATGAGATCCGCAGCTTTACGCAGGAGCCAGCCGATTTTGATCAATTCTGGAAGAAAGCGCTCAAGGATGCGAGGAAGATTGAGTTAAATCCGCTGTATACAAGATTGCCAAAGAAGGATACCCCCAGCAATCTGGCCTATCACATTAGATTTGATCATACGGGCAATTCGCATATCTATGGCATTCTCATGGTGCCACGCAAGGAAGGTAAATTCCCAGCCGTTTTGCATGTGCCTGGAGCAGGAGTGCGACCCTATCATGGCACCGATGTAGAAGATGAGGTCATTTCCCTGCAAATAGGCATACACGGGATTCCTGTCAATTTATACGACAGTTCGATTTATAAAGATTTGAAAAAGGGGGCGCTGTATAAATATTACTGGAATCGCATGGACGATCGGGATGCCTACTATTACAAAAGAGTGTACACCGCTTGTGTACGTGCGATCGATTTCATCCATACGGTAGATAAATTTGATGGAGAGCATTTAGCCGTTACTGGAGGCTCGCAGGGAGGAGCTCTGACTATCGTGACCGCTGCGCTAGACGATAGAGTGGATGCTATCGCTGCCTATTATCCGGCGTTGTCAGATCTGGAGGGATTCAAAAATGGGCGTGCCGGAGGATGGCCCAGGATTTATGAGCCTGATTTTGATTTTTCTGGAGAGAAAATGAAGGTTACCAGATATTATGATGTAGTGAATTTTGGTAGACGTCTCAAGGCTCCAGGTTTTTATGCCTACGGTTTCAATGACAATGTTTGTCCGGCAAGTTCTATAGCCGCCTTGTTGAATGCCATATCATCACCCAAAGATGTCACAGTAGCTTATGATGCTGCGCACTGGATGTACCCAGAGGTCAAGGCAGAAGGAAAAAAGTGGCTGTTTAACTACATCAAAGTTTCTGGGTATTAACCTTTTGATAATGATTTGCTTTGCGCTATTGTCTATATTTATATGATGAAAAATTATTTGTTTTTTCTTGTAAGTCTGTCGTTGATCTTTTTTTCTCTGGGATCTTGTCAAGAAGATGAAGCCGAAGAAGTAGAACGTATCCAGCTGGTGGATCCTAATGAGGGAGATCCATCGGATGACCTGGGTCAGATCAATTTTACCAACTGGAAGGTGACCCTACCGGTAGATACCAACAACGATAGCAAACCGGACGAGTATTTTCCAAGCCAACTCAAAGATGGAGGTTATCGCTCGCTAGAACCACTGCAAGGCTGGATGTATGATGATTCTGATGCTGACGGCATACTTTTCCATGTTACTTATTCAGGGGCAGGTGCTACAACGACCAATAGCCCTTACCCACGTACTGAGCTACGAGAACTGATCAACACCTCTAATTCTAGGGATAATTGGAATCTAGCCTCGGGTGGTGAGATGCGCCTGCGTATGAAAGTAGTTCACGCTACAGATAACTACGGTACAGGAAGTTTAAACAAGGATAGATTCATTATCGCACAGATTCATGGAATTGTACCACCTGCAGAGATGTCTAGGCTTGGTCTTAGCTCTGATTCTGCGCCACCTCTGTTGAAGATGCAGTGGCGTGATGGATATCTTTATGCCTATAAAAAAACATTACGGGATGAGAATACAACTGGAGATGATCTTTATAGTCGAAGCAATACGATCTGGACTGATATTTCCCATAATTTTGGTTATGTAGGCTATGAACCTTTTGATCTTGAAATTAAAGCCAGTGCTGGCAGGTTAGATGTTGAGGTCAATGGCAATACGCATGTATTCCAGGATGTAAGTTTGGCCAAATGGAAATTCGACAGCTACTTTAAAGCTGGGGTCTATATGCAAAGTACGGATGAGCGTTCGGCCGCAACGGTAAAGCTGTATGCGTTGGAAGTGACCCATTAGTACAATCCTATACCTGATATAGATCTCAGGTGTCTATTCCTACACGTCCAAAATTGCTGATCAGCGGAATTCATACCATCTTTGCTTCATCTAAACCGAGAATACTGATTGAATGAAGACTTTTATCACTGATGATTTTTTATTGCAGAATGAATTTGGAAGACGATTGTATCACGATGTAGCCAAAAGTCTCCCGATCATTGATTACCATAATCACCTGTCACCTCAAGATATTGCGACCAATCGCTCTTTTGATAATATTTCCCAGGTTTGGCTGGCAGGAGATCACTACAAATGGCGAGCCATGCGAGCTCTAGGAATCGATGAAAAATATATCACGGGTAATGCCACCGATCAAGAAAAATTTGAGCAATGGGCTGGTGCTGTGCCTTATACATTGCGCAATCCCTTATACCATTGGACGCACTTGGAATTGTTACGGTATTTTGGTATTGATCAATTATTGACTGCCGAAAACGCCAAGACAGTATACGGGCAAATCAACGAACAGTTGCAGCAGAATTCACATGCTACCGTTGGACTGCTTCAACAGCAACAAGTAGAGATTCTTTGTACAACTGACGACCCTACCGATGATCTGGGTGACCACCAATCCATCAAAAAGCAGGGTTTAAATCCTGAGGTACGACCTACCTTCAGACCCGATAAAGCCTTTGGGGTAGATGATCCATTGGCCTTCAACGCCTATTTGGAGACACTAGGTAATTGTGTAGGTTTTGACATTCATACGTATGCAGATTTGCTCAAGGCCCTTCAGGATCGGGTAGATTATTTTCATGATCAAGGCTGCCGTTTGGCCGATTATGGGTTGGAACAACTCTATTATGAACAACGTAATGACTTGACCGCAGGAGCCCTATTCACGACCATTCGTTCTGGGAAACACCTCACTGCCGATGAAGCTAAATATTTTATCGGAGTCGTGAGCCTTGAATTGAGTCGTATGTATCACCAAAAAGGATGGACCCAGCAGTTTCATTTGGGTGCTATCAGAAACAACAATAAGCGCCTCCTACAACGCTTGGGGCCAGATACTGGATTTGACTCCATGGGTGATTTTTCTCACGCCAGAGCGATCAGTAATTTCCTCAATGCCCTGGATTCCACAGACCAATTGACAAAAACCATTATTTACAATTTGAATCCAGCAGATAATGAAATGATCGCCACCATGGTGGGTAATTTTAATGATGGAACCATCAAAGGAAAGGTGCAATATGGAGCAGCCTGGTGGTTTTTGGACCAAAAGGATGGGATGGAGAAACAGTTAAATGCTTTATCCAGCTTGGGTGTGCTGAGTACTTTTGTTGGGATGCTCACTGATTCACGCAGCTTTTTGAGCTTTCCACGTCACGAATATTTTAGAAGGATACTTTGTAACCTGATAGGTGCAGATGTAGAAAAAGGAGAGCTACCAGCAGATGAACAATGGCTGGGTAAAATAGTGGGTGATATCTGTTACCACAATGCCAAGGCTTACTTTAATTTCGACTGAGATTTAGTTGATACCAAAAACTAAAAGTGGCCGTCCAAAAAGTCCATACACAGTATGAAGTTTCTTTTTGGACGGCCTCTTTTTTTAAAGTTGTTTTGATTAGATACCCAAAGCTTGTCCACCGCCTATCTGGATGGTTTCTGCAGTAATAAAAGAGGCATCCTCACTGGCGAGGAAAGCAATTACACCGCTTACATCTTCTGGTTTACCTAACCTGCCCAACAAGATATTGTTGGCCCAAGACGCAAAAACCTCGGGTTTAGTGGATTTAATCTGAGCATGAAAATTGGTATCTATGGTTCCTGGAGAAACAGCATTGACTCTGATGCCATATTCGGCCAGATCTTTGGCCAGTGCTCTGGTCATTGCATGAACAGCGGCTTTAGAAGTTCCATAGATTCCGGCTCCAGGACCTCCAGCAGTCCAACCTGCATTGGAGGTGTAGTTTATAATCGTTGGATGGGTTCCTTTTTTCAAAAATGGGATGGCCGCCCGGGAGGTGAAAAAGACCGAATCTAGATTTAAAGCCATAACGGATTTATAAAATTCAGTAGTCATTTCCTCAAATCTGGATCTGCCTACTAATCCGCCGGCATTATTGACCAGCACGTCAATACGACCATATTGCTTACCTATGCGTTCAATATGCTGAGTTACAAGTGATTCGTCCGTGACATCAAATCCAGCGTAAGCACAATCAATTCCCAGTTCCTTAAGCTCCTGGACACGTTTTGCTCCCTCCTCATCATTACGACCATTCAGAACAACAATAAATCCTTCCGTGCCCAAGCGCTTAGCAGTTTCAAATCCAATCCCGCCTGTTGCTCCTGTAACTATGGCTACTCTTCCTTTATTTTTCATGATGTGTTTTATTTTTTATTCACTTTGATGTCTAAAAAGTCTTCCCTGATCGGAGAGAAAACATCGATCAGCATACCCGCTTCCTCGCATATAGCTCCATGCGGAAGATTGGGCGGTATGTAAAAGCCATCACCAGCTTCCAATATTTTTTCTTGTCCGTCGATACTTACTTTAAATTTTCCAGAGGCCACATAGGTAGCCTGTGAATGAAAGTGGTCATGTACATAACCTTGTGCTCCTTTTTCAAATTTCACTTTGACCATCATGATTTGCGTGTCATAACCTACAAACTGCCGAGAGATTCCCTCTCCAACAGTCTCCCAAGGGTGATCTTTGTCTTTAAAAAATGAAGGAGTAATGATTTTTTGATTTTTCATGGTATCTTGATTAAATACTTAGGTCCTTCCCAAGTGTATGTTTTTTTGTTATAGTTAATACGGTGATTTTTTAGGCGATCATTTTCTCTAACTTTTACATAAAGATAGGTTTTTCCATCAGCCTCAAAACTAACAATGTCAACGTTGCCTTGACGTTCGTAACTCAATCCACGGATTGTAGGTTCTGGTTGGCCAACTGTTTCATTGATCGGGTCAAAAAAACCGTGTGGTTCAATAATCGTTACAAAATTGTGATGGACCTTGTCGGTTTGTCGAAGCAGTAAATGGCGTTGACTATTCAGGTTAAATTCTGGGTCCAGGGCGCCAGTTTGGGTGAGACGTATTTCGGTGTTCTGATCTGTCAAACTGCTAATCGTATAGAACCTCCCGGCTTGTAAGAAAGTAAACTTAATGAAATTTGTCCCGTCCTTGGGCTGGCCTTTTGCCAGCACTTCCAAATGTTGATACCCATCTTGCACGCCCAAAATTTCTTTTTCTAAAGGCCTGGTGTAGTCAAATCCAGTGTGAATAATATCCCCCTCGAAAGGATAGTTAAGATCCATGCTCGTTTTTTCCTCAGCGGTAACTTCAAAAAAATCAATAATAAAAGGTCTATGGGTGATGCTGCTATCGTTGATCATGACCAAGCTGCGTTTTAAATCACTACCATCGTAGGCGGTACTGTCTATTGCGGTCACGCTTTGCCATCTATCCGATTGAACTTGGGCATCTACTAAAATGGAAGCATGGTCTTCAGAGTTTTCAACTTGGGCGTTGTAGTGAGATCGTTCATTGAGGACAACCGTAGAATGGGCAATACTGTGTCTGGCATAGGATTTATTTTCTGGTAAGTATCTGCCGCCACGTTTAGCCTCTATGTTCAAGAAACGGGCTGCGCCGTAGTCTGGGATGATCTCCTCCCCATGGTCATATACGGAAAGACTTAATCGATCAAAATGCCCATGACCCATGCCCTGGGTAGAAAATTTGAATACGGCCTGTAGTTGTCCGCTTCCAAATTGCGGACTTCTTAAGAGGGCAATTCCTCCTTTATTACCTTCAACGCCATCCCTGATGACTTGGCTGGGTCGGTCATAGACGATGGGCGTTTCTGAATTAATGTTTGCAGCGGCCTGTGCACCAGCATCGGTAAAGGAAACCTTTCCCATATGTTTGATCACTGGTAACAGAGTTGGGTCTTCATAAGCTGCATAGGCAATATTTGTGGCAAATAAAACTTCGGGGGAATCCCAGGTTTTACTTTTAATCGCGTCGTTGATGGGGTAAAACCTTCCTTGCTCGTCGGTCAATTGTAGCAAGGTTTTGACCGCCTTTTGGAGGATGCTGTCACGGTAGCTAAATATTTGTTCCTCTGGGCGGTTTTGTTGGATCGCTTTCGCGAAAGCGATAAACGGTAAAATCGCATAACGATGGTAGTACGGACCTTCAGCATAGAAACCATCTGCAGAAAATAATTGGTCCAATTGGGCCAGGAATCCAGTCTTGGCGTCTTTATTGGATCCTCTTATGGCCCGCTCAACCATGTCGTCATCTTTTAAAACCATACCGGTCATGCCAACGGCAGCCACTGACCAAGTCCCGTGGTTATGGATTTTATTAAATATGTCGTAGCTGTCCACGCTCAGAAAATCGGCCATGGGCCGAAGTAGGTTATCCTCTACATGCTTGCGTTCTTCTGGCGTCATAAACTCCCTGCTCAGGTCATAAGCCTGTATGATATAAAAGAGACTAACCGCCTCGTTAAGACCTTGCCAGTACAATTTTCCTGGGGGATGATTTTCCTTGGCTTTAGGGTGAAGGGGTAACTGCGGATAAAGATCAGCATAGCCTTTCAACATCTTTTTGATATAAGCCAATGTAGTACTGTCAGCAGTTAATCTGTGGGAGATAGCCAGCTGATATAATGAAGCGTAATTCTTTTTATGCTGTTCATGAGTGTATCCTCCACCAGCGTCTTTGGGTAAGGGAATATTTATAGCGTCCTTAAGGATACGGTTCACTTGACGCTTTAATTCATTGGTAGAATTGTTCAAGAGTGCTGCATCTGATTGTCTAAAAGCTTCAATGCCGCTCTTGGTTAACAAGAGTTGGGGCGATGCATCATTCTCTGAAGATGTCGAGTCCTTTTTGACTTCATCATTTGATTTTTTTTGACAGGAGACGCAGCAGCAAAGCAATAATACGAGCAATAGTTTTTTCATGGGCAAAAAGGAGTGGTGTCGATCGGATAAAGCAAAAAATTGGTTGACCAGTTTGGTCACCCAAAATAAGCGGATTTTAGGTTTTTGGCAAATTTTCTTATTTATTTTTTCGAAAATGAAAAAAATAGAATCGTTTTGTTAATACTTTGATCCGTTTTACAAAAGAGGGAGGTGGTTTAAAATGGGATTTTTGATTTGGTTTTCATGGGAAAAGGAAACTGGTTGTACAGGATATACAGCCGTTGAAAGTAGGTGGTGAAAGAATAGCTTGAAGAGAAGAAAATCTTACGAATGTGGCTCACCGATATTTCTATTAGAATGATTCTGAAATAGACGAGAGTTGCTGTCAAATACAACATGAGCTGAAACTTTTAGCCCATGAGGGGCAAGCCTTGCAAATGTGCGTCCCGTGCATTTGGGCTAAAAAAAGACTTAGACTATTTAGCGGATTTAAAAAACATATTTAATAGTAATCCCGTCAGTACCATTACCATACCTAGTAAAGCCCACAGGCTGTAAAATTCGCCAAACCAAACGATACCCATCATTACGGTAAAAAGAACTTCCAGGTATTTTAAGGGGGCGACTTGGTGCGTTGCTGCCATCTGGAAAGCTTTGGTCATAAATAACTGGCCTATAAAGCCTATCCATCCCAGACCGATCAACCACCACCACTGCGTACCGATGGGGTTTTTCCAGAAATAAATACTGAGCAAACCTCCCAAAATGGTTCCCATAGCCATAAAGTAATTGATGATAACCATGGGATGATCGGAAGTTCCAATCTTGGCAATACTCACAAATACCAACCCCAAGATTATAGCAGAGGAAAGAATCAGTCCGAGCCCCAGCCAACTCATGTCTCCGCCTACTCCTTTAATGAGCAGCACGCCTGCAAAAGCCAACAGAAAAAACAACCATTGAATGGGGCGTACCGATTCTTTCAGCCATACCACGGCAATGAAAGCTGCAAAAATAGGAGAGAGGTAACGCAGGACCACAGCCGTACCTACAGGAAGATGAGACAACGAGGCAAAATATAACAATAGTGAGGCAGCTCCCGCTACTCCTCTCAACACCAATAAACCTCTTTTATTCCCCCAAATAGACATGCGTTTCCAAACCAAATAAGGCATAGTAATCATCAAGGTACCCAGTGATCTGAAAAAGAGCAATTGGTAGGCACTAAAGCCTTGTTCAGAGAGGTGTTTGGCTTGGGTGTTCATCACGGCAAAAGCCATGGTGCTCAATATCATAAATAAAATAGCTCTTCGCAGCAGGTTCATCCGGAAGTTAATTTGGCATCAAAGATCAACCAAAATTTGCAAAGAAGAGGAGAGTACCTAATTTGCTACAAACAAAATCCCGGGCCTGCAAGCCCGGGATTTCTAAATCGTATAATAACACTAACCATTAATTATGAACTATACGATTATTAACCTTTGAATTTTCTTTTTCATAAAATTCAATTACCAAATAAATCAGAAGGCTTTATCACTTCCTTCAATTAAAAGACGATACATTTTGTATATTGTTACAGCTTAAATGATAAAAATGTCCAAAAAAACTTTGGTATTGGGAGCCTCACTTAAGGTGGAGCGATATTCCAATATAGCCATTCATAGATTGCGCAAAAACAACATAGAAACTGTAGCTATAGGTCTGCGGGAAGGGGTGGTTGATGACGTAAAAATCCATACAGAGATGGTTCCTTTTACTGATATCAATACGGTGACGCTGTATTTAAACCCCAAAAGACAAGTTTCTTATTATGATTATATCCTCAATCTGAGGCCAGAGCGCGTGATCTTTAATCCGGGAACGGAAAATCCTGAATTCCAACAGCTGTTGAAAGAGAATGGTATCTTTCCTGAAGTAGCTTGTACACTGGTTATGCTGGGGACACGTCAGTATTAGAATGTGGCTGAAACAGGGACGCTATAAACAGTCCCAAAAAGCATAAGGCACCGTTGACCAACAGTATAAAAAAGCCAAATTCAAATTCATAGGCAGCCATGGCCCAGACGCTAATTCCGTAGGCTAAAAATGGCGAACATATCGCAATGATGGGGGTTGCCCAATGATGAAGTCTTCTCTTGGTCAATATTCCAAAACCAAATAACCCTAGTAATGGACCATAGGTGTATCCAGCAAACTGAAACAATTTGTTGATCACACTGTCATCCTTGATCAAATATTCAAAACCCACGATCACACCAATCAGTACAAGAGAAAAGCCTACATGAACCCATTTGCGAATCCTTTGTTGCTGTTGCTGATTATATTTTTTTTCAAGGTCCAACAAATCGACAGAGAAAGAAGTGGTCAGAGAGGTCAACGCACTGTCTGCACTGGAATAGGCCGCAGCCACCAGTCCTAATATAAAACACAGTCCTAAACCAATACCCAGATTTTGGTCCAGGGCGATTGCGGGAAACAATTGATCCTTGTTGGCAGTAATTTGTTCCGCTTTCGCGAAAGCGGTTAATAATACCCCTAGTCCTAGAAACACCAAATTGACAATCGTCAAAACAATGGTGAACCAAAACATGTTTTTCTGTGCGTCACCCAGACTTCGACAAGTCAGGTTTTTCTGCATCATATCCTGATCCAGACCAGTCATCACAATGGCGATAAACGCGCCAGATAAAAACTGCTTGAAAAAATATTGCCCGCTTTTCCAATCGTCAAAAAAGAAGATTTGAGAATATTGACTTTCCGCAATAAAATCAGTGAGCTCACCAAATCCGTTGAGGTCCATGCTTTGGGCTACGTAGTATATGGCTACACCCACGGCCAATAGCATAAAAAGAGTTTGAAGGGTATCCGTCCAAACAATTGTTTTGATACCAGACTTAAAGGTGTACAGCCAGATCAACAATACGGTAAATGTGACCGTCTGCCAAAATTCTACCCCCATTTGTTCAAAGACAAAAGTTTGTAATACTCCCGCTACCAGATATAATCGAAAACTTGCACCGACTATCCTGGACAAAATAAAAAAGCTGGAACCCGTAATTTGTGCGGCCGAGCCGTAGCGTTCTTCCAGATAGGAATATATAGAGGTCAGGTTTTTACGGTAATATAATGGCAAGAGTACGGTGCCGATTACAAGATACCCCAGCACATATCCCAGTACCACCTGAAAATAATTCATTGCGCCTTCCTCTACCGCTCCTGGAACCGAGATGAAGGTCACTCCGCTCAAGGAAGCTCCAATCATACCGAATGCGACCACAAACCAGGGAGAGGATCGATTTCCTCTAAAGAAGGTAGCGCTATCACCTTTGCGACCTACGACAAATGAAATAGCCACCAACACAGCAAAGTAGGCAGCAATGGTTAACAAAATTTGGGATGAAGACACCGTTGTTTTTTTTGCTAAGGTACATTATGCATCCAACATTTAAGGCACGGGATCATATCCCTTTCCTCCCCAAGGATGACAACTCAATATCCTTTTCAGCGCGAGTTTACCGCCTTTCCAGAGTCCATATTTTTCCAAAGCCTCTTTGCTGTATTGGGAACAGGTGGGTTGGTACCGACAACTCGCAGGCGTCCAGGGAGAGATCAGCTGTTGATACAGCCTGATCAATCCCAAAAAAGGAGTTGCCAATTTTTTTTTCATAAGTATTATTCCAAGCTGTAGCTGGTTCCTTCGGCCCCATCTTTGAGCTGGATGCCTGCTGCAGCCAATTCGTCCCTTATTTTATCACTAGTAGCCCAGTCCTTATTGGCCCTAGCTTGCGCCCTGAGTTCAATAATCAATTTCATGGCTCCATCCAGAGGCTTTCCGTCTTGTGTGGTGGCATCCTGATCGTTTTTTAAACCTAGAACATCAGTATAAAAAGCCTGCATACAAGTTTTAAATTCCTTGAGGTCCTGGGTTGAAATTTGCTCGGTCCCCTCCTTGATGGCATGTATATATTTGACCGCATTGAACAATTCGGCAATCAAAATAGGCGTATTAAAATCATCGTTCATCGCAGCATAGCAACTGGATTTCCAAGAAGCAATGTCCACGCTGGATCGATCAACGGGCGATAATTGATCCATGATTTTGATGGCTTCGGTCAGGCGGTTAAAGCCTTTTTCAGCCGCAAGTATGGCCTCATTACTAAAGTCAAGTATAGAGCCGTAATGTGCTTGCATCATAAAAAATCTGACGACGCTTGGGGCAAAAGCCTTTTCCATGAAATCATTTTCTCCGGTAAAAAGCTCTTGAGGTAAGATGCTGTTTCCAGTGGATTTGGACATTTTTTGACCGTTGAGCGTCAACATATTGGCATGCATCCAGTAATTAACTGGAGAGTGTCCATGGGCAGCTTCTCCTTGTGCGATTTCGCATTCGTGGTGCGGGAATTTCAGGTCCATCCCACCACCATGGATGTCAAATGTTTCTCCCAGATACTTGGAGCTCATTACCGTACATTCCAGGTGCCATCCGGGAAATCCATCGCCCCACGGACTGGGCCATCTCATGATATGCTCTGGGCTGGCTTTTTTCCACAAGGCAAAGTCCTGCGGATTCTCTTTTTCACTTTGTGCGGTGAGTTCGCGGGTATTCGCAATCATGTCCTCCAGCTTACGGCCGCTCAGTTTGCCATACTCATGGTCTTGATTGAATTTGAGTACATTGAAGTAGATACTACCGTTTTTTTCATAGGCATATCCTTTATCCAAGATGTTTTTGATGATCTCGATTTGCTCAACGATATGGCCTGTGGCGGTAGGCTCTATGCTAGGTGGGTGGGCATTAAACTGCGCCATTACTTTGTGAAAATCCAGTGTGTATTGTTGGACAACTTCCATGGGCTCAATTTTTTCCAATCTTGCTTTTTTGGAAATTTTGTCTTCGCCTTGATCTGCGTCATCGGTAAGATGTCCTGCATCTGTGATATTGCGCACGTATCTCACATTATAGCCCAAATGCTTGAGGTACCTAAAGATCATATCAAAACTGATAAACGTTCTACAGTTACCCAAATGAACATTACTATAGACTGTTGGTCCACAAACATACATCCCCACCCGGCCTGGAAGAATGGGTTTAAAAGCCTCCTTTTTCCCGGTAAGAGAGTTGTAAATCTTGACTTCGTTTTCTTGGTATAAGGCCATGGGGATGATATTGATTAATTCTAGGTATTGTTCTGGTTGCAGTGGATGGTGTTCGCTTTCGCGAAAGCGAAACAAAAAAAATTGACTTAAATCTCCAGCTCCTCTAGCGACATTTCGCTTTAGAATTTAGTGTCCATTTTGATGTAGTCCAAGAATTCTCTACGGATGCCAGCTTCTTTAAATTTACCACCGAATTCGCCGGTCACGGTGCTGCTTTCAATATCGCGTATTCCTCTGCTGTTGACACAAAGGTGTTTGGCATCAATCACACAGGCAACGTCATCGGTATTCAAGACTTTTTGCAATTCGCGTACGATTTGAATGTTTAGACGTTCTTGTACTTGTGGGCGTTTGGCATAATAGTCTACAATCCTATTCATTTTGGACAGACCTACCACGCTACCATTGGAGATGTAAGCCACGTGAGCTCTACCTACGATAGGTAATAAGTGATGCTCGCAGGTCGAATATACTACGATGTTTTTTTCCACCAGCATCTCGCCGTATTTGTACTTGTTATCAAAAGTACTGGCACTGGGTTTTTTATCGGGTCGTAATCCGCCGAAAATCTCTTGCACAAACATTTTAGCTACCCTGTTGGGCGTACCCTTCAACGAATCATCCGTCATATCCATGCCCAAGGTTTCCAGGATATGATGAACATCTTTTTTGATGCTTTCTATCTTTTCGGCATCACTCAGGGCAAACGCATCAGCGCGCAAAGGGGTTTCTTCATTAGAGGACAAGTGATCGTGGTCCTCGATGTTTTCTAATAGGTCTTCTATCTTCATGGAATCTTGTCTCAAGCTGTATACAACAATGGGAGCAAATTTACAAAGAAGCAAATTAGTAAGCCTTATTATAGGCTTTTTGTGATAGAAATTTAAAGCTTTAAGTTAAGTCTATGTTAATGAAAATTCAGATATTTGTTTTAATCCTTTTCAAAACTATAGTCAGATGAGACTCTTCCTTCAATTAGCATTGCTTTTTTTCAGTCTTCCCTTATTTGCTCAACAGGTACTCAATATGCCTGCCAATAGTCAAATCAGAAGTAACAGTTGTGCGTATGCCTTTGTTAACGATAGTGGAGGGTCTACGGGTAATTATGGAATCAATGAAAATGGTCAGATCCTTTTGTGCCCGACTATACCCACTGACAGAGTGCAGATGAACATTCCCATTGTGGATATTGGTCCAGGTGATTTTTTAACCATATATGATGGTGATAGCGTAACTTCTCCTGTTCTTGCTACCGCTACCAATACAACGATGCCATTAGGTATGCTTAGAGCCTCGCCTACAAATCCTACAGGTTGTCTTTTGGTGACCTTTACTTCAAACAGTGTTGATAATAACAACGCAGGATGGCGTGCGGACCGCACCTGTTTTGACCCATGTCAATCGATAACCACCAATATCGTCACCACACCTGCCGCAGATCCATCTGACGGAATTGTCAAAATCTGTCAGGGAGATACTGTTACATTTGATGGTTCTGCGACCTTTGGGACGGACGGTACAGGTGCAACCTATGAATGGGACCTTGCGGATGGCAATGGCTTGAATCCAGGGCAGGTACAAACAGCTACCTATACCACCCCAGGTATTTATCAAACGCGTTTTGTGGTTACCGACAACACCGGTTGTACCGATAGAGAGGAAATTGACCTGACCGTATTTGTTTCCACTACCCCTGATTTTACAGGAACTATGGCCAGTGATCCCAATATTTGTTTTGGAGAATCTACCGATCTTACCGGAGTGGTAACCCCACAAAACTTTGCGATTTCCCCTTCACCTCCAGTAACGGGTCAAACTTTCCTACCTGATGGAAGTGGGGTGTCTTACCAAACTTGCATCGACGTCGACTTGTTCCCGCAAGGAGCCTCGGTGAATGCGGCAAGTGACATCGTGGATTTTTTCCTCAATATGGAGCATTCTTATCTGGGGGACTTGGAGGTGTTGATCACTGCGCCAAACGGAAGCCAGGTCAGTTTACATGAATTCAGTAATGGAGGTAATACCTTTCTCGGTGTACCTATAGATGTTGATTCTGATTTGACTCCGGGTACGGGATTTGATTATGTTTTCAACGAATCTGCTGCGCAAACTTGGGCTCAAGCGGCCATAGGGAATGGGACTATTCAAGCAGGTGATTATCTGCCAGTGGATCCCTATTCCAATTTCATTGGGAGTCCACTTAACGGACAATGGTGTATTACGGTAACAGACAATTTAGGTTCTGACAATGGATATATTTTTTATTGGGGAATCAATTTTAATCCGGCCATTATTCCTGGTGATTTGTCCTTTACCCCTGCCAGTAGTAGTGAACAGTGGTTGCCGGATCCTTCTATTACTGCTAACAATGGAAATGTAATCACAGTAACTCCAACCACTAGTGGACAAAATTGTTACACTTTTGAATTTATTGATGATTTTGGCTGTACTTATACCACTGACGTTTGTATTAACGTTGAGCAGGAGATTTTAGATGCGGTACCTAACGATATTGTGGAGTGTAATGCTACTGGAAACGTTGATCTTACCCAAAATGATGCTGTGGTGCTGAATGGATTGTCTACCACAGATCATGTGGTGACTTATCATACCTCCTTGGCAGATGCGGAAAATGCGGTGAATTCCATCACCAATCCAGCTACTTTTACACCAACTTCCAACCCACAAACTATTTATGCTACCATTACGAATTTAACAACCAATTGTCTGACGGTAGATCCAGGAGGGTTTACGGTAGAATTTGTTGATTTTGGGCAGCTCAGTGTACCTGATTTAAACAATTGTGGGCCATTGGTCAATTTTGATTTAACCGCTTACGTCAATGCCAATTTGATGGGCTCTGGTGGAGGTGGAACCAGTGGGAGCGGTTTTAATTTGACTTTTCATCCTACCATGGCAGATGCTCAGGCAGGTTCAAATGCGTTACCAGACCCATATACTCAATTGTCTGGATCACAAACAATTTATATACGCGTTGAAAGTACTGCCGATCCTAGTTGTAACGCTATTCTGCCATTTATGATTAACGTTTCTGCCAATGTGGTCGCTAATCCGGTCAATAATTTGGAAACCTGTGATGATGTCACCAATGATGGTGTGGAACTATTTAATCTTATTACTCAAATTCCAGCAATTCTTGGTACTCAGAACCCTGCTGATTTTGTGGTGACATTTCATGAATTACCCGTTGATGCGGCCTCTGGTGCCAATCCTATTAATGCCACATCCTATTCCAATACTACCTCCCCGCAGACCATCTATGCAAGGGTAGAAAGTGTGTTTGATCCCTCCTGCGCCGACACCAATAGCTTTGACCTTATTGTTAATAGAAGAGCGGTGGTCGCTGGTGTGAACGATTTGGAGACCTGCGACGACTTGTCCAATGATGGTATTGAGGTCTTTGATCTCACCACACTTGACGCCACCATATTAGGTGCTCAAGATCCTGCACAAAACAGTATTAGATTTTTCCAGTCTCAGGCAGATGCGATGGTAGGAAATAATCCTATAGTCAACCCGATGGCCTATGCCAATGCAACACCAAACATGGAAACCATTCACGTGCGCATAGAAAACAATTCGTCACCAGCTTGCTACAGTATAGACTCATTTAATTTGATAGTGCACCCCCAACCTCAGGCTAATCCCATTGCTGATATAGAAGTCTGTGATGACCTTTCTAATGATGGTGTAGCTTCCTTTGCCCTTGATGTTTTGACTCCTACTGTTCTGGGAGCTCAAGATCCTATGCTTTATGCTGTTACTTATCATGAATCCCAGGCTGATGCGGCTAGCGGGAATTCACCAATTACCAATACGGCTGGCTTTAATAATACTACTAGTCCGCAGACCATCTGGGTAAGGGTAGAAAATAATAACGCTATGCAATGTGAGGCCTTCACGGATTTTGATCTCATTGTTAATCCAGTACCCGATTTAACTACGCCTCCAGATCTCACCTTGTGTGATGACCCTTCTGCAGACGGAACGGAGTCTTTTGACCTGACCCAGAACAACCTTGTCTTGTTGAATGGTTTGAACCCAAATGATTATACCATCACGTACACTAGTGGAGGAAACGCTGTTAACGCAACTTATAACAATGTGTCCAGTCCTGAAACCATCACTGCAACGGTTACAAATAATTTAACCCTGTGTACAAATAGCGTCATGTTTGACTTGATTGTAAGTCCAGTACCCGATACCAATAATTCGGTTGTTCTGGAGGAGTGTGATGCTGATATGGACGGTAGCGCCACTTTTAGTTTGTCTGACGCAACTACGGCTATCATCGCTGGTCAATCTAATGTCAATATAACTTATCACGAAAACCTTGCAGATGCATTGGCAGGAAACGCAGTATTAGATGAAAATGCTTACAACAGCACGGCCAATCCACAAACCATTCATTATAGGATTGTTTTTGATACGGGTTGCTTTACGACAGGCACGCTCCAGCTGGAGGCGGTTGATGCTCCTATTGCAGTGATGCCCATGGATCTTGAGGTTTGTGATTCAGGCGACGGTTCTGCGGTAGCCGACTTAAGTTCCACAGTAGACCAAATTACCGCTGGTCAATTAGGCAACACGGTTAGCTTCTTTGCTTCCCAGTCCGATGCAGATGCCGAAATCAATGAGCTGTCAAACAATTTTACCTTTACTCAAAATACCAGCATTATTGCCAGGGTAGATGATAATAACACCGATTGTGTGAGCTTTACGACACTCAATCTAGTATTTAATGAGTTACCTGAGCCTGTTTTGTTACCTCAATATGTCGTTTGTAAAGATGAAAACGGTAATCTGGTCAACGGTCCTGAAATTCTTGATACAGGCCTGAGTGATGCAATGTATGATTTTGAATGGATGCGTGATGGAACTGTGTTGGCCGATAATACTGCTGCCATCGAGGTAGAAGATGCAGGGAATTATGAGGTAATTGCTACTGAGATAGCTACTGGTTGTCAGGGCTCTACTACTACCAATGTAAGGGTGGCGAGTGTTCCTGACATCTACAACGTAGAGGTTACTACGGATCCATTTGATAAAACTCATCAAGTTATCGCAACTGCAGAAGGACCAGACAACTATTGGTTCAGTCTGGATGATGGCCCGTACCTGTATACTGGAATCTTTAATGATGTATCTCCAGGACCCCATACAGTTACGATCGCCGAGCGTAGTGGTTGTGGAGAGATAGTTGTTGAAATATTTGTTTTTGGCTACCCAGATTATTTTACTCCTAATGCAGATGGTATTCATGATACCTGGAATATTGTTGGAGGTGATCGCCTGCCAGGCACCAAACTCTATATTTTTGACCGATACGGCAAGCTTATCAAACAATTAGATACTACAGGTCCTGGTTGGGATGGTAGTTATAATGGACAGCCATTGCCAAGTACGGATTACTGGTTCAAGATAGAATATTCCTTTGATGGACAAACCAGAGAGGCCAGTGGACACTTTGCGATGAAGCGTTGATCAATGGTTATTTTGTCCTTAGTGATTACTTTGGTCTCTGGTGTTTCTTAATTCGCTTTCGCGAAAGCGGGGTCATCGTCGCAAATTAGAATTTATCTGATCCCTGTAGGCTTTAGACTGTTATTTAATTTTAGTATTGACCAAGTATAAGTACAGAATGATCAGTCCATAGCCGTTTAGTTATATGTTCCGAGCGTGACGTATACGATACAAAAAGAGGTTTGTACTTATCATTTAATTATTGATATGATGATCTAGAGGTCTCACAATAAAAAAAACTCCCAAATCTAAGATTTGGGAGTTTTTTACTTCTTTACTATAATTGATGGCTATAGATTGAAACCTAGAGTTAGTACAATGTTATTCCTAGTGTTTTGCACGTTACCGCTGGTGGTGAGTCCAGTATCAAATAATTGCTGTGAATAATCCCGCTCAGCACGGTCATAGGATAAATCCAAAGTTGTTGAGCCCCAAGTATAACCTAGGCCTAGACTATAACCAGTCAAATCTCCCATAATATCTTCGTTTTCGTACGGTGTTTGTTCTATACGATAACCTCCTCTTAAGGACAAGCGCTTGATGCGATATTCGGCTCCCAATCTTATGCTGCTAGCTCGAGTCAGTTCGCTAGAGGCTAAATCATTGTTTGTAGCAAATAATGGATCAGAATCAGGACTAAATTTAATACGGCTGTAATCTCTGGTGGTGTAATCAAAACTGATCAAGCCTTTTTTATTGAAGATATAAGCCAAGCTTCCCGTTAAGCTACCTGGAGATCTCAAATCATAGGGGGCAAATACGTTGATAACATTGGGTTGTACAAATGCAGAGCTTGAATTGCCTCCATTATTGCTGATCGTGCTAATATCTTGGCTATTTGATTCGTTGATACGGTACCAAGTAGGAGACTCGTAAGTGGCGCCTATCCGAAATGATTCCGTGATTTTACCTATAAACCCCAACTGAGCAGAAAACCCAGAGCCTTCTGTTACCAACAGATTGTCAAAGCGTACGTTATTAACTGAGGCGTCCGCATTGGTATTGTTCTCAATAATGCTTAACAGGCGTTCGTAATTCAGTACATGCGAATTCAGGTTGATTCCAAAATTCCATTTATTATTTAATTGCATAGAAGCGTTAAAGCTTATCTTACTTTGGCTACCAGTGGTTTCCCGAAGATAATCCTGATCAAAACTTCCAGTACCTGTCGCTGATAAGTATTGGGTATTATTGGGATCGTTTTCATCGACAGCATTTAACAAAAATGATTCATATCCCAAAAAACCAATTTGTCCTCCGAAACCAAATTCTTCTCCTAAAAATTGGTAAAGACCGCCGACGGTTTCATTGTTCATGACCGTGAAATTTTCTAAAGCTATTCCGTTGGCATTATTAAGAAAGTAGTTGGATACAGAAGTTGGGCTTGTCCCCCTAAAGTTGACACTATTATCGTAATTGCGCGTCATGTCATAATTGAGTCCAAAAGCGAATTTTGTCAAACTTGTTTCTTCTGTGTTTTTGAACACCAATACACCTCCAGCTTGACCAATTGTAAAATCAGAGTTATTGGACTCCAGCCCTGAACCGAAATAGGTTGTGGAATTATTGTTTCGATTTAAGGTTAAGGTAAAACCTGCATAATTGTTAGCGAAAACTACGGATCCAGCAGGGTTATTCCCCATCGCGCTTAGATCTCCACCCAATGCGCCAAAAGCACCACTTAAAGCTCTGTATCTGGCTGTACCTGATAAATCAGTGCCAGTGTATTCCAATCCGTCAGCAAGGTTTTGCGCCGTAGAAAAAAGCGCACAGAAGAGTGCGCTGTAAAAAATTATATACTTCATAATAAATGGGATTCTAATTAGCCTCGTCTTCCAGATGATCTACCGCTGCTTCTACCGCCACCACCAGAAGAACGTCCTGATGAGGATCTACTAGAGGATCCTGAACGCATAGATCCAGATGATCTACTAGATCTGGAAGAGCCACTGCGTGCATTGCTGCTGCGACTAGACCTTGAGGGACTTGCTGATCTGCTGCGACTAGATCTTGTTGGACTTACCGATCTACTGCGCGATGAACTGCGACGGGTCGTGGTACTTCTTCTGGTATTCGTTCCATTGGATCGATCATATACACCGCTTCTATTGCGCCCGTAACTGCCAGCTCTATTAACTTGTGAGGATCTCGCACTTCTGGAAGTACTTCTACTGTTCACAGCACTGCGATCATAACGTGTACGTCCATAACGATCTGTGCCGTAAGCATAATTTCTATAATTGCGTGCGTTGTGGTAAGCATATCTGTAACCATTATAAGGGTAAAGATATCCTCCGTAGAAGCCATTATTCCAGCCCCAGGTGTTCCATCCCCAACCAGCATTCCAACCCCAGCCTCCATTCCAGGCCAAGTTATTCCATCCCCATCCGGCATTCCAACCCCATCCAAAGCGATTCCATCTTGGACCATAAAAGCCATTCCAGCCCCAATTGTTCCATCCTAAGCCAGCATTCCAACGCCAGTTGTTCCATCCCCAACCACCATTATAGTAATTGATGTTAATTTCGGAAGGATTAGAACCCCAAGCGGGTTGACCACCTCCATAGGAAGCCGTGTAATCAGGATTCGTTTCATCATAACTGGAAGAGGTGTACGCCTCTACATCCGTAAATACTGTGTCTTGTACAAAGTTGTTTCCATGTTTTTCAGCACCCTGAGCGAAGAGAGATTGGTAATAAGCACTTGAGTTGTCCTCATAGGCTGGCACCTGCTCTTCGTTGTCCTCTACATAAGTTTGTGCAGGGCTGTCGCCGTAAATTCCATCATTATAGGAAACGCTCTCGTAAGAACCACATGAAATAATAAGGGACGTCAGAAGTATTAAAATTCCCCATTGTGATAAATGGGACCGATAAGTGTAAGATATATTCATGACGTTTAATTTTGATAACTTTTATTATAAAAATAAGTAGTTTTGCCTGGCTGATAAAGCTTTTAACAAACTTCTAAATATAGCACAAGTTCTGTGCCATGTTCGATAATTATGGGAAAAAACCTAACGAGTAGAGCAGAAGATTATTCAAAATGGTATAATGAATTGGTTGTCAAGGCCGATTTAGCCGAGAATAGTGCCGTAAGGGGTTGTATGGTAATTAAGCCTTATGGTTTTGCCATTTGGGAAAAAATGCAAGCTGAATTGGACCGTATGTTCAAGGAAACCGGACATCAAAACGCTTATTTTCCATTATTTGTTCCCAAAAGTCTATTTGAAGCAGAGGAGAAGAATGCCGAAGGTTTTGCCAAAGAATGTGCTGTTGTGACCCATTATCGTCTGCAGAATGATCCTGATAAGCCTGGAAAACTGCGGGTGGACCCAGAAGCCAAACTCGAAGAGGAATTGGTCGTGCGACCGACTAGTGAGGCGATCATATGGAATACCTACAAAGGTTGGATTCAATCCTACCGTGATTTACCTTTATTAATCAACCAATGGGCCAATGTGGTGCGCTGGGAAATGCGTACTCGACTGTTCCTGCGTACTGCAGAATTTCTTTGGCAGGAAGGGCATACCGCTCATGCAACCAAAGAGGAAGCAATCCAGGAAGCCGAACTAATGAATGATGTCTACGCAACATTTGTTGAGAATTTTATGGCTATACCAGTCATTAAGGGAATCAAAACCGAAAGTGAACGTTTTGCCGGAGCTGTAGAAACCTATTGTATCGAAGCATTGATGCAGGATGGTAAAGCACTTCAAGCAGGAACCAGTCATTTTTTAGGCCAAAACTTTGCTGAAGCATTTGATGTCAAATTTGCTACCTCAGAAGGCCATCAAGAATATGTTTGGGCTACGTCATGGGGTGTTTCCACAAGATTAATGGGGGCTTTAATTATGACCCATAGCGATGATCAGGGGCTTGTATTGCCTCCTAATTTGGCCCCAAATCAGGTAGTTATAGTTCCTATTTACAAAGGGCAAGATCAATTGGATGAAGTTTCCCAAGCGGCCGAAAAAATTGCTGCAGACCTTAGAGCACAAGGTGTTAGTGTCAAATATGATTCTCGGGACACCTTACGTCCGGGAGCCAAATTTGCCCAGCATGAACTTCAGGGCGTACCTTTACGTATCGCCATAGGTGCAAGAGACCTTGCTAACGGAACAGTCGAATTGGCGCGTAGAGATACCTTAACCAAAGAAACTGTGGCCTTAGATGGACTCCCTAAAAAGGTCAAAGACTTACTTGATGAAATCCAGAAGACATTGCTGCAAAAGGCCATGGACTACAGGGAACAACACATTACAGAGGTCAATAGCTTTGATGAATTTAAAGAAGTCCTGAAAACAAAAGGTGGTTTTATTTCCGCCCACTGGGATGGAACGGCAGCTACAGAAGAGCGCATCAAGGAATTGACCAAAGCAACGATCAGATGTATTCCGATGGATGCAAAAATGGAGGAAGGGAAATGCGTGCTAACGGGTGAAAAGTCGAATAGGCGGGTGCTATTTGCCAAGGCGTATTAATTTTTTTAATTTTTTTTGATTCCTTCTTGGAGAATTGAAAAATGTATGTATTTTTGCATCCGCTAAAACGAACAAATAAATGGCCCGTTCGTCTATCGGCTAGGACGCCAGGTTTTCATCCTGGTAAGAGGGGTTCGATTCCCCTACGGGCTACTAAATAAATCGGTTTCTTTGGAAACCATGTTTAAAAAGATATGGCAAATCACAAAAGTGCTTTAAAGAGAATACGTAGAAATGAGGCGGCACGAGTTAGAAACAAGTACCAGCACAAAACTACACGTAATGCAATCAAAAAGTTGAAGGAGACGGAAGATAAGTCGGCTGCTGAAAAGCTTTTTGTAGAGGTTACCTCTATGATTGACAAGTTGGCTAAGAAAAACGTTATCCACGATAACAAAGCCAGTAACTTGAAGTCTAAACTTGCTAAGCATGTTAATGCTTTGTAAGTCAAAATAACGATTTTAAAAAAAGCCTTTCATTGTTGAAAGGCTTTTTTTATGCATCAATAATTTTAGTAAAAGTCAGTTCCCTTATTCTTTGATTATTTTATAAGAAAGTCGATTTCCCTGATTATTCACCAAAGTGAGCAAGTATATTCCAGGTTTCCATGTCGATAGATCCAACTTCATCAAGGCTCTGGACAGATCTTGACTATGGATTAGTCGACCGTTGATATCTCTTATTTGTAAACTCTGAATGCTGGTGGGTGCCTCTATTTGAAGCCAATCTTTTACCGGATTGGGGTAAATCAGAACAGATTCCTTATGGTTCTCAACATCAGCAGTATTGTTCAAATGATAAACAAAAGAAGCTCCTGTTTCTATTCCTGTAAACATAGCATTCTCGTCAAATTCATCCCTTATCGCACCGACTGCGATCAAATCGCCTGAAATAGCACAAGCGTATCCGAAATCTCCAGAAAAATTGGTGTTGTTGTCATCATAAACTGAGCGCTGTACACTCCGGTCTACTATACCCTGAGCATCAAGCTCAAAATACCATACACTTCCTACCGCTGCTGGAAACTGATTGGTGGGAAAAGGATATCGATCTTTATGTGATCCCACGACCAGCCGGTCATTTTCTAAGTCCATATCCAATCCAAATTTCATATTACCACCTGCGCTGGTTGTTGTGATCTGTTGAGTTTCAGTCCATGTGGATGTTGTGGAATCGAATTTATACAGATACACGAGCCCTTGATCAAACCATGTGGTTGTAGGGGTTTGAATATCCTTTTCAGGAGAGGAAATCGCGAGAAAACTTCCAAATGTACAGATGGTATGCCCAAAAAAGTCACCGACATTTGCATTGGCAGGTAGTAGGCGCTGCTTAAAGTTATAGAAACCCGTGGTGGGATTTTCTTCAAAATAGTAGGCCGCTCCTACATTAGAATTGTTATTTGCATCCATCTCCCTGGCTGCCCCTACGATCAAACGATTCTGATCAAAGTCCAATCCCCATCCAAAACCGGCGCCTGAAACCCGATTCGGTGCGACCAAGGTCTGTTGCAAGGTGAAAAGCCCAGAAGTAGTCGCACGTTTATATACGTGTACCGCACCAGCTGCATTGGTTGTTGTACCCGTAATGGGATCCAGGCTTTGCCAGGGCTCTCCTACGATAAGCGTTCCATTTTGGTAAGAAAAGTCCCTGCCGTAGTAGGCAGTTGATTCTTGGGTTGGGGCTTGTAATTGTTGTAATAATGACCAACTTGAGGTCGATGCGTCATAGGCATAAACAAAAAGGTACCCGGGATCTAATAAATTAGTGGATCCCGAGCTGAAATTCCCGAAAATAGCAGATACAAAAGCCAAATCACCATCGATCTCCACTTCCCAGCCATAGGAAACCTCATTAGGCCTGCCAGGAAAAACCAATTTTTGCTCAAACTGCCATTGGTCATTGACGTCCTTGCGATAGATGTAGGCGGCTCCAGATCGATTGGGGGTAAGTGTACCGTCCAATTGATACCTGTTGTTGCGATCTCCCACGATCATTAAATCTCCAGTAATGTCAATAGCATTGCCGAATTGATGGTCGCCGCTTTGGTCCATAGGTTTGATTTTTTCTACCAAACTCAAGTTTTGGGCCGTCGAGTATACGCAGAAGAATAATAAGATAAACACAAATTTCATGGGTATAGTTTTTACTTGATGTACTCCCTAGCCCAAAGGTTAACAGACGGATCAACTTTTTTTCCGCTTTCGCGAAAGCGCCACCAACAAGATAATACCGACAAGGACAGATAAACCTATAAGAATTAAAACCCAATGAGTTCCATCGTCTACCACTGGTGACGGATCACCGGTAAGAACAAAACCTGCCCAGTAGTAGGGTTGTTTAAATTGCTCTTCTATTTGGCTATCTAGATACTCGGTTTTAGCCATTTTCAGGGCGACGTCTTTGCGTTCCCCATTTTTCAAATGATTGTAAAAGCTCTTCATGATCTGCGAAGTCTCCCGATCGGGAACTCTCCACAAACTGGTAAGTGTGGATCGTGCACCGGCATATTGAAATGCCCGGGATAAACTCATGGACCCCTCGATAGGATCTTTTTTTCCCATCGCTGTATTACAAGCGCTAAGTGTTACCAATTCTGAATCTAAATTAAGACCATAGACTTCCTCTATGTTTAATAGTCCTTCGTTTTCATCACCATTAAAAACTAGTAGGGCCTTATTATCTTTCTCAGAATCCACGATGGCATGCATTGCGAGATGATGCATATTATACTTTGGAGCCAATTGTAAAAAATTTTGTTTAGTTGCTTGTCCTCCTTCAAAATAGTCAGCATCAAACAATTTAGAAATTTCAAGCGCCTCTTCTTGAGCAAATGGTAATGCATAGGCGCCGGATCGAATTCTGGTTCTTAAGGCCAAAGGAGTTTCACCGGTGTAAGAAGGGCTGAATGCAATGGTATTGAGTTGGTCGTGTTGCTTTTTTGTAGAGAATTCGCCTATTAGGCTCTTGCTAACAAAAGGCTTGCTGGTCACCAAATCAAAAGGTAAAGAGGCAAACATACCGTCTGGAATTATACTCAAATACTTACTGGACTTAAAATTTGAGTCTACAATTTGTTTAAGACGATTCAGTAATTCAAATTGGTTGATTTCAAATGAAGAATTAAGACTTATCTGATTTCGAATCTGATGTATGTCGTTTCTTAGCAATGAAGTTTTGCCTAATGAATAAATCAATAGCTTGTCATGATTCATTATTGCCGCGTAGGATAAACTATCCGTTTGATAAATTCTTAAGATATCCGTGTCCTCATCCATTTGGTTGAACACATTAGTAGTTTCGAATAGATTGGTATAATCAGGGAAGATCTTTTTCAGTACTTTTTTGGAGTTTAGTAATTTAAGATTGACAGATGCTAGAGAATCTGAAATCTTTTGTTGACCATCACTTGAATTGAATTGCTTTTCAAGCAAAAAGTTCCGTCTTACCTCTAATTCGCGAATTTCTGCAAGCCTATGTTCCCAGTTTTCTGTATTAAAGTTGTGCCGAAGAAACCTTTTAAAGTCTACTTGTTTAGTAATCAATTTCTCAAGATTTAGCAGACTTGTAAGTTTCTCATCATGAGTCCATGGTACTTTTGATTCTGCCATTAAGGTTAAAAGCGAAGATTTTATTTCAGCGATTAATTGTAATTCGTGATTCTCTGGGATTTTGAAGGCTCGATAGTCATTAATTACTGTGATGGCGTTGTTTAATAGTTGGCGATGGGCATTTGCTGTTTGTTCATGGAAGGGTGACTCCTGAAAATGCTGGACGACTTTCAATATTCTTTTCACCTTATTCAAGTCGTTGATCACCAGTGATGTGGAATCGGCAGTCAGCCAGGGTTTGATCGAGTGAATGGCCCCTTGAAGATCTTTCTTGGAAAGGTTTAATTTTTGTTCGAGGACTTTTATATTTTCTAGGTGATTCAAATCATTCCACAACTTTGCATTTTTTTTATATGCTACCAAAAGAGAATCTGCCTTGGCTAGTTTGCCCAGGTCTATATACCTGTTTACTCGCCTTTGCAATATTCCGTTGGTATTACTGATACTGGTTTCTGGATACTTCTGGCTATAATATTGTGCTTTGGATAGTAGGTCTTCCAAGTGCATATTGTTGGCATCTACCTGTTGAGTAAGGTCATAAATCTTCTCGTGGGCTATTTGAACATAATTTGTGGCAACGCGATGATCAACGGTATTTACTTCGGATTCGTAGTTATTGTATATGGAAATCATATTATCCAATTCTGCGAGTGCCAAAGCCAAGTTGTTGTTGGCAGCATGTAATTTTAACTGGCTGTATTTATAGGTGATCTGATCTGAAAAATTGTTTTTATCCTGTAAATTTTCCATCATTTTGAGAGAAAGATCAGCCTCTCGGAGTTTGCCCGAAAGCAATTCTTTCTGAAATATTTTAGTGATTAAATCAAAGCTTTGGGATTTGATGAATTGTGTTTCTGGATGAAGTTCAATAGAGGATTTAATGTGGGCCAACTCGTTGGTGAATCCGTCAAAGTTTTCAAGGATATCGTGCAGTCTGAATTCCAAATTCAATACAGCAATACGGCCAGACTTCAGATATTGAAGGTCTTCCTCACTCAAGATTTCTTTATTAATTTGGCTGTAGATCTGCTTGGCGTTTTTAAGGTAAAAATTTTGAGCCATAGCATAATGCCCGGATTGACTCACTGCATCTGCTGCATTAAAATTCATTTCCATAAGTAAAATAGAATCTGGAGCCTTGCGATTGGCATATGATTTTGCAAAAGAAGTGTACGTTTCACGCCACAATTCATCATCGCTTTGCACCATGTCAAGGGTGTCATAATACCAGCCCATGATGGTATTTTCAGAAGCGCTGGTATCCTTTGGAATTGCGGCCGCGATATGCTTTATCAGTTCTTTTGCCTCCTGAAACTTTTTAGCTTTAGAGGTAGAATCGAGGACTACTAATAGACTATCCACAGAATGTTTGATCTCGAATTCTTGATGATCCCTTAATTTGATGGATGGTTGATCTGTTGGCGTACTGTCTTTACAGCTGATGCATACTGATCCCATCAACAAAAGAATTAGGGCCATGCCAGATATTCTTTGCCATCTGAAGAGGAAGGGGTTTATTTGTCTTAATTTCAATAGGTTCATAAGGACCAATCATTTATCCTGGATCTCCTTTAGTAAGATGGCTGCATTTTTGTAGTTATAGCTAGCGCTAGAAACAATCTCTTTCAACAAGTGTCTGGACATTTCCACTTGTCCATTTTTCAAATAAGACAGCGCTAGATACCATCTCGACCTGGCGTAAAAATCATCTTGAAGTTGTTGATGTTCTTTGTAGAGCTTGATGGCATTTTCCAAATCTTCGTTCCCTAAGGCTGAATTGGCCTGATAAAACAAATAAATCCCTTGTGAATCCTTGCTGTATAGTTCACCCAACTGCTCATAAGCCAAATCGTATTTCTTTAATTCATAATTATAAAAGGCACGACTGACCAGATCGTCTTTAAGGTTATCTCCGCGTTCTATACTCGTTACCACATTTCGGTATGGCTCGTAATACGCATCATATAATTCTTGATTAGAGCTACCCAAATCAAAGAACACCAAAAATAATACAGCGGCAGCTGATGCTGCCATCAATGGCCACAACCAGCGAACTTTATCACCGGGCGTCTGATCTGAGGAAGACTGGGTCTTATTTTCTAAGTCCTGAAACATTTCCTTGAGTTCGGCACTCTTGTTTTTGATGAGCGCAGCATGCACCTCCTTGGCTTCGTCCCAGTCTCGCCTAAAATCAGCATCCGTTTTTAATAAGCGCTCAGCTTCGGCTTGCTCTTCGTCCTTGGCTGTACCCAGTATTAATTTCTGTATGAGTTCGTCTTTTTCCATTAGCTTTTTTCTACGAGTTCGCGCAATTGCTTCATACATCTGCTTTTCTGAGCCTTGACCGTATTTTCATTGGTGTATGATTCGGCTTGAACGATTTCTTTGATACTCAATCCTTGCAAATAAAACAACTCGATCAGATTCCTGCATCGTTTTCCTAGGTCCAGAAGCGCTTGTTGCATCCGGTTTTGTTTTTCGGTAGAAAGACCTTCTTCAATAAACGGATCTATCTGCTGTTCGTTAATGCTCGTTATCTCTTCTAGGTTAACAGTTTTCTGTTGCTTTTTGAAATATTCCAGCATTTTCAACTTGGCAATACCAAATATGTAGGTCTTTAAACTACTGGTGAGTACGGTCAATTTTCCAGAGGCAGCATTTTCAAACAGCGCGATAAAGGATTGTTGGTATATCTCTACGGCATCGTCGGTCGCTATGCCGCGCTTGTGAGCAAATCCCAGAAACTCTTGTTGGTAGAGTAGGTACTGTTCTTCAAAAAACCGTCGATCACCTTTTTTAAGCAGATGGATGACCTCTTGTTTATTCATGGGCAGTTGGTTACTGGTTTAAAGATACATTTTTTAGGAACATGTTAACCTTTTCTGGATCGCTCCCATCAATCTACAAATCCAAAGAATCAAAATCATGAATAAATGTACTTCCATCCTGACTTTGTTATTCATTTTAAGTATGACAACTGCACAGGCACAACTCTTTAAGAACTTAAAGGACAAGGTGAACAAAAAAATCAAACAAACCGAAAAGAAAATTGAAGATAAAGTAGATCGCGGTGTGGACGACTTGCTTTTTGGGCAAGATTCTGTTCCAGCCGATGCTGGTGAGGACTACCCTGGAATGATGTCCAACGATTCCTCAACCTCAGATGCAGAGGGAAGTATGATGAGCACAGGTGACGCTGCTTCAAGTTTTCAAGCTTACTCAACCTCTGATTTTACACCAGGCAACCGATTAGTGTATTTTGAAAATTTTGAGCAAACTGCAATTGGCGATTTTCCCAGTCATTGGAATACCAATGCAGGGGCAGAGGTGGTATCTCTTAGCGAGGTGCCAGGTAAGTGGTTGCGATTAGGTAATGGGGAAAAAACACTAGTGGCTGAACCTATCGCCAAGCAATGGCAGGACGATTTTACCCTGGAATTTGATATCATCTATGATTTTCCAGTAGATCAATATGCTTTTGCGCGTCATTTTGATGTCATTCTAAGCGATCTGGATGATCCCAATGCTTACATCAGCAGACCTTATAAAGGAAAAGCGTACACTTATTTGCGCGTAGGTTTAGGCTCTGGAAGCGGAAAAGGGGCTATCCTGTATAAGAAAACTACGAATAAGCAATGGGATGCTCGTGCTTTGACGCCACACCCTGTATTGGCCAATAAGACTGCAGTGGCTGGCGCGGTCAACCACATCTCTATCGTAAAAAAAGGAGAGCGGCTCAAGATGTATATCAACAAAGACAAAGTGTTGGATATCATCAAAGCCATTGATCCTACAGTCACCTACCGTACTCTGAGATTTGCCTCAAAAATTAGTCCAGCTGATCAACATTTTTATATCAGCAATATCAAATATGCTTGTGAGGTGGACATCCCGCAAAGTCTATTTGATGATGGCCGTTATCAAGCACATGGGATCACGTTTGATACCAATAGCAGTAAAGTGCAGCCACAATCTTATGCGACGATTAAAACCATCGCTCAAGCCATGGAAAAGACCAGCCGAAATTATCAATTGGTGGGACATACAGATCAGGATGGCGATGCAGCTATGAATCTGTCGCTTTCGCGAAAGCGGGCAGAGGCGGTCAGCCAATTGTTGCAAGAACATTTTGGAATTGCTGCCCACCGATTATCAACGGAAGGCGTGGGGTCATCACAACCTTTGTCCAATTCACAAGATGCGACAGCAAAAGCCTTGAACCGTCGGGTGGAAATCATCGAATTATAAATCAAAACAAATGAAAACTATTAGATCATTACTCCTACTGCTCGCCAGTTCATGGATAACCCATGCATTTGCCACAGATGCCATACAACTGCAGACAGGAATCTACAATACAACCCATGGAGAGGTACATCTCATCAAATCCAGATCAGGAAAAAAAGCGGTGGGGCTTTACCAAAAACGAGGCCATATGTTGCTGAATAGCTTTAGCATAAGCGACAGGGGAACCATCCTTGCTGGTGATTTTTCTAACGGTACAAGCACGGGCAAACTGGCCCTAGAAAATCATACGTCCCAATCGTGGAAAGGAGATTGGCAATGGGATACCACTCCTGGCGTGCGCAATTGGGATGGAGATTGGGATGGCACCTTGAGAACGACCACCAAGCCGGGCGGCATGGAAATGTGGAAAACTTATCGCACCTCACTAGGCGATATGGATTTGATCCAAAATGCCGCTGGGAAGGTAGGCGGATTCTTATACTACAATGGCAAGGAGTATTATGTATATGGTGTATTTGGTGGATATAACAGTCTTGAATTCAATGCCAGAATTGCGTCGAGTGAAGATGAACTGGAAACCAGCGGCGAATTTGATATCAGGATGAGTTGGGATCGTGGATTATACGGGCGTATTACCGTTAATGGAATCACCTACCTGAATCAGCGTGGCGCTGAGGTCAAGTCACCATTAAAAATCACTTTACAGAGTATTACCAACTACGAAAACCGAGGAATTGGTCAAGGCGAACTCGGCAAGATCAAGATTGATATGGCCTTACATGACGAAAAAGGTCACCAGTTTTCCCACAATTTGTATGAGGATACCAATAACAGAAACTATGTACAGGGAGATAATTACCCAGTCAATACAATCATACCTGTGGATTTGTTGCATGCCTATCAACCTGTGGGTTACTATTCCAATACCATGCTCAATTTGAGTTTTATACACGATCGGGCCAGAACCCTATCCAATGCCAGAGACAGATTAGTAAAGGAAGCGGTTCCTATGAAACCTATTATGCAATACCTGACTTATCAGCTTTCTGCAGCTCAATTTGCCAATGCCTCGGATGGGCGCAAGGTGGTGCCAGGCACTAGTCACACCTTTTGGCTGAGTGAATCCAATGGTTCCCGTAAAGTGCGCGGATACGCTTTTATCAAATATGGAGACAACGATAAATGGGCTTATTTCTACACCATCGAGTTGAATTAATAGCCATGCATGGATCAGTTATGCGCTTTCGCGAAAGCGATATCATCAACAAATCATTTAAACAAAAATCTACTATTATGAAACGAACTTTCTCATTTCATCTGCTCCTCGCGTTGTCGATAATGGCACTCCTATGCTCATTCAGTAATGATGATGATGCAGGGCTCTCAGGACCGCAAATAAGTTTGCTGCTGGCCAAATCTGGAGCCACCGATACCTTTGACCTTTTCACGAACGGTCGGATAATCCCGCTGGAAAATATCGGTGAGCACTATACTACCTCGCTGGCCAGTGACAACAACTCCCTTTATACAGCAGGATATTATAGAAACGCTGCAGAATGGAATGGAGTAAACTGGGTGGATGGAGACGCTTTGACCTTTCCATCGACCACCATCAGAACATATACCACAGATAATACAGTCAGTGCTTGTATTCATTTCATCACTGGTCGTAAGGTCTTACCTGGTACAGGAATCAGCGCTTATGTATGGAAAAATCGCGAAATCCTAGATCTACCTCTTATTGAAGATTATAACTACCTGATCGACGTGAATATAAGGCATTAATCAACTACTTAAAAAACAAAAAATCATGAAAAGAAAACAAATCTATAGCATCATACTAGCCCTATTTATGGGTGTATGCTGTCAAGCTAGCGTCAAACATCCAAAGGTGCTTTATGCAATTGATGAATGTGGAGAAGAAGGGATAGCCGTCAACTGGACGGGAACCTATGATACTACTTTTGGTCAGGTCATTCTAAAGCAGAAAAAAAAATATATCGTAGGTACTTATCGGGACTTGGGTGCTATCAGGTCCTTAAGCGTGAATGGTTCCGATCTTTTTATAGAATTTGATAACAAGGGGACTACCGGATACGCCAAGTGGACCAAAACTTCCAATGGTTTTCAAGGGAAGTGGGGCTGGAACAACAGCATGAACCAGGGGGCTTGGAACGGTAAAAAGGTGCCAGATGCTGCACAAAATTATATCAAGGGGATGTGGTCTACGCCATACGGTAACCTTGATTTTATTCATAGCAAGACTGGAGTCATGGTGGCTCACTATGGAGAAAAAGGAGGTATGCTATGGGGCAACATTAACAACAATACAAAAATTTTTAAAGGAAAATACTGTAGCAATAAGGGCGGTCGTATCAAGACCTGTTCTTTTATTTTCAGTAACTATGATTTTAAAGGCAAGTTTGAAGACCGAGAATACGGCAGCTGGAACGGAACACGCATACGTGAAAACAGCCATTCGTCCAATGGTCAGCAAGGACAAGCGACTACTGCCCCTAAACCTTTAAAGATTAAAGTCACCATGAACAGTGTGAAATGCAATCGCGCTGATAACATCAGGGGCTTTGAATATGGTAAATTGTCATTGGACAACAGGATATTTGAAGGTCTTACTGCTTATCAGTTCACCCAAAAGAAATATGGTCGTGATCTATCTAGTCCAACGGCGGTGATGAATGATGACTGGGGTGATCGTCAAACCTTACACAATTCTGGTAAAAGGCGATTTGCCGAAGGCGTATCGGTAGAATTAGGGGAATGGGGAATTTACACCATAGAAAGAAGCAAAGTCGATAGGGACAAAATGGAGTGGGTCAATGGATTTCATTTTTCAGAAGGTGCTCTTAAAGATGCCATTTTTGTGGATCGATCGCTCAATTTAAAAGAGATTGTCAAATTTTTAGAGGGCAAAACCAATGCCAGCGATTATCCATTGGCTTCCGGAAATAGCGGTCGTCGTAAATTCCCTAATTCGCCAGACTACTTTCGGCTAGAGACTTCAGGTGGGAAACGTTACGTAAGAGGTTATGGTGATTTAATTGATCCTAAGAAGGGTAAAATTCGATTTGGGTACCACTACACCATTGAACTTGTTGACTAATCTTTACATTTTATCAAACATGAAAAATATCATTCCGATTATTACCTTTCTATGTATTTCTCAGATGTGGGCACAAAAAGTTGATGGGCGTCTGTCCATTGATCAATTGAGGGAAATCAAGATCGAACTCAAAAATGCCAATGCAGTAGATTTATTCAAGCAATTTAAAGAAGGTAAACATCAAATTGTTTTCACTTTTAAAGCAGAAGGCCTAGCCATAGACAATCAAAAGAGGCAAGTTGCACTTGTTGAATTTGAAACCCAAGTATACAAGAACGGCAAACTCATTGGGTTTAGGAAGCGAGCCCCTATGCCTTTCTTTCCTGGGGAAATGCTGGAGCCTGTTGAGACCTTTGATATCATCAATTTGCTCATGAAAGCAGGTACATCCAGTAAATCATCCTATCCAGGTCAACTAGCGTCTGGTCACTATGAAATCAAAATCCTGGCAAGGACGATAGACGCGGTGGGTGAGATTGCTCCAGCAAGCCTTGTTGTTCATATTTAATCAAACAATAAAACTTATGAAATTTACAATTGCCTTAATTTGTTTGGTACTGATAAGCTGCCAGCAAAACCTAAACAAAGCCTCAGATACGAAAAGTTCTGAGATCAACAGATCAATCAGCTATGGAGATGTCATGCGCAAAGTAGAAAATATGCCTTCAACCTGTGATATCCTGACCCTAGATAACTTGGAAAAATGGTATGGTTCTGATGCTATTCAACTGATGTCAAAACCTAACAGTATGGGACTTGAAAACAGTTGCAACGTGGCCTTTTTTGTCGGTGGTAAAAACACCAATGTAGGCATTTATCTACAGGATTTTAAGGACCAAATTGCCTTAAAAGAGGAATTGTCTAGGCACCTATCTCAAGATATGGAACGAATTGATGGACTTGGTAATATCGCTTTTTGGTTACATTCCCCTGGAATACAAGAGGCTTTGATCGTATTCAGCGACGGTGTGAAAATAAGTGTTTCCTTTCCAGCCAGGGATTTTCTTACCCAAGAGCAGCATAGGGAAGTAGGCCTTAGTTTGATGCGGGCATATTTGCAGTCCTAGACCTTAGTTCCTAATCCTAAAGATGGATTGATTTAAAAAAGGGGCTGTCTATCCAACAAATTGGGTGTTTAAATTGCGTCTGTCAAAGCTGTAAACTCTTTGTTTGTAGCACAAATTAAACAAGCTCAGACGGGCGACACTGGTATTTGTGAGATTTTGAGATAGCCTCTTTTTCTTTATGGGTTTTTAATCATTTTTCAGCCTGGCGAGCTTATTGCGCTCGTCTTGCAGCTGACGTCCCAAGCGTTGTTCCTTTTCAATGGATTTACGTCTGAGGTCTTCCAGTTCCTCTTCAGTGCTTTTGAGTTGCTTGTTGGCCGCCTTAGTGACTGCATTACTGTTTTTAAATCGCAAGGTCATTAAGACAAATAAAAAGGCCAGTATTCCAACAATGGACCAAACTATGGTATTGTATACGGTTTTATTGGTCTGGATGCCTAAAAAATTCATGCTATCCTTTTCGGCATTGACATTGGTCAATTCTTCATTTACAGAGGCCAATTCCTGGTCCAATTGCTCTATCCTGGTGTCCTTGGTGTCAATAGACTGCTCCAAATTGTCAATATTTTGGTTCAGTTGCTGGATATGGTCATTGGTATTTTTTCTTAAGGTATTTAAGGCTGTGCGTTTGACGACTTTGTATTCTTGAAAATCGTTAGAAGACTCAATGACTTCCTTAAATTGGTTGTCTATTTTATTCTTGTCGGATGTTGCGTCCTGGGCTTGGGAAAAGAAGCCGAAAAGACAGATAATGATGATATATAAATTTTTCATAAGTAAGGGATTCGTAGGCAAACGACGGAAATTTATCCTCATTGTATGCCGAATTCTTTAAATCATGTTAAAAACGGTTTTGGAGATAGTTGATGATAACTCCGTGCAAATTTAAGAAAGCTGGTTAAACAAGCTGAGATAATCTGTAAATAGGGTTTAAAAATGATATTTTTTCTATTGTCAAGTTTTTCAATAATCGCCCTGATTGCCCTTTCGCTTTAAGCGAAATGACTCCTATGACGAAAAATGCCCCACATAAAGTAGGGCATTCACTTGTTTGTTAACCTATGATTAATCGTTCATAGTGGCTAGGAACTCTTCATTATTACGCGTTTGTTTGATGCGTTGAGAGATGAATTCCATGGCTTCTACTGGGTTCATATCGGCCAGGTATTTTCTTAGGATCCACATGCGTTGAACGACTTTTTCATCAAGAAGTAAGTCGTCGCGACGGGTAGAAGAGGAGGTCAGATCAATAGCTGGGAAAATACGTCTGTTGGCAATGTTTCTATCCAACTGTAATTCCATATTACCTGTTCCTTTAAATTCCTCAAAAATTACCTCGTCCATTTTTGAACCGGTTTCGGTCAATGCCGTAGCGATAATGGAAAGTGATCCACCGCCTTCAATGTTACGTGCAGCTCCAAAAAAGCGCTTTGGTTTATGTAATGCATTGGCGTCCACCCCTCCAGAAAGTACTTTACCACTAGCAGGTTGTACGGTGTTGTAAGCTCTGGCCAATCTGGTAATGGAATCAAGGAGTATGACTACATCGTGTCCACATTCTACCATTCGTTTTGCTTTTTCAAGCACGATATTGGCTACCCTTACATGGTCGTGAGCTTCCTTATCAAAAGTCGAAGCTATCACCTCTCCATCCACGTTACGTTGCATATCCGTAACTTCTTCTGGACGCTCGTCAATGAGTAGGATCAATTGATAAACCTCGGGATTGTTGGCTGCGATAGCGTTGGCGATATCTTTCAGCAACATGGTTTTACCTGTTTTAGGCTGGGCGACGATCATCCCACGTTGTCCTTTACCGATAGGGGCAAAAAGATCCATGATCCTAGTAGAAACAGAAGCCCTGCGATCTGCGAGGTTGAACTTTTCATCTGGGAACAATGGTGTGAGGTGCTCAAAAGATACGCGGTCACGAACTACTTTGGGATCCAGACCATTGATCTGAGATATTTTGATTAGTGGGAAGTACTTTTCACCTTCTTTAGGTGGACGAACCATTCCCAAAACAGTGTCACCAGTTTTAAGTCCAAATAGCCTGATCTGGCTTTGGGATACATATATGTCATCAGGGCTGGCTAGGTAGTTGTAATCACTGCTGCGCAGAAACCCATATCCATCAGGCATCATGTCTAATACCCCTTCACTTTCTATGATTCCATCAAACTCAAAATCTGGGTCGCGATAGCGATTCCTGGTGTCCTTGTTTCCTTTGGGGACGTTGTTTTGATTGTTGTTGTTATTGTTGTTACGGGTGTTTTTCTGACGATTGTTCCGGTGATCATTCTTTTCACCTTTGTCACTTTTGTTGTCCCTATTGTCCCTATTGTCGTTTTTGTTGTCTCTGGAATTGCTTTTGGAATTCCTCGAGTCATTATCTTTTTTATCCGACTGCTTCGTATTCTTTTGTTCTTTATCTTTAGGAGTGTTGGATTTTCTCGGGCGTTTAGGTTTATTGTCCTTGTCTTCCCCAGCAGGGTCGTTGGACTTGGTTTCTCTTTTTTCAGCACGCGGTTTTGGCTCTTGTTTTTTAGGCGCAGCCTTGTCGTCAGATGCTTTGTTTTCTTGCTGTTTTTGGGAATTATCCTTTCCGTCGGTATCCGTGTCCAATTGTTGAACCTTTTCAGGGTTTTCAGCCTGGACATCCAGTATTTTGTAGACCAGGTCTAATTTTCGGGTTTGTTTGTATTTTGGAATATTGAGACCTTTAGCGATTTCCTGTAATTCAGGAAGCTTTTTTGATTTTAAATCGGCGATTTGAAACATGTAATTTTTTAAAAAAAAAGTTTGGGGATTGAATGGATCAGTTTTATCAGAAAAAAAAGATCCATGGGATAACCTAAGTAAGAGATGGTTATCACATTGATGATGCAATGATACGCTAAAAAAATCATATCCATTGTTCTTTTAACGTTCTATATGTTATTTTTGCCCTGCTTTTAGAGAAGAGCCGTATGATCCAACGTATACAGACCATTTATTTATTGATCGCTGCTGCCATTTCTGGTGGTCTAATTTGGGTTGTGGAGGATTTTATAGACGGAGAGGGAAATGAATTTGTGGGGATGGATGAAAGTTTATATTTTGGTATTTTCGTTCTCAGTGCGGTGATGAGTTCGATTGCCATTTTTCTGTATAAAAACAGACAATTGCAAACCGTAGTCAACCGTTTAAATATTTTATTGAATCTTTTTATACTAGGAGTTTACGTATACAGTTCGCTAACCATGTCTGGAGAGACGGCGGTCTCAGAGAAAGGCATTGGGATGTTCATTCCTATCCTATCTATCGTTTTAATCGTCTTGGCTAACAAGGCAATAAGAAAGGATGAACAACTTGTAAAATCTGTGGATCGTCTGCGTTAAACAGAAGTCTTAGTTATATTAGTGAAAAACCCGTAAGGCGCCACCTTACGGGTTTTTGTTTTTTTAACTGAAGTCTTTTTTGCCCATGCGCTTCCATCCCTTCTATCGATCTTTTTCTATCACTTCTAGGTTTCTGATCTTGGCATTGTGGATCTCAAACCTGAGCATAGTACGTTTTTTATGAAAGCCATGACATCCAATGGCTCCGGGATTCATGTGCAGGCATTGAATCTTTTTATCCATCATGACCTTTAATATATGCGAGTGACCACATATAAAAAGGTCAGGCGGATTGTCATAGATCTCGGGCCGCACGCGTTGATTGTATCTTCCTGGATAACCACCGATATGGGTCATCCAAACCTTTATGCCCTCACAATCAAATTTTAAATGTTCTGGAAACTGTCCTCTGGCCGATTCATCATCGATATTTCCATAGACAGCCTTCAGTGGTTTGATAGCCATAATTTGATCTGTCACGGACAAATCTCCGATATCGCCAGCGTGCCAGACCTCATCTGCTTGGTGTACGTATTTAAGAATGAAATCATCGATATGACTGTGGGTATCTGATAATAGCAAAATCTTCATGAGACAAAGATGATTTAAAAACCAGGGATAACATAGAATCGGCCAAAAATTCGTGGTGGTTTTCTACCAGAGATCTCATAAGATACACAACTTTTAAGGCTCAATGGATTGATATCGCTTCAATTGTTCATCCGTAATCTTAATCTTTCAATCAATCAGCTATACTACAGCTCAAGTTTGGAGGTCCTTCTTCAGGAGAAGAGGAGCAAAAAGTATATAAGTCTGTAAGATGTCATCGGTTGTGAATTAGATGATCAATGTATTCAGCTACTATTTCCTGCTTACCTTTGCAGCATGCTGGAAGCCCCAAGATATTTTGTTGAATTTGCCTATAATGGCGCTGCATACCATGGGTGGCAGCGACAACCACATTGTATTACAGTGCAGGAAGTTTTGGAAGAAGGTTTTTGCAAAATCCTAAGAGAGAGCATTATTCTGGTAGGTGCTGGACGTACAGATGCTGGTGTGCATGCCAGGATGATGGTAGCCCATTTTATCACTGATCAATCTTTGGATCTGGAACAGACTGCTTACCGCATCAATCGTTGGCTTCCTAAGGATATCGCTGTTTACCAGATTCTTCCCGTGGCGCCTAAGGCTCACGCACGTTTCCATGCATTGAGTCGTTCCTACGAATATCATTTTCATTTGCGACCAGATCCTTTTCACAACCACACCAGCTACATACTGTATCGAGAGCCTAATTTTGAATTGATGGACAAGGCGGCCCAGCTTTTATTAAAGCATAAGGACTTTCAATGCTTTTCTAGATCCAATACAGATGTGAAAACCTACCTTTGTGATATCAGTGAAGCCAGGTTTGTGCTTGAAGGACATCATGTGGTTTTCCATATCACTGCCAATAGGTTTCTAAGAAATATGGTGAGAGCAGTGGTGGGTACTTTGTTAGAAATTGGATATGGTAAATTAGATTTAGCAGATCTTGAACGCATCATCGCTTCAAAGAACAGAAGTGAGGCCGGTGCCAGCGCTCCAGCCCAAGGGTTATATTTGACTCAGGTAGAGTACCCTAAAGATATTTATCTATGAAGGAAGAAGTTCTTTTTTTAGAGCAACAACGATTTACCCAATGGTGGTTATGGGCAATTGTCATGGGACTTTGTGTTATTCCATTTGGGTTGTTGTTCAGTGATTTGACGTGGTCGACAGTAAATATTGTAACCAGTCTGGTAGCCGTTGGTGTTCTTGTTGTTTTCCTAAGTATAAAGATGACAACAGTGATTTCTGATACCCGGATCCAAGTGCGTTTTTTTCCTTTGGTTTACCGTAGTTTTTCTTGGGATCATATTACACATGCCGAGACACTGGATTATGGTTTTGTAGGTGGTTGGGGAATCAGACTATGGACCGACTATGGCACCGTTTATAATATCAGAGGCTCCAAAGGTTTGTATATAAAAGTAGGCTCTAAGCAATATTTGATTGGTACTCAACGAGAAGAAGCACTGCATACAGTTATCCAATCCATTTTAGACAAAAAATATGGCAAATAGTACGGGAAACGCATTTAATTTAGGACTGTTCAAGCGCCTTCTTTCGTTCACACGTCCCTATCGTTGGACTTATTATTTCGTTGCATTAAGTGCTGTACTCATTGCGGCAGTGGCCATTGGTATGCCCTATTTGATTAAGGTTGCCATTGATCAGCATATCATTCCCAAACAATACGATGGATTTACCACTGTTATTGGCCTGATGATCGCTGTCTTGATGGCAGATGTCTTGCTACAGCTCAGTTTTATATTTTATGCCAACTGGTTGGGACAACAAGTCATCAGGGATTTGAGACTTAAGCTATTTGATCATATGATGGGCTTCAAAATGCAATATTTTGATAAAAGTGCCGTCGGTAAATTGGTAACCCGCGCTGTCAGTGATATTGAGACCATCGCCAGTATCTTCTCCCAAGGATTGTTTGTTATTATTTCTGATTTGCTCAAAATGGTTGTCGTGTTGGGCTTTATGGCATTATCCAATTGGCGATTGACTTTAATAGCCCTGATCGTTATGCCTTTTATCCTTTATGCGACCCGCGTGTTTCAAAAAGCCATGAAGGTAGCTTTTGAAGAAGTTCGTAACCAAGTGAGTAACCTCAATAGTTTTGTGCAGGAAAGGGTTACCGGGATGAAGATTGTTCAAATTTTCAATCGGGAAAAAATTGAATATGAAGAGTTTAAAAATATCAATAATAAACATAGGAATGCCTGGATACGGACCGTTTGGTATAACTCTATCTTTTTTCCTATTGCCGAAATGGCCTCCAGTATTACGATCGGACTGATAGTTTATATAGGCGTAATCATGAACTTAGGAGATTCTGTCATTATGGTTGAGATCGGTACTATCGTCATGTTTATCGATTTGTCCCAAAAGCTTTTCCGCCCGCTGCGTCAAATTGCCGATAAGTTCAATACACTGCAAATGGGGATGGTAGCTGCTAATAGAGTTTTCGGCATCCTGGATACGGAATCCAAAATTGAAGATGATGGCTCCTTGATTGCAGGAGATCTGGAAGGGTCGATCGAATTTAAAAACGTGAACTTTGGTTATGTAACCGGCGAATTAGTGCTGAAAGATCTCAGCTTTAAGGTTCAGCCTGGTGAAACTGTCGCCATTGTAGGAGCCACTGGTGCTGGAAAATCTACCATCATCAATCTGCTCTCTAGATTCTATGAAATTGATGGCGGAGAAATTTTGATCGATAACGCTTCCGCGAAAGCGTACCAATTAAAATCACTGAGGACACAAATAGCGGTTGTCCTGCAGGATGTATTTCTTTTTGCGGATACCATTTTTAACAATATCACCCTGCAAGATCCTGATATTACCGAGGATCAAGTGGTCGAAGCTGCCAAAGCTATTGGAGTGCACGATTTTATTTCTTCCTTACCTGGTGGTTATCAGTATAACGTTAAGGAACGCGGAGTGATGCTCAGTTCAGGTCAGCGACAACTCATCGCTTTCTTGAGAGCCTATGTATCCAATCCTAGCATATTGGTTCTGGATGAGGCTACCAGCTCTGTAGATGCCTACAGCGAGCAATTGATTCAGGAGGCTACAGATGTGATTACACAGGGTCGGACATCAATAGTTATCGCACACCGTTTGGCTACGATTAAAAAAGCCGATAAAATCATTGTCATGGATGCGGGAGTAATTGTTGAAATGGGGACGCATACCGAATTGTTGTCACGTCCAGATGGCTACTATAAAAACCTATACGAAGTACAGTTCCTGCAACAAGAGGTCGCCTAAAGTTTGCTCCCTAGGTCTTAAATAATAAAGCCAATAATACTCCAGTTAACATGCCTATGACAGTAAGGGCGATTATCACCGCAAAGCCTATAACCAAACTGAGTAATGTTTTGTTGAGTAGTTCTGTGTTAGACAATCTAAAACACTGTTTGTAGCAGTAAGCATTATAGAGATACATCAAGGGTAACGTGATCGTACCTACATAAATGGTATACTCAGGGTAGATCAATAAAAGGAGTAAGGAAAAGGGCGTAGTGGTTAGTACCGCATGGCTGTAGGTATACATAAAAAAGACCAATTGCTCGGTAAAATTATAGTAGCGTTTTCCCCAAAAGCTAAATCGGGCCACTAAAGCAAGTACAGGAATGGTAAGCATCAGAAAAAATCCTTGAAAATCGTAAAGAAACTTGACGTACCTATCATTGAACTCTTGGGTGAATCTAATCTGTTCTTGGCTATAATTTAAATCTTCATACAGGGCCTGTTGCTGCGCCATCATGTCTTCATAAATGTGAGCACTTTTCAGAAAATAGCTATAAATACCGGTCATAAATACCGCTAAAAGCAAGTATCTAATGGCATCCATATAATTGACCCTGCGGCCGTAGATATAGCCATTGATCACCGCCTCGGGTCGCCTAAATAAGTCGATAAAGGTGCGTCCAAACTTAGTGTCCAATCCCAAATAAATATCTGAAAAATCCCGGGCTACCTGTTTCATTGTAATCCTGTTTTCTATCCATTTGGATCCACAATTGGCACAATAGCCTTTTCCAGCATATATCATCTCCTTACAATTCTTACATTCACGTTCCACTGGTAAAAATTTTAAAATCAGTTAATGTCTCTGGCGAGAAAAAATATAAACCGGCCATGACGATCGAAATAATTATGAGGATAAATATCAATTGAACAACGCCGTATAATAGGATCGCAAATAAAGTTTTTAACAAGGTTTGACCGAAGTTTAATTGAAAACAGGCCTTATAACTCCATGCAATCATAACCACTGAAAATAAAGATATCAAGAAGGACATGAAAGAGTACGGAATGTTAAATAACATGATCAATGGCGTGGAAATAGCGATCACAATGTTGAACCATCCTAACACATAGATATAGAAAACGATGTGTTCAGCAAAGTTGAATTTTTTGATATCCAGAAACACAATCCATCCAGTAAGGGCGTATGCTGGAATAAAGATGGAGGTGAGTAAACCCATATAGTCATAAAAGAAGTTCATGAGCTGGAAAATATTCTTTTGATCAGATAATCCATTCAAGCCCAATAACTCGGGGAAAAATCTTTTCAGTAGAAACACCTGTAATCCGATCAGCGTCAGGCTTATAAAATAGAAACTTGCTGGGTTAACGTAGGTTTTTCGCTGTCCATTGATATATCCATTGATGACTTTATGCGGTCTTATAAATAAATCAACCAATGTTTTGAGGAAAACATTATCGGTTCCCAAGTAGCGTTCTGAAAACTCTGCCGTGACACTCATGGGAGTGATTCTGCGCGCTACCCAAGGGGCTCCGCAGCCAGCACAGTATTGATGGCCTGCATAAAGCGTCCTGTTACAATTTCTACATTCACGTTCCATCAGGCGAGTAAGGTTTTTATTTTCGCGGCCAGTTGATCGGTATCTGTATAGGATTCAAACTCACCTTCATGTACCAAGGATATCTGCCCAGTCTCTTCACTCACAATGATGGCAATGGCACTGCTGCGTTCAGTCAGGCCTAGCGCTGCACGGTGTCTTAAACCAAATCGTTGGGGAATCTTTCTGTTTTCTGATACGGGTAGGATGACTCTGGTTGCCGTAATCTTGTTGTTCTCGATGATCATCGCACCATCGTGTAGCGTACTATTTTTATAAAAAATACTTTGGATAATGGAAGCGTTTACCACAATGTCTTGTTCGTCACCCGTATTTTTAACGAACTCCAAGGAGCCATCTCTCTTGATCCCGATAAGGGCTCCTGTTTTGGTGGCACTCATTCGTTTACAGGCTTTGACGATTTCGTCTACAACGACATTGTTGGTATCCTTTTCTTCTTGAAAAATCCGTAGTTGGCGTAAAAAGCGTCGCTTGGAGGTAAATTTTGTAGATCCCAGCATCAGAAGGAACCGCCGTATTTCCTGTTGAAATACGACGATCAGCGCAACAACACCGGCACCAGTGAAAGCCCCCAAGGCTTTACTCAACATTTCCATCTCTAAAAAAACGGTGAGCTGATAGATAAGAAAGATGATAAAAATCCCAATAAAAATACTGATGGCTGCTGTGCCCTTGAGCAAACGATAAAGGTAATAGATCACAGCGGCGACCAGTAAAATGTCAACAATATCAATAATTCTAAAAGCCGGGAGTTCCATAAAGCTAAAATAGAATTATTTTTTGTTTGCACAGTAGCTAGTCCATGTTGTTTATGATTCCGTGGGATTATTTGGGAACCAAAGTGTATAATGTTTTACTGGCATATTGCGTACGACTTCTGTCTCGTCGAAGTTCCGGTCAAGTTCTTTCCAAAGTTGTAAGTACTTATCATTTTTGAAAGCTTGTGAGGAAAATAGGAGACAAGGTTGTGCTACTGGCCAATGGTCCCAATACATGACATCTTTTTGATAAGGCCAAGTCGACTGATCCTTCAAGTAAGGATACAAAAATTCCATTGCTATTTGTAATCCCTTACCATCATCAGTTTGGTACGTAAATAAATTAGACTGTGGTGTAGAAAGCAATTGGACCAATGCAGTCATAGCATCCAAATTAAAAATAGAGTAACCATAAGGTTTAGTTCTGTCAAGTTCTTTTGGGAATCCGCCGTTCAGCGCCATTTGTTCAGGAAGCAACACCTCTTTGTAAAATGCTCTCATTTCTTCTATCAGTTTGGTGTTTCCACTGGCTTTTGCAAAGGCAGCCACTTGTAGAGCCCAGGTCACGCTATGATTATTACCATTGTTTTTCTCCTCAAGACCAAAGGGGTGAGTGGTAAGCCACAAGCTATAATCGCTGAACCAATTTTTTATGACTTTGAGATCCTCAGCAGGAAGTTGTTTTTGTTTTTCTAATAATTCAACGGCCAAGGCTACCTCCACCAAATGAACAGTGTCTATAATTCCTATTCCTCTTCCTGTCACTTTACCTTTAATGGCTTGGGCAAACATGAGATTTGGATTCATCCTGGTGTCGGGATTGACAAACCATGCCCGCAGATGAGGTTCCAGGTGATTTACATAAGAGTTGTCGCCAGTAATCTGATACGCACTGGTCAATGCGCCTACAATCTGTGCAAATCGGATCAGTGAATGTCGGTGGGCTGTAAAATTATCTGGATTGGTTTGACCGTCTCTTCTGATATAAGGTCCGTTTGGGTCCTCTGGATTGGGCCACCAATAATCACCTTCAGAGTAGAAGTCTTGTGGTCCACCAGCACTACGTTCTGCTATATTGGCCGTGATGGTCACAGGAGTGAAATCTTTGAGGCTGTCGGCTTTTACCAAAATTCGTTTTTTCTCAAAGGCAAATAGATCAAAGGATACACGGTCTGCCTTTCGCTCGGCTTCTTGATGGCAGGAAGTCAACATCAACATCAACCCAATTAGCAATAGTAGGTACGGCGAATTTTTCATGATATGGTAAAAAAAATGCCAAGCTGTGGGGCCTGGCATTGGTTGAGTCTAATTATTGAATGGTAAGGTAGGTACCTTTGAAGCTTTGGTTCAGTACCATGACCTCCAGAGGAATTCCTCCTTCTTCCGGGACAACTTCGATGCTAGCCTTACCGTTAGCCATGCGTATGGATTCACTACCCGTTGGTGTTCCCAGGTGCTTTTTGGTGTGTCCGCCGGATAAGGCTTGAAAATACACCCGCTCTTCGTAATCGAGGCATCTCATACCGTTGGCATCTTTCGCGTAAGCGGTCACCAAATAATTGCCATTCTCGAGCTGCTCGTATTCCAACTCGAGGGATTTTGCCTTTCCATTTTTTTCAAATCTGTAGTTGACTTCCAGGACATCTTCTACCTGGCTACCATCTGACGCAATGCATACAGCCTTTAATGTATTCTGGCCTTCCTTAAAATTAATATCCCAAGTAAGTCCGGAGGCAGGAAATTTATTGATATCCTTAGTTTTCGTACCCAGGCTTTCGCCATTGAGGAAAAACTCCACTTGCTGCGCATTGGAATATACACTGATCTCTCTGGCCAATCCTTTAGGTCCTTGGCGTTCAGTCCAGGTATGGGATTCAATCCAAACAAAAGGTTCATCACTCCAGTAACTTTTAAAGACGTAGTAAGCGTCTTTTGGATTGTTATCGCGGTCCACTAAACCTTTTTGGTTAATGTATGGGATATCATTTTCAGGACGCAGTGGGGTTCCAAAATCTTTAAATGCCCATTGCGCATTACCTATAAAAGTAGAATCGGTTTCTGATATGCGCAGGTGCCAATCAAAAAGATCCACCATATAATTCTCACTCCAATCACCGATTTGTGCGATATTAGCTACATCGGTTTGCACAATGGCTTCTTCCCAGCCGTCGGCTTGTATTTGTCCTTCTCCAGTGATCGGGTTTTCTGTATGTCGTCCCAGATGGCTGCTGCCACCGTATTCAGTATGAATAAAATGAGGGTATTGCGCTTTATACTGATCGATTGCTTTTTGGTAGCTTTTATAGCTTCCAGAATACCAACCAGACCAGATGGAAGGGGAGAAAACATCCACGATATCTGCTCCTTCGTAATATTTTCTGATGGAAGTCACCCTGTAGGGATCCAGGTCATGGGCCAGATCATTTAAGGATTTCAGGTAAGTATTGATCCGGTCTGTGTTCCCACCATCCTCAAAATCTGGTAACCAATAGATCTCGTTCCCCAATGACCAAAACACGATGCTGGGATGGTTGTAGTTCTGATCAATGATTTCCTTGAGCATTTGGGTGGTGTTTTCTTTCCAGGTTTCATTCCCAATACCTCCACGACACCAAGGCAATTCATCCCAAACAATAAGCCCCAACTCGTTACAAGCTTTGTAGATTTCTGGATCCTGCGGATAATGAGCAAGACGTACAAAATTGGTTCCCATTCCCTTGATCATTTCCATATCAGCCCGGTGTTGCTCATTGGTCATGGCTGCGCCCACTCCAGCGTGTTCCTCATGGCGGTGGGTTCCGCGGAGTAATAATCTTTTGCCGTTCAAATAAAAGGCACCGTGATCTTTGAACTCAAACCAACGGAATCCAACTTGTTCTTCTGTTTGGTCTAAAGTAGATCCGTCTTTTACAAGATGGGTAGTTAACGTATAAAGATTGGGATTGGTAGTGTCCCATAGCTGGGGATCTTCAATCCTGGCAAAACTAAGACTGGCCTTTCCGTCGACTACATCTGCTTCTGTGGTGGCTACTTCTTTTCCTTCCGGATCGGTTAATACTGCTTTTGCCTTCAAACCCTCCACTTTCTCAGATACCTGTACATCGGCAACCAACTGTGCCATCTGAGCATTAACTTCAGGCGTACTTATTTTCACGCGATCGATGTGGTTGGTAGGTAAATTGATCAACCACACATCCCTTGTGATACCACCAAAGATGAAAAAATCGCTTTTTTGGCTAGGGATGACCTCGGGCATATAGCTATTGTCTACACGCACCATCAATTCATTGCTGCCAGATTGAACGGCATCGGTGATATCCACTTCAAAGCCAATATATCCGCCTATGTGACCGCCTACTTTGTTCCCGTTTAGGTAAACTTCTGAGACAATGTTTGCTCCTTCAAAATAAAGTTGGTAGACCATATCCTCTATGACCTGGTCGATCTCCAAATCTTTTTTGTACCAACTAGCACTGCGGCGATATCCAGGATCCAAATCCGTGGCATCTATAGCATTCCAGGTATGCGGTAAATCGATGGACTGCCAGTAGTCATGTTCTAGGGCTTTATCAGGAGTTTCTGCAGGGTTTTCCAGGTACTTCCAATCCTGATTGATGTTGGTTTTAACTCTGGATATTTCTGTAGGGGCTATACGCTGTCGATCTCCACAGGCTACCAGCAATGTTAATGCGATACATAAAATGACAAATCTATAAGTCATGGGTGTCTTGATTGTTTGAGGTAATTATTGATCCATTTGTTTTAGTCGGCGCATCAATTCGAGAAAATAATAATCTCCGTAGATGATGGGCTCATCCATTTCGGAACGCTTGGACCAGTCGCCTGAACTATGTTGTAAGATAAACGGTATTTCTAAGTCAGCCGGCAAAATATATTCGGTCGATTTTAGGTTTTGTAATACTTGCCTACTGTAATCCAGATACTCTTTTTGATCCGTGTATTGGTATAATTCAGTTAAAGCCGAGGCAACAATGGCTGCTGCTGATACATCTCTGGGTTCGTCAGGTATATTAGGTGCGTCAAAGTCCCAATAAGGTATTCCATCTTCTGGTAAGTTGGGATGCTTGAGAAAAAATTGGGCCGTAGCTTCTGCCTGATCTAAATAGCGTTGATCCCGGGTATATCTGTAGGCCATCGTATAGCCATAAATTCCCCAGGCCTGTCCACGCGCCCAGGCTGAATCGTCACTGAATCCCTGATGGGTCACTTTGTCCTTCACCTGTCCGTTGATGGTGTCATAAACTACCACATGATAGGTGCTGTTATCAGGTCTGAAATGGTTTTTCAGGGTAGTGTTGGCATGTGTAACTGCCATCTTGTGGAAGGTGCTGTCGCCGGTAAGTTTAGTTGCTTCAAATAAAAGTTCCAGGTTCATCATGTTGTCGATGATTACTGGGAATTCCCACTGATCCTTTCGAAAATCCCAAGAGCGAATAGATTGAACATCTTCATTGAATCTGGTAGCGAGGGTTTGGGCGCTTTTGATGATGACATCCTTGTAGTACTTCCCACCGGTTTCCTTGTAGCCCGCTCCGAAACTGCAATAGACTTTGAAGCCCATGTCATGCGTACCGTCATTGAATTTTTCTTTTTCAATAAATTTGGTCCACGTTGTGGCGCTTTCGCGAAAGCGATCATCCCCGGTCAATTCAAATAACTGCCAAAGGTTTCCAGCATAGAATCCGCTGGTCCAGTCTTTGGATGGTCTTTTTAATATCTGCTGGGTAGTTGGGTTGTAACTACGCGGAAAGGCCGTGGAATCTACAGGGTAATTTAATACTTGCTCGTATCTGGCCGTCAATAATTCCTGGATCTGGTTTTTTGATCTGTTGTTTTCTGAAGTTTCTTCATCTTGTGACTTGCATGCCGTAAACAAACATGCAAGTCCAAGAATAAGAACTGATTTTTTAATCAAAATCATTCATTGAAATTTAAAAGAGAAACGCTCTTAGTTGATACCTTTAAAGGTAAGAACAATGGTTCAAAAATCGTACAGGACGAAGTGGCAGCAGAACCTCTTGCTCGTTGGGTAAATGTAAAAGATATGATGGTTTCAAAAATTCATAATATGGTCTTCAAAAATCCCAATGACGCATTGCTATTGGGATATTGAAGAATTGGCTAACTAATATCTAATATCCTGGATTGTTGGGTCCTAGGTTAGGATTTCTGGCAATTTCGTCCCCTGGGATGGGTAAAAGGTAGTCCCTGTTGGGGTCAAAATTGGGTCGTTGTTCATAGGCATCAGGACCAGAAAACACTTCTGGGCCCAGTTGTCTTCTTTTGATATCATACCATCGTTTAAATTCAAAAGCGAGTTCGTAGGTGCGCTCGGTCAAGACCGCATCTCTAAAATCATCCTGAGAAAGTCCTGTAATATCTAATGGGGCGGTTCTGATAACACCTCCTGCATTTCTAGCTCTCGCACGTACCCTGTTAAGATAACCTTCGGCAACCGGACTGGGTCCAGCTTCATTCAAAGCCTCTGCGGCGATCAATAAGACTTCGGCATAGCGCATTTGGGCGTAATTAAGTTCAGAACCCCTACCATTTCCGTTGGAGGTATTCCCCAGGTTACGGTTATACTTGGCTATAAAAGGCTCAGGTAGATTTCTGGAATCTGCTTGCGACCAGTTTTGATAAGGGAGCATAGTTGGAGTTCCATTGACACTAAAGGTGGATTCTGTAACAAAACTGATATCTCTTCTGTAATCATCAGAAGGCCAGGCGTTGTAGAATTCCTCATTGGACATGATCACTGACCAGCCTTCCCCAACAGGGGTGATATTATCACGTATACCGGTGAGTGGTGGCATATAGTCCTGTCCAAAGTTCCCATCTCTGAACCCGTTGAAATCAAAAGCAAACAATGGTTCTCTGGATGCCTGTTGTTTGGAGAAATCCCATAAGTCGGCAAAATCATCTTCTAGTGCCAGGTCAAAACGACCCTCATTATTAATGACTTCTTGCGCTTTACTCGCTGCCATGGGGTATTCCCCTAGCGTGAGATATACAGAAGCTAGATACGCCATGGCACTTGCTTTTGAGGGAAGTGCACGTGTGCTTTGTGTATCTGGTAACCACTGTTCTGCATATTGCAGATCGGTGATAATGTTTTGGTACACTTCCGCAGCTGGAGTTTTGGAGATGCTTGAGGCTTCTTCCAAGTTAGAAACCGGTTCATCTAAATAGGGGATATCTCCATGCAATCTAACGAGGTGATAATACACATAAGCTCTTACAAAATAAGCCTGGGCGGTAATGGCATTGAGTACATCTGCTTCTGCACTGACACTTTCGGCGCCTGCGATGGCTTGATTACAAGTAGCAATGATCTGATAAGCTCTAGGCCAGTATTCAGTAATCATCCCATTATCATCGGACACAGTAAATTCATCATGATCAAGACGACGTTGCGCGGTGTTGATACCAATTCTTGCAAGATCACCTCTTACCATAAGAGGCAGCGATAACTTGCGCCCCCAGAAAGCTTCTTCAGCCATTAATCCGTAGGCACCATTTACAGTAGTTTGGACATCCTTAGGTGTCGAATAGAATCCGTTGGGAGACAATCGTCCTATTGGCTCTTCTTCCAGGTCTGAACAACCTAGGAATGCCAGGCCAGCGGCAAGTACGTAATATTTAAAGGTTTTCATATCATCAATTTTTTAAATTAAAATCTAAGGCCAAGACTGAAAGTGACTGATTTGACATTGGGGAAGTTACCGTATTCAAATCCTTGGCTGGTGTTACTCTGTAGGTTGTTGCCCCTGTTTTTATAACTCACTTCTGGATCGACACCAGGATAGTCGGTAAAAGTTAGCAAGTTTTGTGCGCTAACCCCTAATCTGATGCTGTCAAATCCTAAGCTGTTGGAAGCTGATTCAGGAACATTGTATCCCAAGGCGATGTTTTTCAATCTTACATAGGAGCCATCATATACAAATCTCGAGGAAACACGTTGGGCTCTAACAGCCGCGCTAGGAACGGAACCATCCGTATTAGATGGGGACCAACGATCCAGCACTTCTGTGGTAGCATTGGCAGCACCTCCAGCAAGTTCGCTAAACGTGAAACTATAGATGTCTCCACCTACAGCTCCCTGGAAGAAGACATTCAGGTCAAAATCTTTGTATCTGAAAGTATTGTTGATACCAAAAGTAAAGTCTTGGTTCGGATCTCCTATAATTTTACGGTCATCGTCATTCAGCATTCCGTCGTTGTTGATATCAGTGTAAAGTTCTCCTCCAGCGGCTGCATCACTATCAAAGGTGGCCGTACCAGCAGGTGCGGTTCCCGTGGTATTCACACCTCTGTATTCATAACCGTAAAAGACGCCTACTGGCTCTCCCTCTCTTAATAAATGGGTTTGATCGATAAGGAAACTTCCAGGAGACGCGTCCAGAAAGATATCTTCTCCATTAATCAGAGATACGACTTCATTCACGTTTCTAGAAAAGTTGAGGTCTGTAGTCCAAGTAAAATCTTCTTTGACAATGTTACGCGAGGTAAACACGATTTCAACTCCGCGGTTGTTGATCTCACCCACATTGACCAATCGGTCAAGATTAAGAAACCCAAAGTATTCTGGCAATCCACTATCACCTAAAATCAGATCTTCAGTATCCATGTTGTAGAGGTCAACACTCATGGTGATTCTATCTCGTAGGAATCCGAGATCCACACCAAGGTTACCTTGATAGGTAGTTTCCCATTTGAGATCTGGATTTGCGATTTGTAATGGCACTACAGCATTTACGGTTTGATCTCCTGTGACCGCGTAAATAGATTCAAATGCTGCCAGTGAGGCATATGCTCCGATAGCAGGATTACCTGTGGCTCCATAGGAAGCTCGCAACTTTAAGTTGGATATCTTTTCACTTTCCGACAAGAAGGGTTCGCTACTAATTTTCCATCCAATGGCTGCAGAAGGGAAGAGGGCATATTTCTCATTTTCGGCAAATACAGAAGAACCATCCCGTCTCAAGGTTGCGGTAAGCAGGTATTTATCGTCATAAGTAAAATTCACTCTTCCAAATTGGGATTGAAAGATCCTTTCTGTCCGTTCAGATTGCGAGGGTAGTGGTACCGAACCTTGCTGCAAGGCGTTAAATGAACCACTGTCAGTAATAAAGTTCTGCGCTCCGGCGAAACTGTCTTCCCTTAATTCATTTTGATGGGAATACCCCAATAAACCCGCAAACTCTAACTTTCCAAAAGTCTTTTCATAATTGAGGTAAGTTTCGGTTAGAACATTGGTGGTACGTGCATTTTCAATGGTAGCTTCGCCTCCGTTTGCTCCTGAAAGCAACGTAGAAGGAGAGTAGGTTCCCAATGTCTGGTTGGTCGAATTAAATCCTAAGGTGGATTTAATGGAAAGACCATCCACAATGTCAAACTCTCCACTCACATTGATCCTTGCGACATCCCTTTTGGTGTTTTCAATTTCCTCAGTGGCTACCGCAAATGGGTTATCCACAGTATCTCCCACATCATTTTGGGTAAAATTTCCGGAAGCATCCCGAATACCTAAGGATGGATTGAACCTTGCGGCCAGAGAAATGACGTCACCGCTACCAGTTCCTCCGGTATCTGCTTGAGAGGAAATCCCGTCTTTTTCGCTTCTAGCGATAAAAAGATTAGCACCCAATTGAAGTCTTTCAGTGGCTTGGGCCTGTACATTTCCCGTGATGGAAAAACGGTCAAAATTTGAGTTGATGACCACACCTTCCTGATCAAAATAGTTGAGGGAAGTATAGAAATTAATCCCATTCCCTCCACCAGAAACAGATACCTGATGTTGTTGGGTGGCTCCATTTTGGTAAATTAAATCCTGCCAATCCGTATTGGCTCCTCCACCCTCAAAGTTGGGATTGATTTCTTGCTGATAGGCTACAAACTGATCTGCATTGAGCAGGTCCAAGCGATCGGTAGTAGATTGAAAGGCATAACTGCTATTGATTTCTACCCTTGTTTTACCTTCTCTTCCTTTTTTAGTAGTTACCAGGATTACTCCGTTAGCACCCCTGGCGCCGTAAATAGCGGTTGCACTGGCGTCTTTAAGGATTTCAATGGATTCAATATCGGTTGGAGGTGGCAATGAGCCAGCAATGAATCCGTCTACAACGATCAATGCAGCACTACTTGCCCCAATGGACGTATTACCTCGGACACGTATATTAATAGGTGCTCCAGGCTCGCCTCCGTTGGAAGTGGATACAGCTACTCCGGCAGCCCTACCTTGCAAGGCTTGCTGAACGGTCTGTACAGGAAATGCATTGAGCTCTTCTGCACCAACGGATGATACGGCACCAGTGATATCGCTTTTCTTGGCCGTCCCGTAACCAATGACTACCACCTCTTCCAGAGCAGATAGATCTTCGAACAAGGTTATATTGATGGTGGTTTCACCTCCAATTGGTACTTCCTGGGTGGTGTAGCCGACATAACTGATCACCAGCGTGCCCTGATCGTCGGGTACATCTAACTGATAATCTCCGTTAATGTCGGTTGTGGTTCCTACGCCAGTTCCTTTAAGTAACACGTTGGCACCTAGTATGCCTTCACCATCTTCGGTCACTACACGACCGCTTATGGTACTTTGAGCTACCGCATAGGTACTTAGAAGGCAACAAAACAGCAGCAGCCCGTATTTGAAAAAGTGGGAAATTGACTTTTTTCTCATGAGTGGTTCATTTAGTTGATTAATTTTAGTTTGACACGATCAGAATTCCCGAAAACGTTTGAAATAACGTATTGGCAGCAAGGAGCCTCTAATCGATTTCTTAAAATTAATCTAACATATTGAATGAATCATTCAGAAATGGGGGTAAAAAAATCCGAAATACGTAATTATCAACCTGTTTGATTCAGATTTCAATTTTAGAGCCACTTTATTCAGAGAATTTTTTTGAATAGTTAGAAGGAGTTTCTCCATATGCTTTTTGAAAACATTTACTGAAGTACTTAGGATTTCGGAACCCTACTTTATAACTCACCTCAGAAATATTGAGGGTACCCAATTCTAGCAATTGCGCTGCTCTTTTCATTCTAAAATGCTGAATGAATTCGTTGGGCGTAAAATTAGTCCATGCCTTGATTTTAATAAACAGCATGGTACGACTAACTCCTAATTCAGAACTAAATGTAGGTATGTCAAACTGCTCGTTGGGGATATTTTCTTCTACGATAGCTACTGCCTTTTTCAACAATTGCTCATCTGCGCTGGTGACATGGACTTCTTCTGGTGAGAAGTCATTTTTTTCTGCAAAGCGTTCCTTCAATCGCTTCTTGCTTTGTAATAGATTTTGAATGCGCAGTTTAAATTCCTGGACGTTGAAGGGTTTACTGATATAATCATCTGCACCACTTTCCAATCCTTCTAATTTGTATATTAAAGAGGATCTGGAGGTGAGTAAGATAACCTGAATATGGCTGGTCCTGATATCTTCCTTGATTTTGGCGCATAATTCTGTTCCGGCCATTTTAGGCATCACTACATCACTGATGATCAGATCCGGGCTGTGTTTAACAGCAGTTTTAAAGGCCTCTTCACCATCTTCTTCTTCCAATACGTTGTAATCTTGCTTAAGGAGTTGGACCATAAAGGAAAGCAGGGAAGTATTGTCTTCTACGACCAACACAGTGGGTTTATCTTCATCGCTTAACAATTCTAAATCCATTTCGTCTGTTGGAGAGGCCAGGCCTTCCAGTTGTGAAACATATTGTGAAACATCATCGCTGAATTTGAAATCTTCAATGATTTGCTCGTCTTTCAAATGTTCCCTTCCTAATTTCAATCTTACAGAAAAAGTAGATCCTGCACCCGCTTCACTTGCGATCTCTATATTTCCTTGGTGCAGTTCGACAATATTTTTTGCGATGTTCAACCCAATACCGGTGCCTTGATGATAGGGGCTGGCTTTTTCCCGACTGGCTTCTACTTCATAGAAGCGATCAAACACCTTTTTTTGTTCGTCCTGTGAAATTCCAATTCCGCTATCCTTAACTTTGATAACGATCTCATCTTCCGTTTTAGAAATACGTATTTTTATTTTACCGCCTTTAGGGGTGTATTTGAACGCATTGGAGATAAGGTTGTAAAAGACACGCTCCAATTTTTTGCGATCATAATACACCAGAATTTCCTCATCCGTGGTTTTGAAAGTGTAATCGTACTCTCCAACCTTGGCATATTCTTCAAAGCTCAAATATATTTCCTTGAGGAATTTAATGATATTGCCCTCGGCAGTCTGGAGCTCAAACTGGTTTTGCTCTAGTTTTCTAAAGTCCATCAATCGGTTGATGAGTTGAAGCAAATGATTGGCATTACTCTCCACTACCAAAAGCTTCTTATACATTTTATTGCTGCCTTTATAATCAGCCAAAAGTTGTTGCAGTGGTCCAAGGATCAAGGTAAGAGGCGTTCTAAATTCGTGGGAAATATTGGTAAAGAACTTGAGTTTGGCCTCATTTATCCCGCGGTCTCTTTCTTTTTGTACTTGCTCGTATTTCAACTCTTCTTCCAATCTTGTTTTAGATTGGAGAATGTTGATCATAAAATAAAACAGCAAGGCAAATGCAATCGCATATATGGCAATCGCCCACCAACTGAACCAAGGTGCTGGTTTTGCATCGATCTCTAACCTGGTGATTTCACTCTTTATTCCATCACTATTGATTCCACGTACCTCAAAGGTGTAATTACCAGAATTTTGAAGGGTGTAAATTGCCGTGTTTTGTACGCTTTGTGTCCAATTGTCTTCTAAGCCTTCCAATCTATACTCATAGGAATTACTTGAAGCGTTGTGAAAGCTGGGCATCGCAAATTCGATAGTGAAGTTGCGCTGGTTGTGATCTAGTTGTACCGCTTTCGCGAAAGCGATATCATCTACCTCCCGATTGTTACTGGTCATTTCTGGTTCATTCCCCCGACCAGTCGAGAATCCTGTGATCAGTACATCAGTGACATAAGTATCCTTTTTCAAGTTGGAAGGGTTGAATCTGGTAATTCCGGCGATACCACCGAATATTAAATCTCCATCCAGATTGAGCACAGCCCCATTGCTGAATTCGTTTCCGACCAGTCCGTCTTTCTTATCCTTTAGAGCAATAATCTTGGCCTGAGCTGCATCATATTCCAGAATGCCCTGATTACTACTTAACCAAAGGTGATTGTTTGCCGATTGGGTGATGGCATGAATAGTCGTAATTTCTTTACCTTCATAGGATAGCGCTACACGTATAGGTTGATCGTCTTGTATCCTGTATAGGCCGTGCGCCTTCGTACCAATCCAAATATCTTCACGGTTATCCTGAAAAGTGCTGAGTATATCAAATCCGCTGCCTCTATCTTTATTATAGAGATATTGTGTGATCTGGCCTTTCACAATCTTATTCAAGCCATTTTCAGTACCTACCCAAAGCTGGTCATTGCGGTCCACCAGCAGGCTGCGCACTAAATTGCTGGTTAGGCCATTACTGACATTCCATACTTTATTGTCCTGAGCGGAATAGTCATACACACCTTGGCCAAAAGTTCCCAGAACATAGCTCGAGCCACGTTTTTGGATACTATAAACCCCTACATTTTCTAAAGCTTGAACATCTGGAAACTTCTGGGTTGCATCTCTGAATCGGCCAGTTTTTGTGTCATAAATCTGTAAGCCTTGACTAAAAGTTCCAATCAATAAACTTCCCTCTGCTAACAATAAAGACTTTACATTATTATCACGGAGTGCGCTATTGCTAGTGGTGATATAGCTAAACGATCCGGATTGGCGATCCAATATGTTGAGTCCGCCTTGTTCAGTACCTATGTACAAGCGATCAGGATCTGCCTGGAGTGAACTCACCACACTGTAATTTAGTCCGTTGGCGCCTGGTGTGTGTTCATAATTGATATAATTGCCATTGGCTTCATTCCAAATATTAGCACCACCATAATAAGTTCCCACCCAGATAGAACCGCTATCGTCCTTAAAAAGTGATTTGACCGAATTCTTGGAAAGACTCTGCTTATTTTCCAAATCGCTTTGAAGCTGGATCACCGCTTGCTCATCGTAGATGAAAACACCGTCATAGGTACCAATCCAGATGCGCTGATAGTCGTCCACCAGGACTTGTCTGATCCCTTCAATTTGAGTGATATTATTCACAGGATGGCTAGAGATGTCTTGGCCGTTGTATACCAACACACCATTATTTTTGGTACCTAGCAGAAAGGAATTTTGGTGGATACGTGTAATATCTGTGATTTGTAAATCTTTTTCATAAGGAATCAACTTCATGGAATACTCACCATTGCCCTGACGGGAAAATCGCCAAAATCCAGCATTCGTACCCACCAAAAAGTTATTCGGGTCAATTTCCAGTAAGCTTTCTACCACCACAGGTGATAGGGGAGAATCGACTAAATAATTCTGAAATTGGTCTGTTTTTGGTCGATAAATGGCAAGTCCCTGGGTTGTTCCTACCCAAATGTCGCCATCGCTGGCTGCCAAAATTTCTTCAACTCGGTTACTAGGTAGGGAGTTAGCATCGTCATTTTTAAAAAAGCGTTTAAAATAACCCGTCGACGGGTCGTAAACATTTAGGCCATTATAGGTTCCTACCCATATCCTACCGTCTATTCCGGTTTCCAACGCTAGAATGTCGCTACTGCTCAGCGTTTTTGGGTCATCTTCTTCTGTCTTAAAGATTTTAATATCTACCCCGTCATACCGATTTAGACCATCTCTTGTTCCAATCCAAATTAGACCACGATTATCCTGCTCGATCGCAACAGCACTGCTTTGCGATAAGCCGTCGTCAGTGTTAAGGCGCTGAAATTGGAAATTATTTTTTTGGGCCTGCGAAAGACTGGTAAAGACAAAAAAGAGCGCAAATAATACTCGAACCATAGGGGAAGTTGACAATTGGAATTCGGGTTTAAATGTAGCTATTAAGTTTTGTTAAACATAATAATCACCACTGACGACTGATTGAAAATTTCAAGAATAGTTTTCCAAAGAAAACTTTAATGACCAAATGCTTTGTAATGTTTTGAAGTTTCTATCTAGTGCGGGTAAGGATGTAGAGCAAAATTTACTCCTTCACCATGTTCTTCATGCGCTGTTCTAGCTGGTATGTGTACAGAGAAGGTGCAGCATTTAGGGCTTGATTGGTATGAGAAATGTAGGCGTCTGGACCGTATTCTATCTGGTAATTCCCGTTACCGTGAGTACCGATGACCCTAGCAAGAGGACCATCTTTCATGCCATTCAGAGTAAAAGTTTTCTGTGCCATCACGGTCTCTGGTAGAATCACTTGGGTGTTCCAAAAGGTGCTATAAGCTCCATGGGAAGGTTTCCAGTACCCAGCCCCACCGCCGGCAAAAAGTGGGTAGCTATCTTCTAAGTTTTCTGGTAAATGGACTTTTACGTTATCAAATAAATTTTGATGATTGGCACCACTATGTTGATCCAGTATGGGGTCTACCAATACCTCACAATCCTTATAGACGTTTTTTGTAGAGAAAGTATTGAAGCTTAAGGGGTGCTCAGCTTTGTTTTGCACGACAATATTTTCTGCCAAAACATTGTGCACACCAGCCATTGCGACCGTATAATGGGCATAATGATCACCAGTGGTGGTAATATTTTTAATGGTAACATTGGCAATTTCCTCTGATAGGACGCCGCTATCGGCATTGTCAATCACAATATCCTTGACCCAACTATTGTACAATCTGGTGAGGTTGATACCGTTCCATCCTTGTTCCACATGATGAGCTACCCTAGGTGTCATCGGAAAGGAGATGCGGAAATTTTCAATTCCTACTTCTTCCAAGTGCTTCCATTCCACTAGTCTTGCTTTATGGAAAGCACGTATAGATATCGTTAAGGGAGTATTGAGTGTAACAGTATTTCCCTGGATTTTTTTGATCTCTACTTGTTGGCGCACGATCGGGAGGTCTGGAAAGTTCCAATGATGAGATCCTATCTTAACATTCGTATCTTTATAGAGTTCGCTGATGATTTGGCCCTGCTCACCTTCCTTGTTAAAAAGCTGAAGTTCTAAAACATCACCCAAGGACAGGTTTGAGGCATCCTCCACTTGAATGGTTTTTTCACCTCTGTTTCCTGAACCGACCGCTGTTAGTTCATGTATGGGTCGCTCATATTCTTTGAGATAGGACTTCACTCTTTCACCGGGCACTTGCGTCCAAATAAATCCACCAGACCATGCGTATTGTGAGAACGGAAGAGAAATGTTGTTGTCCTTTTCACGCTGAACTTTGTCAAACTTGACCAGGTATTCCCTGAGCTCCTGCAATGCTTCTGGGTCTGGTTCGTACATCAAGGGTCTGGGGAAATAAATTTCCGTACCCTGAGCATCAGTACCCGCTCCTCTCAACACAAAATTGCTGCGTTCAAGGTAGATGATGTCACTCAAAATCAGCCTTCCCGCTGGCAACTGTAGACAAACTGGTCCTTCCACTTCGTAGGCTGCCTGAATGGCTTTTTTAAGGTTGATGCTGTCGTCCAAACCGTCATTCGCGAGAACACCATAGTCCTCGGCTTGAATTATGGTGGCAAAGTTAGATGGGATAGCCCTTTCTCCATTGTGATATCCTGCATAGCTAAAATCAGGTAAGTAATGTTGTTCCTGTACCGATTTCTTGCTGAGAATAGCTGGTAATTGTTGTGCTTGACAAGATAAAAGGCAACCCATTATAGCGAGGGTTGTACTAATAGAAAATAAACGGACGATTCGCTTCATTCTGAAATTTAAGTTTTATTCTGGTAAATATAATTGTCTGCAAGTCATATTGCGTACGCTTGATAGTAGGTAATCATCCATTGACCAGATGCTGCTTGAACTGGAGGCAGCGTTTGAGAACAGCTTAGCTAATTGTACAATCGATATATTGAGATGTTTTCAAATAGCTGATTAACAGTGTGCTGAACATAATTCTCCCTAATTTGAATAATATAAATTAAGAGGTCGATTAAGATATTCTTAAGAATTTACCATATTTGGTCAACCAATTTTACAAATTCGATAAAAACAAGCTTACATATGTCAAAAATTATTGTTTTAACTGGTGCTGGTGGTGTGCTTTGTAGTACTATGGCCAAGGCTTTGGCCAAAATGGGGCACCAAATTGCAGTCCTGGATCTGCGAAAAGAAGCAGCAGACGCCGTCGCCGCTGAGATTAAACAGGAGGGTGGAAATGCCATTGGCGTATCCGGAAACGTGCTAGAAAAGGAGTCCTTACAGGCGGCCAAGAAAGAGATCAATGAGGCATATGGTCCAGTGGATATCCTGGTGAATGGAGCAGGTGGAAACCATCCGTTAGGAACAACCAGCAATCCATTTTTTGCCATGGAAGATCTGCAAAATAAAGAAGATGGCTTTAAAAGCTTTTTTGATCTGGACCCTAAAGGTATAGAGTTTACTTTTAATCTGAACTTCCTAGGAACTTTGTTGCCCACACAAGTGTTTGCAACAGATATGGTGGGGAGAGAAGGATGTAGTATTCTGAACATATCCTCGATGAATGCATTTACACCCTTGACAAAAATACCGGCTTACAGTGGCGCCAAGGCCGCTGTATCTAATTTTACCCAATGGTTAGCAGTTCATTTTTCCAAAGTAGGAATACGTGTCAACGCCATTGCGCCAGGTTTTTTCCTAACTGACCAAAACCGTGAGCTGTTGACAAACCAGGATGGGAGTCCGACTGATCGAGGAAATCAAATCATAGGGCAGACCCCTATGGGAAGATATGGAACACCAGAGGATTTGGTGAGTACGGTAGAGTGGCTTTGTGGAGATGGAGCCTCCTTTATCACAGGAATCGTTGTGCCAATTGACGGCGGATTCAGTGCATACAGCGGTGTATGATACTTGAGAAAACGCAGATCAATCTTAAATCAATAATGCAATAGCATCAATCATGACATTAGAACAAACCTGGAGATGGTATGGTCCCAAAGACCCGGTCTCCCTAAATGATATAAAACAAGCGGGAGCTACGGGCATTGTAAGTGCACTTCATCATATTCCCAACGGCAAGGAATGGAGTATAGAAGAGATTTCTAAACGTAAACACAGCATCGAGCAGGCGGGTTTAACCTGGTCTGTTGTGGAAAGTGTACCTATTCATGAAAATATCAAGACCAGATCTGGAGATTATAAAAAATATATCGAGAATTATAAAAATACCCTGGCCAACTTAGGGAAGTGCGGAATTGATATTGTCTGTTATAATTTTATGCCGGTATTGGATTGGACACGTACCAATTTAGACTATGAAGTAGCCGATGGTTCTACCGCCCTGCGTTTTGAAGCCGCTGCATTTGCTGCTTTCGAACTTTATTTACTGCAACGACCTGGAGCCGAAGCTACCTATTCTGAAAATGAAAAATTGGAGGCTGAAGCCTACATTAAAAATACATCGCCAGAAGAACAGGAGCAATTGGTCAACAATATTATTGCGGGACTTCCAGGGGCAGAGGAAGGCTATTCACTTGAAGAATTTAACCAAATCCTGTCTACCTATGATCGCATTGGTCCGGCCGAACTCAAAGCAAACCTTTTTTATTTTCTATCTGAAATAATCCCAACGGCTGAAAAAGCTGGTGTTTTGATGTGTATTCATCCGGATGATCCCCCGTTTCCTATACTTGGTCTGCCTCGGGTGGTGAGTACTGAAAAGGATATTGAGGAGCTTTACCAAGCGGTGGATAGTCCCAATAATGGTTTAACCTTCTGTACAGGGTCGTTTGGGGTAAGAGCTGATAATGATTTGCCAGGCATGGTGGAGCGCTTGGGTGAGCGTATTCATTTCATTCACTTAAGGTCCACCAAGCGAGATGAGGCAGGCAATTTCCATGAGGCCGACCATCTTGATGGTGATGTAGATATGTATGCAGTTATGAAGGCACTTGTCCTGGAACAGGAAAAACGCAAAAAATCAGGTCGCAAGGATGTGCGTATGCCTTTTAGACCAGATCACGGCCATAAAATGTTGGATGACCTGCATAAAAGAACCAATCCTGGCTATTCTGGAATTGGACGTTTGAGAGGTCTGGCAGAATTACGTGGGCTGGAACTAGGAGTAAGACGATCTATTTTGTAATATTAGGGATTGAAATTGGTCAACCAGTTTGCGGAAAACCTCTGTCTGCCAACAGTGCTGCAACATGGTACAATTAAAGTAAATCAAACAGCTGTCTGTACGTAGGTCTTATCCTTCTGACAGATACATAAATATAAAAGTATGTCAACGCATTATGAAACGCGCTATGCCTCCAGTCCAAAGGCGGTAAAGCAGTACGATACTACCCAATTAAGAGATGAATTTTTGATCGAGCAACCCATGAAATCAGGGGAGATCAATCTTGTTTACACCCACTATGACCGTTATATCGCTGGTGGGGCCGTACCTACCCAACCCTTGAAGTTAGAAAGTATCGATCCTTTAAAAGCCGAATATTTTCTAGAGCGCAGGGAAATGGGGATCATTAACGTGGGGGCTGCCGGTAAAGTGGTCGTCGATGGAGAATCATTTTCATTGGCCCATAAAGATGCTCTTTATATAGGTAAAGGCGCCAAAGAGGTAGTTTTTCACAGTGAAAATGCCAGTGATCCAGCCAAGTTTTATATCAATTCTGCACCAGCCCATCAGGCGTATCCTACCCAAAAAACCAGCTTGGCCGAGGCAAATAAAATTGAACTGGGTAGTTTGGAAACCGCCAATCATCGCACCGTATCCCAAATGATTATAGGTGGTATCATTACTACTTGTCAGCTGCAAATGGGAATGACCGAACTCAAAAAGGGAAGTGTTTGGAATACGATGCCGGCTCACGTCCACGACAGGCGCATGGAAGTTTATTTCTACCTGGATCTTCCAGAGGATCAAGCCGTTTGTCATTTTATGGGACAGCCCCAAGAAACAAGGCATATCTGGATGCACAACCATCAGGCGGTGATTTCTCCACCTTGGTCTATTCATTCTGGTTCAGGTACTTCTAATTACACCTTTATTTGGGGAATGGCTGGTGAAAACTTGGATTACAACGATATGGATGTTGCCAAAATAACCGATCTAAAATAGTCACCCATGGATTTATTTGATATGAAGGGAAAGGTGGCGCTGGTCACTGGAAGCACCCACGGTTTAGGAATGTCCATGGCTATGGGCTTAGGAAAGGCAGGGGCGACTATCGTCGTGAATGGGAATTCTTCTCAGCAGAAAATTGACGATGCAGTAGCGCAATACAACGACGCTGGTATCAAGGCTGTTGGTTATAAATTTGACGTATCTGATGAGTCTGCGGTCAAAAAGGCGGTAGAGCGCATTGAAACTGAAGTAGGTGCTATCGACATATTGATCAACAATGCCGGCATCATCAAACGTATTCCTCTTGAGGACATGGAAGTTGATGACTTTAAACAGGTAGTCAATATTGACCTGGTGAGTCCATTTATCGTTTCAAAACATGTCGTAAAAGGCATGATCAAACGCCAATCAGGAAAGATCATCAACATTTGCTCAATGATGAGTGAATTGGGTCGCAATACTGTAGGCGCTTATGCTGCCGCGAAAGGAGGTCTGGTTATGCTTACCAAAAATATGGCTACCGAATGGGCCAAACACAATATACAGGTAAACGGCATCGGCCCTGGCTATTTTGCCACTTCTCAAACGGCTCCGATCCGCGTGGACGGACATCCTTTCAACGAATTTATCGTCAATAGGACACCAGCAGCAAAATGGGGCAATCCTGACGACCTTGCTGGTGCAGCCATTTTCTTATCGGCCAAAGCCAGTGATTTTGTCAACGGGCACATTTTATATGTAGATGGCGGAATTTTGGCTACCATCGGTAAACCCTCAAACGAAGACTAGATGAATGCAAGAGCTATATTTCTCGGTATACTAGCTGCGGTTGCTATATCTTGTGAACAGGAAAAAGAAGTTCCTGGTATAAAAATGTCGAATGATCTCGATACTGAGCGCACAGAAATTGTGGTGTTGTCACGTGATCAGGTCAATTCGCTGTTGCCTGATATGAAAGAAGACCAGGTGCCAGTAATCAAAACCCAGGAAGGTGAGATTCTACCGTTTCAATTGGATGATCTAGATCAAGACGGAAACTGGGACGAGATGGCTGTCGAAGTCGTCCTCGGAAAAAAGGAAACCAAGGAGTTTTTTGTGCACGCTTTCGCGAAAGCGGAACAGCCCAACTTTACAAAAACTACCGATGTACATTTTGGAGTAGGGAAGGCGAAACCCAAAGCCATGGAAGTTCAAAACTATGAACGCACTACCGATCCCAGAGAGCAAGACAGTTTGTTTTTGCAGATGGAAGGACCTGCCTGGGAAAATGATAAACTGGGTTTTAGAATGTATTTTGATCCTCGCAATGGAATAGACATTTTTGGCAAAACTACAGCTGAGCCTGTTTTGGCAAAACAAGGTTTGACTACCAATTACCATGAAAAAGCGGACTGGGGCATGGATGTGCTGAAAGTGGGGAATTCCCTGGGCGCTGGCTCAGTGGCAATTCAATACAATGATTCTATTTACAGGTTGAAGGGAACTGGTACAACAACTTTTAAAACGATTACAGAAGGACCGGTCAGAGCCATATTTACAATGACTTATAAAGACGAGCTTATTGCAGATAAAACAATTGATGTTCTGCACACCATCAGTATTGAGAAATCAAAATGGTACAGTAAAAATCAGGTACAACTAATGGGTGATAAGGAGGGCATGGCTTTGGTGACTGGAATTGTTAACCTAAAACCCAACAGCGCAGAAACCCTGGCCCTGGAAAATGGCAGTCTTGTGCTATCTCATGGCCAGCAGTCGGAAAATAAGGACGCATTGGGAATGGCAGTGATTGTGCCTCAATCAAAAATTGAATTATCTGCCGCACCTAGCGAGGGAGAGGGGATTATCAATACGCATTTGGTCAAATTGCCCGCTGCTGTAGATAACACCTATTACTTTATGGCGGGTTGGGAAGCCAGCGACAATAAGTTTGCCAGCATGGAAGGCTTTCGGACAGAGGCGACCACTGCAGCACAGCAAATATTTAATCCGGTTCAACTGGATTGATTAATCACACACATGAAAAAAAGTAGAATCATATTATTTATTCTCGCGCTGATCGGTCTGGCTGGCTGTACATCAACTGATGAGATTAAAATACTGCGATTGGCCCATGGATTGGATACTTCACATCCCGTTCACAAAGCCATGGAGCGGTTAGGCGAAAGTCTAAAAGAACGTTCAGGTGGAACGCTTAACGTACGCATTTACCCCAATGGACAGTTGGGAGGAGAACGTGAAAGTATCGAATTGCTACAAATTGGCAGTCTCGATGTGGCCAAGGTGAGCGCAGGCGTACTGGAAAACTTTATACCAGAATACAAAGTCTTTAGTGTCCCTTATTTATTTAATGATAAAGCCCACACCCACGAAGTCTATGATGGGCAAGTGGGTAAAACCATTCTCGACAAAGGTGAGCAGTTTAACCTAAAAGGTCTGACTTTTTACGATGCTGGTAGCCGCAGTTTCTATACTAAATCAGCGCTGATCAATTCGCCAGATGATGTTGTGGACAAGAAGATCAGGGTGATGAAAAGTAATATGTCCATCAATATGATCAATGATTTGGGAGGTGCACCGACGCCTATATCTTTTGGCGAACTCTACACAGCTTTACAACAAGGAGTCGTGGATGGCGCAGAGAATAATATTCCCAGTTTCTATACTTCCAAACATTTTGAGGTCTGCAAATATTTGAGTTTGGATGAACATACCTCTGTACCTGATGTGTTGGTCATAGGTACAGGCACGCTTAGCAGATTGAATGAAAAGGAATTGCAATGGCTTGAAGCAGCCGTGCAGGACTCCAAAATTCTACAACGTAAACTCTGGGATGATTCTGAGAAAGAATGCTTGGCTCTGGCCAAAGAAAGTGGAGTTCAAGTAGCTTATCCAGATAAGAAACCATTTCAAGAGGCGACCAAAGGCCTGGTAGAAGAATACAAAAAAGATCCTCTATTAGGTGATTTGATCAGATCCATACAAAAACAACCCTGATGCGAAAAACCATTGATTCCCTTCTGGGCAAATTGTGTCTAACGATTTTGTTTATTATGCTGGCGGCGGTAATATGGCAGGTCTTTTCAAGATTTGTGCTACAATCTCCCAGTACAGTTACAGATGAGATATCCAGCTACTCTTTGATATGGGTGGGCTTATTAGGAGCTGCCTATGCTACTGGACAACACCTTCATCTCGCCATTGATCTGCTACCAGAGAAAATGGTCAATAAGAATATTGCCTTTTTTGATGGCTTTGTTTATTTATGTGTGTTTCTTTTTGCCTTATTGGTAATGATCGTCGGAGGTGTCAGGTTGTGTATGTTGAGTTTTCAATTTGGGCAGACTTCTGCCTCCTTGGAGATTCCCTTAGGATTTGTCTATCTCGTAGTGCCCTTTTCTGGACTACTGATCTGTTACTTCAGTCTTGATTCTTTTTTCAACCGCATCCAATCTTCTAAAACAACCAACGTATGAACTATATAGAAGTTTTGATTCTGGTGTTGAGTTTTTTGGTGTTCTTATCCCTTAGAGTACCTATTGCTTATTCCATTGGACTAGCTGCGCTATGTACTTTGGTGTATTCTATGCCTTTCTTACCGTCGGTAACCACACTCGCCCAACGTATGGCTACCTCTTTGGATAGTTTTACGCTCAGCGCAATACCCTTTTTTATATTGGCCGGACAAATCATGAACCGCGGTGGTATAGCCGTACGGTTGATTAATTTTGCCAAGGCAATTGTAGGACCCTTACCAGGAGGATTGGCCTTTGTTAATATCATTTCCTGTATGCTTTTCGGTGCCATTTCTGGGAGTGCGGTCGCCGCGGCCAGTGCCATCGGCGGATTTATGAACCCAATGATGGAAAAAGATGGGTATAGCAAACCTTTTAGTGCGGCGGTCAATATCACCAGTGCAACCACAGGTTTGATTATTCCCCCTAGCAATGTTTTAATTGTTTATTCTTTGGCCAGTGGTGGAGTTTCCATTGCGGCATTATTTATAGCGGGATATGTACCAGGCTTGCTACTGGGTCTAGCCTTGATGATTGTTGCAGCGGTTTATTCTATCATCAAAAAGTACCCTACTGATAAATTGGTCAGTGTTCAAGTATTTTTACGCAGATTTATGGCCGCCTTGCCCAGTTTAATGTTACTTGTGGTCGTGATCGGCGGAATTGTTGCAGGAATCTTTACTGCGACTGAGGCAAGTGCTGTGGCGGTAATTTACACTTTTGTGCTGGGAATGCTTTACAAGGAAATAAGTTTCAGAGACATGGCTCCAATATTACTGGAAACCGTAAAAACCAGTGCTATTGTTTTGCTTTTGATCGCTACATCAATAGCTATGAGTTGGGTAATGTCCTATGAAAACATCCCTCAGGAAATAAGTGCTGCGTTGTTAGGGATCAGTGAAAACCCTATTGTGATCCTTATTTTGATCAACTTGATACTTTTGTTCGTGGGTATCTTTATGGATATGACTCCTGCGGTACTGATATTTACTCCGATTTTTCTACCTATCGTTACCGCTATGGGAATGGATCCAGTACATTTTGGGATCATTATGATCATGAACCTTTGTATAGGGTTGTGTACGCCTCCGGTGGGGTCTGTTTTATTCGTTGGCTGTAGTGTAGCTGATCTTAAAATACAGAAAGTGATACGGCCGATGTTGCCTTTATTTTTGGCCATGATCGCTGTGCTGGTTATGGTGACTTATTTTGAGGACATCACTTTATGGTTGCCCAGAATTTTTGACTTGATTGATTAGGAATAGTTGATTTATCCAGTGAACCTGTCCTTTCAGGCCATTTGATATCACCTAATACACTAGCTTTTGCTTTAGTTTTTCTTCGATCACGATGTCACCTGAATTTTTCAGTTCGTTATTGATAGGCTGTTGACCTTTGGCGCCCCATAAAACCGCCACCAGTTTGATGGGGTTGTCTTTAAACACATTGTTTTCTATTGAAACATTGACTATTCCATATGTATTGATCAGTAGTTCGTCTGGATCCTGACCCCCGCATTGAACAACTTCATTGTTCTCAAATGTGAGCACTCCGCCGATGGTGGATTCGTCGTAGCCACCTCTATAGTAGTTAATCAGCTCGTGAGAGATGTTTTGAAATCGAGAGTTGGTAATGGTCAAAAACTCCACATTATAATCTCCCTTATCGTCTGTTTCCTTGTTGAATAACAGGCCATTTTTGCTATCGGAAATTGTACAGTTTTTTATAATTATTTCATCGGCAAAGGAAGATTTGGAGGGGTTCAATACTGTTCTAAAATTCCTTATTTCTACATCCTGTAGTTGCAGCCCGTAAGCCATGGACATATGCTGGTCCAGTGTGATGAATAGGTCTTGTTCCCCTGTACCTACTAGTGTTAAATTTTTGAGGGTTAGTATTCCTTTAGGTGCTAGCTGAAAACTAGTACTTGCTCCGGTAAGTTGAACAAGAACATCAGCATCGCCTTCCAAGCCTTCCACACGTATCTTTTTTTCTATTTGGACCTTTTGGTCGATGAGGTAATTTCCTGGTGTCAGTTGAATCAGATCTCCATCGTCTGCTTTTTCAAGTTGCTCTAAGAATTCTGTTGTATTCGTAGCTTTCCAGGTGTTGGTGGCAAGGCGGGTTTGAGGCTGGTACCAGGTAGTTCCATAAATAGAACGATCTATTTGCTGATGCTTTTTGGCAATAGGTGATATAATGGCTCCTATACTGTTGGTTTTTTCGTTGCGACGTTTTCCATATAAATCATTTTCGATATCCTCAAAAGAGAATCCTCGGTACAAAGGAAGACTTTGGTCTGTAATAGCTATAAATTTAGAGGAGTCCGCATGCTGCATGAGATTGGAGGTCCATGTTTTAAAAGATAGGCCTTTTATGGTTAGGCTGTCATTGGGTTTGGGCGCAATGAACCAGTTGTTTTTAAATTTTACGCCGTCCAATTGGTCATATAATTTAAAGGGATAGGAGCTATCTGCTCGATGAGCGATCAGATTATTGGCAAAGATTAATCTTTTGGGTCGGGCAGAGCGTATTTCAGAAACTGGAAGTACATCAGCTTGATCCAGATTGGCACCGACACTCCAATGGATAGGCTGGCGGCAATCGATCCAACTATTGTGGGCGATAACTACGTCAGTCACTTGGTTGTATCGGTTTAACGGTGATTTTGGAATGCCGTTCATGACGGCCAGTGCACTCCGGAATTCCTTCCCTTTTAACCCATAGAAATAGTTGTTGGTAATCCAGTGACCAGTGTTGATCACGCGAATTCCGCCCACAAACGGATTATCATTTGCGATAAAAATGTTGGCATTGATGGTAGCATAATTCCCATGTCTGGTCACCACTGAACCTTCACTTTCCAAAAAGACATTATGGCTAAAATTATTGTAGTTGGATTTACTGGATATAATTTCTACTTCACCATTACATTTTTCAAACAGGTTGTGGGTGACTTGGGTATAAGAAGGGGTCATCGAGGTTGTACTGGCTCCCAATTGCATGGTTTCTGCTTTTGGGCCACCCTTTCTAGGTCTGGGGCCAAAATGATTGTGATGAATCTTGTGATAATTATTAATGTGGCGATTATTGTTCAAATAAACTTTCAAGGTAGGTCCTTCATTTGATTTCCCTGCGATATAACAATGATCCAGTTCGTTGTTTCTCCCATAAAATTCGATCCAATGGTCTTTGCGGTGTCGATCGGGTTGGGTGAACTCCTCGATCACGGTTCCAGTTACCCGACAGTGATTAGCTACAGAATCAGGTGAATTTCGGAAAATGATGACCGCTTCCTCTGGGGTATATCCATTTTTAAAATACAGATCTTTTACGATCAAATTTTTTCCACTAATCATTATAGCAGAGGTCCCCTCCAGACTAACTTTTCCCGCGGTGGCAGCTTTAAGTACAATCGGCTTTTCTTTCGTCCCTTGTCCGTGAAACTTGATCACCTGGTCTTTCCAAACCCCTTCCTGCATACTGATGACATCTCCAGGTTGTGCCTTTTTGATCGCGTCTTTTAATTCTGCTTCCGTATGTACTGGAATAACACGATAATCTGCATGTTGGGTACAAGAAAAAACAAGCAATGCTATCAATAAAAGGGTGTAAATCTTCATTTCTGTCAGAATAGCCCTTGATATAGGTTGTTTATGGAGCATGTATTGGGGTTTGCATTAAATGTAATCAAAAGAGGAGGTTTTTGCGAAACCTGACAGAACGAATATGAAGAACGTCAGCGACATGCCGGCGAATTTTATCCGTCATTTGAAGTTGATCGTATTCATCAGAAGGGAGTGAGCAGCGCACTTTTAAATGCTGACTTTTGTTAAAATATTTTTAATTAATTCGTTCAAGATAAGTTAGATAAATGCTGCTCGTTCTCGAAATCCTATATTTGCAGCTTCTTAAATTAAGAATTGTTCTGCGATAGCGGATGAGGTCAGGATGTCGTAATACCCAAGCATGAAGGAAATAAAATCGTTATTCATAGTAATTTCCACCCTGATGACAGTCTTGTCTGTATGTCCACTCAGGGCTCAGGAAGTTTTTACGTACGATGGACCATTAACTATCGGGAGTGAAAGGGGAAACGCCACCTACGAGTATATTTTGCAGAAAGGTGATACTATAAAATCCGGAGCATTTGTTTTTCAAAAGAACAACTCCAGTCAAGGTCCAACAAAGGTCATAGAAATAAGAGGTGGCTTTAAAGCTGATAAGCCCTCTGGTAGCTGGGAATTTGAATTTGGAAATTACGAGCCAGGTGCCCAAAAAAAATTAGTAGATTATAAATATATCACGCCCATAAATGGTACCCAGCGCAGCATCAACGGGAGTTTTAAAGATGGTAAACCCACAGGAGCCTGGACGGTCCTTGTGGACAGTATTGTTGAATCAGAAAAAACCAGCCGACTTTTTCAAAGTGAAATGGCGTATGAGAATGGGGTTCCGCAGCGTAGTTTCAGGATCGAGACCAGCCAGTCCTTTATGGTGGGGAGATTATTGCGCAACGGAGATGCACATGACACATGGTCCTTATTCGATAAGGATGGGGTGGGCGAACTCGAAAGTTGGAAATTTGACGAATCCGTGTTGAAAAACATAGTTATCGCGACAGAAGATGGCAGTAAAATAATTCCGCTACAAATGGAAACCGATCAAGGCAGTCGGAAAATCGCATTAGACCAACACTATTTGGATGTGATGGAACTGAGATTGCAGGTCAGGGATACTACCCATGTCTTCGATCATGGATTGAGTGTGCTTCTGAAAAAGAACGCAGCCTATCTGCACGAAGTAGAGGATCTGATGAATGAAATGGGCTTGATCACCAGCTTGACCAACTTTAAGGTGGCAGTCCCAGAATACCCTTTTACTAAGTCAGAGATCAAAGCCCTGGAAGAAATCCAAACCAATACAGAACAAGCCCAAGAGATAATCGAATCTGTATTGTCCAATACACAATTAAATATCTTGAAGCTTACCGATCCTGAAACCGATTTTCTTTATCAGGTAGGCATGCAATTGGATTCCAGTTATATCCGACCTACCGAGCAATTGCTCAGATATTATAAGGAAGGTGTTGCCCAGCATATTACCAGAAATGAGTTGTTGAAAGGCTTGTGGCCAAAAGGACTTCCAGCTTCGGTCATCCAGGTGAGAGACTCCAGTGGTATGATCAAGAAATATAAATTAGACCAAGCTTCCAAGTATGAGGGAGAGGATGAACTCCATCTACAGCAGTTGGCAGATTTTACAGAATATTCACTCCAAATGGCCGAAAAACTCAAATCTTCCCTGGACCAAAAAATCACTGGAGATAAGCGGCAAAAGGCCTTTATTAGTGAAGAAAAAAGGCTGATTGATCAGGCCAATAAGCTCAAACAGTTGCTGGATTCCATCGATCAAAATCAGCCGGAATACATCAGCAATAGTTATGGTCGTCTCAAAAAATTCACGGATGAATCCCTAAGCCAGTATTCCAAAATGGAGGAATCCGTGACCAAACTAGATCGTGTCCGACAGCTTGCTGATTGTTATGATAAGGCGCGAAATCTGGCCACAGCGATCAATAAAATGCCCGATCAGCAATCCGAAATCCAGGAACTTTATCAGGATCAGGTTTGGAATCCCTTTACGGCCACCATCATGGATGAAGAGGTAAAAAAACGTATCGTAGAGGCCTACAATGAAAAGTTGATACCCCATTACTTGAACCAAGTCCAGCCAGATATGGACTGCGACCAAATTCTCATACTGGAAAAAGATTTACAACAATTACACGACCGTATGAAGGAGTTGCGTAAAGAAGATACCAAGAGGCTTGAACGCAAGATCAAACGCACCGACAGCATTCCCGAACTCTTGAAACTCTTCGGCTTATCCCTTTCCTAAACCACAGCAGAGATGAATAAAGTGATTAAATATTTAGTCCTTGCACTGGTTTGTTTAGTGTTCGCTTTCGCGAAAGCGCAACCAGGAGAAGTGCTGCCGGAGGAGTCCAAGTTCAAGGAACCCAAAACAAAATATTGGGTAAATACCTACGGGAATATTAGAATATCCAAAAGGCTGTTTTGGGTAGCCCAAACCCATTTTAGATTTGAGGAGACTGAAGACACTCCATTTATCGGCCAGGTAGGACAGATATATAATCGTCATGCCATCGGTTACATCTACGACAAAAAAGCCAATTTTGCCCTGGGAGGCGTGTTGCGTTTAAACTTCAACACCAATCCAGGATCTACGGGAGAGAATATGATTCCCGAATACCGGATCTGGCATCAATATCAGTTTGCCGTCCCATTGTGGAGTGCGATGGCGTATCACCGCTTGCGTATTGAGCACCGTTGGTCCAAAGGTTTTGATCAGGAGGATGAATATATGTTCCGCAACCGCTGGAGATATATGTTCAGAATGAAAATCCCATTGAATAAACCGAAGCTTGAATCCAAAGCCATTTATATAGCCCCAGAATCAGAATTGATCATGCAAAGTGGTAAACCCGTTGTAGGTAGTCCGCTGGAAGATCTGCGATTGAATACAACCTTGGGATACATTATCAATCCCAGACTGACCGTGGCGGCTGGATTTATGTATAGTTTTGGACAGACCCTAGACAATCCAGCTTTTTACAACCAGAATTACACATTGCGCATGCACCTGTATTTCTCGCCTGACATCAGGAAGGTCAAGAATAAGTTGCCGGAAATCCACTTTAGGGATTAATTGCTTAATTTGAGCCAATCATGAAACGAAGTCTTTATTATATAATTTTGGCCCTGGTCATCCTGCTCGGATCTTACTTTGCTTATCAATATTTTAGCTTGGAAGAAGAGACGGTCCAATTAAGACAATCCTTGTCGGAGCAATCCAACACTTATGACCGTGATCGCTATACCAGCACATTAGATTCGCTTTTGGAAATAGGTGAATTTGAACAGGTACTTTCCACATACGACAGTTTGCCTTCAGACCTGGCGATGGATTTGGAATTAAGACGTCAACTGGCCCAGAAATTCAGCGTGATGGAACGCCGGCTTTATATCCTGGATACCGCCTCTACTCCCAGAGACACCTTGCGAGTACCGGTGGATCGTATGATTGAAACACCAGAAATACAGGCTTATGATTCCTTGAGTTTTGCTTTAGAAAAAGCCCAGATGCAATTACAAAGCATCAAGAAGCAAATGATGGAAAAAGCTTTTGGAGAGTATATCACTTTTAAAAGCACCAAAGGCAACCGTTTGCATTATGTAGGCGAGGTCAAAAACAAAAAAGCCAACGGATTAGGTATCGCCATTCTTGATTCAGGTAGCCGCTATGAAGGTGAATGGAAAGACAATATGCGCCATGGTCAGGGAACTTTTTACTGGATCGATGGCCAACATTATGAAGGGCAATACGTAAATGACAAGCGCAGCGGTCAAGGTACCTATTATTGGACCAACGGTGAGAAATATGTTGGCTCCTGGGAAAATGATAAACGCAACGGGCGTGGGGTATTTTATGCTTCAGATGGCAGTGTGGTCACCAGTGGTATCTGGGAAAACGATGAATTAACCATTGAGGATGCCGAATAATTCAACGAACTCACCCAAAGTTTAGTTTTTCTATTATTTAGGATTGGTTTTCTTTAGGTGACATTTCGTAGACATCCATTTTAACTTTATGCTTTGATTTCAGACGCTCTTCAATGGGATTGTCATAAGTGATCAATACGTGCTCATCGTCGATAAAGGCCATACCCTCTGCCTTATCGTAACCATGTTTAATTTCTGCGCCTCTAGCCACATCAAACATACGTTCAGGATCATGGGTAACGCTATGTTCTTGATCTGGGAGTCCGCCGCCAATTTTGTATACAGATATGGTGCCATCCAAATCCATGGTCGGACCTGCCAGAATATACAGATCCCCTTTCTCATCAATGTTGAGTTCGCGTATTCCCATTCCAGAGAGGTCTATAAAGTGTTTGCGGTAAAGTTTTGCTTCTCCGTCTCTTCGCTGCATGATGAGCTCTCCATTCAATGGTTCACAAATTATTTCCAAAATGAGCGCATAGCCGTTGAGGACGGGACCTCGCAGCCCCAAGAAGATTCTTTGATCTTCCACGGCCATTCCTTCAATATCAAATCCGTTGTCCTTGCTGGGTATGTCCATGAAATCGGCCAAGTGTTCATCGGCCATAAGGGCGTTGTGCAATTCTGAACTGGTAGCGCCTCCACGCATCATCTTGGCAGTAACGGTATGATCCAAAAAAGAAGCTTCTTGGTACAAATTGAAATGTCCATCTTCCTCCAGACAGGGAATACAGCCCAAAGAAAATCGATTGGCATCCACCTTAATTTTGGTGAGAGCCTTGAGTTGGTCCTCAGTACTATCCTCTGGATCCGGCTGGTCTCTTTTGAGGCTCATACTGCCAGAAAACCACAAATAGGGTGGGGCATAGGCCAGGGCTTCCATGTCCATCTCGCTGTCATCGGTCAGGTCAAAAAAATCCTTGAGGTCATAATGCTTATGGGATTTGTATTTGTATTTATCCTTGTTTTTACTTCTGCTCAGGCGTTCTATACCAGCTCCCTCGTCATAACTGAGCCATAGATCACTGCCTGTAATCAAGCAGCTAGATATTTCTCCGCGCAGATCATCGAGTTGGTCAAAATCTTTTTGAAATTTAAGTAGGGCAGTTTCCTTGACATCCTTTCCTTGTGGTTTCATCTGTTCTTTGGTTTTGTGTAAGATATCACCTTCAATTGAACCTACCTGTCAAGGAAATAATAAAGTAGATCAGACGGGTCATAAAAAATCCTTCCCCGTCGGAATAGGGAAGGATTTTGATCAGTATAATCCTATGCGATTTATTTGATTTCGCCTTCTTTTAATGCAGCTTCTATATCTACTGTCACGGATCTGAGCGCATTGTAAAAGCGGCTGTTATCTGTTGGAGATATGCGAACTTTGGTACCAGTTTCTTCGGTAATAATTTCAGTCACCACTACTTTTTTTCCGATGACCGAGGCATCATTATTTATTCCCCCACGTTTGATGATGAGGTTGTCTTTGGGAAAATGAATGTGCTGGTAACTGCTGCCCGAAGGATTAGAAATTTCCAACGTATCTCCCTTTTTTATTTCACTGGCATTCACCTGGGCAGGTAATGCCATGCTGGTCAATGCGATAACGGCTGTAATTATTGTTTTCTTCATAATCGATCAATTTAATTATGTAATTGATAATAAATCATTCAATTTTTATAAAATTAATAAATCGACATCAGTCCATCAAACCCTTAACATGATCTTGACAAAATTGAGTTGGCATGGGGTTGAATGGATATTGAGTTATGTATACCACGTAATTCTGTAGGGTGAGAAAGAATACATCTTACTCATTTTATTACTGTTCAGATCAACTAGATCACTATAGAGGCTATCACCTAAATCGTCTTTATGCCTTTTATAGACTCAAGGGCGATTTTAGACTTAGAGGAGCTGCTGAAGGTTTGTTTTGTTTATTTGATAAGGACAATAATTTAAAATTTAGTTTTAACTGTCCAGATTTTCTAAACCAATATACTATTTCAAAGTACCATCATAAGTTGCTTTGTTAACTTACAATACTAGTATTTTCAAAAAAGTCGTACAAAAAATGTTTTAATAATTCTTCTTTGGTTCTTGTTCTCTTCCGTTTAACAAAACAATTATTGAGTTTGAATAAACTAAATTATTACCATTCCAAATTTCAATCTCAACCTCCGAAAACGTTTTTGACTCATCATTGATGTTAATGCTATAGGTGTTATTTTTTCCTTTATAAATTTTTTAAAAAACTTCAGTAATATAACTAGATATTTCTTCTAACATTTCTCCATTTATTATCAACTTTTAAGTATTTAATCCACTATTTAAAACTTTAACACGCTGGGTAAAATCAACTTTGCTCAGATAATCAGTTTTTTTCTGCCTCAAGAACGTCATTCAACCCTTTTAAAGTTTCACTCTCAGTTGCTGTGCCTAGTAGCTCATAGTTGCCCTTCAATTACTCAAAGCTTAATGCGCCATTTTCACTTGTAAACTGAGAAATACGTGCCAATCTTCACCAGTTGATCCTGTGAGTATCACGTCGTATTCGGATTCTAACATATTAGTAATACTAGATTCCCAGGTTTCAGGATCTATAATACCTTGTTGAGCAGTAATTATTCCGCTCAAAAAAGGACGAAAGCTACAATAAAATCTTTTTTTTATATAAAACAATATGATTCTTGTCCTAAACATTGAGTCAGGATTAAATAGTTTTAATAAAAGAATTTTTTATTGATCCAATACAAACTTAAATCCAGTGGTTATAATGTTTGAGCTAAATGTGGTATCCCTATCGTACTGATAGAATTTAAGGTCTATACTTTTTAAGCCCAATTTCCAGATATGCGCTCTCGCGAAAATGTCGGTGTAAGATAATCCAAAACCAAATTGATTTGCACTATACTTAGATAAGTCATAATCTGAAGTGTAATACTCATCTGTAGATAAAGCACCTTCATACGGTTTAAAATAATCTGCTGCGGTCTGGTAATAGAATCTATATGATGGATATAAAGTAAATTTATCTGTAATTTTCACAGGAACTTCAATACTGACTGTATGCGAATTGATTCCCCAATCATCAAAGTAATAACGATAGAATGTCCTTGCGGTAAACATTTCATTCAGAAACCAATTTAAACGACCACCAACAGCCACTTTAAATCTGGAATCTGGTAAACGCTCAATCGCATCTGCAAGTTGAAAGTTATCGATAAATGAATCAGCCAGATCGCCAAAATAAACACGTTGAAAAGGTGTAGATAGTAAACCTTGTTGTTGCACAAAATCTAAGGCCAACGACCCTTGGACGTTTTTATGAAGTATCTGCGAAAAGCCAAAACCTAAGGAATAAGAATTTCGTCCTTCATCAGAAAACTTTGAAAATATCGGAGCATAATTAGTGTTGCCTGTAATGGTGTTTTCGGTAAAAAGACGATTATTCAGCCCGTTGCCACCTTCTCCAAATGGTCTTAATTCGGTTGGGTAAATTGCGTTCCAAGTATCTAAATAAACGTTCCCACTGACACTTAGTTCTGTATTTTTTTTGTTAAAGAGTTTCGTATAAGTACCACCCACACCGAGAGAAAAGTAGTCGTACTCAGTGGAAACAGATATTTTGGCAGACCAAATATCATTTCTATCATCAGAACTATGACTATAGCTTCCTGTGACGTTTGCCCATAAATCACTCGCAGATGCTCCAGAAGAGGCCTGAAAAGGATCTGCTGGACCGTCATCAAAAGGACCTACATTACTTGATGAAGCAGAGGTGTAAGCCGATACACCTGCATCAATGGTTAATACATCATCATCATTTAAAGGGATAGAGATTACAAAAGTGCCTGTTACATCAGTTAATTCTTCTGTACCGATACCACCACTTACTGCAGCATTATCTCCATCTTGACTGTAATAGCTTGACAAAAAATCTACCTCGGTCGTTTCTAGAACTCTTTTTTTATAGACTTTGGTTGAGTCTGGGCTTGATTGTGAGTATGCTTTCGCGAAAGCGAACACACATAGAAATAGAATTATCTTTTTCAATTATTGTTTGCTTTAATTACAGCCGCAGCCTCCTCCAGTTTTTCCACCGTTTGCTCCTACAGCAGCTTCTCTATATGAATGTACAGTTGTTACATTACGGTCACATTTCTTATCTGCGAGCGCCATATCTGGGTCATTTATATTAACCTTCTCATATTCCTTAACTACTACGCAACTGCTAAAAAAGCAAGTAATCATAGTGAGCATGATAATCTTCTTCATCATAGTTTATCTATTTCTATGTTCTTTGATCTTGTGATATTTCCTTTATCATCGATGATGATACATTCTATTTTTGGTAATTGATTAATTCTGTCTAAACCTGCTTCTTTTCCCATAACGAATACCGAAGTGGCAAGTGCATCTGCGAGTTCTGCCTTGGGAGCAAAAACCGTTACGCTGATAATTCCGCTAGATGGATATCCTGTTCTGGGGTCGATAATATGTGTATATCGTTTACCATTGAAATTGACATACTTTTCATAATTCCCAGAGGTTACCACTGCTCCGTTTATTATAGGTAGCAAGGCAAACATCTTGTTTTTATCCAACGGGTTTGTAATGGCTACTTTCCATTCCTTTCCATTGGGTTGTTTTCCCCAAGTATTCATATCGCCAGAGGCATTTATAATCCCTGAAGGCACTCCTTTAGAAATTAGTAAATCTTTGGCTTTATCTGCCGCATAGCCTTTACCGATGGCTCCGAAACCTATTTTCATTCCTTCCGACTTCAAAAAGACCGTGCTTTTTGCTTTATCAAGAATAATATTTTGAAAACCGACTTTTGATACCGAAGTTTTGATTTTTTCTTCAGAAGGCATTTCGGTCATACTCCCATCAAATTTCCAAATACGATCCATAGATGCATAGCTAATATCAAAAGCGCCATCTGTTAATTTAGAAATACCTATTGCTCTTTCAATAAGCTGAAATAATTCTGAATTCACTTTAATAGCCTTGATACCAGCATGTCGATTAATTTCTGATGTTTGAGAATTTGGATCCCAAGAAGAAATCAATTTTTCTATTCTTGTTATTTCCGCTACAGCGGTATCGATATATTTGTTCCCTATACTTTCGTTCTCTGCAACAACCGTAATATCAAAACGACTGCCCATTAGTTTGAGCGTGCGTTTGTATGGCTTTTGCGCTATACAGGCAACAGAAAAGAATACTAGTAATAATGTGGTTATATTTTTCAATTTACTGGGTAAAAGTATTTAGTTCTTTAATGTAATCTTCTGGTGTGGTCTTTTTATAACTCGTTTCTCCCAGCACTTTTCCTTTTGAATCCAGTACAACGACAAAAGGGAAGATCCCATTTTTGTTGTATGTCTCAGCCAGTTTTGCATTTGCGGCAGTTTGAGCTTCACTTAACGCATTTTTCTTTTTACGTGGGAAGTCTGCCTGAAGCATTATATAGTTTTTTGTTGCATACTTTTTAAAAGCTTCTGTACTCCAAATTTCACGATCTAATTTTATGCAAGGCGCACACCAATCTGATCCTTGAAAAACAAGTATTATAGGTTTATTTTCTGCTGCTGCTGCTTTCTTTGCATTTGCGAAATCTGTATGCCATTCTTGGGCAGTTACTCCGCTAATAGTTAATAGAAGCACAAGTAATGTAAAGATGTTTTTTTTCATAACAATTAATATTCTATAAAGATATTTAGTCTAACGGTAAAAGCTATTTTTCTTATATTGACATTTATCAATTTTATTTATAATTACTTGCTTTTACAAGCCCTTCAAGGTCTTCAATAACAATGATTCTACCCTTAGTTGAAATAAGCTTTTCTTCTTTAAAATCTTTCAACATTCGTACCAAGGACTCTTTAGCAGTACCCACCATATTGGCAAGGTCATCTCTGTTCATTTCAATTTCTGAAAGGCCCTCTTTAACGCTGAATTTTCTTTGTAAAATCAATAGATTTATCGCTGTACGCTCTCGAACTGAAAAACGCGCTAATATTTTAGTTGCGTTTAAAAAAACTCCAAATTCGTGACTTAAATTTTTAAGCAAGCTTTGTGATAACACGTGAGATGTACTTACTACGTTTAAAAAATCATTTTTAGGGATAAATTCTACTTCACAATCGAACAATGCAATTGCTGAGTCTGGATACTCTTCTTTACTTAAAATAGCGTGGTACCCTAGATATTCGTTTTCTCCACAGATATAAAAAATATGTTCCGTGCCAAAACTGGTCGCTGTATATTTCTTTACTTTTCCAGAAAGCACTCTGTAAAGACCTTTAGGCTCTGTACCTTCTTTAAATATTTGTGTGCCTGCCTTAAAATGACGTATTTCTTTATTATTGGTTAATATATTGTATTCAGATGCTGTTAACCCAGATAATAAATCTTGATTATCAAAACTGTATTTTGAGTATGGAAAATTCTTATTCATTAAAATAGGTTAAAATATTTTCAACTTTATGAATATTCTCTTGCTTGCCAATTTCTAAAGTTTGCTCTCCATATTCACTTCTAAAGTGATGTTCTTGTAAGAATTTCTGATTCAACAAATGCCATTCTTTATTTGTTGTTTTGATATCACAAAATACTTCCCATTCTCGACGAAGCAATAATTTTCTATAAAAGAAATGAGGTGTACTAATATGGTATATATCTGCATCACAGAGAATTTCGGACAATCTATCTGTAGGACTTTGTGGCATTCTAGTAGCATCTATACAATTACAAACTTCATCAATGAAACTTTTATTCGCATTTTGCTCTTTTAAGAATGTTGTAGCAATCAATTTACTCTCGGCTTCGTGACCTTTATAAGTTTTTGAAAAACCAGTATCGTGAAACCAAGCTGCAATGATTAACAATTCTGTATCCACGGAATTGATATCCATTGCCTCACATAAGTATTTCACATGTTGCACTACTTCTTTTGTATGTTCAAGATTATGAAAAGGCAGCTTTTTTATCTCAGCATCAGATAATAACATAGAACAGTATTTTTCGACTCTTTCTATCATAACTAAATCATATTTACATTAAACAAATACCCAATCAGTGCAGTTATACCCATTGCCAGTGTTCCCCAAAAAGTGATTCGTAGAATAGGTTTCAAAATTTTAGAGCCACCTGTTTTTGCAGAAATAATACCTAAAGCAATCAGAAAAATAATTGCGGCCAAATACTGCACGTATTCCATACTATTTAAAGGTGCGATATAAGCAACCACCAATGGTAAAAATCCTCCAACGGTAAACGCTATTCCTGAGGATAAGGCTGCTAATAAAGGCTTTGCTTCGGTTAGCTCCATAATTCCAAGCTCATCTCTGGCGTGTGCTTCTAGAGCATTATAAGCTGTTAACTGGGTGGCTACTTCTAAAGCAGTTTCAGGAATTAAACCTCTTTCTTCATAAATTTTTGCTAGCTCAATGAGTTCTTTTTCGGGCGTCTCGATGAGCTCTTTTTTTTCTCGTTCCAAATCTGATTTTTCAATATCTGTTTGAGAACTCACTGAAACATATTCTCCTGCTGCCATAGAAAGTGCTCCTGCAACTAATCCTGCGACGCCAGCAATAATAATTGGTTCGCGTGTACTGCTCGCTGCAGCTACACCTATTATAATACTCGCGGTAGATAGAATACCATCATTTGCTCCTAAAACTCCCGCACGCAACCAGCCACTCCGATTGATATAATGTTTCTCTTTGTTATTCATTTGCTACTATGTTAAATGCGCCACTGGTTAATACTTTGTCTGTTGTGATAAGATTATCTAAAGAAATTAAGTAGGTATTTCCTACGTAAGAACGTCCTTCTTTTACTTCAATTTGGTTAAATAACCATGATTAGCTACAAAAGAGTACAGAGGACCGAAAATTTTAAACGAATAAATTATGACTGCCTAGGTGGCTGGAATAATCCTTTAAGATGTATTGAAGAAATAGTTTCTTGATAGAAGAAGTTATGTGCCCTGAGTTCAGAAACCTCAGCTTTTTTAAACTCTTCATTTGAACTATTAACAAAAAATGCAATCACACTAGAAATAGAAGAATGATGCTGGAAAGGCAACTGTTCGTGATCTTCTTTTTCCTCTTGATGCTCTTTATTGTGCTCTTTCTTTAATTTTCCATAATGTTTAGAAATAAAAACAAATACGTTATCACCATATTGCTCACTATGAAATTGCGCGTGCTCAATAAATTTATCTATCTGTGACAAATCACCAAAGTTCAACCCAAAGCTTTGCATCAGGATGATAATGGAAAATGATATGGAGAATAGTTTACTCAATGATATAAAGATACTAATTTGAACAAATCCTTCAACTTTAGTAACACTTTATCTTTCGAAAAGACAGAATTTATAAGTAAAATACTTGGGTAAAATTAGATCCCTTCTTTCACCCTGTGTGCACATTGCTGACCCCGGTGAATTTCAGATACCTGGGCGCTACATGATGCAAATACAACTGCCTGTCCTTTCCGTCCAGGTGTCTAAAAATAACAAACCCCATTCAAGCGAGCTTGATGGGGTTCTTATGTTTTCATCCACAATGCAGTTGTGAGTGATTGTGACCGCGGAGGGATTACAGATCCCACAAAGCTCCGCTTTGAGAATACTTCAAACAAAAAAACGCTCAAGCGAACTTGGCGTTTCTTCTTATTGAACTATTCATTCGTGACCGCGGAGGGATTTCAGATCCCTGGACGCTACATGATGCAAATACAACTGCCTGTCCTTTCCGTCCAGGTGTCTAAAAACAACAAACCCCATTCAAGCGAGCTTGATGGGGATCTTATGTTTTCATCCACAATGCAGTTGTGAGTGATTGTGACCGCGGAGGGATTCAAACCCCCAACCCTCAGAGCCGAAATCTGATGCGCTATTCAGTTGCGCCACGCGGCCGATTCTATGGCACAAATATAAAGGGAACGGATGAATTGGGGCAGCTTTGGAAGTAAAATATATTTGGGTATGGGGTCGTCTTTAATCATTTAAACTACAGCATATTAGTGAGAACTGTTCGACTTTACTTCTTCGAAACACCTTTAAGAGACAATTTTTATGCTGCCTACCGAATTATATAGAGGGCCTTTCCCAGCAAGATAACCATTCCTGCAAATGCATCATCAAACGAAAATACCATGCTGAAAATACTAGCATTCCACCTCTCAAAAGTGCTGGAATCGGTTGATCAATTCCCTAAAATCTTGATAATTTTTGGTTTCGTCTACCAGGCCTACATCGCACTTGTTACCTTTGGTCTTAAATCATTTGCTATATGCAGAGGTTGCTCTGGCTTTTATTTTTTGTTGGTGCACCGGTGTTTTCCCAGCAGGATTCACTGGTTGTACAGACCCTAGACTCTACCTTGATCAAGTCCTACCGCTTGCCGTCACAGGTTCAGCAACTTCCTTTTAGTGTTTCAAAATTGCGCTTTCGCGAAAGCGGAAACAACAAACAACAATTACACCTGGATGAGTATTTGAATAGTGTCCCGGGCGTATTTAATCTCAATAGCCAAAATTATGCGCAGGATCTTCGAATTTCTATCAGAGGCTTCGGGAGTCGCAGTGCTTTTGGGATCAGAGGAATCCAACTTATCGTCGATGGAATTCCAGAAACTACACCCGATGGACAAGGTCAATTAGATAATCTCAATCTAGCGATCATCGATCAGATCGAAGTCATACGAGGTTCCTCTTCTGTGCTTTATGGCAATGCTTCCGGTGGTGCCATTTCCATTACCACCTTGCAGGATATCGATAGTAGTTTTGTCAAACCCTCAGTGATGCTTGGGGCTTATGGTTTGCGACAGGAGCAAGTGGTGGTCGGCTGGGCGGGTGAACAGCAGGATTTGGTGATTCAAGGTAGCCACACAAAATCTGATGGCTACCGTGACCACAGCGGATTTGAAACCTATAATTTCAATACCAAATGGCATCATAGACCAAGTGACCAAGCGACGTATACCTTCTTGGTCAATTATGCACATAGTCCGCTGGCCCAGGATGCGGGATCACTCACCGCAACCGAAGTAGAAGCGCAAAGGCGACAGGCCAGGGATAGAAACCTCATTTTTGAGGCGGGAGAAAACGTATCTCAAGTTAAGGTAGGCGCATCACAGGAATATCGATGGTCAAATTTTGAATGGTCTTCCTATGCTTTTTATAGTTACAGAGATTTTGCAGCTCGACTTCCCTTTGAGAATGGAGGACAGGTAGGGGTGAATCGCAACTATTTTGGGGTAGGTTCTTCTATCAAGCACCAATGGAAAAAAGAAGCTTTTGAGAATCAAGTCCAGGGAGGTATCACTTTTGGTCATCAGAATGACTTGCGGAAACGTTTTGATAATCTAGAGGGCGATCAAGGGGAGTTACGACTGAATCAGCATGAGCGATTTAGTGCTTTGGGTACGTATCTGCTGGACAAATGGTCCAGTGGTCGGTGGAATCTAGTGGCTGGTTTGCGCTATGATGTGAATCGGCTAGCCGTAGCAGATCGCTTGTTGACAGATGGGAATGCCACCGCGCAAACCAATCTCAATGCCTGGAGTACCAGCCTGGGAGCCAATTATTCGATCAACCAGGAAAAGGCATTTCACCTGAGTTACAGCACCAGTTTTGAAACACCTGCCTTGAGCGAATTGAGTGCTAATCCCAACAATGACGGCGGATTTAACCCAGATTTAAGGCCTCAAAGAGCACAAAATATCGAGTTGGCCTATAAAATTGACCGGTCTTTTGATCGGATTCAAGTAACGGGTTTTTATACCTGGACCAACGATGATTTGGTGCCTTTTGAACTACAGGATTTTCCAGATCGTACTTTTTACCGGAACGCTGGTTCCACCGAAAGATTGGGTATAGAAATTAGTTATCAACGACAGCTGTCCAAAAGTTTTCAACTGTTAGGTGCCTATACCTTTTCTGATTTTTCCTATAGAAAATTTCAGACGCCAGTTGGTAACCTGGATGGAAAGACGCTACCAGGAATTCCCAAGCATAATGCTGCCCTGACACTTGATCACAGGCGTCGGGATTTTCAATTTCAAATAACAGCTAATTATAGAGGCTCACTCTATGCAGACAATGAAAACACAGTTACTGAACCTGAAGTTTTTCTCCTGCATGTAAATACCAGTTACGATCTACACTGGAAACAACAGGTGATTTCTCCATTTTTGGGAATCAACAATCTGCTGGATCAGTCTTATAATGATAATATACGTATTAACGCCTTTGGAGGTAGGTACTTTGAGCCGGCAGCGCCCATCAATTTATATGGCGGAATCCGATGGCTTTTTTGATTAATTCCACGCTCAGCTGATCTTCTTGAGCCACCAGATTCCTTCGGGTGGATTTTCTTCGTCCATATCGACACTCCAATGTCCGTACATACACATCCCTCCCATATCCAAAATTCCTGTATGGAAGATGCTTAATTCACCTTTTTTAGTTATGACTTCCTGATCTTCGTTGATATAAGGGTAAACGGGATAGGCCTTGATAAAAGAGATCAACTATTCTTCTACAAAACCTTTTATACTTGCCGCATAAGGAACTGCATCTACTGAAGCTTCCTCTGTCGTCTCCCCAAGCAAATTTCCTTGACTAGAGGTCAATTGCAGCTTCATCTTTACCCGTTCACCAAAATAAGGCAGCTCATATCCCAGTCCGTATTCATAAAAGCCTTCCCAGGTGCCGTTGGAGCTAGCATCATTTTTTATCTTTTTCTATGACCAAATATTCCAACTCCAGCGCGTTGAACTGTTTATTGAATTCCCGTATATCCGAATTCAACACTTGATCAAAGGCGTTGAGCTCCTTCATGATCTCTTGGGTGAGTTCATTCTTCACTTCGATACTTTGCTGGGTAGGTGCAAAGTCTCCAATCTGGGCCAGGCTATTAAGGTGGGCCAATTTATTAGTCAGTCTGATGGGGAAATTTAACGGGTCCTGCCCGCTGCGATTTTGGGTTTGATACAATGCTTTTTCCACCTCAGAGAATTTATTCTTCATGGCTTTTGACAATTCCAGCATTTCTTTGATACCTTCTTCTTCCCGATCTCCATAAATACGTTCAAAATCATTGAGCTTTTGGGTAAAAGACCGAATATTTTTGATGGACTGATGCGCCTGATTCACCGTTGCATTTACCTCATTAACAAATTCAAATTGCGCCTGCATGTCGGCAATGCTGGCTTCACTTTCTGGACTTGATATAATTTCAAAATCCTTACTTAGACTGCGATCTTGGACTTTTAATTCGACTGTGTAATCGCCTGGGACAGCTTTGGGGCCAGATAAGTTTGCCCACCAAAGAATCATCCCAGGTAGTTTTTCTGCACCATCATAGTGGGTATCCCATTGGAATTGATTGGCACCCTGCTGCACGTTGAGTTTGTTTTCTTTATCATAGGTAGAAAAGGTCTTGATCAGCTCTTTTTTGCTGTCGTAAAAAGAAAGAGAAACACTGTCCTTAGATACATTTTTTGGCAAGTAAAAATTTACCAGAACACCAGAAGGGTGGTTGGTTCCACTGGTAAGTGAGCCTGCTCGCGATCCACCTTCCATTCGATAGGCAGTTTTAGGAGCAAAAAGATATATATCATCTTTGGTAGTGGCTTTGTTGTCATCAAAAGACTGTCTTACCAAACCTAAATCGTCATGGATCCACAGACTCCTACCTTGGGTGGCCACTATCAGATTACTTTCCTTGACTGCCAGATCAGTCACGGGAACAACGGGCAAGTTCATTTGAAAAGACTGCCAGGACTGGCCGTCATCGGTAGAAATATACAAGCCGGTTTCGGTTCCAGCATAAAGCATGCCTTTGACTTCATCATCCTCACGTACCACTCTGGTAAAGTGTTCAGGTGCAATACCACTGGTAATTTTTTTCCAGGTTTTACCGTAATCGCTGGTTTTGTATAGATAGGGTGTAAAATCACCCAACTTATAACGGGTAGCGGCTACATAACAAGTAGCAGGATCATATCTACTGGGCTCAATGCTATTGATTTGGGCCCATTCGGGTAGTTTTTTTGGCGTGATATTTTCCCACTTTTTTCCGCCATCTCTGGAAAGATGGATCAGACCGTCGTCGCTACCTACCCAAAGTTCGCCAGCCTTTATTGGGGACTCCGCTGCGGCAAAGATGGTGCAATAATATTCTACCCCAGTATTGTCTTGGGTGATCGGACCTCCACTGGAAACTAATTTTGTCGGGTCGTTGCGGGTCAGATCTGGGGAAATGGTCTCCCAGCTTTGACCTCCATTGGTGGTCACATGTACATTGTTGGAAAATGCATATAATTTTTCAGGGCTGTGTTTGGAAAAAAAGATGGGGAAGTTCCACTGGAATCTGTATTTCATTCCTTCTGCGCCATGTCCCATAGGGTTATCTGGCCAAACGTTTACTGCCCTTACAGATCCAGTTTTGTGATTATATCTGGTCAGGAAACCGCCGTAGCTACCACCAAAAACTATATCATTATTCGTAGGGTCTACCGCAATATGGGCGCTTTCTCCGCCAGCCGTCCCTTCCCAGTCAGATTCGGTGATGCTATAGCCGCTGGTGCGGTGTGGGATCCTGATAGTTCCATTGTCTTGTTGTGCAACATAAATGCGGTAAGGAAATGAATCATCTGTAGTTACGCGATAGTATTGTGCGGTGGGCTGATTGTGATAGGTGCTCCAGGTGGTTCCGCCATCGTAGGTGATTTGTGCGCCACCATCGTCGCCAATAATCATTCGGTTCGGGTCTTCTGGTGCAATCCAGAGGTCATGGTGATCCCCATGTGGCGCCCTTGCACTGGAAAAACTATTTCCGCCATCGGTACTTTTATGGTAGGACACGTTGACCACATACAATTTGTCAATATCCTCAGTGTCGGCATAAATCCGGGTGTAGTACCAGGCGCGTTGCCTTAGGCTGCGATCATCGTTTGTCCTGGTCCAACTGAGTCCACCGTCATTGCTGCGGTAAACCCCACCTTGGTCTTTGTTTTCTACAATTGCATAAAGTCTGTCGCCATCCAGGGGTGAAACGGTGATTCCCATGATTCCCAACGTGCCTTCGGCAAAGCCTTCATTGGTGGATATTTCTTTCCATGTTTCTCCATAGTCTGTACTTTTCCACAACGCGCTTCCCTCACCGCCGCTGGACAAGCTATAAGGGGTGCGCTGGACTCTCCAGGTTGTGGCATATAAGTTTCTGGGATTGCTGGGGTCTATGATCAGATCAACCGCTCCAGCCATGTCATTGACAAAAAGCTTCTTGGTCCAAGTTTTTCCACCGTCTACAGATTTATATACGCCGCGTTCATCGGTAGGTTGATAGATATTACCCAGAACGGCCGCATAGACCACATCATGATGGTTGGGGTCAATAGCAATTCGCGGGATATGACGGCTGGTGGGCAGTCCAGAAGGAGTCCAGCTTTTTCCTGCATCTACACTCTTCCACATCCCGTAGCCGCTGGATACATTTCCTCTGAGTGTTTTTTCACCACCACCTACGTATATTACGTTATGATCACTGGGAGCTACACTTACTGCCCCGATTGAGCCGCCAAAATAACCATCAGAAATATTCCTCCAGCTGCGACCACCATCTTCAGTTTTCCAAACACCTCCACCTGTGCTTCCAAAATAAAAAAGGTTGGGTTTTCCAGGTACTCCGGTTACTGCAGCACTTCTTCCACCCCTGAAAGGTCCCAAAAGCCTGAATTCCTGAGATGCATAAAACTTCTCTTCTTCTGGTGCTGCTGGTATAGCAAGCTGGCTGGTGTTGATGCGATTTGATGCGTTGTTGGCAGTGGTTTGTGCGGTGGTCGCTTTCGCGAAAGCGAAGAAAACCAAAACCGTCAAGTAAGAATAAATGTTGCTCATGGAATGAATATTGGCTTTAAAGATAATACTCTACGCGTTCAGTGACCAATACATATATGATGGAGTTGGGTTAGGGAAAAATATAACATCGATCAGGAAGGATGTGGTGTTGAGTAATTTCTACTTTGCTGCAACTTTGTAGGTACAATAAACAAGTAATTAATAATTATCAATTAGAAATCACCTATTATGACAACATTCAGCGTACCTACTCGATCAGAAGTAAATACTAAAAATCAGGGAATATTTGATCACCTGGAAAAGCAGTTGGGGTTTGTTCCCAATCTATATGCAACTTACGCACTATCCGACAACGCATTGGAGCGATATTTGAGCTTTTCAAGTGCCAAATCCTCTTTAAGTAATAAGGAGAAGGAGGTGGTCAACCTTGTGGTAAGCGAGGTGAATCAATGTGCCTACTGTCTAGCCGCACATACGGCGATCGCAAAAGGAAACGGATTTACAGATCCACAGATCCTTCAAATACGTGCTGGCGAAGTCGATTTTGACCAGCGCCTGGATCATTTAGTGGCTTTGGCTAAAAATATAACTGAGAATAGAGGTAGAGCAGATCAGGTCTTGATTACTTCCTTTTTACAAGCTGGTTATACACAAGAAAATTTGGTTGATCTGATTGTACAAGTGGGTGACAAAACCATTTCCAACTATATACACAACCTGACGCAGGTACCTATTGACTTCCCAGAAGTTCCAGTCCTTGAAAAAACAGTAGTATAGTTTTTATATTTAGTTGAAGAAGAACCCGTATAGCTTAAGGCTGCGGGTTCTGTTTTTTGTAGGTTAATTTTGGTTGATGTTGAAATTGTTTGGATGGGTAGTGTTGATAGTAGACCCCCTAGCAGAAAAAGGAGATTAGATTATATTTGATAAGCTAATTTTCCGACTTATGAAAAATACAATGTTGTTGATTCTTGTTGCTGCATTGATTACAGCCTGTGGTTCCCAGAAGAATAAGGTTCAGGCTTCAAACAGTCCAGCGATGGAAGTAAAAACAAATCCTTCTAATGATACAGGTGGCAGACAACCGCAGATCTTGATCAATTCCTATGCTTTTTTAGTCGATGCTGTGTCTACGGATTCCACCTATGGCTATAGCCCAGAAAATGCGATCAAAGTTGGTGGCTCAAGTGAAGGTGAAGGTCCGCTGAATGAGCGCAGGTTCCTGAATGCCCTAGCTGGACCCAATGGTGAGGAAATTGATTATCAGCGTTATGGCAGTTGTTGTCCGCAGCCCTCAAAGAATTCGGCTTTTGGTAGTGCAGTGCTGGACCGATATGCGGTGTATTACAAAGGGGCCCAGGATACTGTGATGTTGTATATCAACATGTATGATTCTGAGAAGTTACTGGCACCAGTAGGCTTTAGTCTAAGGGAATTTCCGAATTAAATCTGCTTCCTATAGGAAAGTGGGCTTATACCCGTTTGTTTCTTAAAAAACTTGGAAAAATGGCTGGGCTCGTTATAACCTAGTTCATAGGATATTTCTTCAGCACTTTTATCAGAATATCTCAAAAGCCTTTTAGCCTCGGCGACAATACGTTCATTGATGATTTTCAATGGGGAGGAAACCTCGTGTTTTTTAAAAAAATTGGCCAGCGTTTTAGGAGATTTGAAGAGCATCTCGGCATAATCCGTGACTTGGTGCTTTTCCTTAAAATGTTGTTCTACCAGAATATGATACCGTCGTATCAGGTCCACTTGTTTGATACTCATGTTATCGTGATATTGATCTTTTTTGATCAATCGGGTGGACATGATCAACATTCTTTTGAGCAAACTGCGCAGCATTTCTCCCTGGATATGGTCCTTGGTTTGAAATTCCTGTTGGAACAACGTCAACATTGCTTCAAAACTTTGCACATGTTGTTCATTTAAGTAGGCGATGGGCGCGCTGGAGGATCCATAAAACAATAATCCCATACAGGAAACCTCAGAATCGTTATGTTGGATGCAATAAAACTCCCGGTTAAATACAAAGGCCATCAGACCAATATTATCTTTAGGAATATCAACCACATTGACCGGAGTGCAAAACAACACCTGGTCTTTATCTAATTTCACTTCATAACCGTCCACGATCAAGGTGGTGGCGACACTTCTACACCACACAATTTTGTAGAGATCCTTCTCCTGAAGCAGTTGCAGGGCGGGACCGCATTGAAAGCTGGTAACAATGAATCTACCGTTGTCCTTAATGTTGTGGTATTCTAATTTCATGTCTAAAAGTAGGAGATATATATCATTGTCGCAGAATGGCCTTCAGCTGGCGCCTCATATTGCGAATTCCACCGCCATCTACAACTCGATAGCCCAACTTTCTGAGTTTTGCAGCGGCCAACGTACTGCGACCACCACGGGCACAATAGGTGACAATAGGTTGGTCTTTGTCCAACTGATCCAGGTGCTTATCCAGCGACTGCACGGGAATGTTAAGCGAATTCTCAATGTGATTTCCCTCAAATTCAGTGGTAGATCTCACATCTAATAATATCGCTCCTTCTTTGATGTATCTATTGATTTTGTCTTTTCTCTTGCTTCTGAAAATTCCAAACATATTTTTTTGATTTCAATTTTAACAACCTTGCCTTTGTTCTTCTTATACAAATGGCAAATAGCTTTTTGATGTAGGATTTACAATATACAAATTACTTGTTTCCGTGAAACTGATTTAAAAAAAATATTGATGATTTTTCTGTTATGTGGTTGACGTGGAGTTGAGGATTACTCATTGATTGAATCCATTCAAGTGTTGCTGTATGACTTAATCCGTCAATTGCCCTATTGTCTTTAATGGAATAGATCAGCAATTTTGTCTCTGTAATTTAAAATAATCAATAATGAAAAAGTTATTCATGCTTTTGGCCATGACCTGTATATTAATTTCCTGTGATTTGACTGGGTATGGACCTAAGGAGCAAACTGGTGGTGTAGAAGTGTACTACCAACCTGATGCCTTAAAAGAGCAAGCCAAATCACTTTCTGAGATGCTGGATACTTTAGGTTATGGTAAAGAGGGAGAAGTGAGCTTCCAGGTGGTAAAAGACAGTATTGTACACATCAATATGGTGACGATGGATCAATATCATGTTGACACATCTATGGATTATGCCTTGAATGCCATCTCTATCATGTCTTCCATGGAGATCTTTAAAAAGGATAAGGTTCAATTACATGTTTGTGATGAAACCTTTACTAGAAAAAGATCCTTGGAGGTCTATAATAATTAGGGTGCATTAATGTCATCATTATTTCAACAAATAAGTACATGGCTTTTTTGATATTGACCATTTAAATATCTAGATGATCTCATTTACTTATGGCCTCCATGCTTTCACTTATTCAGATATCGGCGCGTGCGGCAACCCAGGATTGGTTAGGGGTAATCCTGGTGGGGCTTACCGCCCTTGTACTTGGCGGTATCTTTTTTAGACAGGAAAGGCTGTATCAAAAAATGCTAGTCACTGAAAAATATAGGTTGCAGTGTTTGAAAAAGGAATTGCTTTCGCGAAAGCGTGACCTGACCGACAAAGACCGACTGATGCTAAGGGAATTGGATGAACTAAGCCATTCTTTTTATACCTTTAATCAGAAGAACAATGAAAAACTCCAGGGGCTGGGTCTAACAGAATTAGCACGACTGAATGAAAAACTACTCAGTACCTATGCCAGAATCTGGAAACAATTATAAAACCAACCCATGCCTATACGTTATGTCATTGTGGATGACAACAGTTTTTTGATCCATAGCACCAAAGAGAAACTAAGCTTTTTTGAGGATTTTGACCTCAGATTTACCGCCAACAATGGAAAGGAATGTTTAGAAAATTTAAAGGATAATCCGCATGTGGATCTCGTGTTGATGGATATAGAAATGCCAGTCATGAATGGTGTGGATGCTACAGACATTCTCAAGAAAACTTATCCGCAAATTAAGGTGATCATGCTTACCGTTTTTGACAACGACGAATTGATTTTTAATGCGATTCAGGCTGGAGCTGATGGTTATTTGCTTAAAGATATAGATCCAGAATCTTTAAAAAAGGGTATAGAAGAAACCATTGCAGGCGGCGCCGCCATGACACCATCTATCGCACAAAAGACACTGAGGTTATTGCGCAATCCTGGAAGTTTTGAGCTAAAGGATCAAGAACAATTCCAATTATCGGCCAGGGAAGTGGAAGTGCTAGAGCAATTGGGAAAAGGACTGAGTTATACTAAAATTGCCGATAATTTATTTCTTTCTCCCAGTACTGTGAGAAAACACATCGAAAATATCTACAAAAAACTTCAAGTGCATTCCAAACTGGAAGCGGTAGAAAAAGCCAAACGCAATAACTTAATTTGATCTAGCTGCTTAGATGATCTTTTTACAATGTTAAAGCTACCCGCATGAAAATATCGCTATCCCTTTTCTACAAGTTTGTCTATTTAATTGTTACTATTCTAACTCAGACAGTACAAACGCAAGACCGTGCCCAGGATTCTACTTTTTTGGTCGCCCAGTTGGATAAAGCCATGCAAGCCACACAACAAGGAACATACAAGGAATCTCAGATCATCTATGACCGAATTGAAGACAACATCCTGCTGATGGAAAATTATGACTTGACGGTCAAATACCTGGGCGATCAGGGGATATTGAAATTCTATAAAGGGGATTTTAAGGGAGCCTACGATCTTTTTGAAAAAGCCTATCAGCAAGCGGTCAAAGCAAATCAAGACAAGGACCAAATGCGCTACCTGAATAATATGGGCGCTGCCATGACTTATTTGGGAGATCTAGAAGGTGGTCTCGAGGTGCATGAAATATCGGCCGAACTGGCTACTCGATTAAAAGACACTTTGCAATTGGCCAAATCTTATAACAATCTGGGATTGATCTATGACGAAATGAAACAACCCGAGCGCGCCTTGGGTTTTTATGAAAAGTCAGCCAGCCTAAAATCCCAATTAGGTTTGGAAGCAGAGGCATTAACTACCAGGATTAATATGGCTGGCGTACGATTTGAAATAGCTTCCCAATCTGCTGATACGACCAGTGTTAGAAAATTGGAACCAGAACTCAAATCTATCAGCAAGACCGCAAAATACCTGCAGTTGGGTAAGATCCAACTTCAAGCCTTGAATAACCTTTCCCTGGTCAAAAAATACCTGGGCCAACAGGATACGGCGATGCACTTCTATCAACAATTATATGATATGGGGCGTGATCAAAGTGATTTAGAAGTAGAGCGGGTTGCTGCCCTCAATTTAGGGATCAATTATTTCCAGCAAGGTCAGGAGGATCTGGCAACCCAATATTTAATGATCGCAGAACCACTCATTGAAAATAATGGGATGGCCTCTGAAAGAATGCGCTTGAATAAATACCTATCAAAAATCTACAACGAGCGTGGCAGTCAAGACAAAGCTTATTCTTATCTGGAAAACTATGTGGCCCTGAAGGATTCCATATCCAATGCTAACCTGCAAGAAAAAATTGCCAATTTAGAAATACGCTATAAAACCGCAGAACAACAAAAGAAAATACTAAAACAACAAAATAGTCTGGTAGAAAATAAGCTTGAATTGGAAAAACGCAACCGCATCATCAGTTGGGTGTTGATGGGGTTGGTACTACTTACGTTGGGCACACTTTTTTTATGGAGACAATCCAGGTATAAGCAACAACGACTACGACAAGAGAAACAACTTGCCGTAGCCCAAGCCGAAGTAGATAACCAAAAGCGTCTTCGAGATCAGCGATCGCGCATATCCAGAGATCTGCACGATAATATCGGGAGCCAACTCACCTACTTGATTTCTTCGTTGGATAATCTAAAATTCCGACAGAGCACCGCAGATTCTCCCGCTGCCATGACCATTACCAATCTGAGCAAATTCACCCGACAAACCATTAGCGAACTAAGAGATACCATCTGGGCGATGAATAAAGAGCGGATCGATCTTCAAGAAATTGCAGATCGTACCAGTGCTTTGGCTGGACAATTGACCGTCGCCATGGGTGGTGAATTACAAATTACAGTGGATAGTCTTCTACAATCACCTTTACCTATTTTTAGTAATATTAACGGCATGCACTTATATCGTATTATTCAGGAAGCTATTAATAACGCGGTAAAGCATGCGGGTGCGGCTACTATTGAAATTCGAATAGCCAATAAAGAAAAACAACTAAACATTCAGGTAACAGACGACGGCAATGGATTTGATAAAGAGCAGGTACAGGCAGGTAACGGCTTGTCCAATATGCAAAAGCGCGCTGAAGAAATGGGTGCCACACTTGATATTCAGTCCAAGCCTGATAAGGGAAGTCAGGTAAATTTGCGATATGATCATGATCAGCACGAAACGTCAAAGAAAATAGCTCAGTAGGCAAAAAGGCAGACTTCAACTAAAAATCCAAAAAAAATACTACTTTTCCTTCGTGAGAGTCTATTTATTTTCGTTGTTCTGTTGCTTGCAAACGGCCTTTTCTCAACAAGCTGTGGTGGATTCTTTGATAAGGGCCGCAGCCTTGCAACCGACAGATTCCTTGCAGTACCAGGAGCTCAATCAGAACTTTTTTAAATATGTATACTCTCAGCCTAAGGTTGCAAAGGCTTTGGCAGAAGAAGTGATGGCAAGAACCTCACCAACTGATTATCCTTATCTGCATACACAGGCCTTGATACGTAAGGGGATTTATTATGATGTCACCTCAAAAAAGGATAGCGCTTTACTACTCTATGATCAGGCTTTTGCGATTGCTGCCCCTCGCAAGGATTATATTTCGATGGGAAATGTGCACAATGACAAAGGTCTGGTCTATTGGAAGCAAGATAAACTGGAAATGGCCATGTCAGAATATGTCAAAGGTGCAGAAGCCTTTGAACGCGTGGGGTATGAGCGCGGACTATCCAGTATTTACAATAATATGGGTTTGATCTTATATGATCTGGGCCGATATGCCGACTCCAGATATAATCACCTCAAAGCTTTAAAAATTCGCAGAAAGACGAACGATCTCTATGGTTTGGGGGCCAGTTATACCAATCTCGCCAACGCTCATACCAGACTAGGTAATAAGGACTCTGTCTATTTTTATCACAAAAAAGCCATTCAGGCAAAATTGAAAAGCAATGACCGCAGGGGACTCGCTATAGTATATCAAAATCTTGGCGTAGACTTTAGAATAAGTCGTCAGTTGGATAGCGCTATTTACTATACCGATAAGTCACAGAAAATTTATGCCGAATTGGACAACAGGATCATGCATGCCAATAGTCTAGTCACTCTGGCCGAAATGTATCAATTGGACGGTCAGTATGATAAAGGAATAGCTACCGTCGAACGGGCGATCACTCTTATGGATACCACTGAGTACAAACGAATGTCAGAAATAGAGACCATTTACGCGAGATTACTGGCCCTGGATCAAAACCACCGTGGTAGTGCTGCTGCCTATGCCAGGGCATTGCGATTGCGCGATTCATATGAAGAAACAGCGCGCACAGCACAAGCGCAGGAGTATTATGAAAAATACCAGACAGCACAAAAGGAACAGGAAATCGCAGAACAAAGGGCAGAGCTGGCAGAAAAGGAACTGGCCATCACCGAGCGTAACCGATATATTTCGCTATTAATTGCGGCTGCCATTTTTATTATCCTGCTCGGCTTCTTTTTTTATCGACAACAACGTATCAGGAATATACAGCGCCAACAAAAAAACGAATTACAATTGGCGCTGGCAGAGATTGAAACCCAGCAACAACTACAGGAACAACGCCTGCGTATCTCAAGGGATTTGCATGATAATATTGGTAGCCAACTCACTTTTTTAAGTAGTTCCCTGGACAATTTAAAATACGCCCAAAACCTAGAACCTGAATTGGCCAATGAAAAACTAGACGGTCTAAGTCATTTCACCAAGAAAACCATGAGCGAGTTGCGGGACACCATTTGGGCCATGAATAAATCGGCGATTAGTTTGGAGGATATCAAAGATCGTATAGTTACATTTATTGCTCCTTTAAGCCAGAATCAAGAAGGTATGCCTGTTGTGCATTTAGACATAGAGATTACCCATAACCCAGCTTTTAATGCTGTACAGGGGATGCATATTTTTAGAATCATTCAGGAAGCCATACACAATGCCGTAAAATATGCCGATGTGGAAAATATTCAAATACACCTGAGTGATGATCAGGATCAACTTACCGTAAAAATCTGGGATCAGGGAAAAGGATTTGACCCTCAACACGCCAATAGTGGCAATGGATTGCACAATATGAAGGAACGTGCTCAGCAGTTAGGAGCCCAGTTGGAGATAAATACTGCCAAAAAGGTCGGTACAGATATTACATTAACCATGCCTTTGCAAAGTCATTAATTGATGGAAGTGGTCATTTACATATGTTTTGGTTTGATCATTGGGTTTATCATTAGTTGGATGGGCGAAGAGTGGGAAGCCCATCAAAGACAATTAGGTATTCATCGAGGAACAGGAAGCTATTCATCTGCACACTGGAAACATCAGTGGGAAATCATACAGGCAGAAAATAAGTCCAGCTTACCCATAACTGACCCCTACAAACAAGAGATGAACCTGATGTATGTTGAATGGGCATCGGCAAAGCCAGTACATTTATTATCTGACCTTGAAGATTATACCAAACGATTGCAAGCCTTTTGTCGAGATAAAATAGATACAGATTTAGATTATAAAATCAATTTCCCAGAGCAAGGGGAACTGAGGTTTTCTGCTTTAGAAGTTTGGTATTATTTAAGAATCCTAACGGAGTGTTTGCACAACGCGGTCATTCACGCACAAGCCGATTTTGTATTTGTCATTGCTACTTGGGAAGAAAATGTATTTACCTTGATCATTCATGATAACGGTACAGGATTTCAGCAGGAGGCGTTTCCTGATGGATCTGGATTGGACATGGTTCAAAGAGCTGTAATAAAATTAGACGCTTCCCTGGAAATTTCTTCCATTACAGGAAATGGAACTGTGGTGCGAGTGATCAATTCGGTCTAATGCTCAAGTAATTCGTCTATTTCTTCGAGCAACAACCATTGTTCTGGATATTGGGTTTGTACGCTTTCGCGAAAGCGAACCAACTGATCCTGATTGATTTTATCTTCTTCCCTTAATCGTCTGATTTTTTGATAAAGCTGGTGTATTTCCTCTTCGCGTCTGGAATATTTAGGTTTGATGGTTTTGGAAGGGCTTTCTTGATCAACCAGTTCAAAACTATGATGATCTGCTGGACCTGCATAAGCACTCAGGATTTCCTTCCCCACAGCCAAGTGTAACATGCCGTCTTCAGGAGCAAATAAAAGTTCATCTCTATAAGTTACCGTACAATCTACAAATTGGATCAGCATCAGTTTCCCCTTGATATTACGCATACCAGTCACATTCAATCCTTCCACCCGGATTCCACTCTCATAAGTGAATTCGATGCGCTGGTTGTCGTAAAAATTGTATGCTTGGAGATCTCTAGGTCCCATATCCTCAATAGCGAGATTGATACCTTTTAATTTTCCCAGCGGACTGATAAAACCCTTTGGATGAGTGGCGGTGCCGTGGCCGATCAATTCCTTTTCCCTGTAAGCTAAGGCAGTTTTTCCAGTGGTTTCCACATATACCACTTCGTGATCTTCATTGGTGATCATGCGCTTAAAAATGCCAGAAATTTGAAGTCCGGTGCTCAATTCAATGGTGCCTAAACTTTTAGAGTCGATTAATTTCTGCAGGCCTCGGTGCCCTCCTTTGCGTACGGCCATTGTATTGGCAAACTCCTCCAACACTTCGCTTAGATAAGCAAAATCCGGAGTCACATAAAGGTGAGGTTGAGGCCTTGTAATATCAAAATCTTGGTATGCGGCATCAATGGAATAAGGACGTTTTTCAACCGCTGGAGATAGGCAGCTTTTACTTTCACCAATACTGGACAGTAGTCCGGCTCCATAGATTTTGGGTTGTTCTAATGAGCCTACTAGTCCATATTCCACGGTCCACCAATGTAAATTGCGTATGAGAGACATTTCGCTGGGGGCCACTTTTTTGGCCTGAAGGCGTTCTACCTCGGCTTCAGCATTTTCTATTTGTTGATCCAGCTCTTGTTTTACCTGTGAACTTCCTGCCTCTTTGAGAATGGATAATTGTCTGACTGCCTCGTACATCTGATGATCGTGCGCGCTGGAAATCGCTTTGCTACCTATTTCCCCAAAACGCCGCAAGTATTCTGCATAATCTGGACTGGCAATAATGGGGGCATGGCCTGCCGCCTCGTGAATGATATCTGGGGCAGGGGTGTAGGCAATGTTTTCCAATTGGCGTATATCTGCCGCAATCACCAAAATTTTGTAGGCCTGAAATTCCATAAAGGCAGCCGGAGGAATAAACCCGTCCACGGCTACTGCGGCCCATCCAATTTCCTTAAGAATACGGTTCATTCCGTACATAGAAGGAATTTCTTCTATCGATATACCAGTTTTTTTAAGCCCCTGTAAATAAGAACCATGAGCCACCTGCCCTAGATACTCCACATTTTTACGCATCACATGTCGCCATACCGCCTGATCCTGTGCTGTGTAAAGCTCGTAATTTTGGGGTTTGATAAACTGTTTAAGATGCGGCGGTAAACGATCAATCAGCGGATTGGACGGAATTTGTTCGGGCATGGCATTGAGTTAGTTTACAAAATTAAAAGTTTGACTGTTGTAAAACACGGGTTTGACATTCTTTTACCAATTGATCATTTTTTGTGAATTATCTTTGTTTGTGATGACCCATAGAAAATCCCAAATTCTTAAAATAGCTGCCCAACTTTTTAAAGAGCGCGGGTATAGTGCCGTTACTATGAGGGATTTGGCCAACGCCATGGGCATGAAAGCGGCGAGTCTTTACAACCATATTTCTGGGAAACAGGAAATTTTATCGCTGTTGATTTTAAAAGTGGCTAAGGAATTTACTTTAGGCATGGATAGGGTAAAATCTGATCAAAAATTTGCCGGTCCGTCTTCTGCCAAACAAGCCGAACAGCTCATTGCTCTTCACATACGTATCGCTATAACATATACCAATGAGCTTGCTGTGTTGAATAATGATTGGATGCATTTGGAAGGTCGTGAATATGAATTATACATGGAGATGCGAAAACAGTATGAGCAGGACTTTAGAGAAATTCTAAACGCCGGTATACAACATGGCGAATTTCAAGAAATGAATGTGGAAACTTTGCTCTATAGTTTGTTAAGTACTTTAAGGTCATTATATCTTTTTATACCTAAACGTTCTGAGGAAGAAATTCAAGGGATGGAGCAAGAACTACCGCAGTTGTTACTTTTGGGATTGGTCAAAAGATAGCTGCTTCAGAAGCTACAATTCATGTTGCATGTAGTCCAGCTGATGAGCTCCTCATCTGACAGTTTTATCATCACTAGAACATACGGATATCGCTGTATGTCATTTCATATCCTTGTTGTCTTTTGACTGATCATCCCATACTTCGTCACAACCTCCATCTTTATTTGTAATTCTACCGCTAACTTCCATTAGGATCTGACGTAAAGAATAACCTTAGAACTTATATCTAGTAACGATGTTTAACGTTAAATAATTATACTATTCTTACTGAAAACAACGTTTTGATGGAAATAGTTTATATTTTAAACTAAACCAACTAAAAATGAGAAAATTAATAATTGTCGCCTTACTGCTGTGCGTGGTAGTATCTAATGCACAGGAAATTGTCCAAAAAACTTCTAACGGCAAATTTAGACTTACATCTCTCGGTATAGGAGGGTCGTTGATTTATCTACCGACGGATAATCATATTGAGAATTACAACTATGTCGTCAACGCCAGGTATAAAAACACTTTTTTTCAATTAAATGGACTTTATGCCGAATCGACGACGGACAGGCGATCTTCTAGTGATCTCAACAAATACTGGTTCAATTCTTTAAACATAGGGTCCTTTATAACAAAACCAGGAATCTTGGAATGGAAAGGTTATGGAGGTCTAGGGTTACTAAGATATGAAGGGGAATACACAAGCGAAGTGAATGAGCTCACAACGCATGATGAAAAAATTTATCCAGTACTGTGGACTTCAACAGATTTGACTTATAACTTCTCTAAAGCTTTCGCTGTTTCTACGCACTTAGGAGCAAATATCTATCAGGAAAAGATTATACCTGAGTTGGGCGTCAATGCGCTGGTGAGAATTCCCGGCAAGGAAGACCGACTTCGACGTCAAGAGAAGGTTGATTCTGTACAACAAATCAAGGAAGCTAGCGCCATTAATAACAAAGCTGACGGGGAAAAATCAGAGGTGTATGTGCATAGAATTGATGTGGGTTTAGGTCGTGCCCAGGCCAATTTTGTCTCAGAGGCTTTAAATATGAGGGAAGAAGAAACTGGTTTTCGCTTGTTTAATTTTGATAATTTCTACATCAGCACTGCGCTATCTGTAGGGTACAAGAAAAACCTTTTGGAATTGAGTATTGGTGCTTCAGAGAACGATGGTATTTCCTACAATCATCAATTTCTACAATACGGTCGCATTCTTCCTTTAAATCAACAATTGGCTTTTGAAGTTTTTACAGGTGTTGGTAATACCAACTATTCCGACTCTATCGGCAATAAGTTCGGTATACCAGGGAAAGTTCAGTTGACAGCTGATTTAGGTAAATTGAATTTAGGTGTTGGTGCGTGGATCAAACATGACCAAGTAAGTACATCCCATGCGGTATTTTTAAATATCGGATTCGATTTTGAAGGCTATTAAGATAGTGGCTAACTAGAAATTAATATACGCATACTATGGTAGAGAAATTTTATTCTCCTTAAGCTTTGGCATAAAAAAGGACCACTTTTAAGAGTGGTCCTTTTTGCTTTTCAACTTGAATTGGTTTATGCTTCCAATGTTCTTTTCTCTTTCAATGTAGGATAATCCGTGTATCCTTCACGACCTGGGGTATAGAAAGTATCCTCATTCCATTCTGCGGTTTCAGCTTTGAGGTCAAAACGTCTGGGCAGATCAGGGTTGGAGATAAATAGTTTTCCAAAAGCCACACAATCTGCATGTCCCTCCTCAATCACCTGGTTCCCTGACTCCCGATCAAATTCGTTGTTGATCATGAGGTTACCTTTGTAAATGGGTCTAAAGTGTTTGGCAATATCAGTGACCAGGTAATCTACATCACTTACATCCGTAAAGGGCTCACTCAAGTGTACGTAGGCCAGGTGGTGTCGGTTAAGTCTATCCATGATGTATTCAAAAAATGGAATACTTTCTTCAGTAGCTTCTATTCCAAAAGTACCATGAAGCGACGGATTGAATCTGCAACCAATATTTCCTTCTGGAAAGTGTTGTTTAATAGCTTCCAAGACTTCAAAGAAAATACGCGAACGGTTTTCCATACTCCCACCATATTCATCTGTTCTGGTGTTGCTGTTTTTATTAAAAAACTGATGTAACAAATAGCCATTGGAACTGTGGATTTCCACTCCATCAAAACCTGCTCTTTTTGCGCGACCTGCTGCTTCTCCAAAGCTTTCGACCACCATCTTGATTTCTTCAATGCTCATGGCATGTGGCGTGACGGTCTGCTTTTTTTCGCCTTGAGCGTTACGCATTTCGGTCTCAGGATTAATAGCACTTGGTGCCCATGGTTTCTTGCCGTCGTGATAATCTGGTAGAGACATTCTCCCTACGTGCCATAACTGTAAAAATATCTTACCATCGGCTTTGTGTACGCTTTCCACCACTTTCTTCCAGCCAGCTTCTTGCGCATCGTTATATATACCTGCTACATTGGGATAACCACGCCCACCAGGAGCTACTTCACTACCTTCGGTGATGATCAGTCCTGCACCGGTGCGTTGGGTGTAATAATCTACGTGTTTTTGCTCGGGTGCGTTTTTTTCATTGTCTGCACGACAACGGGTCATGGGGGCCATGACTATTCTATTTTTTAGAGAAACATTTCCTAATTGGATGGATTGTAGTAAAGCTTGATCACTCATCATCTTGTTTTTTCTAAAATTAATGTTGCTACAAGTAATTCGGGTTAATTACAAGTTAATTGAGTTTTTTTTAGGCTAGCGGTCATCCTTTTTACATTTTTCTGTTGATGGAATACGCCAATTGCCTAATGGTGCAAAATGGAGCTTGAAATTAGTTTTGAAGAAAACTTAAGACATGACGTGGATTTCAAAAATGATGATAGTATCTGTAGTAACTAGGTTGCTTTCATGCGAGCAAACCTGTTGCCAGATTGAGTATACACAACTTGCCGAGGGCGATCAGATTCCCTATCTCCTACAGAAATACGAGCTGAAGAACAACAACGTACTCACTGTAGAGAAAACGGAATACAATTCGTACCGAGACAAGTCAAAACTCAATCGATACGCAACCTCATACTTTGTTTTCAATGAGGGTTATCTGGAGAATTTCAGGGAAGAAAAAGTTAACGGTGGTCGCTATCAAATGCTGGAGACCAGCTCACTTTGGGATTCTGGCAATAGACTACCACAGGTCTACACCTATCACCGCAACGGCACAGTTCAGTATAAAGACAGTTTGATATATGATAATCAAGACCGTATGATCAAGGCCTCCAGTCTTTCTGGATTACTCGATCTTATTTATGATGAGGATAATAAGCTTATAGAGAAGTCCTATTCAAGAGATGGCAATAAAGAATGGACCACAAAGTATGTCTATGACGGCCAGGAGCTGGAACGAGAGGAGTTTTATATGCATAAGACTGGTGAGCCGGTGATGTCGTTGATCTCTCGCTTTCGCGAAAGCGAAACAACCCAATACAACATCAAAAATGGTGAGGAAGAACTCTCAAGGACCATCACGGTGAACGACCATGGAGACGATTTGAAAACCACTGGAAAATTGCGCGTTACAAGAGATTTAAGCTATGAATATGACGAGCGTGGCAACTGGGTTTTGCGTGTGGATAAATCTAAGGATGGTCAGTATTATGCTACGCACAGAGAGATCACCTATAAAGATGGAACGATTACCGGTGAAGAATGGACACCCGAAAAAATCGCTGAGAAATTGAATCTGACCTATGACAAAGCTGCCTATGATGCTTATCGCGCAGAATTAAAATCAAAAAGACCACAATCATGATGGATAGAACCAATTGCCTCGTTATTATAGCGATGACGCTTTTGCTCATGCCCATTATGGCAGTAGAGGCACAAGTGAGAAAGGAGCACTCGCCAGTAAAATTTCGTAAGCCTGTGGACAGCATCATGACAATTACCTATAAAATGGTAGATGATCAGTTGGTACCCAGCATTACTGATAAACATTACTACAATTCAGATCAGCTGCTCTCGAGAGCGATCAGGAGCTGGGTGACAAATGGCGATACCAGCCTTTACCAGATTGACTATACTTATAAGAATGGCCACCTAGCCAAAACGATAAGTAATAGCACGGGAGAAACAGTTTATGATTTTGACGAGAAGGGTAGGCCAGCAACCTATGGATCTAAAAACATGGGATCTTATCAAGTAGAATATGATAAAAATGGACGTATCCATAGACTTACGCAAAATGCGATCATGTCCAAAGACACGATTACGTACAGCTACCACGATGGCTGGTACAAAACAGTAAAAACTGCTGATGGTGTCATGTCTGGTAGGCGCGTGGTAAAAAAAGCCTCATATTATTACGGCGAAAAGCTTTATGCAACAATAAGTGCCTATGACAGCCTGCTCACAATTTACAGCGATGGAAGGAGACTCGAGCAAAAAAACGCTGATTATGATACAACAACGCAATGGATCGAGCAGGACTTAAAGACCACAAGTAAAATGGCCAAGCAACCCAATGATCCTTTTATTCATTTCATAAGGGAAACATCGGAATTTACCTTGAAAAGCAAAAGGATTACTGCGCCGAAGGGCGACTGGACTATGTACTATCATCTCTTTGGATCAGATCTTAAAGGACCATTGCGCGAATTTAAATTCCGCAGGATCTATTATAGTGATGGCACTACTGCGGGCGACACGTCGGCAGATGTCTCATGGGTAAGTACACTACCCACGACGCTTAAACAGGAATAATATGAAAGATTTACTTCCATTTATTGCAACGGTTTTTGGTATCGCAATAGGTGTCGCCCTGGTCGTTATACTTATCGCCCAGTACAGCAAGCGCGTAGGTTTTGTGCTGGTAAGGATCGTACTTACTACAGCCGCGGTATGGTCGCTATGCACCAGCTGGATGTGGTTTTATGCCATGGCCACCTATTTGAGTTTACCTGTTTTATTCTTGGGTATTACATTATTGATTTACAGTATTAAGAAGATGGGCTGGTTACTTTTCAATAAAATAAGTGCCGGGATATTGATCGCTGCTGCCATGTGTAATTTGGCTTGTTACCTGTGGTGGTTTCAGTAGTCTAAATACGACAGTTGCCCTATGGTATAGCCACCGGCAACATCTGATCTTTACGATATCAATTTAAAGATCATGAAAAACCGAATCATCCTTCTTTCTCTTTTTTGCGCAACTTTCTTTATCAGTTGCGACCAAAAATCTAACAAAGTCACCGTCGAGGGCTGTGGCGAAGAAAAAACGCTTGTTGTAGACGATGCCTACAACCAGAAATACGGATTAGATCCCCTCCATTTCACGATCTCTTATTATAGCGATGTACCACACGAGTTGCCAGAAGAAGGCAAAGGTTACGGTACCTATGCCAAGTTTGTAAAACGCGATGGAGACAAAATCGTAGAACAGGTGCGCCTCAACAGCTGGAGCGCCACGGGAATGAATGTAGATAACAAGGATAAGATGATGCAGAGCATCCTTTCTAACTCCACGAGCGTTCTTGAGTTCAATTATAAAATTGAAGATATTCAAGAAAGCAAACAGTCGATGGCTGGTAAGGAATTTTGGGTTGCCGATGCTACAGCCATGGAAAAATCTGATGCAGAAAGTGGAAATCCATCCAAATACCTGATGCGTGTCACCATCATGGCTCCCAGCGATACCGCCAGTACAGGATTAAGTGTTGTGCAGATTGCAGGGCCGGATTCTAATGTCAAAACTCACGACGATTTCTATTCAAAAGCCTGTACGGCACTTGTAGTGAGCTCCATTGATTTCACTATACAATAAGACTGGAATATCTAAATCTGACATTTATGAAAAATTATATAATGCTTTTTGGACTGGTGTTACTCCAGGTTGTTGCCATGGCACAGCCTAAAGCCTACGACTGGCGTAAGGCTCCTGAAAACCCTTTTACTCCAGATCAGTTGCAGCGTATTGATCGACAAGGCGAATTTTTTGGCGAAGTCATAGCAACTGGCGACAAGTGGTACGATCGCGAGGGGAATTTGCTTAACTCTGGTATCGTTCAGAATAGAAATACTGCAGCATCCCACAGTGCTACTGCTGTAGAAAGAGACGCTCAAGGACGCATTGTTACCGAGATTTCCTACACTGCCGGAAAGGCTGAGACTAAAGTCTATACCTATGATGGAAATGGAAATATGCTATCCTATGCGTCGACACCCAGCAATAAAAAGACGGTTTACACCTATGACGATCGCGGTCGTGTAATCAAGGAAGTTTTTTCAAGCGACACCTTTGAATATACTACCGTGTACACCTACAGCAATAAGGGCAAGACACTCGCGGTCGATAAAAAGGAGACCAATAAAGACGGCGTACTTGTCAATCATTACATCAAAGAATACCGCGAGGGATTGATCAGGTCATCTGAAGAAGTAGGGCAGGGCAAGGATACCTTCACCTACGAATTCGACAACAAATACAATTGGGTAAAACGCTACAAAAATGGAAGTAAATACGTGGATGACGAGCGCACAATCTATTACTACGATCAAGTTGACCCCAATGATTTTGGAAAAGTAGTTGCCAAAGTAGCCAAGGGTAATTACGGAAAATACATCCTTGAAGCAAGTGTTGCTGGAATTCCTGTAAAGACGGTTAAGGCGGGTGACTACCATTTGATTTACAACCCGTTGAAAAAGGAATACCATACCCTTTTCAAAGTAGATGAACAACTTATCGAGGCCAATTTAGGCAAGGAATTGCCGCTCAATAGTCTTGGCGAAAACAAATCCTTATTAAAGATTCAGAATATGCGGTTTGTGAATGGCGTGAGACAGTATTAATACAAACCTTCAACATTTCAATCCTTAAATCAATACATCATGATAAAATACCTATTCCTTCTATTTTTTTTTTGCGGCAGCGTGCAGGCTCAAAACAAGCCCCATCCTAATGCACCTCATAATCCTACTGCGCTCAACTTTTGGAATCAGGACTTTGGACTAGCGGGTAATGCCAAGAAAAGTGTGACCACGACAGTGAGAGATGTCGGTACCAGTGTAGAAACCTATCTATTCGACGAGCAGGGTAGATTGATCTCAAGTGATTCTGAGTATGAGCCTCTGGAGATCCAATATGCTGAAAATGAAATTTTGGTTAAAACCAATAATGGCAATAGAAAGTATCACTTAAAAGATGGAAATATCGTCAAGACCACCTATGAGGATGATGCCGTTAAGGAATACAAATACGACAATAACAATAATCTAACTGAGATTATTTACAACGGCAGTGACTATACGGAGAAAGTCGTCTTCAAGTATGATGAGCAAAATCGGGTTATTGAAAAAACCAGTTATTGGAATGATGATTTTCAGAACACGATTAACTACCGATATTACGGTGAACCCGATGACCTTCAAGTCGAGCAGTCAGACAAAAATGATAGCACTCGCAGGGCCACCTATTATTACAGCAACGGCGCTTATCAAAACGTATATCATGCCGTTTTGGGGCAAAGATCCATGTCAAACGTAAAATATGATGACAAGGGCAACTGGATCAGTTATACTGACGAGCGTTTTGGAGGTGAGGTGACTCGTGAAATCATTTATTTCTAAGTCATGATAGCATCTCGTTTTATTATATTTCTTGTTGTTGTTTTCGCTTTCGCGAAAGCGTACCCACAACAACCACTGAATGTTCTATTGGACGGCAACAAAAAGCCCTTGAGCTGGCCGGATACCTCGTGGAAACATTATGATGTTTCCAAAATGCCCAAACAAATCGAGCTCGTAGCCTACAAGGTGGTTGATGGCGATAGCATCGTGCCGCTGGACGCCATGGCCTATGTTTTCAAAAGCGACGGCAATCTTGAAAGGCTCCTTGAGGCCAATCAATATTTGCAAACAGTAAAAATGTTCAAGTACGAGAATGGCAAACTGGTCAGTCAATCTGATGGTTCCCAGTTTGGTGTCGATGAATTCAAGTTTAAAAGAAATGATAAGGGTGAATTTATAGAGGTGCCCAGATACAGGCTCTATTATCAAAACGACAAGTTGTCAAACGTCACTGACGCTGCCTATCCAGACCGTACCGACTCTTATAAGTATAAAGCAAACGCCTATACTGTTTATTCAAAACATGACAAACGCAACTACCTGTATGTGGACGATCAACTGGTGGCAGTACAGAGTGATGACAACGACTATATCACTACCTATCACATCCCTTTTGATAATCATGAGGTGTTTTTCAACCTGCAAAGAACTGGTAAGAAATGGTATGATCTTTTTGAAATGGCAGCAAACGATCCCGAAGCTTACAATAAGCTGGTTAATGCTCAAATGAGTGCCAGCGAAAAGGAATACCCATTTTCAAAAACCATACGCAACGAAAAAGGCGACTGGACGACCACCATCTATAAGCCTAAACACGACCAGACGGTAAGAAGGTATTACCTGAGAAAGATAACCTATGCAGACGGTAGCGTCTCTGGAAACACTACTCTCGACCAGAAAACGCTGGAGTCCATCGAGAAATAAACATCCCTGATCATGAATAAAATTTTACCCATTTTTTTAGTTGTTCTCGCTTTCGCGAAAGCGGAATTCTCAACAGCCCAAGGCATAGATTATCGTCACGTACAAACGCCGGTAAAACACCAGGGATTGCGTGGGACTTGTACGGCTTTTGGGGTGGCAGCGGCTCTGGAAACCGTACCCGCCATGCCAGCAGATGTGAGCGAGCAATATCTATATGCAGCGCTAAAGCACAGCCAGCCGGGCGTGACTTATGAAGAAGGCGCTTTTTTAAGCAGCTACAAAAAACCACTGGCCACTTATGGTGTGGTGAGCGAAGAGGTCATGCCGTACCATGGGGAGCCACTCGAGTGGGAAAGCGATACCAACGATTTTACCAGATTGATCAAGGGCGCACAGGTAGGAAGCATAGGTTTATATCAGTTTCAGCAGTTTGCCAGCAACGGAATTTTAGAAAAGGATTTTATCTATTATGATCAAACTGTCGCTCATGATATTGATGAGATGAAGCGACTGCTTACCGCAGGCGTGCCCAGTATAGCTGTGCATTATACTTATGTTCACGCACCGGCCTGGTCGCAGGCAAAGATTTCTGCAGAGAATCCGCTGTTGCCCACAATAGGTTTAAAGCTGCCTGAAGGTAACAAACGCTATGTAGATGTTTTCAATTCCTATGAAGGTGATCTTACCGCAGATATCTTTAGCGGTAAAGTTCCCTATTACCTGATCGAACCTACGACCAAAATGGAAGATGGGAGCACCCGTCAAAATTACGGTGGTCATGTGGTGACGATCGTAGGTTTTAATGACAAAGGCTTTATTTTCAAAAACTCTTGGGGAACCAGTTGGGGCGATAAAGGCTACGGTTACATCTCTTATGCAGCTCATAAAATCATGGCGCGTGAGGCCTTATTTTTTGCAGAGGCTAACATTCTCTACCCAGAAAAGTATGCCGATTTAAAACCAGACTCCCGCATCGACCTGAAGAGCACTTTGTTTCTGGATGAGAAGGCACAACCACAATTTTATTTGACGCTGGATCAATCTTTTGATCCCGTAAAGATCAAGCAAGCCGAGTTTAGGGTGTACGATTCCCGCAATCAGGAACTGATGACAGAAACCATCACTTTTGAAAACGATCGGCAAAAACTTTTGGGCTTCAAACCTTTTGAGGATCAATTGATGCCTCCAGATTTTCTCTTGAATAATGGTCACATCAATGTCAATGTGAAGATAACGGGAGAAAATGGTTTGGAGACCATACGTTACTACCGCGCAATTACTGCAGGAGTAGGACAGTACAAAACAAGAGATCTTGAAAATGCCCACAAGATCAATCCGCCAGAAATGTCTGGAGCGGCATTTAATGAGCTATTTGTATTTGATGGAAAGAAAATGGGATTCAATGTGAGCGCCGTAGAATTTCACAATGCGATCCAAAACAGTCCTGTGGACTTCAACACCGTTCCTGGACAGACCAATCATGCCGTGATCTATACCGGTGCACCTTTCAAGTATGCGCAGTACAAATTTACCAGCAGCGCCCCACGAGTTTTGGAAGAGGTGGAATTGGTTTTTGAGAGCGCACAGCAAGCAACCGATTACTTCAACCAGCATTATCTCAAATTTACAAGTGATACCCTTAAAGTCAACAGTTCCAAAAAAGAACTTACGGTCTACAGACAAACCATGCCCTTGAAAGCACAAGTCTGGCACTTCAATAACAAGATTTTTATGGCCGTGAAGTTGCCAGGTGGGAAGTGGGGTAATTTGTAGAATCAATTTAAGAAACGTGATGAAGGATAATAGTGAAGTGGCTTGTGGGATCATGGCTTTCCTGCCTGCCGCCAGACAAGGCGCGAATGCGTGAACTTAATATCTCAAGTTCAGGTTACGGCAGTTGCCCTATTTCATGATCACTCCCTTTATAGCAAATTTGGTGTTTGTAATACAATGAATATGATAGTTCAACAAATGAAGCAATTAAAAATTTTCTTAGCAATGGTGTTCATCATTGCGGGTTTGTGCGATGTCGCAGGCCAAGATCTAATGGTCGATGCGTATAGATCCTTTCCCGATCCCATAGTACCATATTTGTCTTATTCACAGATCAATCAAAAGAATCTTCCTACTGCGATTGAAGAGGCAGTCTATGTGTGGGAAAAAGATAAAGCGACTTGGCAAAAGGTCGCAGAAAATGATTTTACTTTCAACCAAGCGGGTTTCGTGACCCTATTTACCGCAAAGCAATATTCGTTCAATAATTTGTCTAAACATGTTAAAACCATCATCCAGCACGAGAATGGCGTGCCAAGTAGCGTGCATATTGCTGACTATAAGTATACGGGTACCATAAACACAAACATAGAGTTCTTACTGGACGAGAACGGTCTGGTAGGTTATATAAAGAATAATGACACACTTGCCTTTAATGGATCCACTGATGGGAACCGCAAGGAGATGATGCACTACGTGCATAATGGGAAAACGATTAAATGGGAGCATACCAATCGCATCCTGGGTTTAACTGGGATGAAAACCACAGCGGTATCATACGGGGACGACATGGCTCCAGTCTTTGATTATACTAGCAATGGAAATAAAATAGGACGAGTGAATATCTACATGCCAGACAATCCTTCTTTCTTTATGAAAAGCTTTGATGTGTATCCAAATATTCATCCTAATCAATTGACGGAGGAAATTGAGTTCAATCTGGAAGCTTACAAGAATCTTATTGACTACCACCTTTATGATCTTTCAGAGAAACAGAAAGAGGGATTTAAAAATCACATCACATTCTATACCCATCAAAATGGAGATTGGATCGCTCATTACAATCGCAGGCATTGGTTCTATGATAAGCCTCGGTTAATTATGCGTAAGATAACCTATCCAGATGGATCGACCGCTGGCAAGCTAGAAGCTGACGATTCTTTTATGAAGGACAATTGATTTTGGTTGAGTGGTTCTTAAAACCTGTGGTGGAAGATGGAAAATGTTTTTATGCAGTATATGTAGCAAATGCAAGTTTATAGTATTAGCGAGTTTTTAATGATCCAGAGCGCTTTAATACCTGCTTTGCCAAAGATGAGAAGAACATTGATCGGTGGAAATCTAGGCCAATGGCCTTATTTCACAGCATCTGGAATTAAGGCAATTTTGCTTTCAAACAAACACTAATGAGGAGCAACATACATTATTACAGGGCGATAATCAGATTCACGGGATTGCAGTTTACTGCGACAATCGCGTGTATTTTCTTTGTGGGATGGAGCAACGTTTCTGCACAAAAGATTGATCTTGAACCTGCCGTAGATATAGCCGTCGCACCGTTAAACCCAACTGCAACAGGGTTATTTGTAAAATGGCATGAGTATGCAGATGGTATTGCCATTGCAGATAAAAAAAGATATAATGAACAGGGCCTACAGATTTTTGATGGCGGTAAAACCATCATGGACTTTATCAATCAATCGCCTGAAGATGCTGCACGTGACAATACCTATATAGTTGATCTGGATGAAAAAGGCAGAATCATTAAAGTTACCAGCTATAATGATGGAAAGTCATCAACATCATACACTTACAGTTATGATGACGGCGGTAGGTTGATTACAGAAACAGACTTTGCGGGAACCCATACTTATACCTACGACCGTAAAGGAAGGTTGGATCAAGAAGTACTGGAAGGAAAAAAGAAAACGGTCTACAGTTACGAAACAAAAGGTAAAGAAGTCGTGGTGACCATGACGACCACCTGGCCTGACAAGAAAAATGCACGTGAAATAGAAATCAAATCATTTGAAAACGGAAAAATCAAATGGCGTACAGACTGGTATGACAAGACATACTATGCCGTACGGGATGATCGCGGGACTTATATAGCAGATGCAGAAAAAGGAAAAGAACCCAATTATTACATGATAAAGCAAATTTTCTATCATGATGAGTTACGTCCTGAACTGCTCACCATAAAAAGGGTGCCTGGTAAAAGACCTCAATTCTACCTAAACAAAAAAGAGTATAACACGCTTTATATAGTCCATGGCGATGATGTGATTGTTCACTTTCCTTACGATGGTAATTATTACATCAAAAGAAACTTCATGCCTAATGGGTTGCCTAATAATGAGCTGTTGCCATTGGAGCTGTTTAAAAAGGATATGCCGCTATTATTGAAATGGAATCAAAATAAAATCGAAGTTTTTCATGGTAATAGTATCCGGTATTCGCTTTATGGTAATGAGGATATCAAACTCTTTCAAGACAACAACCACTGGCTCTATTATGCAAAAGAAAACACAACCTACTACCGTGTCAAGAAGGATGTAACTGCTGTAGATGGAGCGTTCATAGAGCCTGAGGTGATTAAGGCACCCTTTATCCTTTATGCAGATACGGCAGCACAGCAGTGGATCCTCATTGCAGAAGGTGAACAGATTAGAAGCACCTACGGTTATGAATTCAAAAAAGCAGATACAGGCGAGGTCGTGATCATTAAAAACAAAGTCCCCAAATACACCTATGTACCCATCGACGATGCAAAACCCATGCAAATCATTACTGGAGATTTCTACAACGGCCAGTCCTACAAGCAATAAAACTAACAAAGATATGATGAGTCGGTGTGTGGATGTAATAAGCACGAGACTTTTTAAATAAAAATGGCAATTATGATCAATTTACACTACGGCTTATGCCTACCTCAAAGAAACATAAAAACGCTATTGGTGGTTGTTTTTTTCGCTTTCGCGAAAGCGGTATCATCACAAACACCTGCAGATTTACAACATATAGGACTACCAGCAATCTACCAGGATGAGGCACCGTCAAAAAATCGAGTGTACAGGGTTCAAACGGCGACCTACAAAGCAGATAGTCTGGGATATGAACCTGTGATGCTGGAAGTATTGAACTATAATGAAAACGGACTTAAAATTCAGGATTACCGCCAAATTTTAGGATCGTACAAGTCAGAAACCTTTGATGAATTTTTCTACGCCGGTAAGCGACTGGACAGCATCGTGCGCAAAACCAGCGCAGGTGGATTTGATGCCCTTATCACCTTTGAGCACGATGATCAGGGTAGGATCCTCAAGGAAAAAGCTACAGGCCGTTATACAAATTACGCCACTACGTATGAATATGAAGATGATCTGGTCGTGCGCGCTGTCATGACACCTCGCAAAGGCGAGCGCAAGGAAGCCTATTTTTATTACGGCGGTACAGGCAACCATTTACTTAGCGTGGTAGAAGAAACCTTTTCAGAAACTGGTGAGATGTTGAGGTCTAAAACGATCTATTATCACGACGGACAACCTTTTGCCCGTACGACTCAAAACAGGCCATTGATCCATGTTTTGGACTTCACAGGTCTTTATAAGATTAGAAGCAGTAAGTCCAGCGCAGAAACCATTAAAGAATTGAAAAAGGCCATCCAGACATCGCCCCAAGCGCTCTTTGAAAAAAGAAAAGAACTGGCCAAAAATGAAATCATGATCGAGCAGTACAGCACCAGCACAGACACGCGTACTGGTGACTGGACTAAGCGCCATAAGACTTATAAAAATCTGGGTAGACTGGATGAACGCTTCATCTTCCGCAAACTATACTACCCAGATAGCACCACCAGTGGCAGTACAGAATTTGATTTATTGTTCCAGAGACGTGTGCCCAGCATCAAGAAATGAGGTAACAGCCAGTACTAAGCGTTTGTCTATTATTTGATTTCCTCTTGCCATCAGATAGCATGACAGAGCTCTAATTATAAACGTGACTTTACGGCATTTGCCTTATTTACCTTTCTTCTACAATAAAGTAATTTAGTTTTATTAAAACTCATAAATGAGAGAGTTATATACGGTTGTTTGTTGTTTATTATTTTTTGGAGCTTTTGCTCAATATCAACCTGATTTCAATAAGGCTCCTGAAAATCCAGTGGCAGACATGCACACCTTGGATGCTGAACATGTCAAAGGTGATGTATATGCCATTGATGGTCAGATTTATGACAAACAGGGAAAGCATGTTTGGAATGGTCATTCTGGTAAAATCTATGAAGTTTGTGCTTATACCAAACAAGAGGCTAAAAAATTAAATTCATCTTATTGCCTGAGAGACAATAAGGGACGATTGGTTGAGAAAGGATACTTTAAGGATGGAGTCTTAAGTTTTTCCAGTTATACCTATATAAATGACTTATTAATTAGGATAGAACACAGCTCAAACATTCAGAATTTTGAATATGATGCCAAGGGAAGAATAATCAAAGAAATCATTACTTATAAAGCATCAAAGGATAGACCTGAAAAATCAACCTATGGCAAATACACCTATCAGCCGCTTGATGATGGAGTTCTTAAGGTCAATACAGAACGCCAAAATTATGATGGGAGCATTTCTAACTACGCCTACCACTATAAGAATGGCTTACCTATTTATTCTGTCGATGATGATTATGAATACGAGTATAAATTTGATGATAAGGGCAACTGGGTGTATAATCGGTTTTCAAAGAATGAAAAATTTGGAAAAAAAGAACGGTCTATTATTTATTATTCAGATTTTGACAATCCTAAATTTCATTTTGAACCCGATCCATCCATCACCTCCAGCCCTATATTGTTTCCCTACGTTAATGGAAAGATCTTAAGAGGCTCTAAAATAGAAGTAATAGGTAAGAACGATCAAGCCTATATGTTTCATTATTTACCTGAAGTAAATTATTACATCATACCAGATGCAAAAGCACTTTCTATACTGGGTGGAAAGGTTACAAAAGCAAATGCTCAAGCCGTTTACAACACGCAAATGGCTTACTATCGCAACATTGCCGGTAAAAGTTATGTGGTATATGACGAGGGAGAAAAGCTAAAAGACTATTCTCATTTTGGCAAATGGATCTATTTGGAAAATGGAGATCCAGTTATAACCGTTAATAACAAGCCTACCTATATTCTCAATGATTATTATCAGGCAAAGGATAAAGAACTCAAACCCGTATTACCCTATAATGGAGAACCTTTAGACAAGAAATCTACTAAAACGAACACCGTTGATGTAGTTGAGTTTCAGCCTTCGCTTCCATTGTTGGTGGCACGCAAGTCAAACAATACCTTTGAGTTTTCTCAAAAAGATAAAAATCTGGCCATACCTGCCTATTTGAAGATTTTACCAAATGAAAAGGATGCAGTAGCAGGTTATGGGAATTACGATTATTTGATTCGTAATATTTATGAACTACCTGTAGACGTTCCTACTGAAGTACCTTTTGCAGCAAAAGAAGGTGAATTACTGCTGGTATACGATCAGGGCAAACTCACTCATTTTTATAATTTCGGCAAGGCGCTTACAAAGGATGAATACAAGATTTACACCACGTCACCAGGTAAATGGATGGTGTATCTCACCCAACTTAATCTTACGATGCATGTCGATAAAGAGCGCCCAGGCTACAGCGGCTATGCGGGCTCACCTGTAAGTCAAAATCTATATTTTGCTTACAAGACTGCCAAAGGCCTATCGGTTTTAACGCCCACGGGTTATTTGAAAAATAATATTTACAAGTGGAGCCTTAAGAATGGTACCGCTCAAATATTCATCAACGGAAAGTTGAGTTATGAATTGGCTAATTATTCAAACCTAAAGAATGAAAATGTGTATGCTTTATCGCTTACCGGTCAGTCGCAGTCTTCCATGGTAAGCACTGGATCATCCACAAGTTCGTCATTAAGTGAAAAAGCAAAAAAATATGTAGAAATGAGAGCCTTGGGTTCCTATAAAGCAAGGCCTCTATTTGCCAAGGAAATCGAATCCTTCAAAGCAGCCGGTAAATCCCAAGAACAGATCGACCAGTACTATCTGGAAATATTCAATGAATTATATCACTATGATTTTGAGGAAGGTTTTGAATTTATGATGCTGGTACCCACTGACATTTCAAAAAAATTGCTGCCTAAAATAGACGCAGATAAACGTTCGGCAATAAGAACGCGCAGTCGAGAAGAATTAAAAAAATATAAAAGCGTAAAGTATTGATCTTAATGAACTTGATCTATTTTAAAACTTATTTTTTGTTCGCAATTTTATGACATCAAATCAATGTCATAACACAGCCGCTTATCATTGCCTACTAATGATACCATTGCTGCTTTGAGGGCTGCCGCTGCATCTTCTGACCGGGCATTGATTCAAACCCGCAGGAATTTCTCTAAGAAGGAAATTATGGTGGAGCCGTATTCCATCAATCATGAAAATCGCACGGAAGGCTGGATCAAACGTCACAAAGTCTACAAGTAAATGGGTCAGCTAGACGACCGCTTCATATCTAGAAAGTTGTATTATCCAGATAGCACTGCCGTAGACAGTGCCATGTTTGACAGGTTGTTTACAAAAAAGGTTCGCAAAATTAAGTATTGATTCAATGATTAACTAAATACTAAATGTTATGATGTCGTCTAGCACCTATGTAGAAAAAAATCTGACCAGGGCCGATCAACGTTTGATCCGTATGGGAATGTTGGGCTTTGTGGTCATTCCTTTGATTTTTGGCTTAATCATCTATTTTGGCTTTGGATGGGTAAGCGGTGAATACCTATTCAACAAGGGTATGGATTTTCCAGAATTTATCATTCTGGGATTTATGTCGATGATTGTCGGCTTTTGCGGATTTATGTTTTGGGAAAAATATAAAGATCTATCGGGTGGTCTAAAACATGTCTACCAAGGACCTATTCAAAATAAGCGAAAAGCGGTCAGTAAATCTTCAAGCGGTTCTAGCAGAAGTAGCGCTGGCAGCCGAACCAAGACTACAGTTACTTACTACATTAAAATTAAGGATAAAGAATTTAAGGTTGCACCAGAGCGTTATCAGAATCATCACGTTGGGGACCTGGTGGAAATTACGGTGACTCCCCGGGCTAATATGATCTTGCAATTTGAGTTATTAAAGAGAAACGAATCGTTAGATGAACAAATCCTTGGAAAAAAGCCCACCCATACCTTATCTCAACCTGGAGTCAAAAACGCCAGCCTCACGAATTCAGATTACAGAATTTTGAGAAAAGCCTGGTATAAAAAGTTGAGGAAAGCAATTTGGTTTGGCGGATTGCCCTTGGGGGTTATGATCAGCCTGATCAGTTCGGGTTGGTGGGGTTTACTCATCTTTTTATTTCCAGTTCCCATCATCGTTATTTGGCAATTGATAAGCTTACTTAAATGGTACTTTAAATACCGCAGGGAATTGTCACAACATTCAAAGAAGATTGTGCATACCTATGTGTTAGATAAATATTCGAGTTCGCTCAACGGTGGATCAAATACATTTACCATTCTCACCAAGGAAGGGGAATTTGAGGTAGATCAAGCTTTCTATCAAAAAATACAAGGTTCAGAACAAATTGTGGTGGAAAAGTCGGCAATTCTAGAGATTGTATTGGCTACCCGTTTGACTTTGGCTTAACCAAGTAAAGTATCTAGGCATCGCCTCTCAACTTTTCACATCTTTTTTTCATGTAGGCAAAAACAGAATAGGGCAATTGACGCATTGTATTCCCTCTTCAATTACAGAAGCTTTGCTTTCAAATTAATATTGTATTGAGAAATTCTATTTTGTTTATAACCATCTGTTGCCTATAAATGATTGCTCTGGCCCAAACACCAGTAGTCCATGATTGGTATCGCGCACCATTAAATTCGTTGACTCCAGATGAGTTGAACCACAAAACCAGACATGGATACTTATTTGGCGATGTGTTAAAAATTGACAACGAATGGTTTGATACAGATGGCATCCTTATCAATTCCAGTTTGCTTACCACGCAAGACCAAGCAGCTAGCTATAATGCAGTTAGCGTTGATCGGGATTCCAGTGGTCGTACCATTGCCAAATACGAGTATACTGGCGGTAAGGTCATTGCCACCACTTTTTCATACAATGATCAGGGAAAATTGCTGTAAAGAAATAAGACCACAGAGGCAAAAATTACTACTTACTCCTACAATGATCAGGGGCAGATAATTCAATCTGTTTATAAATGAAAAGATTTTGTGTATACCACAGCGTATGTGTATGGAAGAAAGGGAAAGCAGCGTGTAATTGAAGAAATCACTCAGAATGCCCAGGGAACCAAAGTAAACCATTTCATATATACCTACCGCGATGGTAAACTGGAGGCCAGGGAAGAGTTAGGACAGGAGAAGGTAACCTATACCTATGAATATGACAACCAATCAAATTAAGTCAAAAGTTTAAAAATGGCAGTAGCTATCCTGAAACAGTAAGAAAGATCCATTATCGCGTGGAACTTAAACTACCCTATACCTATAAATCTCAAGTGGTAAGAGGTAAATATAGCCATACGATTCTGGTGAGCCTAAACGGCATCAAACTCAGTACCCAAAAGGCCGATGGGCATTACTATACCTATGATCCTATGACCAAACAATACTTACAAATACTGTATTCAAAAGCAACCTTCACCATAGAAAATATTGGGAAGCACTTGACTATGATTTCCATCGGTGAAGGTAAAGACCTACTTAAGATTCCTAACAAATACGGAAAACCCATATGCCTGGTCAGAGGGATTAAAATGTATTGATCGGTTTTTCTATGCTTATTCTGAAGACTGCCTTTACATGTTTTTCACTGGTCCTGACCAGAACTTCAGGATCCTCGCTAATTATAAAGAACATCTGTTAAACGGGCTGGGATACATGGAACAAAGTAAGATTTATAAAGCCGGTCGATACGAGAATAATAAGCTCAAATCAGCCTTGCTCCCAACTGCCGACAATAATAATTGCATTAATCTACGTCATTTGTCTTATTGTCTCAGCCGCTCAATGAATAGAATTTAGTTTCAAATTAAAACACAAATAACTATGAATACAAAAACGATTTTATGTGTCCTTTTCGCTACCTGTTGTTTCGCTTTCGCGAAAGCGCAGTCATTAGGAGAATTTAAAGAATCGACACACTTAAGCATGTCACCTAAAAAGCTCAAAAAAAGGTGTACATAGCGCAATTCAGAACAAATTTTGAAATGTTTAGGGATGCGGTAAGCTACAAGGCTGGTAGCAATAATCGAGATGGAAGCGCAAGAGATGGCGCCAAAGCCAAACTAGCCCTAAGCTTGGAAGGTATTGTTGCGGCTGATTTACAAAAGATTACTGATGAATTATATCAAGAATTTGTGGCCGACCTTCAAAGTAAAGGCCTGGAAATCATAGGTATAGATCAAGTAGGAAGCACAGAAACTTATGCCGAGTTTACCAAAAGAACTGGTGGACAAGTAATACCTACTGAGATCCCAGGAATGATTACCGTAACACCTACTGGGCATGAGTATTATGTGAAAGGTCTGAACAAAAAAGGAAGAGAGAAGAAAGGTTTCGGATTGCTGGGGGACGCCGAAATCAATTCCAATAAAAGTCTTTCCAAAGAATTAGGGAACGCGTTGGTGGCCAAAGTAAATCTTTACGTCATGTTTAAAGAAATGAAAGAAGGCTGGAATCCTAGTGGTGCTACTGTAAAAATAAAAACTAACTTGCGCCTGGTCGCTTATGATTATAAGAGTGCCGAAAAAAAAGAAAGGTCTCAGGTTTAAAGGCTCCAATGACATCTGGAAAATTCAATCAGTGATCAATTTTACCGATGAAAGAGGTAATACCTATAATGGGCTGATCAAAAAAGCGCTTGAAATCGACGGTGTAATAGAAAAAACAAAAGCAAAAGTATCGCAAGGGCAGGGACTCACTACGGGAGTAGCCAGTTTTGAGCCTATAGCTACTTCTGGAGATCGTGTAACGCGAACTTAGCTATCTCTACCAATGCCGAGGCGTATAAGAAAGGGGTTAAAATGGCCATGAGTAAATTTCATTCCACCCATGTGGGTGGCTTGGACTATCATCTCAAAAAATAAGGGGTTTTAAAAGATGTATAGAAAGAGAAACCGCAAGCTTTAAAGGCTTGCGGTTTATTGTTTTAATAAGAAGATAGAAAGCTAGTCAGCATCTACAACATCAGCTCCAGGAGCGTTGTTCATGACACTTTCCATTCCAGCCTTGGCAGAGCTTTCACTAGAATAGGATTGACTGGAGCCAATCACTTGTCCGTTAGAAGCTTTTAAGTTAAAGTGCCATTTTCCAGATGCAGTTTCTTTCAATTCATAACGATTCTCGTCGGCACTGTTCTTTTTTACGCTCTCAATACCGTTGTCGCGTCCAGATGCAGAGGTATATCCCTCACTAGCAAGAATGTTTTGTCCATTACCTGCTTTTAAGCGAAATCTAAAATCGCCGTTGGATCCGTTGTACTTTTCAAATTTTCCCATGGTTAAATTAATTTTCAATAAATATAATAATCATTTTTGAAACTTACTATTTGGATTGACGTTTAGCCAGTTCGGCTTCAACATCGGTTAGTGAAAACCCTTTGGCTTTTAATAAAACCAGGTAATGATACATCAGATCACTGGCTTCGTATAAAAAGTCTTCATCTGTTCCATTAACGGCATCGATCACTGTTTCCACAGCTTCTTCACCCACTTTTTGGGCGACTTTATTGATACCCTTTTGAACCAGAGAGTAAGTATACGAGTCTTCCACCTGATCGTCTATGCGTTGGTGAATGGTTTTTTCAAGGTCCTTGATGCTAAACATATAAGTAGTTTTAATAAGTCAATGATGATGTGTATCAGCATTCTTTACTGATGAAGTACGTACCTGGGAGGCTGCAGTCCTTTAAGTCTTAGGTAGACCAACATCTGGGCCCTGTGGTGAGTGACATGATCTGAGAGCAGCATGAGAATTTGCCTCTTAGATCTGTTCTGGCCAAAGTAATCCAGTCGTTCATCCAGTCTATCCGGGTTGAAATTTTTGATAAAGCTGATGGTGTTATCAAAGGTACGGATCACGGTGGCGATCATTTCTTTTTTGGATTTATTGGCCACCTTAAGCAGATTATCCGTTTCCCAATCCCTAGCCGGTCGATCGCCTATCAGTGATTGACTATGCCAGTCCATGGCCCAAGTAATATGCATGAGATGCTCTGCAAATGTCATCGAAGCTTCAGTTGGCTGATAGTGATATTCTTCTTCTGGCATTAATTCGGCTACGGTGATCAGGTACTTTTTGGATTGTTCGAGCCGTTCTAGATATTGATCGACATAAACTTGGTCTTGACCTAGAACTTGTTGAGGTGATAAAAAGCCAAGGATAAATAGAAAGTAAACAAAAAGAATTCTCATAGGTTTGGTCATTGGGTCATCTCTACAAATTAAACACTTTAACCAACATTTTAGTCAAAACAGCTGGTAGTTCCGCGATGACAAGTGGGGCCGAGTGCCTTTACCTTAATTAATAATGCATCTTGATCACAGTCCAAATGTATTTCCCGGATGTCCAAATAGTTTCCACTGGTTTCTCCTTTAGTCCATAAACGTTTTTTACTGCGGGAATAAAAGGTGACTCTGTTTTGCTTTCGCGAAAGCGAGAATGCCTTTTCATCCATATATCCGAGCATCAATACCTGTAGACTGTCGTCATCTTGAACAATCACTGGCACGAGTCCGTCTGGGTATTTTGAAAAATTAGGTGATGTATGCATTATAACTTTTATCTTCTTTAAATTCGGGTTAGACCACTAACCGCAACCAAACTAGCTTTATTTTTTTCTGTAAGCATCAATATTCAGGCATTTCAATGGGTTGTAAGGAATGGTCAAACTCCTTCAAAGCTCATTTGATTATGATGAAGCTATTAACCGCACGGCAATCCCTGTCGCCTCAAGCTCACGTTTGAGTTGAGGTACTGGCAATTCGCCAAAATGGAATATACTTGCCGCCAACCCTGCACTGGCCTGGGTTTTTGAAAATAAGTCTACAAAATGTACTGTATTTCCTCCACCTCCTGAGGCAATGACTGGAATACTGAGCTGATCAGCTATCCTTTCTGTAATTTCGAGCGCAAAACCATTTTTCGTGCCATCGTGATCCATACTGGTTAACAAGATTTCACCAGCTCCTCGCGTCTCACATTCCTTACACCAGGCAATGGTTTCTTTGTCGGTTTCATAGCGACCGCCGCCGACAAATACCGTATTCTGATAGCCTGATTCAGTTTCTTTCTTGGTTTTTTGCATTTGTGGCGGGTTTGACGCCGACTTCTCCAATCGTTTGGTGTCTACCGCCACGACCACACACTGATTCCCTAACTCCTGTGCAAGTTCGTTAATTAACTCAGGTCTTTTAACTGCAGCGCTATTGACAGCTACTTTGTCTGCTCCAGCCTTGATGATTTCCTTGGCCAGTCGCACATCGTTGATTCCGCCACCTACCGTAAACGGAATATTCAATACAGCTGCGATGTCTTTTACCAAAGGGATCAGGGTTTCTCGTTTTTCTACCGTAGCCGTGATATCAAGAAAACACAATTCGTCGGCACCTTGTTGGGCATACTGTCGCGCCAACTGTACTGGATCACCAGCATCTCTCAAGCCTACAAAGTTGATTCCTTTAACCGTGCGCCCGTCCTTAATGTCTAAACAAGGGATGATTCTTTTTTTCAGCATGAAATAATTAGTCGTTTATGCATTAGGTGGTTTTTTCTTTCTGGAAAGTTGGGGCTCAAATTCAAGACTCTTCAATAAATTTTCTTAGGTCCTTTAACTTGATGGTGGATTCGTAGATCGCCTTGCCTATGATAGCTCCTTCACAACCTATTTCTTCTAGTTTGTACAGGTCATCCATGGTTGTAACACCACCACTCGCAATTAAGTTCAAACGACCAGTTTCGTCGTTTTGTAAAAGTTGCTCATAGAGTTGGATACTCGGACCGTCCAGCATTCCGTCTTTGGAAATGTCGGTACAGATAACATATTCAATGCCTTTGGCGCACCATTCTGCAACAAAGGAATCCAGTTCGAGTTCGCTGCTTTTTTGCCAGCCATGTGTCGCCACCTTGCCGTCTTTTGCATCTGCACCCAGAATAATTTTGTCGCTACCGTAGATCGTCAGCCAGCGTTCAAAATCTTTAGGATTCTTGACCGCCACGCTACCACCGGTCAATTGTCTGGCTCCGCTTTCCAATACCACTTTTACATCTTCTTCAGATCGGATACCGCCACCATAATCTACCCTTAGGCTGGTTTTACTGGCGATGTCTTCCAGAATTGAATAGTTTACCACCCGAGATTGCTTGGCTCCATCCAGGTCCACCAGATGCAGGTATTCAATACCGTGGTCTTCAAATTTTTTGGCGACCTCAACGGGATTGCTGCTGTAAATTTTCTTTTTTTGATAATCACCTTGGCTCAAGCGTACACACTTACCGTCTATGATATCAATTGCTGGAATTATTCTCATGTTGCTTTCGCGAAAGCGGAAAAACAGTTCTCCCTTCCGACTTATTATTGTTGTGCCTTAAGGCAACGGTTAAATTACAATTCTAAAAAGTTTTTGAGCATTTGCTCACCTACTTTTGCGCTCTTTTCTGGATGGAACTGCGTGGCATAGAAATTATCTTTGTGCATGACACTGGCAAATTCGAGTATATAATCACAAATAGCTACCGCATCCGCGCTGGGCTGCGCATAGTAGCTGTGGACATAATATACATCCTCACTGCCGTCCAGGTGATTCATCAGGACTGAATTTTTCATTGGGGTACTTCCATGAATTACATTCCATCCCATATGCGGTACTTTCAGTCCTTTATTTTGAGGAAAGCGCTTGACCTTTGTATCAAAAATACCCAGACAATCTGCGTCACCCTCTTCACTGTGCTGGCACATGAGCTGCATGCCCAAGCATATACCCAAGACTGGCTGGGTCAAAGATTGGATGACAAGATCCAAACCTCGCTCTCTAAGGTACGACATCGCCGTGCTGGCTTCTCCTACTCCAGGAAATATTACTTTGTCGGCCTCACGTAATTCAGCGGGAACATCAGTAACCTTATTTTCTACACCCAAACGGTTCAAGGCATTGGTGACGCTACCAATATTTCCTGCATTGTATTTTACGATAGCGATCATAATACTCCTTTGGTTGAGGGTAATTTTCCATCCCCAGTTTGTTTGACTGCCATTTTTATCGCTTTCGCGAAAGCTTTAAATAGTGACTCAATTTTATGGTGTTCGTTATCGCCTTCCACTTTCATATTCAGATTGCATTTTGCTGCGTCGCTAAAGCTTTTAAAAAAGTGGAAAAATAGTTCTGTGGGCATATCCCCTATATATTCACGTTTGAAATCAGCCTCCCAAACGATCCAAGGTCTGCCCCCAAAATCAATAGCTACCTGAGCCAGGCTATCATCCATGGGCAACAGGAAGCCGTAACGGTTGATTCCTTTTTTGGTAGAGAGTGCTTTGGCAAAGGCCTCTCCCAGAGCAATTGCCGTATCTTCAATGGTATGGTGTTCATCAATTTCAAGATCCCCATCTACATGGATGTCCAGATCCAAGGACCCGTGTCGCTGTAACTGCTCCAGCATATGGTCATAGAATTTGAGTCCTGTATCGATTGTACCATTACCAGAGCCATCCAGGTTCAAGTCAATTTGAATATCGGTTTCTTTGGTTTTGCGTTTGACACTAGCTTTACGAGGTTGTCCGCGTAGAAACTGAAAAATTTCTTTCCAACTGTCGGTTTTTAGTGCCACCACTTCAGCTTTTTCAAAGTCACTATCATCGGTAATACTGGGTAATTGTATACCACGGCAACCCAAATTAAAGGCCAGCTGCATATCACTATTTCTATCGCCGATGACAAAGCTGTTTGCCAGGTCATAATCACCTTTGATATAGTGAGTCAGCAAGGCTGTTCCTGGTTTTCGGGTGGGCGCATTATCAGCTGGAAAAGTTCGATCGATAACGACCTCGCTGAAATGTACTCCTTCACCTTCTAAGATGTTCATCATCAATTGGTGTACTGGCCAGAACGTATCCTCGGGAAAACTATCGCTTCCCAATCCGTCTTGGTTGGTGACCATTACCAGTTCGTAATCCAGTTCCCGAGCAATGCGGTGCAATTGAGTGATTGCTTGGGGCAAAAATTCAAGTTTCTCATAACTATCCAGTTGATAATCCACTGTAGGCTCTTTGACAATGGTTCCGTCTCGGTCTATAAAAAGTACTTTTTTCATGAAGATGATCGTCTTTGGAGGTTGGTTGATCTATTGGTTAATGTTTTGTTGCTGAGCGCTTTGAAATTCTCGCATGGCCTTAATTACTGCTTTACACTCTGGCTGGGTTCCTACCGTAAATCTGAGGCTATTCGGTATCTGACTACTGCGATTACGGATAATAATTCCCTGTTCTTTTAAATAATTATAGAGATTTGTGGCTTGTTCAACTTCTGCCAGCACAAAATTGGCTTCACTGGGATAGACTTTTTTTACAAGATCAAACTGAGCCAACTCCTGAGATAGCCACTTGCGGTTGTCAATCAACTGTTTGACGGCCTCTTGCGTGGTTTTGATATTACTCAGAGCCTTTAACGCAGCTTTTTGGGAAAGCTCATTCACATTATAAGGCGGCTTTGATTTATTGAACAACTGGATAATTTCTGGGCTGGCAAAAGCAAATCCTACCCGAGCACCGGCCAGCCCCTGTGCTTTACTCATGGTTTGGAGAACCACCAAATTGGGGTAATCGGCCAATCGGTGTATAAAACTTTTATGTTCGGTAAAGTCTTGATAGGCTTCATCCACGACAATGATTCCATGGAAATTCCCAAACAAGCGATCCAAACGTTGTTGGTTGTCCAGTAATTCCTGTTCAAATTCGGGTGCAAAAGCTACGTCCATGATTCCAGCTTTGGTGTAGTTTTCTGCTTGCCAGTCGTGTTTGAGATCTGCTTTCAGCAAGGAGTTTCCTGTGGGATTGTTTGGAGAGCAAATCCATAGTATTTTAATACTGTCTTGGTCTTGCTGACAACGTTTGACGATTTCCTCATCATTGAGAGAAAAATCTTCCTTCAACGGTACACGCAATACCTCAATATCATTGATTCCGGCGCTGACTTCATACATGCCGTAGGTAGGTGGACAAATGAGCACTTTATCTTTTCCTGGCCGGCAGAATATGCGGTAAAGCAAATCTATGGCTTCGTCACTCCCGTTGCCGACAAAAATTTGATCTACGGATAAGCCTTTCTGTTGGGCCAATGCCTCTTTGAGATCGGATTGCAGCGGATCTGGGTACCGGTTGAGTTGTTGTTCGGATTCTGGGTTTTCATTGGCATCAAGTAGCGTGAGATCACTCTTGTCACTGCTGTATAAATCAAATTCAGAGCGAGCACTGGAATAAGCCTGTAATTCCCAAATGTTTTGGCGTACGATGGATTTTAGGTCAAAGGCTTTCATGATTTCTTGATTTTTGATAATCTAAGGCTTACCGCATTTTTATGAGCATCCAATCCTTCGGCAGCGGCCATGGCTTCCACGGCTGGTCCCAATAATTGAATGCCTTGTGCATCTGCCTCCTGGAAGGTCACTTTATTGACAAAGCTATCCACGCTTACTCCGCTGTAATTACGTGCATAGCCATAGGTAGGTAAGGTGTGATTGGTACCGCTGGCATAGTCACCCAAACTCTCACAGGTCAATGAACCGATAAAGACCGAACCGGCTACCTTGATGGATTGTGCTAAAGATGTTGCATTTTGTGTATTGATGATCAGGTGTTCGGGAGCATAGGCATCAGACCATGCAACGCATTCTTCAATGCTGGTCAAAATAATGCTTTTACTGTTTTTCAGTGCTTGTTGTGCGGTTAGCTTTCGCGGAAGCGACTCCAATTGTTCTTCAATGTTCTGCTGGACAGTTTGAGCCAGATCGACACTATCAGTCAACAAGATCACCTGACTGTCTGGACCGTGTTCTGCCTGCGCCAACAGGTCTGCCGCTACAAAGGCTGGGTCAGCCTGGGCGTCTGCGATGATCAAAACCTCGCTGGGTCCTGCCGGCATATCAATCGCAACACCAGCTTGTTGTGAGAGCTCCTTTGCTCGGGTTACAAAGGCATTTCCAGGTCCGAAAATTTTGTTGACTGCAGGAATACTCTCGGTTCCATAGGTCATGGCTGCTATTGCCTGTGCACCTCCGGTTTTGTAGATCTCTGAGATACCGCAAAGTTGCGCCGTATATAAAACCGCAGGGTGAATGTTACCTTGCTGATCTGTAGGACTGCATAAAACGACTTGCTCGTTTCCGGCAATTTTGGCTGGTATCCCTAGCATCAAAACTGTAGAAAATAGGGGAGCGGTACCTCCAGGAATATAAAGTCCGACTTTTTGAATTGGCATGGACCTGCGCCAACATTTGATACCTGGCATGGTATTGATCACAGGATAGTCCCTCGTAAAACAAGCCTCGTGAAACCTATATATATTTTCATAGGCAGTTTGAATGGCTGCTTTGAGCGTGGGCGATAGTAATTCGGCTGCGGTCTGAATTTCTTCGGGAGACACTTGGAGCTGGTTCAATTGAGCCTTGTCAAATTTTTCTGCAAAAGCCAACAAGGCTTTGTCGCCATTCCGGCGCACCAGTCCGATAATCTCTTGTACCGCCTCATCAACTTGTTGCTTTTGTTGTTGTGGACGTTCCAGTAACGAAATTTGATCCGAAGGGACTGGATGGGTATAAATCTTCATCAGGCGATCAGTTTTTCAATAGGACTTACCAAAATTCCCTGAGCACCGGCATCCTTTAGTTGATCAATCACATTCCAAAAATCGTTTTCCTCGATCACGGAGTGCAAACTGGACCAACCTGCCTCTGCGAGTGGTAATACGGTCGGACTTTTCATTCCTGGCAATAGGCTGGAAATTTCCTCTATCTTATCGTTGGGGGCATTTAGTAGGATGTATTTGCTCTTTGCGGCATTTTGCACGGCTTCCATCCTGAACATCAATTTCTCCAACAATTCCTTTTTCTGATTATCTAATGTTGGATTGGAAATCAGTACAGCTTCACTATACATTACTGTTTCTACTTCTTTCAGTCCGTTCATGATCAAAGTTGATCCGGTCGAAACAATGTCACAAATACCATCGGCAAGGCCTATTCCCGGAGCGATCTCTACTGATCCGCCGATTTCTTCAGTGGTAGCCTGGATGCCTTTATCTTTAAAAAACTTTTCTACGATAGTGGTGTAACTACTGGCTACCCGCTTACCATTGAACCATTCAAGGCCGGGATAATCGACATCCTTTTGCACTGCGAGACTCAATCGGCATCCGGCAAACCCCAATTGCTTAATCACGTCGACCTTTTGGTCTTTTTCTTCTACCTCATTCAATCCCAGGATTCCCAAATCTGCTACTCCATTGGCTACATATTGCGGAATATCATCATCTCTTAAAAAGAGGATTTCCATGGGGAAATTTTTGGCCTGGGTGGAGAGTTTGCGTCCACCGTTTTCAAATTTAATCCCACAGTCTTTCAAGAGTTGAAGGGATTTGTCGGACAATCTGCCTGATTTTTGTACTGCTATTCTGATCATTTTGTTTGTGCGTTTCAGCTTTTGGGTCTGTATGCAAGCAAATCTTAAGTTATAAAACAAAAAAACCGCCTGTATAACAGACGGTTGATAATATGTTGAGTGACATCAATACATTTCTACTACGCCTGTTGCGATGTGTAAAAATGATGATGATGTGTAAATTCTACTTTCATGATGGGGTAAAGGTAAGACGCATTCAGCTTTCGCGAAAGCGAATCCATAAAAATTAATCCTTTCTTAAGAATTTATTCCTATGATAGCAGCAATTACAGCAAAACGAACTTACCTGATTGACTGAACATAACCTTTTACCTTATCCTCTAGTGGCTCACCATGGCTTATTTGTCGGATAAATTCGCTACCGATAATGGCGCCGTCCACGTATTCACAAGCAGTTTTAAAGTCAGATTGGGTTTTGATATTGAAACCTGTGAGTATGGGTGTCTCCAATTGCATATCCTTTAACTTCTTCAAATAGTCAGTTGCGGTTGCAAATTGGTTTTTGCTACCTGTAGTACTGGCAGAACTCACAGCATAAATAAATCCAGTGCTATGTCGGTCAATTTCCCGAATTCGCTGTTCTGAAGTCTGCGGAGTTACCAAGAAAATATTACTTAGACTATGCTCCTCAAACACACCTGAAAATTCGTTGAGATAAATCTGAAGAGGAAGATCGGGAATAATCAAACCATCCACGCCCACCTCTTGACATCGCTTGCAGAAATTCTTCATACCATATTGCAGTATAGGATTGAGATACCCCATTAATAATACGGGCAAGTCTAAGTCCTGCTTTTCTAATTGGCTCAATAGACGCTCGATAGACATACCGTTTTCCAAGGCTTTTTTTGAACTCTCTTGTATGGTAGGTCCATCGGCCAACGGATCGCTAAATGGAATACCTATTTCTACCAGATCTACCCCAGCAGTAGCAAGAGCAGAAAGAATTCGATTGGTATCTTCTATCTGCGGATATCCTGCAGTAAAGAAAATATTAAGTAGTTGGCTGGGTTTGGTAGCTAATAATTCGGTCAGCTTGTTTTTCATGGCTTGTGTTATCTAAGGTTGAGTTCTTTCATATACGTATCCATGTCCTTATCACCTCTTCCCGAAAGATTGATGACGACCTTATCAGTTGGCTTTAAATTAAGATCCTTCAGCACGGAGAAGGCATGAGCGGTTTCTAACGCGGGAATAATTCCTTCCAGTCGGCTCACCTCAGTGGCCGCTTCCAGCGCTGATTGATCGGTAACTGCCATATAAGTTGCTCTTTGGCTTACTTTTAACCAGGCGTGCGCAGGACCAATACCCGGGTAATCCAAACCAGCTGAGATGCTGTGAGGCTCAATGACTTGCCCATCGGCATCCTGCATCATAATAGACCTACTGGCGTGCAGAACACCAGGTGTTCCCAAGCTGAGCGTTGCGGCAGTTTTATCCGTTTCAACTCCCCAGCCAGCTGCCTCTACACCTATAAGTTGAACCTCCTCGTCATCCAGGAAATGATAAAATGCACCCATGGCATTGGAACCACCACCTACACAGGCAATCACATAATCGGGCAGGCCTTCCAACTGGTTTTTTATTTCTTCGGAAATGACAGATTGGTATCTGGCGACCATATCAGGGTAGGGATGTGGGCCTACTACGGATCCGATGATGTAATGGGTGTCCTCTGGATTATTGATCCAATCCCGCATCGCCTCATTGGTGGCATCCTTTAAGGTCTTTGATCCGCTTGTCGCCGGTCTGACTTCGGCACCCAACATTTTCATACGGGCGACGTTGGGAGCCTGACGTTCAATATCCTTTTCTCCCATATACACGATACAATCCAAGCCTTTTAGGGCACAAACAGTAGCGGTGGCAACACCGTGTTGACCAGCACCGGTCTCTGCGATAATACGTTTTTTGCCCAGTTTTTCAGCCAAAATAATCTGACCTATGGTATTATTGACTTTGTGAGCGCCGGTATGACACAAGTCTTCTCGTTTAAGGTATATCTGAGCACCGTATTTTTCTGAAAGTCTCCGTGCCAGGAAAAGAGGTGTGGGTCTGCCCACATAATCTTTCAGTAAGGCTTTGAACTCTTGCTGAAATTCGGCGGACTTTTCAATTTCTAGGTAATTGTCCCTCAATTCTTCAATATTGGGGTATAAGAGTTCGGGAATAAAAGCACCGCCAAACTCGCCGTAAAACCCATTGGAATCAACTTGATATTTACTCATCTCTAACTTGTTTAATGAAGCTTTTAATAGCCTCGATATCTTTTACTCCGGGCGCCAATTCAAAGCCTGAATTAAGGTCGACCCCCAGAAACATTTCGTTTTTAAAGGCCTTGACGGCTTCCACATCGTCTGGGCTCAGTCCGCCGCTGAGCAAGAACGGTACTTTTCCATTATAATCGGCCAACAGGGACCAATCAAATTTTTTTCCAGATCCACCATATTCGGGAGTAGCTGTATCAAACAAAAGAAAAAACTTCCCAGGATATCTTTGACCCAGATTCGACCATTCTTTTACCCTATTCATATCCATCTCTGTACCCATCGAAATCGCCTTAAAAACTTTCAAGTCTAACTCTAATATCGCTTTCGCGAAAGCGACATCCTCATCACCGTGTAACTGTATGACATCCAATTGTAAGGGGATGATATCCTTCAGTATGTTCTCCAACGACTCATTGACATATACACCCACAGTCCCTTTGTTCATTTGCAGCTGGCCGATCTCCTGCTTGCGTTGATGATTTACAAATCTTTTGGATTTTGGATACCTGATCAGTCCCATAAAATCCAGATCCAACTGTTGTAATTCCTGGATATTGTCCAATTCCCGCATGCCGCAGACTTTGATCATCATGACCGTATAGCTTTAATAAATTCATCGCAGGAGCGACCAGGATCATCCGTTTTCATAAAGGCTTCTCCCATTAAAAATCCGGTGTAGCCGACAAGTTGTAATTCTTTGACCGTTTCAGGATCTGATATTCCGCTCTCGCTGATGGCCAATACTCCATCAGGAAAATGTGGAAACAGATCTTTACTGACTTGAATATCAGTTTTAAATCGCTTGAGGTCCCTATTGTTCACACCTATGATATACTTGTTTTTAGGAAACTGAGCACTTAATTTTTTAACGGTGTCCAACTCATCTTCATGGTGGACCTCAAATAATATGTCCAAGCCCAGATTCAAACTTTCCAGCGCCAGGGCCTGCATTTGTTCTTTGTCCAGACAGGCCGCGATGAGTAAAATCGCGTCTGCGCCGTAAGCTTTGGCTTCATGGACCTGATATAGATCGACCATAAAATCCTTGCGCAATACAGGAATGTTGATGTGTTTTTTTACATCCCTTAAATCATCCAGTGTACCACCAAAAAAATGCTGATTGGTCAGGCAACTGATCGCACTGGCCCCAGCTTTTTCATAGCCTGTAACTATCTCAATCAGACTGGCCGGACAATCAAAAGATCCTTTACTTGGACTTTGGCGTTTATGTTCGGCAATAATGCCGCTTCCATCCTCAAGGGCTTTGTGCAGCGATAAGCATGGGGTGGAATAAAAAAGCATCTCCCGCAATTTTTGCAAGGGCATCTCCTGCTTTCTCTTCCTTAGGTTCTGCGTGGTATGATCCACTATTTTTTTAAGAATATCTGCCATGTTATACGGTGGGAGTAAGTTTTAAGAGTGCTTCAAAAGCTTTCAACGCTTTTCCAGATTCTAGGGAGCCTCTTGCGGTGATGGAGGCCTGGTGCAAGTTTAATTCAGGTTTGGCCACCGCGATAGCTGTGGCAGCATTGGCGATCACCACATTTTTTTGTGCATCAGTTCCCTCGTTGTTCAAAACATTCATGAAAATTTCTGCTGCTTCGACAATACTGTCTCCCCCATAAATATCTTCGGGTTGCAAAGTTTGAAGACCAAAATCTTTGGGCAAAACATCACTTACTCCATTATTGCTGGCCAGACGAGTTTTGCCGGTGAGACTTACCTCGTCATATCCCTGATGTGAATGAAGGATGGCATACTGCTTTTCTGGTTCGTTCTGGAACAGATATTCATAATTCCTGGCCAACTGTAAACTAAATACCCCCACGCTTTGCAATTTCGGCTTAGCAGGATTCACTAAGGGTCCCAACATATTAAAAAAGGTCTTCACGCCCAGTTGCTTGCGGATAGGGCCGACTGCTTTCATGGCAGGGTGGAATAGGGGAGCGTGGAGAAAGGTGATGCCGGCGGACTCAATTTGTCTGGTGAGCAATGTGGTATCATTTGTAAATCTAAAGCCCAAATGTTCCATCACATTACTGGATCCGCTGACGGAGCTTACCCCATAATTCCCATGTTTAGCTACGGGAATCCCAGCCCCGGCCGTAACAAAACTGGCCAGTGTACTGATATTAAAAGTGTTTTTCTGGTCGCCACCAGTTCCACAAAGATCAATAGGGTTATAGGCTGACAAATCGATCAACAAAGCTTGTTCCAGCATAGCGTCTCTAAACCCTGCCAGTTCTTCCACGGTGATGCTGCGCATTCCAAAAACGGTGAGAAATGCAGCGATCTGACCGTCATTCACCTCACCCCCAGTGATAATTTTTAGAACATCATATGCTTCTCTCCTAGTGAGTATGTCGTGGTCAAATAATTTATTAAGTATATGTTTCATGCAATGAGTTCCAAAAAGTTTTTCAGCATTAATTTTCCTTGGGGAGTCATGATGCTTTCTGGGTGAAATTGTACCCCATATATGGGTAGGGTTCTATCTTTTAAGGCCATGATCTGACCATTTTCGTCTTTAGCGGTAATCACTAATTCAGAGGGGAAGTTTGAGGCATCGGCTACCCAACTGTGGTATCGACCCGCTTGAAAGCTAATGGGAATAGATTTAAAAAAAGCGTCACCTTCATGGGTCATGGTAGTCGAAAGTCCATGATAAACCTTTTCAAGATTAATTATTTTCCCTCCATAAACTTCTGTTATTGCTTGATGTCCCAGACAAATTCCTAATAAAGGTTTTTTATCCTTCAGGTATTTTATAATCTCCAATAGATTTCCAGCTTCTTTTGGAATCCCTGGTCCTGGAGATAACACCACAGCATCATAAGATGCACACTCTTCTGGTGTAATCTGGTCATTGCGGTAAACGGTAACATTGGCGCCCAGGTCCTCCAGATAATGCACGAGATTATAGGTGAAGCTGTCGTAATTGTCGATGATCAATATCTTTTTCATGAGCTCTTCTTAAAATAGCCTTCTTCATCCAATCGGTATAGGGTTACCTCATCTTCCTGCTGAATCTGTACCTCAAAGTTGGAAAATAATTTTCCTGATATCTTTGGATTTCTTGATTTTGAGAGCGTTACTTTGTCGATAAGGTCCAGGGAAAAGGTATAGGTTCTTAACTCCAATTCCATAACCGACTTATCATCTACAATATATTGTTTCAGCATAGGTTTGAGCATATACTTATCCGTAGCCTGTATGGTAGAGCCAACGTTATATTCAAAAATCATGGCATTGTACACCTCATCACTAGTTAAATAGTCGGCAGTTTTAAACTTATTGTCTTTAAACTCTTCTGATCGGGTAATCATTATTGAGTTGGACTCATTTGGATAGGACTCATAAATGATTGTTTTGTCATTCTTACAAGAAAGTAGAAGACTCATGCAAACGATCATGAGTAGAAAAAGGGGCTTGATATTCATATTCATTGATTTGCTTTTTGTATTGCCTTTCTAAGGGCATTGGTTTTGTTGTATACTTCTTGGGTTTCACTTTCCAGATCGCTTTCAACCACCACTCCCGCACCAGCTCTAAAGTACAACTTGTTGTTTCTGGACAGGATGCTGCGAATAATTATGGCGTGATTGAAATTTCCGTCAAATCCTAGATAGCCTATTGCACCACCGTAAAATTCTCTTGCTGATCGCTCATAAGAATCTATAAGTTGCATTGCCCTGAACTTTGGAGCTCCACTCAAGGTGCCCGCAGGGAAGGTATCACCTATCAATTGAATTTTATCATTTTCGTCTATACTTCCCGTTACTTTGCTCACCATATGGATCACATGAGAATAAAAATGAATGTTTTGATAGTCCTGGACTTTTACTTCTCTGGCATGTCTGCTCAGATCATTTCTTGCCAGGTCTACCAACATGACGTGTTCAGCCGTTTCTTTGGGATCCTGTTTTAAACGTTCTGCTGCTGCTAGATCTGCGGTGTCATCTCCCGATCTCTTGTAGGTACCTGCGATCGGTTGAATGCTGGCTTGATCTCCCTGTATCAATAATTGGGCTTCTGGAGAAGATCCAAATATCCTGAAATTGCCGTAATCAAAATAAAACAGGTACGGACTGGGATTGATTGCTCGTAATTGGCGATATACATTAAAATCATCACCTCTGTATTCCTGTTCAAATCTCCTAGAGAGCACGATCTGAAAAACGTCACCACGCTTACAATGCTCTTTTCCTTTTTGAACCATTTCCTTAAACTCTTCATCAGTCATCTCAGAACTTTCCTCTTCCTGAATTTGGAAACCGTATTGGGCAACATCCCTGTGATTGATAACTGCCATGAGCTCTTCCAGTTTTGGGTGTTGCACTCCATAGACGTGGTCAAAAACATAAAGTTGGTTGTAATAATGGTCAAAAACTATCACGTTTTGAAAGACCTGATAATGGGCTAGTGGTATGGGTGGGGTAGACTGTTTTGTTGTTTCGCTTTCGCGAAAGCGCAATGCTAAATCCTCAAATAACTGTACGGCGTCATAGCCTAAATACCCAAACATTCCATTGGTTGGAAACGGGAAATTGGACTCAGAAGGTTTAAACCTGTCTTTAAAAGCCTGGAGTTCATCAGCCAAGTTCATTCCTCTGGAGAAATCTGATACATCGCTGGTTCCGTCGGGATATTCCCGGGTTAGTTCCTCATAGTTGACCTCAAAATTTGCTACTGGATTGCAACAAATAAAAGAATAACTATTGCTGCGCTGTCCGTATTCATTACTTTCCAGGAGTATGCTATTGGGGTATTTGTCCCTTAGCCTCATATAGATTGCCACCGGTGTAAGCGTATCGGCCAGTATGACCCGATGCTCACTCTTTGGATGGTATTTATGTTTTGTTGTTGTCATGTTTAAATAGGCTAAAAACAAAAAGGTCTACCGTGAAGTAGACCTTTTTTATGATTTCAACATAGGGGCAACTTTACGGCTTTTGAGCTGTATTATTCCACCACCAAGTATGTTGTGTTGTTCTTTTCATTACTGTAAAAGTAGTTACCGCAGTTTAAACTGGCAAGAAATAAGGTTTTTTTTAATATCCATCATCGTGTACACCACTGACCGCTCTCCCAGACGGATCATTCATATTTTTAAAGGCCTCATCCCATTCCAGGGCAATCGGTGTCGAACAAGCTACCGACTTAACCGAAGGTACGCAACTGGCCGCTGCGTCGCTGGGGAAGTGCTGAGAAAAAATACTGCGGTAATAATATTCTTCCTTGCTTTGCGGTGGATTGATTTTAAACTTAAAGGAGGCTGCTTCCATCATTTCGTCTGTTACTTCTTTTTCTACTACTTCCTTTAAAGTGTCGATCCAATTGTATCCTACGCCATCGCTAAATTGCTCTTTCTGCCTCCAGGCTACACTTTTAGGCAGATAGTCTTCAAAAGCTTCTCTTAGAATATGTTTCTCCATTTTACCGTTGCCACACATTTTATCTTTAGGGTTGAGTCGCATGGCAATGTCCATAAATTCCTTGTCCAGGAAAGGCACTCTTCCCTCGATTCCCCATGCCGCCAAAGATTTGTTGGCCCTTAGGTTATCATAAAGGTGGAGACTTTCCAATTTTCTTACGGTCTCTTTGTGAAATTCTTCGGCAGTGGGGGCTTTGTGGAAATACAAATAACCACCGAATATCTCGTCACTACCCTCACCTGAAAGCACCATTTTGATTCCCATAGATTTGATTACTCTGGCCAGTAAATACATAGGGGTAGAAGCGCGTACAGTGGTCACATCATAAGTTTCTAAATAGTAGATGACATCCTTTATAGCATCCAGGCCTTCTTGAATCGTAAAATTTACACTGTGATGCACAGTGCCAATATGATCTGCTACCTTTTGAGCAGCATCCAAATCCGGGCTGCCTTCCAGTCCAATAGCAAAAGAATGCAGCTGTGGCCACCAGGCTTCGGCATAATCGCCGGATTCAATTCTTCTGGCCGCGTATTTTTTGGCGACTGCGCTCACGATTGAGCTGTCCAATCCCCCAGACAACAAAACACCATAAGGTACATCACTCATCAGGTGTCTGTGCACCGAATCTTCCATAGCTTTTCTAAGTTCTTCTACTGAACTACTGTTTTCACGTACTGCAGCATAGTCCTTCCAATCCCTGTCAAACCATGGGGTAAAATCGGCATCCACACTATAGTAATAGTGTCCAGGAGGGAAAGGTGCTATATCATTACAGGTTCCTTCCAGTGCTTTGAGTTCGCTAGCTACATAGAATTGTCCCATTTCATCCGTCCCGTAATATAAAGGGATAATTCCTTGGTGATCGCGAGCGCACAAGAATATATCTTTGGTACTGTCATACAATGCGAATCCATACATACCAGTCAAGTCATCCAGAAAATCGACGCCTTTGTCTTCATAAAGTGCCAAAATGACTTCACAATCCGACTTGGTTTTAAATTGGTAGTTTGGGTATTTTGCTCTTATGTCCTGGTGGTTATAGATCTCTCCATTTACGGCCAAAACAATTTTACCGTCAGGACTGTATAATGGTTGTCCACCAGATTGGGGATCGACGATGGTCAATCTTTCGTGAGCGAGTATAGCGTTTTCACCACAGTAGATTCCCGACCAATCAGGTCCTCTGTGTCTTAATTTTTTTGAGAGTTCCAGTACGCTTTCTCTTTGTTCCTGACTGTCCTTCTTTAAGTTGAACATTCCTACGATTCCACACATAATAAAAGTTTTAAATAAAAAAGGCCTACTCGTGAAAGTAGGCCTTGAGTTAGTTTATATATCAGATCCTACTTCACCTTGGGCAAAGAATTATTATTGAATCCGAAATTATTGTTGGTTGTCATAACTGAGGTAAATATATAAATAAGCTTCGATAAAAAAATAATTAATTAAAAAAAATTAAAATTATACTTACTTGGCTTCACTTGTAGGAATACCACTGAACAGTGGTAACTCAACATCTGAACTACATTTTTAGACCAGTTTTCGTCTAATCTATAAATAATTGTCATTTTTAGTTAAGACCAAGTTTTTTGGCGACTCAGCGGACTGTAGTATATTGTTGATATGAAAGGATTTTATAAGGTCTTGGGTCCTGGGCTTATTTTCGCCAGTACAGCCATAGGGGTAAGTCATTTAGTGCAAAGTACCCGCGCTGGAATGATGTATGGTTTTGGCTTTTTGATGCCAATTATCCTGATCAACCTGCTCAAATTTCCATTTTTTGAATATGGTACCCGCTACGCTGCCGCTACCGGGAAGAGTTTAATAGACGGCTATCGTAAGTTAGGTATATGGGCAATTGCCGCTTATTTTTTGGTCATGCTGATCAGTTTATTCTTTGTCAGTGCTGCTGTATTTCAAGTTACCGCAGTTTTTATGGAAGAATTGTTTAGATTCAAGCAATGGACCGACCTCTCTTGGTTACCCTTAGTACTTACCGTCATGATCTGCTTTTTAATTCTTGCCTTTGGAAGGTTTAAAGCATTGGACCAAGTGATTAAGGTGGTTGGTTTGGTTATGATTGGCTGTACTGCAATAGCCTTTTTGATGGTGTTGTGGAAAGGGCCAGTATCTATCGAGCCTGGTTTTGAAGAGCCATCGCTTTGGGTGGTATCCACGATTCCTTTTGCCATAGCGTTGATGGGTTGGATGCCTACCGCGGTTGATCTCAGCACCTGGAATAGTTTGTGGACACTAGAAAAACGAAAAACATCTGGCTATCATTCTACAGTCAAGGAAGCTGTAAGAGAATTTAGTCTGGGCTATTGGATCAGTGCGGCACTTGCGGTGATGTTTTTGACGTTGGGTGCGTACTTGGTTTATGGAACCTCGATACCAGTGATGGGAGGGAGTGGTGGTTTTGCCAACCAGGTCATCTCCTTATTCACTGAATCCATGGGAGCTTGGTCGTATTACCTCATTGCAGTAGCGGCTTTTTGTATCATGTTTGGTACCAGTATTGGGGTATTGGACGGCTATTCCAGAGCCTTTCAACGAAGTTGGGAAGTAGCCTTCAGAAATGGTAATTCCCTTGGAGATCGATTTTACCTGTCTGCTTTACTTATGACTGCCCTGGGTGCATTTTTGTTGTGTTGGTTATTAAAAGACCAACCCAAAGGTTTTTTGTTGATCGTGGACATTGCAACAATTTTATCTTTCCTTTTTGCTCCTGTGGTGGCCGTGCTCAACTATATTTTGGTCACCCGTAAAGATTTTCCAGCAGCTGCTCAACCAAAGCTATGGATGAAACTACTCAGCGTCGTGGGGATTGTCGTACTAAGCCTACTCTCTTTGGTTTATGTCGCGTACTATTTTGGCGGATTTGATTAGTGCATGGCATCTTCTCGGATAACCTCTGGCATCTTAGCAGCAAACTTTTTAAATCTAGGTATTGATACATTCTGGATATAGCCATTATCAGGGTGCTTTTTGGCGTAGTCCTGATGATAATCTTCAGCTTTCCAAAATTTTTCGAACGGCTTAACCTCAGCAGCTACATTCAATCCGTCTTTTTCCAGCATAGCAATTTTGTCTTCGATGATTTTTTTCTGCTGATCATTTTGATAGAAAATAATACTGCGGTATTGAGAGCCTCGATCAGGTCCCTGTCCATTTACCTGCTCGATGTTTTGTGAGGCAAAATAAACATCCACCAAAGTCTTGAAGTCAACTACTGATGGATAATAAATTATTTCGTTGGCCTCAGCATGCCCTGTTCTACCAGTGTTGCTCTGCTCATAAGTTGGGTTTTTAGTATGACCACCTGAGTATCCAGAGATAGCTTCTTCAACACCCTTTACAGATTCATAAATTTCTTCTACACACCAAAAGCAGCCACTGGCAAAATAGGCGCGTTCTAAACCGTCTTGACTAGGCACTTCAACAGGCGCTTGCGTGGACTGGGTCTCTGAGGTAGAATTTGATGCTTGATCTTTTTCAGCACTTTTAGTATCGCAAGTGCTTGCAATGATCATTAATAGGAGTAAGGATAAGGTCTTCATTTATAGGGTATTTTTAACAAAACTATCAATGCTTGTGCCAGTGCAGTATTAAAGCATCGTTAAATAAAAACCCTTTAGACCGAAAGGTTAAAGGGTTTTTAAATAGGGTAAGTACCTGATACTACTATAGTTTGGCAAACGTCTTTTCCATTTCTTCCACCTGTTCCTCGGCCAAGGCAGCATCAACTAGAATACGCCCAGAATGCTCATCGGTGATGATTTTCTTACGGCTGGCAATTTCTACCTGAACCTGTGGGGGAATCGTAAAATAAGATCCTCCAGATGCTCCACGCTCGATGGGCACCACAGCAAGTCCGTTTTTAACGCTTGTTCTGATACGGGTGTATGCTTTGATTAAACGATCTTCAATACTTTGGGCATGGTCCTGACTCATTTTGAGCAAGGCCTGCTCTTCTTTTTCGGTCTCCTTAAGAATCTCTGAGAGTTCAGCCTTTTTGTGCTTCAAATGCTCTTCACGCTCATTCAGGCGCTCTTTGCTTTGATCGATCACTTCATTCTGTTGCTCGATCTGTGCCTTGAATTCTCTAATGTGCTTTTCAGCCAATTCCATTTCCAACTCCTGAAATTCTATTTCCTTAGAAAGAGAATTGAACTCTCGGTTGTTTCGTACGTTTTTCTGTTGCTCAGAGTACTTGGTGATGAGGGCTTTGGCTTCTTCAATCAAATTCTTTTTGGACTTGATGTTCTCATTGAGTTCATCTACATGTCCATCCAGCTTTGCCAAACGAGTTTTCAATCCTTCCACTTCATCTTCAAGATCCTGAACTTCCAGAGGTAATTCACCACGCACATTGCGTATCTCGTCAATACGGGAATCGATTAGTTGTAGGTTGTAAAGTTCTCTTAACTTTTCTTCTACAGTCGCCTCGGTCTTTTTTGCCATCGTCTAAAAATAATTTACTGGGTTTGTTCTTGCTTTCGCGCAAAGAACTGCAAAATTACTAAATTTTTCACTAAGATATTCATATAGTAGATTTTTTGTAAACTGCTCGCTTTCATAATGTCCCACATCACACAATAATAATCGTTCGCCCTGGAAAAAATCATGATATTTTAAATCTGCCGTGACATAGGCATCAGCCCCAGCAGCCTTGGCGTCATTGATCGCAAAAGCACCTGAACCTCCCAATACGGCTACCGTTTTAATTATCTTTCTCTGGCCTTTGTTAGATTGAAAGTTATGGGAATACCTGACTGATCCTGTATCAAAGGATCGCTTGATCAGATCTAAAAATGCTTGGGTTTCCAATGGGTCGGTTAGATTTCCTATAGCGCCCATTCCGATGTCTTGATATTTATTTTCTAATTCGGTGATTTCAAAGGCGACTTCTTCATAAGGATGGGAACTATGTAAAGCTTGTAGAATCTGGTTTTCCAGATGAGGTAAGAATGTTAATGATAGCTGTGACTCTATCTCTGTGGATCTCTTATTTCTTTCTCCTAGGGCGGGATTACTTTGTTCATTCCCTTTAAAGGTACCCTGTCCCTGACTCACAAAACTACACTCTGCATAGTTGCCCAACTTGCCTGCTCCAGCCTGAAACAAGGCTTCCTGCACCTGTTCCAATTGAGCTGTTGGAACATAAGTCACTAATTTTTTGATTAATTTTTTTTTGGGGATCAAAGTTTTCATGCCGCTCAAGCCTATGGCCTGCCCCATGCGGTAACTTACTCCTCCTTTGGCATTATCCAATGCCGTATGAGTGGCATAGATAGCAATATCGTTTTTGATGGCTTTGACCACAGCCCTGCTGACGTAATCCTTGGCTACCAGACTTTTCAGTCCGGAAAAAATGATGGGGTGAAAACTCACGATCAAATTGCATCCTGTATCAATAGCTTCATCCACTACCTGTTCCAAACAATCCAGCGTCACCAGAACACCTTTCACCTTCATATCAGAAGATCCTGTAAGTAGACCTGTATTGTCAAAGTCTTCTGCATAAGACCTGGGCGCCAATTGCTCTATACTGGCGATCACTTCCTTGATCATCATATTGCTCATAATTTTACGTCTGTTGTAAAATTAACCTACTTTTGAAGGCATGCAAGAATTGCGTCTGCTTTTATATCCGTTTTCCATACTTTACGATGGGGTTACCGCGTTGCGGAACTTGGCTTTTGACCAGGGTTGGCTTTCCCAACAAAGCTTTGATGTACCGGTTATAGCAGTAGGAAACCTCTCTACTGGAGGAACTGGCAAGACACCAATGGTAGAATATTTAATCCACACATATCTCCCTAAAAAAGTAGCCGTGCTCAGCCGTGGTTATGGTAGGCAGACTAAGGGTTATATTTTATTGAACGAAGATCATTCAACGGATGAAGTTGGAGATGAGCCACTCCAAATCAAAAGAAAATTTGGTGACGCCATTATCAGCGCCGTCTGTGAAAAAAGAGTTGATGGGATTGAGCGACTAATGAACGACCATTCTCCTGACCTCATTATATTGGATGATGCCTATCAACATAGGTACGTCAAAGCTGCCCACTATATTTTATTGACAAGTTTTAATGATTTGTATGTAGATGATTATGTACTCCCTGCAGGGAATTTAAGGGAATCTTCTCGTGCTGCCCAACGCGCTGATCAGATCGTGGTTACCAAATGTCCGCCGGACTTATCTGAGAAAGAGCAAGTGCGTATTGCTCACAAATTGAATCCGACCGCCGATCAAGATTTATATTTTGCCACCATCGCTTATGAGCATTATGTGCAAGGCGTTGCAGGGTCTCTAGCTCTTGATCAACTTCAAGGTAAAGAAATTTCGGTGGTGACAGGTATTGCCAACCCACAACCATTTCTGAATCACTTGAATCAATTTTTTGTGTTCAAACACTTTAAATTTGGAGATCATCACCGGTTCAAAGAGGTTGAAGTAGATCAAATAAAAAAGTTTGACATCGTAATTACGACGGAAAAGGATTACCGAAGATTGGAAACCTATCAATTACCCCATCTGTATTACCTGTCTATTTCCACCAAGTTCATTGGTGATAATTTAGTACTAGAGGACTTGGTAGTTTGAAAATGCGCGTTGGATTTTGCTGAAGAAATCATCCATTTTAAACGGCTTGGGTATGATGTCATCAAACCCGATTTCATAGAATTCTTTTTCAGATTCGTTAAGTGTCACTGCTGTCAATGCAATGATTGGAATTTCACGGTCAAAACTTCGTATTTTTTTTGTCGCTTCTTTTCCATCCATGACAGGCATATGTATGTCCATAAGGATCAGATCAAAAGACTCCCGGTTGACCATTTCTACAGCTTCCAATCCGTTGTTAGCAACAGCACAATTAAAGTTTTTACCTTCCAGGATTTTCCGGGTAATCATTTGATTGATCTTGTTATCCTCGACAACTAGTATGCGTTTGTTTAGTAAGTCCTTAGGCGATGGTGGCTTGGAGCTGATAACGTCATCCTGAGATCCTGATGGTTCTTTGGCAGGAACTGGTGCAGTCTCTTGTGAGGCAGGAGTGTCGGTAGTAGTATCGGCGAAAGGTTTGTTAGATTCAATGGGCTCTATGGTCTCATTGGTAATTTCTGAAATGATGCCCTGTGAGATATCCTTGGCGGCTCCAATACCATTTTCTTTATAAAATTTATTGGAATCCGGAAGGTCAAAGGTGATATCAAAAGAGAACTTACTTCCTTTGCCCACTTTACTTTCTAATTGAACGTTACCTCCCATCAACTCGACCAGATTTTTGACAATGGCCAATCCTAAACCTGTTCCTCCGTATTCTCTAGTCACGCTAGAACCTTCCTGAGTGAAGTTTTCAAAAATGGCCTGTTGTTTTTCACCTGAAATACCTTTACCATTATCTTCCACTTCAAAATGAATCTTGCATTGATGACCTTGCGTTTCTACTCGTTGCGCGCGAATCCAGATATCCCCACCTCTGGTAAACTTAATTGCATTACCAATCAGATTTATCAAGATCTGCGATACTTTTACCGGGTCACCAGCCAATCGTGTTGGTATGCTGTTGTCGTAGGAGATATGTAGCTTGTTTTTGTGGTCACTGGATTGTCCTTTAAGCGATACCGTGATGTCTTGAATACGTTTCTTAAGGTCAAATGGGATGCTTTCCAGCTCTACTTTGTTAGCTTCAAGCTTGTTGAAGTCTAAAATGTTATCAATCAGTGATAGTAGGTATTCTCCAGAAGATTGAAGGGTTTCCAAATGCTCACGTTGATCTTTCCTAGGGTTTGTCTCCAACAATAAATGCGTCAATCCTGTTACCGCATACATAGGTGTACGCAGTTCGTGGGTGATGGTAGAAAGAAAATCAGCTTTGATTTTGGCAGCATCTTGAGCGCGGTCTCTTTCATCGATCAGTGCCGAATTTTTATTTTCCAACGCACTGTTACTTTTGGCCCTGAGTTTATTATTTTTAAATAAGGAAAGGGTCAACAACGATAGGAGAGTAATAAATACGCAAAGTAATATATAACTGGTATCATGCCCCTTGAGTTCAGCATTGACCGCCATATTTTCCTCCTTAAGCCATTCGTTTTCCCTCTTCAATTGCTCCACTTGCACCGAGCTTATCGCACCGTTTTCGAGCACATCAGATTTGTTAGTAAGTTCATAGTACTTCTCTAAAAACAATATGCTTTCCTCCAGGCGATCCTGTTGTTTTAAAATGGAAGATTTCAATTTATAGATATCTCCTTTGATCAGATCAAAATCGTAGGTTTCTGCGAGATAAATGGATCGGTCTAAAAACAGTCCAGCATCCTCCAGTTCACCACGATCCTCATATATCGTCGCCAGCAAATAATTGGCCTGGGCGCTAAGTTCAAACAATTCAGCGTCCTCCAATAAGGGTGTAAGTTCCAACAGAGAAACTGCTGCTCTGGATTCATTTTCTACGGCCAGGTCCAATTGGGCTTTACGCAGCTTTGTTTCCAAAAGGATTTCACCAGAGGTATTGATGTTATCCAGCTTCTCTATTCTAGAGATGTATTGGTTGGCTCTGATATAATTTTCATTTTCGAGAAATATAAAAGCCTTCAGGAGCATGTACTCCAAATAATCCTCAGAATCAACATCCAGCAGACTTTTAATGTCATCCAGTTGTATATCGGCTTTTTCATATTGATTGGTAGCGATCAGTAAACGGCTCTTGGAGAGTTGGGTACTGGCATATACCGCAGAATCCGTTGCGATTTCACTAGCGCTGTTAATGAATTTGATCGCTTCTGAATAGTTGGCCTTTTGCATGGCTAAATTTGCCTGATCCAAAATCAGATCAACCGCGATACGCTGGTTATCTGTGGAAATAGCAGCCGCATCTTCCTGGGCGAAAGCCGTAAAAGAGGACATGTAGATCCAAAACAAACACAGATATGCGGAGATACGATACAAAATTGGATATCTATTCAATTACCAAATATAATTTTTACTGCCCTATTTAGTCTGAAAATAATAAATAATCGATAAAAAAGGGTATTTCATCGATACTAAACCAGAAATTACCCTGATTTATCTGTTCATGCGCAACACCATATCTTTTAATCGATTGGAATAACCGCTTTCATTGTCATACCAACCTATAAGTTTAACCAATTTACCGATTACACTGGTCATATTAGCATCATAAGTACAAGAAAAAGGGCTGCCTGAGATGTCTATGGAAACCAACGGAACTCGTGTATAAGAGAATATTTCTGGATTTGCTTTCGCGAAAGCGGCAAACGCCTCATTGACCTCCTCTACCATTACTTCGCGTTTGACGTTGATCGTCATATCCGTCAGACTTCCATTGGGAACCGGGACTCTAATACCACAACCACCGATCACATCACTTAAATCTGGAAAGATTTTGGTCAAGGCTTTGGCGGCACCTGTGGTGGTCGGTACGATGGATTGACCTGCTGCTCGAGCCCTGCGCAAATCTCGATGTGGTTGGTCATGTAGGCTTTGGTCTGTGGTGTAACTGTGTACAGTTGTGATATAGGCTTGCTCAACTCCGCAAAGATCTCTCATCACCTTGATCAAGGGGGCGGCATTATTTGTGGTACAACTAGCGGTAGACACAATCAGGTCATCATCTCTTAAGAGATCATCATTTACTCCCAATACGATGGTTTTGATATCATCTTCAAGAGGAGGAGCACTTAGGATTACTTTTTTGGCTCCTGCCTCCAGATGCTTCTCCAAATCCGCCCGATATTTAAATTTTCCTGTGGACTCAATCACAACATCCACATCCTGCCAATCCAAGTCTTTCAAATGGGCATGTTGACTATAGCCGATGGATTGCTGGTCAACTTTTAAACCTTGTTTCTCGTGTGTAACGACGGCATCCATGATACCATGAATAGAGTCGTATTGGAGCAGGTGGGACATCGTCTCGACAGCGGCCAGGTCGTTGATGGCAACAACTTGGATTTCTGGATGATTCCACACGGTTCTAAAAAAAGTGCGTCCGATCCTTCCAAATCCGTTGATCCCTACTTTAATCATGAGCTGATTTTACAAAATATGCTTGTGTGCTTTATAACTACTTCTCACCAATGCACCACTCTCTACGTGCCTGAAACCCATTTCTAGCCCTATAGTTTCGTACTTTTTGAACTGCTCTGGAGTAATAAACTCCTTGACGGGCAGGTGTTTTTTTGAAGGTTGCAGATATTGGCCGATAGTGACTACATCTACGTTGTTTTCTCTCAGGTCGCGCATGGTTTCCAAGACTTCATCTTCACGCTCACCCAGTCCCAGCATGATACCAGATTTGGTTCTATTGACACCTTGCTCTTTGAGGTAACGCAGTACTTCAAGACTGTTATCGTATTTGGCTTGTATACGCACCTCTCTGGTTAAACGCCTAACGGTCTCCATGTTATGAGAAACCACTTCAGGATTAGCTTCGACAATTCGGTTGATGTTCCGTTTATTGCCCTGAAAATCAGGTATAAGTGTTTCCAGTGTGGTTTCTGGATTCATGCGGCGTATGGCTGCCACGGTTTCTTTCCATATGATGGAACCCATATCCTTAAGGTCATCGCGATCTACACTTGTGATGACCGCATGTTTGATTCCCATGAGTTTGATTGATCTGGCAACCTTTTCAGGCTCGGCCCAATCTATGGTATTTGGTCTGCCTGTTTTTACACCGCAAAAGCCACAAGATCTGGTGCAGGTATTACCCAATATCATAAAGGTAGCCGTACCTTCAGTCCAACATTCCCCCATATTTGGACAGCTTCCTGAGGTACAGATGGTATGCAGATCGTATTTGTCAACCGTGCTTCTGAGTTCTTTGTATTTTTGACCTACCGGTAACTTGACGCGCAACCATTTGGGCTTTCCCTTTGTTGGTGGCGCTACCGATGTATTTGCTAATTCCATATGACAAAGTTAGTAAATATGTAGTCGTTGCCAGTTGAATACCTGACTAGTTCCATTGTTTTGGTCGATGAGCCATATTAGAGACAAATAGCAAGAGCTGACTGAGCACCAGCACTATTTCCAATAAGGGTAGCCATGGTGTAAGATCGCTTTCGCGAAAGCGATACATACCACGACCTAAAACAATCCAGAAAATTGTGTATCTCAATACAATTATACCTAAGACTGCCAGTATGCTAGGGGCCAAAAACAGCGCTACTATTGCTGAAATTATAAATCCGCATTGGGAGAAAAAAAACAGGCCCAACAGCAATTGATCCTTTTTCTTGTAAAAACTACTGGTAGAGATATGTCTTTTCTTTTGTTTCCACCAGCTGGACCAACTCGTTTTTGGGAGGCTGTAAGTAAATCCTTCGGGATTTAGGACTAGACTTGTGTTTTTTGAATTTCCCGCTTCATTGACAAACAAATCATCATCTCCACCCATGACCTTCATGTGACTCATATACCCCCGATTGTCGTAAAACTCCTTAGCCGTGAAGCCTAAGTTGCGGCCTACACCCATGTAAGGATTCCCTAAGGCAGCGAAGCTGAAATATTGTACCGCAGCAAAAACTGTCTCGAATCTAATTAAGGAGTTGAGTATCGAACCTTTGATCTGGTGGTAACCGCCATAACCTAGTACGATGCTTTTATGTTCTGATAACTGCTGGGCCATCAGACGAAGCCAGCTATCAGAGGCAGGGTTGCAGTCTGCATCTATAAAAATGAGTTTGTCGTTGACGGCTTTTTTAATACCCAGGGTCAAAGCATATTTTTTATTGGCCCAGAAATTCTCATTGTTCACGACATTAACCATTTTGACCCGCTGGTCCGTCTGCTTAAATTGTTCAATCAGATCGCCTGTGCCGTCTACGCTGGCATCATTGATTAAAATGATTTCAAAGTTGGGGTGATCCTGGCGCAGTAGCTGAGGAACGAGGTTTTTGAGATTTTCTACTTCGTTTTTAGAACAAACGATCACCGAACAAGGGTCTGTGGTATTTCCAGAGGGCTCTACAGGCTCCATGAAACCAGCCTTTGATAGAGCGAGATAATAGGCGATGTTTATCAGGGCAAAGCTTCCCAGAATATAGTACTCAATTCCTATCTCCATGGAATTCAGGCTTGGGCCTCTTTCTTACAATCTTGTTCATCCGGTAGTTTTCCGCACATGCTGCAGGCTTGACCATCTTTATTCAGGTAAGGATTTTGGCTGGCGCAGGTACCAGCAAATTTACCATCCTTTTTAGCCCAAATTTTAATGGCTATTCCCGCAAAAGCCAGCAGGAGCAAACCAAACGAGATTAAAATAAGTTTTAAATCCATAATGCAAAGATACATATTGTGCCCTCGAGACAATACAATGAGATGCTAAAATTGGGAAGACTGATGTGAATATTTAGTCTTCATTTTATTATTTCTACTCGTTGATCAGATTTACTTCTGTCTCAATTTGAATACCGTAGCGATCCTTGACGGCTTGTTGAATTTGTTTGGACAATTCGAGGATTTCTTTTCCGGTGGCCTTGCCGTGATTAACCAGGACCAAGGCTTGTTTATCATGAACACCCGCATCTCCGTTTCTTTTACCTTTAAATCCTGAACGGTCAATTAGCCATCCTGCTGGTACTTTAACATGCATTTCATCTACAGGATAGGACGGTAATTGCGGGTGCATCCGCAATATGTCCTCGTATTTTTCCTTTTTAATGATCGGGTTTTTGAAAAAGCTACCACTGTTACCGATGACCTTAGGATCAGGTAACTTGCTGCTGCGGATGTTGATCACAGCCTGTGCCAATGAGGAAATTGTTAGCTCACCATCCATAATATCCAACTCCTGTTTGATCGCACCGTAATCGGTTTTCATGGTGTAATTTTCTACCTGAGTAAGATCCGTTAATTCCAGCTGCACCGAACTAATTACATAGCGACCTTTGGCTTCATTTTTAAAGATGGAATCCCGATAGCCGAATTTACAGTCCTCCAGACTTAACTTTTTACACTCCAAGCTTTTGAGATCGATTACCTCGCAACTGTGAAATACATCTTTTAACTCAACACCATAGGCGCCAATATTCTGAATAGGTGCTGTTCCTGCATTGCCTGGGATCAAGGCCAAGTTTTCGATTCCGGCTAGTTGTTGATCGATACAGTACATCACCAACTCGTGCCAGTTTTCTCCAGCCATTACCTTTAAGAGCACCTTCCCGTCTTTTTCTTCTACACGCTCAATACCTTTCAGGCAAACGTGTACTACCGGTTTTTGGATATCATCCAAAAGCAGCATGTTACTCCCACCACCCATCAGAAATATATCTTCGGCCACATAATAGCCCAGGGTCTCCATCAACTGTTGTCTGGAGCTAGGCGCAGTGTACGCTTTCGCGAAAGCGGAAATACCAAAAGTATTCAGCTCTTTTAGGTTATAATTGTGGTGGATCTCTATCAATCCTGATAAACTTTGAGTGCTTCTTCTAGAATTTGCACTGATTTTTTTAGCGATTCCTTTTCCAACACATAAGCAATACGTATTTGGTTCTTCCCTACGCCAGGTGTACTATAAAATCCTGCAGCAGGTGCAACCATAATCGTCTCATTATCTACCTGGAAATTTTCCAGTAACCATTGGGCAAAAACGTCAGTGTCCTTTACAGGTAGTTGGGCCACACAATAAAATGCACCGCCTGGATTGGCCACTTGGACCCCAGGAATTTTTTTAAGTCCCTGAATGAGGATATCTCTTCTTTCAATGTATTCGGCAATTACCTCATCAAAATAAGCTTGAGTGGTGTCCAGTGCAGCTTCGGCTGCTATTTGTGCAAAAGTGGGTGGACTCAGCCTGGCTTGAGCAAATTTCATAGCGGTGTTCATTACCTCCATATTTTTGGAAACCATACAACCTACCCGAGCACCACACATACTGTAGCGCTTGGAAACAGAGTCTACCATAATGGCGTGATCCTCCAATCCTTCCAAGTTCATTACAGAAATGTGTTGGCGACCATCATAGGCAAATTCTCTGTAAACTTCATCGGCAACCAAAAACAGATCATGCTTCTGTACGAGTTCGGTCAACTGATCCATTTCCTCTTGGGTGTATAAGTAACCTGTAGGATTTCCAGGATTGCAAATTAGGATCGCCTTGGTTCTGTCGGTAATCAACTTTTCAAATTCGCTGATAGCCGGTAGTGCAAAATTATTGTCTATGCTGGTAGGTATCGGGCGAACGGTCACTCCACTTGCGGTAGCAAAACCATTATAATTGGCATAAAAAGGCTCTGGAATAATGACCTCGTCTCCATAATCGCAAATGGAACCCATAGCAAAAAGCAAGGCCTCGCTACCTCCTGTGGAAACAATGATATGCTCACTTTTCAGGTTCATCCCATTGTTGTTGTAATGCTGTACCAATTTATCACGGTAGGATTGGTTACCGGCACTATGGCTGTACTCCAGAACGTCCATGTCGGTATTTTTAACCGCAGCGATAGCTTGTGGCGGAGTTTTAATATCGGGTTGACCAATGTTGAGTTGGTAGATATGGATTCCACGTTCCTTTGCAGCCTCGGCATAGGGAACGAGTTTACGTACGGGCGAGGACGGCATTTGCTGTCCTTTATGGGAAATCTTTGGCATGAATTCTTTTTATCAAGCAAAGGTAAGCCAAGTGTCAGGAAAGCCAAAAAGGATAGACAATTGTATATATTTATATGATGATGAGATCCCTAGTCATACTATTTTTAATGTTGTTGTCCAGTTTGAGCTGGTCTCAGGATGCTTTCCGTATCATAGATGGAAAGAAAAGAGCTACAAAATCATTTGACCTCAGTTTCAATCTGATCAAGGTTGAAGCCGAAGTCAATGGATTAAATCTGAAATTTTTAGTAGATACGGGATTGAAACGCACGATCATTTTCAATTTGAAGCAAGGCGACTCTTTGACGATAAAAGAGGGTTACCGCACCAGTATTCGAGGTTTTGGACAAGAAGAGCCTATTGAAGCTATTTATAGTAAAGGCAATAAGATGAAGTTGGGAAAATTAATTAATGAAGATGCTCATATTATTTTTTTAGATGCAGCTGCTATTGATATAAATACAAAGTTGGGAGAAGATGTCAATGGTGTAATTGGGTCAGATCTATTTAGAAAATTGGCGGTCGAAGTCAATTATGAAAGTGAAAAATTGAAATTTTATAAAGACAGTACAGCTATTCCCAGAAGATATAAAAGGTACAATTCGATACCGCTGGATATTCATGGAGATAAACCGTATGTAAAAATTGAAGTAAAACAAGCGGGTGAAAACTATACTGTAAATACATTATTAGATACAGGTAGTAGCAGCTCGTTCTGGTACTATGGGATTGCTGAAGATTCAACAGCTCTGGCAAAGCCACAGAGAGGTTTTAATGATTATTTGGGATGGGGAGTCAGTGGTCCAATTGAAGGTTGGAGAAGCAAAATAGAAAAATTGAGTTTTTCTGGTGTCGAATTTAAAAAACCTACCGTCGCTTTTCCCAACGACCAAAGCTTAATCAATGCGAGTGAAAATGATTTGTATGAAGAAGGTTCCATTGGAGGCGAAATTTTAAGACGAACCAACGTTTTATTTGACTATCAAAATAACAAGTTATTTGTCCAGCCTATTGCCAAGTTAGTTGACCAAGGTTTTTACTATAATATGTCTGGTATTCATGTCAAGTATGGAAATGACAATACCATAATTGTCACCCAAAATCATAACAGTATTCCGTCCAGTGAAAACGTCAACTTGGGGTATAACAGCTCTGATTCTGGCATGTCCAGTGCATCTGGTTTTTCTACCTCTTTTACCATCAGTTATAAAATTCTACCGACTGTGGAAGTAGATTGGTTAACAAAGGGCAGCCCAGCGGACAAGGTCGATATCCGAGAAGGAGATGTTATCACGAAAATCAACGGAAGAAATGCCAGTATCATGGGACTCGGAGAAATCGCCGAAATTTTTAAACACAATCCTGGAAAAAAAATAAGATTGAAATTGACGCGTCAAGGTGTTGAGCTCAAAAAACAGTTCAGGCTTGCACCCTTAATCGAGTGAATAAGATTTAAGGATCAACGACTTTACCTTTCATACGCAAAGGAACCAATTTGTCCTCGATATTGGCATAAACTGTAATAGTTTTTACAATGGGTCCTACTTTCATCGTATCGTATTTTACCTTGATCTCGCTACTAGCCCCAGGAGCAATTGGTTCCTCAGGTTGCGATACGATGTCGCAACTACAGGAGGAATAAATACGGTAAATTTTCAGTGGATTTTCCCCAGTATTGGTGAACTTAAAGCTGCGTATCCCATCGCTATTCTTAGTGATCGTTCCATAATCCATGGTCCGAGTATCAAATGAGATAGTAGTCAGAGGATCAAGGGATTTTTTTTCCTGAGCTTGTGCGCCAAAGCTTAAAACCATAAGCGCCAGAATCAACAGTACATTTTTCATCATCCTTGTATTAAAGGTTAAAAGTAATCTATTGGGCTTAAAACGGCTGTTAATGCTGTGTAATTTTTAAGTTAATAGTACTTTTGTCGATATTTTCAAAAACTGAGCCAAACATGCCTTTAGCCCCACAATACGACTCAATTTCTACAGAAGAAAAATGGTATCAATACTGGATGGACAAAAATTTTTTCCGTTCAGTGCCTGATGAGAGAGAAAGTTATACCATTGTGATACCACCACCCAATGTAACTGGAGTTTTGCATATGGGACACATGCTCAATAATACAATTCAAGATGTATTGATCAGGCGTGCCCGACTCAAGGGTTATAACGCTTGTTGGGTGCCTGGAACAGATCATGCGTCCATTGCTACTGAGGCCAAAGTGGTCAAAAAACTCAAAGACCAAGGTATTGATAAAAATGATTTGAGCCGTGAGGAGTTTTTGAAACATGCCTGGGATTGGACCCACGAGTATGGTGGAGTGATTCTGGAACAACTCAAGAAGTTAGGTGCTAGCTGTGATTGGTCGCGTACCAAATTCACTATGGATGAGGATATGTCTGCTTCAGTGATCAAAGTCTTTGTTGATCTTTATAACAAAGGAATGATTTACCGCGGATACCGTATGGTGAATTGGGATCCAGAAGCAAAGACTACGTTGAGCGACGAAGAGGTAATCTATGAAGAACGCAACGGCCATTTATATCACCTCAATTATTCCATCAAGGACAGTGATGAACATATTACCATTGCTACCACCCGACCTGAGACTATTTTAGGAGATACTGCGATTTGTGTTCACCCAGAAGACGAGCGTTATACTCATTTGGTGGGAAAAACGGTGATCGTCCCGATCGTCAATCGAGAGATTCCAGTGATTGCCGATGAATATGTAGATATGGAATTTGGGACAGGCGCGCTGAAAATTACTCCTGCCCATGACGAAAATGACCAGAAGATCGGACAAACTCATCAGTTGGATGTGGTAGATATTTTTAATCCAGATGCAAGTCTTAATAGTAATGGATTGCATTATGAGGGTAAAGACAGATTTGTGGTGCGCAAGGAAATAGCCGTCGAATTGGAAGAAAAAGGTTACCTCATTAAGAAAGAAGACCACGTACATAAAGTGGGTACCAGTGAGCGTACCAAAGCCGTGATCGAGCCCAGACTTTCCGACCAATGGTTTCTTAAAATGGAGGACCTGGCTCAGCCAGCCATCAAGGCAGTCAAAGAGGACATTATAGAATTGTTACCGCCCAAGTTTAAAAGCACCTACTTTCACTGGATGGAAAATGTGCGCGACTGGAATATCAGTCGTCAGCTCATGTGGGGTCAGCGTATACCTGCTTATTACTATGGGGATGGAAAAGAGGATTTTGTCGTTGCAGAAAGTTTGGAAGAGGCGGTATCGCTTTCGCGAAAGCGAACCAACAATACATCTCTAGAAGCAACTGACCTCAGGCAAGAAGTGGATGTGTTGGATACTTGGTTTTCTAGCTGGCTGTGGCCGATCAGTGTTTTTAATGGGGTGCTAGAACCAGAAAATGAGGAGATCAATTACTATTATCCTACCAGAGATTTGGTTACTGGACCGGATATCTTATTCTTCTGGGTCGCGCGTATGATTGTGGCGGGTTATGAGTTAAGGGACGAGAAACCATTTGAAAAGGTTTATCTGACGGGACTGGTGAGGGATAAACAACGTCGCAAGATGTCAAAATCTTTGGGTAACTCTCCAGATGCGCTAAAGCTTCTTGATCAGTACGGTGCCGACGGTGTAAGAGTTGGACTCTTACTCAGTGCCAGTGCAGGAAATGACATTATGTTTGATGAAGATCTTTGTCAGCAGGGGAAAGGATTTGTCAATAAGATCTGGAACGCTTACAGATTGATTGAAGGTTGGGAAGTAGATCCGAAACTTGAACAACCCCAGCATAGCGCTCAGGGAATTTCTTGGTATAAAAGTAAATTTAATCAGGTGCTGGCCACAATGGAGGATCATTACAGCAAATACCGCATCAGCGACGTGTTGATGACAGGATATAAACTGATCTTTGATGATTTTTGCGGATGGTTGCTCGAGATTATAAAGCCAGAATACCAACAGCCGATTGATCAGAAGACATTATCACAGGTGATCGCTTTGTTAGAGGACAACTTGAGACTCATGCATCCGTTTACGCCATTCATTACCGAAGAATTGTGGCAAGCTATAAAAGAACGTACCCCAGCACAGGCACTTTGTGTGAATACCTGGCCCAGTGTCGGTGACATTGACAAGGCGCTGTTGTCCGACTTTGAATTGATACAAGATGTCATTTCTGGTATTAGAAATGTACGTAAGGATAAGCAGATCAGCTTTAAAAATAGCATTGATCTGATGCACATCAATAATGAAAATCTGGACAGTCGTTACGATTTGCTCATTAAAAAGATGGGGAATGTCGATCGTATTGAAGTTGTAGAAAAGCAAGTGGGCGGTGCTGCCAGTTACAGGGTTAAATCCAATGAATATTTCATTCCCTTAGAAGGAAATATTGATGTAACGGCAGAACTTGAAAAACTCAATGCAGAATTGCAACGAGCCAAAGGCTTCCTTAAAGGAGTGCAGAAAAAACTGGGTAATGAGCGATTTGTAGGCAATGCGCCTGAACAAGTCGTCGCCATGGAAAAAAAGAAGGAGGCTGATGCATTGGCTAAAATCGAAACCTTGGAGTCCAGTATCAAAGCACTGCAGTAATGAATGAAACCGACAACATCGCTCTAAGCGTTCTACTGGCAAGCACCATAGGCGTTGTGCTCTTGGTGCTGGCAGTGATCTGGTTGATGAAATATTTGCTTAAAAAAACAAAGGATTAGATGAACCCTATCAATACCATCGCGATCGTTATGATCGCTGTTTTTCTCTGCTTGATTGTCTTGGCGATTTATGTTTGGAGAAAGGAATAATAGCGAGAGTAATTCCCAATGTCTAATTGATAAAACTAAGGCGGTGTACCTCTGAGTTTTGATGTTAGATATAGGCCTAGAGCATTTCAAAGATGATCCAATTGACATCCCAATAATCCATGTACAAAACAGAACGTACCACGCATCATCATCTTCCGCAGTTACTGATAAAGGATAAACATCAAGAATTGATAGGTAGGATCAGCTTGCATCAAGGCGGAAGCCTTCAGGAATTACAATTGGCGGGTCATAAGCTCATTCAGCCTGTGGACGGTATGACTTATGAAGTTACTTACCCATCGGCCATATTGTTTCCTTTTGTCAACCGGATCAAAGATGGTAAATATCGCTTTCGCGAAAGCGAATACCAAATGCAGATCAACGATCCTGAGTTTCATAATGCGCTTCATGGTTTTGTCTGCAAGCAACAATTTGAGGTTTTTAATGAAGTATGTACCGAAAATTCAGTGCAAGTGGAATTGGCTTCAAGTTTTGCTGGCGCCGATGGCTTTCCTTTTAGTTTTGATATTATTCTAACATATACTTGGAGAGCAGGCTCTTTGGAGCTTGAAATGAAAGCAGTAAATACTGGAAAACAGGCTTTTCCTTTTACTTTAGGTTGGCATCCCTACTTTTATGTTTCTGATGTTGATGCCTGTCAGTTAGCATTCAATGCCGACCAGCATTTTATTTACGACAGTAGGCAATTACCAGTAGGATCTGAACCGGCCATAGATACAAATCCAATGGAACTCCAGGGTAAAATGCTGGATGACGGTTATCATTTGACCGATAATTCGGTAAGACTGATTGCACCCACCTACCAATTGGAACTCACTACCGATTCACCAGAAGCCTATCTACAGCTCTATCGGCCTCCTTATGACCATGTTATAGCCATTGAGCCTATGTCAGGCGGTGTAGACGCTTTTAACAACGGGGAAGGGTTGGAAATCCTTGAACCAGGAGCTGCTGTCCAAACTACCTTTAGGCTAAAGCTGTTGTAATATGAATTGCTCAGGGACAAGTTCTACTCCTAGGTGTGGAACAAGCTTAAAATGAAATATGTTTATCTGGTGAAAACAGGCTCGTGCTCTTTTTGGGTGTCCGAAGCAGAGAATTGATAACCATCACCTGTAAAGCCTTTGATATCATCCAGACTCTCAGCCTTTGATTCTACCAAGTATCTCGCCATGGTACCACGGGCTTTTTTAGCATAAAAAGAAATAATCTTCAGTTTGCCGTTTTTATAATCTTTAAAGACTGGCGAAACAAGTTTTCCTTTCTGCTTCTTTTTATCAATGGCTTTAAAATATTCATTGCTGGCCAGGTTGACCAACAGCTCACCTTCTTCTATCTCCTTATTCAAGGTAGGAGTGATCTTATCGCGCCAATAATCGTATAGATCTTCGCGTTTATTGATCGGCAGCTGAGTGCCCATTTCCAGTCTATAGGGTTGAATCAGGTCCAAGGCGCGCAAATAACCATACATACCGGATAGTATGCGGATTTTATCCTGCGCATCATCTAGCAATTTCTCGTCCAGGCTATAGGCGTCAAAGCCTGTATACACATCTCCTGCAAAAGCATAGATGGCTGGCCGCGAATTTTTCTTATCAAAAGATTCCTCAAAGTCTTTGTAGCGTTGATAGTTCAGATCAGCCAACTTATCTGAAATACTCATGAGTTCAGAGACTTCTTTTTTGCTCATTCGTTCCAACTTGCGATTGATTTGGATAGCATCTTCTGCAAATTTAGGTTGCGTACCTCGTTGTGTAGGTAAAGGGCTTTCATAGTCCAATGACTTGGCGGGCGACAGAAGTATTTTCATGAATTTTGTAATTGAGTTAAAAATACATTAGCCTGCTCGGACAGCACGATAAATTTGCAATTAATTAATGTAGTTGAGCCCAAAAGCATGGCGATCCGGGTTCAAGGAAGAAGGAAGGCGGCATTTGTACAATGAAGAGCTTAAATTTTGCCTTGATTGAAGTCTTGACTGGCCTTTAATTTTCCTTAGCATGGGTAGCATAAACCCGCCAGCGTTCCATACATTGTAACATGTCTTCTGGAATTTCACTGTCAAAGCTCATCCATTGCTTGGTGTCCGGATGTTCAAATCCTAAGGTTTTGGCGTGCAGCGCCTGACGTGGCAAGATTTTAAAACAGTTGTCTACAAACTGCTTGTACTTACTGAAATTGGTACCTTTAAGTATTCGGTCCCCACCGTATCGCTCGTCGTTAAATAATGTATGTCCGATATGTTTCATATGTACCCTGATCTGATGGGTACGTCCCGTTTCCAGACGACATTTCACCACAGAAACATAACCCAAATCTTCCACTACCTCATAGTGGGTAACCGCAGGTTTTCCTTTATTTGCATCCTCACCACTCCAGACTGCGTTCTGTAGGCGATTTTTAGGATGACGGCCAATATTCCCCTCAACCGTCCCTTTAGTTTCTTCAAAATCGCCCCATACGATGGCGATATATTCCCTGGAACTGGTTTTAGCAGCAAACTGGGCCGAAAGATGGGACATTGCATGTTCGGTTTTGGCGACTACCAAAAGACCGCTGGTATCTTTATCAATCCGATGTACTAATCCAGGTCGGTTACTTGAGTTATTGGGTAAATTTTCAAAATGATGGATTAGTCCGTTGATCAAGGTGCCTGAATAATTTCCGTGACCCGGATGTACGACCATGCCCGCAGGTTTATTTACCACACATAAATGGTCGTCTTCATAAATGATGTTGAGGTTTAAATCCTCTGGGACCAGAAGTAGTTCGTGGGGTGGGTGCTCAAATGAGACACTTATTTCATCCAGGGGCTTCACCTTGTAGTTGGCTTTGACCACCTGGTCATTTACTGTAACGGCTCCATCCTTGATACCTTGCTGAATTTTGTTTCGGGTCGCATTCTCTATAAAATTCATCAAGAACTTATCGACCCTTAATGGTTTTTGCTCCTTTCCAGCTATAAAGTGGTGGTGCTCGTATTTGGAGTCTTCTACATCATCCACTTCCTCTTCAAAATCAGAATGTTCACTCATCTGCATCATTATCATAGGTACCAGGGCGGTTCCCATCGGCCAGTACAAGGTCAATCACAGAAGTTTTACTGAGTTTTGTTCCAGGTTCCAATTTTTCACCTTCATAGCGCATTTCCAGCACGGTGCCTTCAGCAATGTTGGGCTTGTAGGTAATTTCACCCACTTTGAAACCCAAGGCCTCGAGGGTAGGTACCGCTTGTCGTTTTGTTTTATAAATCAAGTTGGGCACGGCAATCTTACCATATCCTGAAGGGTTGAGCTTAATATAAATTTGGCGGTTCTCTTTGACAAATTTACCTGGAGCAGGATCTTGTTCGATCACTGATCTTGGTGGGAAGTCAGGATTGTAACTCGTGCTGTCGATGATTTTGCGACGCAGTTCCAGTTCTTCCAGTTTTTCATCTACAACCGTCAGAGACATTTTTTTTAAGTCAGGAACCTGAATGCGCTGGTCGTGGTTGGTATACCAATCCAACCAAAATAAATAGGCAAAACACAACAGAACAGTGACTACCGCTGCAATCAGTATTTGGATCCAAAAGGTTTTGGTAAAGATGAATCTGAAAAAATTCATAGCGTTGAAAAGATTGCTGGTCGTGGAAATTTAATCTTAACGTACGACCGTTAATAAAAGAACAAAGATAAGGATTGATATCTTTCCTGAAACGTCAACTTTTTTAACTTTGTTGTCTATGGAAAGGTATGATCTCATACTTATGTCCACTAAAAGAACTGAATGAAGAACATTGCGGTATTGATGGGGGGGTACTCCAGTGAATGGGAAATTTCAATGAAGAGTGGTGGTGTGGTATCCCAGCACTTGGACAAAACCAGATACAGGGTATTCCCTATTTCTATTCTTAAAGATGGATGGTACTATACGGATGAGCAGGGTCAAAAACTGCCCGTTGACAAAAACGACTTCAGCATAAAGATAGGAAAGGAAAAAATCAACTTTGATTGTTGTTACAATACGATTCATGGCACTCCTGGAGAAGACGGTATGATTCAAGCCATGCTGGAATTACTCAGCATCCCACAAACATCCTGTGATTATTACCAAAGTGCAATCACCTTCAACAAAAGGGATTGCATTGCCGTGCTTAAACCATGGAGTATTACCACCGGAAAACATTTTTATATGGATCAGGGGGAAGAGGTAGATGTAGATCGTATTTTGTCACATGTTGGGTTGCCATGTTTTGTAAAGGCTAACCGCAGCGGAAGTAGTTTTGGAGTGTCCAAGGTATATGAAGCTAGCCAGTTGCCAGATGCCTTACAAGTCGCATTTGATGTGGATGACGAGATTATTATCGAATCTTTTTTAGAAGGTACAGAAGTCTCTGTAGGTGTGTACCAGATCGGTGATGAGGTCATCGCGCTTCCGCCCACTGAAATTGTTAGTGAAAATGATTTCTTTGATTATGAGGCCAAGTATGGAGGGAAGTCTGAAGAAATTACACCCGCTCGGATCGGCACTACTTCTACCAGAGCTGTTCAGGAGTTGAGTAAACGTATCTACAGCATTTTAAAACTTAAAGGCATCGCCAGAGCCGACTTTATATTCCATAACGGGACACCACATTTCATAGAAATCAATACCAACCCTGGAATGAGTGAGGAAAGTATTATTCCTAAACAAGTTAGAGCTGCTGGTAGGAGTTTACAGGAAGTTTTGACATTGGTCATTGAAGACAGCATCAAAAAATATCAATCATGAAAAGAGCAGTTTTTCCAGGAAGTTTTGATCCCATCACTTTAGGGCACTATGATATTATTGAAAGGGGTTTAGGACTTTTTGATGAAATCATTATCGCTATCGGTGTGAATGCCGACAAAAAATATATGTTTTCCCTAGACGACAGAAAAGCTTTTATAGAAAAAGCTTTTGAAGGTGAGCGCAAAATTAAAGTGATGACGTATTCGGGATTGACCATTGATTTTTGTCAGGAACAGGATGCAAGTTTTATCCTCAGGGGATTGCGCAATCCAGCCGACTTTGAATTTGAAAAAGCCATTGCACATACCAATAGAAAATTATCCTTGATCGAAACCGTATTTTTGCTCACCAGTTCTGGTAAAAGCTACATTTCATCATCCATCGTTCGCGATGTCATTAGAAATAATGGCGATTATACCAGCCTGGTACCTGATACAGTAAGAATATGAAAAAAGTTTTGTCCATCGCATTGGCAGTTTTAGGCCTAATGTCCTGCAAGAATTCTGAACAACAAGTGAAGGAGGAAGTACAGGAATATTTAACACCTTTTGAATTAGGTAACGGTAATCAAACTGCCACATATCAAGAAACTATCGAATTTTACGAGCGTTTGGTAGACGATTTTCCTAATGTTGAAATGGATCATGTTGGACAAACCGACAATGGTGAACCCTTGCATCTCATCAGTTTTTCCAAACAAGAGATCAAATGGAACAAAGCAAACGAAGATCGGATCAAGATATTGATCAACAATGGTATACATCCAGGAGAAAGCGACGGAATAGATGCCTCTATGATTCTGATGAGAGACCTAGCCACTGGAAAATTGGAGGCGCCAGATAACTTGATACTTTCTGTGATCCCTGTTTACAATATTGGTGGAGCATTGAACCGTAACTCCACTACCAGAACCAATCAAAATGGCCCAGAGGCGTATGGTTTCAGGGGAAACGCCAGAAATTACGACTTAAATCGGGATTTTATAAAGGCCGATTCCCGCAATGCATTGGCGTTTTATGATATTTTCCACAAGGTCAAACCAGATATATTTATTGATAACCATGTCAGTAACGGAGCTGATTACCAGTATACCTTGACTCATTTGTTCACACAGCACAACAAATTGGGTGGCGCTGCTGGGACCTACTTGCATCATAACCTGCAGCCCGCCTTGGAAAAACGTTTGGCAGATAGAGGTTTGCCCATCACTCCTTATGTCAATGTACATGGAGCGGCTCCAGAGAAGGGTTTTTCACAATTTATGGACCATCCCAGGTATTCCACCGGTTATACGAGTTTATGGAACGTTATGGGAATGATGGTAGAAACCCACATGCTTAAAGCCTATGAAGACAGGGTAAAGGGAACGCATGCGATCATGGAGGAAATCATTACTTTAGGTAGCACAAATACCGAGGCCATTAAGGAAGCCAGAAAAGCCTCTTTTGATCGATTGGAAAAGGCAAATTACTATCCGATCAAATACACTAACGATAAGTCGCAAGCCGACACACTGGATTTTATGGGTTATGAAGCTGTGAATTCCAAAAGTGATCTTACTGATCAGGAACTGCTCACCTATGATAGGAATAAACCATTTACACGCAAGACCGTTTATCACAACTACTTTAAAGCGGCAGATTCCGTTCGTATTCCAGATTATTATGTCGTGCCTAGAGGGCAGTGGGAAATTATTGAGTTAATGCGTCACAACCATATCCAAATGGAATTGTTACCCAGCGACAGCACTATGATGGTCTCTGGCTATAAAATCGTTTCCTATGATACAAGTTCCAAGCCTTATGAAGGACATTATCCACACTACGATATAGAACTTGACGAGCAGGAATTTGAATTGCGCTTTCGCGAAAGCGATGTCATGATACCCACGAGGCAACCTGGAATTCGATATATTCTAGAAACCCTAGAGCCGCTGGCAGAAGATTCTTACTTCAAATGGAATTATTTTGATACGGTCCTCCAGCAAAAAGAAGGCTTTTCAGCCTATGTGTTTGAATCTACTGCACAGAAATTATTGGATGATCATCCAGCGCTCCAAAAAAAGTTTGATTCCTTGAAACAAGCCTTGCCCAACTTTGCCAAAAGCAATGCTGCACAACTGGACTGGATCCATAAACACAGTCCAAATTATGAATCTGCACATCTCACTTACCCCATCTATAAATATCAACGTCCATGAGAAAATTGATGACAGCCCTATTGCTATGTCTTTTGATTGCTTGTAAAGACGACAAGTATACCAGCACTATCGTAAAATCCGAAAACTCTGCTGGAAAGTCTACCCAAACTGCCCTTCAAGAGGACCTTACCGATCAAGTAAAAACCAACAGTTTCACCACTGAATTTTATTGTGATGGTGCATCGATCCTGGTTAATTTGCCCATTTTTGAAACAACACCTGAGGCAAAGCAGATTTTAGAATCCGATATTATTGCTACCATCCTGGTAGATAAAGAAATTACATTAGACGACCTAAATGGCAGCGATCCAGATATGTTTTGTAGTGAATTGGATCCTCAATTAGAAGCGATAGAATTGATGCATGTAAATTCAAGTGAAAGCTGGGTAGGTTATGATTTGACTTACACCAAAAAAGGAATCCAGAGACGATTGGCTGCCCTATATCAAATGCCCAGACTCAATTCTATTGCGTTTACCGATTTGATCAGAAAGGATCGCAGGAGGGATGTGTTCACTATTCTCAATGCTAATCTGCAACCAGTAGTAGCATCGATGACTTCAGAGATTGAGGATTCTCAAAAAGCAGAAGCCTTTAGAACACATTTAAGTACCACACCGTATCAGATGCAAGACAAAGAGATGGAAGATCTGGATTGGACACTCTACAGTAAAGAAGATGGAACTACAGTCCTTAGAGTGCTATACGATTTAGTCCTCCCCTCAGAATTCAATGAGCTGAACCAAACCGCAGCTCTGGATATTGCAACGAGCGAATTGAAGCCTTATTTAGATTTATCTGATCTGATCGATTAACATATCATCTGGAAAGAGTTCCCTAATGTTACCGTAGGAAGATTGTAAGGCGACCGTAGCTAAATCTTTATTGAGCCAGACTGCCTTATCAATTCCTTCCTTTTTTTGTGGTTTAAGTGGTTTAGTGGAATCAGTTTCCATGACATACCAGTGGGTTTGTTTAAGTTTCATTTTGCCCTTGCGGGAAAAGACATGGTAGGTCACTCCCAAATAATTGGTTATGCGCAGCTTTTTGACACCGGTTTCTTCTTTTACCTCACGTATAGAGGTTTCTTCAATAGTTTCATTTTTCTCTGCCTTTCCTTTGGGGAGATCCCACTTACCATTGCGATGGATAAATAGGTAATCGTTGTTCTGATTGATTACCAGGCCGCCACCCGCTACAACTACAGGTAAGAGTTTGTGCAATCTTTTTAATAGCTTCTCATCACTTTTAGAATAAAGCACCACCTTGTCTATCTCCTGCTTTTCGATTTTTTTTACCAGTTTCTTCATATTTACATTCTTCAATTTGAAGATGTTGTGATCCGGGTAATTGCTCTTGTTAGAGGTAACGATTATGGCAACTTCTTTAACAAAAACTTTATACATTTGTCCCATGGTAAGAGATAAGGCTATAGCAATTAAGACTGCTGAATTATTGCTGCAAATTAAAGCAATAAAACTGCAACCACAAGAACCCTTTACTTGGGCGAGCGGATGGAAGTCACCCATTTATTGTGATAATAGGATCACATTGTCCTATCCCACTATCCGCAATTTCTTGAGAGAGCATCTATCCCATTTAATTGAGGACAGGTACGGAAAGCCTGATGTAATTGCGGGAGTAGCGACCGGTGCCATTGGTATTGGTATGCTCGTTGCTGACTATATGAATCTGCCTTTTATTTATGTACGACCCGAACCCAAAAAACACGGTCGGCAAAATCAGATCGAGGGCCGACTCGATAAAGGTCAGAAGGTAGTAGTAGTGGAAGATTTAATCAGTACAGGAAAAAGTAGTCTCAACGCAGTCGACGCCCTCAAGAAAGCAGGTGCCGAAGTGAAGGGAATGATGGCGCTTTTTTCTTATGGCTTCGATTTTGCTGTAGAGAATTTCAAGCAGTACGATCTGGAGCTGACCACCCTTAGTGATTATGACCACCTGATTGAGCAGGCAGTGCAAGCGGGTCACTTTAGTGAGGCCGAGATCGAGCTGTTGAGAAGCTGGAGAAGAGATCCCAGCGAGTGGAATGCATAAAAATTGAAAATGAATCTAGAAAGTCGTGTCGTAAAGACGCAAAAGAACCCACAGGAACTCTATGAATTCCTAACCCAGGTAGAAAATTTTAAAAAATTAATGCCAGAAGATACCAAGTTTGAGCTTCAAGGAGAGGATAAGTTCCTTTTCGGACTTAAAGGTATGCCTGAAATCGCATTAGGTATCAAAGAGAAAAATCCATATTCACAAGTAGTGTTGGGTTCCACCAGTGACAAACTGGCATTCACTCTTACTTGTAATATCATAGAAGCAGGAGAAGGGTCTGAGGCACAACTTATTTTTGATGGAGATTTTAACGCCATGATGGCCATGATGATCAAAGGACCAATCAAAAAGTTTTTGGAACAACTTGCTTCCGGTTTGGAGAAGCTCTAATACAACCATCGCAAGGACTTCAAGTCATACCTTTGTATTTTTCCCTCTCGTTCCAATAAAAGTTGACCTTGTTCGTCTGTACCTAAGACCTTGGCCTCAAAACCACCATCAGCATCCTCAAACTGGGTGAATTGTAAGTATTTGAACATGTATTGATGATAAAGGTTTTTGACCTCTTTTGGGCGCTCAAGGTTACGTTTTAGGTGTTCCAGAAAAGATATCAAAAGTTCCTCCAGGACAAAACTATTTCCTGTCAATAAAGATAGAGATATGGCTTTGGGCGCATATTGGAAATGGGTTTGGTTAACGTTTAATCCGATGCCAACGATAGAATGAGTATGATTCAGGCCGCTGAAGAAATTCTCAACTAAAATTCCAGCCAGTTTATGTCTGACTGACAGGATGTCGTTGGGCCATTTAATCCTTGCTTGAATTTTAAGCCGGGATTCCAGCCACTCGGCCAGGCTCACGGCAACAATCTGATTCAGTTCAAAAGGATGAGAATAATCTTTAGTTTCAGTTATTAAAATGCTGAAAGTAAGGTTTTTATAAGGTTCAGACTCCCACTGTGCTTGCTGTTGTCCTTTGCCTTCAGATTGCGCAAGAGCATATAAACAAGTGAAGTGGGGGAGCTCGCTTTCGCGAAAGCGTGACCGCAAGGCTTCGTTGGTTGATCCGGTGGCATGTAATTTGACTATATCCAAAATATAATAGGATTCCGCAGTTTATGGCTTATTTAATAAAGCCGAGTTCAAAAAAAGAATAAATTTGTGGATACAAAAAATTTTTAATGACTAAAGACAAAGTTTCCACCGACGCCCTCATCACGCAAATCGTTGCAGGTATCGAGGATGTTAAGGGGAATGATATTACTATACTGGACCTGAGGGAGATCGAGAATACGGTGACGAGCTATTTTATTATTTGCAATGGTTCCTCCAATACCCAGGTCAACGCGATCGTAAATTCTGTTCAAAGAAAAGTAAGTAAGGAACTCAAGGAAAATGCCTGGCACGTAGAAGGTACTGATCAGGCAGAGTGGGTGTTGATGGATTATGTCAACGTCGTGGTACACGTTTTTCAAAAACACATCAGAGAATATTACGACCTAGAAGGTCTTTGGGGTGATGCCAAAACAACGGTCATCGAGAGTACTTACTAATATAGCAAAACAAGCATGTCAGAAAATTCAAATAAAACTCCAGGTCAGGATAAAAAACGTCCTAACCTAACGGGTGGCTCCGGAAAGCCGAAAATCAATATTTGGTGGATCGTTGTACCGATTACACTCCTATTTATTGGATATAACTTTTTTTCCAGCTCCTACAATCAGGTCAAGAAGATTGACTACAATACTTTCTTCGAATACTTGGAAAACGGTGATGTAGACAGTTTGTCGGTAGTGAGCAATCAGCGGATTACGAAGGTGTTTCTTACCAAAGAAGCCCTGCAGACCGATACCCATAAAAAAGCCAAGAACACCTCTAGTTTTAGCAATGTGAGGTTGCCCAATTATACAGTAGAATACGGTGATGGTGAAACCTTTGAAACCCAATTAAAACAAACCATTCGGGAGGACAGTCCCAAGACGAAGCTGAACTATGATTTGGCTGAGGAAGACTTCATGGATATGATTATCAGCTTCCTGCCCTTCATCTTTATCATTGCCCTTTGGATTTTCTTGATGCGTCGTATGAGCGGCGGCGCCGGTGGTGGCGCCGGTGGCCAGATATTTAACATCGGAAAGTCTAAAGCCAAACTCTTTGATCAAAAGACGGATGTTAAAACCACATTTAAGGATGTCGCAGGTTTGGAAGGAGCTAAAGAAGAGGTACAAGAAATTGTTGATTTTTTAAAAAATCCGGAAAAGTATACATCCTTGGGAGGAAAAATACCCAAGGGAGCCCTATTAGTAGGTTCGCCTGGTACAGGTAAAACTTTATTAGCCAAAGCTGTGGCCGGTGAGGCCAAAGTGCCTTTCTTCTCACTCAGTGGTTCTGATTTTGTCGAGATGTTTGTTGGGGTAGGAGCCAGTCGTGTGAGGGATTTGTTCAAACAGGCCAAAGAAAAGTCACCGTCTATCATTTTTATAGACGAGATTGATGCCATCGGACGTGCCAGAGGTAAATCCAACATGTCCGGATCCAATGATGAGCGAGAAAATACGTTGAACCAGCTGTTAACCGAAATGGACGGTTTTGGGACCAATACCAATGTTATCGTACTTGCTGCTACTAACCGTGCCGATATTTTAGATAAGGCCTTGATGCGTGCTGGAAGGTTTGATCGTCAGATTTATGTGGATTTACCAGATGTAAGAGAGCGCGAACAAATTTTTGAGGTGCACCTAAGACCTTTAAAAAAGGTGGATGATGAGTTAGATGTATCCTTTTTGGCCAAGCAAACACCTGGTTTTTCTGGAGCAGATATTGCCAATGTCTGTAATGAGGCCGCTCTGATTGCTGCTAGGAAGGGTAAGAAAGCAGTAGATCGACAGGATTTCTTGGATGCTGTTGACCGTATTGTCGGCGGACTTGAAAAGAAAAATAAGTTGATTACGCCGTCAGAAAAAAAGACCATTGCCTATCATGAGGCAGGGCATGCTACGGTGAGCTGGATGACTGAACATGCCGCTCCACTGGTTAAAGTGACCATCGTGCCTAGAGGACAGTCCCTGGGCGCTGCTTGGTACCTTCCTGAAGAGCGCCAGATTGTACGTCCGGAGCAGATGTTGGATGAAATGTGTGCTACTATGGGAGGAAGGGCTGCCGAAAAAGTGATTTTTGACAATATCTCTACCGGTGCATTGAGTGACCTGGAAAAAGTGACCAAACAGGCTCGGGCTATGGTCACCATCTACGGATTAAATGATAAAGTTGGTAACGTAACTTATTACGATTCCAGTGGACAGCAGGAATATTCGATGACTAAACCTTACAGTGAGGAAACTGCGGTTATTATCGATAAGGAGATCTCAAAGGTGATCGAAGAACAGTATCAGCGCGCCATTAAAATTCTAGAAGAGAATAAGGATAAATTGGTACAGCTGGCTGATATTTTGTTGGAAAAAGAGGTGATTTTCAAAGATGATCTAGAAAAGATTTTTGGTGAGCGACCCTTTGTCAAAGAGCAGGCAGTTGCCCTCAAATCATCGGTGAGGAGCGACCTAAATGGCATCTCTACTACTGATGAAGAAGAATAGTTTGCCAACCACTCGAGAAGTACCTATATTTACGTTGATCCATTAAAACCGTTGTTCCCAACAATGAATATTTTCAAGAAGCTGTTTAATAAGTCGGCCGAGGATGACGAGAGCATTCGTTCTAACGAAGAGCGCTCCAAATACATGCCCGAACAAAAACTGCCTTTGGATGAAATGTTCATACATAATTTTACCCAGCAGGGTGGTCGGTTTCTATATGCGATCGATGAATCCGAGATCCAGCAACACTTTGAGGATATCTTAGTGGAGCACGATTTTTTTGAAAAACCCGTTTTTTGTTTTGACGATGGACTGAAGGAGCGATTCGGTGATTTTAATCTTCAGTTCAATCAAAATAATAAAGACAGTGCTTTTTTTCTGGGTACCTGTGAATACGTTATTGCCAACACTGGAGCGATACTGTTTTCTTCTCGACAGATCAAAGAAACTAAATCAGCCGACCTTCCAGGTACCTATGTCATTTTGGCGAGTACCAGCCAGATAGTAGAGTCTATCGGTGAAGGATTGAGAGGGATTAAGCATCATAGTCATACCCATATACCATCCAACATCACCACACTGAAGAATTTTAAGGAACAGGCAGATCAGCAGGAGAAAGACCTGATGAGTTACGGCACGCCCAATAAGCGCCTGTATCTACTTTTATTAGAAGATCTTTAGTATGAGGGAACTGCTGGTACGATCCATTTCGGGAATCGTTTATGTGTCTCTTGTCGTACTCAGTGCGTTTCATAGAGATGTTTTTATTCTGCTTTTTTGTGTTTTTGCGTTCTTTTGCCTGATTGAACTCATGCCTATGATTAGGCTGAAGCAATGGTTGATCTATCCCATACTTCCTTTGGCCTATTATTTCATAGTTTGGCAAACGGTTCCCATGATCTACGTTTATGTGTTATTAGGCGCAACCATTTTAGTCAACCTTTATTTGATTAGGGATTTGGTCCTGGTCGATCGCATCGCGCTCTTTAATACCAAAAAGCACGTGATTGCTTTACTTTATTTGATTGGTAGCAGCCTGTTTCTCGCTTTGATCCCTGATGTAGCCAGGAATGGTAACTACATTACTGATTACCAGCCACAACTGCTCATCGGGATTTTCGCCATCATCTGGGTCAACGATAGCTTTGCCTATTTGACTGGAAGGACGTTTGGTAAACACAAACTCATGAAAAGAATTTCTCCTAAAAAAACCATTGAAGGCTTTTTAGGAGGGCTTGTAATGGCAATTGTCGCAGGGGCTGGACTTTTTTACTATTTAAAGTCGATTGAAGTTGAAGGCTATTCTATTTATGATTGGATGATTATTGCTTTTGTGGTGGCCCTTTTTGGAACTATTGGTGATTTGATACAATCAAAGATCAAGCGACAAGCTGCAGTAAAGGATAGTGGTAGTATCATGCCTGGACACGGCGGAATCTTTGATAGAATGGATAGCATTATCTTTGCAGCACCATTTGCCTATTTAACCTTTTTAATCATTAACCATGTTTCATAAGGAAGGAAACAAGATCATACTTATTTCATTTATTTTGGTCACCACTGTGATGTGTGCCATCTGGTTACTGGCTGTGCCCCAATGGCTGCAGATCACCTTGAGTGTTCTGATTATTGGTTTTCTGTTCATCATATTGCAGTTTTTCAGAAACCCTAAAAGAAATATCGTCTTGGATGATGCTACGGTGGTATCTCCTGTAGATGGTAAGGTGGTAGTCATTGAAAAGGTTCACGATAAGGAGTATTTTAAGGGGGAACGCCTCATGATTTCAGTGTTCATGTCACCAATAAATGTACATGTGACCAGATACCCGATCTCAGGTGAGGTGGCCTATAGCAAGTACCACCCTGGAAAATATCTTGTGGCTTGGCACCCAAAAGCCAGTGAGGACAATGAGCGCACTACCGTGGTAATTAACCACAAAAATAAAACCCAGGTAATGTACCGACAAATTGCTGGTGCTCTAGCCAAACGCATCGTTAACTATGCCAAAGAAAACGAGTCTGTGGTTCAGGGTGCAGATAGCGGATTTATTAAATTTGGGAGTAGGGTGGATGTTTACCTACCAGTAGACACGCCTGTATCAGTAAAGCTCAATCAAAAAGTAAGAGGAGGAGAAACCGTCCTCGCCCAGTTTTAAATGTCAACCTCTGATTTGGATAAGGCCTTTGAAGCCGCTTTCGCGAAAGCGTCATCAGAAGAACAGTCGGAAGTACCGGCCGATCTTCAGTTGTATCTCTATGCGTATTATAAAAGGGCCATCGACGAACCCTATGTGAGTAATCGCAGTTTTGAATCCAATGACTTACGCAGCGCATTTAAAATGAATGCCTTAATTCAAGTACAGTCAATTTCTAAAAAAGAGGCCAAACGCCGGTACATCCAAATCATCGAAGAGCTCTATCCAAAGCCATGGTAGGCGAAATTCAAGAATTTTAGGAGGGAAAATTTGATGCTAGGCTCCACAATACCCTATCTTTCCTTCATGACTCCATCCAGGCGTGTATCCATTAAAGACTGGTCACTTCATGACCGACCCAGGGAAAAACTGCTGCAGCAAGGGAGCAAAGTGCTCTCTGAGGCAGAGTTAATCGCTATACTCATCGGCAGTGGTACGCCAGATATGAGTGCTGTAGAACTGAGCCGGAAAATCGTCAGCGATGCACAGAATTCGCTTGACCTTTTGGGGAAAAGATCTATCAAAGACCTGATGAGCTATAAAGGAATAGGAGAGGCAAAGGCGATCAGTATAGCAGCAGCCATGGAATTGGGTAGAAGACGGGCCATGGAGCTTCCAGCCGAACTGCCCAAAATTAGCTCCAGCGACGCTGCCTTTAAATTATTACAGCCCCTATTGGGTGAATTACCCCACGAGGAGTTCTGGGTGTTGCTATTGGACAATTCGCATCGGGTGATAGAAAAGCATCGCATCAGTGCTGGTGGATTTACGGGAACTATGGTGGATGTAAGAATGGTATTTCAAAAAGCGGTAATAGCAGGTAGCATAGCCATGATTTTGGCCCACAACCATCCCAGTGGTAATCTAAAGCCCAGCACTCAGGATCAGCAACTCACCAAGAAATTATGTGCTGCTGCAAGCTTACTAGATATACGCGTGCTGGATCATTTAATCATTACCCAACAAGATTATTATAGTTTTGCCGATAACAATGTGATGCCATGATATTAGTCTACTGCTCCACCATAACTGCCCGCAAGGAATATATCTTCAAACATATTTTCAAAAGATTGATGAAGCAGGAATTCTCATTTACAACGGATTTGAGCGCCTTTGTCGGACACTCTGGCATCAAGTTTTCTTATGGGGAAAAACCTGTTGGTGATGAATACTTTGTCTATGCCCATGGTTTGCTGGACGAGCATGGTATCGATGACCATGACACCGATATGATTTCTTGGGGTGAATTACCTGCATTTTTTCCAGCTCCAGAGTCCAGTCATCTGCCCTTTGATTTGTTTTCAGCCTCCTTTTATCTACTGACCAGATATGAAGAATATCTTCCCCAGGTCAATGATCAACTGGGTCGATATGATGCCAATGAGAGCCTGGCTGCCAAAGCTGGTTTTCTTGAATTGCCCTTGGTCGACCTATGGGTAAAGGCGTTTAGACTAGATCTCATTGCCTATTTTGAGGTTGACCTGACGGTCAATCAACGACCCCATACAACGGTCTGTGTTGAAGTGAGTAGCTTTTTTAAATTCCGCAATCGCGGCGTGATTGAGAATTTGTCCATGTTTTGGCACAATCTCAAAAAGTTCAGGTTAAGTAAATTATTGACCCAAATAGCTGTATTGATGCGCGTACGTCAGGATCCTTATATGAATTATGATGATCTTATACAGATGCTAAAGCACAGCTGGAAAGGCAGTCGAAAACCAGTGGGAAGTACGCTTGACATGCTTTTTTTCTTTCATTTGGGTAATTACAACCGCGTAGATAACGGTACATCGCATAGAATTAGATCGTACCGAGAAGGGATCAAACACATCGCAGATTATGTGGACATCGGTTTGCGGTATTCTTTCTTTGCGGGTCAAAAACAAATTGAACGTGAGGGAAAACGCTTTGAGAATCTGGCCAACCGACCTTTAAAGAAAACCATGTCGGCCTTTTCTAAAATTGCTATGCCTGGTCACTATAAGCGTTTAGTGGAAACGGAGAAGATTGAGGATTACAGTATGGGTTATGAAACTATTCCAGGTTTTAGAGCCAGTACCTGCAACCCATTTTATTTTTATGACCTGGACTATGAGGTCCAAACACCGCTGCTGGTATTCCCGTATGCATTGCATTATAAGAGCATAGAAGGACATATGCTCAATGGTCAGAGCCATATGTTGCAACGACTAAAAAGTCAAGTGCGCAACGTCTCTGGACAATTTATTGTAATGTTTGAATATGGGCAGTTTGACAAAAGGCTCAAGAGCCACATTTATACTATTTTGCAGGATATTTATGAAGAATAGATTTGAACAGGTGGAGCATATATTCTTTGACCTGGACCATACATTGTGGGATTTTGATCTGAATAGTAAGTTAGCTTATCAGCAAATTTTTACTGAGCATAATGTAGATCTGAACTTGGAGAAATTTATCGAGGTCTACCAACCTTTAAATCTCCAGTTTTGGAGAATGTTCAGGGAAAATAAGATCAGTAAGGAAGATCTGAGATTTCAACGTCTACATCAAACTTTTGAGGCTTGTGGTTTTCATGTATCTCCTGAAAAGATCAATCTTTTTGCTGATCTATATATCGAGTATTTGCCCAATAACAATCATCTATTTGCCGGTTGCATCGCCATGCTGGAACAACTAAAGCAGAAATATAAGCTTCACCTGATTACCAATGGATTTAATGGGGTACAACAACGCAAAATAAAAATGGCTGGACTTAAAGATTATTTTGATGTAGTACTTACGGCGGAAGCTGCTGGGGTAAAAAAGCCCTCACCTGAAATTTTTCACCAAGCCCTGCGATTGTCGGGAGCTATACCAGAAAACAGCTTAATGATAGGTGACAGTTATGAGGCAGATATACTGGGAGCAAGGACGGTAGGTATACCTACTATTTGGTTCCATACCACTGACCAGGAAATCCCAGAAGGGGAAGTATACGTGCATGAATTGTCAGAAATTCAATCCTTATTGCGGTAATTGTAGTGATCTTTCCAGCGTTTTTGGAGGAATTCGCGTTGAGCATTTTCCCTTGGGTTGTCACCGGGCTGGTAGATAGCCTTTCCGCTGATTTCTGAAGGCATAAAATCATAATGGGCAAAGTTGCCTGGATGATCGTGCGCGTATTTATATTCCTCTCCATAGCCCAATTCCTTCATTAGTTTTGTCGGAGCATTACGCAGTCCTAGCGGTACGGATAAATCTCCGGTTTCTTTGACCAATCGTTGAGCAGTGCCGATGGCCAGATAGCTGGCATTGCTTTTCAAGGATGTGGCTAGATAGATGGCGCACTGGCTTAAGATAATTCTGGATTCTGGATAACCTATAGTAGATACCGCCTGAAAGGTGTTATTAGCCATGATCAGGGCTGTGGGGTTAGCATTTCCTATATCTTCACTAGCCAGTATCAGCATACGACGGGCGATAAATTTGAGGTCTTCACCTCCCTCTATCATCCGTGCAAGCCAATATACCGCGGCATTAGGGTCGCTTCCCCTAATAGACTTGATGAAGGCAGAAATGATATCGTAGTGTTGCTCACCCGTTTTATCATAGCGGGCGGGATTGGCCTGTACTTGTTTTAGCACTAATTCATTCGTAATTACGACCGGAGCATCACTTTGTGCATTGATCACCAATTCAAATACATTGAGTAGTTTTCTAGCGTCACCACCGCTAATTCGTATCAAAGCATCTGATTCTTTGATCTGTATATCCTTTTTAGAAAGTTGATCGTCTTTAGTTAAGGCTCTTTGCAATAGCTTTTCGAGATCCGCTTTCGCGAAAGCGTCTAACACATATACCTGACAACGCGACAAAAGAGCTGGAATCACCTCAAAACTTGGGTTTTCAGTGGTTGCACCAATCAATGTGACCCAACCTTTTTCGACTGCGGCCAACAGTGAGTCCTGCTGAGATTTACTGAACCTATGGATTTCATCTATAAATAGAATCGGATTTTTGGAAGTAAAGAGACCGCCAGAGTTTTTGGCTTTGTCGATCACCTCCCTAATGTCCTTGACTCCACTATTGATGGCGCTGAGTGTATAAAATGGTCGCTTGCTTTCCTCAGCGATGATTTGCGCCAGAGTGGTCTTACCTGTTCCTGGAGGTCCCCAGAGAATCAATGACGGAATCGTGCCGTTTAGGATGTGCTGTCTCAATGACCCGCCTTTGCCTACCAAGTGACTTTGACTGAGGTAGTCATCTAATGACTTAGGTCGGATACGTTCTGCCAGAGGTGTGTGTTGCATATTGCTAAATTAAAGTTTTATGGCACCTGCTACAATCATATAAGGTGAATATTGTATTCAGGGCAAGCTGTCATGTCATAATAGCTTAATTACAATTGGCTTCTTTATTGTTAATTTGGGGTATGGACGAAAATGAATATTTCCGTTTTGACACCAAAAATGTGTTGATCCCTTTTGGTTTTGTCATTTTGATGTGGCTGGTTTACTGGCTTGAAATACAATTTCATTTCAGATGGACCAGATTAGGGATTTATCCGCTGGAATGGCATGGTCTAAAAGGCATATTGTTTGGACCATTTATTCACGGTAACTTGGAACATCTGTGGAGCAACACATTGCCGTCGCTTATACTATTATCCGCCTTGGTCTATTTTTACAGGCCTATATCTATAAGGATTCTTTTCTGGGGATTGTTGCTAACCGGAGTGCTGACCTGGTGCATCGGTCGACCGTCTTATCATATTGGGGCCAGTGGGGTGATATACATGCTTACCTCGTTTCTTTTTTTTAAAGGTGTTTGGTTGAGGCACTACAAATTAATGGCTTTGAGTTTTGTGGTTGTTTTTCTCTATGGAAGCATGGTTTGGTATGTGTTGCCAGTCAAAGATGGTATTTCGTGGGAAGGACATCTTAGTGGTGCAGTGGTAGGTTTATTGCTCTCTGTAGTTACAACCCATGCGATTCCGAGCGCCAAGAGGTTTCATTGGCAAGAGGATTCTTACAATGCACAAGATGATCCTTTTATGCGCCAATTTGACGAGGATGGTAATTTCTTTGAACTCTCAAAAGAGGAAGAAGAATAGGGAGCTATAACCTCTGTCGTACCACTTCATATAAAATGGCTCCACAGGCTACCGACACATTCAATGAGGCGATCTCACCCGCCATAGGTAGTTTAATGGTATGATCCAATACTTTGAGGGTAGAGGGGTTGATACCACGTTCTTCACTTCCCATAACAATGGCCGTAGGTTGTTTGAGATCCACATCGTAAATCAACTGATCAGCTTTCTCGCTTGCACCTACAGTTTGTATACCATAGGCCTGCATTAAATAGACAGCATCTTTGATATGTGCAACTTTACAAATAGGAATATTAAACACAGCTCCTGCGCTGGTCTTTACAGTTGCGCCGTTGATGGGTGCGCTTCCTTTTTCTGCTATCACGATGCCTTGAACACCCGTACATTCTGCAGTACGTATAATTGCACCGAAGTTTCTAACATCTGTCACTCCATCAAGCAAAAGGAAACATGGTTGCGAGCTCAAGTCGGTATTTTCCAGTAATTGCTCCAAGTCTTGAAATTTTACAGGAGAGATGCTGGCTACCGCTCCTTGGTGATTTCCTTTGGCGAGATGATCCAGTTTTTCTGATGGCACATAGGACACGTTTATATTATTTTCTCGAGCTACTGATTTTAATTGGTTCAATAGCACTCCATCCCCATCCTTGAGTAGATAGATTTTTGAGATGTCTTTATCGCTTTCAATGGCCTCAATTATGGCCCTGATCCCATAGATATAGGTGGTTTCTTGCATGATTTAAGTTGAATCTAGGTTTAAAGTTAAATGTACCAATGTTAATCTGTTCACCAAAATTATGTATTTCTTTCATCTATTACATTAAGATCCTGGTTGTAGAATACAAGTAAAAAAAAGGCCGTTTCATAATCTTATGAAACGGCCTTTTGCAACAGTTGCTTAAAATGGATTAGAGCTTCTGTAATAAGATCGCTTGATTTGCAAATGGACCACCACAACTTCCATCGATATCCTCGTTGTAAGCCACGATGATATTCGTGTCATCCGATAAGTCATAGGTCGTCTGATTAGTAGCAGGACCAAATAAAAGAGGCGTGGCTGTACAACCTAGAGCAGGTGATGGCCCAGTTTGACCCAAAACGAGATTACCACAAACCAGGTTGATAGTGTTGTTCACTGCCGTGGGTCTAAATCCAGGATAGATAGCCGCTGAAAAAACACGTTGAGAGGGAGATGATCCAACACTCAATGTCACTGTTCCAGATTCAAAGTTTTCCGTTCCATTTCCAGGTCCTACAACACCACTAAGATTAAATAAACTATAATCGCCTACCATATAATCTGCTGGGATAGGGCATACCTGAAACACATTGATAGTGGTGGGTTGACCTACAGAAAACCCGGCACCATCTTCGATTCTTAAAACTACCGTCTCTACTGCGGTATCAACACCAGGAACATCCTGTCCGGTAATCACCACTTCCCCAGTATAAGAGTTGGCTGGTATCGTTACCGTTGAAGGTATCATCACCGACATATCAACTAAGGTATTCTCTTCTGGATCTTGAGAAACTTCAATATTGAATGTTCTATCCATATCAGAAATGGTGGACACGTTAACAGGAACCGTTACGGAACCAGTAGCATCGATCTCAATTTCTAGATCGAAGGATGAGTTACTGAATGCAACCAAAGCGGGTCCATTCACGTTGTCATATATTACTAAATCTTCCTCACACCCAATCAGGGCAATCGCAAGAAAAGCAAACAAAAATTTTGATATATTTTTCATGATTATAGGATTTATTAGTAACCGTCGTTTTGAGTTACTACGTTATTAGTTGCAGATACTTCATTTTGTGGGATAGGCCAATACTGAGCGATAGTTTCGGTAACCGAAAGATCGCAATTAGCTAAACCTGCAATGCTACAGTCAGTATCATCTCTGTCGTATCCAGTCACTCCGGCTTTACTCGCTAATCTTGAAACATCAATATATCTATGACCTTCAAGGTACAATTCAAGTCTTCTTTCAGCAAGAACATCAGCCCAAGCCTCTTGAGCGTTAGCATATACTGGTAGCGCAGCTGGGCTGCCATATCGGTTATCACGAATAGCTTTAATTTCATTTGCAGCACCAGTTAAATCCATATCATTGATTCTAGCTTCGGCTTTTACAAATCTAAATTCGGCGGCACGGAAGATTTTTAAATCGTTGATAAGAACACTTGACAAAGAGGGATCTCCAGGATATTTGTCGATGACAAGGATATCAGTAAATCGTGGATTAACATCCGTCATGTAAGTTGGACTAATAACAGAAGTAGGATCTACGTATGTAGTTCTTCTTACGTCATTTGGATTGTTATCCAGGGTGTTAAATACCTCTCTACTTAATTCATATACAGGAGCTCCTCCAGCGGTACTGTTATTGGTGTTCCAAACACCACCAATCGCACCATTTCCATCAACACGTTCTGCCTTAAAGATAATTCCGTCCGTAGACTGATCAGCCCATACAGCTGGAAAATTAGTTCTTGAACTCACAGAGTAATCTGCTAGTAACAAGTCAGCCATATCTTCTGCAACTGGATAATTTTCTGTGTATAGTGCCACTCTTCCTCTAAGGGCTCGTACAAAGTCTTCGTTGATGAAGATACGAGAAGGGTTCATTACTGGGCTATTCAACCCTAGAAATAAACTCTCAGCTTGGTTGAGATCATCGTATATAAACGTCAAGTTTTCTCCTACTGTATTCCTAGGAAGTACAGCACCCAATTCAGGTACAAAATCTACATTGACAATCCCAGTACTACTTGGGTCAGTTAGATCTTCTGAATAAAAAGTCATAAGTTGAGCATGTCCGAACGCTCGCATCGCCAAAGCTTCTGCTCTTACTTGATTGTAAGCATCTTCTTCACCCATTTCTGGAGTGATCGCATCTGCTGCAGCAAGAAGTCTGTTGGCTCTATTTATGAAACTATAGGTGTTATACCAAATACCAGAAATCGCTCCAGTGTTTGGAGTCAAATTATAAAGGTGAACGGCATCGTTAGTAACTCCCTGACCACCGTTAGCTCGCCCAATACTTACTTCATCTGTAAAGATTGAAGTAAATGAAATGACAGCAGAATTGTCTAATGAGGAATAGACCCCAAAAATACCTGCTTGCAAATCATCAACATTTTGGAAAGCTGCAGGTTCTAGAAACTCACCAGGTTGAACAATGTCCGTAGCATCTTCACACCCAACCAGGAGTGCGAAAACACCTAATGCAATAAATTTTATTTTTTTCATGTCTTCTTTTTTTTTTAAAACGATAAATCAATACCAACACTATAGATTTGCGGTGTTGGATAATCATATTGTGTAGCTCCGTCAGGACGCTCAGGATCATTACCTCTCCACTTAGAGAAAGTAGCAAGGTTTTCAGCACTCACATAAATTCTTCCGCTGTTGAAGCTGATTTTTTCCAGTAAGTCTGTTGGTAGGTTGTAACCTAACTGTACGAAACGAAGTCTTAGGAAATCTGCCTCTTTCAAGAATCTTCCATTGTTAGGAACATTCAAGTTTGTCGCAGTCAAGGAAGGGATGTCTGTCACTCTGTTATCGACAGTCCAAGCACGTTCAAGATCAGTGGACAATTGTGTCACCCCAATGTCATTAGGGTCAACATAGCCTGAGTAGTCAAAGTCGAATCTGTCAATACCAGTAATAAAACTCCATTGATTTTCAAAGAAGAAGTTATTCCAACTCAAGTTGAAACCAAAACCACCTTGGGCGTCTGGAGTCGCATCAGTTCCTGTAAACCTTCTATCCTCATTTGTTGGAGCTTCAGTGATGTTACCATCAATGTCTAAAAATAAAGCCTCTCCATTTGCTGGATTAACACCTGCAAAAGGGATTACATAATATTCGTTCAAACTTCTACCTTCTGCGATAGCCGTGTTTCCGTTATCCAATAGGCCTCCTTCAACATTTACTCTTGTAATTTCATTTTCATTGTATGCTACATTAGCAAATACCGTAAGCCCGAAATCTTTAGAATCTAATGGTTTAAGGATGTCGTAAGAAGCACTAAGTTCTATACCTCGGTTTCTAAGATCACCTACGTTAGCAGGGTTAGATGTACCTACACCAACGATAGCTGACAATTGCTGCTGGAAGAATAACTCTGTGGTATCTCTATTGTAAACATCAAGCGTACCTCTTAATCGGCTATTCCAAAGACCAAATTCTACACCAATGTTAGTTGTGGTAATGGTTTCCCATTTTAGCGATGGGTTACCAAGTTGGGCAAGTACGAAGGTTTGGTTGTTTGCATAACCCTGACCTGTACCGAAAAGTGTTCTCACATTGGACAAGGCTCCGTAGTAACCACCAAGAATTCTGTCGTTTCCTGTGCTACCATAAGACACTCTCAATTTCAGGTTGTTGAAAACAGAACCATCCATAAAGTCTTCCTGGTCAATATTCCATCTAGCTGCAACAGACCAAAATGTTCCCCATTTGTTGTCATCAGTAAATCTACTTGATGCATCACGTCTAATTGTAGCTCCAATTCCGTAGGTACTGTCAAAGTCATAATCTGCTTGTGCAAAATAAGACAACAATCCTAATTCATTTTTGGCAGAACCAATTGTGGGTACAAAGATATCTTCGTTTCCATTATCCCCAATAAATGAAGAGCCATCTCCTGGAGAAAAAGTTCGAGGGTTTAGACCATCGACTGAATAATTGAAAGACTTAAAGTGAGCTTTCACATATTCTATGTAGGCAGACGCAGAAACAGAATGTTTATCCTCAGCACCAAAAGATTTAGCGTAGTTAAGGCTCAAGTTGGAGTTAAACCTAAAGTCTCTTGTATAACTCTCTGTCTGATTACCATCGATAGGAGTAGTACGACCATCCAAGGTTGCTCTTACTCTGGAAAGTGCTGATTCAGGACCCTCGTAATCTAAGAGAGCCGTTTGCGTGTAATCTGTTCCCAAGTTGTATTTTAAAGTAAAATCACTAGTCAAATCATACTCAAATTGAGCACCACCTACGATCTTCAATTCGTCAACTCTACGTCCTGTAAAGAATAAATTGTCATACAATACAAATGGAGACGCTTGAATGTTGAAAGCGTTAATTCCAGTAAGTGCTTGAGGGTCATAATTGGATACGTCTAAATAAGGCAATGAATTGAAGGCACCAAACGCATAGTTAAAAAAGACCAATCCGCTACCTAGACTTCCAGGGGTATCATTCTTAGAGTAACCCGTGGTTAGGTTTGTATTATATCTGAATTTTCCGTTATCGCTTTTACCTTGAAGATTAGAGCGAAGGGTAAACCTTTGTAGTTTACTTTGTACCAAAGTACCATCCTGCTCAGTGTAACTCAAAGACGTAAAACTTGAGGTTTTTTCACCCCCTTGTGAAAAAGAAAGGTTATGTGAATTGGTAACACCTGTTCTATAGAAAACGTCTGACCAATCTGATCCTTCGGTGAAGGTGTTGATTTGATCATCAGTAAGGGTTGCTCCCAATCCGTTACCAGTACGTTGCTCTAACCTCAAATAATCTTGAGCGCTATATAAATCATAATCATTATCTAGAATACTTGCAAAACCAGTAGATCCTGAATAATTGATTTGAAGCGGAGAATTATATTTACCACTCTTGGTGGTAATTACGATAACACCATTGGCTCCTCTGTTACCAAAAATAGCTGTTGCCGCCGCATCTTTCAAAGTAGTGAAAGTGTCAATGTCATTAGGGTTCAAAGAACGAAAGTTGTCTTCGTCCACTGGTACACCGTCAATTAAGAATAAAGGTTCAGTGTTACCGTTGATAGAACTGGGTCCACGAAGTTGAACTAAACTGTTTCCTCCAGGCTGACCAGTTGCCGTCTGAATGTTCAAACCAGGAATTTGACCTTGAATCCTTTGGATAAAGGATGCGTTGGGTCTGTTCTCGATTTGCTCAGCAGTTATGGTATTTGATGCTACGTTAGATTTTTTCTTTGCAACAGTTCTATATCCTTCAACTACAATAGTTTCTAAAGAAGTGCTTAAGCTTTGATTGATCACTGTTTGATTTCCTACCGCAGCCTCTTTAGTATCATATCCGGAGAAAGAAAATACCAATACGTCTTCTGGACTAGCCTGAATGGTATAATTTCCATCAAAATCTGTTGTTGTTGCCGTGGAAGTTCCCTTCACCACAACAGTGGCTCCGAAAAGCGGCCCGTCGGCATCAGTTACCGTACCGGTAACGGTTTGCTGTGCAAAAGCTACTTGCACAACTAACGCTAGTAATAGCGTCAAAATTCCATTGATTTTTGTTTTCATGTTTAGATTTATTTGAATTAGCCAGCGCCAAAAATCAAAAAAAGAAGTTAATAAAACAACTTTTAATTCATCTATTTCCTCATTTACTTAAGCCTTACTTAACGATTTGCTAACATTTAAAACCTTATTTTTAAGTTTAAATGTGCTATAGTGCTGGAAAAGTCCACATTAGCATCGTCAAATTGCCCATTGGCTATGCCTAATTTCAATATTCCAGCCTGTGTTAAAATTCCCATTCCTACACCAAAACCGTATATGTTTACCGGTCTTTCATCGAAAAAGCTTTGAAAAACACCGTAATCTATAATAGAATGTAGGTAAATCTGTTCTCCCAAGCGGTAGCGAAATTCTGTCATCAGGGTTCCGTATTTGGAACTATCAAAGCTATGTTGCGCAAATCCTCTAATACTGCCCAGTCCGCCGAATTGATAAAGCTCGTTGAACTGTATATTGTCAGAGTTGAGCCACTTAGCGTTTACACTGGTAAAAACTGAACTCTTATGGGATAGATGCCATAAACGTCGAAAGGTTGCGTGGATGATCTGCTGATTTTCATTTTTTTCCAATAGAAGGCGTCTGCGTATTCCTAATTCAACAGTTAGCGCAGTTTTTTCTGGCATCAAGAGATCATTAAGATTCTGCCTGAGTAAGGAGTAGTTGGCTACCAACCCGTTTGAACTGATGTCGTCGGTGGGGGTAGTCTCGATAGAAGCAGTGGCTGTAGACAACCTATTTTCATAAGCTAGACCGAACGAACTCTCCCAATTAGGTTTGTAAAATGCACCTGCACTCACTCTTGTGTTTTGATAAGTACTATCTCTACGCAACAAGTTAAGCTCACCTTTGAACCCAAAGTTGGATCCCAGTAAGTAAGGTACTTCTACCTGAACATCCAGTAGACTTTGTTCGCCAGTATCGTTTCTATAAATCAAATGTAAAGTTTCGGCGGCGTCCAGGTTGTTCTGCAACAAGAGGTCCAAGTATCCGGTCAATTCAAGTTTGTCACTCTCACCATTGTTAAAGCCTAGCATCCCGTCTACCGTATTGTTGTTTTTCTTTTCTAAATACAAGTAGATTTGGGTACTGTCTTGTTTAAATAAAATTCCAGGCTCTCTGGTCTGGTTTACAAATGGCATAGAAGCAATTGCGTTGTTCACCCGTTGGATGGTGCGATCGTTAAAGACACTGTTCTGCTTCAATTGTTTACCTAGAACTTTCTTGGGGAATTTGTCATAACCTTTGACGATAATTTGATTGAGCCGGCGTTGCTGGTTCAGTTTCAATTGATAAGTCAATTCAAGGGTATCTTGACCAAGTCTGCCGACTTGTATCGGGTTTATTTGATTAAAAGAGTATCCAGCGGCATACAGGTCATTGGTGGATTTGTTCAACAGGCTGTCCAGGGATGTGATGGGGATGGTTTGTTCTCGCTTTCGCGAAAGCGGAATCACTGCTAAACGGGTGGAGTCTTCTGGGCCTTCAAGGATGAGCTTAACATGGGATGTCCGTTTGCCTAAGATCCATGATTGTTGATATGTACTATCGTTGTTCTTTTGAATAGGTTGCGTCAATAAGTTCAAATAACCACGGCGCTGGTAGGTTTTAACCAGGCTATCAGAGGCTTTGTTTATTTGCGCGTAATTGATAAATGGACCGACTTTAGTGAGGGAGTCGCTAGCTGTAGTGATTGGGTCTAGCTGGCTGATTTCAAGATAAAGTTGCTGCGCAGAAAGCGGTAGTACAAATAGTATATATATAATAAGGACAAATAAGTATTTCAACAATACATTTATTAGGATGGGAAATCAGGAAGTTAACGTCAAAAAGACCAGGTTTCTTGTCGGTTGAAAAAAGTTATTCTAAATATTTGAAACTGAGGTTTGAATAACTGGTTTTTTATTATACCTTTGCGCACCCTAAAAATAGGGATTAATTTATTAGCGTAAAACAATATGCCAACGATTTCACAATTAGTACGTAAAGGAAGAGCCAAAATAACCAAGAAGAGTAAATCGGCTGCTTTAGATTCCTGTCCTCAACGTCGTGGAGTTTGTACTCGTGTTTACACCACTACGCCTAAGAAACCTAACTCAGCGATGAGAAAGGTTGCGCGTGTGAGACTTACCAATGGTAAGGAGGTAAACGCCTACATTCCCGGAGAAGGTCACAATCTACAAGAGCACTCGATAGTATTGGTTAGAGGTGGAAGGGTAAAGGATTTGCCTGGTGTTAGGTATCACATTGTACGCGGAGCTCTGGACACAGCTGGTGTTGCAGACCGTACACAACGTCGATCCAAATACGGAGCAAAGCGCCCTAAGAAGTAAACAATTTTATAAAGGACCAACATTAGTGATGTTTGGTCTTTTTATTTAACAATTTCAACAAGAAGAAATGAGAAAAAGACAGGCCAAGAAACGTCCTATCCTTCCGGATCCACGTTTTAACGACCAGCTGGTAACGCGTTTTGTCAACATGATGATGTTGCACGGTAAAAAATCTACCGCGTTCAAGCTATTCTATGATGCAATGGATATCGTGGAAGAAAAAAATCAAGATGAAGAAAAAACCGCTTTGGAAATCTGGAAAGATGCATTGTCCAATGTTATGCCACACGTAGAGGTGAGAAGCCGTCGTGTAGGTGGGGCGACCTTCCAAATTCCGATGCAGATCAGACCTGATAGAAAGATTTCTACAGCTATGAAGTGGTTGATCAGCTATGCGCGCAAGCGTAACGAGAAATCCTTTTCGGTTAAGTTGGCTTCTGAAATTTTGGCTGCCGCCAAAGAAGAAGGTGCTGCTGTTAAGAAGAAGGTGGATACGCACAAAATGGCTGAAGCAAACAAGGCATTCTCACACTTTAGATTCTAAGAAATGGCACAAAGAGATTTAAAATATACTAGAAACATAGGTATTGCTGCGCACATTGACGCAGGGAAAACCACCACGACAGAACGTATCCTTTATTATACAGGTGTAAGCCATAAGATTGGAGAGGTTCACGATGGTGCGGCTACCATGGACTGGATGGAGCAGGAGCAGGAGCGTGGGATTACCATTACTTCGGCGGCTACTACTTGTACTTGGAAGTTTCCCATGGAAAACGCCCAGCCATTACCAGAAACAAAAGATTATAACTTTAACATCATCGATACTCCAGGTCACGTTGACTTTACTGTAGAGGTAAACCGTTCCTTGCGTGTATTGGATGGATTGGTATTCTTGTTCAGTGCGGTGGATGGGGTAGAGCCTCAGTCCGAAACCAACTGGAGACTTGCCGATAACTATAAAGTGCCACGTATTGGTTTTGTGAACAAAATGGACCGTCAAGGTGCTAACTTCCTGGCTGTTTGTCAGCAAGTGAAGGATATGTTGAAGTCCAATGCGGTGCCGATCGTTTTGAACATCGGTGAAGAAGCAGATTTCAAAGGTATCGTTGATCTTGTTAAGAACCGTGCGATCGTATGGCATGATGAGACTCAGGGAGCTACATTTGATGTGATTGACATTCCAGAGGAGTTGAAGGAAGAAGCGCGCAAATACCGTGGTCTTTTGATCGAGGAGGTTGCTGCTTATGATGAGAATCTTTTGGAGAAATATATGGAAGATGAAGACTCCATCACCGAGGAGGAAGTACACGCCGCTTTGCGTGCCGCGGTTATGGATATGTCCATCATCCCTATGATTTGTGGATCTGCATTTAAAAACAAAGGTGTTCAATTCTTATTGGATGCTGTATGTCGCTATTTGCCTGCTCCAACAGATAAGGAAGGTATTGTCGGAGTTAATCCTGACACACAAGAGAAAGAATTGCGTAAGCCAGATGTAGACGCTCCGTTTGCAGCACTTGCTTTTAAGATTGCTACGGACCCATTTGTAGGTCGTTTAGCATTTTTCCGCGCCTACTCAGGACGTTTGGACGCAGGTTCTTATATATTGAACAACAGATCTGGTAAGAAAGAGCGTATCTCTCGTATTTACCAGATGCACTCCAATAAGCAAAATGCCATTGATTTTATCGAGGCAGGAGACATTGGAGCAGCCGTAGGTTTTAAAGATATCAAGACTGGTGATACGATGTCTGATGAGAAGCATCCTATCATTCTTGAATCTATGGACTTCCCTGATCCTGTAATCGGTATCGCGGTAGAACCTAAGACCAAAGCAGATGTAGATAAACTGGGTATGGCATTGGCTAAATTGGCCGAAGAGGATCCTACTTTCCAAGTAAGAACTGATGAGGCTTCTGGTCAAACGATCATTTCTGGTATGGGTGAGCTTCACTTGGATATCATCGTGGATCGTTTGAAGCGTGAATTCAAGGTAGAGGTTAGTCAAGGTGCTCCTCAAGTAGAGTACAAAGAAGCTATCACTAGAAGCGCTGACCACCGTGAAACTTATAAAAAGCAGTCTGGTGGACGTGGTAAGTTTGGTGATATCGTATTTACCCTTGAACCAGCTCATGAAAATGAAGATGGTAAGATAGAAGAAGGACTTCAGTTTGTGAATGAAATCAAGGGAGGTAACATTCCTAAAGAATTTATCCCTTCTGTAGAAAAAGGATTCCGCGAGGCAATGAAGACTGGACCTTTGGCTGGATTTGAAATGGATAGCATGAGAGTTACACTTAAGGATGGATCTTTCCACCCTGTAGATTCTGACCAGTTGTCCTTTGAACTTGCGGCAAAATTGGGTTACAAAGCTGCGGCTAAATCTGCTGGTGCTGTAATTCTTGAGCCTATCATGAAGTTGGAAGTTATTACTCCAGAAGAAAACATGGGAGATATCGTAGGAGACTTGAACCGTCGTCGTGGTCAGGTAAACGATATGAGTGACCGTGCCGGTGCAAAAGTCGTCAAGGCTGAAGTACCACTTTCTGAGATGTTTGGATACGTAACAACTTTACGTACACTTTCCTCTGGGCGTGCAACTTCTACCATGGAATTTTCACACTATGCTGAGACTCCTTCTAATATTAGTGAAGAAGTGATCGCAGCAACAAAAGGTAACAACTAATTTTTTCAAGAGATGAGTCAAAAAATCAGAATTAAACTCAAGTCGTACGATTATAATCTGGTAGATAAGTCTGCTGAAAAAATCGTAAAAACCGTAAAAACAACAGGTGCTGTGGTAACGGGTCCAATTCCATTGCCTACACACAAAAAGATCTTTACTGTTTTGAGATCTCCGCACGTTAATAAGAAGTCACGTGAGCAGTTTGAACTTAGTTCCTACAAGAGATTGTTGGATATCTACAGTTCTTCATCCAAGACTATCGATGCGTTGATGAAGTTGGAACTTCCCAGTGGTGTGGAAGTAGAGATCAAGGTGTAATTGATCACACATTAGAGTTATAGGGTGTTGCGCTTTCGCGAAAGCGCAACACTTTTTTAAATATTTCAAACAACAATTAATTTTTTAAATATGTCTGGGTTAATAGGAAGAAAAATCGGAATGACTAGCATCTATGACGAGAATGGTAAAAACATACCATGTACGATCATCGAGGCAGGTCCTTGCGTTGTTACCCAAGTCAGAACTGAAGATGTGGACGGCTATGCTGCCCTGCAACTAGGTTTCGATGACAAATCAGACAAGAATGCTTCAAAAGCGGCTCAAGGTCACTTTAAGAAAGCTGGTACTGCTGTCAAGAGAAAGGTTGCCGAATTCAAAAGTTTTGATGAGGAGTACAAACTAGGTGATAGTATCACTGTAGAGATGTTCACTGAAGGTGAATTTGTCGATGTATCAGGAACTTCAAAAGGAAAAGGTTTCCAGGGAGTTGTAAAACGTCACGGTTTTGGTGGTGTTGGACAGCAAACCCACGGTCAGCACAACCGTTTGAGAGCTCCAGGATCCATTGGTGCTGCATCTTATCCAGCACGTGTATTCAAAGGAATGCGCATGGCCGGTCAGATGGGTAATGAAAAAGTAAAAGTTCAAAATTTAAGAGTATTGAAAGTAGTGGCTGAAAAGAACCTACTGGTGGTGAAAGGATGTGTGCCTGGTCACAAGAACTCTTATGTAATCGTACAGAAATAATGAAGGTAGCAGTATTAGACATCAAAGGAAAAGAAACAGGTCGTCAGGTAGAACTGTCTGATGAGGTGTTTGGAATCGAGCCTAGTGAGCATGCCATTTATTTGGATGTAAAGCAGTACTTGGCCAATCAGCGTCAGGGAACCCATGCCGCCAAAGAACGTGCTGACATTGTTGGAAGTACGCGTAAGATCAAGAAACAAAAAGGTACTGGTACCGCGCGTGCTGGTTCTATCAAGTCTCCGATCTTTAGAGGAGGTGGGCGTATTTTTGGTCCAAGACCAAGAAGCTACTCCTTCAAACTAAACAAAGGACAAAAGCGTTTGGCACGTAAAAGTGCGTTGAGTCAGAAGGTGGCTGAAGGTAATTTTCACGTGGTTGAGGACTTTAATTTTGAGGCGCCAAGAACCAAGGATTTTATCCAGGTAATTCAGGATTTGGGACTTGCTGACAAAAAATCCCTTTTTATCTTGGGTGAATCAAATAAAAACGTATATTTGTCTTCGCGAAATTTGAAGCGCTCTGATGTTATAACTAGCTCAGAATTAAGCACTTACAAGATTCTAAATGCAGCAAATGTTGTTGTTTTAGAGGGTTCGCTAGAAGGAATTCAAGAAACTTTAAGTAAATAAGGCCATGAGCATTTTAATAAAACCTATCATTACAGAAAAGGCAACCCGCGATAGTGAGTTGCTAAATCGTTACGGTTTTGAAGTGTCTCCCAAGGCAAATAAAGTTCAAATCAAAAACGAAGTTGAAGCGACTTATGGCGTGACTGTGGTTAAAGTAAGAACCATGAACACGCGTATTGATCGCAATACTAAATACACTAAATCAGGGATACAAGTTGGTAAAACATCTGCTCGTAAAAAAGCATTTGTACAACTGAAGGATGGAGATACCATCGACCTTTATAGTAATCTATAATAAAAGACTATAATGTCAGTAAGAAAATTAAAACCTGTTACTCCTGGGCAGCGATTTAGAGTTGTGAATGGCTACGACGCCATCACGACTGATAAGCCGGAGAAGAGCTTGCTCGCTCCGAAAAAACGCTCAGGTGGTCGTAACGCTAGCGGTCGTATGACGATGCGTTACAAAGGTGGTGGTCACAAACGCCGCTACCGTATGATTGATTTTAAAAGAGATCGTCACGGAGTTCCTGCAACGGTTGCTAGCATTGAGTATGATCCAAACAGGACTGCTTTTATTGCTTTGGTGAACTATCAGGATGGTGAGAAGCGATATGTTATTGCTCAAAATGGTTTGCAAGTAGGTCAGAACATTGTTTCCGGTGAAACTGCAACACCAGATGTGGGTAACGCAATGAAGCTTTCTCAGGTTCCTCTAGGATCGATCATTAGTTGTATCGAATTAAGACCTGGTCAAGGAGCGATCATTGCTCGTAGTGCTGGTTCTTTTGCACAATTAATGGCTCGTGAGGGTAAGTATGCAACAGTTAAGATGCCATCTGGTGAAACCAGATTAATTCTTCAGGAGTGTCTTGCAACCATCGGTGCGGTTTCTAACTCTGATCATCAATTGATCGTAGGTGGTAAAGCCGGTAGATCAAGATGGTTGGGTAGAAGACCTAGAACACGTCCAGTAGCGATGAACCCGGTAGATCACCCAATGGGTGGTGGGGAAGGTCGTGCCTCTGGAGGGCATCCTAGATCGCGTAACGGTATACCTGCAAAAGGTTATCGCACACGTGACCTCAATAAAGCGAGTACTCAATATATATTAGAACGTAGAAAGAAATAAATTATGGCTCGTTCATTAAAAAAAGGACCTTACGTATTTCATAAGCTGGAAGCTAAGGTGGCTCAAAATGTTGAGTCTGGAAAAAAATCGGTAATCAAAACCTGGTCACGTGCATCTATGATCACTCCAGATTTTGTTGGACAAACCATCGCCGTACACAACGGACGTCAGTTTGTACCAGTATACGTTACGGAAAACATGGTTGGACATAAACTTGGTGAATTTTCACCGACGAGATCTTATAGAGGTCACGGTGGTGCAAAGAACAAAGGAAAAAAATAATAGGCTATGGGAGTTCGTAAAAGAGAATCGGCCGAAAAGCTGAGAGAGGCAAAAAGCCAATGGGCAATGGCCAAGTTGAATAACTGTCCGACATCTCCTCGAAAGATGAGATTAGTGGCCGATATCATCAGAGGTAAGAAGGTTGAGGATGCATTGAACATTCTTAAGTTTTCTTCCAAAGAGGCAGCCAGAAGATTGGATAAGTTGGTGTTGAGTGCCATCGCTAACTGGCAGGCAAAGAATGAAGATGCTGATCCAGCCGAAGCTGGTCTTTTTATCAAGGAGATCAGAGTAGACAGCGGAAGCATGTTGAAGAGATTGCGTCCTGCGCCGCAAGGAAGAGCGCACAGAATTAGAAAAAGATCAAACCATGTTACTCTTGTGTTAGGTCAAACCAATAACGTAGAGGCTAACTAAAACAGGTATGGGACAAAAAACAAATCCAATAGGAAATCGTTTAGGGATCATCAGAGGATGGGAATCCAACTGGTACGGTGGAAACGACTATGGTGATAAACTTGCTGAAGACGATAAAATCAGAAAGTATATTCACGCACGTCTTTCTAAAGCCAGTGTATCTCGTGTGATCATCGAGCGTACTTTGAAGTTAGTTACTATCACAATTACTACCGCTAGACCTGGTATCATTATCGGTAAAGGTGGTCAGGAAGTTGATCGATTGAAGGAAGAGCTGAAGAAGATCTCTGGTAAGGATGTTCAAATTAATATCCATGAGATCAAGCGTCCAGAATTGGATGCACATTTGGTCGGTGCTAGTATCGCTAGACAGATCGAGAATCGTATCTCTTACCGTCGTGCCATCAAAATGGCTATCGCTGCAGCAATGAGAATGAATGCAGAGGGTATTAAAGTACAGATCTCTGGTCGTTTGAACGGAGCTGAAATGGCACGTTCAGAGTCTTATAAAGATGGACGTATTCCCCTTTCTACCTTCCGTGCAGATATTGATTATGCATTGGTTGAAGCTCATACCACTTATGGAAGAATAGGTGTGAAAGTTTGGATCATGAAAGGTGAAGTGTACGGTAAGCGTGAGTTGTCTCCGCTTGTAGGACTTGCCAAGAAACAACAAGGAAACAAAGGTGGTGGCTCTGGTCGTGGAGGAAACCGTCGTCGTAGAAAATAATAATAGCTAGAAATGTTACAACCTAGAAAAACAAAATTCAGAAAGCAGCAAAAAGGTCGCATGAAAGGTGACTCTGGACGCGGTAACCAGCTAGCCTACGGGACTTTTGGAATTAAATCTTTGGATTCTAATTTCATTAACTCAAGACAGATTGAAGCAGCTCGTATTGCAGCTACACGTTATATGAAAAGGGAAGGATCTATCTGGATCAAAATTTTCCCAGACAAGCCGATTACCAAAAAGCCTCTTGAGGTACGTATGGGTAAAGGTAAAGGTAATGTGGAGTATTGGGCAGCCGTTGTTAAACCAGGACGTATCCTTTTTGAGGTATCTGGTGTGCCATTGGCTACAGCCCAGGAAGCTTTGAGGCTTGCAGCTCAAAAGTTGCCCGTTAAAACCAAATTCATAGTCGCTCGCGATTATCAAGAATAATATTGAGTCATGAAACAATCAGAAGTAAAGAATTACTCACTGGATGAGTTAAAGGACAAGCTGGCAGAATCACAGGCAGCTTACGGTGACCTCAAGAGGACTCATAGTATGTCACCTCTTGATAATCCTTCGCAGATTACTAAACTGCGCAAGACTATTGCAAGAATCAAGACTGCTATCAATAACAAATAGTACGACATGGAGACAAGAAATTTAAGAAAAGAGCGTATTGGGGTTGTAAAGAGCAACAAGATGGATAAGAGTATCGTCGTTGCCGAGGTTAAAAGACAAAAGCACCCTATGTACGGAAAGTTCGTACTAAAGACTAAGAAGTACGTAGCTCATGATGAGAAGAACGAGTGTAACGAAGGTGATACCGTACGCATCATGGAAACCCGTCCTTTGAGTAGGTCTAAGAACTGGAGATTAGTAGAAATCATAGAAAGAGCTAAGTAATGGTACAACAGGAATCAAGATTAAAGGTTGCAGATAATACCGGAGCCAAAGAGGTTTTGTGTATCAGAGTTCTGGGAGGAACTAAAAGACGTTATGCCTCTGTAGGAGACAAAATTGTTGTATCCGTTAAGGAAGCTACTCCCAATGGTAACATTAAAAAAGGTGCCGTCTCTACAGCTGTTGTGGTGCGTACCAGAAAAGAGGTAAGAAGACCAGACGGTTCTTACATCAGATTTGACGACAACGCATGTGTGCTGTTGAATCCAACATCTGATATGAGAGGTACTCGTGTTTTTGGTCCAGTTGCCCGTGAGTTGCGTGATAAGCAATTCATGAAAATTGTTTCACTTGCTCCAGAAGTACTATAACAAGAAATTATGGCAAAGTTAAAAATCAAAACAGGAGACACCGTTCGTGTTCTTGCCGGTGAGCACAAAGGTGCAGAAGGTAAGGTGACCAAAGTGTTTATTGAGAAGAATAAAGCGATCGTAGAAGGTGTAAATATGGTTTCCAAACACGAAAAGCCCAGCGCTGCAAATCCGCAGGGTGGGATCAAGGAAATGGAAGCTCCTTTGCATGTATCCAACCTAGCACTGATTGACAAGAATGGTAAAACTACCAGGGTAGGTTATGATGTAGAAGGTGGTAAGAAGACACGTATTGCCAGAACAACAAAAGAAGCTATATAACATGTCGTATATACCTAGACTTAAGGAAGAATATAGAGAGCGTATCAGCGCATCTCTTAAGGAGGAATTCGGTTACTCGAATGTAATGGAGATCCCTAAGTTGCAGAAGATCGTTTTGAGCCGTGGTGTCGGTGCAGCTGTTGCTGATAAGAAATTGATCGATTATGCAGTAGAAGAGTTGACTGCCATTACAGGTCAGAAAGCTGTAGCTACACTTTCCAAGAAGGATGTGGCTTCCTTTAAATTACGTAAGGGGATGCCTATTGGTGCCAAAGTTACGTTGAGGGGAGAGCGCATGTATGAGTTTTTGGATCGTTTGGTAACTGTAGCGCTTCCACGTGTAAGAGACTTCCAAGGGATTAAAGCTGATGGTTTTGATGGTCGTGGAAATTACAACCTGGGAATCACTGAGCAAATCATTTTCCCTGAAATCAACATCGATAAGGTAAATAAGATTGCGGGTATGGATATCGCCTTCGTAACGTCAGCAAACACTGATAAAGAGGCTAAATCTTTACTTGCTGAATTAGGATTACCTTTCAAAAAGAACTAAGAAGAGATGGCAAAAGAATCAATGAAAGCGCGTGAGCGCAAACGTCAAGCACTAGTAGACAAGTACGCTGAAAAGCGCAAAGCTCTAAAGGAAGCTGGAGATTATGAAGCATTACAAAAGCTTCCAAAAAATGCCTCTCCCGTTAGATTGCACAACAGATGTAAGTTGACAGGACGTCCTAAAGGTTATATGAGACAATTTGGTATTTCTCGTGTACTGTTCAGGGAAATGGCAAATAAAGGTTTAATCCCAGGAGTTAAAAAGGCTAGTTGGTAACGGCTTAAAGATATTATTATGAATACAGATCCAATCGCAGATTATCTAACTAGAATTAGAAACGCAGTGCGTGCCAATCACAGAGTGGTAGATATCCCTGCTTCCAAAGTAAAGAAGGAGATCACCAAAATCTTGTTTGACCAAGGTTATATCTTGAGCTACAAGTTTGAAGACACTTCGGCACAGCAGAATATTAAAATCGCTTTGAAATACGACCGCGATACCAAAGAGTCGGTAATTAAAGATTTACAGCGTCTGTCGAAGCCAGGTCTTCGTAAGTATGCTGGTGCAAACGAACTTCCACGTGTGCTTAACGGCTTGGGTGTAGCGATCATTTCTACCTCTAAAGGTGTTATGACAGACAAGCAGGCTCGCTCTGAGAATGTAGGTGGTGAAGTTTTGTGTTACGTATATTAATAAACAGCTATGTCTAGAATAGGAAAAAGTCCGGTAGCTATACCTGCTGGTGTAACAGTAAAGATTGAAAACGACACAATTAATGTCGAAGGTAAGTTGGGAAAACTTTCCCAGCCATATTCTGATATTAATATTGAAGTAGATGGTGATAATGTTGTACTTTCGCGCCCGTCTGATGCAAAAGATCATAGAGCCAAGCATGGTTTATACCGCTCACTGATCCAAAATATGGTTCAAGGCGTGTCTGAAGGCTTTACCAAGGAATTGGAATTAGTAGGAGTAGGTTATCGTGCCTCCAATCAAGGACAAAAACTTGATTTGGCGCTAGGCTTCTCTCACAATATCATCTTGGATATTGCACCAGAGGTCAAGGTGGAAACTGTGTCAGAAAAAGGTAAAAACCCTATCGTTAAGTTGACGTCCTTTGACAAGCAATTGGTAGGACAAGTAGCTGCCAAGATTAGGGAATTCCGCAAGCCAGAGCCTTATAAAGGAAAAGGAATCAAGTTTGTGGGTGAAATCATTAGAAGAAAAGCTGGTAAATCAGCATAATTTATAGTTATTATGGCATTTTCAAAGTCAGCAAGAAGAGAAAAAATCCGCAAGAGAGTGCGTAGAACTGTTACTGGAACTTCAAGTCGTCCTAGACTTTCGGTTTTCAGAAGTAATAAGGAAATCTATGCCCAATTGATTAACGATGTGGATGGAGTGACTATCGCTGCTGCATCTTCAAGAGAGTTGGATTCCAACTCCCCTAAAAAAGATGTCGCCAAGGAAGTTGGAAAAGCTGTAGCCGAAAAGGCAAAAGCAGCGGGAATTGAGGCAGTCTCTTTTGATCGTGGTGGATATTTGTATCACGGCCGCGTGTTGTCCCTTGCAGAAGGAGCAAGAGAAGCTGGGCTTAAATTTTAATTTGAAACATTTAGGATAATGTACCAAAAATATAAAAACGTAGAAGTAGTTAAGCCAGGTGGCTTGGATTTAAAAGACCGTCTTGTCGGTGTTCAACGTGTTACAAAAGTGACTAAGGGTGGACGTGCCTTTGGTTTCTCTGCGATTACCGTTGTAGGTGATGAAAATGGAGTTGTAGGTCACGGACTTGGAAAATCCAAAGAAGTTTCTGAAGCCATTGCTAAGGCTGTTGAAGACGCCAAAAAGAACTTGGTTAGAATTCCATTGAAAAACGGAACCATTCCGCACGAGCAGAAAGGTAAATTTGGTGGAGCGCGTGTTCTTCTAATGCCTGCTTCAACGGGTACTGGAGTTATCGCAGGTGGTGCTATTCGTGCCGTATTGGAAGCTGTAGGTGTTCATGATGTATTGAGTAAAAACCAAGGATCTTCCAATCCACATAACGTGGTAAAAGCTACCTTTGATGCACTGTTACAATTGCGCAGCGCAGAGACCGTAGCAAAGCAACGTGGTATCTCAATTGATAAAGTATTTAACGGATAATCCCTACTACGATGGCAAAGTTAAAAGTAAAAAAAGTACGCAGCGCGATCAACAGGACTTCTAGACAAAAGAAGACCTTGCTCGCATTAGGCTTGCGCAAAATGAATCAGGTTGTGGAGCATGAAGATAATTCTGTGATACAAGGTATGATTGCAAAAGTTTCACATTTAGTCTCTGTAGAGAAGGCTTAAAAATATTTACAATGGGTTTAAATAACTTAAAACCGGCTGAAGGATCTGTTAAGAAAGCAGGTAAGATTATAGGTAGAGGTCAAGGTTCTGGAAAAGGAGGAACAGCTACCCGTGGTCATAAAGGAGCCAAGTCGCGCTCTGGATATTCTAAAAAGATCGGTTTTGAAGGAGGTCAAATGCCGCTTCAAAGACGTGTGCCTAAATTTGGTTTCACTAATATCAATCGTAAGGAATATGCTGGAGTCAACCTTGATGTTATCCAGGCTTACCACGAAGCAGGTCGTCTTTCAGACACTATTACTGTGGATGACATGATCGCTGAAGGTATTGTTGGGAAAAACGATATGGTCAAGGTTCTTGGTCGTGGTGAGATCAAAGCTTCCGTTAATGTAACGGCTCATAAATTTACCGCTTCCGCGAAAGCTGCTATAGAAAAAGCAGGAGGACAAGCACAAACTGTATAATCGTACCGGATGAAATTAATTGAAACCTTAAAAAATGTCTGGAAGATAGAAGAACTGAGAGATCGTATTATTATGACTTTCAGTTTACTTCTTGTTTATAGGTTTGGTGCCCAAATCACGTTGCCTGGAATTGATTCAACGGAGCTTAGTGGTTTTGCGTCTAATTTTTCAACCGGAATTGGCGGGATATTGAATGCCTTTACTGGGGGAGCCTTTGCAAAGGCCTCTGTATTTGCACTAGGTATTATGCCATACATTTCTGCCAGTATTGTTGTTCAATTAATGGGTATCGCTATTCCGTATCTGCAGAAATTGCAGAAGGAAGGTGAATCTGGTAGAAGAAAAATTAACCAAATTACACGATGGCTGACCATTGGTATTTGTTTGATTCAAGCACCAAGTTATTTGTTGACTCTGGATACATTAGGAGTTCCGGAATCTGCCTTTATGATGAAAGATCAACAAACTTTGTTCCTGGTTATAAGCACAATTATCTTGGTAACTGGATGTGTGTTTGCCATGTGGTTGGGAGAAAAGATCACAGATAAAGGAATTGGGAACGGTATCTCACTATTGATTATGGTGGGAATTATTGCAACCCTTCCCCAAGCTATTGCTCAGGAAACAGTTGCCCGATTTGATGGTACGGGTGGCTTGTTTTTAATTGTTATCGAATTGGTGATTTGGTTGTTAGTGATCGCGGCCTGTGTGTTCTTGGTCATGGGAGTAAGAAGAATACCTGTGCAATATGCACGACGTACAGCCACTGGTGGGTACGAAAAGAATGTTTTCGGTTCAAGACAGTATATCCCACTCAAGCTTAATGCCTCTGGGGTAATGCCTATCATCTTCGCGCAAGCAATCATGTTTGTTCCATCGGCCATAGGTCAAATGGAAGCTGAATGGGCGAAGTCAATCGGAGCTGCTTATAGCGATATATTTGGTTTCTGGTACAACTTGACTTTCGCATTATTGATTATCGTCTTTACTTATTTTTATACTGCTATCACGGTTCCTACTAATAAGATGGCTGACGATTTAAAACGCAACGGAGGATTTATTCCGGGTATACGTCCTGGAACTGAGACTTCAGAATATTTGGATAGGATCATGTCCCAGATCACATTACCTGGGTCTTTGTTTCTTGCTGCTGTAGCGATATTTCCAGCCGTTATCTCTCTTATGGGGGTTAATCAAGCATGGGCTTTGTTTTACGGTGGTACCTCGTTACTAATTATGGTGGGGGTTGCGATTGATACAATGCAACAAATAAATTCCTATCTACTCAATCGTCATTATGATGGTTTGATCAAGACTGGGAAAAATAGAAAAGCAGTAGCATAATGGCAAAACAACCAGCAATAGAACAAGACGGATCCATCATCGAGGCATTATCCAACGCAATGTTTAGGGTAGAGCTCGAAAATGGTCACGTAGTCACTGCGCATATTTCAGGTAAGATGCGCATGCATTATATAAAACTTTTACCTGGAGATAAAGTAAAATTAGAAATGAGTCCTTACGATTTGACAAAAGCAAGGATCACTTATAGATACTAATTATGAAAGTAAGAGCATCAGTTAAAAAAAGAAGTGCTGACTGTAAAATTGTACGTCGCAAAGGGCGTCTTTATGTCATCAACAAAAAGAATCCAAAATTTAAACAAAGACAAGGTTAAGCTATGGCTAGAATTGCAGGGGTAGACATACCTAAAAATAAACGTGGAGAAGTAGCATTGACTTACATTTTTGGTATAGGTAGAAGTCGCGCTCAAGAGGTTCTTGAATCTACAGGTGTTGGCCTAGACAAAAAGGTAAACGAGTGGGATGATGACGAAATCGGAAAAATTCGTGCAGCTATAGGTGAATTTACCATAGAAGGTGAATTGAGATCCGAAACTCAGATCAACATCAAGCGTTTGATGGATATCGGTTGCTATCGAGGAATCCGTCACAGGTCAGGACTTCCATTGAGAGGTCAGCGTACCAAAAACAACTCTCGTACTCGTAAAGGAAAACGTAAGACGGTTGCCAACAAGAAAAAAGCAACCAAATAATAAGTAACTGATATGGCAAAGTCTAAAACAGTAGCAAAGAAACGTAAGGTAGTCGTTGATAGCGTAGGAGAGGCACACATCTCTTCTTCTTTCAACAATATTTTGATCTCCCTTACCAACAAAAAAGGAGAAGTGATCGCTTGGTCCTCTGCAGGAAAAATGGGTTTCCGTGGTTCTAAGAAAAACACCCCTTACGCTGCACAATTGGCGGCTGAGGATTGTTCCAAAGTAGCACATGAAGCTGGTTTGCGCAAGGTAAAAGCCTATGTGAAGGGGCCAGGAAACGGACGTGAAAGCGCCATCCGTTCCATTCATAACTCTGGTATCGAAGTTACTGAGATTATCGATGTGACGCCACTACCACACAATGGTTGTCGTCCACCGAAAAGAAGAAGAGTATAATTATCTATTAATATCGAGTGGTTATATGGTTACCGAAGGATATCGACCTGAATTCGTAACACACCGCTCACAATAATTTTTTAAAATGGCAAGATATAGAGGTCCTAAGGCAAAAATCGCACGTAGATTTAGAGAACCGATTTTTGGCCCTAGTAAAGCGCTGGAGAAGAAGAACTATCCTCCGGGAATGCACGGTAACGCAAGACGCCGTGGAAAAGAGTCTGAATACGCAGTTCAGCTCAAAGAAAAACAAAAAGCAAAGTACACTTACGGTATCCTTGAAAAGCAATTCCGTTTGATGTTTGAGAAAGCCGTACGTAGCACTGGAATTACCGGTGAAGTATTGCTTCAACTTTGCGAGTCGCGTTTAGACAACGTGGTGTACAGAATGGGTCTGGCCAGATCTCGAAGAGGTGCCAGACAGCTGGTTTCACACAGACACATCACCGTAAATGGCCAATTGGTCAACATCCCTTCTTACCAGCTTCAGCCAGGTGACGAGGTAGCGGTGCGTGAAAAGTCCAAGTCTTTGACAGCGATCGATGATGCACTTTCTAGCAACGAGCACGTTTATGACTACATTACTTTCAACAAGGCAAACTTGACCGGAACTTTTGTTTCTGTCCCAGAACGTTTGCAGATCCCTGAAAATATCAAGGAGCAGTTGATCGTTGAATTGTACTCTAAATAATAACCAACACATTTAAGTAATCTTATGGCCATATTAAATTTCCAAAAGCCGGATAAAGTAATCATGATTGATTCCACTGACTTCGAAGGTAAATTCGAATTCAGGCCGCTAGAACCAGGTTACGGACTTACCGTTGGTAATGCGCTTAGAAGAGTACTCTTATCTTCTTTGGAAGGTTTTGCAGTAACTTCTATCCGAATTGAAGGAGTTGATCACGAGTTTTCAACCATTGAGGGCGTAGTGGAAGATGTAACTGAAATTATTTTGAACTTTAAACAAGTTCGATTCAGACGTCAGATTGATGAAGTGGACAGTGAAGTTGTTAACGTAAGCTTCTCTGGAAAAGATCAGTTTACTGCTGGTGATATGCAAAAGCATATTTCTGGTTTTCAGGTGTTGAATCCTGAAATGGTGATCTGTAATACAGAGAGTAATGTCAACCTCAATTTAGAATTGACAATTGAAAAAGGACGTGGTTATGTTCCTGCAGAAGAGAACAAAAATCCCAATGCCGCAATCGGTACTATCGCTATCGACTCTATCTTTACTCCAATCAAAAATGTAAAGTATAGTATCGAAAACTATCGTGTTGAGCAAAAGACCGACTTTGAAAAATTGGTTTTTGAAATTATCACTGATGGTAGTATCCACCCTAAGCATGCCCTTACTGAGGCTGCCAAAACTCTGATCCACCACTTTATGTTGTTCTCTGATGAGAGAATTACGCTGGAAGCAGACGAGATTGCGCAGACTGAAACCTATGATGAGGAGAGCTTGCACATGCGTCAACTGCTCAAGACTAAACTAGTTGATATGGAGCTTTCAGTTCGTGCATTGAACTGTTTGAAAGCTGCAGAGGTAGAGACCTTGGGTGACTTGGTGTCCTACAACAAAAACGATCTTATGAAGTTCAGAAACTTCGGTAAGAAGTCTTTGACTGAATTGGAGGAGTTGGTAAATGTAAAGGGTCTTAACTTCGGAATGGACCTAGCAAAATATAAATTAGACCGTGACTAGTCCTGGACTGGTTCAAGAAGATATAATACAATGAGACACGGAAAAAAAGGAAATCACTTAAGTAGAAAAACAGCGCACCGCAAGGCGATGTTGGCCAATATGGCCTGTTCATTGATCGAGCACAAGCGCATCAATACTACAGTGGCAAAAGCAAAGGCATTGAAGCAATTTGTCGAGCCTTTGGTGACCAAATCAAAAGAAGATACCACGCACAACCGCAGACTTACTTTTGAAAAGTTAAGAAGCAAGGAAGCTGTTACGGAATTGTTCCGTGAGGTGGCGGCTAAGGTAGGTGATCGTCCAGGTGGGTACACCAGGATCATTAAAATGGGTAATCGATTGGGTGATAACGCCGACATGGCGATGATCGAATTGGTTGATTTCAATGAAACCTATAAGCTAGAAGCTGGTGCCAAAAAGTCCACCAGAAGAAGTCGTAGAAGCAAGTCTTCCAAACCAGCTGCTCCTGCAGCCGAGAAAGCGACCAATGAAGAAGAGTAAAATTCTTTATAAAATGTAGAAAAAGGATCAATGATTAGTTCATTGATCCTTTTTTTTTTGAATATTTTTGAAAAACAATCACTATGGGATATTTAGAGAAAAAAGATGCGATTCTACTCCTGGAGGATGGTACAATCTTTTACGGAAAAGCAGTAGGTGACGGTGGAACCGCCACTGGCGAGATTTGTTTTAACACGGGAACTACCGGCTATCAAGAAATTTTTACCGATCCTTCTTATTTTGGCCAAATCATGGTAACCACTAACGCCCATATCGGGAATTATGGAACGACTGATGCGGATGATGAATCGGATTCCGTCAAGATCGCTGGTCTGGTTTGTAAAAATTTCTCTGAGGTATTTTCTAGAGAAGCTGCACAAGGAGACCTGCAGGGATTCCTTAAAAAGAAAAACCTTGTGGTACTTTCCGATGTGGATACCAGAGCATTGGTTTCTTATATCAGAGATCACGGTGCCCAGAATGCCATCATCTCAAGTAATATTACTGACATCCAGGCTTTAAAGCAACAGCTCTCTGATGTGCCTTCTATGAAAGGTTTGGAGCTGGCTTCTAAAGTTTCTTGTAAAGAACCTTATTATTTTGGTGATGAAAACGCACCGATCAAAGTGTCTGCTTTAGATCTGGGTATCAAGAAGAATATTTTGCGTAATCTCGCATCTAGAGGGGTTTATATCAAAGTATTTCCGTACGACACAAGTTTTGAGGAAATGAAATCTTTTCAACCTGACGGTTACTTTCTGTCTAACGGCCCCGGCGACCCTGAACCGTTGACCAATGCTATTCAGGTAGCCAAAGATATTTTGGAAGAAGGCGCTCCTTTATTTGGTATTTGCCTGGGGCACCAGGTTATCGCTTTGGCCAACGGTATTCCTACTTTTAAAATGCATAATGGCCACAGAGGAATCAACCACCCGATCATGAATATAGCCACTGGTAAAGGGGAAATCACTTCACAGAACCATGGTTTTGCGGTAGATCGTAAGGCTACCGAAGAAAATAAAGATATCAGCATTACTCATTATCATCTCAATGATGATACCGTCGCAGGACTGAAACATAACACCAAGCCTTGTTTCTCTGTACAATATCACCCAGAAGCTGGTCCTGGTCCTAATGATGCAACTTATCTATTTGACCAATTTATCAATCTAATCAACTCAACAAAAGAAGTAACAGCATGAGTACAATAATAGAAGTACACGCAAGACAAATATTTGATTCACGAGGTAATCCTACAGTAGAAGTAGATGTCATTACTTCCAATGGCGTTTTAGGAAGGGCCGCAGTGCCTTCTGGTGCGTCAACAGGTGAACATGAAGCTGTCGAGCTCCGAGATGGCGGAAATTCCTATATGGGAAAAGGTGTAGGTAAGGCAGTGAATAATGTGAATACCCTTATCGCCGAAGAGCTACTAGGAACTTCTGTATTCGAACAAGCCTATATCGATCAATTGATGATTGATTTGGACGGTACACCTAACAAAGCCAAATTGGGTGCTAATGCAATCCTTGGGGTTTCTCTCGCTTGCGCGAAAGCAGCAGCCAACGAACTTAACCAACCTTTATATAAATATATTGGTGGTATCAGCGCTGCAACCTTGCCGGTTCCCATGATGAATATCATCAACGGTGGATCGCACAGTGACGCACCTATTGCTTTTCAGGAATTTATGGTCATGCCTGTGGAAGCTGAATCCTTTTCACAAGCCCTGCAAATGGGTACTGAGATCTTCCATCACTTGAAGAAAGTACTGCATGATCGTGGTTTGAGTACCGCAGTAGGGGACGAGGGTGGATTTGCTCCTACGTTGGATGGAACAGAAGATGCCTTGGATACCATTTTGTTAGCCACACGCAATGCCGGTTATGAGCCTGGAAAGGAAATTATGATTGCCCTGGACTGCGCGGCAGCCGAGTTTTTTGTAGACGGCAAGTACGACTATACTAAATTTGAAGGCGACAAAGGTGTGGTCCGTACGTCAGAAGAACAAGCTACCTACCTTGCCGAACTTGCTGATAAGTACCCCATCATCTCTATTGAGGATGGTATGGATGAAAATGACTGGGATGGTTGGAAGATGTTGACAGAAAAAGCTGGTGAACGTGTCCAATTGGTGGGTGATGATTTATTTGTGACCAATGTAGAACGTCTTTCCAAAGGAATTGAAAAGGATATCGCTAACTCTATTCTGATTAAAGTCAATCAAATCGGAACATTGTCCGAGACGATTGCTGCGGTAACCATGGCTCATAAAGCTGGCTATACTTCAGTGATGTCACACAGAAGTGGGGAAACTGAAGACAATACTATTGCAGATCTTGCAGTAGCGCTTTCTACTGGTCAGATCAAGACAGGATCAGCTTCCAGATCAGATCGTATGGCAAAATATAATCAATTGCTCCGTATTGAGGAGGAATTGGCTGAAAACGCCTACTACCCAGGTAGAAAGGCTTTCCAAATATAAGTACGATCTGATACAGCCCTTTTACTAATCAAACGGCTGATCAGGTCATCTAATTTAAAGCTATATTCTTATTGAACGAGCCACCTCAATTGAGGTGGCTCGTTGTTTTAGGTAATATTTCAGCATTTATAAATGTCGACCAAATGCATATAAACACCATTGAAATGCAAGTTTTTGGGATAAAATTAAGATATCATAGATGTATGGTTTTTATTTGTATTCCCAAAAACTAGTATAATGAATAGATTTTACTTATTTCTAATTGGTGCTTTATTTGCAATTTCTTCTACTGCACAAACCATATGGTTGGCTCCAGAGGCAGGGTTGACAGATAAGGTGAGCCATCAGTCCAGATTCAAAACCCCAAATGATATAGAGGTTTACGATGTCAATCCGCAAGCGCTTTCCAACAAACTGGTCAATGCTGTGGATCGCTTTGCCGATGGTGCGCAGGGTATACCCGTAGATTTTCCAGTTGGCTCAGGGAAATTTGAAACTTTTAAAGTGTACACTTCTGGAGCAGTATCGCCTGGTCTGCAGGCCAAGTATCCCAATATTCAGTCCTACTTTGGACACAGCGTAAATAATGCATTGAACAAGATGTACTTCACCATAACGCCAAAAGGCTTTCACGGCTTGTTGACCGGTGAACAGATCCAATACATGGATCCTCTGTCCAAATCACAATCCAATACTATTGTTATTTATAATCGCAGGAATTTACACCGCAGCCCTGATGATGACTTCCAATGTCATGTGATGGATGTTGTTGATGATAATACTGCCAGAGCTTTTGAGGAGCAAGATTTCTCTAAAGCTTTTGAAGATCGATTTTTCAGAAGGTATAGAATCGCTATTGCTGCAACTGCCGAATATACCGCCTATCATGATGACGGAGATAATTCAAATGGAAATGCTGTGGCAGATGCACTTGCTGGTATCATTGTCACCCTAACACGTGTGAATTCTGTGTATGAGCAGGAAATGTCAATGCAGTTTGAACTGATCCCTAATAATGATCAGGTTATTTATACCAACCCAAATACAGATCCATACGACAATTATTCTGGATCTGCCATGTTGGGCCAGAATGTTACCACACTACAAAATCAAATAGGTTCGTCTAATTATGATATCGGTCACGTTTTTTCGACCGGTGGAGGAGGTATAGCTGGTGTCAGTCCATGTGGAACAGGAAAAGAACGTGGGGTAACTGGAATCGTTACACCAGAGTTTGACCCTTTTGATATTGATTATGTTTGCCACGAAATAGGTCATCAATATGGCGCTGATCACACTTTTTATAATGGTTGCTTTGGAGGTAGTCCCTCACCTCAACCCTATGAAACAGGTAGTGCATCTACGATCATGGGGTATGCAGGTATTTGTGCACCTAATGTTCAAGACAATTCTGATGCCTATTTCCATCTAATTAGCTTGTTTCAAATGCAAGGTAGTATAGATGGAGACAACTGTGATACCCAAGTTTCTTTGGGTAGTAATAATCCCACAGCTCCCAATTCTGTTGGATTGACCAATAGAACTGTACCAAGATCAACCCCATTTAAACTTACTGGTGTATCTGATATCGCACCTGATCCAGGTGAGGTATACACCTATAACTGGGAACAACTGGATGTGGCTGCTGACAATGCCGTTGGAAATACCCAGCCGCCCGTATCCACCAACACAGATGGACCGCTTTTCAGGTCTAAATTTGCTACTACTGATCCAACTCGTTATTTCCCCAATCTTCCTGATTTGGTCAACAACATTGATCCAACCTGGGAAACACTTCCCTCGGTGGGAAGAGGTATGCGATTCTTCTGTACTATCAGGGATAATAATCCAAATGGAGGTCAAACAAGTTACGCAGGTGTTACATTAACCGTCGGCTCTGCCGGACCATTTGAGGTAAATGCGCCCTCAGGTGGAGAAATTTGGCACGAAGGTGAAACCCAAACAATCACCTGGAACGTGAACGGCACTAATAATTCAACCTACTCAACTACAGTCAATATTTTACTTTCCCAGGATGGAGGTCTAACTTATCCTATCACGCTGGCCAGTGGAGTTAACAATGATGGTTCACAAGCAGTTACTCTTCCAGTGGGCGCTAAAACCACGCAGGCACGAATTATGGTTGAGGCAGAGAATAATTACTTCTTTGATATTACCAATGCAGATTTTGAAATCAAGGAAGGAACCTTTGAATTAACGACCACTGACATTGCAGTAAATACTTGCCAGCCTGCAGACGCAGATTTTGATTTTACCTACAACGCTGCTCCTGGTTTCAATGAAACGGTAACTTTTAATGCTATAGGTTTACCAGCTGGTCTTACCGCTGTATTTACTCCAGCTACAGCCAATGCAGATACACTGGTCGATGTTGTTATAAGTGGCACCGGTGCTGTTGAAGCAGGTCAATATGATATTACAGTAGAGGCTGTTGCTACTAGTGCAACCATTACCCAAGATTTTGTATTTAAGATTTTTGACAACGAAGTCGGCAAGGTGGTCCAAACCTCACCTATCAATGGGGCGGGAAACCAAGTGGCCAATCCACTGCTGCAATGGGAGAACCTGGCCAGTGCCTCTGGTTATTTGGTCGAGGTATCAGAATTCAGTGATTTCTCTGTTATCTTGGAATCGGCTAACATTCAGACCGAGACGGAATATCAACCATCTAATTTGACCCATAGTAAAATTTATTACTGGAGGGTCACGCCTTCCAACGGTTGTGTAGGTGGTACTTTATCCAGTATCAGCGCGTTCCAGACGTCCCAAGATGTATGTAATACTTATGATCAAGAATATTTTGAAAACAATGATAATGTTTGGGAAACCAATGTAAATGCGGTAAGTGCAAGGGTATTCGTTCCAGACGATATCGAAATCACGGAACTGAGCTTTTACATGCGGGCTACTCATGGCGATACCGGCCATATCAAGATGCAATTGAGTGCACCATCAGGTCGTTTCTCAGAAGTATACAATAGGGAGTGCGCAGCCGGTCAGAATTTTGACTTGATTGTAAGCGACAGCGGAACCCAATCATTTGGTTGTAATCCAGGTTATACAGGACCGCTTACTGGTGTACAGCGTCCAGGTCAGGCCTTTTCCAGGTTCAACGGATTAAGTGCCCAGGGAGAGTGGGTTTTGCTGGCTACCGACAGAACTTCTGGTACCGGCGGAACCTTTCACGAGTTCAGTGTTGATGTATGTGGGAGATTACAATATGTCAACAACATCACCAATCCGGTGAATATTGGAAAAACTTTACCTTTTAATACCTCAAGTACGATCAATGATGCAGATTTGTCGGTCTCGCAAGAGGGCTTTAATGATGCCAACCTGACTTATATCGTTACCAAGAATGTATTTCACGGTGAATTACAGCTGAGTGGTGCAGATCTGGATTTGGGAGATAGTTTTACCCAAGATGATCTCAATAACAATAGAATCACCTATACGCATACCAGTTTGGAATTGGTCAATACCGACGATTTCGGATTTACTGTACTGGGAGACAGCCAGACAATCATGGAGGGTGGCGAATTCCAAATCAATATTGAAGATCCTATCTTGACGTATGACGCTGGTTCATGGACGCCTTTTGCCCCTAATCTGGAAACAGCTGGGTTGGATGCCCAAGTTTTGAGCGGTGTGGCGGTGATGGGTACGGATGCATTGATCAATAACCTAAGCATTCAGGGAAGCATGAGCAGATTGGATGTGGATGCGAATTTAGAAGTGTTAGGAAATTTGTCGGTAGATGGTCTCCTGGATGCCAAAGATGGTAGTCTTCAACTGAATGGCGTCGGTGCGCAAAGCATCTCAGGAACGGGTGCAATCGAGGTGCATGATCTTAGTCTAGCAGATACTGCAGATCTCAGCTTTACTGTACTTACAGAAATTTATGGTGTCTTGGATCCGGGAGCAGCAAATCTGTCTACTGGAAACATGATGACGTTTAAAAGTAACGACACCAATACCGGACAACTGGCTGATGCAAGCGCCGCAACTATCAACGGTAGCTTTAACGTAGAAAGTTATATACCGGCCAGACGCGCCTTTAGGTTTGTCGCCTCTTCAGTAAATACCAGTACAAGTATTTATGACAACTGGCAGGAGGGAGGATCCAACGCCCCTGGTCTTGGTACTCATATTACTGGGCCAAGTGCGGCCGATGGATTTGATGTGACTTCGTCCGGAAATTATTCGCTTTTTGGATTTGATAATAATAATCAATCATGGTTTTCCCCAGGTAATACCAATATGACCAATCTACAAGTCGGCGAGCCCTACAGATTGATGGTTCGCGGAGATCGAACCGTAGATATAACCGTAAATAATCCACCAGCGACGCCTACCACACTGCGGACAACTGGTACCGTGCATCAAGGTACTTTCAGTCAGTCTTTTTCCACAATAAATGAAGAGTTCGTCATGTTGGCTAACCCTTATCAGGCAGTAGTAGATATGACGCAAGTAGTGGCCGATGCGGGAACTACTGGATTAAATTCCAACTTCCTTTATATTTTCGATCCAACACTCAATGTAAGAGGAGGTTATACTACCATCGATTTGACAGTTGGAGATGGTTTTTCTGTACCGTTAAGTGCAGCCAATAAATACCTGCAACCTGGTCAAAGCTTGTTCATGGCTACGACGGGAGCCGCCAGTGTTCGTTTTGAAGAGGCTTACAAAGCAATAGACCAGGATCGTTTAAATGTTTTCTCAACACCACAACAAACCTATAGTATCTTGGTGAGTTTACAGGATGTCAATGCGATGACCAACTTGGATCAATTTTACATCAGATTTCAATCTGGCGCCAACAACGCGGTAGATCAGGAGGATGCGATAAAATTTGCAAATCAGGATGAGACCATGTCTATCCAGGTAGGTGCTGATCGTTTAAGTATTGAACGCAGAGATATCCCAACAGCTGGTGAGTCCAGCTTTGTACACATGACCAGAATGAGAAGCAATGACTATGTGTTGAATCTTCAATTGAATTTACCTACAGATATTTCGGCAACACTGGTGGATCAATTGACCAATGCAAGGGTGCAACTAACTCAGGGGACTAACAGCTATGCATTTCAGTTGATTGCTGGAGTGAATAACGAAGATCGTTTCCGTATCGAGTATGATAATGTTACGCTGAGTGAACCAGACCAAAGCCTGGCCGATAGCCTCAACCTTTACCCTAATCCAACACAGGATGGTACCATTTATATCGCCAGTGATCAGCTGGAAGGTGAGACTGTAAAACTGACGTTATTCAACGCAATGGGGCAACGCATTTTTGCCTCAAGCGTCGAGTTCAGTGGTCTACAAACGATTCATCTGGGGAATGACCTTAGTTCAGGGATGTATCTCCTACAAGTGGTGGGTGCATCATCTCAGAAAGCTACCATTCCATTGATTATTAAATAGGATTCAGCTAGTTTTTGGGAAACATGAATCTGTCAAGCGGCGGTCCTTTAAGGGTCGTCGCTTTTGTTTGTATTCGCTTTCGCGAAAGCGTCATTTATACCATTCTCTTTCTTGCTTATGTTCTGGAAATTGATCAACTAGCCTAGGGTTAATTTATCATGAGGACAATTTTTGACGTAACAAAGCCTTGCTATTTTAAAGAGTTGGCTGGAAATCTATACCTATCCACTTTGAATCCCAATAATATAAATATCATGCACCCGAACTGTCATTTGTATAAATGAAACCCAAAAATTATACTAAAGTCGTCAACTTCCGCTCGCAAATCGTATGAAAATCAAAGACTGTGATGTATTTTCGCAAGCACTAAATTCAAAACTAAACAATGGCAGATAAGGCGATATTAGAGGTAGGAGGTCAAAAATATGAGTTTCCTATCATCACGGGAACAGAAAATGAGCAGGCAATTGATATTAAAGCACTGAGAGGGCTGACTGGTGGGTTGACTACCATTGATCCTGGATACAAAAATACTGGTAGTTGCCAGAGTGCGATTACTTTTCTCAATGGAGAAGAGGGGATCTTGAGATACCGTGGATACGCGATCGAAGACCTGGCCGATAAAGCTGATTTTCTTGAAGTAGCCTATCTGTTAATCTTTGGTGAACTGCCTAATGAATCACAACTGGAGAAATTCCATAATGATATCAAAGCCGAGTCTCATGTAGATGAGGATGTCAAGAAGATACTTGACGGTTTTCCAAAGTCTGCCCATCCTATGGGTGTTCTTTCCTCACTCACCAGTGCCTTGATTGCCTTTAATCCTAGCTCTGTCAATGTGGATAGCGAGGAGGACATGTACAAGGCCATCGTTAAAGTTATGGGGAAATTTCCCGTTCTGGTTGCTTGGGCGTTAAGAAAGAGAACTGGTCAGCCATTGGATTACGGTGACAACAATCTTGGGTATGTAGAAAATATCCTTAAAATGATGTTTAAAAAGGCCAATGCCGATTACGACCTTGACCCGGTGGTGGTAAACGCATTGGATAAATTGTTGATACTGCATGCAGATCACGAGCAAAATTGTTCGACCAGTACCGTAAGAATTGTTGGATCCTCCCACGCAGGTTTATTTGCCAGCTTGAGTGCGGGCATCAATGCCCTTTGGGGACCGCTGCATGGTGGTGCGAATCAAGCTGTGCTTGAAATGCTGGAAGCCATCAAAGAAGACGGTGGTGATACAAAAAAATATATGGCCAAGGCCAAAGACAAAAGTGACCCATTCCGTTTGATGGGCTTTGGTCACCGTGTGTATAAAAACTTTGACCCACGTGCCAAAATCATCAAAAAAGCTGCTGATGAGGTATTGGGCGCATTGGGTGTAGAAGATCCTATCCTTGATATCGCTAAAGGTTTAGAGCAAGAAGCATTGAACGATCCTTATTTTGTAGATCGTAAGTTGTATCCCAATGTGGACTTTTACTCAGGAATCATCTATCGCGCTATGGGAATACCCGTAGAGATGTTTACCGTGATGTTTGCCTTAGGACGTTTACCAGGTTGGATCGCCCAATGGAAAGAAATGAGAGAAAACAAGGAGCCTATTGGACGTCCTCGTCAGGTGTATACCGGTGAGAACCACAGGGCTTTTAAAGAAAGAGCAGAGCGTTAATTAATAAGACTTCTGATCATACAAATAACTCCCGGCTTCAAGTTGGGAGTTTTTTTATGTTTTAATTTTTGATGTTGAACCTGACTAAATAGTCAGTTGGCCAAACATTCTTGGTTGGTTATTTTGAAAATTTTTAGCTTAATACCACATTCAGTTCAAGTTTTCTGGAATGATTTTGGCCATTTTTCACTGCCTAAGAATTATTAAATTCGCAGCATGGAAAAAATCAAACTGCATGTCACAGACGAGACCTCCCGCTTGCGGGCAGTAGTGCTGGGAACGGCCCAAAGCAATGGTCCGGTTCCCGCTTTAGAGGATGCGTATGATCCCAAGTCCCGACAGCATATCCTAGCTGGCACGTATCCAAAAAATGAGGATATGGTCAAAGAGATGGACGCTGTCGCAGCAGTATTTCATAAATATGGGGTAGAGGTTTTTCGACCACGGCAGATCGAAGATTGTAATCAAATTTTTACCCGAGATATCGGGTTTGTCATTGAGGATACATTTGTCAAGGCAAATATCTTGCCTGATAGAGAAGAAGAATTAGATGCCATTCAATATGTCCTCGATAAAATTGAGCCTTCAAAGGTCATCCGCCCACCTGAAGAAGTTCATATAGAAGGTGGAGATGTGATGCTTCACGGTGATCATATTTTTGTCGGGACCTATAGAGGAGCTGATTATGCTGATTACATCATTGCCCGGACTAATGTAGAAGGCGTGGAATGGTTGACCCAACAGTTTCCGCATAAAAAGGTGGTGTCCTTTAATTTAAGGAAAGATAATTTGGACCCGTACCAAAACGCATTGCATCTGGATTGTTGCTTCCAACCGGTAGGCGAAAATAAATGCATTATCCATAGAAACGGATTTCTGGAGCCAAGTGAATACGAATACCTGGTGGACTTTTTTGGCAAAGAAAACTGTTTTGAAATCAGCGCTGAAGAGATGTATCATATGAATTCCAACGTCTTCTCCATCGCTCCAGATGTGGTGGTTTCTGAGCAAAATTTTACAAGACTGAACCAATGGCTGCGCAGTCACGGCATAACTGTCGAAGAAGTTCCCTATGCCGAGATTGCTAAACAAGAAGGCTTATTGAGATGCTCAACCCTTCCCTTAATCAGAGATTAATTCATGAAACTCAAACAAATTACAGATACCATATTTATGGTTCGTCCCTATAAGTTTAGATTGAACGAGCAAACCGCGGTTAATAACTATTACCAGGACCCAGGAACTAAGATTATCAATGCCAATCAGCGTGCGATAGAAGAATTTGACGCTTTCGCGAAAGCGCTACAAAATAAAGGAATCAATGTATTGATCGTTCAGGACAGGGAAGAAGATGATACCCCAGACTCCATTTTTCCGAACAATTGGATTTCTACCCATGCCAATGGTGATGTGGCCATTTACCCCATGTTTGCCGAAAACAGACGTAGGGAACGTCGACCTGAAGCCATGGAGCTGATGGAAAAGGAAGGATTCGAAATTAAAGATATCATTGACTACACCAGTGCCGAGGACGAAGGAGTTTTTTTGGAAGGAACCGGAAGTCTGTTACTGGACAGGGTTCATAAAAAAGCTTACTGTAGCTTATCCCCAAGAGCACATGAGGAGCTTCTCATCGAATTCTGCGAGGATTTTGAATATACGCCTGTGATTTTTACGGCCTTTCAGAATGTTGGCGATCAGCGTTTACCCATCTACCATACCAATGTCATGATGGCTTTGGGAGAAGAATTTGCTGTTGTTTGTTTGGATAGTATAGATGATAAAAAAGAAGCTAAAAACATGTTGCGCCATCTCAAAGAAGACGGGAAAGAAATCATTGCGATTACTGAAGAACAGGTCAGCGCTTTTGCTGGCAACATGATGCAAGTGCACAATGAGGAAGGCAAACGATTCCTGGTCATGAGTGATCAGGCTTACAGATCGCTGGCCCAAGATCAAATCAATCGACTAGAACGGTATAACGAGATAATTCATCCGTCTATTAACACGATTGAGACCTTGGGAGGCGGTTCCGTACGTTGTATGATGGCCGAGGTCTTTTTACCCAAAAAGAATTAGTGCTCAATCAAAGGCTTAAAATGCGAGGGAAGTGATTCCAATATCAAAATTCCTACGCACCCCAGGGTATACATGAGAAGATCCCAAACCGAAAAACTAGTGCCTAAAATGCATCTGGCCCATACTTGATCTTGTAGTCCCAAGAATTGAATCATACCTACGTATTGACCAAATTCTACAACAAATGCGATGAAGAGACTAAGGCCGGCCGTGAATATAGGACGCCATGGAGTTATCAACATCAGCAAGGCATAGACCAACCAAACCACCAAGAAGTCACCCAAAAATGGCCTCACAAACCCATCTGTTACGTAGAGGGCAATAGCTGTCTCCATTAGAAATAAAGCGACGGCAGCCACCAGGTAAAATGATTTACTGAATCTTTGATGTATCATGATGTGTAGTTTGTTTTTGAAAAACGATAAAGCTGAGGCATAAAAACAAGGACATGCTAGCTATCATTAACCACGCGGACAAATTTTGGCGTGGGAACCCTATCAATCTGACCATATCTCGCAGCAAAGATTGAGGTTGGGTGATCAGATCCCAACTGTTGTATCTGAGTACCCTACCTATATAAATACCAAGCGAGCACAAGCATAGTACGAGCAAGGAAAACATTCTTTTCCATAGGTGACTAGGAAGCCATCCTGCCCATTGAAGAATAATTTGTATCTCTCGAAGGCTCTGAAAAGCTAAGTAGGTACCAGTGATCCCGAAGCTAGCAATCATTAAAATTTCATAAATCAGCCAAGGACCTTGAATGTGTCTGATATGTATCAGGTCGGTAATAATATAAGGTGCGTTGGGCAGAAAAGCCAACCACAAGAGCGTTGCCCCTAATAGGATGCCGTGATGTGACCATTTCAATTCTTTACGTTGGAGCTGACTAATATATCGGTCCAAAGACTGGGAAATCAGCCAAGGAATGAAAGCCAGGAAAAGGTTCCAGATCAGGAACAACATAAAAAATTCATGGGTTAATTTAATACGTGCGCCCAATAACAGGACAGATAATAAACACAGCAGTCCGATACTTCTGCGTTGCTTGTCGACAAATTGATTTGTTGTTTTCATGATAAACAGATTGAAATATAAAAAATGGCAATAGGTAGATTTAATAATTGGCAATACAGGACAAATAGGCCTTCCTCGTAGGGGACTTTTTCTGAAACTATCTGTATGAGCATATGGACAAACAACAGCAAATTGAAAATGAAGGCAATGATCAGTAAACCCAGACCAATAGGTATCATGACCTTCCAAGCTGTCAGCTGAAAGATGATGAATATCAAAGTCCCACTTGCAAAGGAAACGAAAGCTAACTTCAAGGCAGTACTGGAGTGACTCGAGAATTTATTGATCCTAGTCATTGGTTAGTTCATGAAATCTGTACAGTGTGTAATTAAATTCCTGCCAATTTCTTTCCTTCATGAATTTGGCCGATTTCAATCGGTAAATTGTTTTGTAGGGCTCGGTTTCTTGTTCTTGTATTTCTTCCAACAAACCATTTTCTTCTAATACCAAAATGTTTTGCGGCATCAGTTTAGCGAGGTATTTCTTGTCGGGCTTACCGGTATTAATTTGGTCTTGAGATATAATGGCCGACCAGTTGATGGTAGCGTAAATGGCGATTACTGAATAGCCCAGAAGGACGTTACGCCGGATGAGGTAGGTGAAGTTCAGACGATAAGAAACCTTGAGGTAAGTGGTGACTAATCCGATGACAACCAACATCAGGTACAACATTACTCCCAGACGCTTATGGGTCAATCCATAGTCGTTGATGTAAGCAAAATTTTTCAAGAAAATACTTGCTGTTAACAGCAGATTCAAGAAAATCCACAAGTATGTCAATTGGCGCAATCTTGTATTGGATTTGATAAAGTTGACCCGACCTCTAAATACGAAGGCGATGATCATGATCGCCAGTATTATACTCGCAATAGAAGCATAAACACCAGAGTGTACAGCATCAGACAATGCCGAAGCAGGGTAATCCGTCAATGAGGTGAGAAATATCACTTCGGTGACCAGTACGAGGATGAGGAGCAGGTCCAATGCCCCAATAGCTACAGTGCCGATTTGAGTCTCATTTTTTGCGGAGATTTGATCTGCATCACTCATGGCTTGCGGATGTAATAGATTACCATGAGCAAGGTCTGCGTTTGTCATGTGCTCAATTGAGTTGGGTTGGGCAATATTGGCCATGATCAATGCACCTAACGTACTGAGGAAGACCCAAAACACATCAATAAAAGAAAAGTCTAAATTGGCCAACATTTGTTCAATGATCGGATTGGAACCGCTATATAATAAAGTGAACAGAACTACCAGAATCAAAGTGATGATAACGATTTTAATTATTTGTCCTGTGGGCGCTGATTGGCCCTTTTCTTTCTTTGGTGCTTTGGGGTCATAATGAATTACCCCATGGAAAACACCAAAAACAAAATTGTACAAACCGTTTACCCAAGCCACATATACGCTGGAACGACCTTGTGCCACAAAGCCTATAAACAATAGGCAGCTCAGTATAAAAGTTGTCTTACTGAGGCCAGATCCGTGATAGCAAATGGCAGTAGAACTTCCCAACATGGACAGCGCACTCAGACTTACTGCAGGTTTTTTGAAGGAACCAGGATTCAGTATGGCCAAGGTTACTGCCAGCCAAATCGAATAGAGAAGGGCGTTCAAACCCCAGTGCTGCTGGTGAAATAAGGTGGCAAATAGAATACCCCCTAAGAAGATAATCAATGATTTTTTCATGGTACTAATTTTTGATGATTTGAGTTGTAGTGATAGTTGCAAAGAGATCCATAGGCGATGACAAATGGCGCTTGAAGTCCAATTGATGTATGGGTCTGGATAGACGGCCTTTGATATAAGCGGTTTTAAATGACTGATACTTTTCAGGATATAACACCAAGCCGACCGCCATGGCTAGAAGTACAAAGGGACTTCGCTTCCCATTTCCCCAAAGCCAATACTGCATGGCTATTTCATCTGCAGTGGTCACACCATAGCCTGTGATGACGTGAAAAATGTCATGGTCCTCACACTTAGGTTGAGGTTCAAACTTGTGTTGTAATAAAAAACATCCCAGGTGATAGCCTAAGCTTTTTGGAGGGTAGGTAAGTAATTGCCTTGTATGGAGCTTCCAAGAGGGACCTGATTTGAAAAACACATATATTTTACTAGACAAGGAAAAGGAGTGGGTAACAAATACCTCTCTTAGTAATATAAAAGTACTTTGTATTTCAAAGTACAAGGATAAAAAAAATGTTTTCAAAGAATTCATAAGATTGGGTTTATCGACCTTTAATAATTTGTTCCAGTGCCTCGATATGCTTGGAAAATTCTGCTTTACCCAGGTCTGTAGCCAGGTACCTGGTGTTGGGTTTTCTACCGATAAATGACTTTTCTACCTTGATGTAATCTCCCTTTTCTAGGGCTTTGGCGTGACTGGCCAGATTGCCATCGGTAACTTCAAGCAGTTCTTTGAGTTCTTTAAAATCGGCAAAATCATTGACAACCAGAATAGACATGATGCCCAATCTGATACGATGGTCAAAGGCTTTATTTAATTTATGGATAAGACTCAAGAGTGGTGCTTTTAATCATCAAATTAATTTCTATCGTACTTCAGATACATGACTGCTCCATAGATGATATGACAGAGGCCAAAACCAGCAGCCCAAAAATACAATCCATAGCCTATCCATAAGCTGTTGATCAACCCAAGAATAGCACAACTCCACCCCAAGTATTTTACGGTTCCCAATGTATAGGGAGCCGCCTGAATACAGGCCAACCCGTAAAAGATGAGCATACAAGGGGCAATCAAACCGACCAGACTGTAATTCAAAAGGCACACCGTAAAGGCACCGCCAATAATCAGCGGTGTTAAAAAGTGTTTTACCAATCTGATGGACTGCTTAGTCCAAACTTTTTGCCGATGTTTTTTGGCCTTTGCTCGGGTCAGAAAATAGGCGGTAACCACAGCTAGAAACAGAACACCAGCGGCTACCAATAATATCTGTAAACTATAATTATATTCCCACGGAGTAGAAAAGAGTCGGTCCAGCGTATCGCCTTTACCACGGATCCTCGCATTGGTAATGATATAATAACCAATGAGGCTTCCCACCAAAGCATAAATGCCAGCCATAATACCACTCATCCCGCTTAACGATATAAACCGAGTGGATTTGTTCATTAAGGTCTTGATCTCCTTGATGTCTTCCAAATAACGATCTGTTGTCATAAAAAAGTACTTTGAAATACAAAGTAAAATTAAAAAAGTGGATTGTGCAAACTTTTTTTTCAGATCGACTAGACAACTTCAACTTGGAATGACTATCCATAGCAAATGATTAAAATATAGTGGGCGTTTACCTTTTTACAGCAGATAGGAGTTGATTCAAATTAGTTGGCACTGATAGGCTCGTATATATTTTAGTCAAATTCCGCTTTCGCGAAAGCGGAAAAACCAATAGTTTTATCTCATGAACCCAGCCCATACTTATATTCATGAAAAACCCGAGCCATATCGTGCGATAATGCTGCATTTACAAATGCTTATTGAATCCCGTTTTCCAGACATTCAATTGAAATTTAAATGGCACTTGCCTTTTTATTATCTCGATGACAAGACGATGTTCTGTTTTTTTAATTTTCGAAAGGAATTTGTTGATCTCGGTATGCCTTATGGTATACATCTTACCCGGCAAGTTGATCAACTGGTAGGAGGGGAGCAGCGCAAGATGCTGCGTTCATTGAGGTTTGATCGTTTGGAAACCATCGATGATCAAGTGGTTCTGGATTGTCTTGAAGAATTGGAGCAAATAAGGCTTACCCCAAAGTTGTCTTCCCATGAATAAAAAATGGTGGTTGGGTGCGGCGATCGTTTTGATGGGAATTGTTCTTATTCTTGGAATAATTGTTTGGGAGCGCTACGATTACAGGCAGTTGACCAATCTGCCTAGTAATGCTTATTTGAAAAAACACATTAGAAAGTATCCCGTACAAGGCATTGATATTTCACATCACCAGGGCAAAATAGACTGGCAAAAGGTGCAGCACCCAGATACGCTCAAACAGTTGAAATTTGTTTTTATACGGGCAAGTGTAGGAACTGAAAAAGACCAGCGTTTTAAAGAAAACTGGAAAGCGGCTGGAGAGCGCAGAATTGCTAAAGGAGCCTATCACTATTACTGGTCAGATGTCAATAGCACTGTGCAGGCCCAAAACTTTATCCATCAAGTCAATTTGGTGAAAGGAGATTTACCACCGGTGTTGGATATTGAAGATTTGTCTAGCAAACAAAGTCTTGCCTCCCTGCGGAAAGGCATCAAAAACTGGATTGAAATTGTAAAAAAAGAGTTTGGCGTGGATCCCATCATTTACACGGGTGATAGGTTTTACCTAGATTACCTGCAACCTGATCCCTTCTTTAAATCTTATCCTAGATTATGGATCGCAAACTATAACAATGTGGTGGCACCCGAATCTTCATGGCAGATTTGGCAATTTACTGATCGACTTCCCGTGCAAGGGATAGAAACGCTAGTAGATGGAAATGTTTACAAAGGTTCGCTCAGTTCATTTCGGGAACTGTTGATCCAATAAAAAGCAATCTCCTATAACTTGCTGTTAGATGGGGCTTTACGTCCCACCTTATCATTCTTGGCAAGTGATAGGAGATAGATCAAATTGACTTGATAGGATTAGCCATTGCGTATAACCTCGTCAGTCTTGTCTGCCTTTAGGGCCACTACTTTGCTATCTTCACTTCTGATCACCTTAAGATCGTTGATCTGGGTGTTTCCAGTATTCACTGTTGCAGAGTTAGACGCTTGAATTACCATATTTGATTCATAGGTAAAGTTTTGAAGATTAACATCCGATCTTCCAGAAACCGATAAGGCTTTGAGCGAGTTGGTGTAGATACGTATTTTAAGACCATCAATACTATTGGCGTTTTGTTTGATCACCAAATTCCCATTTTTAGAATCAATGGTAAAACCACTTAATTGATCATCTGGAGCATTAAAAACCACTTGGTCCTTGGTAGATTTCATGATGGTTACATCTGCGTCTGCCTGGATCATTATTTTGGAAAAGGAGTCCACCTCTTGAATGGATTGGGCCACACATACACTGGTGGCCATAATGGCTAGTAATAGAAATGCATTTTTCATAGTATAAGTTTTTGACAATTAGAGTAATACTTATTAGACTGGGAGAAATGCCCATTGTTACAGATGTCATGTCTGTTTAAGAAATTTAACCCGTAAAATTCAAAAATTAAACAAAAAAAACAGCCCGCTTCTTACTGAATTCGGGCTGTTAGGTAAATTGATAAAAGTTTGTTAAAAAGTTTGAATGCAGCGTCTAATATTTGTCAATCTGCTTAATAATCCCTCCAAATATTGAAGATCTAGCATGTTTGCACCATCACTTTTTGCGTTTTTCGGATCAAAATGGGTTTCTATGAAAAGTCCGTCTACATGATTAACTACTCCAGCACGAGCAATAATTTCAATCATATCCGGTCTTCCTCCAGTAACACCGCTGGATTGATTGGGTTGTTGTAGAGAATGGGTCACATCCAAAACCGTAGGTGCAAACTCCCTCATCGTTGGTATACCTCTAAAGTCCACAATCATGTCCTGATAACCAAACATAGTACCTCGATCAGTGACCATAACTTGTGCGTTCCCAGCATCTGTTACTTTTTTGGCAGCATGCTTCATGCTCTCGGGCGACATGAATTGGCCCTTTTTTAAGTTCACGGTTTTCCCAGTTTCAGCCGCGGCTACCACTAGGTCGGTTTGTCTTACCAAAAAAGCTGGAATTTGGAGAATATCCACGTATTCGGCGGCCAAGGCGGCGTCAGAAACCTCGTGAATATCGGTAATTGTTGGGATTTCAAATCGCTCTGATACCTTTCTCAATATTTTTAGTGCCTTTTCATCACCGATCCCTGTAAAGCTATCGATCCTACTGCGGTTGGCTTTTTTAAAGCTCCCTTTAAATACATAGGGTATTTCCAGCTTGTCAGTGATTTTGACAACCTGCTCGGCAATACGCATGGCCATATCTTCTCCTTCAATGGCACAAGGCCCTGAAAGCAGAAAAAAGTTATCGGATGAGGTATGCCTCAATTGCGGAATCTTGTTCAGTTCCATAAAATCAGTTGTTTTTGATGATGACCTGACGACCGCTGGCTTCCCATTGCTCCAGTCCGCCCTCAAGGTCATAGATTTTCTTAAACCCTTTTTCCTTTAGGATGGTTGCACATCGCTCACTGCTTTTTCCCGTATTGCAATAAATAAGGATAGGCTGATTTGGATCCAAACGGTCCAATGCCTCATTTAAGCTGTCATTTTCAACGGGAATATTAATGGCGTTTGCCAGGTGTCGGTCTTGGAAGAATCTTTGTTGGCGGACATCTACCAAGGTCACATCATCAGATTTAATCAAGGTATCAGCCTCTTCTGCCGAAACTTTTACTATAGTGGCAGTCTGTTTATCTTTACAGGAGTAAACAGCAGCAATTGTCATGATGACAAGTAATAGGGAAAGTATCTTTTTCATTCTATGAATTCTGGGTAACAGGTCCATCCCAATCGCTGAAACCACCGGTCAGATTATAAGTTTGGTCAAACCCCATTTGTTCCATAATTTGACAAGCCTGCGTACTCCGACTCCCTGCTCTGCAGAAAAGGTAGTAATTCTTTGATTTGTCCAAGGCATTGATGGCGTCCATGAATGCAGGAGGGTTAAGGATATCGTGATGTAGTGCATTTTCCATTGTGCCTTCGGCTACTTCTTCTTCTGTACGCACATCGATGATGACGGCATTAGTATCTTCAGCAATTTTTTCTTTCCACTCCTGATTATTGAGGTTTTGCATAAAACATCTTATTAAGTTAATTCCAATTGTTTTCTGGTCGCTTTTTTAATGGCAGCATATCCGCCCTCTACATTGATCACTTTTGAAATACCTTTTGAACGTGCAATACTCGCAAAAATGACGGATCTATAGCCACCCGCACAATGGATGTGATAGGTGTTGTTCGGATTCAATTTTTCAATTTGGCGATGTACCTCGTCAAGACTGTGAAGCGGTACGTCGGCAATATGACTGGTATTGTATTCTCCGGGTTTTCTGACATCGATGGGGTGCTCGATTGCCTGCTTCTCCAAACCGTGAACAAACTCTTGGGCGCTGATATTGCTCATTGTCTCAACACCTTCACCAGCCTCAATCCATGCTTCCATACCTCCGTCTAGATATCCCAACGCATTGTCATAGCCAACACGTGCCAGTCTGGTTACACTCTCTTCCTCTCTTCCTGGAGGTGTGATCAGAATAATCTTTTGATCAATATCTTCAATCAAAGCACCCACCCATGGAGCAAATTGGCCGTCCAAGCCTATGAACCACGCACCTGGAACGGTGGCTTTGGTAAACTCCTGCGGACTGCGCACATCCAGCACCAAAACATCTTCTTCTACTGAAAGCGCTTTAAATGCCGCTATTTTGATAGGAGTGGTTCCGCGACGAACCACTTCATCTATACTAGAGTTGACCCCTTTGTTCATAGAAACATTTTTGGGGAAGTAGGCTGGTGGAGCCGCAATGCCAGTCGTCAATTCAGCAATAAACTCTTCCTTAGTCATTTCGGGAGCCAATGCATAGTTGGTTTTCTTTTGATTACCTAAACTGTCACTGGTCTCGCTGCTCATATTTTTACCGCATGCACTTCCAGCACCGTGGGCTGGATAAATGATAATATCATCTGGTAATGGTATGATATGTTTACGCAAAGAGTCGTAAAGATGACCCGCCAAATCTTCCGTGGATAAGTCGGATTTTGCTGCTAGATCAGGTCGTCCCACATCGCCAATAAATAAGGTGTCACCGGTAAATAGCGCTTTTTCCTTTCCGTGCTCATCCCTTAGCAGATAACAGGAAGACTCCATGGTATGACCAGGCGTATGTAGCAATTCGAAGCTGATATCCCCCACTTGAAATATTTGTCCGTGTTCCGCTTTCGCGAAAGCGTAACTGGTTACCGCATTGGGACCCAGCACAATGGTCGCATCAGTTTTATCTGCCAAATCTACGTGTCCGGAGACAAAGTCGGCATGAAAGTGGGTTAGAAAGATATATTTTATAGTTACCCCATCTGCAGCTGCACGATCTATATAGGGTTGTACCTCACGCAAGGGGTCTATGATTACAGCTTCACCTGCCGAGGCTATATAATAAGTGCCTTGGGCAAGACATTTGGTATAATATTGCTCTAGGATCATGTGGTGTCAATTATTCTGCAAAAATACAAAGAATTAAAAGCATATCATAAGCGCAAACCATGCAGGGTAGAAGGGTGGGGACAAGCAAAACTGATGGCAACTTTTATCAATCATTTTATCCTCTCCATCTGGAAAATAATGGATAGCTTAATCTTAAGGCTTACCACTCACTTGGTAGTAGATCATTATTTGGAATGTGATGTAAAGGAATGGTCAACAGGATCAACGAGTATGGTCAAACTTTGGTGTTTATTTGATCCTACAACCTATGGCTACAGATTCTGCTACTTCAACCGGTCGGTCACTGATCAAAGCATTCACTGCATTTTCTACATATTTATTTTTGACAGCCTTAGCATCCTGGTAGTTGTCATCAATGGCGCCTTTGTACCTGAGTATGGTTTGATCTCCTTCTTTTTCTACGATAAATACATGGGGTGTTTTGGTAGCACCGTATTTAGGGTAAATCTTTTGCTGGGCGTCAAATAGATAAGGGAACGTAAAACCTTTTTGTTTGGCTCTTTCTTGCATTTTTTGAAAACTATCATCGGGATAAGCCACTGGATCATTTGGATTGATTGCGATAACGGGATAGCCTTGCTGCTTGTATTTTTGGTCCAAAGCGATAATTCGATCCTCATAGGCCACACTGTATGGACAGTGATTACAGGTGAAAATCAAAATGAATCCTCGAGCGTCTTCATAGTTGGACATGGAAACCATGGTGTTATCTACATTTTTTAGATAAAAATCTGCGGTGGCTTCCCCAATCTCATAACCACTAATCGCACTGGAGGAAGTTGACATCGTGGTCAAATTTGATGTATCGTTTGTAATCTCAGTGGATTTCGGTTGTTCAGCATAATAATTGGTTTGCTGATTAAAATCCAACATTCCAGAGACCATAACACCGACTAAGGCGACGATCAATATTAACGTAAGTACTTTTAAAGTTTTCATAGAAATTCTTTTAATGCATTTTCCAATTCATCGTAAGTAAATGATTGGTTGTAAAACCTTTTTTTTCCATTGGCCTGAATCAAGGTTACGGGAATAGCCCCGTCCCAATGATCGTCAATCATGGGTATCCATTCTGCAGCATAAGGATCATCTAAGACGACTACCTCACTTTTGATCTCATGTTCTATTAAAAAAGGATTCACCTTTTCTTCCAGTACTGCTTCTTCATCCAGAGAGATCAATGTTACTTTTACTTCATCTTGATAGTTACTCCCCAATTTTTCAAATGCAGGTAACTCCTCCACACAGGGGGCGCACCAAGTAGCCCAAAAATTAATAACCTGGACCTGATTGGTTTCTTTAGCTAATAATTCCTGAAGGTCAGCACGATCAATGGCTGTAGCCTGGGCGATGGGCCTATCATCACAGCCGATAACCATCAAAACCATCAAAAGAAATACTATTTTTTTCATATCCTATCAAATATAAAGCGCCTCTCAGGACTTCTTATTCTTTTTAACTAGAATTGGCTAAACCCGCTACCTTCTAACATAAAAAAAGTAAGAAAAGTTATAAATTTTCACATTTCATATAGGAAATATAAAGCAAGGATCAGTACTCCATTTAAAAATCTAAAGCAGAAAACCTACCAGTAGGTGCTGAAATGCCATTTTCATCCCGACTATAAATCAAGTCGCCGACTGTTTTTCCTGTTCTTCCTGACGGCGTTCTTCTTCTTTTTTTACGAATAGTTCATGTTCGCGTTGGGCATACCAGTCGTTTTTTCGACTGTATAGACTTTTGATGCCTTCTGCCTTGCCATAAAGAGTAACCAGGTCTTCAGGTAGCATTTTAAATGCGCCTGAGGGAGAGCCAAAATAACCTTGATCCTTGCGATCTACACCCAGGATGGTGATGCCTTCTTCCCGTAAACACAGCTCCTCCAATGTGCGATGGGCCATCCAGCCATCATGATCTACCCTCGCTTCTGTAATCGTATAATCATCTTTGAGGTGCAAGACTGCGGCAAAGTCATGTATTTCTAAATCCGTGTATTTACGCAAGAGTCGGTTGATGATTCTTGATAGACCGCGATCCACCCATTTACTACGTATGGCCCAAAAAATGACCGTCATACCAGCAATGATAATCAAAAGTCCGTAAAGCCTAGAAGCCAGTGTGTCTGGCAGAACAAAAGTCAGGATAAGCGAAGACATAGCGGTTACAATACCAGCATTTCCAATCAACATTAGATTGTAAATAATCTTGCGTCGCACTGGATGTTTCATGATGCTTTCTGATTCAGCTGTACTAAAACCTGTGCTCGTATACGCAGACCTGGCCTGGAACTTAGCGCTTTCAGTGGATAGGCCTGTATGTTCCAGGGCTATTGCGGCTATCTTGGTGATCAAGGCCGATAGAGAAACAATTAAAAACAAGGTAAAGGCTGCAACCATGATGTATAAGTTTACAATGGTAAAACTATCAATTTATCGTGAGTCTTCTCTTATAATTAATAGTTCAATCCCTCAAAAGAGTATGACGTGGGTAAGCGTATCTTGATCTTTAAATTACCGCCATAAAAACTGATATCAAACCGATATAGCTGCCTTCATGCGCTCTACTATTTCCAAGGCAGCTGGACAAATACTGGTGTTTTTTACGGTTAAGCTCCCGATCTGGTAGAGTTTTCTGCGATCCGTGTGTGGGTATTCCCGGCAGGCTTTTGGCCTTACATCATAAATGGAGCAATAATTATCCGCTCCCAGAAAATGGCAGGGGGTCTGCTGCAGTACAAAATCGTCCTCTTCATCTACTCTTAGAAACTGGTCGATAAAATCGCCTGGCTTCATCCGAAAATGTTTAGCGATCCTGTTGATATCATTGTGGGTAAACAAAGGACCAGTGGTTTTACAGCAGTTGGCGCATTTCAAACAATCTACTTCTTCAAACACCTGATCGTGGATTTGTTGGACGGTTCCATCCAGACCTTTGGGTTTTTTCTTGCGCAGGCGTTTAAAGAAATCTGTATTTTCTTTTTTACGCTGTCGGGCGATTTCTGGTAATTGCCTTAAGATGTCTTCCATTTTTAATTGCAATTCCCGGTGGGCATTCCACTCTTATAGCCTTTTTCCTTTAAGTCACTCACTACTCCACAAAAGAGTTCGCGTGACCAATACACACTGGCGTCTTGTTTTGCTTTATTGATTTGGTTAAGGCGACTGTATAGCTTTACACCTGTATTGGATTTCATAAAGGCTTGCAAATCGGCCTGCTGGCTGCTGGTCATTCCAGAGGGATCCTTTCTATATTGTTGACCGGCAGGAGATTTGTAAAATTTAATCAAGTTTTTAAGGTCTTCCTTGTCTTCAAAAATGGATCTGTATTCAGCAGCCAAAATCCCCTTAAGTTTAGCTATAGATGCTGGACCCTGTTGGGCATATGCGGTCCAAATACTTTCTGGAACATCTTGGGTTTGATAGCCATCTTTGAGCATTTTTATCATACCGTCGTAAGCGATTTGGTATTCTTCATCAATGCCGCTCACCTCAAAATATTCCATCATCAGTGACTGATAGGAAGGGGCGTCTTGTGCTTTCGCGAAAGCGGCACATAAAAACACACTTAGTATAACTTTAATAATCTTATCCATGGTAAATTGATATTATTGGTGTCTAAAAATAATTGAAATGAAGCAGATAAAGAACTTACTGGCTATAGTTGTCATGATTTTAAGTCTTTCGGCCTGTTCTGAAAGCGATAGCGGTGATGATGGAGCAGGTGGTAATGGAGGGAATGGTGTCAATGCCAATAATAGAACTACAGGCGCCAGCGCTAATGAGTTACTCAGTGATCAGGTATTTGAAGAGTTGGTGATAGAGGCGGTTTATGAAGGTGGTTCTCGCCCTGAGGCAGCTTCCCTAAATAACTTGGTCTCTTTTCTGAACGATAGGCTCAACAAACCAGCAGGCATTAGAATTGTAGAGCGTGAAATACCAGCACAAAATAATGGCACCTACACCATTGATGAGGTCATTGAGGTGGAAGACGAGTTCCGAACCCAATTCAATAGTGACAACAGTATCGCTGTTTTTGTCTTGTTTACAGATGAAGCCAGTGCCAACGATGAAGGTAATCGGGTAACCTTGGGAACCGCATATAAAAATACTTCCTTGGTGATTTTTCAGCCTACCATTGAAATGTTTAGCGGTGGTTTGGGACAGCCTGGACGTGTCACCACAGAATCTGCGGTTTATCAACACGAGTTTGGTCACATCATGGGGCTGGTTAACTTGGGTACTCCCTTGCAATCCCAACATGAAGATCCAGATAACAGCAGACATTGTAACGTGGATGGTTGTTTAATGGCGGCCGAACTAGAGGGAGGAAACATCACCGATATGATGGGATTGATGGGTAGTGGTATTCCAGCATTGGACGCCGAGTGTATTGCCGACCTTCAAGCCAACGGCGGTAAATAATTGAGTTTACGTAACTCGGTTTTTGCTGAAACGACTTATTTGACAGGAAAATAATCAATCCCACCCAATGAGTTTTGGTTGAACATAAAAAGCCGATTGACTACTAGTCAATCGGCTTTTACTTTTTTATAGTTGATCAAAGGCTGGCTTATTTGCCTCCCGCGCGGTGGCGTTCACGAGCCAACAATGTGTTTTTTAGCAGCATAGCGATGGTCATAGGGCCGACACCACCAGGTACTGGTGTGATATGACTAACTTTCTTTGAAACGTTTTCAAAATCCACATCGCCCGTGATGTAATAGCCTTTCTTCTTGGTTTCGTCGGGTACACGTGTGATTCCTACGTCAATAATTACTGCATCATCTTTGACCATTTCGGCCTTCAGGAATCCGGGGACACCTAGTGCGGTAATAATGATATCGGCCTGCGAAGTGATTTGGGTGATATTTTTGGTATGACTATGGGTCAAGGTTACCGTAGAATTTCCTGGAAAACCTTTTCTACCCATCAAAATACTCATCGGCCGACCTACAATATGAGAACGTCCAATCACTACGGTGTGCTTTCCTTTGGTTTCTACATTATATCGATCCAATAACTCTAGGATTCCAAATGGTGTGGCGGGAATAAAAGTGCTCATGTCCAATGCCATGCGTCCAAAATTGGTAGGATGAAATCCGTCAACATCCTTGTCAGGATCTACCGCCATCAACACTTTTTGCGTATCAATTTGTTTAGGCAGTGGCAACTGTACTATAAAACCGTCAATGTCTGGATTTTCATTCAGTTTTTTAATTTCCCTAAGCAATTCGGTCTCACTGGTGGTATTGGGTAAACGTACCATGGTACTTTCAAAACCAACGCGTTCACAAGCACGAACCTTGGAGCCCACATAGGTAAGGCTGGCTCCATCATTCCCGACAATCACTGCGGCAAGATGAGGAACCTTTTCACCATTTGATTTCATTTCACTGACGATCTGGGTGATTTCGTCCTTGATGTCATTACTGGTTTTCTTTCCGTCAAGTATGGTCATGTTAGTTAGTTTTTGTGTTTACCTCATTTTGCCCAATGCATTCATCATCGCCTTACCTTTTCCACCTTGCATCATTTTCATCATCTTGCTCATTTGATCAAACTGCTTGAGTAGTTGGTTAACCTCCGTTACAGTAGTTCCGCTTCCTTTGGCAATTCGTTTTTTACGTGAGCCATTGATGATTTGAGGTTGAGTGCGTTCTTCCTGGGTCATGGAGTGAATAATGGCCTCAATTCCCTTAAAGGCATCATCATCTATATCCACATTTTTCAACATTTTTCCGGCCCCTGGGATCATTCCCATCAGATCTTTCATGTTTCCCATTTTTTTGATTTGTTGGATCTGGGAAAGGAAATCATCAAAGCCAAATTGATTTTTGGCGATCTTTTTGCTCAGTTTTCTAGCCTCCTCTTCATCAAATTGTTCTTGAGCTCTTTCTACTAAGGATACAACATCTCCCATCCCTAGAATACGGTCGGCCATACGTTCTGGGTAGAACACATCAATGGCTTCCATTTTTTCTCCGGTACCTATAAATTTGATGGGCTTGTCAACAACAGACTTGATGGATAGCGCTGCACCACCACGGGTATCTCCATCCAATTTAGTAAGAACAACACCGTCAAAGTTCAATCGATCATTAAAAGCCTTGGCGGTATTTACTGCGTCCTGACCTGTCATCGAATCTACCACAAAAAGTGTTTCCTGAGGCTTGATGGCAGCGTGTACATTGGCAATTTCAGTCATCATTTGCTCATCCACGGCAAGACGCCCGGCGGTATCGATGATTACGGCATTAAATCCATTGGCTTTCGCATAAGCGATAGCATCCTGGGAGATTTTGACTGGATCTTTTTCCTCTTTATTGGAGAATACCTCGACACCAACACTTTCTCCTACGACGTGTAACTGGTCAATCGCAGCCGGACGGTAGATATCACAAGCGACCAATAATGGCTTTTTACTCTTTTTGGTTTTTAGGAAGTTGGCCAATTTTCCAGAAAAAGTGGTTTTACCTGAACCTTGCAGTCCTGACATCAAAATGACGGTAGGATTTCCTTGAAGGTTGAGTCCTGTGGCATCCCCTCCCATGAGTTCGGTCAACTCATCTTTTACAATTTTGGTGAGTAACTGGCCAGGTTTGAGCGTTGTCAACACCCCTTGTCCCAAAGCTTTTTCCTTGGCCTTAGAGGTGAAATCTTTCGCGATTTTATAGTTGACATCGGCGTCCACAAGGGCACGACGAATTTCTTTAAGGGTGTCGGCTACATTGACCTCGGTAATACTTCCATGTCCCTTGAGCAGGTGCATGGCCTTATCGAGCTTGTCTGTTAAATTATCAAACATAGGTATACTCAGATTTTGAAGGTCGCAAAGATACAGTTTCACACTGTTAGCGTCAAGGTTTTCAATAGGATAATGAGAGCTAATTCCGATGGTCTCACCGCAGGAATTGGGATTTACAAAACCCGGTCATTTTACTTTGTTGGATTGATTTTTTAACCATGGATACAGTACATCCAAGTTTTACATCGCTCAACGGAATGCTAATTATCAATCAATAGCCTATTTATTTATTGAATAACTACAGAACTGTCTTGTTTTTTTAGAATTCGATTAGACGAATGGCAGTTTTATTAACTATTTGATAAATGATGTTTTTTATTTTATCAACTTTCTGAAAATGAATAAGCTGCGTGAATCGGATAAAGTCAAGCGTTAATTTATGGTTAAAAAATATGATCCAAATCTTTTCAGAAATGTAAAAATTGAATTATCTAGAATACCTACAAACTAATAACCCTTATACGATGAAAAACATTACCCTATGGGTAGCTGTGTCGTTGATCGCATTTTCATGCATTACATCGACTGCACAGACCCAAAAGCAACGCCAGCAGATGACCAGTCGAATGGATCTGAACGCGTTAAACTCCCTAGAGCAAAGATTTAAGACGATCTCTTTAGAGGAAAAAGAAAAAGCTGTTGCCTTTGCCAAAGCCAATAACCTCCCCCTACGCACAACGCTGGAAGATGGAACTTTGGTCGAACTACAAAAGGTGGTCGACGGACAGCCTATTTATTACACTACCTTCAATGTGGCTGCCGCCAGATCTACACGTACCAATTACCTGCACAATAATGGCGGATTAGGATTGAACGTGGAAGGACAAAACATGACTGGTTATATCTGGGATGGCGGACTCGCCCGAAGTACACACCAAGAGTACGACGGTCCTGGAGGGAACAACCGTTTCAGTATAGGTGACGGAACCAGTACCCTGAATTTCCATGCTGCCCATGTTACGGGTACAGTGATTGCCTATGGAGCACAACCAAATGCCAAAGGAATGGCACCCAGAGCTAGTGCTGTCGGACATGATTGGAACAATGATAAATCAGAAGCTACCGCTCAGGCGGCCAGCGGGATGTTGCTGTCTAACCACTCTTATGGTTATGCCTTCCGCGATCGGTTTGGTCGCGTCCAATTACCGGATTATTTTTTCGGAGGTTATATCCAAGAATCCAGAGATTGGGATGAGATCATGTTCAATGCGCCTTATTATATGATGGTCGTTGCCGGTGGAAATGATGGAAACGACAACACCGCCGATCCATCTCCCCTGGATGGGAATAGTAATTATAACAAACTTACTGGATCTGCTACCTCAAAGAATAACCTGGTGATTGCCAACGCTCAGGATGCCAGTATCAATGGAGACGGTAGCCTGAATTCAGTTACTATCAATTCTGGTAGCAGCGAGGGACCTACCGATGACTACCGTATTAAACCAGACCTCACGGGAAATGGAACAGGAGTTTATTCCAGCTACGAGAGCAGTGATACCGCCTACGCTAGCATTTCAGGAACTTCTATGGCTTCACCCAATGTAATGGGTTCTTTACTCTTGCTTCAACAACATTATAACAACCTGAATGGTTCCTTTATGCGTGCCGCCAGTTTAAAAGGTCTGGCTCTGCATACGGCCGATGATGCTGGCCCAGTAGGACCAGATCCAGTATATGGATGGGGATTGATGAATGCTAAAAGAGCTGCTGAAGCCATCACCGATAATGGTAATGGATCCACAATTTCTGAGTTGACCCTTAATAGTGGTCAATCCTACGAAATTACAGTTACCGCCAGCGGGTTGGAAGATTTGATGGCATCTATTTCATGGACAGACCGTCCTGGGGATGCTACTACGAGTGTGAATGTGACCAGTGCAAGATTGGTCAATGATTTGGATATTAGGATCATCCAATCTGGAACGACCTACAATCCATGGAGATTGACCGGAGTGACGACCAATGGCAAAGGAGACAATACCAGAGATCCTTTTGAAAGAGTAGAAGTATCCAACCCTTCAGGTACCTATACCATTAGAGTAACCCATAAAGGAAGTCTTACTGGTGGAAGCCAAAATTACAGCTTGATTATCACGGGTGCGACTACCCAAGCACCTGTTTGTAATGCCACTACACCTACAGGCTTAAACCTTTCAGGAGCTAGTAGCACGGATGCATCTCTTGCTTGGAATGCCGTTGCAGGAGCGAGTTATGATTTCCGCTTTCGCGAAAGCGGATCCACTACATGGACCAACAGAACTGCTGGAACTTCAAGTATTAGTATTTCAGGTCTTAACCCAAATACCAATTATGAGGCACAGGTACGTAGCCGTTGCGCAGATGGTAGTCTGAGTTCTTACAGCAGCAGCCTAAGTTTTGCAACAACTGCGGTATCCTATTGCTCGGCCAATGGAAACAATACCAACGACGAATATATTTCCAGAGTTGTATTTAATAGTATTGATCAAACCAGCGGTGCGGGAACAGGTGGATATTCTAATTTCACCAATTTGTCCACTACGGTAAGCAAGGGTGCGGATTACTCTATTTCTGTTACGCCTACTTGGACAGGTACTCAATACAACGAAGCTTATGCCGCCTGGATTGATTATAACCAGGATGGTGATTTTGGTGATGCAGGAGAGCAGGTGTGGAGCCTCGCAGCCTCACAGGTGAGTCCGGCAACGGGAAGCATTAGTATTCCTCAAGGTGCAGTTAACGGAACAACCAGAATGCGTATCATCATGAGGTATAACACATCGCCTTCCGCTTGTGGAAGCTTTGACTATGGTGAGGTAGAAGATTACAGTGTGGAGATTACTGATGCCACCGCTGATACCACAGCCCCGAGCGTCCCCACCGGTCTTAGTGTTAGCAATCTTGAGCAAACCAGTGCCGGTATTACTTGGAATGCCTCAACAGATAATGTTGGAGTAACGGCTTATGATGTTTATCTCAATGGGAACCTGATTGGTGAGACGCCAAATGCGTCAGTGAATATCACTGGACTTACCGCGTCCACTTCCTATACAGTTCAGGTGGCTGCCAAAGATGCTGCCGGCAATACCAGTGCCTTAAGCAGTGCACTTAGTTTTACCACGGCCTCAGCGCCAGGATCAGGTTGCGCAAATGGTGCTAACCTTCCGTACTCGCAAGGTTTTGAAAACGGTCTGGGAGGATGGGCCCAAAGTACTGCAGATGATCATGATTGGACCAGAACATCTGGTGGAACTCCTTCCAGAGATACGGGGCCAACTTCTGCTGCAGAAGGTTCTTTTTACATGTTTGTAGAGGCTTCCTCTCCGTACAATAATGGTAGAACTGCTCACTTGGTTTCTCCTTGTATTGACTTGGCTGGTGCTACTGATCCAAGGTTGGGCTTCAGATATCACATGTTGGGTGTAAGTACCATGGGTGATTTGATTGTTTCCATCAGTGAAGATGATGGGGCGAGCTGGAACCAATTGTGGAGTAGAACGGGTAGTCAAGGTAGTGCCTGGAATACAGGAAATGTTGACTTGGCGACTTACGCTGGTAAATCCGTCAGATTGAGATTTACCGGGACTACCACCAACCAGTGGAGAGGAGACGTAGCTATTGACGCGATCAGTGTAACCGATGGTGCTACTTCAACGGATACAGCTGTCAATCTTCAACTGAACTTTGACGATTATCCAGAGGAAACCAGATGGACGTTAGTCAATGGGAATGGAACAACGGTTGCCAGTGGTGGTACCTACGCTTCCCAAGCGGATGGATCTACCCTGAACATCCCGATCAACCTTCCAGCCGACTGCTATACGCTGACGGTTTTTGATTCGGCTAGCGATGGTATGTGTTGTGGCTATGGGAATGGAAGTTATTCCCTAACCTCAAACGGATCTGTTTTAGCATCAGGAGCTTCCTTTGGGTCTACTGATGTCAATGACTTCTGTGTGGGAGGATCAAGTCCGACCAGTTATACGGCAACCGTAGCAGATACGTCCAGCGAGATCAGTATTTATCCAAATCCGGTAAAAGATGGTCTATTATTCATCAACTTGGCCGGAGCCCAGGAAGCCAATTACCAGATATTTGCTATCAACGGTAAGGCAGTCCAAGATGGTGTGGTCAAGGAGCAATTAAACATCAGCGAGTTAAGTGCAGGAATGTACTTGATCCAGCTAAGTGTAGGCGAGCAAACTGTTACCAAGCGCTTTATAAAAGAGTAAATAGTAGCTAGGTTTAAGACCTATAAGATAAAAGCCCATTTGACTAGTCAAATGGGCTTTTTATAGTTGTAATCAGGTCGTAAACCTGGGGATTATAGAAGACCTAGTTGATGCTTACTACTTCAAGGTCAAAGATCAAATCCTGTCCGGCCAGTGGGTGATTGGCATCCACCACAATATGGTCCTCTTGGACATCGGTCACGCGCAACTGGCGCTGGGAACCATCTGGATTGGTAGAGACCAGTCCCATTCCGATTTCTGGTTTAATTTCCTCAGGAAGTTGGTTTTTTTCAACTTTTTGGAAAAGCTCCTCATGGATGTCTCCATAAGCTTCCTCCTTAGGTATCTCTATGGTTTTCTTTTCATTCACTTTCATATCGACCAGGCCTTTTTCAAAACCAGGGATCAACATACCTTGACCCAACTTGGCTTCCAACGGCTCTCTATTTTCAGACGTATCAAATACTTGTCCGTTGTTTTTAAGTTTACCTGTGTAATGCACTTTTACCGTGTCATTTGCTTTTACTTGACTCATAAAATTTGATATTTTTTTCTATCGGCGGCAAAGGTATGATCTTAATAGCCCCTGCCAAGTAATTGCCACATTATCAGGAGTAATTAAGAAACACTTAACAGAAATACCCCCTCAATTGTTAAAGCCTGCATCCCTCGGCTCAAGGCGTTATGCCTAAAGTAATTGTAAAAGTCTGGAACGCGCCAGGGAATTTTGTAGATTGGATCCAAAGCAAAATGAGTCATGAGTTTTTTAGATAAAATATTGGGCAATGCCGGTGAGGTAGACCACGAAAAGTTAAAAGAGGAATACAAACATATACTGATCGAAGGAGAGCAGATTGAAATGGGGTTTGTCTTGCTGAGGGACGTGTTTATTTTCACCTCAAGTCGGTTGATTTTGATCGATAAACAAGGATTAAGCGGCAAGAAGATGGAGATGAAATCTTTGCCTTACAAGAGCATTTCCAGATTCTCCCTGGAAACCGCTGGGACCTTTGATCGAGATGCCGAACTCAAAATCTGGATCAGCAGTGAAAATCTACCCAGTGTAAGTAAAAAGTTTTCCAAGGGAGTAGATGTATTTAAGGTGCAACGCCTGTTGGCAGAAAGAGTATGTTGATATCGCTTTCGCGAAAGCGAATCGTAGAATACCATATGCGCAAGTAACTTCTAAGCAAGGTTGATACACTAGAAATCTAAACAACAGCATTGATTACTGGGGCTTGCCTAGTCATTGTTTAAGAAGTTCAATACTGGAATAGTTAGGATAAGTAGTAAAAGACTTATTCAATGATCTTTGAATTCATTTATACTCAACTAAAATTTAGGACGTATTTTTTTGTAAAGATTACCGCTTACAAATAAATCAAAGCTGTTTAAAAACTGCGGACCTAGGTTCATGAACTGATGTTCGATTTTCGTGTTTGAATAGAAAATTCTACAAACATGAAATTAAAAATTACTTTACTTATTCTTTTAATATTTCAGTTGAGCAGCGCTCAATTTCCTGCCGACTACATTGCTAGATACGAGTTCGCTACAAGCACTGCTGGAACTTTTAACAATCGCGTACAACCACTCGGTAGGCTCACTGATATCGCCGGGACGGGTACTGCTCAGCAAATACCAGACCGCTTTAACAGGTCACAGCAGGCGTTGCGTTTAGCAGGGACACAATTCAGCTCTGACCAAACTTTGTTTAATCAAAATGCCATGTCTTTCTCGTTTTGGTACCGAGGTGGTTCAAATGCTGGAAGTGCACAAAGCAGAATTTTTAGATTACAGAGTATCTCAAACTCCGCAGATCGTGCGGTGGTTTTTTCCAGAAAGGCCAACAATGTTTTTAACTTAAGAATTCAAGGAAATGGAAATCCTAATAGAGACCATGATGAGGTAATTAACATCAATGACCTGCAATGGCATCACATCGCCGTGGTCGTAGATGTAACTCCAGGTGCCAATGATGATATTAGAGTTTATGCAGATAATGTATTGGTGCCAGGGTTTTCTACAGCTCTAAATCAGAATAGAAACAATTTGCTCACGCAGGCCACCTATAGATTGATTTTAGGAGAGACGAATCGATTCATAGATGCGTTGGATAATTTCCAAATGTATCGTCGCGCATTAAGTGCTACCGAGGTAGCTCAACTGTTCAATCAATCACAACCTCAAGCTATCACTTACGTCGATGCTGATGCTACTGGTACCGGTGATGGGACTAGCTGGTCAAATGCTTACACCAATCCAGTTCTAGCATTTGCACAGGCCGAAGAAAATGCCCAAATATGGGTTGCAGATGGGACATATAATCTCAATGCGAGCTCTAGGGAGCATAGTTTTAGACTACCAAACGGTGTCAGTGGGGTACAAGTTTACGGTGGTTTTAGTGGAATAGAAGCCAATATATCCGATCGTGATTTCAGAACCAACAGAACTATTTTTACGGGTGATAATGCCCTTGACGATGTAGGTGCAGCCGATTTCAACAATGTTGGAAATAGAGCAGATAACGCTTACAATGTGATGGTTATTCAAGGAGATAACACTGTAATAGATGGACTGGAAATAACAGGAGGTAATGCCACCGGTCAAAATGTTGCTCAATACTTATTAGGTGCTGCGATCTTCAAAATGGAACATGTCAATTCACTTACCTTAAAAAACAACACATTTTATGGGAATGTGGCAACTGGTGGGGCAGCATTCTTTGGAGAATTTAGAAACCCAAGCATATCTGGATCGCTGACATTTGTCAATAATATTGTGAGAGATAATATAGGAAGATATGGTACAGGAGTATTTACAGGTGCGAGTGTGTCTGGTGTAGATGCAGACATAAGTATTTCAAACAATTTATTTTATTACAATGTAAACCAAGACATAAACTCTACTGATCTAGGAATTTCAGGTACAGCAATGTGGGTAAGGGCAAATGTCATAAATACAACGGTAAACACAACAGTTACGAACAACGTTATCTACGGTAATACAGATCGTGGCTCCAATGTGAATGTTTACAAAGCGGCTGCGGCTTTTGATCAATCCTCAGGAGCCACACTCAATACCACTTTTGCAAACAATGTGGTTTGGGCAAATACTGATGCCATGGGTAACCTGACCGAAGGTGTAGCGCATATTAACTCTGGAAGCTCAAGTAGTCCAGGCACTATGCTATTTGCAAATAATATGTATGATTTCAATGACAATCATTTAGTCAACAACACATCGCAGGTAACTATGCAGAATAACAGTAATGCGTTTCCTGGATTTACGAGTACAACGTCTCCAGATTTTAGGCCTTTTGGGGCGAACTCAAATTTGATAGATGCTGGTGACAGCAGCCTTGTTGACCCTAATATCATACAGGATCTAGATGGCAACACTAGGATAGCTGGTAGTGCTGTAGATATTGGCGCATACGAGCTTGGGGCGACAGCAGGAATAACAGGTAATACTACGAGCAGTTTGACGATTTACCCTAATCCAGTTAGGAACATCTTGTTCATTGAAGGTGAGTTCCCTTTCGCCAAAGCAGAACTAAGAAATCTATCCGGACAATTACTGATGTCTAGTTCCACTCCTAAATTGGAGCTCGGTAATTTGGAAACCGGTATTTATCTAGTGACAATATTTAATAACTCTAACCAATTTATCACAAGAAAAATACTTAAGCTATAAGTATAAACAAATACAGATGTTTAAGGTGTTATGCTTGTTTTGCATAGCACCTTTTTTTGATTGAAGTAGCTAAAAAACTTAAGCACTGATGAGAGAGATGAAATATCAAATTGATTTTTGACAAATCAGCAGTTTTTTTACTCGACTTAAAAGTATACCATGAAGTATTTTACCAATCTGTGACATATTCGTGCCTCGTAATTCAAAAACTATAATAATATGTCACTACGAAAAATTAAATCAATTGCGCTTGTTGCATTAATACACCTTGCTGGTTCCTTGCATGCACAAGAAGTAATGCATCAAAGTAAAATCATGAGTAGCAAGATTTCTAAGGGAGACTTTAGAATTACCGCAGATCAATACAAAAGTCACAGCGGTGTAATGACCATTACTGAAATCAATGAGGATAAAGCACAGCCCGGTGGTCATTATCAGATTATACTCAAGCGTTATCCAAATCATGCAACAGAATCGACAAGAAATGAAACGGAGCAATATTTTGCAGACCATGTTGCTTTTCCTGTCACCTATATAAAAAGCACTTATGAAGGCAATAAAAAATTACAAGACAATGTAGGTTATGTAATAAGAGAAGGGCGTAGTGTGGGTAATGAGAGAATGGTGGTTAAGGACAATTATATATTTCTACTTCATAAATGGCAAGACAAAGATAATTATGAAGTGAGGTACGTTTTAAGTACAGGAGATCCAGCATCCCAAGGAGATAACAAAGGAAAATCAAAAAAGAAAAAGAAGGGCTTGTTCAAATCTTTTAAAGAAAAGATGAAAAATGCATCTGCAGGTGGGGTATCCATCGAAAAGTTGACCGCAGAAGTCTTACAACCCTATCTCGATGAAGCCACGGCTAAGCAAAAAGCTTTTTATGCGGATTGGATTAAAGACCCTAATAACAAGAACACTGTAAAGTACATGGATGATAAACGAGAAATGATGAATAAAGCCATGAAGCAATACAACGATGATATCTTCAATAGTCCAGAGTATCAGCGTATGTTAGCTTACCATCGATGGTTAAAAAGCAATGTAAACCTTACGGTGAAGAACAATAGCGGCTCAACACTTTGGGTCGGAAGCAGCAAAGAGGCATTTATCACTACAAAAATAGAACCAGGTGACGAGGTTACCATGAACTGTACAACAGATTTGTACTACTATCATAGTGATGCCCAAGGTGCTTCTGGTACAAAGATTAACCAAGCAGACGGTGCCTGTGGTTCTGTTGTTAACATCAACTAATCATACCAATAACTTCAATGAAAGAGCTGCGAACCATCGCGGCTCTTTCTGTTTAAAATAACTTATCCAGCGTACTCAGAAACCCCTTTTTCTTATCTCGCGCAACAGTCACACTATCACCATTTGTCATGACGATGAAGAGTGCCTCGTCTTTTCTGACCTCAGTGATTTGGCTAAGATTGATGAGGTAGGACCGTTGCGGTCTATAAAACAAAGTATTATCCTGTAATTGGTCCACAAAAAACTTAAGTGGTTTTGATATCAACTGTTTTTTCTGTCCCGTAAGGTGGACATAAGTGTACATCCCGTCTGCCTCAAACATGATAATCTCCTCTGGTTTCACGAATAGGTAGCCTTTAGGAATTTTAAGCTTGATCTTATTCATCGAAACGTACGACAGCATGCGTTTGAGTCGCTCACCCAAGTCTGCGTTTTTTTCCTGCAGCCTCAACGCTTTTTCTATCGCATCATACAATTCATCTTCATCCAGGGGCTTGAGTATATAATCAATGGCATTGGTCTTAAATGCCTCAATCGCATAATGATCAAACGCAGTGGTGTAGATCAATGAAAAATCATATGACTCCCGATTAATTAGATCGACGAGCTCCAAACCACTATGACCTGGCATGTTGATATCAGATATGACAAGGTCAACCTTATTTTTCTTGATTACCTCTACGGCGTCCAAAATGTTACATTCCTCATGCAAAGTTGCATATTCATATTTCTTTAAAATGAGGTTGCGCAGCAGTCGTCTGGCTTGATCCTCGTCATCAATGATAAGAATAGAGATGTTCATGAAATAACTTTATTAAAATGCTTGTGCCGGTGGCTTGCCCGTTGGTGTCAGTATGGTCAGTGTATTCAACATTCAACTTCATGTTTCCTCCCGAATTGATCAATTGAATGCGTTTGTTGTTGGCCATCGTCCCAAATGGTCTATGTGATTGACGTTGTTTTGCCAGTTCAGCTGCAGCCTCACGACCTATACCATTATCGCTTATCCGACAAAATAGTGAGTTATTGTATTTTGAAAAAACAATAGATAGCTCCTTTTTTCCATTCCTGTTGAGCAGACCGTGAAGTAAAGCGTTCTCGATGTATGGTTGTAGAAAAAGAGATGGTACCATCGTCTTGAATCTATTGATAGATGGATCGATCTTAATTTTATAGGTCAATTGGTTATTGAAGCGTTTTTTTTCCAGTGATAGATATAGTTCAAGCGTCTCTATTTCTTGATCAAGAGTAATGACATCTGATCGACTGTGGTCAAGAAACATGCGCATGAGCTTGCTGAATTTGACGAGAAACTTGCTGGCTTCTTTTTGCTCGTTGCTTATGATGTGATCCTGAAGGCTGTTCAGAGCATTAAAAAGGAAGTGCGGATTCATCTGCGATCTCAAGTTTTCCAACTGCAGCTGTACAAGCCTTTTTTCATTTTGAACGCTTGTTATCTTATGTTCCCATCTCCGGTTTCTATAGGCGTTAAAAATTGAATAAAATGCACCAGTGGTAAGCAAACATAGAAGAAAGATAACCGCGTAGAACCACCAAGTCTTGAAGTATGGTGCTGCCACTTCAAAATGGATTGATAGGAGGTTTGATTCTGATTGAGTCAATTTATCCTCCGCTTGTATCAATAGCGTGTTTTTCCCCACAGGTAACCCAGAAAGGCTAATTGCATCTCCTGCCTCTAAAGTGTGCCATTCTTCTTCATCTAGTGTGTAGTAGTAGTTATATTGGCGGCTGCTATTGACTTGGTTGACCCATGGGATCATCTTTACCGTACTGTTATATTCAATTTCAATCGTTTGATCGTTTCTGAATTTTACAGAATTTTTATCGATCCAAAGGCCATCCATGGTGAGTTCGATTTCCTTAGTAGGCAATAAACTCTTGCTTTCCTTTGATTTCATATATAAACCCTTACCGTCTGTCATCCATAATTGATTAGCAACTGGCAGTATCTGTTTAAGGTTTTTTCTAATGTTTTTAGGTAGGGAGAAAGGATAGTTCAGTTGTTTATGGGTGGTCGTATGGTAATCATATAGACCCTTGTCAGTCAGCACGGTTAGAAAAGGTTCTTTGTATGCAATATCAATGACAAGCTCCTCCTTTAAAGAATATTGAAACGTGTGGGGTTTGACCGTGGAACTATCAATGGTAAATAGCTTTTGATTTGAAACAGCATAAACTATATCACTTTCCTGGCCGCTGACGATCTTATTGGCTTTGAATGCCTTGCCATTTAGTTCTAAAGGCATATTGTTCATCAGATCATGATCTGTGACAAATACTCCGTTAATAGATGAATAGTAGAGTTTTTCCTTGGTGTTTTCTACAATAGAAGTGCGTATGGGAATACTCTGAATCGGGTTGAGCTCCTCGTCAACAAGCATTACGCTGTTATAATATCCTGCTATGAAAGCATTTTTTGAAGCTCGTTTAAAATCCTTGGGTCGGGCGATGCCAGAAAATCTATCGATGACATGCAGGTCAGCGTCAAAGACCGTGGCTACCTGATTGTTGAATAACCACAATCGATTCTTCAGTTTGTCATAATATAGTAACTGATCTTGGTGCCTACTGATATTTTTGAAAGTAGCTTTTCCAGTAATAGTATTGTAGTTAACCAGCTTTCTTTGGTTGACCAGAAAGTAAATTTCACCCTGCCTGCCATTTGTCAACGAATTAATGCTCGACAGAGGAGCAAAATCAGTTAGTTGTAAAACTTTTATGGTAGGATCTTCAATAATAAATAAACCATCATTTAAAGTGCTAAAAATGAGGTTCTCATCATGGTCTACCACCAGGTTGGTTACTGTGTGATCCTTGAGGTAGTGGCTGTCATAGTGAAACTTGTCGTTGCTGAATGAATAACGGTAAGCGCCGTTTGATGTGAAAAACCATAAGGTCTCATCGATTTTTTTTATGAAATTGATTGAGGCGTCATCGATTTCTTTAAAAGCGCCCATCAATTCCTTCTGCTGCAAAATGGAGAAAAATAAATTTCCATTGGAATTGGGGAACGCCCCATAAATATCCTCTTCAAAATGAAACAAGAAGCCTCTATTTTTTGGCAGCTTGAGGTTGGTCAGATCCATGGCTTGAATGGTGTGTCCTTCCCTATGTAAATTGAGTAAATAATTACCCTTGATGGTAAAGGCACCATTAGGGGAAACGTCTACATTAGTCGCGGGCAAGCTTTGACTCTGATAGTCATGAGTCTTTACCTCTCCACTTAAAGTATCAAAAATTACAATCTTTTCCCTGCCGCTTACATAAATGAGGTCATCAAACACATTTATTTTTTCTACGTAGCTCAATGGTACACGGTCAAACTCATACCTTAATGATACTTTGTCGTTGTTGATGCTAAAGATCTGGCCATAACCATTGTTATACCATAAAGTTCCAGAGGAATCTGCAATTATGCCAAAAGTAGATTGTCCCTTTTGCTTTTCATGATGAAAATGTTCAAACGACCTGCCATTGTATTTAAAGGTTCCGCTATTTGTCGACAACCAGAGATTGTGTTCCTGGTCTGCAATGATTGCATAGACTTCATTGTCCGGTAATCCATGCTCGGTAGAAAGCTGGTATTTTACAGGTTCCAATTGCTGGGCAAATACAGCCTGAAAACCTATCAGCAAATAAAGAAAAACAAAAACACGCACGGTAGCAAAGATAATCTTGATCCGGCGGGAAATTCAAACTTCTTGCTTAAGCGGTAGGATTCATTTTTAAAAGGACTGAATTTGTAAAATTCTAAAAGTTGTAGGATATCGCTTTCGCGAAAGCGATATAACCAATAGAAAAACCAGCTCTAACCTCAAAAAAAGGGAATCTAAAGAATATGATTTATTTTCCCAAAAGAGAAGACCAAGCTTTTTGAACCAATTTTCTTTTTAGGTGAATGGGGTAATTTTTTTCGCCTGAAAAAATCTGGGTCATGTAGCGAGCAAAATAATCGCCATACTTCTTGATCAGCACATTTCTTAACCATTCATAACCGTAAAAGATATCGGCAATTTTTGCAGCAGTTTTTAAATAGGGCAACAAGTCGGTCGAGAGCCTGTCTTTGTAGATGTCTGCGGCTTTGTCTATGTCGTCTGGTGATTGAGCCAGTGCCTGCCCTGCCCAGGTTCCTGTCATCAAAGCATTCGAAATACCTTCAGCAGTAATCGGATCGGCAAAACCACCTGCGTCTCCGACTAAAAATACCCGATTCTTTACAAAACCATCAGTTCGCGTCCCAATCGGAATATTGTAGCCGTATTTTTTGATTTTTACAATATCCGTAATGCCCAAACGCTCTATGTAATCCATACAGCTTTGCTTTAAATCAAATTTTTTCTTGTCCTTATGAAAACCCCCAAGCCCTACTGAAAGGTGTCCATCTTTTGGAAAACACCAGCCATAACCATAGGGTACAGCATCCATATCAAATCGCACGACATCACTAAATTTTTGGTACACTTCTTCAGATACATAAATTTCGTATTCCAGCGCAGGTACCATGCGTCTGGTTTCATTTTTCCATCCAGCCATTTTGGCCGTTGGGCTATAGGCTCCATCTGCGGCAATAACTGCATTTACCTGATGACTTTTTTTGGTCGTGGTAAGCAGCACGCCATCATCTTTGAGCTCCATAGAAGTGAGTTTGCTACCGCTTTCCAAAACGGCACCTGCCTGGGTCGCTTTTTGGATCAATAGATGATCAAAGTCATCCCTCATCACCATACTTAAGGTAGGATGGTCACTTGAGGATTCAAGGTGAACTCCATTCTTAAAAAATATATCAATTTTCTTGTATTGTAAGTCGATAGCCTCTTCTACATTAAATGGCATTTGCCGCAGGCCACGATACACAAAACCACCACCGCAAACTTTGTAGCGTGGGAGTTCCTTTTTTTCTACTACCAAAACCTGCTTGCCAGCTTTGGCCAATTCATAGGCTGCCATGGCTCCTGCTGGTCCAGCGCCAATCACAGCCACATCAAATTGTTGCAATTCCATTCAAAAAAATTAAGCGACAATATTAACTCATATATAGTCGTCAAAAAAATTTTTTATGTAAGCGTTTGATCCATCAGCCTTCGCCCTTCAATACTGCTAAGGGTGCAGATGAATTGATTAAAATGATGTTCTTACTGAAAATCAGTCAGTTGTTGATCAGGATCATTTAACGCAACAAATCCCTATAAACCAATAAATAAGACTACTTTTGCAGCCGCTAACAAGCGCTATTTTTATTTATGAAAGACATTAGAAACATTGCCATCATTGCGCACGTTGACCATGGAAAGACAACCTTGGTTGATAAAATTCTTCACCACTGTGAGATTTTTCGTGAAAACGAATCCACTGGCGAACTCATCTTGGACAATAATGACCTGGAGAGAGAACGAGGGATCACTATCTTGGCAAAAAACGTATCTGTTAATTATAAGGGTACTAAAATCAATATCATCGATACACCAGGTCACGCCGATTTTGGTGGTGAAGTAGAACGTGTATTAAATATGGCCGACGGAGTTCTACTCTTGGTAGATGCTTTTGAAGGTCCTATGCCACAAACCCGATTTGTATTACAAAAAGCCATTGACTTGGGTCTCAAACCTTGCGTGGTAGTCAATAAGGTGGACAAGGAAAACTGTACGCCAGAAGAAGTGCACGAAGCTGTCTTTGATCTGATGTTTGAATTGGGTGCCGAAGAATGGCAGCTGGATTTTCCAACTGTTTATGGAAGCGCCAAGAACAACTGGATGAGTGAAGATTGGAAGGACGAGACCGAAAACATCGAGCCCTTGCTGGATATGGTAATCGAGCACGTACCAGCGCCTAAAGTAGAAGAGGGAACTACCCAATTATTGATTACCTCATTGGACTTCTCCAACTATACCGGACGTATCGCAATTGGACGTGTCAAGCGTGGTAGCATCAAAGAAAACCAACAGGTAACTTTGTGCAAACGCGACGGCGATCAACAAAAAACACGCGTTAAGGAAGTCTACGTTTTTGACGGAATGGGACGCGCCAAAGTAGAAGAGGTTCACGCAGGAGATATTTGTGCGTTGGTAGGCCTGGAAGGTTTTGAGATCGGTGATAGTGTAGCCGACTTTGAAAATCCAGAGGCAATGGAAACCATCGCTATTGATGAGCCTACCATGAGTATGTTATTTACCATTAACGATTCGCCCTTCTTTGGGAAAGATGGGAAATACGTTACCTCTCGTAATATCAAGGACCGTTTGACCAAGGAATTGGAAAAAAACCTGGCTCTCCAAGTGCATGACACGGATAGCGCCGATAAATTCATGGTTTTTGGTCGTGGGGTATTGCACCTCTCTGTATTGATCGAGACCATGCGTCGCGAAGGTTACGAATTGCAGATTGGACAGCCGCAGGTCATCATTAAGGAAATAGACGGTGTAAAATGTGAGCCAATAGAAGAATTGTCTATTGATCTTCCTGAAAATGTAAGTGGTAAGGCTGTTGAAATGGTGACCATGAGAAAAGGGGAAATGACCAGCATGACGCCTAAAGGTGATCGTATGCTGTGCGAGTTTAAAATTCCATCACGTGGAATCATTGGTCTAAGAAATCAATTGATTACTGCGACCGCTGGTGAGGCCATCATGAACCACAGATTTGTAGGTTTTGAACCTTTTAAAGGAGATATCCCAGGCCGTATCAATGGATCGTTGATCTCCATGGAAAAAGGAACAGCTATTCCATATTCTATGGATAAAATGCAGGATAGAGGTAAATTCTTTATCGCTCCGGGTGAAGAAATTTATACCGGACAGGTAGTGGGTGAAAATTCAAGACCTGATGATTTAGTACTGAACCTAACCAAAACTAAAAAGCTTTCTAACGTGCGTAGTGCCGGAGCTGATGATAAGGTGAAGATCGCTCCGCCAGTTAAGTTTACCTTAGAAGAAGCTTTGGAATACATTCAAAAGGATGAATATGTAGAGGTGACACCTAACTACCTGAGATTGCGTAAAATCTATTTGGATGAAAACGAGCGCAAACGTCGAGCAAAAGAGCTGAGCTAAATCAGCTTTACGAGTTGAAAAAAAGGCCTCCATTTTCCGATGGAGGCTTTTTTTTGTGCTATTAACATTTTGTTAGCACCCGTACGCAACTGCGGTCACGTATATAGGCGGTAAAACAACCACTTTATGACTGCTTTTTCCGCTTTCGCGAAAGCGATATTATCCCTATTTATCTTTCTTTTTACTTACCTGTCCACAGCACAAACGATCAAGGGGACCGTGCTTGATCAAGAGGGGAGACCCATTAAAAACGTCTATGTATGGCATGTAAAATCAGGCACGCATACCCATACAAACACGGAAGGCTTCTTTCAGATTCAAAATGTAGACGAAGGCGATAGCCTGCAGTTCTCACATGTAGGATATGCAACTTTCAATGAAGTCATCGACGGAGAAGATGTAGTTCTCGAAATTGTACTGAAGGAAGCACCGCTTGATTTAGAGGCGGTCACCATCAGTAATCAGGTAGAAACCTTAAACACGCTGGCCAAAGTCGATCTGGAAATTAATCCAGTTACCAGTTCCCAAGAGATTTTACAAAAAGTACCTGGATTATTTATTGGGCAACATGCTGGCGGTGGTAAAGCCGAGCAGATTTTTTTACGCGGGTTTGATGTGGATCACGGTACGGATGTTGCGATCAATTTGGATGGAATGCCAGTCAATATGGTGTCCCATGCCCATGGTCAGGGTTATGCAGATCTTCATTTTGTCATCCCTGAAACCATTGACAATATCCGTTATGCCAAAGGGAGTTACGACCCTGAGGTAGGTAACTTTGCCACGGCCGGACACGTAGGTTTCCAGACCAAGCGATACTTAAATCGCAGTAGTATAAGCACAGAAATAGGGGACTTCAACCACCAACGCTATCTGGGAATGATTAAACTGGTTGAGAATACGCACACCAGTGCTTATATGGCCACAGAATATTTAACCTTCGATGGCGCGTTTGAAAGTCCGCAGAATTTTGATCGATTAAATCTCTTTGGAAAGTTCAATCATGTGACTCAAAACGGCGACCGAATTGACTTAGGGATTTCACATTTTGACAGTGAATGGGACGCTAGCGGCCAGATTCCGCAACGCGCAGTGGATCAGGGATTGATCAGCAGATTTGGAGCCATCGACGATACTGAGGGCGGTAATACCTCCAGAACAAGCCTGGTTTTAAATTATGAAAAGCCCATCAATAGTCGTGAACGAATGCATGTCCAGGCTTATTACTCACACTACGATTTCTTGTTGTTCTCCAATTTTACCTTCTTTTTGGAAGACCCTATTAATGGAGATCAAATACGCCAGCAGGAATCTCGGGATATGATGGGCTTTAAAGCCGATTATAGCTATAAAACCATGCTGGGGGATCACCATTTGCTATTAAAAGCAGGAATAGGATTGCGCAATGATCGCACTGATGGAACAGGTCTAGCACGCACAGCCAATAGAAGGGAAACCCTGGAGCAAATCCAATTAGGCGATATCAATGAGACCAATGCCTCCTTGTTTACCAGTGCTTCTTGGTATTTGGATCGGTGGATGCTTGAAGCTGGATTGCGATTGGAGCGATTCAAATTCAACTATAAAGATGCCCTGGCCAGTACCTATGATACCCAGTCACAATCAGAAACCGCCCTGTTACCTAAATTGAATCTGGACTACCGCCTCAACGATAAGCTGAAGTTATATTGGCGCAATGGAATAGGTTTCCACAGCAACGATACCCGGGTAGTACTACAACAATCTGCCGATGATATCCTGCCGCTCAGCTATGGATCTGACCTAGGAAGTATCTGGAAAGCCAACGACCGACTGATTATCAATACAGCTTTATGGTACCTGTATCTAGAACAGGAATTTGTATATGTAGGTGATGCTGGTATTGTCGAGCCCAGTGGTCAGACCCAACGCTATGGTTTTGATCTGGGCCTTCAATACCAGTTAACCGATCATTTATTTTTGGATAGCAATTTGAATTATGCCCATGCACGAGCAGTGGATGAGACTGATGGAGCCGACTTTATTCCGCTGGCGCCTAAATGGACCTCAACGGGAGGAATTAGTCTCAAAAATTATCGAAAATGGAATGTAGGATTGCGTTATAGATATATCGCAGACCGGCCCGCCAATGAAGACAATAGTATTGTCGCCGATGGTTACTTTGTCTCAGATTTGAATGTAAACTATGACTTGTCCCCACAACTCAACCTGGGAGTAGCCATTCAGAATCTAACGGATACCGAATGGAATGAAACGCAATTTGCCACCAATTCCAGATTGGCCAACGAGTCCCAACCTGTGGAAGAAATTCATTTTACCCCAGGAACTCCGTTTTTTATTCGCGGTATTGTAAAGTATAGCTTTTAAATTCAGAATTCGAAATTCCCCACGCCCTGCTATCTTTGCGTGGCATGAAAAAACGTATCGCGCATAGATTTCCCTTAAAGGATTCAGTTGATTTTAAACGCCGATTGTTGTCCTACTACCAGCAGGAAGAGTATTTCTGTATGTTGGATAGTAATCAGGCTGAGTCATCCTACACCAGTCATGAAACTTTGATCGGCGTAGGAGTAGTAGATATGTTGGTTTGCGCAGCGGGAAAGGCATTTGATGCCTTGGAAAACTTTCGTCAGCAGCACCAAGACTGGTGTTTTGGATGGTTGGGTTACGATTTAAAAAGCGAACTTGAATCTTTGACCACTGGAGGTGTTGACAATCTGCGATTTCCAGACCTTTGTTTTTTTGTGCCCAAATTCATTTTTGAACTTACAGCTAGCGCAGTAAAAGTACATGCCCATTGCTCCGTTCAGGAAGCTCAATCAATAATTGATGTCATTCAAGCAACAAGTGCCCACCATCATACTTCGGGACCTTTTGAAGGCGGAAATCTCATCGCTAGAGATACACGTGAAGCCTATCTAAAAAAGGCGCAAACATTTCTTGACCACATCCATAGAGGTGATATTTATGAAGCCAATTTCTGCACACAATTTTATGCGGAAAAAGTTCGCCTAAACTCTTTAAAAGCATTTTTAGATCTCAATGCAGTAAGTGAACCTCCTTTTGCGGTTTACGCTAGGTTTGGAGATTACCATGTGATGAGTGCCAGTCCCGAGCGTTACCTGAAAAAAGAAGGTAATTTGCTAGTTTCTCAACCCATAAAAGGTACGGCAAGAAGATCCATGGCGATAGTAGAAGATCAAGCCTTGCGAACAGAATTGTTTAAAGATCCCAAAGAGAGGTCTGAAAATGTCATGATTGTGGACCTGGTGCGCAATGACCTGGCGCGTATAGCCGCCAAAGGCAGTGTTGAGGTAGAGGAGCTTTTTGGAATCTATAGTTTTAAGCAAGTGCATCAGATGATCAGCACGATCACAGCAAGACTTGCTCCCGAATACAATGCAATGGATGCGATTAAGGCCAGTTTTCCAATGGGAAGTATGACTGGCGCTCCTAAAATCAGCGCGATGAAGATTATTGAACAGAACGAATCCTTCAAGCGAGGTTTATACAGTGGAGCTATTGGTTACTTCACCCCAGATGATGATTTTGACTTCAACGTGGTGATCCGGACTATTCTATATAATCAAAACTTAAACGAACTCGCCTTTGGAGTGGGTAGTGCATTAACAGCCGCAGCCACGCCTGAGAAAGAATACGAGGAATGTCTACTTAAAGCCAAGGCCTTGATTCAAGTCCTCGCCTTACAGGGAATTCGTTTTGAGTAACTTTGCCGGGATATGAATGATCTTGCCACAAACATCATCCGTGAATTTCCTGAATTGTCGGGTGCCAGGGTTGCTGTGGCGGCCAGCGGCGGATTAGACAGCAGCGTATTGATACAACTTTGCTCTGAGCTGGGTTTATCGGCCAGTATCCTCCATGTCAATTTCAAATTGCGAGGGGCAGAAAGTGATGCAGATGCTCAATTCCTTGCCGATTGGGCCAATCGTTTGGGGTGGCCAATACAGGTCCGCGAGATGGATGCCGCTAATTATGCCACCAGACATAAGTGTTCGATCCAGATGGCAGCCAGACAACTGCGTTACGATTGGTTCAGTGAATGGATAGCAAGCGGAAAAGTGGACTATGTGCTGACGGCACATCATTTGGACGATCAACTAGAAACCTTGCTGATCAATTTAGGACGCGGCGCAGGTTTGAAGGGGCTTTCAGGTATTCCAGCGCGCAATGGGCATATCAGACGACCTTTGCTCTCATGGAGAAAGAAAGACATATTGGCCTATGCAGAAAAACAAAATCTGCATTGGCGAGAAGACTCTAGCAATGCCTCTCAAGCTTATTTGCGCAATAAATTAAGGCATCAGGTACTGCCTCAACTACATGAAATTTTACCAGAATTGGGTTTGCATCTGGCCGATAGTTTGGCCTATCTAAAACAAGCCGATCTTTTGGTACAGCGCGAGGTAGACCGCTTTCGCGAAAGCGGGACCAGCAAAGATCAGGATGGAATGCATATAGCTCTTCAAAAACTGAAGGCCACCAGAGCTGCCGAAGCCTATTTATATGAACTGATCAAATCATATGGGTTTCACATTCCTGATGCGGTTCAACTGCTGGATGCCCAGCCAGGCAAACGAATTTTTGCAGGGGATTGGGAATTGATCAGGGGTCGGGACCGACTCAGTCTGAGGCATAAAGTAGAAGTTCGAGCGCTAGGCCAACTCATAGATAAAACCGCCCAAGAAGTAAGCCTGGCAGGTAAGAGAATTAGCATAAATGAAGTGAAAACCCAAGATCCACTGCAATATGTAAAATCCAGACAGAGAGATGATCGTATTTTTCTCGATGCTGATCTGATACAATGGCCATTGGAGTTGCGTACCTGGCAAATTGGCGATCGCATGCAGCCTTTTGGTATGAAAGGCACTAAATTAGTCAGCGATTTATTAACTGATCTTAAGGTTTCTTTAATAGATAAAGAAAAAGCCTTAGTATTGACATGTGAAAACAAAATTTTGTGGTTGGTAGGTTTACGCGCTTCCAAAAATTTTGTGATCACATCCAAAACCAAACATATTTTAGAACTTAATTTAGAAAAATGAAAGGATTAACGCTTATTGCCCTGTGGGTGTTGTCCGTATGTTCGATTCAAGCCCAATCGGACCCGACGGAATGGTCTACTGAAGTAGAAAAACTCTCAAATAATGAATACCTATTAACGACTACCGCACTCATCGAGCCCGGATGGCATGTGTATTCCCAAGCCTCTTCAGAAGAGAATAGAGGACCAGTGGCTACCACGCTTAGTTTTTATGACGCAGAAGCTAAGATCGAATTGCTGGGTCCTAACAAAGAAAATGGTTCCTATGCAGAGTATTCTGATGTATGGGGATTCAATGTCTACCAATTTGCCGATCTGGCAGTTTTTGAACAAAAAATAAAGGTGTTAGACCCCAATTTAGAATACTTGGTCGCCGAGGCTTTTTATCAGACCTGTGATGATGAGCGCTGTTTGCGACCTACGGGTGTTCCCTTGTACTACAAAATCAATCCTGAAGCCAGTATTCCAGAGGATGCAGGGATGATTATTGAAACATATTTAGACGAGGAACGAGAACCATTAGTGGCCCAGGCACCTGCCGAAAAGGACATTCCTGTTAAAGAAGGTCATTCTGGAAATCCGCCGCCAACCAAAGAAGAGGTTAAAAAAAAAGAAGCTGAATTAGAGCCCTCGTCTCCTGCAAAAGATGAAGAAGATAGATCCCTTTGGGGCATATTTATCGTTTCTTTTCTGGCTGGTTTTGCCGCCTTATTAACGCCCTGCGTTTTCCCGATGATTCCCTTGACGGTAAGTTTCTTTACAAAACAAAGTAAGAACAGAGCTTCTGGGATCAGAAAAGCCTTTCTTTATGGGTTTTTTATCATTTTGGTGTATGTTGTACTTGGATCGGCTGTTACTGCCTTGTTTGGGGACCGGATCCTGAATTCTATGGCTACGAATCCGTGGCTTAATTTGTCTTTCTTTTTAGTACTGGTCATTTTTGCTATTTCCTTTTTTGGCGCTTTTGAAATCACTTTGCCCCAGTCCTGGGCCAATAGGGTAGATGCCAATGCTAACAAAGGCGGTATCATCGGTATATTTTTTATGGCCTTGGCACTAGCCATTATTTCCTTTTCCTGTACAGGTCCTATCGTGGGATCCTTAATTTTAGAATCTTCTACCAAGGGTGGGATCGCGCCCATTATAGGTATGTTCGGTTTCTCCCTTGCACTGGCGCTGCCCTTTACACTTTTTGCCATTTTCCCTGGCTGGATGAATTCGCTGCCTAAATCTGGTGGATGGCTCAATACGGTTAAAGTGGTACTGGGATTTTTGGAACTTGCCCTGGCATTAAAATTTCTTTCTTCGGCAGATTTGGTGTACCAGTTTCACTTCTTGGAAAGAGAGGTCTTCTTAGCTTTATGGATTGCTGTGAGTACCAGCCTAGCACTTTATTTGTTTGGAAAGATTAGACTTCCGCACGATGGACCTGAACAACCTATTTCTGTCGGTAGATTTTTGCTCGGATTACTCACATTGGCTGTGACTTTGTATATGTTACCTGGATTATGGGGTGCGCCACTCAAGATTATCTCAGGTTTCCCACCACCACTAAATTATGCCGAGTCACCTTATGGAGTAGGGTATTCCAAAGTGGAATTGAAAGAAGAACTTCCTGAAGGAGCTCACCTGGCCGTACATGATATCATCTCTTTTCACGATTATGAAGAAGGTATGGCTTACGCCAAAGAAGTCGGTAAACCCGTACTTCTTGATTTCACGGGTTGGGCCTGTGTCAACTGCCGAAAGATGGAAGAACGCGTTTGGTCCGACCCGCGTATATTGCCCATTTTGAAAAACGATGTGGTGCTCATATCATTGTATGTAGACGATGCCAATAAACTTCCAGAAGACCAACAATATGAATCTGACATCATTGATGGCAAAGTGAGGACCATTGGCGATAAATGGTACGAATTGCAAAAGAAAGAATACAACAATGCAGCCCAGCCCTATTATGCTATTTTGGACCAAAACGGCAATAAGGTCGGGGAACCGGTAGGTTACACACCAGATATTGAGGAATATTTGGAATGGCTACTAGAGAACACCAAGTGATTCCCTAAAATTCTCATAAAAACCGATGTCAAAACGCATCGGTTTTTTTGTTGTATTATATTTAGCCGTAAACACAAGCTATATGAGAAATTTGTTTGTATTGGCGGTTATATTGCTGCTTTTTTCCTGTAAAAATGAGTCAAAGGACGCTTTCGCGAAAGCGACACCAGATCAAGCTGCCCAACAATTTAACGATTGGTTGGAACAACAATTTCAAACCGATCTGGCCAGAGATCCAGAGATGCAAACTTCTATGGGCATACGTACCAACTATGGCTCCTGGACAGACATCTCGTCTGAGTATGAGCTAGAGTCAAAAAAGCTGGCCGAGGCGCGATTGACTTATTTGAAGGACTCTATTGATCCCTCAGTGTTGAGCGGACAGGACAAGCTGAGTTATGATTTGTATAAGGATAAGCAAGAACAAGCAATAGCCGACTTTGATTATAGGCTGTATACTTATCCGGTGAATCAAATGCACGGTATGCAAGCTGAGATTCCTGCCTTCTTGATCAATATGCACAAAATTGATAGTGTGCCAGATGCCAAAGCCTACATCGCTAGACTCAAGGGCATTCAGCCACTTTTTGAACAGCTTTCAGAAAACCTTCAACTCAGGGAAAGCAACGGCATCATGGTGCCCAAATTTGTTTTTGATCATGTCTTAAAAGACAGTCGAAATGTAATTAGTGGCTTTCCTTTTGCCGATAGCAAAGACCAGAGCACTTTATTGGCGGATTTTGTCTCAAAAGTCAATCAGTTGAACATTGATCAAGCGGAAAAGGAAGCGCTGGAACAAGAGGCTATCAATGCACTTTCCAAGGAAGTTAAAGCAGGCTATGAAACTTTGATTGCTACCTTGGAAGACCAACAACAACGAGCTACTGGAGAAGATGGCGTTTGGAAATTTCCTAAAGGTGATCAATTTTATGAAATGGCGCTGAAAAGAACGACCTCTACGGATATGAGCGCACAGGAAATTCATGAATTGGGTTTGGCAGAGGTGCAACGTATCCACGGCGAAATGAAGGAGATCATGAAGCAGGTGAAATTTGAGGGATCCTTGCAGGATTTTTTCAAATTTATGAGGGAAGATGAACAATTTTACTATCAGGATAATGAGACTGGCCGAAAAAAATACCTTAAAGAAGCCAAAGCTATCATCGCCCAAATGAAAAAAGACTTGGACCAATTGTTCCTGACCCAACCCAAAGCTGACATTCAGGTCAAAGCGGTAGAAGCATTTAGAGAGGCGAGTGCAGGTAAGGCTTTTTACCAGCAACCGGCCATGGATGGTTCACGACCTGGAACCTACTATGCCAATCTCTATAAAATGGAAGCTATGCCTACATATCAAATGGAAGCCCTGGCCTATCACGAAGGCATTCCCGGTCACCATATGCAGATTGCCATTGCCCAAGAGTTAGAAGGCATTCCCGATTTTAGAAAACACAGTTTCTATACTGCCTACGTTGAAGGTTGGGGGTTGTATTCAGAATATATTCCCAAAGAAATTGGAAAATACAATGATCCATACAGTGATTTTGGAAGACTAGCTATGGAATTGTGGAGAGCTTGTCGTCTGGTCGTGGATACTGGTATTCATGATCAAAGATGGACCCGTGAAGAGGGAATCAAATATTATATGGACAATACGCCCAATGCCGAAAGCGATGCTGTAAAAATGGTGGAGCGTCATATAGTGATGCCTTCACAGGCCACCGCGTATAAAGTGGGGATGAACAAAATTTTGGAGTTGAGAAAAAAAGCCAAAGACGCCATGGGCGATAAATTTGACATCAGGGAATTTCATGATGTGATTTTGACCAACGGCGCCCTTCCACTCAACGTCTTGGAAAAACAAGTGGACCAATATATCGCCGGCTCCTAGGCCGATGAGCTATTAAAAGAAAAGAGGCCGTCTATGTTTTATAGACAGCCTCTTTTTTTATTAAAATACCGAGATGATTTACATCTGGAACAATGGAAGATCACCCATCATCGACGTCACCCGATCAGCCAATGATTTTAGCTTTGCTTCATCCTCGTGATTTTGCAGGCACTCATCTATGATCTCTACAATGGCATTCATGTCATCTTCTTTCATTCCTCGCGTTGTAATGGCTGGTGTACCAATACGAATACCGCTAGTGACAAAAGGAGATTCTGTATCAAAGGGAACCATATTTTTGTTGACGGTTACGTGAATTTTACCGAGGGCTTCTTCAGCTTGTTTCCCGTTGATTCCTTTATTTCTTAGATCAATTAGCATCATGTGGTTGTCAGTTCCACCTGAAATAATATGATAGCCTAGATCAACAAAGGCTTGCGCCATTACCTCGGCATTTTTCTTGACTTGAACCATGTAGTGTAGGAACTCATCAGACAAGGCTTCGCGGAAAGCTACCGCTTTAGCAGCGATGATATGCTCCAATGGTCCACCTTGGTTTCCTGGGAAAACACCGCTGTTAAGAAGAGTGGACATCTTTTTAAGCTTCCCATTTTTTAATTTCTGGCCAAACGGATTTTCAAAATCCTCACCCATGACGATCAGTCCGCCGCGAGGACCTCTTAAAGTTTTATGGGTGGTTGTGGTACAAATATGAGCATGAGGCACAGCGTCCTGCAAAATGCCTTTAGCGATCAATCCGGCAGGATGGGCAATGTCTGCCAAAAGGATGGCACCTACTTCATCTGCAATTTCGCGAAAGCGTTGATAATCGATCTCTCTACTATAAGCCGATGCACCTGCAATGATCATTTTAGGTTGCTCTTCACGTGCAATTTGAGCAATATTGTCATAATCCAATCTTCCTGTATCCTCTTGTACGCCATAAAAGGCATTGGTATAGAGCTTACCCGAAAAATTGACTGGCGATCCATGGGTTAAATGGCCTCCATGGGAGAGGTCAAAACCAAGAATCTTGTCACCTGGATTGAGACAAGCGTGAAATACCGCTGTATTGGCTTGACTACCAGAATGAGGTTGCACATTCACGTATTCGGCATTAAAAAGTTCTTTTGCTCTGTCGATAGCGATATTCTCTATTTGGTCTACCACCTCACAACCGCCATAATAGCGTTTGCCTGGGTAACCTTCTGCATATTTATTGGTGAGAATAGAGCCAGCTGCGGCCAAGACCTCTTCGCTCACGTAGTTCTCGCTGGCGATCAATTCGATGCCTTGGGTCTGACGTTGTTGCTCTTTTTTAATCAGGTCAAATATTACTGTATCCTTATGTGCCATTGGGAATATTTTAGTAAACAAAAATACGCTATGGTCGTGTGCAACCAACTGATAAATGATATATTTGGATAGTACTTTTTAACAACAAATTAAAAATCATGCCTCAAAGAACCAACAATCCCAACCGTAAATCCTGGATCGGTTATAATCGAGACACGCACTTTCCTATTCAAAACATACCGTTTGGGGTATTCCTGACCCGGGACAATGTGATCACGATAGGAACTAGAATTGGTGACTATGCGATTGACTTGGGAGCGTTGCAGGAGTTGGGGTATTTCAGTGATGTTCCTTTGACAGACGATATGTTCATGCAGGATACGCTCAATGATTTTATCTCTGATGGGAAAAAGACCTGGCGGTTGGTGCGCAACCGTATCGGAGATATTTTTGACAAGGAAAATCCTGAATTGCGTGACCATAAGGAGCATCGAGAGCGTATCATCTTCGCCATGGACGAGGTAGAGATGCAGTTGCCAGTAATGATTGGGGATTATACCGATTTTTATAGCAGTAAGGAACATGCGACCAATGTAGGAACCATGTTCAGGGATCCGGATAATGCCTTGCTGCCCAATTGGCTGCATATGCCTGTAGCTTACCACGGCAGGTCGAGTTCGATCGTACCTTCTGGTATTCCAATACACAGACCCAAAGGTCAAACCTTTCCAGCCAATGCAGATGAACCTACTTTTGGCCCTTCAAAATTGGTGGATTTTGAATTAGAAATGGCTTTTATTACAACAGATGCCAATAATCTGGGGCATCCTATACCAGTGAATGAAGCCGAGGACTATATTTTTGGAATGGTATTGCTCAATGATTGGAGTGCCCGTGATATACAAAAATGGGAATATGTTCCTTTAGGCCCTTTCTTGGCCAAAAACTTTGCGAGTTCGATCTCTCCGTGGATCGTTACTTTGGAAGCTTTGGAGCCATTCCGTACTGAAGGCCCTAAACGCGAACAGCCTGTGATGAAATATTTAGATTCCAAAGGTAAACACAGCTTTGATATCAATCTTGAGGTAGATGTAACCCCTGATAACGGAAGACCTACCACAGTTTGTAATTCCAATTTTAAATATATGTATTGGAACATCTCACAGCAATTGGCCCACCATACCGTCAATGGCTGTAGAGTAAATAGTGGGGATCTGATGGGGAGTGGAACTATTTCTGGTCCGACACCTGAATCTTATGGATCCATGCTGGAATTGAGTTGGAGAGGAGAGAAGCCTGTAAAGCTTAACGATGGTTCCGAGAGAAAGTTCATAGAAGATAATGACACAGTAACTATGAGGGGTTATTGCCATAAGGGTGACCTCCGAATTGGTTTTGGTGAGGTGTCCAATAAGCTCCTTCCGGTGTACGAAGGAAAAAAGAAATAGTAACTTCGAGTAAGCCATCATAAGAGGCGATATTATCCATTTCCAAATCCGTCGCAGGAAATGGTTGATCAGATGCCAGCTTTTTCCATGACCGTTAAACATATACCTTACCAGCAATTGCGTTTCTTTTCAGATCTGATCTCAGATTACCTGGATCAAAAAGAACAACTTGCCCATTTGTACCATCGGTATCCTAAGATGGAAAATTTTGGTCCGCAACTGGAGGAGAAACAAAAAGAATGGCAGGCGAAACAGGTGTATAGACAAACCTTAGTATCGGTCCTGAAAGAGCAGTATTCCTCTTTACAATATAAGAAGGATGCAATGGTTCAGATCGACCTGATGTCTAAGGATACCACTTTTACCATTACTACGGGCCACCAACTCAATCTCTTTACTGGACCTTTATATTTCTTGTACAAGATTATTTCTACCATCAAGCTCTGTGAACGTTTGAAAGAAGAATATCCAGCTTTTGATTTTGTACCTGTTTATTGGATGGCTACCGAAGATCATGATTTTGAAGAAATTCAGTATTTCAATTACGGCGGTCGTAAGATTGTGTACGATCGAGAAGCTGCTGGTGCTGTCGGTAGGTTGACCACAGAAGGTCTGGATCATGTTTTAGAAGGTTTTTCTACATTTTTGGGGAAACACGACAATGCGCTCCGATTGCAAGAGTTATTTAAAGAAGCCTATCTGGATCACGACAATCTTGCGGCGGCTACCCAATACCTTGCACATGAGTTATTTGGCAAGGATGGACTTATTGTTTTAGACGCAGATGATGCTAGGTTAAAGAAACTCATGATTCCCACGTTCCAGGAAGAATTATTAAAGCATTCCTGCCATCAATCTGTCGGCCAAACCTTAAAAAAGTGGCCCGATCAATATAACATACAGGTCAACCCCAGGGAAATCAACTTGTTCTATCTGACCGACGAATACCGAAAACGTATCATTAAGCGGGACGGTCGGTTTTATTTGGACGAAATGGAAACCTCATTCTCTCAAGAGGAGATCATTGATCTGTTGAAGCAGTATCCAGAACGCTTTTCACCTAATGTATTAATGCGTCCGCTGTATCAAGAATCTATCTTGCCTAATTTATGTTATATAGGTGGAGGGGGCGAAATGGCTTATTGGCTGCAACTTAAACAATACTTTGACTCCCAAGGTGTAGTGTTTCCTATCTTGCTCTTGCGAAATTCAGCGCTATTGATGTCCAAAAAAGAATGGGGCAAACTAAAACGATTACCGGTCGAATTAGAAGATCTTTTCCTTCCAGAACATCAGTTGGCTGAAAAGGCAACGCGCGTACTAAGTCAAATTGATATTGACTTTACTCCACAGAAAAAAAGGCTTCATCATCAGTTCAAGGAATTATATGAACTGGCCGAACAAACCGACCCTTCATTTCTCGGAGCCGTTGGAGCGCAGGAGCGTAAACAAATTAAGGGATTGGAACATCTGGAAAAACGCTTACTCAAAGCACAGAAGCGCAAGCTATCCGATCAGGTGGAACGCAGCTTACTTATTCAACAGCAACTCTTTCCCAACCAGAGCCTACAGGAACGTCAGAGTAATTTTTCCTATTTCTATCAAGCTTATGGTCCAGTAATGATTCAGTGGATCCAGGCTGGATTAGACCCGTTGGACTTGAGATTTAGTGTACTGGTGTTTGAAGAGTAGTTTTATCCAGGGCTTTATACAATCTTGAAAACACGTTAACAAAAGCCCAATCAATCGAATGGGTTCCCAACAGAAAAAAGTAAATTTGCCCATGCAACACGACAAGGTACTTATACTAGATTTTGGCTCGCAATATACCCAACTGATTGCGCGCCGAGTAAGGGAGCTCAATATTTATTCTGAAATTCATCCCTTCAACAAGATTCCGTCCAATCTGGAATCCTACAAAGCTGTGATTCTCTCTGGAAGTCCGATGTCGGTAAGATCTGATGAGGCATTCCACATTGATCTAGAGGAAATAAGAGGGAAAAAGCCGTTGCTAGGTGTTTGTTATGGCGCGCAATATCTCGCTCATTTTCACGGTGGTGAGGTAGGCGCTTCCAGCACAAGAGAATACGGCCGTGCTCATCTTTCTCACATCAAGGATGGTGAGGAATTCTTTAAGGGAATATCGGCAGGAAGTCAGGTGTGGATGAGTCATAGCGACACCATCAAAAAACTCCCTACAGGAGGCGTTTTATTGGCCAGCACGCATGATGTAGAGAACGCTGCTTATAAAATAGAAGGGGAAACTACTTTTGCCATTCAATTCCATCCAGAGGTATACCATTCAACCGATGGCAAGCAATTGCTTGAAAATTTCTTGATCCATATTGCTGGAGTTGAACCAGACTGGACGCCTGACTCTTTTGTAGAAGAAACCGTAGAGCGTTTGCAGGAAATGTTGGGCAACGATCGTGTAGTATTAGGTTTGTCTGGAGGGGTAGATTCCTCGGTAGCGGCGATGTTATTGCACAAGGCAATTGGAGAAAATCTCTATTGCATCTTTGTCAACAATGGATTACTGCGTAAAAATGAATTCAGTCAGGTGCTTCAGCAGTATGAAGGTATGGGGCTGAATGTAAAAGGGGTGGATGCTTCGGCACGGTTTATGGATGCCTTGAAGGGCCAGGCTGATCCAGAACTCAAACGGAAAGCCATCGGTAAGGTGTTCATTGATGTTTTTGATGATGAAGCCCACCAGGTCAAAGATGTGGTATGGTTGGCTCAAGGAACTATTTATCCTGACGTTATAGAAAGTGTCAGTGCAACCGGAGGGCCTAGTGCTACCATCAAATCGCATCATAATGTGGGTGGTTTACCAGATTACATGAAGCTGAAAATTGTCGAGCCGTTGCGTTCCTTGTTCAAGGATGAGGTACGCAGGGTGGGTAAATCCATGGGAATGTCAGCCGAGTTGTTGGGAAGGCATCCGTTTCCTGGTCCTGGACTGGCAATTCGTATTCTTGGTGACATTACTCCAGAAAAAGTAGCTATCTTACAGGAAGTTGACGCCATCTTTGTCAATAACCTCAAAAAATGGGACCTGTATGATCAAGTATGGCAGGCTGGGGCGATGTTATTGCCTGTGAATAGTGTAGGTGTAATGGGTGACGAGCGTACGTATGAAAAATGTGTTGCCCTGCGAGCTGTAGAAAGTACGGATGGAATGACCGCAGATTGGGTGAATTTGCCGTACGAATTTTTACAGGCGACCAGTAACGAAATAATAAATAAGGTAAAAGGCGTTAATAGAGTGGTCTATGATATCAGTTCAAAACCGCCTGCAACCATTGAATGGGAATAAAATTATGAAAAATCTATTGATAGTGATGTTGGTGTGTTTCGCTTTCGCGAAAGCGGACGCAGCCTTCCTTCAAAATTATAAACAGCATAAGGTCGCCCAAGGCGAAACCATTTATACCTTGACCAAAACTTATGATGTAACGGCAAAGCAATTGCTGGATCTGAATCCAGATCTCAAATCTGGTTTGAAATATGGTATGGTTTTACTTATTCCAGAACCAAAGGAAATCATCACTTCCCGTAAAGTTGTTCGGTATAAAAGCCATAAAGTCAAGCGTAAAGAGACGCTTTTTGGATTGGCAGAAGAATATGGGGTAACACAACTGGACATCAAGGAAGCCAACAAACAGTTGTATTCCAGTCCACTGCAAAAGGGCGATAAAATTAAGATTCCCGTATTTGAAGAAGTGACTACTTCCATTGCAGATACTGCTCCCGAAGTTGTGGATCGTACGAACTTGCCCGATGGTAAATATGTAGTGCGTCCATCTGAAGGATGGTTCCGTATTGCTACCAATCACGGGATAAAGATCCAGGAACTCAAGGCCATGAATCCAAAGGTGACCGAATTGCGACCTGGTACGATTCTCAATGTACCCAAAGGCATTGAGATAGCCGAAGCAGATAACGATGCTGATGCCGATACCAATCCAGCTCCTGTGGATAAATTTGTGGACTATACGATTCCCAAAAGCATGGGTATGTATTCCCTTAAAAATATTGCTGGAATTAGCGAGGATTCACTCATAGCGCTCAATCCGGCATTAAATGATGGGCTAAAGGAAGGTATGGTGATCAGAATTCCCAATCCTAATCTTACAAGTGATGTAGTCTTGTTAGACCGCAACAGAGAAGTCGCCCGACTTGTAGATAGTTTACGCAATTTTGAAGCTCAGCGTATTGCGGTTTTATTGCCATTTTCACTTCAACAGATCAATGAAGAAACTACGGATAGAGATCGGCTTAAAGAGGATCGCACCTTGCGTATAGCACTGGATTTTTATAGCGGGATGCAAATAGCGAGGGATAGCGCTCGCAATCTGGGAATCAATGTCCAGTTTGATGTTTATGATACCCAGAAGAACTTACAGCAAACCAAAGATATTTTGGATAACAATAATTTTAGAGCGTATTCTGCGGTAATTGGTCCTTTGATGTCCACCAATGCCTTAGAAACAGCCAAAGCCCTGAGACAAGATGGAATACCGGTTATTTCACCATTGTCTACGGTAGACCAGGCCAATTTTGAAAATTATTTTCAGGCAAGACCCAACTCAGATTTACTCAAGTCGAAATTGAAAGTATTTTTAAAAACCTATGCACAAGGTAAAAATGTAATCATTGTGACTGACAACAATGAACCAGGTCTTAAAAATGAATTTGCCAACTTGCTTCCTGAGGCAAAATTGTTGATTCCCAACGAGAAGAAAAATTACATCTTTAACGTCCAATATGTCAAGGAACTGGATCCGGAACGTGAAAACGTAGTGGTTCTAGCTGTGGACAATGTTGGTTTTGTAACAGATGCAGTGAGTAGTTATGCTGCCAAAGCAGACACCCACAGAATCACCATGTTTGGATTAGAGGCCTTTGAAGAGATGGAACTTTCCAATATGAGGTTGGCTGCCTTGCATTATACCTATCCTCAGATGTTCAATGATGGTGGAGCTGATAACGAATTCAAAACCGCCTATTTTCAGAAATTTGCGATCTCTCCAAATGCCTATGCAACCCGGGGTTTTGATTTGAGTATGGATGTCTTCTTAAGACAGGCCAGTGCCGAAGACTTATACGAGAGCGTTGTGCGCAACGGAAAAACTGTAATGACAGAAAACAAATTTGAGTATTTGAAAAAACCAGGTTCTGGATATTTCAATAACGCAGTGTACATTCTACAATATCAGGAAGATTTGAGTATCAAGGAGCTTGAGATGGGTTCACCTGGTTTTACACAAAACTGATGATGACAGCCTTGGTTGAATATTTGGGAGAATTACGTTGCGAATCCACGCACCTTAAAAGCGGAGAATCTATTGTTTCTGATGCACCTGTCGATAATAATGGTAAAGGTGAGGCATTCTCTCCTACAGATACTGTCGCTACCGCGTTGGCAAGTTGCATGCTTACTGTAATGGGTATAAAAGCCCGGGAATTGAAAATTGAACTCAAAGGCAGTACCGCCAAAGTAAACAAAATCATGGCTTCCAATCCTCGTCGTATCAGTGGGATTGAGGTAGAATTGGACATGAAAGCTTCTTGCGATAAACGCATGCAAACCATCCTGGAACGGGTGGCACTTACCTGTCCAGTGCTCAATAGTTTGCACCCAGAGATTGAAAAAGACATTAATTTTAACTGGATGTCGTGAAATGGTTGGTCACCTTATCAGCATTAGTACTGTGTTTAAATTCAGAACCTAAAGAACGCTGGACTTACCAAGAGCATCCCACATTGAGTTGGGAAGATTTTAGAGGGACACCGCCATCTAATGCAGATCATCATGCCAGCGTAAATTCTGGTATGGGCTACCAGTTCAGTAGTTCAATGCAAAATGGTGAATGGCATGTAGATGTTCGGGTCAATAGCTATTTCTACCCACAATTGAGCTGGAAAAAGGAATTGGATGAGCATGATCGGGCGTTGTTGGCGCATGAGCAACTTCATTGGGATATCAGCGAGTTGTATGCCAGACAATTAAGGGAGGCGTACAGTCGCTACGTACCAAAAAATGAGCCTAAAAAGGAGGTGGATTTTATTTTTAAGGTATTTGAGAAAAAAAGAAGGGCCAGACAACAAAACTACGATCGTGAGTCCCAACATGGAAATAACAAAGAAGCCCAGTCCCATTGGCAGCAACAAATAAGGGAAGAATTATTTACTTACTCAGCTTGGGCGCAGACAGATCAATAGGAAAATACTTCCTGAATGCTATGGATTTCGTGGGGTACTTCAGACAGGCTGAACTTCAGGTCTAATTCGATTTTCCCGTTTTGCCTCCTCATTTTTAAGCTTCCCTGGTCGATGGGGTACACGCCTGTCGCTCCCCTGCAATTGCAAAGTCGCGTCAGGCTAACTTTCACTTGATTTAACTCCTTATTTGTAAGCGACAAAGCCTGCAAATCATCATCAAATTCTATACGAATGATTTCCCGGTATTGATCATCTTGTATCTCGGGAGAAGTATTTCTAACGTACTCAAATTCCAAAACATGACTACCTTCGGCGGTGTAGAGTTCCTGATAAGAAGCATTGAATTCGTCCTTTTTGGTCTCTACCCCCTTATCTGTATAAATCCTTAAGTCGCAATTGCCATTTTCTGGGCAATTTTGACGATGCAATTGCTCGTCAAACCTAAGTTTTTTGCTCTGGCAAGCCATGCCAACACAAGCCGCTATGAACAATATAAAGAGTCTTGTCATTGATTAAATATTTGACAGCCTTAAGGACAAGTATTCCCTGCTAGCATCGATTAAAGGGGGAAAATATTGAATTTTATCTTTCCTCGGTTAAGGAATCTTTAAAAACTTTTAAATATTTTACATAAAACTCTATTATTGTGGCTTAAAGATTAGAATATGTATAAGAGTGCTCATGGCCTCCTTGTTTTGGTAATGGTTTTAATGACGGGATCTGGTCTCGCTCAAAACAATGGAAAATTGATTTGGAAAAAGGTCGGTGGACCAGATATGGGTAGTACCGCACTCTTTAGAAAGTCTGAACCATCCCGGGCTAATTTTTACAAAATGGATTTGTCTGACCTGCGTGCTCAGTTGCAGCAAGTAACTGAGGCCAGCATTCCAGGTGCTGTGCCTACAAGCATAGTACTACCTACATCACATGGGCTTGAGGTATTTGAAGTATTTGAAACACCAACCATGGCTGATGCCCTTCAAAATAAATATCCCAATATACGTACCTATACTGGCGCCGCTGCCGGAGGGACCGGAAATAGCATTAAGTTCACGGTGGATCCTTATGGTTTCCACGGAATGGTTTTTTCTCCAGAGCATGGGACTTCTTTTATTGATCCCTATACTACAGATCGCGGTACTTATATCGCTTACGCGAAAGCAGACTTACCCGCCATTCAAACAGGGTCACATTGCGAAGTGGTGGAGGAAGACATGCCTAACCATCGCATGGGTCCTTCTTCCTATCATGCAAAAAATGCCAATGATGGGCTATTGCGCAGGTTTAGAATTGCTATTTCGGCAACGGTGGAGTATTCAGAATTTCATTGGACCAGAGCTGGTTTATCGGCCACAGATACCGAAGCTCAAAAGCGTACTGCGGTGCTGGCAGCCATGAATGTCACCTTGGCTAGAAATAACTTTATCTATGAACGTGATTTGTCGCTGACCATGGAATTGGTGGCCAATAATGACCTAGTGGTCTTCATCAATAGCGATAATCTAGATAACAACAATGCCAATAATGTCTTGTTTTCACAGAATCCGCAAGTACTTGACGCCAATATAGGTTTCAATAACTATGATATAGGTCATGTTTTTACCACTGGTGGCGGTGGTATTGCATCACTAGCATCACCTTGTACCAATAGAAAAGCACAGGGGGTAACTGGTCTGCCCGCCCCTATAGGTGATCCATTTGATGTGGATTTTGTAGCCCATGAAATTGGCCATCAATTTGGTGCATTACATTCATTTAATGGGAGTACCGCCAATTGCTCTGGTGGAAATAGGTCTGCTTCCGCAGCCTATGAGCCTGGCAGTGGTTCTACCATCATGGGTTACGCAGGAATATGTCCGCCGCAGAATGTGCAACAGAGCACTGATCCTTATTTCCATCAAATCAGTTTGGAAAATATCTTTGACAATATCAGACCAGGCGGTTTCTCTACCTGCTCGCAAAATGTAGCTAGTCTGAATGTAGCGCCTGTTGCAATAGCTGGAAGTGATCGTGTTATTCCCATTTCAACTCCATATAGATTGGTGGGAGCTTCAACTGATGTCGATGGAACGGTAGGGCATACCTACACCTGGGAACAATTTGATCTCGGACCATCAGGAATTCCAACCGAAACCTCCGCTTCTGGTCCACTCGTGCGATCATTTGAGGGAAGCGATGATCCAATTAGATATATACCAAGGTTACCTGATATTGTCCTCAATGGAGGGAATTCAACCACCTGGGAAAAACTGGCCTCCATTTCTAGGCCCATGACTTTTGCACTTACAGTGAGAGATAATGACAGTAGGGGAGGTCAGACTGCAGTGGATTTTGTCAATATTATTACCACAGATAATGCAGGTCCATTTGTTGTGACTTCCCAAAATACAACCGGCATCACATGGCTGCCAAACACTACAGAAACAATTACATGGGACGTTGCTGGAACCAACGCCAATGGTGTGAATGAAAATTCGGTTGATATTTTGCTTTCCACAGATGCCGGCGAGACCTTTGATACAATATTAGCATCCAATGTACCCAACAACGGATCTGCCACTATTACAGTCCCTGGCGGAATTGTTGCTCCTTTCTGTCGTTTGATGGTGGTAGGAGCCACTAATCCGTTTTTTAATATCAATAGTACTGATTTCAGTGTAAACGCTCAGGTTACAGAGACTTGTACCACCTATTCTTCAGGAAATATCTCAATACCGATTGCAGATGGAACGGGATCAGGAACCACTCCAGTAGCAGGCCCGGTAACAGCAAATGTGATCAATATCCCTGACAACGATAGTATCACTGGGATCAGTATAAATGTGGATATATCCCATAGCTTTATTCAGGACCTTATTTTTGAAGTAACTGACCCTTCTAGCACTACCGTAAGATTGTGGCAGTTCAATTGTGGGAACAATGACGACTTAGATGTAAACTTTGAAGAAGGTGCGCCCAATATTGTCTGTGCAAGTCCCACCGTCGGTACCTATCAACCCCTAGGAAATTTAAATGATTTTGTCGGAAATGACTCTGGAGGTAATTGGACCTTGGCTATTGCCGATTTCTTTTCCGGTGATAACGGGACCTTGAATGATTGGGCTGTAGAGATATGCACAACCACCGTAACACCTTTAAGCAATGAGGAGTTTGCTGCCGATCGATTCAGTATCTACCCCAATCCCAATCGGGGGGCTTTTGAAATTAATTTTGGGGAAGCCCGTACAGGAAAGACTAATATTCAAGTCTTTGATTTGAATGGAAGATCTGTATATCAGACAATCTACGATTTCACAAATGGACTTCGCAAGAAAATTGAATTGAGCAACGTGACCTCTGGAGTGTATTTGGTTCGTATAGAAAATGAAGGAAGAGTCAATACCCAAAAAATTCTGGTGGAATAGAGATTCTGGTGAGCACGCGTAGACAGTTAAAGAATTGGGTAGCTTGAAGGCTTGCTCTGATTCCCTCAAAAAGTTCTCGTATCTGTTAGTCAAAATAACTACTTTTGCAGCTGTTTTTGTATAAATGTAACAGCAGGCTATGGTAAACGCAAAGTATATTTTTGTAACCGGTGGAGTGAGCTCTTCCCTTGGAAAGGGAATTATCGCAGCATCTCTTGCAAAATTATTGCAGGCCAGAGGCTTACGCGTGACTATTCAAAAACTTGATCCCTATATCAATGTAGATCCAGGAACCTTGAACCCTTATGAGCACGGTGAGTGCTTTGTGACAGAGGATGGAGCAGAAACGGACTTGGATTTGGGACATTATGAACGTTTTCTCAATGTCAATACTTCCCAAGCCAATAATGTCACTACAGGTCGTATCTACCAAAGCGTCATCGACAAAGAGAGAAGAGGAGAGTTCTTGGGAAAAACCGTTCAGGTCATTCCCCATATCACCGATGAAATCAAAGAACGTATTCAGATCCTTGGGAAATCAGGAGATTATGATGTGATTATAACCGAGATAGGAGGTACCGTCGGTGATATTGAGTCATTGCCCTATATAGAAAGTGTGCGTCAACTGCAATGGGAGCTGGGTGAAGATAATTCACTGGTCATTCATTTAACGCTTATTCCTTACCTCAGTGCTGCTGGAGAACTGAAGACCAAACCTACCCAGCACAGCGTCAAAACATTGATGGAAAGCGGGGTAAGGGCAGATATTTTGGTATGTCGTACCGAACATGAGATCACCGAGGATATTCGTGTCAAATTAGCGCGTTTCTGCAATGTAAAACAAGAAGCTGTTATTCAATCCATTGATGTAGAAACCATTTATGACGTACCTAACAAAATGTTGCTTGAAGGATTGGATCGGGTTGTCATCAAAAACCTCAAAATAGACACAGAAGATCACCCAGATTTACGCAGTTGGAATGAATTTGTGCAACGTCATAAAAATCCTAAAAGTCAAGTGACCATTGGCTTGATTGGTAAATACGTCGAATTGCAGGATTCTTATAAATCTATTCTAGAGGCCTTTATTCATGCTGGAGCAGCCAACGAAGTTAAAGTCAATATTGAGTCCATCCACAGTGAGTATCTCGAAGTTGAAAACTTGAAGAAAAAATTGTCCCATTTAGATGGTTTACTTGTGGCTCCAGGATTTGGAGAACGAGGTATTGAAGGTAAAATAGAGGCTGTGCGTTATGCCAGGGAAAATAAATTACCCTTTTTCGGAATTTGTCTAGGTATGCAAATGGCGGTAATTGAATATGCTAGAAATGTGTTGGGTATCCATGATGCCAACTCGGTGGAAATGGATCCAAACACTCAGAATCCAGTTATATCCCTAATGGAAGATCAAAAAAACATCTTGGATATGGGTGGAACCATGAGATTAGGAGCATGGGATTGCCAGTTAATCGGTGGAAAAATAAGAGAGATATACGGCAAGGATATGATTAGTGAACGCCACCGACATCGCTATGAGTACAATAATGAATACCGTGAAGAACTTGAAAATGCTGGGTTGGCAACGACAGGTATTAACCCAAAATCAAATCTGGTAGAAACCGTTGAGATTGAGGATCACCCATGGTTTATCGGTGTACAATACCATCCCGAATATAAAAGTACGGTAGCGCAGCCACATCATTTGTTTACCTCATTTGTAGCTGCCGCAGACGCCTATAAAAAGCGTAAAGCATAAACCCTAAAGGGTAACACTAAACGAATACGAAGTGCAATAAACGCCTGAACAAGGCAAATTTATGGAAGAAAAAAAGACAGATTGGAAAAGCATGTTAGGGTTGGCCCTCATTTTTGGGATCCTGGCCTTTATGTTTTTGAGAAATCAGGAAGAACCACCCAAGGAGGAACCTACCACCACTGAATCCCAGTCGATAACAGAACAAACTACTCCCGTCAATACAGTTAACGATAGTAGCAGTATATCCACAGACAGCATTGTCGACAAAGCGCAGGTGCTCGATTTTGGAAACGAACTGGTAGACTTTAAGATCAGTACCAAAGGAGCTCTGATTACAGAGGCGTTGTTGAAAAAATTTGTTACCTATGATTCCCTTCCGGTGTATCTGGTTAAAGGAAATGACCACAAGTTCAACCTTGCTTTTCAAACCCAGGATGGTCGCCAATTAAATACCAGTAATATGGTATTTACCCCTAAAACTTCGCGCAATGGGGAAAACCAGGTCTTGAGTCTGACTGCTAATCCAGGACAAGGCGCGACCCTAGAATTTAGGTACGAATTGAAGCCAGACGATTATATGATGGACTTCAATATAAGGTCTCAAGGTTTGTCTCAACTCGTGAACACTACCGAAGCTGCGACTTTAAATTGGGAACTTCAAGCGTATAGAAGGTCTAAAAGTATTTCTAATGAGAACCGCTACACCGAAATCAAATTTGAATATGATGGTGGAAGTGATGACTATACAGGTCAAGGTGAAAACGCTGAAGAGGAGGCGGAAAAAATTACATGGATAGCTTATAAAGAACATTTCTTTTCCTCTATTCTCCTGACAGATACGCCATTTCAAAGTGGTTTAATGCAATCCTTCAACAACTATAGCGCTAATGATGAGCAAAATGAGCTGACCAAAAAGTTCAGTTCAGAAGTTCAGATGGAATACAATGGCGGTGAGCTTGTATACAATATGGACTGGTATTTTGGTCCAACCGATTATGATATCCTTGATACCTATGACCGCAACCTAGATGAAGTGGTTGATTTGGGATGGGGAATATTCGGCGTGATCAATGAATGGGCGATACGTCCTATGTTTAGCTTGTTGAGTAATCCTGATAACGGATTGGGAATTCCGTACGGGATAGCTATTATTCTTTTGACGATTTGCGTGCGTTTGGTATTGTCTCCTGTATTGTACAAGAGTTATCTGACGCAAGCAAAGATGAAAATCTTAAGACCTGAGATCAATAAGATTGCCGAAAAGTACAAGGACAATCCGATGAAGAAGCAACAAGAGACGATGCGCGTGCAAAGTGAGGCAGGTGCGAGTCCGTTGGCAGGTTGTTTACCTGCACTGCTACAAATGCCGGTGTTCTTTGCCCTATTTAAATTTTTCCCTACGGCTTTTGAACTCAGACAAAAAAGTTTCCTCTGGGCAGACGACCTTTCCAGTTATGACGAGATTTTTGAGCTACCATTTTATATTTGGGGGTATGGTGATCACGTAAGTTTGTTTCCTATTCTGGCGTCGGTTTCTATCTTCTTTTATATGCAGATGACCACTGGACAAAATATGCAGGCTGCCCAACAACCTGGTATGCCTAACATGAAATTTATCATGTACTTGTCCCCACTGTTTATGTTGGTGTTCTTTAACAACTATGCGAGTGGATTATCCTTGTATTACTTTATATCCAACCTGATTACCATTGGTTTGATGTTGGTGATCAAATATGTGATTATCGATAAGGATAAAGTATTGGCTAAAATTGAAAAGGCCAAAGCAAAGCCGAAAAAGAAGAAGGGTCGTTTTGCGTCAAAGATGCAGGAAATCATGGAACAGGCCCAGGCTCAACAAGAGATCCAGAAAAAGTCCAAGAAATAGAGATGACCTATTTATTTCTAAAGCAAATGGCCATCAATTGATGGCCATTTGCTTTGTGCTATCTTCTATTATACGATGCTCTTCATCTTTGGAATCAGGTCAATCCAATTCCTTTCGTAGAAATCTTGCGGTATAGCTGGTTTTATGTCTGGCCACCTGCTCTGGGGTTCCTGTGGCAAGCACTTCACCACCACCACGACCGCCTTCGGGACCTATGTCGATGATGTGATCAGCAATTTTAATCACATCCAGATTATGCTCAATAATCAATACCGTATTTCCTTTTTCAACCAACTGATTCAGTACATCCATTAATACGCGTATATCCTCAAAGTGTAATCCGGTCGTAGGTTCATCCAAAATGTAAAACGTATTACCCGTATCCCTTTTTGAAAGTTCGCTGGCCAATTTGATGCGTTGCGCCTCTCCACCAGAAAGAGTGGTGGATTGTTGTCCTAGTGTGATGTATCCCAACCCCACATCCTGAATGGTCTTCAGTTTACGGTAAATCTTAGGAATAGCTTCAAAAAAACTGGTCGCTTCATTGATGGTCATTTCCAAAACATCACTGATAGACTTTCCTTTGTATCTGATTTCAAGTGTTTCTCTATTGAATCGCTTACCTTGACAAGTTTCACAGGTCACGTAAACATCGGGTAAGAAATTCATCTCAATGACCTTAAGACCTCCACCTTTACAGGTTTCACATCTACCACCAGCTACATTAAAGCTGAATCGTCCGGGTTTGTATCCTCTAATCAGTGCTTCTGGTGTTTTGGCAAATAGAGATCGGATCTCGTCAAATGTTTTGGTATAGGTGGCAGGATTTGATCTTGGGGTGCGACCAATCGGGCTTTGGTTGATATCAATCACCTTATCACAATGATCTAGTCCTTTGATCTTTTCATAAGGCATAGGTTTTTTTACGCCATTAAAGAAATGCGCATTCATGATCGGGTACAGTGTCTCGTTGATCAAAGTAGATTTTCCGCTTCCAGAAACTCCGGTGACGACTATCATTTGTCCCAAAGGAAAATCCACAGAGATATTCTTGAGGTTATTCCCGGTACAACCCTTCAAGTTGATTTTTTTTCCATTGCCTTTTCTACGTTTTGTGGGAATGCTTATTTCCTTTTTTCCATTGAGATATTGAGCAGTGAGCGTGTCGTGTTTAAGAATTTCCTCTGGCGAACCCTCGCTGATGATTTCACCACCATGTTTTCCAGCCCTAGGACCAATGTCAATGACATGGTCAGCACGTTCAATCATATCCTTGTCATGTTCAACCACGATCACAGAATTCCCTGTATCGCGAAGAGATACCAGCGAATTGATTAATTTTTCATTGTCCCTTTGATGTAAGCCAATACTGGGTTCGTCTAGAATATACAATACGCCAACCAGTTGTGATCCGATCTGCGTAGCTAGGCGTATGCGTTGGGCTTCGCCTCCAGACAAGCTTTTTGCACTTCGGTCCAGGGCCAGATAATCCAGACCTACGTCCAATAGAAATTGTAATCGCTCCCTGATCTCTTTGAGCAATTCGCTAGCTATTTGTAGTTGCTTTCGCGAAAGCGTATCCTCCAAACCACTGAACCATTCCACCAATTGGACAATATCCATTTGAGCCAATTCTGCAATATTTTTTTCATTTACCCTAAAATAGAGGGACTCCTTGCGTAATCGGGAGCCGTCACAAACCGGGCACTTGACCCGATCCATGAAGGATTTGGCCCATCGTTGGAGACTTGCGCTATCGTTGTTGTGATAGGTCTGCTCTATAAAATTAGCCAAACCTTCAAAATCAATTTTATAATTGCGTTTGACGCCCAATTCTTTACTGTCCACTTCTAATTTCTCGGTACCCCCATAGAGGATCATTTGAATGGCTTCTTCTGGGACGGTTTCCAACGGATCCGAGAGTTTAAAGTCAAATCGCTTGGCAATTAATTCGAGTTGCTTATAAATCCAGTTTTTTTTGTTATCTGGGTAAGGAGCAAGACCACCTTTGGTGATGGATAAGCTGGTATCTGGAATAATTTTTTTCTCATTGACCTGATACAGTCGGCCGATTCCGTTGCATTTTGGGCAGGCGCCTTTAGGACTGTTAAAGGAAAAATTGTTAGGCTCTGGCTCTGGATAAGAAATCCCGGTTTCAGGGCACATCAGGCTTCTGGAAAAGAACCGGCCTTCGTCAGCACCATGGGGTACTAACAAGGTGATGTCGTTTCCGTGGTGCATGGCTAGTCGGATGGCTTCATCCAATCGCTTGATGTCTTGCTCGCTATCTCCTACCTGCAAGCGATCAATTACGATCTCGATGTCGTGTGTTTTATAACGATCCAATTTCATGCCTTTGGTGATATCAACGATCACCCCATCTACACGTACCTTGACAAAACCCTGTTTGGCAATTTGTTCAAATAATTCGCGATAATGTCCTTTTCTGGATCGGACGGCTGGCGCCAAAATATTGATGCGCTGTTCTTTGTAATCTTCAATGATCAAATTACGGATCTGTTCATCGCTGTAACTTACCATTTTCTTACCCGTATTATAGGAATAAGCATCACTGGCGCGGGCGTATAATAATCTTAGGAAATCATAGATCTCTGTAATAGTACCTACTGTACTTCGCGGACTTTTACTGGTAGTTTTTTGTTCGATTGCGATGACGGGAGAAAGGCCGTCAATCTTATCCACGTCAGGTCGTTCCAGTCCACCCAGAAATTGCCTGGCATAAGCACTGAAAGTTTCAATATAGCGACGTTGTCCCTCGGCATAAATAGTATCAAAGGCTAGCGAGGATTTTCCCGAGCCAGAAAGTCCGGTGATCACCACCAATTTCTCTCTGGGTATGTTGACATCAATATTCTTTAAATTGTGAACGCGCGCGCCTTTAACTTCAATGATTTCGTCGTTGTATCCCATAAGTGTAGAACCTGTTGCGAATTTACCCCATCAAGTCGTTATTTTTATATAAAGCCAACTTAAATATCCCCTGTCCCTGTTAAAGTAAATTAGGATCTCTGGCCAGGCTAATTTGTTCGTTGTCTGCTTGTCTTACGTTTTTGATCGAGCATATAGGTGTATTGATCCAAATCTCTTTATGCTAGATGTTTAATTGGTTGAAATAAATTATAATTGAAGAGGTGTGCCCTTAGGCATCGCTCTTTTGTAGAATAACTATTTTATGCCACAACTTTACCATACCAAGACAGACTGGAAAAGTATCCTTTATTTTACGGTGAGGTTTGGACTTGGCTTCTACTTGTTTGTTCACGCTGTCTTAAATCTGATTCATTACAATGATTTTGTACTCATGTCGCGTCAGTATGTGCCAGAGGATAGTGCTTTTGGATTTCTGGCCTATTTTACACCAGCAGTTCCGTTGATTGAGTTTTTTATCGCCTCCATGTTACTTATTGGACTCTACACCCGAATGAGCCTGAAGTGGGGTATAAGTCTAGGTGTTTTTTTTACCGCCTTATTTCATCTGACTGGTGATTTGGAGACCGCACTTATACATTCTTATACCTTGATACTGAAGGTGGCCTTATTTTACACCATTTATTACAATAAATTTTCGGCAGATTATTTCAACATTTGGCAGGCGGTAAGAGAAAAGTCCAGGTCCAGAAAGGATAAGAAAGAAAGCGAAAATTTTATTTAATCACTTCCAGGTCTGAAATAGGAATTTCCAGTCCGTAAATGGTGCGCTTTCGCGAAAGCGGGAATCCTCCAGCCGTCATTTCCCATTCCTGCCATTTGGCTCGCACGCCATCCAGTGGAATTATATCTACCCACATTTTAAAAGCGATCGGTTGATAGTCTTTATCTAATTCCCACAAATAAGTGTCTCCAGGTGTAGTGCCACCACTGGTATATTGGACCAATAACTGCTCTTTTCCATCCTCCTTGACTACGGATCTTTTTGTGCCAATATCCATTACCTGAAAAGGAGCTACGATCCAGAAACTGTCGTTATTAAAGTTTTTTTCAGCATAAGCAATGGCATTTTCTCTTTCTTCTCCACTCAGCTTTTGATCATTTTTAAAAGCATGGCTTATTTCTGGATAAGGGGTGGCAAATGCCACTCTGTAATCATCCCAATAAACATTCACTAGTTTTTCTTGCACTTTCCAATGATAGGTGTTTTTGTCCCTGAACGTCCAGCGTATTTCGTTGGCATTGGCAAATTCCTTGTAGTTGATTGACTCCAGCATTTTAAAAGCCAACTCATTGGCGGCTGGTCCAGTTTGGCCCTCGGGAATATCTTCCGTAAAAATAATTTTGATGATTATTCCGGCCAATAACAGGAATCCAGCCAAATACAGCGTAGATTTTCCTATAAAACGTAATATTTTTTTCAAAGCCTTTGTTTTTTTAGCAACTTAGTCCTTCAAATATAATCACACAAAATATAGCTTATGAAATTATTGGGAATAGGATCACGGATCAATCATCCAGAATTTGGTTTTGGCGTAGTCACCAATGTGACCTCAAAAATGTACTGGGTAACTTTTCAAAAGGATGGTTTAGAAACCTTGCCGCTGGACGATGAGTTTGAGGTTATAGAATCTTGCGAGGATGATGTAGATACGATCAGCCTTTACGAAGTAGAAAAATCCCTCAAGGAAATTCTGCAGCGCTATAGTGATGTAACTGAAGTGGTGGCGCTGGCGGATAAATACAAAAATGGTACGATGATCCTGCAACCAGCTGATGCGCAACTCGCCTCTAAGGAAATTCCTATCAACACCTTTTGGCACAAGATTGTAATGCTAAGAGATCGCCTGCGCGTGATGGAGCAAAAAATCAACAGCTCCAGCTTAGACGATCAGCTCAAGGTTGACTTGCAGCAGTATATCACCCGAATTTATGGAAGTCTGACCACCTTTAACGTACTCTTTGGGAGCAAAGATCAGCAGTTTAAAGGTAGTGGAAAATAAAAACACCCGTGATTTTGAGGTCACGGGTGTTACAATTATTTTTCAGTAAAGATTATCGGTCGCCGAATTCGATCTTGTAATCCTCAATTGCCTTCTGTACGATTTCCATGGCTTTCTCCCGTCCCTGAAATTCTTCCACTTCAACTGTTTTGTTTTCCAGTTTTTTGTAATCCTCAAAGAAGTTTCTCATTTCTTTTTTCCAGTATTCAGGAAGCTCACTCACATCGTTGAAGTGTGCCACACTCATATCGTTTGCTGCCACAGCGATGATCTTATCATCCATCTCGCCACCATCCATCATTTGCATCACACCGATCACCTTGGCGTCTACCAGGCACATCGGTACGATCTCAATCTGAGAAAGTACAAGTATGTCCAATGGATCCTTGTCATCGCAATAAGTCTGAGGAATGAAACCATAATTAGTGGGGTAATACATGGAAGAATAGATCACACGATCCAGGATCAACATCCCAGAGTCTTTGTCTAATTCGTATTTTGCTCTGGTATTTTTAGGTATTTCTATAATACCGGTTACATTCTTTGGTGCGTTTGCCCCATAACTTACATCATGCCAAGCGTGTTTAGTCATCTTCAATTTTTTTAAGCGGCTGCGAAAATACTGCGCATCACGCTTTCGCGAAAGCGAAACAAGGATAAAATGGGCAAAATCTGCTACTTTTTAATTGATAATCATAACTACAACGATAACGTAGTCTATAATCTCATGTTAAATCTTAGAGAAGCGATAGGAATAGAGTAAAAGTCGACTATTTTTAAGATATGGCACAGGAAAGATTGGGTTTTAAATTTAAGTTTTTTGATCCACAGGAAAAGGATCCTTTTGATAAGCTGTTTGATATTTTTAAAGAGCTGATCACGCATACCTCAGGAGATTTTGATGAAGCCATTGATTGGCTGCGCGAACTGGATAAGGAATACGAGCTTACAACACCCGAATATACTATTGACGATTTTATAGAGGACTTAAAGGATCGCGGATATATACGCGAGGAATTTGATCCCAATGGCATTGGAGATGGCAATCAGGACGGAGAAGACGGTGAAGGGTCTGGGAATGGAAGGTTTAGTATTACCGCAAAGACTGAACAACTATTGCGTAAACATGCCTTAGAACAGATTTTTGGAAATATGCGCAAAGGTAATTCTGGTAATCATAAGACAGGAAAATTAGGCAGCGGAGATGAGCACAGCGGTGATTATCGACCTTATCGTTTTGGGGATGGTCTGGACAGGATTTCGATGACCGAGAGCCTGCGAAACGCACAAATCAATCATGGTATGGGGAATTTTAACCTCACCGAAGACGATCTGGTGGTAGAAGATACGCAATTCAAAGCCCAAATGAGCACGGTTTTAATGATTGATATATCCCATTCTATGATACTTTATGGAGAGGATCGTATCACGCCCGCCAAAAAAGTAGCCATGGCACTGGCAGAACTCATCACCACCCGTTACCCAAAAGATACACTTGATATCATTGTTTTTGGAAATGATGCTTGGCCGATCAAGATTGCTGATTTGCCTTATTTGAGGGTGGGTCCATACCACACCAACACTGTAGCTGGTTTGCAATTGGCCATGGATATACTTAGACGCAAACGCAACACCAATAAACAAATTTTCATGATCACCGATGGAAAGCCGAGTTGTTTGCGTCTTAAGGATGGCCGATATTATAAGAATTCCAATGGATTGGACGAATACATAGTAGAGAAATGCTACACGATGGCTGCCCAGGCAAGAAGGTTACACATTCCCATTACCACATTCATGATTGCAAACGATCCCTATCTACAGCGTTTTGTAGACCAATTCACCGAGGCTAATCAGGGAAAGGCCTTTTTTACTGGCTTAAAAGGACTGGGAGAAATGATCTTTAGTGATTATGAATCCAACAGAAGGAAACGCCTGAAATAGAACGCAAATTTTGCGTAATGATCAATTGTCGTTTAATGTGATATGAAATAAATCGCAGAACCCGCATCATTTTTATATATTTGACACAAACCAAAAACTATATAATGAAATCTATACTTTTCTCGCTTACAGCCCTTTTTGCCGTTTCCTTTGCGGCCCAGGCCCAAGACTTTTCCTATGGTGTCATCGGTGGAGTCAATTTCTCTAAGATTGATAATTTAGGAGGATCTGGATTTGAGGATACCCGTACTGGATTCCACGCCGGTTTATTTGCAGAACTACCTTTTGCTGAAAACTGGTCCTATGAAGGAAGTTTGCTCTACTCTGTAGAAGGCGAGGAGTTTGCTAATGCGGCTGGGGATGAAGTCGATGTAAAATTATCCTATATCAATGTTCCTCTACAGTTCAAATACTATGCTTTTAAAGGTTTTAGTATTCATGCAGGTCCTCAAATTGGGTTCTTGTTGAAAGGTGAATCTTCCGTGAATGATGGAAACGAAGAGGAAATTGAAGACACGGTTAACACCAATTTTGCTGGTACTTTTGGGTTTGGTTATGATTTTAAGGAAATCGGTCTTTACCTTAAAGGTACTTTGACCTACGGATTTTCTGATATCATCGACAATGAAACCGATGGTCCTAACCGTAATCAGTTGCCAGGTACAGTCCATGCTTCTTTGGGATACCGTTTCTAAAATTCAAGAAATAACATTTATAATAATAAAAAGCCTTTACTTCTTGTAAAGGCTTTTTTTATGAGTTGTATTTGATGTCATTTGAATGCTTGTGAACCGCACGAGCTTTGATAAAACATTTTTGATGCAATCTTAGTCTTGGGAGTGAGAAAAAAATAGCGGTTGTATAGCTGGCTTTTTGAATCTAAAGCAGGCTTTGAACTAAGGTAAAAAATGAATAGCCAGTGTTATTGATTGGTAAGATCTATTTATTAGTCAATCTAGGAAGTTGTCGTCTTCCTCTCAAAGCTATTTATTTTGACTTTGTCTAAAGTAACCTAAGAAGTCCGAACAGGTCAACCCAGTGCCTAAATTTCCATACGTTTAAGTTCGTTGTAATTGCGTTTTAACCTCCGCAAGAGTACACCATAGATGACTTGATAGATTAAGAATAACACAACACACATTGCCAGAGTAACGACAAAAAAGGCTCCCAACATCATAAAATAAAACAAGGTAGGGTGTTCCATAAATTCTTGGGTTTGGGAGAGCTTGACAATGTTTGGGTCATGCTCTATGGTCAATACAGCAACTATCATAGTGACGAGCATCATATAGATCAGATTGTACCAAATGTACCACTTCATGGTGCGTCGTGTCTTCAAAATTTTGTTCATCAAGCTACGGGTAGGCTGGACGGTTGAAATATTTCTGTAGTTCTGATAAAACAAATAAATAAACACCAATATAGCTGCATAATGGAGGATAATAGAGCCATAGTAAAAAGGCTTACCTATGATGGCTATGGTATTGCGTTCCACGTTTAAACCATGAGAGAAAAAACCCAAGACTGCAAAAACGGCAAATTCAATGATGGCGATAATAAGTAACCATTTGACGATGCTGCTTGATTTTTTGGCCAGCAAACCACGCAGCTGCTCCTTGGAATAATTAGGCACGTCGCTGGTCTGGGACTGCCATTTTGATTTGAGTATATCGAGTTGATCCATCTTTTTATGGATTAATAATGTTAGTCAATTTTGTTTTGATGCGGTTCATCTTTACCCGTGCATTCACCTCGCTGATTCCCATGGTTTCAGAAATTTCCCGATAGCTTTTGTCTTCCAAATAGAGAAATACCAATGCCTTTTCAATATCATTCAATTGCTTTACCGCACCATAAAGCAAACTCAATTGTTCCATTTGTTCATCATCCTGAATTTCATCGGCAATCTTGAACTGAACGCTGTCATAGTCCTGGGTGTTGACCCTGCGCTTTGATTTACGATACAAAGTGATAGCAGTATTCAACGCCACTCTATACATCCAGGTAGAAAACTTGGAATCACCCCTAAATTTGGGATAAGCTTTCCATAACTGAACCGTTACTTCTTGAAATAAGTCGTTGTGTGCCGCACGATCATTCGTGTAAAGCCTACAGATCTTATGGACAATGTTCTGGTTCTCCTCGAGTTGCTGTACAAATTCCTGTTCTAAATCCTTTCGCACTATTTGATATTGGCTTGGTTGTATAATCAGTCTTAGTTGATATCGATATGTTACATCCTCCTCACAATTTACAGTAAATTATTTTCTATGCTTATCAAAATATAATGCGGTGCCCAAGTATTTAAAAAGTATGTTAATCGGTCGTAGGACGGCTATCCAGGTTTTATCTTTGATACAAACAACAACCTATGAACCTACCTAAGTCTGATTTTCCACGTGTGATCATCGTGGGCGGTGGCTTCGGTGGTGTGACGCTTTCGCGAAAGCTGGTCAAGCAAGATCTACAAGTTGTATTAATTGACCAACACAATTACCACAATTTTCAGCCTTTGATGTATCAAGTGGCCACCAGCGGCCTAGAACCTGATTCGATCGCGTTTCCATTGCGCGGACTGGTGGAGCAAAAAAAGAATTTTGTTTTTAGATTGGCCGAGGTCTATAGCGTGGAACCTGTACTCAAAGAATTAAAAACCTCTATCGGATCGGTCAAATTTGATTATCTGATCCTGGCAACTGGCTCTAAAACTAATTTTTTTGGAAACAGCGAGCTAGAGGAAGCTTCCTTGCAAATGAAAAGCGTTCCTCAAGCCTTGAACATACGTAGTTATATGCTTCAAAACCTGGAGGAAGCAACGCTGACTGATGACCGGGAAGAACAACGCCGACTCATGCGTATTGTACTATCTGGTGCAGGGCCAACAGGGGTGGAATTGGCCGGTGCCTTTGCCGAATTCAGAAAAGGTGTCTTGCCCAATGATTATCCAGATTTGGATCCAGATTTAATGGAAATCCACCTGCTGGATGGATCGGATAGGGTGTTGGCCAGTATGAGTGAAAAAGCCTCCATCAAAGCAAAAAAGTACTTGAAGAAGCTCGGTGTAAACGTTCACCTGAACGTGATGGTCAAAGATTATCAGGATAATTTGGTAACGACAAATACAGATTTTTCTATAGAAGCTTATTCTTTCATCTGGAGTGCTGGTGTAATTGGGAATCCCATAAGTGGTATCCATGAGGAGCATATCAATCAGAAATCCCAGCGCTATCTGGTCGATCAATATAACAGGATTCAAGGCTATGCCGATATTTTTGCTGTTGGAGATATTGCGTTGATGCAAACTGAAAAATTTCCCCACGGACATCCTATGGTGGCCCAACCCGCCATCCAACAAGGAGCTCATTTGGTGTCCAATTTTAAAAGGATGTTGAAGGGCAGGGAACTGAAAAAATTTAAATACTTTGACAAGGGAAGCATGGCTACCATTGGAAGAAACAAAGCCGTGGCCGATGTTGGTAAATTTACCCTGGGAGGCGCGCTGGCATGGTTTACCTGGCTGGGAGTGCATCTCTACTTTCTGGTAGGTGTACGTAACCGTCTGGTGGTCTTTCTCAATTGGACTTATAACTATTTCAACTTTGACAGGGCAGCCCGACTGATCATACGACCTTATCAGAAAAAGAAAATTTCTGGACGATTGAAGTAATCTTGGGAACTTTGTTGCACACAATATTTTAGTCTTAAATCCCGGCAAACGCGCTTGCTTTCTTATCTTTGTATCTTATAATTTTAACATAAAAACACTCTTATGAGTAAGTATGATGTTGCAGTAATTGGTTCAGGACCTGGTGGCTATGTAGCCGCAATACGCTGTGCACAACTAGGCATGAAAACGGCCATCATTGAAAAGTATAATACCTTGGGAGGAACTTGTCTGAATGTAGGATGTATTCCTTCCAAAGCACTGTTGGATTCCTCTCACCACTATGACGATGCTATCAAGCATTTTGAGGAACACGGTATAGAAATACCTGGAGACATAAAGATCAATTTTGAAAAAATGATCGCCAGGAAGAAAAAGGTCGTTGACCAAACCTGCGATGGTGTCGCCTACCTTATGAAGAAAAATGAGATTGACGTCTATACGGGTGTTGGTTCTTTTGAGGATGCTACACATATTAAAATTGAAGGGGATAAGTCTCAAACTATTGAGGCTAAGCATACCATTATCGCGACAGGTTCGAAACCTGCGACCTTGCCATTTATTACCGTGGACAAAGAACGCATCATCACCTCCACAGAGGCACTTTCTCTAAAAGAAATTCCTAAACACATGATCGTCATTGGTGGTGGTGTAATCGGGCTGGAACTAGGACAAGTGTACCGCAGATTGGGTGCAGAGGTAAGCGTTATAGAATACATGGACCGTATCACGCCGGCCATGGACAAGGCACTTTCCAAAGAATTGATGAAAGTTCTTAAGAAACAGGGCATCAAATTTCATTTGTCACATGCCGTTAACAAAGTAGAGCGTGATGGAGACAAAGTCACCATTACAGCCAAAGACAAAAAGGACAATGAGGTAACTTTTGAAGGCGATTACTGCCTGGTTTCTGTTGGACGTCGTCCATTTACTGACGGATTGAATGCCACCGCAGCGGGTATTCAAGTCAATGAAAAAGGACAAATTGAAGTAAATGAGCACTTGCAAACCAATGTTTCCAATATTTACGCCATCGGAGATGTGGTAAAAGGAATCATGTTGGCCCATAAAGCCGAAGAAGAAGGAGTGTTTGTAGCAGAGACCTTGGCTGGTCAAAAACCACATGTCAATTATAACCTTATTCCCAACGTAATTTATACGTGGCCCGAGGTGGCAAGTGTAGGAAAAACGGAAGAGGAATTGAAAGAAGCTGGAGTCGAATACAAAGCCGGTTCATTCCCTATGCGTGCTTTGGGTAGATCCAGAGCTTCGGGTGATACCGATGGTTTGGTAAAAATTCTAGCCGACAAAAATACGGATGAGGTATTAGGCGTCCATATGATAGGTGCCAGGGTAGCAGATCTTATCGCTGAAGCAGTTACCGCGATGGAATATCGCGCCAGCGCAGAGGATATCGCCAGAATGTCGCACGCACACCCAACCTATGCCGAGGCGGTCAAAGAGGCAGCCCTTGCAGCCACTGATGATCGACCATTGCACGTTTAAGTCTATCCTTGATGATCAATTTAAAAAGCCGATTTCCAGTGGATCGGCTTTTTGTTTTGCATAAATTCTCGGGCTTTTGCCTACACCTTGTATCTTAGCAGTACTTCAACTATGGCGCCTTATAAGATCCATCAATACAATTCCAGTCTTAGACAGCAGTGGGATGACTTTATCCTAACTTCTGCCAATGGGACGTTTATTTGGGAAAGGGATTTTATGGAATATCATCAAGACAGGTTCCAGGACCATAGCCTGATGATTTACAAAGGCGACCGACTTTTGGCTTGTATGCCAGCTCATGTGGTCGACGGTTCATTCTATAGCCACCGTGGACTCACTTATGGCGGCGTAGCCTGGGAAAATAGCTTGTCTTCTTTAGACTATTTACTAGTCTATCAACATATCCTGGATTATCTGAAAACGTCCGCTTTCGCGAAAGCGGAAATTCAACTGCAAAGTCCTTGGTATCACTCCAAAACCCACGAGGAATATGAGGTCTTAACGCAATTAGGCTTTAACCTACAGCGCAAACAACACTCCATGTGGGTCAAGCTGTCAGAAAAACTTGTTGTATCCTCTAAAAAAACTGCAGGCTACCGCAATGGAAAGTTTGACAACATGAAGTTTTCACTGGGTTCTCGATTCGAACAATTTTGGGAACAAGTACTTATCCCATCCTTGCAAAACAGGCACAAGGCCCGTCCAGTCCACTCTGCAAAAGAGATCTGCCATTTGTATTCCAAATTTCCAGAGCAAATACTACTCTTCCAAGTAATTCATCAAGAAGAGCTGGTTGCTGGCATATGTTTTTTTCTAAAAGGCAACGTAGTGAAATCTCAATATGCTGCCGCTACGACTAAAGGGATGAAACAGGATGCCATGGCTTTTGCGTATATCGAAAGCATGAAATATTTTGCAGCACGTGGATTTGAAATCATGGACTACGGTCCCGTAAACGAATCAAATGGTAGTATCAATAGAGGATTGCAGCGATTTAAAGAAGAGTTGGGGTGTACGACAACTGTAGTTAGCCGACTGGAAAAACAACTCCAGGAAGATGTAGAATAACTCTATTATAAAGAAACGCTTTTTTCGTCAGCAATGCCAGCACATATCTGGTTACCTCTAGGCCATAAAAAACCACCAATTTCAAAGAGGCTATCAAACTCATTGCGATCGGTGGTCCTTCAACCAAACTTAACTTATTTTTCCTTTTTCATAGTATCTTCAGTAGTAGAGGTATTATTTCAGGCTAATTCAATAATCCAAACTTTGTCTTCCAATATTATGATGATACAAATGTAAAGCGATACCTAGTTTTAAAGCACTAAGTCCCGTTAAGCACTGTTAAGTAGTGTTATTGCAAAAGAAAGTACCTTTGAAGACAAAGAATTACCCATGAAATACACCAAGCACTCTTTTCACATTGCTGTGCTCTCCAGTCTTCTGTTAGTTGGCTTTGTGGTGCTTTCTAATATTGATCGTACCACACAAAACAATATCAATGATGTTACTGGATATTTAATTACACTTTTTTTTGTGAGTCTGATCCTGGGTTTTGTTTTTGCTATGTTAAGTTTAAGGGAGTCCTACCACTGGAAAAAGTACATAGGTTTAGGGATCAATGTGTTCTATTTTATTTTATTCATTTTGGCGTTGATTGGCAATTTGCAGGATCTGAGCCAGTGGTTTGGCTAGAAGGAAGAGATCTTTTAATATCTTCGTGAGGATGAATTAAATCTATTGAAGCCAACGCAAATACCATATCTGGATCTACCTGCCTTGCAAGCCAGGTTTGCATTGCAAGATCAACAAACTTTAACCCGCCTGCATGAGGTCGGCCAATTTATTGGTGGTGCTATGTTAGAAGCATTTGAAAATGAATTTGCTTCTTACTGTGGAGTTGGTCATGCCGTTGGCACTGCCAATGGACTCGATGCATTACGCCTCATTCTGTTGGCTGATCAGGAATTAGGAATATTACCTCAAAAGGCAAGAATCTTGGTGCCGGCCCATACATATATCGCCAGTTTCTTGAGTATTATCCATGCTGGTATGCACCCCATTCCGGTTGACGTAGGCCATCTCAATCTTGATCTCAAAGCTGTAGAGGCTTGTGAAACATCTTATGATGGTATTTTGGCTGTGGATCTATATGGCAAAATGGTGGCCGATGAGGTCTATGACTACGCCAAAGAACACGATATACCAATTTATTGCGATACCGCACAATCCCACGGTGCGATCAATGCAACTGGGAAAAAAGCAGGTAGCCTGGCTCGTGCCAGCGCATTTTCATTTTATCCCACAAAAAATCTTGGGGCACTGGGAGATGGTGGAGCAATTACTACGGATGATCACCAACTTGCTGGGATGTGTAGAAAACTCGGTAATTATGGTAGGCTGAGTAGATATGAAAATGATCAATTAGGTCTCAACTCAAGGCTAGATCCACTCCAGGCGGGTTTCCTGTCCACCAGATTAGAGCTTCTGGATGAAGATAATAGCAAAAGAAAGGAGGTTGCCCAATATTATTATGCCCATATCAAGAATGAAAGGATTGACTTGCTACCGGCAGATTTTCTTTATCACAACGCGTTACATGTTTTCCCTGTCTTGGTAGCCGATCGGGACGCCCTTAAAAAACATCTGGAACAACATGGTATCGGTTACAGTTGTCACTATGAAATTCCACCGCACCAACAGCCTGCACTGAGTTCCTATAATTTTGGGGTGTTTCCCAGGACAGAATTATTGCATCGACAGGAATTGAGCTTGCCTTGCCACCCTCTTCTGACTGCACAACAGATGGAGCGTATTGTCGATGTAATCAATAAGTTCTGATGAGGAGGTTATTGCATTCACTGAACAAGAATTTGTTACTCAAACTCGCTGGGTTCAATTCGCTCCACGTGTTCCTTAAAATAGGTACGGGTGCCTTAATGTCGCATCTGCTTGCTATTTATGTAGGTGCGGCTGGAATGGGTATATTGGGGAACCTTCGCAATTTTGTACAAGGCGTACTGAGTTTCTCTGTACTGGGGCTAGAAAATGGAATGGTCAAGCACGTGGCCCAGTTTCAGGAAAATATACCCAAACTAAGAAAAGTCTTAAGTACCGCCAAAATACTGATGTTTATCGCCAGTTTGGTGGCTGGGATTCTGATCTTTTTAGCGGCCCCATGGCTGGATCAACAATTGATTGCAGTTGATACTAGTTTTGCCAACCTATTTAGGTGGCTGGCCATTTGTTTGCCTTTTTACGTAGTGTTTGTATTCTTTTCGTCTCTGTTACAGGGGTTTCAATGGTACAAGAAGTTTATCTGGGTCAATATCTGTATCAGTGTTCTTGTTTTTGGGATTTCCGCTTATAGTGTGTATCAATACAACCTAAGCGGTGCATTATACGTCCTGGTTGTTGTTCCCGTTATTCAGGCCATGGTGGCGTGGGGCTGGTGGCATTGGGGAACAGCCAAAACAACAGGTTTGTCAAAAAGGATAAATTTTTCCTTTGATACTACGGTGGTACGCCAACTCCTTAAATACAGTCTTATGGCTTTGTTTAGTGCCTTGATGATCCCACTGGTTCATATTTTGATACGTACGATGTTGATGGAGCAGGTGAGCGACGAGGCAGCCGGTTGGTGGGAAGCGGTCACTCGTGTGTCCAGTTATTATATGATGTTTGTGACCAGTTTGATCAGCATGTATGTGCTTCCCAGTTTGAGTAAAAATTCTTCCAGGGGTAATTATAGAAGTACCATTTGGGGTTTTTATAAAAATATCCTGCCTTTGGTGATCATAGGTCTGGTTGCAGTTTACCTATGTCGGGAGTGGATTGTGGCTATTTTGTTTACGGCAGAGTTTGAGGGAGCCCTACCCATGTTTAAGTGGCAGCTGGTGGGGGATTTTGTCAAGATAATTACAACGGTGATGGCGTTCAGATTCATCGCGCAAAATGACTTAAGACGTTATCTCACCGCAGAAATCATTAGTATCGCTAGCTTCTACATCTTTTCTTGGTATGCAATTCCTGTTTATGCAGAGGAGGGTGTTGTTATTGCCTATCTGGCCAATTATATCGTGTATTTTGTATGCCTTCTCATATTGCTGCGCAAAGACCTGTTCAAGGCTTAATAACCCAAACTGTCTGGTCGTATCCGTCTTACTTCTGTAGTCACCGAATCAGATCGCTGCAAATTCAGGTTATTGTCCTTTTGGGTCACGATGGCTGTATAAGTATGGACAGTATCGGCATCTTTTGTAAGCGGTATCATTTCCAATAAATCAATCTTCTTCTTTGCTGGAATAGTAGTGATCATCGGGCGATCTGCGCTGCGTCTGAATCCTTTGCTTTCTACCCTAAAAAATAAATCCAGGTCCTTGTCGGTCGTGTTTTCAGCCTCATATACAATGCTGCGTTTTTCTTTGCGAACACTGATCTTGATCCCTGGATGGAATTGTTGATCTGGTAGACAAAAAATGAATAACAGGAAGGTGGCGATCAATTTCATAAGTAGTTTTTGCGTATTCTTTTCAAATTCTGTGCCTCGGCTCCTGATCTGAAACCTATATTTGTAAAAATAGCAAATACTGATGTGGTTAGGGACTCCGCTTTCGCGAAAGCGAACTTACCTACATTTGTAATCACCAAAATGTTCAATCCCAAACAGCACTGCCATTCATGAAACTTAACCTGCATCGTCCCATTTGTTTTTTTGATCTAGAAACCACAGGTACCAACATTTCCAAGGATCGTATTGTTGAAATATCCATCCATAAAGTATTCCCTGACGGCAACGAAAAAACCTATACATTCAAGGTTAATCCTACGGTTCCAATTCCAGCTGAAACTACTGCGGTACACGGAATTACAGATGAAATGGTAGCTAATGAACCCACTTTTGCAGAGCGCGCTCATGAAATTAATAATATCATTAAGGATTCAGACTTGGCCGGATTCAATTCCAACCGATTTGACATTCCGCTCTTGGCCGAGGAAATGCTTAGGGCCGGAGTGGATTTTGAAATGGGTAATCGCAATGCTATTGATGTGCAAAATATATTTCATAAAATGGAGCAACGCTCCCTGGTGGCGGCCTACAAATTTTACTGCGACAAAGAATTGACCGATGCTCATAGTGCGGAGGCAGACACCATTGCCACCTACGAGGTGTTGAAAGGACAATTGGAGCGCTATCCAGAATTAGAGAATGACATGAAATCCCTGGCTGAATTCTCCGCCCGACGAAAGCCAGTGGATTTTGCAGGTATGCTAGCCTATAACGATAAGGGAGAGGAGTGTTTTAATTTTGGCAAACACAAAGGGAAGCGTGTAGTGGATGTATTGGAGAGTGAGCCCGGGTACTACAGCTGGATCCAGAATGCAGATTTCCCGCTTTACACTAAAAAAGTGCTGACTGCTATTAAATTACGAGGTTTCAATCAGTAATGACGGTGGTCGAGGTGGAGGGATAGGAAAAGAAAAATGTGCATTAAATGGAACTTCTCCATCATGTTGGTCTTTAATTTTTACATATGCTTTAACGGCTAGAAGCAAGATCTCCCTGAAAACCTCTATAGTTTGATCTTTGTTGAACACAAAATGGAGATTAGAATATCTAGGTTTTTGAGGTGTAAGAAAATAGGGTTCCTTTCGAAAGGTTTCCTGGAAAAATGTATACATATTTTCTTCAGTTAAACGCCCAAATTGTACAGGTTCATCAATATATATAAAGTCCGAAGTGATTTGAATATATCGATTCGATCTACCGCAATAAATTAGTCTTTTGCAATTATGGAACATCGGCTGAATGTGGTAGGTTATATTTTGATCTCTAAGCAAGATGATGGGAGTTTTATTATTACAATCTATATCACTTAGGGCTTCCAAAAAGTCATTGTAAGTCTCAAAATCATCAACATCAATCTCATGTCGGGCTAAGTCCGCTTCTGGAGTGTACTGGCCCCATATTTCAATAGTTTTGGCGCCAAATTTTTCATTGACCACAAGCGTGAGAGCAGAAAAGCAAATCAGGGTTATAGAAGCGATCGTATATTTCATTCGGCTCAAATTGTTGGATGAATTCTCATACTGAAGTTTAGCTTTAGACCCATTCCCAACTGTTGAAATAATGCCGATTTTTTAAGGCCAATGTGGTTATACAGGAGATTAAAATAGTGAGGATTGAGTAGGCAAAATAACGCATGCGGGTATTTTTGCTAGTGTATCAATATTAGTGCCGTATTTACAGCCCAACCTAATTTGCTCAACTTGCGTTGGTTAAAAAATCTTCCCTGGATTCAATAAGCCCTTAGGATCCATCATGTTTTTGACTTGTTTCATCAACTGGATTTCTTCTGTGGTACGGCATATTTGCAGGTACTCCTTTTTGTGTACGCCAATCCCATGTTCAGCACTTACAGAACCACCGATAGCTTTGAGCCCATCATAGATGCAATGATCAATGGCCTTTTTTAGGTCGGCTGAGGTATTTTCTTTACCAATCATAAAGTGAATATTTCCATCGGCTACATGTCCAAAAGCATATACCTGTTCAACGCCGTCAATTTCCTTCAGCCGCTCATATCGGTCTGCAATGTATTCTCCTATCAGTGGTATGGGCAGACTGATGTCAAAATGCTGGTCGTGGGTCATGAAATCAACCAGGTTATTTACATCTTCCCGGATCCTGAAAAACCATTCCACATCACTGGGTGACTGTGCCATGACCGCATCCAGGATCATGTCTGATTCCAAGGCCTTTTCAAGTAGAAATTCAAAACTTTGCTGATCTTTTATCTGGTCTGCTCCCATGGATTCAACCAACACATAATAATTGTAGTCATAAGGGAGCGGTGGTCGTACGGCATCACTTGTGCTGGTCATTTGCTGATACGTATTCTTCCAGATCAATTCAAATCCGCTGAGCTGTCCTGCCAGCTGACCGTCCATATATTTGAGGAAATGAACCACTTTCGCGAAAGCGTCAAAACCTACATAGGCTGCATTTCTGCTTTTGGGCGCCTCTTCTAATTTAAGCATGGCTTTGGTAACAATACCTAATGTACCTTCACTACCTATAAAAAGCTGCTTCAAATCATAACCACTGTTGTCCTTGATGATTTTTTTAAGGGAAGAAATAATGCGTCCATCGGCTAGCACAACCTCTAATCCCAAGATCAACTGGCGAGTCATACCATACTTTAATACACGTAAGCCTCCGGCATTGGTAGATATGATACCGCCTATTTGCGCACTTCCTTTCGCGCCAAAGTTGAGGGGGAAGAGCAGCTGATTTTCCTCAGCCTTGTCTTGAATATGTTCTAAAATAACGCCGGCTTCCACTTCCATCGTCCTACTGGAAGTGTCGGTTTGTACGATACGGTTCATGCGCTCCAACGAAATAACTACTTCATCTTCCTGGGTTTCAGTGCTACCCACAAGATTGGTCAATCCCCCGTGTACCACGACGGTAAGTTGGTGCTTATCGCACTGCTTCATGATCATGGATACCTCTTTGGTGCTTTCGGGTAAGAGTAGGCAAGCCGCTTGGAGCGACTGATCCATGTGCCAGATGTGGTGATAACGGGTGTCCAAATCTGAGCCAGTCAGAATCTGGTCCTTTTGAAGAAATTCGTTAAAGAGTTGACGAATAGAGAAGTTCATATTGTTTTGCGACAGTCAATAGATTAAAGAATAGATGAACGACAAAAAAGTGGTATTTTATCGATTTTAATAAATAATTGATCTAGAGTGCAAAGCTAAGATTTTGATTTCTATTAGATTTCCAGTTCAAATAATCTATTCGCCAAAAAATTAGCCGCCTAAAACGACATATTATTTTATTGGGGGTCGTTCTCCTGATAGTGAATCTTCTAGTCATCATAACCCTGCCAGAATTTGTATTTTGGATAAGGTTTGCGACAGGACTTTTCTTATTTGCCTATCTTCTGTTTAGATGGGATCTGAACAAGAAAACCAAGTACATGATTAGTTGGGCTTTTCTAGTCATGTCTGATTTATGTTTGGTTTTCTTCGATGAATTTTGGGTATCTATACTATATCTTATCATTTCCCAAACGGGCTTTGCCTATTTAATGACGAGTATTTGGCGAGTGATTGATTGGCGCCAACTTAACCTGGGCAACACGCTTATTTTGACTGTTGTTACAGGCTTTAATCTTTATTTACTCCATGTCTTGCTTCAAGCGGTAGCTGAATTTATTGAACCAACCCAACTCTTGTGTTTTTATATTTACGGGGCTTTAGGAACTTTGTGTACAATGATTTCTGGAGTGAGTTATATGCAGCTAGATCGCACCGACAACGAACATTTCTTGATAATTCCATATGCTTATTTGATCAGTAATGCGTTTTTGGTTATTGCCATCTTTACTATACACGATTGGTTCTTTATTTTATCGAGGATGACTTATATACTTTTGGTGTCAATGCTGGCCTACCAAATGGTGAAGCGTATTCAATACCCGTCCACAGCCAGGGCAAGTATTTTGGCTCGCGCAAGCCTATCGAAAGATGCCACGAATGAGACTACTTCAAGTCAATCATGACCAAAGCTGCCCACGATGAGGTTTAAGTCTATCGCGCACCAGTGGCATAAACTCTTCATTTAATGCAACAAATGCGATCCAGTGGTTGTCGTGAAGCTGTTCTACACCACACGCCAAACTATCGATAGATTCTATTTCTAAAAACTCATTCAGGTGCACCAGGTGGTGTTCGGCTGTCGGGCGGGCTGCAGGGCCTTTAAAATCCCAAATTAACTTTAACTTTCTCATGTAGGACGGTCATTTTTAAAATCATAGTTCTCGGCAAATATCTTGAAATCATTCATGTGTTGGCGGGTCTGTTTCTCAAACGCCTGAGGCCTTGCTTTAGCGACCCATCGCATCATGCCAGTAAATTTGAATTGGCTTTGGGCTAGCCATCTGGTGGATCCTTGGTTATTTTTGTTAATGTTTGTTAGCGGCTGCTGAATAGAATCTGAGCAAGACTCAAATTTGTTGTCTTGATAATTAATTACCCCTTTGAGCTTATAAGTTGCTTTCCATCTATGGGGCAGATCGACCAGCGTGATTTCTTCCTTCATGGTGATGGCCTGTCCCGCCATCTTGATACGCATTTGCCTGGTGCTGCCTTGAGCCCCTGGTGCTCCAGATAAGTATTTAAAATCAATGAGTCCGTGTTGCCAGTGTTTGAAATATTCAGGTTGTTGAAATAAATAAATGACTTTGGACAGTGGGAGATGTATGATAATTTCGTCTTGGGTATGGATCATACGGTTTAAGTCGTAGCGGGAAGTGCAAACTTATGTTAACAAACCCTAAAGGTCAAGTCATTTGGGGTTTTGAAGGAGTGCCCTAAATACCTATTTTTGCAGGCCTTGGTAATGATTTTTTTATGAGAAACTTTAAATGGATATTGGTAGTTTTTTGTCTTGCCGCCCAGTTCTCGAACAGTCAGGAGCTGAAGGATAAGACATTGTTAAGCATTGATGGTACCGATTATGATGCAGGGACTTTTATCAAATTCTACTTTAAGAATTTGGATATCGTTCAAGATGACCAACAAAAAGACGTTGACAATTACCTGAATCTTTACATTGACTACAGGTTAAAATTACAGCAAGCCAAAAGTTTAGGTTTGGACCAAAAGGAGGAGTATCTCAAGGAAATTCAATCCACCAGATCTGGTATTGCTCAAGCTTTCCTGACTGACAATGAGGTCTCAGAGCAATTGGTGCGCCAGGCCTATGAGCGTAGCAAAGAAGAAGTCAACGCCAGTCATATACTGATCAAGGTATCCAGGGATGCCTCTCCAGCAGATACGCTGAATGCCTGGAATCGCATCCAGGACTTATATCGTCAAGCTACAGCACCCAATGCTGATTTTGCAACATTAGCCAGAACCAAAAGTGAAGGCCCAAGCGCAGGTAATGCGGGAGAATTGGGGTGGTTTGGAGCGTTTAGGATGGTTTATGAATTTGAAAATGCTGCCTATCAAACGCCAGTAGGTCAAGTATCCGAGCCTTTCAGAACAGATTTTGGATACCACATTCTTAAGGTAAATGACCGCCGTTCCAATCCTGGAGAGATTACAGTTGCACATATCATGACCTTTGATAAAAAGGAAGTTCAGGAACAAACCGCCGCTCAACGCATCCAGGAAATTTACAGTCAGTTGAAGGCTGGAAAGGATTTTGCAGAATTGGCTCGTGAATTTTCAGATGATGTGAATAGTGCTTCCAGGGGTGGTCGTCTCAATAAATTTGGTACGGGAGGAATAGATCCGACCTTTGCCGAAGCTGCCTTTGAGATACCATCTGTTGGGGAATATACTCAGCCCATTCAGACACCTTATGGTTGGCACATTATCCAACTACTGGAGCGGCATCCAGTACCAGCATTTGAAAAACAGGAAAAAAGCCTGAGAGGTAAAATTCAAAAATCCCCAAGATCCCAAAAGATTACAGAGGCTTTTATCAAGAAACTGAAAGACAAATACGGCATATCAGAGAATTTAAAGCTGCCCACAACATTACTAGATATGGTAGATGATAGTCTGTTGTTAAAAAATGAGTATAAGTTAAAAGCCGAACATCAGCGGGTTGAAACTCCCGTTTTTAACATCCAGGATCAATCTTATACCTATACGGAATTTCTTACATATGTTGAGCAGCAGCAACTAAAGGAAACTAAGGTGTACCCGTCTAAAAAGGCAAAATTGTCTTCTTATTTCGACCAATTTGTGAACGATAAGTTGAGGGCTTATTATGACGAGCACTTGGAAGAGGATAACGAAGACTTTGCTTTTCTGTATAACGAATTCAAGGAAGGCTTTTTGATTTTCGACCTGATTGAGACCAAAGTTTGGGAAAAGGCAAAAACTGATTCAGTCGGCCAAATGAACTTTTACGAAAATCATAAAAATGACTATCAATGGAAGCGCCGATTGGACTTGATTATTACCCAAAGTACAAGTGAAGAAACGGCCGAACAGGTCAAAAAGTTATTGGAACAAGGAGTTGAGGTGGACAGTATCAAGGAGCGTTTCAACATTGATAATCGTACTAAAGTTATGGTCTCCAAAGGAATAGTGGACGAGACCTATAGTAGGTTGCCAGAAGACTTTGAGGTCCGCAAAGGGGTTTCTCAAATTTATCATGACGCCGGAGATAGTTTTTATAAAGTGATCCAGGTCAATGAAATCCTGGAACCTACCATTAAGAGTCTGGAAGAAGCCAGGGGTGCTGTGATTAATGATTATCAACAAACCTTAGAAAGACAATGGCTTGAACAGCTGAGGGACGGTAAAAAGATCAAGGTGAACAAAAAGGTATTGAAAAAAGTCAAACAACATATTGAAGACCAAAAACGCACATAAAAAAGGCATTTTGCTCATTGTGACACTGCTCCTTGTGTCTTGTTCTCTTTTTCAAAATGAAGAAGAGCAAATTATCGTTGCGCAACTGGGCGAACACAAGGTGTACAGAAGTGAAATCATGGAATTGTTGCCGGTGGATTATACGGTAGAAGACAGTACACAAATTGTGGAACAGCATTTGGAAGAATGGACCAAAGATCATATGCTGTTGAACAATGCCATGGACAATATTTCAGAAGAGCGACAGCGGGAATTGGATCAACTTATAGAGCGCTACCGTATCGAGCTGTATGTTCAGGAATACCTGGCTGAAATGGTGAAACAGCACATGGATACCAATATTTCAGAGGCAGAAATTAAGAAATATTATGAGCAGAGGCGCGAGGACTTAAAACTCAATGAGGATTTGGTGCAATTCCAATACATTCACTTGGATCCGATCAACAAGGACCTGGACCAAATTGATAAATGGTTCCGAGAAGGCGACTCCATATCTTTGAAAAAAGTCGATAGTCTCAACCTCAATTATCGCAGTTATTTCCTCGATGATGACATCTGGATAAAAAAGAGCACGCTTTTTGATCGTATCAATGCCATCAACCCGACCAATGAGCGCACCTACATAAAAGAAGGAGCGTACTGGAAGTTGGAGGATAGTCTTGGTGTATATTTGGTGCACTTTAAAGATGTACTGAAAAGGGGCAATCGCGCACCACTTTCCTACGTTAAACCTACGATCAAGCAAGTCTTACTCAACAAGAGCAAGATTGCCTACATACAAAAATTAGAAAAAGATTTACTCAATGATGCCAAATCAAGTAATAAAGTTAAAGCAGATCAGTAGTTGGATGCTGCTGTTGGTTGGATTCGCTTTCGCGAAAGCGGGAACGGTACAAACCACGCAAGACTCCACAGAGTATGCTGCCATAGATGAGAAAATAAAAAAGGAAACTCTTGCTGCGTTGGATAGCGTTAGGCCCCAACAGAAGCGCTTTTTGATCGATGGTGTATCAGGGGTAATAGGGGATTATGTGATCTTATCTTCAGATATCACACAGGCCAAAGAACAGGCCAAAAGACAGGCCGGAATTTCTGATTTGTCCAGCTGTGAGTTGATGCAAAGTCTGCTCGCCGAAAAAATGTATGCTCACCATGCCATTCAAGATTCTATTACGATCAGTGATCGTGAAATTGAGGGGAGTACAGAACAGCAGATCGACTATTTTAAAAATGTGCTGAAAACTCAGGATGAACAAAAGATAGCCGAATTCTACAAAAAAGACAACATCCAACAGGTGCGTGAAGCATTGAATCGTGTGAATAGAGATCAACTGCTGGCTCAACGCATGCAGCAGCGTATCACTGAACAGGTAGAAATCACCCCTGAAGAAGTACGCCAGTTTTTCTATGATATTCCAGAAGATCAGCGTCCATTGTTCAATACAGAAGTCGAGATGGCCCGTATAGTTGTTACTCCCAAACCAGAACAAGCGGAAATAGACTTGGTGATCAATAAACTCAAAGAATACCGGGCAGATGTGTTGGATAATGGAGCGGATTTTAGTGTAAAAGCTACTTTATACTCAGATGATACGGGCACGGAGAGACAGGGAGGTGTGTTAACGCTTAAAAGAAATAGTCCTTTTGTAAAGGAGTTCAAGGATCAAGCCTTTTCGCTTCAGGAAGGAGAGATCAGTGAACCATTTGAAACCATGTTTGGTTGGCACATTCTTTATGTGGAAAGTGTTAAGGGGCAAGTGCGCGATGTGCGTCACATTCTGCTTGAACCTTTTATATCAACCGCTCAAAAAAATGCGGCTCGTGAAAAGTTAGAGAAAATGAGGGACAAGATCATCTTAGGTGATATCTCTTTTGAAGATGCCGCCGCCGAAATTAGCGATGACGAGCGCTCTGCAGAAAATGGTGGTCGGATCATCAATCCAAACACAGGAACGGCTAGAGTTGAAGTGACCAGACTTGAGTCTGATATGGCTTCTCAAGTTCAATTCCTGGAAAAAGGAGATGTAAGTGGTATCATCGAGGAAACTGATCCAACAGGACGACGTACCTCTTTTAAGATCATTAAAATAATTGACAAGATTCCAGATCATAAAGCCAACTATTCTCAGGATTACCTCAAAATCAAAGATTTAGCGCTGAAGGATAAGCAGGTAAAAGCCATTCAGGAATGGCGCGCCGAAAAAATCAAAGACACTTACGTCAAGATTGGTGAAGAATTTAAGGAATGTGAAATCCTTGATGGTTGGAATTAGTAGTATATTTCGGCTAAACCAAAAATTCATATGTCTGACGTAGCAGCCATCGACCAACTCGTTCAAAAGCATCGGGAACTAAAAAAGGAAATTGCCAAAGTGATCATCGGTCAAGAAGTGGTGATCGATGAGATTCTTATCAGTATTTTTTCAGGTGGACATGCCTTATTGGTAGGTGTTCCTGGACTGGCCAAAACTTTGATGGTCAATACCATTTCCCAAGCCCTGGGCTTGCAGTTCAAACGTATCCAATTTACACCAGATTTGATGCCCAGCGACATTTTGGGTAGTGAGATTTTGGATGAAAACCGCACCTTTAAATTTCTAAAGGGTCCCGTATTTTCTAATATCATTTTGGCCGATGAGATCAACCGTACGCCACCTAAAACTCAGGCCGCATTACTTGAAGCCATGCAGGAGAAGTCGGTTACCGTAGCGGGACAACACTACAAATTGGATGCTCCTTATTTTGTTTTGGCTACTCAGAACCCGATCGAGCAGGAAGGAACCTATCCATTGCCAGAGGCGCAGCTGGATCGTTTTATGTTTTCGATTAATCTACAATATCCTTCATTTCAGGAAGAGGTAGATGTAGTTAAGAGCACCACTAGTGACCACAAACCTCAAATTAATGCATTATTTACTGCTCAGGAAATCGTAGACTTCCAACAATTGGTACGTCGTATTCCTGTGGCTGATAATGTGATAGAATATGCGGTTACACTGGTAGGAAAAACACGTCCTAAAGGTGATACAGCACCAGAATTGATCAAGGAATATATTGATTGGGGTGCTGGGCCTCGAGCTTCCCAAAATTTAATTTTGGCTGCTAAAACTCATGCTGCTGTGAATGGTAAATACAGTCCAGACATAGAAGATGTTAAGGCGGTAGCCAATGGTATTCTTAGACACCGTATCATCAAAAATTACAAAGCCGAAGCGGAAGGTTTTACTGAGGAAAGCATTATCGCAAAGATTCTGTGATGAAGTATCCCGCACGCTACCGCTGACTGATTTCCTACTAGAAAAGCTAGATACGCCGGACAACCGCAGCCACTTTTTCTGTTCGATTGGTTGTTTTGGGTTGTTTTTGGATCCGTATTGTGCGGATTCATATAGTTTTGCTTCACATATTGCGCAAACTGTGGACTTTTCTTATCGTAGCGAGATGTGTCTTGGCTTCAAACTCTCTTTTCCTTTCTCAATGCCACAATTCTAAATCCGTCTAATATTTGGGTCGATCCATAGTCCCTAACCACTGGATTACAATTAACATGGTTTTAGTGCTTATTTATTATCAAATCCGCATTAAAAATGCTTATTTTAAGGTTGATGGTTAGTTTTGATATACACAGCGCAAGATGACTGAAGGCTTTCATTTCATCTGCTATTTTTGTATTTTCGCAAACCTTAGATTAAAATTAAACTTACATATATGGCTTTTGATATAGATATGATTAAAAAGGTGTATGCCGAGATGCCTGTACGTGTCAATAAAGCACGTGAAATCACTGGCAAACCTCTTACCCTGGCCGAGAAAATTCTTTACTCGCACCTCTGGGATGGTACTCCAGAAAAAACCTTTACCCGTGGTAAAGATTATGTAGATTTTGCGCCAGATCGTATCGCATGTCAGGATGCTACTGCTCAAATGGCCTTGCTTCAATTCATGCAAGCAGGAAAAGATAATGTTGAAGTTCCTACTACTGTACACTGTGACCACTTGATCCAAGCTAAAATAGGTGCAGATGCCGATCTTCAGGATGCCATGAATACCTCCAATGAGGTTTTCAACTTCCTTGAAACAGTATCCAACAAATACGGTATTGGTTTCTGGAAGCCAGGAGCTGGTATCATTCACCAAGTAGTATTGGAAAACTATGCTTTCCCAGGAGGAATGATGATTGGAACGGACTCTCATACCGTAAATGCAGGTGGACTAGGAATGGTGGCAATTGGTGTTGGTGGTGCAGATGCTGTCGACGTAATGGCAGGAATGGCATGGGAACTCAAATTCCCTAAACTGATCGGAGTGAGACTAACTGGTAACCTATCTGGTTGGACCGCGCCCAAAGATGTGATTCTAAAGGTAGCCGAAATTCTTACAGTGAAAGGTGGAACCGGAGCCATTGTTGAATACTTTGGACCAGGTGCCAAAAATCTCTCCTGTACAGGAAAAGGGACCATTTGTAATATGGGAGCAGAAATAGGGGCTACCACTTCCACATTTGGATACGATGATTCCATGGAGCGTTATTTACGTGCTACAGAACGCGCAGATATCGCCGATGCAGCCAATGAGATAAGAGAATACCTTACCGGTGACCCTGAGGTTTACGAAAACCCAGAACAATACTTTGATCAGGTAATCGAAATCGATCTTGATACTTTAATGCCACATTTGAATGGACCTTTTACCCCAGATTTGGCTACTGAGGTAGGAACGATGAATGAAAAGGCGACCAAAAATGATTGGCCTCTAAAAGTTGAGTGGGGACTGATAGGTTCGTGTACCAACTCTTCCTATGAAGATTTATCCCGAGCCAGCTCAATTGCCCAGCAGGCGATCGACAAGAAGTTGAAGACCAAGGCAGAGTTCGGAATTAATCCGGGTTCTGAAAAAGTACGTTACACTACAGAGCGTGATGGTATTCTAGGTATTTTTGAAAAATTAGATGCAAAAATATTTACCAACGCTTGTGGACCTTGTATCGGACAGTGGGCGCGTTATGAAGACCCCAAGAATGCACCCAAAAACTCCATTGTTCACTCGTTTAACAGGAACTTTGCGAAGAGAGCGGATGGTAATCCCAATACCCACGCATTTGTTGCTTCACCTGAAATGGTAGCGGCTATTGCCATCTCTGGAAGATTGGATTTCAATCCGCTTACTGACAAGTTAATCAATGAGGATGGAGAGGAAGTGATGTTGGATGAACCTACAGGATGGGAATTGCCACCGAAAGGTTTTGAAGTAAAGGATGATGGATATCTGGCACCTACAGAAGATGGGAGTAGCGTAAAAGTCGAAGTAGCCGAAGATTCTGAAAGACTACAATTGTTAGAACCATTCGAACCCATTGGTACGGATATCAAAGACGCCAAGCTGTTGATCAAGGCTTATGGTAAGTGTACCACGGATCATATCTCTATGGCTGGTCCATGGTTAAGGTTCCGCGGTCATTTGGACAATATTTCTAACAACTGTTTAATTGGTGCAGTGAATGCATACAATAAAAAGACCAATTTTGTTAAAAACCAATTGACTGGTGAGTATGATGCCGTTCCTAAGGTTCAACGACAATATAAAGCCGAAGGTATTCCTTCTGTTGTTGTGGGTGACCACAATTATGGGGAAGGTTCCTCTCGTGAACACGCTGCGATGGAGCCTAGGTTCCTAGGGGTGGTTGCCGTGATCGTGAAATCGTTTGCCCGTATTCATGAGACCAACCTAAAAAAGCAGGGAATGTTGGGCTTGACGTTTGCCAACGAAGCAGATTATGACCTGATTCAAGAGGATGATAGCTTTAACTTTGTGGACCTGCATGAATTTGCTCCAGATAAACCATTGACGATTGAGATCACCCACGCCGATGGTACTAAGGATACGATTAAAGTTAATCATACCTATAATGATGCGCAAATCGAATGGTTCCACAAAGGAAGTGCACTGAATAAAATTAAAGAGGAAAACGCTGCTTAAGCTATGCTCTTTTGATACACTGAAAAGCCTCTAAATTCTTAGGGGCTTTTTTATTGATCAATGGCTTAAAGATCAATTGCGATGGCTAGTGATAAACATACTGGGGTTCACATATCCTTCTGTATCAAATGAGTATCCGCCACCTATGGGTCTATGGATCTGATCTCTGATTTCAAAATGAAGATGAGCGAGATACCTTCCACTGGCAGTTCGTATGGTACCTATTTGCGCTCCTTTTTAAATCAGATCCCCTTCTGTAACTAGCATGCTATCACAGTGCGCATAAAGTGATTCCACAAATTGTTGGTCAGGTAAATGGTGTATGATTTCTATCAGCTTTCCCCATCCGCCTCTTAGATCTTCGGCAAAGATGACCTTGCCTGCACCTACGGCATAGATAGGGTCGCCCAGGTCAGCATTACCTCCAGTAACTGCATTCTAATCATCTCCCAGATGATCATTCACACCAAATGCCTGGGCATTGTAATAGCCTTTAGCTTCTGGTTTGCCTACTGGAAAATCAAAACTCAGCGCTAAAGGAATAGCGCTCTTCTCTTGTTTGGTATGGGAGGTGTTCAACTCTATTGATAGAGGCAATTCTCGTTTTGCCGACTACTTGTAAGATGAGGCCAGACTACTGATAAAAATTAAAAGCGATATAATTTTATAAGCATGCTTAAATCTAGTTATTTCCCCAGAAATGACCTGTATATTTGTCTTATGTCCCAACAAATTACTACGCTTAGTTTTTACAGGTATACCAGTCTTAAGCATAAACTATGGGCGTTTATGATGATGCAGTTTGCCAAACCCGCTCTAAAAAAAACATCAGGGCTTCAATTTTATAAGTTGATGGGCAGTGGGAAACAGAATTTTGACCCCAAACCTGATTGGGGCGTTTATGCTTTGCTTCAGGTTTGGAACACGGAAGTAGATGCCCGAGACTTTTTTAATGCATCAAAATTGTCGGCGCGTTATCAGAGTCACAGTTCGGAGCGAATTACCTTTTATTTAAAAAACATTAAGGCCCATGGGAGGTGGTCCAAAATAAATCCTTTTGAACAAAGTAGTTCGCTGAATACTGAACAAGAGTTCATTGCCGTGATTACCCGAGCCACCATTAAAACAAGATTTCTTAAGAAATTCTGGGATTATGTACCGACTAGTCAAAAGGACTTGGTGGACAATGATCATCTTCTTTTCACAGCCGGAATTGGTGAAAGACCAGTTACCCAGATGGCGACCTTCAGTCTTTGGGACAATGCACGAGCTCTCAATAAGTTTGCCTACCGCAGCCAAAATCACCGTCAAGCCGTGCAACAAACTCAGGCCCTACAATGGTACAAGGAAGAATTGTTCTCGAGGTTTCAGCCCTATAAAATAGCTGGGAGCTGGGAGGGTTTTGATATCCCAAAAGCACTAAAAATTTCGCCAGAGCCTGTTGAAGAAAGATCGTAAAAATGGCCATGAAGTCATGGGGAGCATAATAGCAATTTCTTCAGAAAAACTGCTTTCCTCATCTAGAAATCTTAGGATGCGATCAATCGGATTGTTTTTGTACAAATGATGGAATACCTCAGGTCCTTTTTCATTATCGCGAAACAGCACCTCTATCATAATGTCATCATACAATTTGAAACGTCCAGCCTGTAAACCATTGTACAGCGGGTCACCAGAAAAAATGTTTTCTACCAACTGAATTGCCTTCTTTTCGCTGGATTTAAAACTGTATCCTGTGGATGGTTTGACCCAACCACCAGCAGTGCCAATACGCAGATGGCCTGCCTTATGATGCTGGTTGAAATTATAGGTGGTCATCGGGATCACTCCTTTCTCGATTTGAATGATCTCAAAGCTGTCAATTTTCAAGTGGTCTCTTATATAATCCTTTAGGTATTGGGCATATACTTCCGCCTTGACGAGTTCTTTTGAAAAATAAGTAAATTCCACTAAGGCTTGTTGAGAGGAATGGGGCAGGACGTAAGTAAAGCTGGTCGTTCCTGGATCCCGCAACCTGTAATCCATCATCGTAAATACACTTGGATCAAAATATTCCTCTTCGGTCTTAATTACCCAACCTTCAAAATGTTGCTTGAGGCCCAAACTCTTTTGATCTTCAAAATAGGCATGTGGGACTCGACTATCTAAAACTTGATGGGCAAATAGACGCTCATTTCCATAAATGATCTGATGGTAGCTTTTTTCTGAATCTAGTGCTGCGGGTGACAAAACCTCCTTGACCTGTTGCTCGATGAGGGTAAAAGACTCATGTTGCTGTAATTCCGCTTTCGCGAAAGCGATAAAATCACTACTCTCAATACTTTTATATAGATAAGGAGTAAGGGTCAATTCAATATGATCATCAGGCATGATGAATGCTCCTTTCTCCCATCGATGATGTACCAGGTGATCCCATTTTCCGGTGCCTATTTCCCAAAAGGACCAGGTTTTGTCCATTGATCCTTTTTGAAAATCATCTAGAACCACAACCTTTATGTTGCTTTGACGTCGTATGAGCTCCAGTACCACGTGGCTGCCTGCACAACCCATGCCGATGATGGCTAAGTCATAATGATGATCCATAATCCGAGGGCAAAAATGAGTTGAACAACATATAAATGTAGACAGGTATTAAAATCGCCTTTGAGCTCCCATCTACTGGCAACCGCTTGTAAGGCAAAACCTATGATCCACCAGCAAATATAATTGAACCAGCCTGCACCACCTGCAAAATGCCAAAAGCCAGCATAATCACAAATTTGTTCGAGAAAAAAGTCCAGTAGCACCATGAAGGTCGCCCCCAGGGCCATCGCTCCATAGCTGGAATTGATTATTTTTTTGGCAATGATATGACAACAGAAAGTCAGTATGGCCCAGTTTACTCCGATTAACCAGGGAATACCGTCCAGTTTCCATCCAAAACTCTCTCCGTAAACATACTGTCCAAACAACCATCCAGTATGTACACCCAACCATTCTACTATCATTCCCACAGCCATAAATACCATGAATAGTATCCATGTCTTCAATTCCTTAAATGGGAAGAAAAATATCAATACCAGCCATAAGTACAACATGGTAAAAGGAGACTTAGGTAAAAAGAAAGACGCGTAACCTAATCCAATCCCGATCAGGGCTGCTATATGAATGATCCAGAGAAAAACAATGGCTGCCTGTTTCATCGCTTCCTGGAAATGAGGTCAGCAGTGATCCTGGCGCTTAACAAACAAAGAGGTATACCGCCTCCAGGGTGGACACTGCCTCCTACATGATACAGATTCTCTATTCTCTTGTTATCGTTGGGATGCCTCAGGAACGCAGCAAATTTATCATTGCTTGCCGCTCCGTAAAGTGCGCCACGATATGAACTCGTATCGCGTTCAATTCCTTGTGGAGTGAGCACATGCTCTGTTTGAATCAGGTCGCTGATATCTACTTTCAGGCAGGCCTTGATTTTTTGCAGTATATTTTTTCTGGATCTAGCGGTCATCTCTTCCCAATCCTGTCCGTAATCGCCTGGGGCATTGATCATCACAAACCAGTTTTCTTGCCCTTGGGGCGCGTCCGAAGGCGTTTCTTTACTGGTGATATTGATATAGACTGTCGGATCCTCAAACAAGGTTTTTTGATTAAAAATATGATCAAATTCAGCTTGATAATCCTTGCTGAACAGAATGTTGTGCAAATCCAGTTGGTCGAATTTTCTGGCTATTCCCCAATAAAAAATCAATGCACTGCTGGATCGTTCTTGTTGAAGGGTTTTTTGAGGTCCCTTGATATCGGGCATCAACTTTTCGTACGTAGGAACGATATCCATATTTGAGACCACGACATCTGCTTTGTGTTGACCTTTGTTAGTGGACACTCCGGTCACTCTTTCCAGGGAGTGATTGATGCGATTTACGCTTTCGCGAAAGCGGAATTCTACACCCACTTTGATAGCCAATTCGTAGAGTGATTGAGAGATACGATGCATTCCGTTTTCAGGATAATATGTCCCTAATTCCAATTCCAAATGCGGTATCATACTCATGATGCCTGGTGTTTGATAGGGGGAAGATCCATTGTAGGTTGCGTATCTGTTAAACAACTGCCTTAATTTAGGATTTTCAAAATGTTGGTTTTCCTTGTCCAACGTATTGGTTAGTCCTAAAAAAGGCGCATTGATAATGGCTTTAACAGTATCCAGAGAAAAATAGGTGCTCCATTGATGCAGCGATCTTTCCAGAAAGAGTCTTTTGGTAAGATTGTATTTGGCCTTACTTTTTTGGAGGTAGAGGTCAATTCGTTTTTTAGATTCTCCAAAAACTTCATGGGCTTCTTCTACAAAATCTGCAGGTAGGGTAGGGGCTTTAAATACCGTCCCATCTTCCCAGAAATAATGACAAGCAGTAGACTTAGCATGAAATCTAAAATCAACCGATTGATCAGGAAAAAGTTGGTGTAGTTCCTCTACCAAATGAGGCAGCGTAAATAAAGAAGGACCAAGGTCAAAACGAAACCCATCCTGCTCGATGGCGTGTAATTTACCGCCTGGGTACTCATTTTTTTCAATTACACAAACTGCATAGCCTAGTTTTCTTAGGCGTAGAGACATGGCCAGACCGCCGATTCCAGCTCCTATGACAATGGCCTGTTTCATGACTTATTTAAAGTACTTGAGGGGAACGACAAGCATGCCAAAATTCTCACCGTCTGCTTTGCCCAAATGTTTATGGTGAACTTTATGGGCGCGGCGTACGCCACGAGCATATTTATTATTGGCTTTGCGCAACCATTTGAACCGCTGATGGATAAAAATATCGTGTACCACAAAATAGGCGATACCATAAGCCAGAATACCAGCGCTAAGGGGAAGGCACCACCAAATGTCGTAAATACTATGGATGAGTTTTAACCCTATACTTATCACTGCATAAAAGACGAAAAACCAATCATTTTTTTCAAACCAACTATTATGTTTCTTGTGATGGTGATCTTCATGTAAATTCCATAAAAAACCATGCATCACATATTTGTGCATCCACCAGGCATTAAATTCCATGATCCAAAACGTGCCGACAAAAATCAAGATCCAATAGACGACTTGCATAGATTATATGAGGTTGAGGCGGTAAGTTACATAACCTTTGGACAGCAGGAAAATCTTTTCATAATTAGGTACACGGATTCGGGTATTGCGTATCTCCCTCGAAGGAGTGCGTTCCAATCTGGTGAGTAGTCTGCGGTAATAGGTGTAAGCAGTATATACGCCCAATTTTGCTTCGATTGGTAGTCTTTTGATACCTCGTAGTCCAGCATCAAAATCCTCTTTGATTTCTTCAATGAGTCTAGCTTTATCCTCTTCGCTCAAGTCATGTAGGTCTGTGTTGGGGAAATAACTACGCTCCAACATGTCCAAATCTGCTTTTAAATCCCGCAGGAAGTTTACTTTTTGAAATGCGCTACCCAATCTCATAGCGTCATCTTTTAAGTCTTGATATTTTGCATTATCCCCTTTGACAAATACTTTCAACGACATGAGTCCGACTACATCTGCACTCCCATAAATATAATTTCTGTACTCCTCATCTGTAAGATATACAGATTTGTCCAAATCCAGTCGCATACTGTGGATGAACGCTCCATACATATCTGGTGTGATATCATATTTATTGACGGTTTCCTGGAAGCTGTTTAAAATCGGATTTAAGCTGATCTTATCCTCAATGGCTCTTTGGAGATCTTCTTCAAACCTATCTAGTAAAGTACGTTTGTCGTAATCATGAAAAGTATCTACAATTTCATCAGCAAATCGTACAAAGCCATAAATGTTGTGGATGTCTTGGCGGATACTGGGTCCCAGCATTTTACTGGCCAGTGAAAAGGACGTACTGTAATTGTGCGTCACAGTGCGGCTGCATTCCCTGGAGACTTTATCGAATAGGCTTTTCATTGGTTAGAGTATTTGTTAATGAGTTGTGCGGCTAGCTTCCCAGAGATCAATGAAGGTGGAACTCCAGGACCGGGAACGGTTAATTGACCTGTAAAGTAAAGGTTTTTAACTTTGCGACTTCTTAAATTTGGTCTAAGAAATGCGGTTTGCATCAAGGTATTTGCCATTCCATAGGCATTTCCTTTATAACTGTTGTAGGCTGAAATAAAATCATTGACGCAAAATGATTCTTTAAAAAGTATATGATCTCTTACCTTTTGCTGGGTACGTTTCTCAAACCGATCGATTACGATGTCAAAATATTTCTCGCGTAATTGAGGTGTGTCTTCCAAACCTGGAGCCAGCGGAATAAGGAAAAAACCATTTTCACAACCTTCTGGAGCAGTGCTTGGATCGGTGACCGAAGTGAAATTGGCGTAAAAAAGAGGATCTTCAGGCCATCGAGGATCCTCATAGATCTCATTGGCATGTTTGGTGAAGTCAGTATCAAAAAATAAATTATGATGCTCGATGTTCTTTAATTTCTTGTCAAATCCCACGTAAAAGATCAAAGAGCTGGGCGCAAAGGTCTTTTTGCTCCAGTATTTTTCTGAGTATTGACGGTGTTTTTCTGGCAGCAAGGTTTCGGAATGGTGATAGTCAGCTCCAGACAGTATGACATCAAACAAGAATTTTTGCCCATTGGTCATGATGCCGTGCGCTCTGTCTTTTTCATCTATCAGTATCCTATCTACCGGGCTTTTGGTTTGAATGACCACGCCCAGTGATTGTGCCAATTTCTTCATGGCCAGGATGACTTCGTACATACCACCTTTGGGGTGCCAAGTGCCCAGTCCAAAATCGGCATAATTCATAAAATTATAAAAGCTGGGAGTGTTTTGAGGAGTAGCACCAAGGAAAAGCACGGGAAATTCAAGTATGCTAATGAGTTTTGGGTTTTGAAATTTTTTGCGCACATCCCGGGAAACATTGCTTAAAAAGGCACCTACCTTTTTGGCCGTTTGCAGCGTCACTAATTCCATGGGAGATTCACCTGGTCGATATACCAAATTTTTAATGGCTATCTCATAGTGTTCCTCGGCCTCTGAGATAAATTCATCCAATGCTTTTGAACTGCCTGGTTCTATGCTCTCAAAAGTGGATTTAATATCCTCCAGATTATCTGCGATTTTAATGGTATCCTCTTTAAAAACAACCGCGTAGGCTGGACTCAGCTTGTCCAGGGCGTAAAAGTCAGAAGGTTTTTTATCAAAGTCGGCAAAAAATCTTTCAAAGATATCCGGCATCCAATACCAGGATGGTCCTATATCAAAAGTGAATCCATCTCTTTCCAGTCGCCTGGCTCGGCCACCTACCGTGTCGTTTTTTTCAAATATGGTAACTTCGTGACCTGCTTGAGCTAGATAACTTGCCGCGGCCAGTGAAGAAAATCCGGAGCCTATAACGGCAATTTTTTGACTCATGTTTTGATCAGTTGGGGAATTTGCTTGATAACATCCGACATACCTTGGAAAACCGTTTGATTCTTTTTCAAATGGGAGGGATCCAGTTTTTGAGCGATTTGTCCTAAGATCCATAATTCGACTGGATCTTCTTTGGCTACCTTTTTTTGGAAACGATTTAAAAAACTCGGAAGTTGCTTAATGGTAGGTTGTACCGTAATATAGGTGATATATGTAGGTTTCATTTCCTGCTTTTTAAAATAAGGCAGGGCATCTAATGTCATACTTGCTCCCAGATAAATAGTGTTGCAACCTCTGGAGAGTAACTCGTAATTGAGGAACAATAATCCTAAATCATGCATTTCATTTTCTGGAAGAAAAAGGATATAGACCTTTTCTTTAAAGCGTGTTTCTCTGTACTGCACCTTCTCTAGGTTGACCAAGAGTTTTTGCTTGATGAGGTGGCTGATAAAATGCTCGTGTGCAATGTTGATGGTCTTTGTTTGCCATAAATAACCTAGTTCCTCTAGGAATGGCACAAATAAATTGTAGAAAAGACCTTCAAATCCTAATTCATCCAACACGCTGTCATACACCCGTTGAAACATATGTTGGTCAAAATTGACCATGGCCAATTTTAATTCTTGGATGGCATGGTTATTTTTATTGCTGCGTTCTGCGTAGTTGCGAACTTGATTTTCAATTTCAGCCGTAGAGAGGCTGGCGATGGTTGAAATCTTTGTCCCCAGTTGATTGAGGTAACTGACATTCAATATCTTTTGTAGGGCCTCAAGGTCATAGGTCCTGATATTTGTATCCGTACGGTCTGGTTTCAGTAGATTGTATCGCTTTTCCCAAATGCGTATGGTGTGTGATTTAATACCACTCAAGTTTTCTAGATCCTTAATACTGAACCTTGTCTTGATCACAGTTAATGTTTTTAATAATTATAAATCATTGTTTTGTTCATCAAACAACAAAGTAAAGTTAAACAAAAATGTAAAACCAACCACAGTACTTTGTGTCTTTGGGACAGATTTAACTTGGGTCTGATAAGTAATCCTATCTCTTTCAGATGAAGATGGAATTTGAAGTAAAACGAATAGGGTGGTTGATTCCTGGAAGAAAAATAGTACCCGGGATGGGACTTGAACCCACACGCACAAGTGCACACGGCCCTCAACCGTGCCTGTCTACCAATTTCAGCACCCGGGTATTAAAAAAAGTCCTTAAAAATAAGGACTTTTTGAAGACTTTGTACAGCTACGATTTGGATTCTATTGTAGGAAATGCCTTGATTAGGAGTCCCTATCGTTCTGTTGTTGTGATCTGGCTGGGGCTCGAACCCAGGACCCTCTCCTTAAAAGGGAGATGCTCTACCAACTGAGCTACCAGATCTTTTTGCGTTAGCGGCTGCAAATATACGGCTGTTTTTAAATTACTACCTAATTTTTTTTGGATTAATTTACCGATTCATTTTTCAAGGTATTTATTCGCATGCAAAAAGCTTTTAAAATTGTCTTGTTGGGTTATATGGGGTCAGGAAAATCTACTGTGGGAAAGGAGCTTGCCAAAGCACTTCAACTTCCTTTTGTGGATCTGGATCATTTTATAACTTCTGAACTCCAACAGTCCATTGCTGATCTTTTTCAGGAGAAAGGAGTTATTTATTTTAGGAAAAAGGAACACGAACTGTTGAAAAAATTACTCGGGCAGGATTCGCCAACTGTAATTTCGCTTGGTGGTGGAACTCCATGCTATTATAACACCATGGAGCTTCTACGCGACCAACAAGAAGTGATTACTGTGTATCTGGATTTGAGTATTACTCAACTGGTGCAAAGGTTGTGGCCTGAAAAAGACCACCGACCACTTATTGCTGATGTGGGTTCCCAAGAGGAATTGGCAGAATTCATAGGGAAGCATCTTTTTGAACGTCGACCATTTTACCATCAAGCAGATAAAAAAATCAAATGCGATGACAAAAGTCCCCACGAAGTCGTGCAATTGATCGTAGGCGATCTATTTTAAAACAACACTATAAGGAGGTTGGTCAAGTTGTACTTTGATATGTTCCTCAATGGTTGTGGATAAAGAGATGCCTTTAAAATCTGCTTTGACAGGGTATTTTTTGTGGTTACGATTGACCAATACCGCCGTCTTGAACCTGTCCAATGGGACATCCAAGAAATGTTTTACACCATAAATCAACGTAGTCCCACTATTGAGTACATCATCACATAAAATCAACCCCTTGTTTTTGTAATCTTCTGGTGTCATGCTGGTGGACACCTCTTTTAGGGGATCATTTTTGTTCACTTTTACCTTGCAGAGATTGATTGTGCTTCCTACTATTTTTTCCAATTCTTTTTTGATCAATCGGGCAAAAACATAACCACCTTCAGCGATTCCAGCCAAAATTATCTCATCGTTCTGATGGTAGACCTCAGCAATTTGATAGGCAATTCTTTTAATTTTATGTTCAACTTCTTTATGGTTGAGAATTTCATTTTTCATAAACTGGTTTAATGAGTTCGATAAACAATTCCTTTCCCTGACGATCAGGTTCAGAACATCTGCAGCTTTCAATGCGGGAGATGTCAAACTTAGGAGCAAATAATTCCTGATATTCCTCAATAGATCCTCCGTATGGCGGAGCATCTCTTTGTTGAGTGAAATCAAATAGCACACCTGCCAGTATTCCACCAGGCTTCAGTAATTCGTACATTTTTTGGGTATAGCTTTCGCGAAAGCGAACTTCCAAGGCACAAAAAAAAGTCTGCTCTAAAATTAAGTCATAACTACCGCTATGCGAAAAGAAATCTTGTTGGATCAGTTCATACCCCTGCTGATCACCTAGGCGTTGATGAAGCCGCTTCAATGGCGTTTGCGCAATATCTACTACTGTCACGTTGGAAATTCCTTTTTTTCTCAGATACAGTACTTCATAACCATAACCCGCTCCAGGAACCAATACCGAAATATCCGTATCGGCGATTTGATCGACATAGTTTTTGATAGGCGCAGAAACTTGCCCTAGATCCCAACCTGTCTCCTCGTTCAGGTATCGATTCTCCCAATATTTGGCATCCAGTTTCATTCTTCTTCTTGACGTAATAAATCGGTCAGGTCTCGCCGATCCTTTTTAGTGGGACGACCTTCTCCTTTACGCCTGTAATAATCTTGATTCAGGCTGATAAGCTTTTTGGCTTCAAATGCCTCTGCAGGTGTGCGGTCCATCCGGTAAAGATTGACCAATTTATTACCCACCCGGCTGGGTGGTAGATCCAATACTTCAATTTTATAGTCGATCTGGTCTTTTCGCACTTGAATGATATCACCTGGGTAGACATCGCGGGCTGGTTTAACGATATCATTATTCACGCGTATTCTACCTTTTTTGGCAGCATCAGTCGCCTTACTTCTGGTTTTGAAGTATCGTACACACCACAAATATTTATCTACACGCATAAGAAGCCCGATATTTACTCGTTTTATCCACAAAAATAGCGGAAAATACTATCTTTGACTGCTTTAAAAAATTGATGATGAAAAATATTGGATTTGCGCTGGCCGGCCTGTTGGCAGGTTTGGTGCTATATAGTTGTGGAAACGATGATGATGACGGAGGGATACCAGTGAGGGACCGCAACGAAGTTTATGCAGAAGATCTTGTCGAGCTCCAAGCCTATCTGGAAACTCACTTCTATAACTATGAAGAGTTTGCCAGTAATCCGCAAGGTGAAGGATTTGAAATCGAATTTGATACCATCGCTGGAAACAATGTTGATAAACGACCTCTTATGCAGGATGTCGTGAGTCGTACCATCAGACGTGACGATATAGATTACACGTATTATGTATTGAAAGTGCGCCAGGGAGGTGGAGCAGGACAACCGGCATTTGCTGACAGTACTTTAGTTACTTATCGCGGCCAGCTATTGAATGGGAATAACTTTGATCAATCTACTAATCCTATTTGGTTTGATTTGACCAACACCGTTACCGGTTTCTCTCTGGGATTAACTGACTTTAACGAATCTAGTGCTTCTAGTGCTAATGGTGATGGAACTTTTACTTTTACTGACTCAGGTGTGGGTGCTGTCTTTATGCCTTCAGGAATAGGTTATTTTAGCAGTGCTATTCCTGGAATACCAACTTATTCTCCACTAATTTTTACTTTTCAGTTATATAAGAGTGAAACCACAGATCACGATGGAGATGGTATTTTTTCCAAATTCGAGGATTTAGATGGAGATAAGAGTGTGACTTCTCCTAACAATGCAGATAATACAGATCAGGATAGATCGCGTACTAGGATACTTTATAATTATGTAGATATTGATGATGATAATGATGGCGTACCTACAATTTTTGAAAATGCTGATCCAAATGGAGACGGTGACCCTAGTGATGCAGAAGATATAGATAATGACGGAATTCCTGATTACCTGGACGAAGATTCGGTCAATATAGATCTGGATGGCGATGGCATACAAAATCGTTTTGAAGCTCCAGACCCAAATGGAAATGGTAATCCAGCCGATGCTAGAGATACAGATAATGATGGTGTGCCTGATTATTTGGACCCTGATGACGACGGCGATGGGATACTTACCATCAATGAGATGGCAGACCCCAACAATAATGGAAACCCCTCTGATGCGGTAGATACTAACGGAAATGGAATTCCTGATTACTTGGATCCGAACAGCTAATTCCGGAAACAATTCAATACAAACCGTCCTATTTCAGGGCGGTTTTTTTTTGAGCACAATCCTAAGGCTTAATTTTTGTTTAACTATCTTATGTAAATATTAAACTTAAATTTGGGTGTGGTGAGCGTTGTTATTAAGTACCATCGCTCTGCCGTCACCCAATAGAAAAATTTCTAAACCCAACTCTACATGATTCATTACAGTCTAGACCAAATCCAACATATGGAACGCTTTGATAGAGCCAATTTGGTCAATTGTATTACGGGATTCAAGAGTGCCAACCTGTTGGCAACAAGATCTAAAGATGGGGTGGATAATGTAGCGATTTTTAGTAGTGTTCTCCATTTGGGAAGTGATCCTGCATTATTTGGTTTTGTACAGCGTCCATTGGGACACGGAGCGGGAAATACCTACAAGAATTTAAAGGAAACTGGAGAAATAAGCCTTAATCATGTGTCCCAGGATTTGGTCACAAAAGCTCATCAGTCCAGCGCCAAATACGATCCCAACATTTCCGAATTTGAGGTATTGGGAATAGAGCGCCTGGATCGAGAACCTCATGAGGTCCCTTTTGTTCAGGCGGCGCCTGTGCAGGTAGCAGCAGTCTACGAAAATGAATATTTTCTCCAAGAGAACAAATGTATTTTTGTGATTTGTCGTATAACTGATATCTACCTCGATAAAGGTTTGCAATCAAAAGATGGATGGGTAGACCTGACTGCCGCGGGAAGTATGGTGGTGAATGGTCTTGATGGTTATGCTTCCGCGAAAGGAGGAACCAGATTCAGCTATGCGCAGGTCGGTAAAGAATTAGAAAAAATATCTCCTTCATAAACCTTCACCAATGAAACAATCTGCCAGGAATCCACATCAATTACCTACTAAGGTCTGTCCAGTATGTGAACGCGAATTCACATGGCGAAAAAAATGGGCCAAGGATTGGGAGCAGGTCAAATTCTGTAGTAAAAAATGTCGACAACAATCGTAGAAAAAATTTTATGCAACTAGTCTGGTACCGGAACGATTTGAGGACTCAAAACCACCATGGGTTGAAAGCTGCCTGTGATGCTGGCGGTGCAGTGATGGCGGTATATTGTTTTGACCCCTTTTTTTATTCGTCAGACTCGTTTGAAAAAGATTTGGGACTTCAGATTAAATTCGGAAAAACTGGTAAGTACCGAGCCGAATTTATACGTCAGTCCATAGCAGACCTCAGGAACCAACTCAATGCGATGGGAATTCCATTAATGGTCAGTCACAGCAGTCCTGCAGGGTATCTACCTACCTTGGTCAAAGAACATAATGTCACAGATATTTATCTGCAAAAAGAATGGACGCGGGACGAATTAACCCAGGAAAACGAATTGGGAAAAGCATTAGGAAGGTTAAACAATCCTCCCAAGGGTCATCGATTTTACGACCAATTTTTATTCCATCCAGACGATATTCCATTTGATCATTTTCAAAAGATCCCCAAAGTTTTTACAGAGTTTAGAAAAAGATGTGAGAAACAGGCCGATGTGCGCCCATTGGTATCTGTGGATGGGTATCAACAGGAGATGCCCCATATTGATCAAGGTGATCTGCCCAGCCTTCAGGAGTTGGGTTTGAGTGAAATCGATAGGGACGATCGCAGTGCTTTTCCCTTTGAAGGAGGGTCAAAAGCCGCCTGGGAGCGGTTACAACACTATTTCTGGGACACCAAAAAACTGCAGGAATACAAGCAAACAAGAAACGGTTTGATCGGTACGGATTACAGCAGCAAATTCAGTGCATGGTTGGCCCAAGGTTGTATTTCAGCGCCTGAAATTTATTATCAGGTCAAAAAATTTGAAGAGCAAATAAAGAAAAACCAAGATACTTACTGGTTGATTTTTGAATTGATCTGGAGAGACTTTTTTAAATATGTTTCCCTTAAACATAAAGAGGAAATGTTTGCCTTAGGAGGCCTACTAGACAAAGAATACGATTGGAAAAATAATTTGCGCGAATTGGATCGCTGGATCAATGGGGAGACCCATGAGCGTTTTGTGAATGCCAACATGAAAGAAATTGCTGCAACAGGATTTATGAGCAACAGAGGACGACAAAATGTAGCGAGTTACTGGTCAAAACACTTGCAGCAGGATTGGCGACTAGGAGCCGCCTATTTTGAGCATATCCTTATCGACTATGATGTGCATTCCAATTATGGCAACTGGATGTATAACAGCGGAGTAGGGAACGATCCCAGGGACAGAAAGTTCAATATAGTCTCCCAAGCTGATCGCTATGACCAGAATGGAGAATACCAAAGACTATGGCTTGAAGATGAGTTGTTTTAACGATCAGCTTTGGAAGATTTTTTTGAGTTTCGACAACTTTTGTTATTCCATTGCGAGATGACCCAAGCTGTTAAAAACCCTTGTCCAATAACATAGACCATGGTGATGGTGGTGGAACTTGCATCAGTGAAAAAGCTGATGTAAAAAAGACTGAGGAGCCATAACAGGGTTAGTACCAAGGTATATTTCAAATGATTTTTCATGACGTTCATTTCGTTATGAGTACTAAAAAGTATAATAATGTTACAAAAGACCTTAAGACTGGTCCTGGGTGATCAGCTCAACCACAAGCACAGTTGGTATAAAGGTGACCATGACCATATCATCTACCACATGGCAGAAATGCGCCAAGAAACAGATTACGTAAAGCATCATGTCCAAAAGGTTGTGGCCTTTTTTATGGCCATGAGAGGTTTTAACGATTGGTTGGAATCCAGGGGGTGGAATACAGTCTATTATCAATTGGATGATCAATCAAATCATCAGGATTTGACTGAAAACTTGAAACAGCTCATCAAGGAACACGACATCAAAAAATTTGAATACCTCGCTCCAGATGAATATCGTCTCGACCAGCAACTCAAGGATTTTTGCAAAGGTTTGGATATCGAGTGGCAAGGCTATGATACAGAGCATTTTTACACCAAAAGGAAGGACGTCCAAAAGTTTTTTGAGGGGAAGAAACGCCTTACCATGGAGTATTTTTACAGGGATATGCGCAAAAAGCACGATATCCTGATCGAAGGCGACAAGGAGCCCGAAGGCGGCCAATGGAACTATGACCAAAGCAACCGTAAAAAATGGGATGGAGATACAGAAATCCCTCATGAAAAAGGATTTCGCAAAGATGTACGCAAGATCGTCAAATTATTACAAGATCAGGGAGTAAAGACTTTCGGTCGTATCAATGAAGAAAGTTTTAATTGGCCAGTGACCCGCCAAGACGCCTTGGATGTACTTAATTACTTCTGCCAGCATCTATTGAAACATTTTGGAGACTACCAGGATGCCATGCATACCGAACAGGAATATTTGTTCCATTCTAGACTGAGTTTTGCAATGAATTCAAAATTGTTGAGTCCGCAAGAAGTAATTGAGGCAGCCATTTCCCGCTTTCGCGAAAGCGATACAGACATACATATTTCGCAGGTGGAAGGCTTTGTTAGGCAAATATTGGGCTGGCGTGAATTTATGCGTGGGATTTACTGGAAAGAAATGCCAGGTTATCAAACCAAAAACGAACTCGACAACAAAAATGATCTGCCTGAATTTTACTGGACCGGTAAAACCAAGATGAATTGCTTGTCGCATGCGATCAACAATTCGCTGGACAACGCCTATGCCCATCACATCCAGCGACTGATGGTGACCGGAAATTATGCCTTGCTTACCATGACGGATCCTAGTTATGTAGATGAATGGTACCTGGGAATCTATATAGACGCGATCGAGTGGGTAGAAATCACCAATACAAGAGGAATGTCACAATGGGCTGATGGCGGCCTGGTAGCGACAAAACCATATGTAAGCAGCGGTAGTTACATCAATAAAATGAGTAATTACTGCAAGGCGTGCACATATAAGGTCAGCAAAAAAGGGGGAGAGGAAGATGCTTGTCCGTTTAATTCGCTGTATTGGAATTTTCTGGATGAGAAAAAGACCCATTTTTCCAACAATCAACGGATGAATATGATGCTAAGTACGCTAGATAAAATGGCAGCAGATAAACTAAAGGCCCATAAAAAGCGGGCCAGAGAGGTTATTGATAACCCAGCAAAGTTCTAATGAATATCCAATTTTTGTTTAAGAGGCTTATAAATAACTAAGTTAAACTTTGACAAATTCGTAAATCCTTAACAACTAAGGCTTGATATTGTAGGTACATTCGTATCATAACCTTTAAAAACTTAATTATGAGAAGTATTTTATGGCTGGTTGCCGTTATTTGTATTATCGTTTGGTTACTTGGACTATTAGGAGTAGTGCCAGGTCTTTCCACTGGCGGATTATTTCACGCTTTGTTGGTGATCGCGGTAATTGTGATCTTGATCAATATAATTTCTGGTAGAAAACCCCTATAATTATTAAATCAACCACTAAATTCAATAACCATGTTTAAAAAGATATTTATTATCGCTATTGCAGCCATGTTTACCCTAGGTACCGTGAGCTGCAGAGAAGAAAAAGACCTTGAAGATAAGGTTGAAGACGTAGCAGACGATATTGAGGATGCTGCGGATGATTTAGAAGATTAATTTTCTATATACGTGATAAAAACCGTTTCTGAAAGGAAGCGGTTTTTTTTTGTAGTGTACTGGATTCGTCTTTTGTCTGAATTGCCAACAATTTCTGGTATGCTTCATCCTTCACCTTTAGTACTAACCCCAACTTTTTTTGCAAATTCCTTGCTTGAATTTAATGCAAAAAAAAGAGACAGCCCTCAGGCTGCCTCCCTACCAAATAAAGTATCTGATCCTATTGGATGGCTACTTCAAACACTACTTGTACATCTGTTTCTCCACCAGCTCCTGCCAATGTGTTGTCATTAGGCTTATTGGGCTCATGTCTCAATACGATGGTCAGATTTCCCATTCCAGCTGCGCCGGTAGTAACGTCAGTAAACAATCCTAGTGGATTGTTATTGTCATCAGTATCGGTTTTAGTGATTTGTAGTGAGCTTAGATTAGTGATATAAAACACCTCGTGCTCATCGGCCTCATCCCTCACTTCCTCAGTGATGTTTTCTGCTGGATTCTCAGTCTCGTTCAGGAATCTGATACTTCCTTCATAATCTGCATTGGCAGTAAGGTCTCCGGAAACCGTTTGGATCGGATCGTTTGGTCCTTCACCGTCAGCGTCAATGGATCTTAAAACCACCACATCATTCGCATCAGCTGTATTGGTCAATGTGTATTCTACCGTGGTGATCACCTCTTCCTCGTTGATCACCATGGGATTATCATCGTCGCCACAGGCGGTCAAACTAATGGCACCTACAAAAATCATAGCTAGTTTAAAAATGTTCTTTTTCATAATAAAACAATTAAGGTTTAAAAAAATTAAAGGAAATACTTTCAAATATTCAAAATCAATTGGAGCTGTATATCGCGGCCTAACTCGTCTACATAAAATCGTTGACGATTCAAGTAATTGCGATAACTCCTGTCAAAAACGTTGTTGATTCTTAAAAAGACTTGTGCCCTAGGCTGGGAATTTTTAGCCCCAATAGGCAATCCCATTTCTAAGTGCACGAGTTGGTAGGCATCAGGTGATTTTGATATCTCTACCGTTCTCAAATCCTGTCCGCCTTGATCGTTAGGAACAAACACTTCATAATCGTAATCGGGGAAACGGTCCTGTTTAAATACCCATTCGTGCGTCAGTCCTATCTGGAGGGCAGTATTAAAAAGTCCGTACAGTGTGCCACTGGTGCGCAATTGGGGTGCCGGCATATCAATCAATGGTCGGTCCGTATCTCTTTCGTTTCCATGGTTATAAGAGAATTGGCTTCCTATGCTTGCTGCTAGTACGTTGGTATTGAGATTTGTCGGGCTATCGGATTGCTTGTAAAAATTATATCTAGCCGATAGATCCACTCCATATAATATGGCATTCGTTTGACGGTAGCGGTAAACAGGAAAGGCTCCTCGAGTTGTGGTTTCCAATCCAGTAGGAACCAGTTGTATAAAATTATTGATTAGGTTCAGATGCGGATTGATCTCTGCGTCAAAACCTTTTTTGTTGAGATGGAAGACTGTGTTTATTTTATAAGACTGTTCTCTCTCCAAATCCAGTCTACCTAATTCAATCGTGGCTAGTGCATGATGTAATCCATCACTAAAGAGTTCACTTGGGTTGGGTGCCCGATTAGCGCTGCTTAGATTCATAGATAAATCATAATGCTCGTCAAATATGTATTGAATACCTGTGGTAAAAGCCAGTAGATGATAATCAAAATTGGGATTGGTAAGAATCTGATTGCCTTCTTGCCTTACTTCAAATTGTGGGTACAAACGATCGTATTCTAAATCCTCCCATCGACTCTGTAGATAAAATTTTTGCGCATCTATATGATATAAATCATATCTTAATCCAGCATCAAGAATCCATGAAGAATTGAACCTATAAATACCAGAAGTAAATGCACCCAATCGGTAGGCTTCATAATCGGGTATCAAACGACGGATTCCTGTTTCCGGATTGGGCTGATTGATTTGAAACATGCCGTCCAACCCTGTTTCTAAATTCAGTTTTTCCATAGCGTCCCATCGGAAAACGCTAGCCATTTGATGTGTGCTCAGGTCGATGTCCAGTGAAGCCTGTCCAGATCTCTCTCCTCTTCTAATGTCAAATTCCTTGCGATTGTTGAATTGAAAGCTGTAGTCCACTTCTAACTTTCCAGCACTGGCAAATCTTTTAAATAGTTGAGCCTGTAAACCATGATGATTTACGTCCTGTCTAGGAGCGGCAATGTCGTAGGTGAAATCATTGATCACTAAGGGTGTTCTAGAATTGATGCTGGATACCAGATCAGAGGCATTTCCAATATGGGATGCCCGCAGTATTCCCAGGGATGCCTGATAATAACTGTATTTAAGACTGGCACCATACTCAAATTTTTTATAGCCGATTTTCAAGTTGGCTGCTGCAGTCTGATTTCCTGTATTACTCAATATATAATCTGGCGCTTCAAAATCACCTAATCGTTTGTAAGTAAGCGTTGCCTGCTGGAACCAGCCTGATTTACGGAAACGGTTCAAGGTACCTGTTAAGGAACCACCGCGGCCATTGGTTTGGCCCTGCATGATCAACCTACCGTTCAGGGTGTCTTTGGCCAAAACTCGGTTGGGTTCCAGGACAATTGTACCTCCTATGGCATCGCCTCCGTACCTTAGGGCGCTCGCCCCTTTAATTACCTGGATATTCCCGGCGGTATTTTGATCTATATTGGGCGCGTGTTCAACACCCCATTCCTGATCCTGTTGGCGTAGCCCATCATTGACTATGCTTACCCTGCTTCCATAAAGACCATGTATGATGGGTTTGACCACTGCACTACCTGTCTTAAGAGCATTTACCCCATGAACGCTTTCCAAAGCGTCTCCCAAAGTACCTCCACTGAACCTGTTGATGCTTTCTTGGTCCAATCTGGTGGCTGACTGTGAGCTGTTATGATCATCGTGCACATCTGCAAGCACCTGAACTTCCTGAAGTTCGTTCACATGATGTTCCAATGTAATATCCCGAACCATACTTTCCTGTAAGTTCAGCGACAGGGTTTTGCTTTCACAATCAAAATGCGAAATCTTCAGCTCGTAATTTCCTGGACAGAGTCCGGTAATGATATAGCTTCCGTCGGATTTTGATGAAAAAGTTTTTTGCAGCTGGACCACATAAATCTGGGCCAATTCTAAAGGTTGTGCGTCGTGAAAATCAATTACGACACCCTTAAGCTCCAAACGACATTCCTGGGCTTTAACGAGATGTAATCCCGTGAGGACCAACAATGCCACGAGTGTTCTCGTGAACATAAATAGAGGATTTTTTACTAATAATACTGATTTTGCCCAGTCGGGCCACGGTAGTTATAGTAAAGCAGGAGGGGGTCTTGTGAAAAATAGAGATGTGTGACTGTCCGCTTTCGCGAAAGCGGTTTCTACAATCATCAATTTTGAAACTGGATTGATCTCCACTATTTCAAAACTGATGGCCTCGGTTAAGGCAAAGTCTGTTTGTTGGAAGTCATGAGCGATCAGACAGATTTCACAATCCGAGCCTTGGTCGTCATGTGAGAACTCATGCAACGCAGTAAGTTGCGCTGCTGCAAATACCATCAAGAAGATGGTGGCCAAAATGGATTTGCTGATCTGCATGATCAACAAAGGTATCAAAAATATGTATGGTCACACAATTTAAATAAAAAAAGGTCGCCTGTGAGGACGACCTTTTTAGAATTATGGAAATAACAACTAGTCTTCTTGATAGAAATCAACTGAACTTGCTCCTGCCAATGTATTGTTTACAGTTGGTGTAAGGTTTCCTCCAGCACTGGCGTTACTGTATCCTAAGATACGACCACCACCGTTAGCGATTTCAGCGATAAATACTGTATCTGTATTGGTGTCATAAGTAACGTCGATTGGATTTCCCATCAAAGTTGCAGAACCTGCTACTCTAATTTGGTTTCCTGCTACGGCCAAGGTACCTCCATCGGCTACCGCGCCAATTTTGCTTACTGCATTGGAGATCAAGTGGAATCCACCGTCTGTATCCGATCCAGCCCCTGATGCTTCACCAATATCGGTCATGATCAACAAATCATCCTGAGCATCATAAGCGATACCATGAGTTCTAACTATACCTTCGATAGTAATGCGTTTTGTGGCCGCCAGACTTCCATCTGTAGTATTATTTAGGAAATTATTAAAAATGGCCAAATCACTAGATACATCTACTACAGCATATAAATCGTTACCTACAAATTCAATTCCCCAAACCGGAAAATTGATATCAAAAGTGTTTCTCAATTGTAGTCCGCTAGCAGTTCTTGTGTACACAAAGAAAGTGTTATTGGCATTATCTGCAACAACAATACTGTTGCCTTGATAAGCTAAAGCTCTGGGACTGGAAAAATCTACATTACTGGTTGCTCCAGTGATAGCAGTAACACCACCAGTAAGAAGATCTTCTATTCCGACAAAAGCGCTTAGGGTGTTATTGCTACGAGAGGCCACATACAGTTCATTTTGATCTGGGTTGTATGCAATACCTTCATTATTTGTTGAGGTAGTGGTAAGGGATGTGGTGGTTACATCATTACTTTCGCTAAAATCGTAAACTGTAACATTTCCATTACTTGTACTTGTAGCGTAAAGTTCTGCGCGGTCAAATCGCTCTTCGTTTACGTTGTCGTCATCGTCACATGATGTGAAAGAAACTGCACCTGCAAGAAGTGCGATCATTAAAATTTTAGTTTTCATAGTTTGTGTTTTTAATATGTACACAAACCTACGAGGCTTCTTGGGATGTGGTTTTTAAAGAAATCTAAACGCTCTCAACGTTTTAACAATGTAGGATTGATTATCAGGCAAATACGGATGCAAAACTCTGATAGTTTAACTTTTCTAACAAAAATTTAATACGTCTGGAGTTAGTTATTGGAAAGTTTATAGGAAAAAATTCCAGACCAGACCGAATCGTATGGTAAAATCTCGATAAGGATTTCTTGGGGCAGAAAAGTAATCACTGTTACTCGCCACCAATTGGTTGGCATGTTCAAGTTTAAAGAATATTCTGGTTTGTCTGACCTTGGCATTGATAAAGAGATCAATCAACGGGAATCCGCCTAATTCTTCTGAGTTTTGGGTGTAGAATTCACCCAGAACTGGGTCATATCCGTCCATGGAGTACTCAGTAAAATACCTTGCCGTTATTCCAGCTTGCAGGAGAAGCGCTTTTTGAAAAAATCTGTTTTTGTAATATAAAGTATTTCTCGTGGTCAACTGGGGAAGATTGATGATATCACTACCTTGGGTCAGGTTTTGGTACATGATGCTATTGTCCAATCCAAAATATTTCAGGAATTTAAATTCCCTGTGGGCTTTGATCTTTAAATAGGCAATGTCATCATCGGCTTGAAAAGGTCGGGCCGTATATCCTGTGATTTCACCGTCGTTGTCTGTAATCAAGTTCTCAGAAAAATAGACGTGGTCTTGAAGGGTGGTCAGGCTCAGCTCGACATCCAATAATTTTTCTGACTTCATTTCAAATTTCAGCTCTTGTTTTTCAACATTGCTAAAACTGTTTTGCCAATTATAATTGACGTAATCGCTTTGAAAGAGTTGATAATTAAAGTCAGGAGCCCGCGAACTTACCGAAATACCGGCGGCGAGTTGGAATAAAGGGAAATCATAACTAGCTTTTCCCTTCAGAAATTGCCCGTCCAGCTCTCCGGCCAGATTCAATCCTCCCTGAGCGGAGACATCAAATTTACCTATTTGCTTGGCAAAACCAGCTTTGAACTGATACAATTCGCCTATCAATCTATTTGTAATCACATTAGTTCCCTGATCAATGATCCGATTGTAGCCGTAATTGTATTTGCGTCTGGCAATTCCTGCCTTATAATAGCCCAAAAGGTGGTGATCAAATACCGCGCCCACTTCAATAGCACCTTCTTCAAAATCCGTCTTATCCCTGATACCATTATTTACGTAGGATTCACCTAAAAAACTATTGGTAGGTCGATCTTCGGTAAATCTGTAATACTTATCCTCGTAGAAAGCTTGGTTGTAAATTCTTCCGCTGTAATAAGAGGTGCTATCTCGATGGCCTACCAATTCGTAATCATGATGAATATAGAAACGTCGCCCATCCAGGTTGCTTTGTGCTGTTTCCAAGTTGGGCTCCAACCTTGCTCTATTGCTAAAGTCTTCAAGATCTGCCCTGAAATTTTCCAAGCTTTGGGAGGTCAGTCCACCATTTTCCTGATTAAGATGATCCTGAAAAGTAGTATGAGCGCGCAAGCGATATTTACCGTTTTTTGAAACGTAATTAGCGGTAAACTTAAAGTTTCCAGAACTGGTCAAGGTATTGATATAATCACCAGCACTACGCACCCCTTTGTAACCAATGGAAAAGTTGAATTCTGGAGATAGGTTGGACGTGAATAAGGCATCCAGTTGTTGACCCTGATTCACCACTGTTTTAAAATATAGTTCGGTGAGCGGCGTGGGTACGTAATAGTCATACACATCCTCAATCTCTATGTAATTGTTATGCCTGGCTCTGGCACCCATACGTGGAGACAATAAATCAAAGTCAAAATTACGGCCCAAATGATTATAGGGCTGGCCCACATTATGAAAAGCCAGTCGTTCAAAATTATCCTGCCGCAAATAATTGAACTTATATTCTTTTTTTAAAGAAAGAGTGGTGTCTACAAAAGTGGTATCCCGATCTTGTGAAATAATCAAGTAATCTGTAATAGGAGGCTTATCTCCCTCGATAGTGATGTCTTTATTGATTAATTGATCCTCCCTCTGGGCTGGATTCAAGTCGTTGATAGGTCTAAGCTCTTCTTCCTGGGCCAGAACAGCCAGGGGAAAGCCTATCAAAAGAAAAGTCATTACTAAAAATCTGTTCGCCATAAGAACGCCATCTGTGTCCAAAAGTAACCATTAAAACGATGTTATCCTGTGCCTATTATGTACTTTTGACCATGTTAGAACTTCAGATTCATCCTGATATTTTAGAATGTGGTACTGATGAAGCGGGAAGAGGCTGCTTGGCAGGTCCAGTTACTGCGGCTGCGGTAATTCTGCCATCGGATTTTAGCTGTAGCCTTTTAAATGATTCCAAAAAGCTTTCGCGAAAGCGTAGATATGAACTTCGGCCAATCATTGAAGAGCAAGCATTGAGTTGGAGCGTTTCTCATGTCATGATGGATACCATAGACGAGATAAATATCCTTCAAGCCAGTATTCTGGCCATGCATCAAGCCATCAGTCAATTGAAACTCACACCCGAGCACATCGCTGTTGACGGCAATAAATTTACTCCTTATCCAAATATCCCGTCTACGACTGTGATCAAAGGAGATGGTAAATATCTGCACATTGCAGCTGCGTCAGTCTTGGCCAAAACCTACAGGGATGACTATATGATGGAGCTATCTAAAATCCATCCGAACTACGATTGGCAGAACAACCAGGGTTATCCCACCTTTAAACACCGTGAGGCCATCAAGGCTTTTGGACCTACATCATATCACCGAAAAAGTTTTAGACTTTTGCCAGAACAGTTGACACTGGACTTATAACTTGTTGTAGATTCAGTATCTGCATTCTGAATTCCTTTATATTTTTACAAAAAATGTTTTTTATGCGCCTACTTTTGGTAATGATCGCCAGCGCCATGCTACTATCCAGCTGTCAAAACGACGTTGAATACAGTAATGACTTATTGCAACGTATCCCTACCGATTCCAGAATTATATTGCATACTGAACGACTTGCCGACGTGCATCAGTTCCTGCAAAGCAATGAGTTATTTGGTCAATTGGAAAAGCTTTCTCGCCTACAGGAAATCAAAAAGGCAGCTGATTTTTTAGGAGCATATGATTTGGATCATGAAGCTCTAGTTGCTTTGAGTATGGAGGGGCGTAATGAGGTAGTTATTACCTTAATCACCAATACTGCTCAATTTCCTGCAGATTCTACTTCATTGCATCACAGCCTTACCTATAATGGTGAAAAGATTGAGGCGCATTCCAAAGAGGGGCTTACTGTTTATTCTTTGAATCATAAAGGCATCCATCTGGCGAGTACCTCACAATTGGTGATTGAAAATCTGATCAACAGAAACATTGAGAATTATGTTTTTGATGAATCTTTCCGACATATTTATCAGCGGACCTACAACAATGATTTTTCCATATATGTCAAAGCCAGCAGCAAAAATTGGCTTGAGCAGTTCTTGATGGGTAGAAATACGAATGCCAACCAAAACCATGCACTCTGGTATCAGTTGGAACCTCAAAATAGTGAGGCTGTTTTACAATTGGACGGTATTTTGACCTACAGGGACAGTATGCGCATGGACCATGATCTCTACAACAACCTGCGCGGACAAGAAAATAGAGTGCAGGAAATTGCGCCAGTCAATCTGATTAATTTAAGATCTGTGACATACGATGGTCCAGAACAGTTGGTCAAAAACCTGAGCAGATTCCACTCCAAGAAAATAAATGTGAGCCAGCCCATTGAAGACCTACTGGAAAATACCTCAGAAATGAGCGAGATCCAATTGCAAAAGGAACTGGCTTTGGTTTTTACGTTAAAACCCTACGAAGCCATTTTTATGAATCTGGATAGCCTATCTACGGCAAAGTTTACCTACCGTGAGCAGACAGTTTATGAACTGGCGGAAGCGTTAAATACCTCGAGTATTGTTCCGTTGGTTAAGCAAGATGTCTATCCTTATGTTACCGTCTTGGGTCAGCATATGATTTTTTCAAAAAGCCAGGCCACTCCAGAAACTTTTATTTCTAATTACCAAAACAAAACAGTACTGTCCGAGCAGTCGTGGTGGAAATCGGCCAATCGTTCTATCAGTAGGAGCAGTAGCCTGTTAAAAATCACCTCGCTGGATTATTTTAAATCCTTGGCAGAGGTAGCTTCTACCGCCGATAAGAAAATCATGACAAGTCTGGATAGAGAGCAATATCCATTAATGATCAGCCAGTACGTGCATGAGGATGAATATGCGCATTACCATATCGTGGTGCCTACTACTCAAGGTACAAGTATTGAACAACAGATCAGTCAAGCCGGCGTATTTAAATCGCCTAAGAAAATTATTGCAGGCCCATTTCTATTCCCCAATCACATTGCCAAAACACACGATGTAGCCTTTCAGGACGAGGAAAACGTCTTGCACTTGATTTCGGCGACGGGCAAGAAATGGTGGAGCAAACCGCTGGATGCTCAAATCCTGGGTACACCTGAAGTTACAGATGCCTACAAAAATGGGCGCAAGCAAATGGCTTTTGCCACTTCTGGCGCTGTATATTTCCTTGATCGTAATGGCAAGGATGTCAATTCATATCCCAAAAAGCTCAAACAACCCATCACCCAGCCATTGAGCGTTTTTGATTATGACAACCGCAGGGAATACAGGTTTCTGGTAACACAGGAGGATGAGTTGATCATGTTTGATCGTGAAGGAGATGTGGTCAAAGGCTTTAACTATCGTCCCGATGGTAGCATTGTCAGTAAGCCACAACACTGTAGAGTCGGACGCAAGGATTTTATCGCTTTCGCGAAAGCGGACGGAAACATCTCCCTATTGCACCGAACAGGTGGTGTACGAACCAAGGTAAAACAAAAAGTTAACCCAAGAGGTCCGTTATACTTCCATGAGAATCGCTTAAAAACGTTAACAACAGATGGTGCCCTGGCAACTGTAGATTTAGTTAAGGGAGAGGTGGTACTCTCAGGTAAATGGGGCGCCGGCGAGCATTTGGTGACCAATGAAAAACTGCTGATCAGACAAGATAATAATGTGCTTAATATCAATGGTGTAAAAACTACGTTGCCTTACGGAACCTATCTTCCTGCACGTTTATCCCATTTGAAAGATGGAAATTTTGTACACCTGGTAGAGTCTGGAGAGCATCGGGTCTATATTATTGATGAAGAGGGCGATATTTTACCCTCCTTGCCAGTGTACGGAAAATCAACCAGTAGTTTAGCACAATCCAAGGGACGTTATCTGGCGACCTTGGACGGCGATGATGTCATTATTTACAAGTGGTAATGTAAATAACAAACACATGGCAAGGGTCGGTAGAGAAACAAATGCTGAATTTCAATTACGCTAGGGCTTTATTGGAGATGCAAGTGACCGACCTACAATTTGAGTCCTCATTCATGGCAAAATACGCATGGTCTCGAATTCAGGAATATTTCTGAATAATGGAAGTCACCCTGCCCAGATATGCGCTCCCAAAAAGATTTAAATGTACCAATAGGTAGTAAAGCTGAAACAAGGCAATCCTGTCTTGCCATCCAACTATGGGTGAACGATATTGGTGATAAAGCTCAAAAACCTCTTCGGAAAATCCGCCGAATAATCTCATCATCGCCAGATCCATCTCGGCAATCCCGTAATGCGCAGCCGGGTCTATAAAAACAGGGTCCCCTGCTGGGTCGGTTAACAAATTACCCGACCATAAATCACCATGAATGAGCGCTGGTGGTTGAGTTGGAACTAATTCAAGAATTCTTTTTTTTAAATTTTTGACAGGCAAATTAAAACCCTTTTTTTGAGCAAGATGTATCTGGGGTTGCAGTCGTTCTTCCCAATAAAATGTTGCCGCAGTGGAATGGCGTTTATTGGATTGTGGCAGGCTACCGATGTAATTGTCGGTAGATGCTCCAAAATGTTCATGGGTTTGTTGGTGCAGCGCGGCCAATGTTTTACTTAGAGTTTTCACTTTCACCGGTGTCGTACCGGTGGGTATATATTCCATGACTAAGTACTGGTACCTTTCGGTTTCTCCCTGTTGAATAATTGTTGGCACCTTGAGATCAGGACAAGAAGATAGCCATTCCAGTCCTAACTTTTCCTTATATAACATGCCAGGAAAGCGATCCTTATCGTTCAATTTAATCACCAAATCACCTGACGATGTTGTGAGCTTGTGAACCTCGTTGATATCCCCACCACTTAAAGGTTGAGTTGCATTGATGTTCAAGTGAATTTGAGCTCGAATGTCAGCAGGTAAACCCATCGAACTTTAAATATTATCTCTGCGTATGACTACAGCATTGACCAACCATTGAAAAGCAAAAAAACTGACCAAAAAACCGATGACAAATGGATTGGCGATGTCACCCGTCTTGAAGCTGAGATAAATTGCAATTCCAGCAATGATGGTCATAATTCCAGCGGCCAATGGCATGAGGTTTCTAGGTTTCGTCTCCATATAGAACATGCTCCAAGGGATCATCAAAATCAAACCAGCTACGGCGATCATGGCATATCTAAAATCATCTGTCAGCAAATAGGCGCCAACCCCTGCCAAGAAGACAATGATACAAATTCCAGTAAGCCAAACCGCCTGTTTTTCTTTTGGTTCAAGCAGAAACTTGGCGTACTTATTAAAACTAAATAGCAATTGGGAAACCGGCCCGATGATCCAAGTGCTTAAAGCGACAATCGCGAGAAGGATTACAATTGGAGTCAGGACAGGGGAAAGGGCGGGAATACTTTCAGAGAGATAATCCAATACGCGCATACCCAAATAAAATCCAATGATAAAACCCCATTGATACTTAGCGCCCATATTGCCCAACCAAAACTGATATTTGAGGAACCAGCGATAAAAGAAATATTTGGATTGTAAGGCTTGCATCATTCCCGCTTGAGCATATCCATTATTGGGGTCATATCTCAGGGCTTGTTTGAAATGTTCTAATGCCTGTTTATGTTGGCCAGTCTCCAATTTATGCCAGCCGTAATTAGAATGTGTATAAGAATCTTCTGGATTTTCACCCAGTGCGCCTCTAAGGGTTTCTTCAGATTCAGCTTTCTTGTGTTGTTTGAGTTGGGCTGTGCTTTTGGTGTTTAAAGCCAATAAGTTATCCGGTTCTAAACTCAAGGCTTTATCGGATAAGTTTTCGGCTTCTGCATATTCTTTTCGTGCCAATTTGATCTGTGCCAATTGAGCAAAATGCCCGGCTTCTGAGGGATTGATGTTGATAGCTTCCTTCAGTAGTCCTTCTGCCTCATCATATCGTTCTACATCAATCATGATTCGCGCTTTGGTGGAATATAATTGATCCATATAAGGAGCAATACCCAGCGCCAGATCAATAAAATGCTTGGCATCCTTTGGTCGATCCAAAGCGAGGTGGACCGCTGCCATGAGGTGCAGAGAAGTAACATCATTGGGATCCTCCTGTAAAGCGACTTTCAGCAAATCCTCTGCGTGTTTGTACCTTCCCTGTTCGTAAAGTAATATAATTCGGTCGTAACTGGCTTCCTGCATTATTTTTTAAGCTTCAAATAAGTAAGAATGTCATCATACAGCCCAGATTCATTGGCGTAAATAGCAAAGTTCTTGGCAGTCACAAACCACTCTTTGGTGCTGGGTTTGTGTTTTTTCAGAGCTTTGGTTAAGTCTTTTGTGGTCAATGGTTGAGGTATTCCGGCAGAGATCGCTTCCTCCAATTTGCTTTCAATGGCAATATCGATCACTGCTTCGATGTCGGCTCCAGAATATTCCTGACTTTTTTTGGCCAAAGTTAATGAGTCAACATCCTTGACAGGCTTACCATTTAGTTTTAAATCAAAAATACCCTCTCTGGCTTTTTCGTCTGGTGGCGGAACAAAAAGAATTCGGTCAAACCTCCCTGGTCTCCTAAATGCCGTATCCAAATGCCATGGCATATTCGTAGCCCCTAAAATCAATAGTCCCTCGTTGTCATTGGAAATTCCATCGAGTTCCTGTAGAAATTGGTTGATGAGATTTTTTCCAGCACTTTGTTTCATATCGCTTCGGCTGGCGCCTAGCGCATCGATCTCATCTATGAACAAAATACAAGGTGTATTTTCTCGGGCCACTTCAAAGATGCGGTGGAGGTTTTTTTCTGAGTTTCCAATCCACATATCCAAAATGTCATTGAGACTTAAGGAAATAAATTTAGCGTTGATTTGTCCAGCCGTAGCTTTAGCGATATAGGTCTTACCACATCCTGGAGGTCCATAAAGCAGGATTCCGCCACCAATTTTTTTTCCATAGGCTTTGTAAATTTCTGGATGGAGTAGGGGTTGCACGATTTTAAGATCAATCTCACGTTTAACCGTTTCCATTCCGCCGACCTGGTCAAAATTGATTTCGGGCTTTTCTATGAATATATTGGCATCGTTGTAGCCGTCCTCAAAATCATCAAATTCATCATCCTCGTCGTATTCTGCATAGGTTGTGCTAGATGGCATTCTGAGTTCCTTGTCCAGTTCGGCGTCGGCAAAATCTGGGTGTAGTCGCAGTAATTCCTGATAGGCCTCAACAGCTTGTTCCGTATCGTTGGAGCGTACCAATGATCTGGTGTAGAACAGATGTGTGTCTAGATCTTTACTGCCATCTGCAATCAGGCTTTCAAGGATCACAATCGCTTTAGAATAATTGCGCTGTTTGTAGGAAATCAATGCCAAGCCTAGTCGTGCTTTAGGTTCTGATTGATACTGCAGTATAATTTCATATTCCTCCTCGGCTTCTTCTAAACGCTGAGCTTGTCGCAAGGACTCGGCCAAGTGTAGTCTTAACGGGATATTGTCTGGAGAAACCTCAAGGGCTTCCCTTAAATTATTGATGGTTCTATCGTCCATGGATGACCGTATTTTTATGATTTGGAAGCTTCTGGAAAACGCCAGGCCAGGAACCGGGTATCTTTATTTCCGGTGGTCATCTGGATCACCTGGTGTTCTGCTTTTAACTTCTTAAGTTGTTTGATGGGTTTGGGGAGGTGTTGCTTTCGCGAAAGCAAACATGTAAACCAGCCCACCTGAGTTTTAAAATTGACCGACTCCTTGATCATTCTTTTAATGAACAGGGCTTCTCCACCGTTGCACCAAAGCTCATGCGCCTGACCGGAAAAGTTACGTCGCGCTTCTCTTGTACCCAAATTATTTTGTTTGGTTAGATTGGCTTTGATTGCCTCTTCCTCACTGGCGTAGAACGGTGGATTACACATGGTAAAGTCAAAATATTCTTCTTCACGGATGGCGCGATTCAGAATGTTGCCACGATCGATCTGGTGTCGTATTTCAATATGTTCATTTTTAGAAGTGTTTCTTTTCGCGAAAGCGACGCTTTGATCATCTACATCCACACCTACCATTTCATACCCATAAATGGCGTTACCCAATAAGGGATAAATGGCGCTGGCCCCGCAACCAATATCCAGGCCTTTTTTATCTCCTTTACCGATTAAATCCGCGATATGATGAATATAATCTGCCCGACCGGGTATCGGCGGATAAATGGAGTGCTCGGGCAGTCTCCAATATTTAATTTTATAGTGATATTTGAGTAAAGCTGTGTTGAATTCCAAAATGGCGTCAGCATCGCTGAAATCAATGGTGTCACTACCCGTAGGGCTTTTCTCCAGAAAGGGTTGTAATGCTGGGTGCGCATCTACTAATTTTGGAAAATCGTAGCCGTACCGATGTATGTTTCTGATATGCATGTTACAAAGATACTCTTATACCTACTTTACACAATGGTGAAGCGAAGGCATCATCACCCGCTGCTTAAATAGTACCTTTGCAAAAAATATTGTCATCATGACCTTTGCCGAATTGAACTTGAAAGCGCCCTTGCGCAACAGTATAGACGAATTGGGGTTTGAGAAAATGACCCCAATACAGGAAAACTCGTTTTCCAAAATTTGTTCAGGCAAAGACATGATCGGGATCGCGCAAACCGGAACGGGTAAGACCCTGGCTTATATGTTGCCCTTGCTGCATCAGCTGTCGTATGCAGAATTGGAACACCCGCGTATTTTAATACTTGTACCAACCCGTGAATTAGTCGTACAGGTCGTCGAGCAAGCAGCGTCCTATTCTCGATATATGAACTTAAAGGTGCTGGGAATTTACGGAGGGACCAATATCAATACACAAAAAAAGTCCTATGCAGAGGGCGTGGACATCCTGGTGGCTACACCAGGGAGATTGTATGATTTGATTGTTCATCAAACGGTCAGCTTTAAACATTGCCGAAAGGTTGTGATTGATGAGGTGGACGTCATGTTGGATTTGGGGTTCAGGTTTCAGCTCACCAATATTTTTGATCATCTGCCCAACCGGCGTCAAAACATCATGTTCTCAGCAACGATGACTGATCAAATTGAGGAATTTATCAAAGGATATTTCCATCGCCCTGAAAAGGTTTCTGTCGCTGTTTCTGGAACACCACTAGAACATATCAATCAATCCAGTTATCCTGTTCCTAACTTTTACACCAAGGCCAATTTATTGATGCATCTTTTAAGTGATCCTACTACCTATCATAAGGTACTTGTTTTTGTAGGAAACAAAAAACAGGCTGATCGATTGCAGGAAGAGATGAGTGAACACTACGGGTCTGAAGTAGCCGTGATTCATTCCAACAAAACCCAAAACTATAGGTTGCGTTCTATAGAATTGTTTGATTCTGGTCAATGCAGGATACTGATCGCTACAGATGTGATGGCCCGAGGCTTGGATTTGGAAAAAATTTCCCACGTCATCAATCTTGATGTTCCTGCCTTTCCCGAAAATTATATGCACAGAATAGGAAGAACCGGACGAGCCGAACAAAAAGGAGAAAGTATATTGTTTTTTACAGAGAAGGAACAAGCCTTGAAAATAGAGATCGAGCAATTGATGGATCAACCCATTCCTGTGTTAGAATTTCCTAAAGTGGTGGAAGTCTCTCAACGCAAAGCTCCAGAGGAGAAGACTGTAGTCAGAGAGCGTCATAACCCGCACAATGTCGAGGAAGACGAGCGAGGAGCCGCCTTTCATGAAAAAAGCGAGAAAAACAAAAAGACCAATCAGGGAGGTAGCTACCGGCGAGAACTGGCCAAAAAATATAAGAAACCCAAGACCAGAGGCGACAAGAATATCAATCGCCGCCGTAAAAGAAAATAGGCACATCGACTAACTTGGAGATGATCCTAAAGCAGTTCAGATTACCTACAGCTCTATTTCAATTGATATGACCTGGCTCTTCAGTTTCGGCTATGGTGAGTGTTAATTTTAGTCAATGGTGGTGACATTGATGACGTCCATAACTATTTTTACTGCCTGCGGACTCATATCATTAGCAGGCATTTCAATACTTCCTGAAAGTTTTTGCTCTTGTTGCATACTCTTGATCCAACCCGTACTGCGGTCTAAAATGTAAGTGGAGCTCATATGACCTTTGATATCGGCTACTCCCTTCATTCCTAAAATTTCAAGCTTAGCTCCAGGTTCAGTAGCCATATCAGCTTCAGATTTTATGGTATAGGAATGATCGTCATAAGCAATGAGTCTATTGGTCGCCGTGGATTCAATGGTGAAAAATGTAGAAGTTTTAAAGACCGAATTCCAGGTATCTTCTTTTTTGACTTTTTCCTTTGGATAAATGTTGAATAGGGCTTGGTAACTATCAGTGAATACTTCGTCGGTAAGATTTTTTAACATTTCTGCTTCTACTTGTAACTTTTGCATCTCTGGAAGATTTACATTATTCATGATTCCTTCTCTCATTTTGGAGGCGTCCAGAGATAGAATATCTCCGCTTTTAGTGATAGTCATAAGTAGTGGGGTACCAGTTAGGTTTTTCATAATGACATTCAAGGGATCTGATTGTGGACCCTCAGAATCCATAAACATATTTCCCATCGCAGATTTTTGTTCTGTACTACTAGTGGTTGGAGTAACCTCGAGTTTATAAATATTCTCTTTCAGAGACATAACTTTAAAATCCGTATCCTGAGTAATGGTTGTAGTAACATCTTGTGAGAATCCGTTAACCTTTTGTTTGGTAGTGGAAACAGTTTCTTGTCTCATTTTATAAGTTTCACCAACTTCCAGGTTCAAATTGATATCCTGTTGTGCAAAAGAAAGGCTTAGGGTAGATAAGAATACCGTGATCCAAAGTAGATTTTTCATTGTTATAGCGTTATCAATAGTTGGTAAAGTAACTGATAAAATTCCACTACAATGAATAATTTCTGGTAAATAAGTTCAAAATATGAAAGATCACTATAAGGGTTTTGATAGCCAAATAACATTAATTAACACAAAAGCTAGCTAGAACGGTCCAATAGTTGAAATTAGGACAGCAAAACAGTCTAAGAGTGTAAGTAGACTTGATTATCTTGCACACCTTAAAAACACAAAAAATGAAAAAAGTATTTTTATTGTTATTTCTTGTCGCAGGTACAGCCATGGCTCAAACTGGTTACGTCCAGTATGAAGCCCTGCTCCAATCCATGCCAGAATACAATACTGCCCAATCTCAGATTAACAAGTTTACAGAAACATTGGTTGCCGACTTAAAAAAAGCTGAAAAAAATGCTGGGGCCAAAATGAATGATTTGAAATATAAAGCCCAAGCACCAGATGTTACCGAAGCTCAGATGCAAGAATTCGGTAAACAAGCTCAGACTTTACAACAAGAAATCGAACGCGAGAAACAACTGGCAGATCTAAAACTTGCCGCAGAACGCAATAAGCTACTTGACCCGCTAACGGCTAAATTAAACGCAGCTATCAAGAAGGTTGCTGATGCCAAGGGCTTTAAACTCATTGTTGATGTAAGTACAGTGGCTTATTCCACCGAGGGCACTGATATCAGTGAGGCAGTGGCCAAAGAATTAGGTATTCCACTGGACCAGGAGTAAGAAGACTTCATCATAACTTATGAACCGTTTCCACATCGGAAACGGTTTTTTATTGCGCTAATTTTAGGTTAATGCTTGGAATTATATTTTCTTGACTAAGAATGATGCTTATTTTTGAGAATAACTAAATCAAAATTTTATGAAAGCCCATACCAAGGAAACTCAGTCTACCATTACACCAACCAAAGCTAAAGACCTGTTGGTAGAAGGGAATCAAAGATTTGTTCAGAAGAAAATGATCAACAGGGATTTGTTAGATCAGGTAAACGACACGGCAACTGGTCAATTTCCATTTGCCACTGTTTTGAGTTGTATTGACTCCAGGGTATCTTCAGAACTGATCTTTGATCAGGGAATAGGAGATATTTTTAGCGCTAGGGTAGCTGGCAATTTTGTCAATGAAGACATATTGGGAAGCATGGAGTTTGCCTGTAAATTGGCAGGAACAAAATTGATACTTGTTTTGGGTCACACCAGCTGTGGCGCCATCAAAGGTGCTTGCGATCATGCCAGATTAGGTAATCTGACAAAACTTATTCAAAAACTGGAACCAGCCGTTGAGGCGGTAAAACAACCTAGTGAAGCTGAACGTCGCAATTCAAGCAATCTTGAATTTGTCAATGAGGTGGCCAAGAAAAACGTTCATATGACCATAGAGCAAATCCGGGATGAGAGCCAGGTGTTGAACGATATGGAGGAAGCCGGTGAGATCAAAATACTGGGTGGTATGTATGATATCGCTACAGGGAAAGTAGAGTTCTATTAAAAAGAGTCGCATGTAAATTCCTTCATAAAAAAAGCCTCCAACATTGGAGGCTTTTTTTATTTGATAAATACAGCTTATTTAGGGCTAATATTGTTCATGTAGCGCTGGAATTTTTCTTCACCCAGTACTTCTTTCAGTTGTAATTCGTATCGGTTATTGATGTCGTTTTCCATGCCTTGTTTATCCTGCACCGCAGAATTGTCGGCATGTAACTCTTGAAGTGCCGCAACCCTTTGTTCTACCACTTCCAAAAGTGAACCTTTTTTCTTGAGATCCAATTGGGTAATAGAAATGATTTGATCCGTAAGGGAATTTACCTTTTCATTCAGAGTTTCAAGACGTGTTTCGGTCTCAAGGGTATGTTGCTTTTGCTGAGGTGTTATTTCCTGCTGTGCCATGGCAGTGGCTCCCATTAGAAGAGCGGCGATAAATAGTAATTTTTTCATGCTGTAAGTTTTAACGCTCCTAAAAATAAGCAATTATTTCTACAGACCATAAAAAAGCTGGATTCCTTAGTTGAAATCCAGTCTTTTAATGTTGATCTGCAGTCCGGGTCTATGACCGACCTGGTCTCTTACCATTTTTAGCATGCTTTCTTCGATTGGCTTTTTTGGCCATCATTCGTTGCCAGCGTTTGTACTGGTCTTCGTTCAGGATGTTTTTCATTTCGCGCTTCATGGCGATTTTCTTCTCCAGTCGTTGCTCTCTTCTTGCTACTTTTTCATCAACAGATAGTGATTTTAAAGATTCGCGGTCGATTTTGTTTTGCTTGCGGTCTTTGATTTCCTTCAACAATAATTGCTCAACCTTCTGCTGTTGTTGCTGATCCAGATCCAGCATTAAAGTCATTTTCTTAGACTGTACCGAGGCAAGTTGAGCTGGAGTTGCCTCCTGCATAGCACGATCTCCTCTTTGAGCACTTACTATACCTACCATCATCAAACAGACTGCCAATAGGATTGCTTTTGTGTTTTTCATGTCTTTTGTGTTTTTGTATTACCCCATTATGACTTTCCCGGAAATGAAAAGTTTAATGGCTCATACAAGTTGACGCCATAATTATCATGTAGCAATATGGCGAGTACAAAAAAAGGCAGAATAACTTCCTGCCTTTTAAAAATCCATGATTTGTGAAATCTTATCACATCAAAGTGCCTCCACAAATAAGCCTTGCTCAGTCTTGGAAACCTTGGCCACCTTTTTGGCGGTCAGCCCTTTGATAGCCTTGTCCCATTTTTTGTTGCTCAGACCAGCCTGATCTTTAAGATCATTCAATTCAGGTTGGTCTGTTTTGAGTAATAACTCATATACATGTTTTTCGTCATCATTGAGCTCGACGCTTAGTGTCTTTTCAGGTTTCATTTGGGGGAAGAAAAGAACTTCCTGAATGGATGGATTGTTGGTTAGGAACATGATCAAACGGTCCATACCAATACCTAGACCAGAAGTGGGAGGCATCCCGTATTCCAATGCACGTAAGAAATCCTGATCTATAAACATAGCCTCGTCATCACCGCGATCAGCTAGTTTTACTTGCGCCTCAAAGCGTTCCCGTTGGTCGATTGGATCATTGAGTTCGGAATAAGCATTGGCAATTTCTTTTCCGCATACCATCAGTTCAAATCTTTCTGTCAATTCTGGATTGTCCCTATGCTGCTTGCAAAGTGGAGACATCTCCTTGGGATAATCCGTGATAAATGTAGGTTGGATATAGTTTCCCTCGCATTTCTCGCCAAATATCTCATCGATTAATTTCCCTTTACCCATGCTGTCGTCCACGTCTATACCTTGCGCTTTCGCGAAAGCGAACAATTCCTGCTCCGTTTTCCCATCGATATCAAATCCAGTAAAATCAATAATGGATTGCCTCATGGTTACTCTGGGGTAGGGGGCTTTCCATTCAATCTCGTGCTTTCCAAAAGTACTCTTGGTTGTTCCATTCACACTTATCGCACAGTGCTCCAGTAACTTCTCGGTAAATTCCATCATCCAATTGTAGTCCTTATAGGCTACGTAGATTTCCATGGCCGTAAACTCTGGATTATGGGTACGATCCATCCCTTCATTTCTGAAGTTTTTACTGAATTCATACACGCCATCAAAGCCTCCTACGATCAAACGTTTCAGGTATAATTCGTTGGCGATACGCATATATAATGGAATATCAAGCGAGTTGTGATGTGTAATAAAGGGACGAGCCGCAGCACCACCAGGAATGGGCTGTAGTATAGGCGTCTCTACCTCAAAATACTCACGATCATTAAAGAAAGATCGCATTGCATTAAACAATTTAGTGCGCTTTACAAATACATCTTTGACCTTGGGGTTGACTACCAGATCTGCATAGCGTTGTCGGTAGCGCATTTCTGGATCATTGAACTCGTCATAGGTTTTACCTTCGGCATCGGTTTTTGGAAGGGGTAGAGGTTTGAGTGATTTACTCAACAATGTAAAATCCTTGACCATGACAGTTTTTTCACCTACCTGGGTTTGGAACAATTCGCCCTCGATTCCAATAAAATCGCCAATATCAAGTAGCTTTTTGTACACGTCATTGTACAGGCTCTTGTCTTCGTTAGGGCAGATCTCATCGCGGTTAAAGTAGACTTGAATACGACCGTCAGCATCCTGCAGCTCGGCAAATGAAGCTTTTCCTTGTATGCGTCTGGACATCAACCTCCCAGCGATCACCACTTTTTTTCCGTCCTCAAAATCTGCTTTGATCTTTTTGGAGGTGTGGTCCACCGGATAGAGTGCCGCGGGATACGGATCAATGCCTAGCTCACGTAATTTACCGAGTTTTTCGCGGCGTACGATTTCTTGTTCAGAAAGTTGCATATCAAGAATTTGTTTAAGCCTGCAAAGATACTATGGAGCCTTGCAGTTACAAAATCAAAACGAGACTGCTGAAACCAAAACGCGAGGCACCTATTCCTCAGGTTTGATTTCATTTAATTCTTTGTTTTTGTGTGCAGCATAATCAAAACCGCTTTTCCACCAAGAGGACATTTTTTCCTTTTTGAAGATGAGCGAATTAGTCGTCAGTACAGTAGGCGTATAGTATAGATTGATGATAGCGTCGTGGTTATTTGCGGTGTATTTGCCGATGGTGATGTTTTGTTTTTCAATCCTATCCATCATAAAATTATGCAAGTTAGACAACAAAGCAAATGGGTTTTTGGAAGGTAGGTTGTTGTAGTAAGTGACTTCGGTTTCCAGAATGATGACATCTACCTCTGTGGCTCCACGATCAATGGCCTCTTTGATAGGGACCATGCTCCCAAAGCCGCCATCGGCATATTCACAGCCGTTTTTGCGCACCAGGCTCATAAAAGGGATGTAGTTGCAGGAGATCCAGATCCAATCGATGAAATCCTCATAGTCAAAGTCCTTTATGGATTTGTATTCAGTCTCGTTTAGCGACAAATTAGATACGGTCACTACTACATTTTTGTGACTTTGTTGGAGTTCGTTGAATTCCTCCACAGTCAGAGTTTTGGCGATTAACTTTCTCAAGTTGCGGCTTTCGCCAAAAGTCTTAGATCCTTTGATCAGGTTGCGTAATACTTTCCAATGATTAATACTGATTTGCTCCTGACCATATTTGTCTTTTTTGATCAGGAAAGGGCGCAGGTTAAAAATCGAGGATTGGTTAACACTGGTGTAAACTTGTTTGATTTTTTCTATACGGTTCAAGGCCAAATGCGAGACCATCAAACTTCCTGTTGACGTACCCACAAACAAATCGTACTGATATTTTTGTACTTCCAGCAGATATTGGGCAACCCCACCACCGAAAGCACCTTTACTGCCGCCACCAGAAATTACTAATGCCCTCATGCCTTATTTATTGACCTGACGATCGATAAAGACCATCATATAGTGTTGTTCTTATCTTGACTCCATCAATATAGCCATTTCCAAAACCTAGATCATCATAATATTTGGTAAGACTGGAATCGTTGATCACTTCGTCTCGGGTGCGTTTTTCTTCAATAGCAAGTGATATTTTAGATTTTAATTCACGTAGCATTTTTACAGATTCGCCAAGGTTTTCAAAACTACCCAAGGCTCCGTGACCAGGTATGATATTTGTGGAAGGATTGATCAATTCGAGCATGGTTTCCTGAGCTTTGATGTATCCGTCGATCGAGCCACCAGACTGAAGGTCTATGAATGGATAGCGGCCATTGAAAAACATATCTCCTGTATGAAGAACATTATATCTGGGCAGGTAGACAAAACTGTCTCCATCCGTATGGGCATTTTCCAAATGTATCAGGATGATTTCGTCAGATGCCATTTCCAGCATGGCAGAATCCTCGATGGTGCTTTCAGGTAAAAAGCCAGTTTCTTTACCGTCAGCCTGCAAACGTTTATAAACATTTTGATGGGCAATCAATGTGGCTTGTGCATCATTAAATTGAGCGTTACCTCCAGTATGGTCACCGTGATGATGCGTGTTGACCAAATAAATAATCGGCTGATCCGTCAAATCATTGATGGCAGTCTTGATTTTATCACTGAGCGGTGCAAATTGTGAGTCCACCATTAACACACCTTCCTCGGTAATCCACAACATGATATTGCCTCCAGCGCCTTCCAGCATATAAACCTGACCGTTGACCTGGGTTGTTTTGATATTGACGTTGTCAAACCTACCTTGGGGATAAACCATAGTTGAAGCAAGGGTCGCCATCAGCAGAAGGAAATATTTAAGTGACATATTGCGAAGATTAATAGGTACTAAATATACGCATACTGGCTACAGAAAATTGATGTAGTAATCTAGATGGCTATAGAAATCTATGTGATCTACTGTTCTTCCCCAATAGTATCTAATGTAGGCTCATTAACGGTGAGTTGGCGTATCTTGATCCGGAAAGCGGCAAATAATAAGGTCATAAAAGGTGACAGCCAGTTAAAAATGGCATAGATAAAATAATCCTTCACATCCACACCCAAGGTGGTGCTCTGATAAGCACCACAAGTATTCCACGGTATAAGGGCACTTGTTACTGTTCCTGAATCTTCTAATGTCCTCGAAAGGTTTTCTGGGGCCAAACCTTTTTCTCGATATGCGTTAGAGTACATTTTACCTGGTACTACCAGTGCTAAATATTGATCACTAGCGGTAACATTTATGGCTAGACAGCTAACAACGGTACTCGCAAACAAACCAAATACGGAATCAAAAAGGTTCAGTAAAGAACGACTAATCACCGCTAGCGCACCTATAGCATCCATAACTCCGCCAAATACCATAGCACAAATGATCAGCCAGATAGTTCCTAGCATAGCTTCCATGCCTTTACCTTCAAATAGTCCAGAAAGCTTATCACTAATTTTTGGATTGTTTGTCACTGGAGTCACGGAAGTGGAAACCGTAATAGCGTCCATGATAGCAAAGTAAGAAGTGACCAGAAAATTTGTAGAAGCGGCAGTAACTTCGATTGTACCTTTCACTTGACCGTCCACTAATATCTCGGTAGATTTAGAGGTGGTAAAATTTTGAGTTTCAGCTCCATCAGGAAGGTTCAGTTTCAAAGGTTGCGAAAGACTTACATTAGATTCAGGAGCGGCCACTAATTCGTACACTCCAGGGTCTTGATAATTATTACTTGATTTATTATCCAATAACACCATTTCTTTAAATTCAGAAGGGATATCTGAGATGCTATACTTCATTCCTTGTCCCCAAATTAAATTGGTTTGAAATAGCAGTGCAAATACTCCAGCTAAAAGTGTTCCTATAAGCAAGGACAGTAGTGGAGATACTTTTTTTACAATCATTGCGATCACCACGATGGGGACTACAAATAACCATGCTGTCGTGTTGAAAGTGTTAGATATAGCCTCCTGGTATTGGGAAACATCGGCTATTCCAGAATTCCCTTGACTAAAACCGATGATGATAAAAACTGTCAATGTTACCATGATCGTGGGAACTGTCGTATAACTCATATATTTAATGTGGGTAAATAGGTCCGTACCTGCCATGGCTGGTGCCAAATTCGTAGTATCACTCAGCGGACTCAGCTTGTCCCCAAAATAGGCGCCGCTTAAAACTGCTCCCGCTGTCATCCCTACACTTATGTCCAGCGCCCCGGCAATACCTATCAATGCGATACCCACCGTGGCACTGGTGGTCCAACTACTTCCCGTAGCTACAGAAATGACCGCACAAATGATAACACAGGCCGCCAGAAAAATGGAGGGATTGAGGATATCAAGTCCGTAGTAAATCATGGTAGGTATGATACCACTGATCAGCCAGGTACCAGCCAATGCCCCCACCATCAATAATATCAGTAAAGCACCTGTTGTAGATTTTATGTTCTGAGCAACCTCCTCAATCATGCTTTGATAAGAGACTTTATTGAAATAGCCAACTATTCCAGCAACCGTAGCTCCTAGGAGTAAGACAAATTGATTGGTTCCACTTAGGGACATATCTCCATATACATAGACATTTATGGCAAGCATAATAACCAAAGCCGCCACAGGAATCAAAGCTTCCCAAATACTTAAGGCTCTATTTTCGATAATTTTTTCGTCTTCCTGGTTGATATTTTGGCTCTCCATAGATGTTGTTGATGAGGTGTAATGTTACGATATTGTAATTTGAGTTGCAACCCTTAGCGCTGGGCATTGACATAAAGTCTTTCTAGGCGACGTTGGAATCCTAGCTTTCGCGAAAGCGATAACATGCTTGGTAATAAGGGCTGTATTAATTTAAACGTCCAATGTTTGACCTGGGTGTCCCCCCAATCCAATAAAATAATGGCATAAAAAGGGTTGTAAGGAATCTGGTTGGCACCAAAGGTTTTGCCATCCCGCACCAGTCCGAACAAGGCAGCCATGAACTTTTCAAATCCAGGTTGGCCGGGTTCTATTTTGGCCTGAAAAACAATGGGTCGGTCACCTGGATTATAAAATCTATGCAGATCGCCAATCGGAACCTTAAAGGATTGTCCTGGCCCGAGTCGCAACTCCTCTCCTTTATAATGTACACCTAAGCTTCCGCTGATGGGATAAAAATCTTCAGTAAAGCGTTGGTGGTAATGAATAGGATTTCCTCCATCAGGTTGTAACTCTACCTCAATTAAACTGAAAGCACCATCTGTATCAGCCGAGCTTCGTAAAATAGTGGCGCGTTCCCGAGTGATAGGATTGACATAGGTCTGGCTCATACTTCAAAGGTAATGGCTGCAGATTCATTCCCTTAATAAACTGATAATAAATACTGATGCTGTTGGCTTCAACATCCTCTGGCAATAGCTTAGATTTGTAAGCAAAGTCGAATATTATGTCAGAAAACATTGAAAGAATAAAATGCTTGATCATCGGATCAGGTCCTGCGGGTTACACGGCTGCCATTTATGCAGCAAGAGCAGATATGAAACCCGTTGTATATACAGGTATGGAGCCAGGAGGCCAATTAACCACGACTACTGAGGTAGATAATTTTCCTGGGTATCCAGAAGGTATTGATGGTCCTGCGATGATGGTTGACCTACAGAAACAAGCCGAGCGTTTTGGTACACAAGTACGTATAGGTATGGTGACAGAGGTGCAATTTGCTCAAGAAAAAGGAGGCATACATACGGCTATCATCGATGGAAAAACGAAAGTGGAAGCACATACCGTGATTATTTCCACTGGCGCCAGTGCTAAATATCTGGGATTACCTAGTGAACAGCGTTTAAGAGGAGGTGGTGTCAGCGCATGTGCGGTATGTGACGGATTCTTTTATAAAAATCAAGATGTAGCCATCGTTGGAGCAGGGGATACCGCTGCCGAGGAAGCTACTTACCTCGCCAATATTTGTAAAAGTGTAACCATGCTGGTACGTAAAGATTACATGCGAGCTTCAAAGGCTATGCAACACAGGGTGCATGGGAAAGAAAATATCAAGGTGCTCTTCAATAGCGAGGTAGACGAGGTACTGGGGGATACTGTAGTAGAAGGTTTACGCATTGTCAATAACGAAACCCAAGAAAAGCACGAGATCGAAATCACTGGCCTTTTTATCGCTATCGGTCACAAACCTAACACAGATATTTTCAAAGGGCAATTAGATATGGGAGGTGATGGTTATCTTAAAACTGTGCCGGGAACGACCAAGACTAATTTACCGGGTGTTTTTGCCTCTGGAGATGTTCAAGATAAAATATACCGTCAGGCGGTAACTGCTGCAGGAACAGGCTGTATGGCTGCTTTAGACGCAGAGCGCTACCTGGCCGAACTAGGCGTAGTAGAGGAGATGACCGCCGGTGATTATCACGTTGAATAAAAGTCACTTCTATTGATAAAAAAATCCCTTTGGTGGCTACCAAAGGGATTTTTTTTCATAGTAATGTCTACTCACTATTCTTTTTTAAGCACGGCTTTACCAGTAAATTTTTTGATATCAAAATCAGGGTTATTGTGTATTGCTATCTCGGCGTCATCTGTTGCTTCCAAAGAAAAATTATTCTTGACATTCACAGAAGCCTGAGCGTTATTCTTGATCATGAGTTCCAGGTTGTCAAAAACCAAATTCTTACCTTCCAACTGCGCGCGATCTTTTAAGCTCAGCGTTCCTCGTTTGACATCACCTTCAATTCGTGCGTCCACACGGTTGTCCAAGGATAAATCCAATTTCTCATATTTAACAAGGGCTTTTACAGATGCGTTATCGGTCAAACGGATGTTAGCTTGTTTACCCGTTAAGTTCAGTTCAGATTTAGTGCTGCGCTCGGCGTTCAAAGTAAGGTTGTCAATGGTCGCGGTAAGGTAAACTTCAGCATCTTTTTCTATGTTTAACTCCAATTCTTCAAATTGTAGACTGGTAACTGAAGAAAGTTGGGCGTCATCAGTTACGCTTATTTTTTTGAGTTCGGGGCCATAAATAATTCTGAACTTCAATTCTTTTTTTGACCGAATGCGTGCGGTAGTAGTGACCACCAACTTACCTTTGACCACGCTAGCTGCCAGATATTGATGAAGATTGGAGTCCGTGGTGATCTCGATCTGAGGTACGGCACCTGGAACGATTTCTATTTCATATTCCCCATCTATTTCCAGTACATCAAAAGAATCCAACGGACTGATCTGAGTTGTTACCTCTCGATTTCCTTTAACTTTAATAAGGTCTTGTGCTTGAGTATTGATTGAATAGATCGCAAGAATGAGGAGTAGTATTTTTTTCATGTTTTTAATTTGTTTTCCAAAGGTAAAACAAAAACCGCTCCATTATCACAATGAAGCGGTTCCGTTGTTTTGCACCTCAATCACAAGAGCAAAACGTCAACTGAAAATACAAATTTTTAAAATTTTATCAAATTGGATCTTCTTGGTATTCCCATTTACCATCTGTTGTGACCGTAGAGTCCTGAGGTTCTTCATCCATATCGATGACAGAGGATCCAGCTTTAATCTCTTCTTCGGGCTGTGTTTCCTTTTTGATCGGACAATCCAGACACACAGCTTTTCCATCTACGACTTGATAGGTGTAGGCACTGTTACTTCCTAACGAGAAAGCATCATTACTGATATAGGACCTGTACCGACTGGCAAATGCATCGTTCATCCTGAGCTTGACTCCCTCAGGCAAGTAAACAGTGATTTCAACATCTTGTTTGTTAAGTCTGGCACCTTCAATTAGCGTGTAATAATCCCTAATCGTCATGGTTGAATCATTGATGACTACTTCGTGCTGGATGGCCTTGGCATTTTCCTTGGCTTCTTTCAGCGAAGCGCCCCTGGCAATGTAAGAGATCCTGGCAAAAGCCGTGCTGTCTGGTGTTGCCGCGACAGCGGTTTTGATGTCAAACAATCGACGCTCCGTTCCATTCTCAAAATCGGCGATGATCATATTGTCGAAACGGAATTGAACGTTATCCATGTCATCAGTATAGGTATCATCATTCATGTTGAGTTGAAAAACTTTCTCCTGATTGATGTCAAATTTCTCAATGGTGGTGTGTGTACCTTCTACTGCTTGGCTAGCAGCTATTTGGGCAACAAGGATTGTGACCACAATGACGGACGCTACCCAAAGCACCACCAATACAACCTTGGCGGTGGTACCAATAGACCTCAAGTTACTTACTAACAGTTTAAGTCCTAAGATAGCCAGGATCAACAACGGAATTCCCGCAGCAAGGATCAAGGCAAGTACAAACCACCAAGTATTTTGCTCAACTGGTACGACCAGGTCAAAAATGGTGAACAAATTATGGCCTTCTATACTCACCACACTGGCCGTAATGGTAGAAATGATTAGTGCAATGAGGCCTATGGTCGCTCCCAGGAAAAGGAAGAGTCCTATAAGTTTTGCGATAGCTTTGAAAAAGCCTTTAATGATGCGTCCTAAAAAGTTAAAAAACTTAATGGAACCTCTTTTTCCTTTTTGACCTACGATTCGGTGGCCGGCGTCGGTCTCCCCGTCGGCCACTGATTCAAAACCCGACTTAACGTTTTCCTCTCCAATATTGGAAATATTGACTTCCTTTCCCATCATGGTCAGTCGCTGGTTGGTCGTCACTGCATCTGGAGCGAGTATCCAGATTAATACATAAATAGGTACGATCCATCCAGCACTAAGAAAGACCAAGATAACCCAGATTACCCGAACCCAAACCGCTTCAATTCCAAAGTAGTAGCCCAAACCAGAACTTACCCCTCCAACGTATCCGTTTTGGGTATCGCGGAATAATTGCTTGTTGCGTGGTTGCTTATACGCACGTTTGTAGTTGGGTTGATCTTCAAAAATTTCTTCGTCCACTTCATAGTCCTCAGGTTGCCCCATGATACTGATGACTTCCTCGACGTGATTGATGGATATGACTTGTTGTTCATTGGCCCTTTTTTCGAGGAAAAGTTCGGCAATCCTAGATTCGATATCGCCCATGATTTCCTCTGCTCCGCTTGTGCCAGCAAAGGATCTGCGCACGGCAGCCAGATAACGTTGGAGTCGTTGATAGGCATCTTCATCTATGTGGAAGAACAGCCCAGCTAAATTGATATTGATGGTCTTGTTCATGATTTCTTGTTTTTTGATTTGGTCACAATGTTAACGGCATTCTTCAGATCATCCCAAGTGGTGTTGAGTTCAGTCAGGAATATCTTTCCGGTCTCAGTTAGTCCATAGTATTTACGCGGTGGACCGCTCGTGCTTTCTTCCCATCTGTAGTTGAGTAAGCCAGCATTTTTTAACCGGGTCAATAATGGGTAGATGGTACCTTCAACTACTAGCATTTTAGCATCCTTGAGGGTGTCAAGGATTTCCGCCACATAGGCATCCTCTTCCTTGAGAATGGATAGAATGCAGTACTCGAGTACGCCCTTGCGCATTTGCGCTTTTGTGTTTTCTATCTTCATATTATTGTTGTTTTGATACGTCAGCCTCATCAAAATGTGGGATGAAGTTGATCGTTATTGGATAGTCATAATCGTTTCCGTCATGGGCCCGGATTGCCGCTTTAATGGTACAAACTAGATCCAAGATGGATAAGCCCAGAATTGCGGTTCCACAAATGATACCACTGGCTACAATAGTACTGAAGGTGCCCATACTTTCGCTAAACGGCCAGTCGCTACCGTGGTTCATGGCTTCCCAAAGTCCGGGACCGCCAGATATTATTGATCCAATGATGATGCCTCCACCAACAAAGGCCAATACAACGGTGTATAAAGTGATACTTAATTGAAAATTGACCGCCTGCTTTCCGTGCCGGTCGATGAATGGAGATTTATTGGAATTAACCATCCACAAGAGAATGGGCAATACAAAATTCCCCAACGGAAATAACCACTTACCGAAAGTCAGCAAATGGATGCCCGTTGCGATGTTTTTGTGGTTGTTATTTTGAGTTTTTTCCATGACATAATATTTTCTTATGCAAATATATATCTAAAAAAAGGTATTATGCAATACAAAGTACCATATATTTTTTTAATTCAGGTGTTAATGTTGCAATTCGCTTTCGCGAAAGCGTTATACATCAAGGGCTTTTATGTATTTTTGCCTAAATGTTAAAAAATGATCACGCCCAAAAAAATTAATCTTTTTACCTTTTTTAAGCTGCCTAGCTGTTGGTGGAATGGGGTGAGGTGCAAGAATATCGATGCCAAAAGCTGCGTGGTTAGCGTCAAGCACCGCTGGATCAATCAAAACCCATTCAACAGTCTATATTTTGCCGTACAAGCGATGGCTGCCGAACTCTCTACTGGCGCACTCGTAATGTCATATATACAGGAAAGCAATGCTAAAGTTTCCATGTTGGTGGCCAATAATGAGGCGACTTTTACTAAAAAAGCAACAGGACGAATCACTTTTACATGTCATGATGGAGAGGCTATTCAACAAGCCATTGCGCAGACCGTCGCCACTGGAGAAGGACAAACCGTTTGGATGGAATCCCAAGGCATGAACGAGCAGGGCATCCAGGTCAGTCATTTCAGGTTTGAATGGACCGTTAAGCGAAAATAACTTGCTAGCCATCAGGAAATTCTTGCGTTTAAGTTTGTATTTCAGAGGTCATCACTTAGTTTTTCATCTTATAAATTGTTGTGAATAGATCGCAATTGTAGGCGAGCTTTTATACATTCACCTTATGAAAGCACATATTGTTCCCTATCATTTATCGTTTAAACGACCTGCAGGTACTTCTAGGGGAGTATTGCGCACAAAGGATACTTGGTTTCTCGTTTTGGATAATGGTAAAGAGAAAGGCATAGGCGAAATCAATATGTTAAGAGGGCTATCCATTGATGACCGTCCCAACTTTGAAAAACAACTTACATGGTTGTGTGATCATATTTCAAAGCCTCCAGCAGAATTGATGCAAGCGTTGCAGGAATGGCCATCGATTTTGTTTGGTTATGAAATGGCATTAAAATCCTTACAATCTGCTGATCCATTTGAACTTTTCCCTTCTTTATTTACACAAGGCCAGGATGATATCGATATCAACGGATTGATATGGATGGGCGATACGGACAATATGTTGCACCAATTGGAAGAAAAGCTAGCGAGAGGATTTGATTGTATCAAGTTTAAGATCGGTGCCCTGGATTTTTCAGAAGAAATTAAACTACTGGCATCTGTTCGGTCCCGCTTTCGCGAAAGCGAAGTAAGCATCAGGGTAGATGCCAATGGAGCTTTTACTCCGGAAGAGGCAAAAAGAAAATTGGATACCCTTTCTCAATATCAGGTGCATAGTATCGAACAACCTATCAAAGCCGGGCAATGGAAAGCAATGGCAGAACTTTGTAAAGACACACCAGTGCCTATTGCTTTGGATGAAGAATTGATCGGTTTATTTTCTAAAGAACATAAACAACAGTGTTTGCAGGAGATCAAGCCGCAATACATCATTTTAAAGCCAGCGCTTGTGGGTGGCTTTCAAAGCTGTAGAGAATGGATCAATCTTGCAGAATCCAGCAGTATAGGTTGGTGGATGACCAGTGCACTAGAATCCAATATCGGGCTTAACGCTATTGCGCAATTCACGTACACCCTTGGGGTCAGCATGCCTCAGGGATTAGGTACAGGGGGTTTATTCACCAATAACATAGGCAGTCCGCTGGAAATCAGCGATGCTCAATTGAGGTGTAACATTTCCAAGGAATGGGATACTAACGCATTAAATTTTTAAATATGTATATAGAACAAGGCTACAAGGGGAAATTAGGAACATGGAATTACTTTGTGATACCTGGCATTTTTATGTTATTCATGGCTTTCAATTATGTAGCCACTCTGTTATTTGTTGAACAGAATGATGTCTCACTGGAAGAAACGATGCAAAATATGATAGAGGCGATGGGAAAGACACCTTTTTTAGTCCTTAATTTGTCAGTTTTTGTAGTAGGTTTATTGATCGTGTTCTTTTGGGCGGGTGTAGTCCACCGTCAGCATTTACGCTGGCTCACCACCTCGCGACCTAAAGTGGATTGGAAACGTATATTCTTTATGTTTTTCTTTTGGGGCGGCATCTCTGCATTGATGATTTTTGTTTCCGTGCAGTTAGCTCCTGAGGATTTTGAATACAACTTTAATGCGTCCAAGTTTATACCGTTATTACTGATCTCTTTGTTGATGTTTCCCTTTCAAACCAGTTTTGAAGAGTACTTGTTCCGCGGGCAGTTAATGCAGGGATTAGGAATTGCCACTAAAACCAGGTGGGTGCCTTTTCTACTCACCTCTATTTTGTTTGGAATAATGCATTCCGCTAATCCAGAAGTGGAAAAGCTAGGTTTTGGGATCATGGTTTTTTATATAGGCACCGGTTTGTTGCTGGGAGCGATGACATTGTTGGATGAAGGATTGGAACTGGCTCTGGGCTTTCATGCAGCTAATAATATTGTGGCAGCTTTGTTAGTGACCTCTACTTGGACAGCCATACAAACAGATTCAGTTTATTTGGACACTTCAGAACCCAGTTTTTCAATCGTGGATGTGTTACCTATTTTTATTGGGTATCCAATTATACTACTTATTCTAGGTAAAATTTACAAATGGCGTAACTGGAAGGAGAAACTCTTTGGACGGGTCATGAGCAAAGAAGAGTTTCTTGCCCTTGAGCAAAACAACACTGCAAATCAAGATTTTTTATGATTCCCAAAATACATCCCACATTTAAACTAAACGGGCATCGTCTGGATCACGATGGCGTCATGACCGTGGCGTACAGTTATGTCAAGGAAGGAGAGTATTGGGAACGCCAGATCGGTGATTTTTTGCTGAGTTGGCTGGATGATTTTGAAGTGGTAACTGTGCACACCAGTGGTTCGACTGGGGTTCCTAAGGAGTATAAACTGGACAAACAACATATGATTAATAGCGCTTTGATGACAGGTGCTTTTTTTGATATGGGTGAAGAAAAGGAGGTGTTGTGCTGTTTGCCGTTGAGTTATATTGCTGGTAAGATGATGATGGTCAGAGCTATGACATTGGGTTGGGATTTGGACTTGGTTGAACCAAGTACCACACCGCTTCATAAGGCCGAAAAGCGTTATGACTTTACCGCTATGTCTCCTTTACAGCTATCTAGATCCTTGGATCACATACATAAAACCAGAAAAGTGATTATCGGAGGAGGGCCTGTGTCTCCAACGCTCATTAAACAATTACAAGGAAAGCATACCAAAGCCTACCACACCTACGGGATGACAGAAACGTGTTCGCATATCGCTGTACGCGAAATCTATCCCTTACAGGAAACTTTTTTTAAGCCGCTGCCTCAGGTAAAGCTGTCTAAGAACGAAGAAGGCTGTTTGTTGATCGATGCACCTCATTTGACATCTAGCACTTTGGTGACCAATGACCTGGTCGAATTTAACAAAGATGGAGGGTTTCAAGTGATGGGGAGAAAGGATGATGTGATCAATTCGGGTACCGTAAAAATCCACCCGCTTCAAGTGGAGCAAAAGCTTGCCCAAGATCTTTCGGCGCGTTTTTTTATTGCTGGAATGGCAGATAACGAATTGGGACAACGGGTTGTATTGGTGGTAGAGGGTGAAGAACAGGAAGTACAATCTGCGATGAAGGGATTGTCTAAATTTGAACGTCCGAAACAAGTGTATTTTGTGCCTAAGTTTGTAGAAACCCACACGGGTAAAATCGATAAGCGATCTACTTTAGATCAAGTCGAAGCTTCGTAATGATCGATCTCATGGTGGAGTGGCAAACAACCAACACTGTGGGCAGAAAAGCAATGTAAGTTCAGGAAAAGTAAAAGCTAAATGGTCCTAGAGGGGCAGTTGCACTAGCTGTCCAACTTTTTGGCGATTACATCTGTAGCGCGATCCAACATGCGATAGACATTTTCAAAACCTTGCGAACCGCCGTAGTAGGGATCGGGTACATCGAGATTTTCACCAGGAAAAGCTTCGTCCAATATTTTGATGACTTTATTACGCTCTTCTTCATTTCGAGCCATTGAAGTTACGTCATTGTAATTGGAGCCATCCATGACATAGAGGTAGTCAAACTTGTCAAAATCTTCCTGAAGCAGTTTCCTGCTGCGTTGCTGACTAATATCCAAGCCGTATTTACGGGCCACTGCTATAGAACGTTTGTCAGGAGCTTCACCTTTATGCCCTCCACTTGTTCCGGCACTGTCTACTGTAAATTTGGTAAAATTAAGTTTGGAACGCATCAAGCCTTCCGCCAGTGGCGAGCGACAAATGTTTCCCAGACAGATCATCAATATGGAAGTCTTTTGCTTCACTTAATTGGATAATTTTTTATGTAGGTCCTCTACGTATTTGTTGAATTGCTTGTCAGTAGAAGCCAGGTTGTCTACGGTTTTACAAGCGTGTAATACAGTCGCATGATCCCTTTTACCAATTTGTGTCCCTATACTGGCCAAAGAGGCTTTGGTCAATTTTTTGGAAAAATACATGGCCAGTTGTCTTGCCTGTACGATATGTCTTTTTCTGGTTTTGGATTGAAGGGTTTCCACATCCATAGAGAAATAGTCACTGACTACCTGTTGGATTTGATCGATAGAAATCTCACGTTTTGTATTCTTTACGTAGTTCTCGACAATCTTACGTGCCAGATCTATAGTAATGTCCTTTCTATTAAAAGAGGAGTGTGCGATCAAGGAGATAATTGCTCCTTCCAATTCGCGAATATTGGTCTTGATGTTCTCGGCCAGATAATTGACCACATCTTCTTCCATTTCAACACCGTCTCTATATAGTTTATTCTTGATGATGGATACCCTGGTCTCGTAATCCGGGTGATTGAGTTCTGCACTCAATCCCCATTTAAAACGAGATAACAAACGCTGCTCGATATCCTGCATATCCACCGGTTTCTTGTCACTGGTTAGAATAACTTGTTTACCGTTTTGATGCAAGTGATTAAAGATATGGAAGAAAACATCTTGGGTACTTGCCTTACCGGCAAAGAATTGGATGTCATCCACTATTAATACATCGACGATCTGATAGAAATGTATAAAGTCATTTCTATTGTTTTTGCGAACCGACTCGATGTATTGTTGTGTAAACTTTTCAGCGCTGATGTACAGCACGGTTTTGTCTGGATAATTTTCTTTAATACCTACACCGATGGCATGGGCAAGGTGGGTTTTACCCAGACCTACACCACCGAAAATGAGCAGTGGATTAAAACTGGTACCACCAGGTTTATTGGAAACAGCCATTCCGGCACTGCGCGCCAACCTATTAGAATCACCTTCCAAGAAAGTTTCAAAATTATAGGAAGGGTTGAGTTGGGATTCAATCTTGACATTTCTGATTCCAGGAATCACAAACGGGTTCTTCAGCTCTGGGCTTTTGCTTCGCACTGGAGCATCTACCGATTGTGAGTTATTAATGGATCTGTTGCTGCTAGGGATCTTTTCTGTAAAAGCTTCCATACCACGCGCAGGGTTTTCCATCTTGATCGCATAGATCAATTTTGCTCCCTCACCCAACTCACGCGTTAAAGCAGTTTTAAGTAACTTGATGTAATGTTCTTCTAACCACTCGTAAAAAAAGCGACTAGGGACTTGAATACTTAGTGCAGTATCAGTTAGCTTTACTGGTTTTATAGGAGCAAACCATGTTTTATAAGCTTGAGGGGCAATATTGTCTTTAATAAAAGAGAGACAATTGTCCCATACCGATTCTGCCGTCAGTGTCATAAGTTTGCTGTTTTTTGATGTTAGGTTGTGCGATTTAGAACTAAAAATCAGATCGAAAATCCTCTGTTAAAATCGATGACAAATATGTGTATAAAAAACCTTAAAAAAAATTTATTTAAGGTTTGATTTCTTAAAAAAAAATCGCATTGAATTAACTTTCTTGATACACAAGAAATATATGAAAAAATTGATGAAAAATATTGTAGTAAAAATCCTACCTCGTTACTGTGAAACTGATCAGATGGGGATTATACATCATTCTAACTATCTGATATACATGGAGCAAGCTAGACTTGAATGGTTAAACACTTTAGGTTTTTCCTACCAGAAAATGGAAGAAAATGGGGTGTTGTTACCCGTTCATAAAATCGATATTACGTACAAAAAACCGATCAAATTTGATGATGAAATTCATGTAGCAATCTCCCTAAAGAGTATTCCTACTACTAGGGTGGTTTTTGACTATGAAATCACCAACAAAAAAGGTGAAATATGCGCTCTTTGTGAGCTGACTCTTGTTTTTACAGATGCCAAAAATTTTCGCCCCAGAAAACCATTGGTCGATTTCTTAAACCGATGTGAAGAATTGTTTGCAGACTGAAATAATTTTTGCCATTTATCGATACCTTCTTTTTAGAAGATTGTTCTTTTTTCTGCTCAATGTTTTATCCCGAATTTGCTTGATGAACATATTTTCCCAACTCCGATATGAATAACGAGCTGCCATGAGCAACAACAAACATGCTTTCCAATATGTTCGGCTTTGTGCTAGGCAAGACAATGATCTCAGGACATTTTCGCTTGTCCAGAAGGAATTCGACTAAGAGTGGAATATGTAGTCCTAACAGATACCAGATCAAGTTAGATGCTTGACTTATGAAAAAACCATCCAAGTTGTCTTTCTTGTCATTGCTTTAAAAAGCTGGTGCAATGGAGATTAAATAGACATTTGAAGGAGGCAAAGGACATGATAGAAATCAAACAACTCTTTTAAATAGTCGCCTCTCAATTATGTATGATATGACAGCTCAAGAAGCTGGCACGCCCATCTATAAATTTTGATCACTTAGGTGATGGAGATGGAAAGCCGAATTAATTTGAAGTCTTAAATATTGCGAATAAACAGCTATAGCGCTAGTACTTAATACATTCTCATTTTTTTACGCGCATTGTACGAGAGGTTGCATGACTTGAAAGGTCAATGGCTTGTGCTTTCTTCTAAAGTTGACGCCTTGATGGGATACATCTGATTGATTTGATCGATCACCCTTTGTTGTTGTGACTGTGGCACGGCGATACGTATCAGACAGGTGTCTGTGAGTTCTTGGAATTCCATTGTATACTTGTGCTCATCGATAAATCGCATGACCTGGCTCATCTGCGGATACTCAAAGTAAATGTTTACCGAGGCTGTAATGGTGCGTTTGACGATTTTTGCCTGTTCAAGTGCTAAACTCGCCGCTTCTCGATACGCTTGTATAAGTCCGCCGACCCCTAGTTTTGTTCCTCCAAAAATTCGTGATACTACCACCAATATATCACTTAGTTCGCGGGCTTGAATCTGACCCAGTATCGGATCACCAGCGCTGTGGTTTGGTTCTCCATCATCATTAGCTCTGTAATTTTGGTCGCTAGGGCCTAGCTTCCAGGCGTAACAGTGGTGTCCAGCTTTGGGGTGCTTTTTCCTCAGTTCAGCAATCAATATGTCTACTTCCATCTCAGTATCTATGGGGAAAGCTGTGGCATAAAATTTACTGCCGCGATCTTTGAAAAGTATCTCGATGGTGGGTTCGACAATGGAGAGATAGGAGTCAATCACTTAAAAAATTGTTAAAAAAACAGACTCATGCAGTCTGGTCAAGTTATTAAGATATTTTTAGCAAATTAAACATAAATTAAGTACCATGAAAAATTATCTCCTCTTCGTCATATTCTCCATTCTATTGGTAGGTTGTGAAACGGAGCCATTGGATCCCAGTTTAAATACCAATGGACCTGTATCAGGAACCGGAGGCGGTGTAGGTGCCAATCAGGTAGATTTACTTGGAACATGGAATGTTACGCAGAATGATACAGAGTTAGAAAACACCAGTACTTTTATGGGGCAAACCACCACCGTTATGTCAACCAGCGCGTTAGTGGGTGGTGACCCTACCTTGACTTTTAATATGGACGGCACTTTTGTCCAAGCAGGAAGCATGGAAATTCAAACTACTTTGATTGGAGGTCCCTCGCAGACCCAAACCGTTCCTTTTAATACGACCGGAACTTATACTTTGAGTGGGACAATTCTTACATTGGCTGCTCAAAGTCAAAATCAAGAATATACAATTGTGGTCAACACCGCTAACTTGATAGAGTTAGAAGCAGAGATTTCGGAGTCATTTGATGCTGGTGGAGCTACAAATAATGTTACAGGTACTCAATTTATTACTCTTGAACGCTAATGTTTAGCAGGTAAATATGCCTGCATTTACGCTTTCGCGAAAGCGATCATGATTATAGCCACTACGGCAATTGCAATCCCTATATAATTTTTAAGGATAAGTTTCTCTTTAAATATTATAATACCCAAAAACGAGGTAAGAAGTACGGTGCCCACATGATTGATGGGGTAAACCACGCTGCTTTCCATTCCTGTTTTTAAGGCACGGATTAGAAAATAAATGGAAAAGTAATTCGGGATTCCCAACACAGCCCCTGCAACTATTGACTTCCATTGTAAAGGTCGGCCTTGGATACTCTCGTAGATCATCACCAGGATACCAATCGCAAATGCGCTCATAAAGCATATCGCACTAAAAAGAGGTTCGAGACCTTCAGGTACGTGAACCTGTTCGGCATATTTGATGGTCGTATCGATTACCCCACTTCCCACAAATAACAACAGTGGAAGTAGTAACAATTCACGGTTCCAAGTAATTCCGTTCTTGGACTTGATCGAAGTAAGGTAAACCGAGGCCAGAGCGATGAAAATCCCGATCAATTTTATCCATCCCATAGACTCACCGTACAACCAAAATCCAGCAATTACAGGAATTACCAAAGACATTTTTCCAGCAACTGCCGCTACTGATAATCCATTTTTCTGACTGGTTAATGCCATCACATTAAAAATAAAAATGAATAAAGCCCCTAGACCCATGGCATAGATTAACCAATCGGCCGTCCATACCTCATTGATCGTAGGAAGCTCGCCGTAAGCCAAAAATCCTGTGACACAAGCCACTAAATAGTTGACCACGATGGCATGCAGTCGGTTGACTTTAAAAACCTGGAAATATTTAAATATGACATACAACAGGCTGCTGGTGGTAATGCTTAGTAGTAGCCAAATCATGAGCGGTAGTAGGTTTTAAGAATGTCTTTTCCCAACAGTCTCCGCTCGTGAAGCACTAGCTGTCCATGCAGCAGAGGGGCTGGAGTTCCTTGATGAAAAAGTACTTCTGCTCCCATGTATTGATGCGCTTCATCCCAATGTCCTGAATCGATGAATTTTTGTAGGGTTTTTGCCCCACCTTCAATAATGACTGATTGGATTCCTTCGGCATAGATTTGATCCAATACTCCATCAAGCTCATTCTCTGATTTTTGAAGAATTAATGTTTCTGCCTGGTCATCAAATATTTTCATAGCTTTAGGTAGTTTCCCTCTATGATCCCATACTATCCGTGTGGGATGATGTCCATGCCACTGTCGACAGGTGAGTGAGGGATTGTCGTCTAGCAAGGTTTTGGCACCAATGAGAATGGCCTGTTCTCTCGCTCTGGTTCTGTGGGCGTGTTGCCTGGAAATTTTGGAGGTAATCCATACGGGAGCAACGTCCTCCTTGATCAACGGAGCAATAAAACCATCAGCGGTCTCTGCCCACTTCAGAATGATATAAGGTCTTTTTTTGGTATGGTAGGTAAAGAATCGTCGGTTGAGCCGGTGGCAGGATTCAGCACAGATGTTTGTTATTACTTCAATACCTGCATCTTTAAGCAGTTGAACACCTTTGCCCGCAACTTTTTCATGTGGGTCTAGGGTGCCTATAACCACTTTTTTAAATCCTTTGGCAATAATCATTGTTGCACAAGGAGGTGTCTTTCCTGTGTGGGAACAAGGTTCAAGGTTGACGTATAAGGTCGCTTTCGCGAAAGCGGACTCATCATAACCTTTTTTTTCTGCATCCCGTACGGCCATGACCTCGGCATGTGGCCTACCAGATTTGTAGTGCCAACCTTCACCCAAAATCTGTCCCTCTTCTGAAAGGATTAAGCTGCCTACCAAAGGGTTGGGGTAAGTGGTGCCCAAACCGTTTTTGGCCAGCTGAATACAACGATTCATGAAAGTTTTATGGCTTTTCATCTACACAAATGTAACTTTATTTTGTTGTCGTTTTTCATTAGATACCATGTAGGATGGTCAGCTTAACTCATTCTACCATCAAAACATCACCTATTTGTTCAACTATGTAACAATGGATAGATTTAAATCCTATTCCTACAGAAAAGATTATCGAAGGTCTTCGATACGAAAATCCGTGGTGAGCTACCAAAGAGATTCCAGAAACTTTTAGTGCAATGTCCAGCTGCAGTTGTCATTTCAATTGATCAATTGGAAATGAAAGAAATCCAAGGCTTGCGATTTACTTTTTTACCAGCTCCTATTTACGCCTACAATATTGGAGAAATTACACTGAGAATGAAAACGAATAGTTAAAGAAAAACGAAAACACAACAATGGGTAGATCGCAAATGCCGTCTTCGTGTGGTCAACCTAACATAGAAGAGACCTTAAACGAATCGCAATTCCATTAGCGTACTGTACTTTTGCAATATGAGAATACGCCCTATACTCCCCAAGGACAATACATCGATCAAAGAGATTATCCAAAGCTCCATTCTTGAACATGGTGCTCCCAAAATAGGTACTGCCTACAGCGATGTGGCCACCCATCGTATGTATGAGCGCTACCAGATGCCCAGATCTGTTTACTTTGTGCTGGAAGATGGACATCAGGTATTGGGAGGGGCGGGAGTAGCTCAATTGGATCAGTACGAATCCCATGTATGCGAATTGCAAAAAATGTATTTTATACCAGCGGTTAGAGGAAAAGGCTGGGGTAAGAAAATGATAGAAACATGTATTCAGGCTGCCCGGGATTTCCAATTCAAACAAATGTATCTGGAAACCATGGATAATATGCATCAGGCCCAAGGTTTATATAAACATGTAGGGTTTGAACTTTTGGAGGCTCCATTGGGAGATACCGGACATTTTTCTTGCCCGGTACAGATGTTACGCCAATTGTAAGTACGGCCAATACGACCTCAGATGAGATGCGTCGCTCTATTCAAATTTAACTTTTATGATGACACTGCAGGAATTCAAGACTAAATACATCAATGACTTGGGACATCTATATCCCAAAGAAGAATGCTTGAGTATTTTGCAAATCATTTGTGAGGATCTACTGCACTGGTCACGTACGGATTTCTTGATACGCGATCGGGAAAAAATCAACCATCTGGAAGAGGAAATTATATTGCGCTCGCTACACCAACTCTTGCAATCTACCCCAGTTCAATACATCACTGGGATTGCCCATTTCTACGGTCATACGTTTGAAGTTAATCAGCACACCTTGATTCCCAGACAGGAAACTGAGGAGCTGGTCGACCTCGTTCTCCGAGAAATTAAATCACTTTCTTGCCCTGCAATGATTGACTTAGGTACTGGCAGCGGATGTATTGGTTTGAGCATTAAAGTAGAGCGAAAAGACTGTGCTATGAGTTTACTAGATATCTCTTCAGAAGCTTTGCAGGTGGCCCGATCCAACGCCTCCAAACTCGCTGCACAGGTTGATTTTTTCCAAGAGGATATTTTATCCTGTAAAGCCTTGCCTGGTTCCTATGATATCATCATCAGCAATCCGCCGTATGTGCGCGAACTGGAAAAAGAGGAAATCCACGACAATGTATTAAAATATGAACCCCACAGCGCACTTTTTGTGGATGACAATGATGCTCTGGTTTTTTATAGAAAAATATTGAAGTTGGCACAGTCCGCACTTCGTAAAGACGGCAAAGTCTTTTTTGAAATCAATCAATACCTTCCCGAACAAATGAAACAATTAGCTGAAAGTTTGGGTTTTGAGAGCAAGTTATACCGTGACATTAACCAAAATTGGCGGATGATAAAATGTTGGAAAGCTTAACCCCTATTTAGCGCTTGATCAAGTTTCCTCGATAGAATTTTCCGTTGAGATAAATTTCGTACAGGTAAGTGCCGCTGGAGAGTTCGCGCAGATCGGCTTCATAGCCGTTTTTTATTTTCTTCAGGACAACGGGTACCTTTCGGCCTGAAAGATCAAAGAATCTGAATTGCGATGGGGCAACATCCTCCCCTACATCAAATACCGCAGATTGGTCCACAGGATTGTTATTTTGCCGCATAGGGTAGCCTTGAAAATCTTCTACGGATAGACTGGTATTTCCTGCGGCCCAGAGAATAGCCTTTTCTATCATACTTTTAAAGGCTTTATTGTTGGTATAATCACTGCCATTGTGGCCCAAGGCCGTATAAAATGACCTGAATCCACTCGTGACATTCCCGTTGACCGTGATCGATTCCTTTAACCATGTTATGGGCCTGGGATCATCATAGGAATTGTCTCCAGTGGACTGCACTTCAAGTAAGACTTTATTGTCTGCACTGAGTTGGCCACCATTAATTTCCCAATAATAATATTCTTCTGATTTATTCCAGGTGTTGCCCAGGTGATTGACGATCGGATGTTCAGGAGATTGAACCACTATAGTCGCTGAAGTGTGATTGGGAGTGTGGTGTGGTGAGGCTTGAACGATACCGCCAACCAACTCGTTATAAAAAGGCCAGGATCGATCCCTATAGGTGTCCGTGGCTGCGTGTATACCTACAAAACCATTGCCGGCTCTGATGTATTCTTCAAACGCGTTGCGTTGCGCATCGTTCAACAGGTTGTTCCCAGTGGTGCTGCAAAATATAATCACATCATACTTATAATTCCCTTGGGCATCCACAAAATCGGCTGCGCTGAAAACTGACGCGTCCATAGATGCTGTGGTGTTCCACTGATTGTTTTGTTTGCCTAAATCAGTTATCATGGTTATACCAGCATTGATGGAAGAGTGGCGGTACTGATTAGTCTTATGAAATACCAATACCTCATAAGGTTGTGCCATGCTTAAGCACCCAAACAATAATGACGCGCACACTAGCAAATATCTGATCATGTTTTTTTATTGAAGATAGTAGTTTTAAAGATATCCTGCAATGGAAGACCAGAGTCTTAGGGAGCTGTTAATTTGAAAGCCTTGCAGGATTTTCCTCTGGAAGTATGAATTCATTTAAGGTCATGACCTCAAAACCTTTGATAAATTCAGGACCATCAAAGTATAAGGTTTTTGAGGTGCCTTTAGGCAGGTCAAAGAAGTTATCTGAAAAATGACCTGATTCTTCGCTATACAGGAAAACATCCTTGAGAAAAGAGTGAGCAAAAAGGGTGATTTTATGTCGATCTCCTTCCCAATTGTATGCGATGCTATAATCTGGCTGTGGCAACTTTAATTCTTTGGGGCGCACCAAATAATCCCAATATTGTCGGTCTTTAAAACTGACTTGAATATAAACTTCCTTTTCGGATGCACTCTTTAGATCCAGTGGTATCTGCATGACCATCGCACTATTGTTGGCTGGAGCCTTGACATTTTCCCTGAAGGAACTAATAGACTTGCCATTAAAATCAAAAATATCGACGCGCATAGGTGAATTGAACGATAGCAAATCGTCATTGACCAACCATATATTTAGGCTATCCTCCTGTAATTCTGTACTGATCAGGAGGTTATTGAAGTCTCTTTTGGCGGTGTAATGCAATGCTTTCCAATGCCCCAAAAAGTCAATACTGGACCAACTTACCACTGGCCAGCAATCATTGAGTTGCCAGTAGAGGGTTCCCATAGATCGAGGTCTAGCCCGTCGCTGGGCATGTATGGCTTTTGAAATCCCGTAAGCTTGTAACAGCTGACTCATATAGACAAAACCAGCATCCTGATCTGGGACTGGAAAATCCCGTTGCATATAATCTGCAATCAACGCATTTCCCCTGGGATGTTTCTGGTGGCTGGCATAATCTGCAGAATGAATGTCCAAGGAATCTGAGGCATTAATATAACGTATGGTCTGAAAGGAAGGGTGGGATTGGAAACCAAATTCGCTACTGAATCTAGGTACGTGATTTTCATAATGCTCAAAAGGATAACCGCTGTGCCAGACCCACCAATCGTGTGCGTTGGCATGGGTTTCATAGCGCTTGTCCCCACGACCGAATTTAGGCGAACTCTCCCAATAGGGAAGATCTGAGTGGGCCGATACCACCGCAGGTAATACACCGACAAAAATGGATTGGTATTCGTTCCAAATATATTCCTTTTCTTCATCGCTGCGACCTGCCTGCCAGCCCCAATTGTGCCAGGCTTCATTGATTTCGTTATTGCCATTGAAGAGCACCAGACTGGGGTGTTTGCGCAATCTTTTGACTTGTTGCGTGGCTTCTTGTTTTACGCTTTCGCGAAAGCGTTTATCCCCAGGATACATAGCACAGGCAAACATGAAATCCTGCCAAACCATGATACCTTCCCGATCACAAATTTCGTAGAACAAGTCTTTTTGATAAACCCCACCGCCCCAAGCACGCAGCATGTTCATATTTGCTTTTTTGGCGTCCTGAATCAAACGTAAATAATCTTGGTCTTTGACACGGTCCAGCATGCTGTTTTGCGGAATGTAATTGGCACCTTTGGCATAAACTGGAACATCATTGATTTTAAAATAGAAAGATTCTCCTATACTATCTTTCTCGTTGACGAGTTCGACAGTGCGCAAGCCTTTTTTAACTCGGTATTCATCGCTTAGCACACCATCTTGAATCATCTTGATTTTAATATCATATAAATAGGGGTCGCCCAGGTTGTGCGGCCACCACCTTTTTGGTTTTTTGATCGTAAATGGCAGGGAAAATTGTTGCGCCGCCTGGTTTGGACCCAAGTATGTTGAACTTGCCAAAAGGCTATCGTTCACGTAAAGCTGTAACTCCAGTTCTTCAAAGGCGCTCAGGTCTGCAAGCTTGACATGGCTGGTCAATGAGGCCAATGAGTCCGTGAGAAGTTCCTGTCGGAGATCAACTTCTTCTATTTTTAAACCATCGTAGATTTGAAGATAGATGGGTTGGGAAATGCCCATCGTATTCAATACAGGGCCCCAGTCCCATCCGTATTCAAATTGTCCCTTCCGGGTAAATACGCGGTGGTTATTGTCTGAGTTGACCAAAGGCAAAGTATAGGGGTGTGAAAGATCTTCTGCCTTTTCAAAAGGGGTTGTGGGCAGGAGTTCTACCGTTAATTTGTTGTTCTCTTTCAATAAGTTTTTAACAAAAATGCGCTCGCTGGTAAATGCATTGTCATTTTGGTGAATGAGCGAATCATTTAACATCACTCGGGCATAAGTATTGAGCCCGTCTAGCTGTAAATAGATATGGTCGCGATGAAGCTCTTCTTTTGAAACAGCGAATTCTTTTTCATACCTCCAATTCTCCTGCGAGACCCAACCGATTTTTTCTTCATTATTGCCGACAAATGGATCTGGGATATGATCGCTTTCCCACAGATCACTCTGTACACTGGTGGGAAGTGAAATACTGTCCCGTACCATATGCCCGTCTTTCACCTGGAAAAGACTCCACTGATCATTGAGACTGATTTGTCGTGGTAACTCCTTGCGCTGGGTGCAACTTATACTCATTGCTGCCAGGGCAAGAAGAAAGATGTTGATCCGGTTGATATTTCTCACTCCTTTGATAAGAGGGTTGGGGTTAAAATCAGCATTTATGCTTTAAAGGTAGGACAATTGAAGATACTTTTAGACGGGATTTTGAGAGGGTAAATGATAAATGAGATATAAAAATGTCATTGAAAGTGTAGTTATTTGATCCGCAATAAATTGATGAATTAAATATCACGAAATTTGGGATGTACAATCTTTGTGAATGATCAGCCCAGACTGTTGATATATCTGTTCTGGATTGACTGGTCAAGTGCTAGCAATCCTGTAAATTGCTGCTTAGTATTGTACAAAATAAATCAACACATCAAGCTAAAGTCGCTCGACACAAATGGATATAGAACAACAGATAAAAGCCCTGAGAGAGGAACTGCGTGCACACAACTACGCCTATTACACCCAGGATCAGTCTACAATTTCTGATTTTGAATTTGATAAAAAACTCGAACAATTACAGGCACTGGAAGCGGCAAATCCAGAGTTCTATGATCCCAACAGTCCGACTGTACGGGTAGGGGGAGAGGTAACCAAGAATTTTGAGACGGTGGTCCATGAATTCAGGATGTATTCGTTAGATAACAGTTATAGCAAACAGGATTTGCTCGAGTGGGAACAACGACTTAAACGTATTGTCGATGAGGATATTCAATATACCTGCGAACTCAAATACGATGGAGCGAGTATCAGTCTGAGGTATGAGGATGGCGCTTTCGCGAAAGCGGTTACTCGAGGAGACGGTACCCAAGGAGACGATGTCACCAATAACGTGCGTACGATCAAATCTGTTCCTTTGAAGTTGAAGGGACGTGACTGGCCACAAAAGTTTGAGATCAGGGGAGAGATCGTGTTACCCTGGGATGGTTTTAAAAAAATGAATGAAGATCGGGCAGCGCAAGGTTTAGAACTGTATAGGAATCCGCGAAACACGGCCAGTGGTAGTCTTAAATTACAGGATAGTACAGAAGTGGCCAAAAGACCTTTGGAGTGCCTGTTGTATCAGTTGGCTGGAACCAACCTACCTATACAAAACCAATATGCGGGACTGGAGTTGGCCAGAAAATGGGGGTTTAAAGTTCCGACCGCTTCCAGGCTGGTTAACTCGATGGAGGAAGTGCTGGAATTCATTGAGCAATGGGATAAAAAACGACATGAGCTACCTTATGAAACGGATGGGGTAGTCATTAAAGTGAACAGCCTGCAACAGCAAGAAGAATTGGGCTTTACCGCCAAGGCACCTCGCTGGGCCATGGCCTACAAATTTGCTGCAGAACAGGTCTCCACCCGATTGAAGTCCATTACCTTTCAAGTGGGGCGTACGGGTGCGATCACGCCAGTTGCCAATTTGGAACCTGTCGAAATTTCTGGTACAACAGTCAAAAGGGCCAGCCTACATAATGCTGATCAGATTGAAAAGCTGGACATCAGAATTGGCGATGAGGTATATGTAGAAAAAGGAGGGGAAATCATACCCAAGATCGTAGCTGTAGATCTTGCTAAGCGTCCAGAAGATTCGGTGCCAGCTGCCTATATTGAAGAGTGTCCAGAATGTCATACGGCACTTGTCAGGAAAGAGGGCGAAGCTTTGCATTATTGTCCAAACGAACAATCTTGTCCTCCACAGGTCAAAGGCCGTATCCAGCATTTTATTTCTAGGAAAGCCATGGATGTTGACGGTATAGGAAGTGAAACGGTAGATCAACTGGTAGAGGCTGGACTGATTAACAATTATGCTGATCTCTATGATCTTAAGGTAGAAGATGTGTTGCCCTTAGAGCGCATGGCTCAAAAAAGTGCTGAGAATATGATTAATGGTATCGAAGCTAGTAAACTGGTTCCTTTTGAAAGGGTTTTGTTTGCTTTAGGAATAAGGTATGTAGGTGAAACCGTTGCCAAAAAATTAGCCCGAAAATACAAGAGCATGCAAGCTTTAATGCAAATGCCAGAAGTAAATGAAGCAAGCTTATTTGAGCAAACTCATCCCGGAACTCAGCAAAAGCTTGAGGAATTGGCTGCCATTCCTGAAATTGGTACCCGTATAGCAGAAAGTGTGGTCGCCTTTATCTCAGATGAAAATAATCGTCATCTGATCAGTAGGTTACAGGAGTCAGGATTGCAGTTTTCACTGAGTCCGGAGCAGCTTGAGGGACAGACTGACCAATTGGCCGGTAAGACATTTGTAATCTCAGGCGTATTTGAAATGTCGCGCGCTGATCTTAAAAAAATGATTGAAAATAATGGCGGTAAGGTAGGAAGCTCCATTTCCTCTAAGACGGATTATTTGATTCGTGGAGAAAAAATGGGGCCGAGCAAGCTTACCAAGGCGGAGAAATTAGGTATACCCATGATCAGTGAACAAGAGTTCTTGGCTATGTTGTGATGTGTCAATTGTAGATCACAAAGAACCCTGGAAGCGTGGCGGCATTATTAATCTCGTTGTTGTTCATATCAACGGTGACGTCACCCTGATCCTTAATTACAAATCCACGTCTGAAGATAAAAACATTCAAAAAGATGTTGGCATTGGTAACGGCACCCGCCGGAGTTCTAAATGTGGAGTCTGTTCCAAAGGCTTGAAAGTGCCAAGTGGGAAAGCTAGCGCCCGAGGCGGTGTCAACATAGGCCCTTACGGTGTAGCCTTCTATGCGATCGTTAGCCACTGTGCTGCGCAATAGGATATTTTCATCATAATTGGCTTGTGTGAAATAAAAGCCTTGCACGGTCACTACGTATTTACTTACCGGGATTTTAGTGTCGTAAGACATCAGACCTGCAGAGTTCACATTTTGAAAGATGTACTGGCTATAATTGATTGGACCGTATTTGCTGACATCTATATCGTATTTCATGATGTCATTACTGGTACTTTGTACTAAGAGTTTTGCATTGTCTAAATTGGTGACTTCGCCAGGGTTCTCAAGATAAAAATCCCCATTGACCCTTAAGTTTCCATCTACTTCTGCCGTAGCTGGAGTGGTCGAATCATTAATCGTTAAGCCTTGTCCAGTAACTGGGAACACCCACAGGGAAATCAGTATGATTAAATAGTGTTTAGTCATATGGCTTAATTGGGAAGATTAGGTATCTCGCCCGGACCGGCAACACTGTCATAACTATTGCCCATGTCATGGGTTATGTCCGGTAATCCTCTGAAAAATGACCTAGCATAAATCACTAAGGTTAGGCGATACTCCAAACGATCTCCTGGTGGCAAATCCAGTTCTCTATTTTTAATTTCAAGGTGCCAAGTGCCTCCATCTTCAAACGCACGTACGGTAAAATCGCCTATGGTTTCGTTGGGTCCACTTCCGATAAGGGCCTTGTTGATCGCATCTCCGGTATAACTGAAATTGGCGATACCCACTAAATAGAGCGAACTTGGAATTCGTGTATTGACATCAGTGATGTTATCAGAACTGATATTGGTAAAATGATAATTAGCTACATTAATTGGAGCGATGGCAAGCCGGTCTGGATCAAGTTGTACCAATTGACCTTGAGCAACAGGTGTGGGAGCCAGAGCATTGGGAAGTTTGCGTACTAACAATTTAAAACCATCATCAGTAGCATTGACATTCTGAATGCTAGAGATATTTAGGTCATCAGTTACGATCACGCTTCCGTTGACATCAACAGCCTCTGTCGGGTTGACTGTATTGATACCAATTTGTGCTTGAGATTCCCCAATTACGAGAAGTATAAATAGTATTGAACAATTGAATAATTTTTTCATCAATCCACTATTGGGTTAACTGCACTGCCCGTAGTATTTCCAGTCATATCCACGGTCATGGAGGTATATTGTTTGGATAGGTTATTGGTAAAGATGAGCGTATTAATATTCCATTCGCCAATTAAGCTGGCGCTTTCATCTCTAGCAATTGGATAATTTGCCGTTAGATGCCAGGTCCCACCGCTGACAAACGCTGACGCATAAGGTATGCTATAGTCGCTGCCGTTAAGTTGGAGACGCTGGTTGTAAAATGAGGACACGATTACCACAACATATTTTGAGGCATCAATTTGCGTGTCAAAGTCCCTGACAAAATCCAACCCCGTATTCGTCAGAATATAGGTCTGCAAATATCCTAATCCAGGGCTAGTAGGTGTACTTAAATTTAAAGCTCTGACTTGATTGGTATTGTCTTGAACCACAAAGGTAGATGGTTCACCATCGGTGATATTTCTGGGATTGTCCAGTAATAATTGTCCGTTGACGGTCACAGAGCCATTTACCTCTAGGGTAGTGCGCGGATTATTGGTATTAATACCCACACCATTTTGGCCATAAGATGCTAAAGCGCCTAGCATAGATAACCAGAGGAAGAATGTAATTTTTTTCATTGTCGGCTAAGTGATTGTAGATCATTGGTAGGGGTTATGATCTTACATTCAAAGTTATTTTCTTTTCATGGTCAGAAAAAAAGTTAGTCCTAAGATATCCATCTTATCGATATCCAGTATCAGAAAATCGATGACATGAACAATTATCGCTAAAAATATTGGCTTACGTCGATTATTTGACTCTTCGAGTCCAGTATAACTTACTAGTATCGTGTAACTTCCCGTTATTTTTGAAAGAGAACTCAGGCTTAGTAGGTATGGCGATGGACAAAGCTTAAATTTTTTATAAAAGATTCACCAAGGAATGGTGTTTAAACTGTCTTATAGAAATTAGAAAAAAAAATATATGCCAATGAAATGATGGCTAGAAAGGGTGAATGACCCGCCCTGAAATTGCATTATCGTTTAAGCGATTTTTAGATCTTATTTAAATATTATAAACGATGTTGCCTCCAGCTTCCGTTTTACCTTCTTTGAAATAAAAGTCTACACGTCCTAAATTAATCCCGTAACAGCCTACTTGATTGACCAATACCTGATTGCCTTTAATATTAGTGACAATCTCTGGACGGTCCAGAAAGGTGTGTGTATGACCGCCAATGATCAAATCTATCCCTGAGGTAGCTTCGGCCAATTTGAGATCTGAGACTTTTTCATTCCGATAAGAATATCCCAGATGAGACATGCATATCACTAAATCACATTGTTCTTCTTCCTTCAGTATTCTTGCTTGATCTTGAGCAATTTCTATGGGGTCGATGTATTTTGTTTCCTTATAAAGTTTTGGATCTACGAGCCCTGTCAATTCAATTCCTAGACCGAATAGCCCGACGCGTACTCCATCAATTACGTATACTTTGTTTTGAACAGAATGACCGTCCATGATGGTATTGGCAAAGTCATAGTTGGAAATGACAAAGTCAAAATTGGCGTGAGGTAGTTGTTTGTATAAGCCATCGATACCATTGTCAAAATCATGGTTACCCAGTGTCGCTGCATCATACCCCATCATACTCATCAATTTAATTTCTAACTCGCCACCATAAAAGTTAAAGTAGGGTGTTCCCTGAAAAATATCTCCACAGTCCAATAGTAGCGTATTTGGATTCTCCTTGCGGATCTCGTTGATGGTATATGCTCTTCGTGCGACACCACCTTTACCTTGGTTTCTTCCGCTGGCAATAGGTTCAATATGGGAATGGGTATCATTAGTATGCAGGATGCTGATAGTCTTTAGCTCACCTGTCTCCTTTGTAGGTGAGGCCAAGCCACCGGCCAGTGCATGATTGGAAAACAGTGCTGCTCCTACCAAAGCGGAGCTGGATCGCTCAATAAATTTTCTTCTCTTCATAAGGCTCAATTGGTAATTTAACTGATTTTACAACTTGATAAATCTATCATCGGCCGAAGCCTTGATTGTATCAGTTTTCCTAAAATAATCGATCATAGCGTTACGGATCTTATAATCCAATCTTGTGATAGGACTTTCAGAGAAAAACACCATGTTATCCCCACCGTTATATAAATAATCACTGGTCGCTACATGGTATGTTTCACCTGCATTAATAGGTTTTCCATTTAAAAGAACCTCCTGCAATTGATCATTCTTATCCAACATTATTTTTAGGCCTTGAAAAGGGTGCGGTTTACTACTTTTGGTGAGGTAATCGACCATTTCCATTATCGCTGTTCCTTTTAATTGGGCCACAACGATCTGGTTCTCAAAAGGCATAACCTCATAAGCTGTTCGCATGGTGACCGGTCCCTCACTGATGGGTGCTCGAATTCCTCCATGGTTCAACAAGACTAGATCTATGTTGGATTTAATACGCTTTTGATATATAGGCGCAGCTTGTTCATACACTATGCGGGTCATCAGGTTGCCTATAGCTGTATTGTAGGGCGTATCATTCTTATGCATAGAAACAGGATTATATGCCAATGCTTCATTCATTTGTTGATCCAAAGACTTTTTATAAGGCTCAATAAAATTGGCTAATTCATCCACCTTTCCAGTGGTGCTGTCGATCGCAATTTGCTTGGCCTCTACTTTAGAAAGTTGCTGGACGTCTTTTCCGCATCCCACGACCAGGAGGGCCAAAATGACAATCCTGAAAATTTGAAATTTTCTAAGAAGAAGATGAAGGTTGAACCGATCAGTTCTTTGTGCCATCATCCGGGAATAACTATTTGTTTTTCTTTGCATTTTCTATACATATTTACCCAGGTAACTCTGTTCGATATACTACTTTTGCTGAAGTAGTAAAAGTAAATGATTTTTGACGGTTTAAAACAAGCTTGGCTCAGGAAACAGTTTGCCCAATTAGAAAAAAGGCATGGTGATCCACTGCTGCAATGGCCTCAGAACTTAGTGGTGATTGTGGATCAATGTCATGCGAATTTACTGGATCAGTTGCACGCAAATATTCATCGATTAAATATTGAAAAAACAGCAATATCTTGGGTACAGGTCTTACAAAGCGGGGAACCTCAAAACGCAGTACTTCACGGTGGTAATATGTTCAGAATCGATGAAAAAAAAATATTGAAATGGACGGGTGGTTTAAATGATGAAAATGTTAAGAGATTGCTCGAAGAGGATTTTGACCTGCAAATTAATGTATGCCATGAGCCTTCACCGGCCTTAACTTTTTTTACAACTGCTTTGAAATCCAAATGTAAGGTAGGGCATCCGGATCACGACAGCCTTACCTATGACTTGGCTGTTAACGTTCCCTTAACTCAGCCAGAGGCCTTATTCAACGAAATTGCCAAATATTTAAAAATACTTACCTCATAATAAAATGCAGGAATTGATAGGAACTGGTGTGGCCCTGGTCACCCCTTTTGACGAAAAGAACAATGTTGACCATGATGCGTTGACCCAGCTGGTGGAATACCAGGTGGAGAATGGAATCGACTATCTGGTGGTCTTGGGTACCACTGGTGAGAGTGTAACCTTGAACAAGGAAGAGAAAAAATCCGTCGTTGAAACCATCAAAAACGCCAACAATGGTAGATTACCTCTCGTTCTTGGTGTCGGTGGAAATGATACTGCCGCGGTGATGAAAGAAATGCAGGAGTTGGAATCAGATGGGTTCACTGCGATTCTTTCTGTTTCTCCAGCCTACAACAAGCCGAGTCAAGAAGGAATATATCAACACTTTAAAACCTTGGCAGAGGTAAGTCCGCTGCCCATTATTCTTTACAACGTTCCTGGAAGAACAGGGTCTAATATGGCCGTGGAAACCGTGGTCAGGCTAGCAGATTTAGAGCAAATCGTTGCCATCAAAGAGGCTGCAGGAAACTTGGATCAGGCGATGAAAATGATCCAATACACTTCCAAAGATTTTCTGGTTATTTCTGGAGATGATATGGTTGCCAATGCCATTACTTTGGCAGGTGGGGCAGGAGTGATCTCAGTGATCGGTCAAGCAATTGCTCAGGATTTTTCTGATATGATCCGCTATGCTTTAAATGGTGATGTAGCCGAATCCTATGAGTTGCATTATCGTATCGCAGGGAGTATAGACATGATTTTTGAGGAAGGTAATCCAGCAGGCATTAAGGCCTTACTCAATCACATGGATTTGTGTAGTCCAATGGTACGTTTGCCTTTGGTTCCAGCCACGCAAGACCTCACAGAACGTTTGGGAGCCTACTGGCAATTATACCAGAAATAGGAAGGAAGCGTTAACCAGTGTGAATGCGCTGTTTTTTCTATTGGAAAAAACTACATTTGCATTCCTTAAAATCTCTTATGAAGAATTTTGTTTTTGCCCTGGCCGCCGCCATGGTTATTTGTAGTTGTGGATCGTATCAAAAGGCCTTAAAGTCTGATGATGTAGCTGTTAAAACTGCTATGATTGATACGTTGTTTGCTAAAGGAAAATACGGCAAAAGTCTAGCGTTGTTTGAACAAATCATTCCGGTTTATCGAGGTACAGATAGTGCTGCACCTATGGCTATCAAATATGCCAAAGCTTTATATGAAGATCGCAGTTACGTCAATAGTGCGTACCAATACGAACGTTTTATCCAATCCCACCCAACCAACCCCAATCGGGAATATGCTGCATTTATGGCTGGTAAAAGTCACTACCATATGTCTCCGGTATACTCCAAAGATCAAACCGATACCTATACGGCACTGAGCAAATTACAAGACTATATCAATGTTTACCCCAATGGTCAATATGCCACAGAGGCCAACGCACTGATTGATGAATTGAGGTTAAAGCTTGATAAAAAAGCTTATGAAGTGGGTAAGCAGTACCACAGGTTTGGCAACTTCCGAGGAGGGTATATTTCGGCGATTGCTAGTTTTGAGAACTTTATTATCAATCACCCAGGTTCAGAGTATCAAGACGACGCTCAGTTCTACTTACTTGATTCACAGTATAATTATGCGATTAACAGTTTTAGTGATTTAGTGCCTGAAAGACTTGCTGTTGCTAAGAAATATTATGATACCTTTGCAAATCGTTATCCCGATAGTGAATACAAGGAAGAAGCAGATGAAATCCTTGAAAAAATCGAGGATTACTATAATTCAATTTCAAGCAATTAAATACCATGGATACTAAAAATCTTACAGCGCCCAATACTACGATCACCTACAACCGTGATGATATTACTTCTCCGACTGGGAATATGTATGAGGCCATTTCCATTATTGCCAAACGTGCTGAGCAGATCAATACGGATGTTAAAGAAGAATTGATCGAAAAACTTGAAGAATTTGCCACCTACAATGATTCTCTTGAGGAAATTTTTGAGAATAAAGAGCAAATTGAGGTGTCCAAATTCTATGAGCGTTTGCCAAAACCCACTGCTATTGCAGTAGAAGAATGGTTAGAAGGTAAAATCTATCACAGGGATACCAGTAAACCTGAATAATTCTTTATGTCTGTATTGCGCGGTAAAAAAATATTACTAGGAGTCACTGGTGGTATTGCCGCTTATAAAACAACTTATCTGGTGCGCCTGCTTGTAAAAGCGGGCGCTTCTGTTAAAGTAGTAATGACTCCTGCTGCAAGAGATTTTGTCACTCCCTTGAGTCTTTCTACGCTTTCTAAAAATCCGGTAGTATCTCACTTCACCGATGAAGAGGATGAAAATGATACTTGGAACAATCATGTGGAACTGGGTTTGTGGTCAGACCTTATGATCATCGCCCCTGCTACGGCCAACACTTTAAGTAAAATGGTGTCGGGTAATATTGATAACCTCCTACTGGCGGTCTATTGTAGCGCCAAATGTCCAGTTTACTTTGCTCCAGCCATGGATTTGGATATGTATAAACATCCCTCTACCCAACACAATTTTGATCGCTTAGAAGCCTATGGCAATCATATGATCCCTAGTGGTGAGGGAGAACTTGCGAGTGGACTCTCAGGTAAGGGCCGTATGGCTGAACCTGAAGAGATTATTGATTTTATTCAACTCCATATAGAATCCAGGCTCCCGCTTAAAGGTAGAAAATGTATGGTCACCGCCGGTCCTACCCACGAGCGCATCGATCCAGTACGTTTTATTGGTAATCATAGCAGTGGGAAAATGGGGGTTGCTGTGGCCTTGGAATTGGCAGCAAAGGGAAGTGAAGTGATTTTGATTATGGGACCTAGTGCTGTTAATGTTGAGCATGAATTAATCAAGCGAGTAGATGTGACAAGTGCTCAAGATATGTATGATGCGGTTCATCAAAATCTTACCGATATACATGTAGCGATTTTTAGTGCGGCCGTGGCAGACTATAGACCCGCAACTCCAGCAGAACAGAAAATAAAAAAGCAATCGGAAACGTTAACATTGGATCTGGTGAAGAATCCAGACATCCTGGCCAGTGTGGGGGCGATGAAAAACAAACCATTTTTGGTAGGATTTGCATTAGAGACTGAAAATGAATTAGATCACGCTTTCGCGAAAGCGGAAAAAAAGCAAACGGATTTATTGATACTCAACTCCATGCGGGATAAAGGCGCTGGTTTTGGAAAGGATACCAATAAAATATCCATCATTGATAAAAATAAAAATGTCAAGGCCTTTGATACCAAATTAAAGGCTGAGGTAGCAAAAGATATCGTAGATGAAATTATTAAACAAATGGGTTTGTAGCGCCCTTGTTCTCTTCGGAGGTCTACTACAGGCTCAAGAATTGAATATGACCGTACAGGTCAACGCTCAGAATGTGGCCCAGCCTGATCAGTCTATTTTCAAGACGTTGGAAACATCCATGCAAGAATTCTTGAACAATACAAAATGGACCGACCAAAAGTTCAAAGAGGAAGAACGCATTAACGCATCACTAGTTTTTGTAGTGACCAGTTATGACAATGATCGTTTTCAGGGTAATTTTCAGGTGTCGGTTTCTCGTCCCGTGTACAATGCTACTTATACTACACCAATTTTCAACTATAAAGACAATGACATCGCATTTGAATACATAGAGTATGCGCCACTTTTTTATAATGCCAATCAATACGAAAACAATCTTATATCGCTGATCACTTTTTATGCTTATACCATTTTGGGCTTGGATGGTGATACGTTTTCTTATCAGGGAGGACAGGAGTATCATCTGGAAGCTAGAAATATTGTTAACCTTGCCCAATCTAATCAAGGTGCCAAGGGATGGAAACCCAATGATGGTCTGATTTCTAGGTACAGACTCAACGACGATATGCTTTCAGATACTTATAAAGAGTATCGCCAGGTCATGTACGACTATCATCTTAAAGGATTGGACACCTTTGCCAAAGATCCTAAGGCCGGAAAAATCCTATTGCAAAAACATATTGCTAAACTTGAAGAATTAAACAACCGCCGTCCTAATAGTTTGCTTCAACGCATATTTTTTGACGCTAAGGCAGATGAAATCGTGCGGGTCTACTCTTCTGGACCTACTGTCGACATCAGAACTTTAAAAAACCTACTCCAGAAATTGGCGCCTAATCAATCTTCTAAATGGCGTAATATTAAGGTGTAAAGGCTTTTTTTGATTGTCTGATTTTGACTAGTTTTATGCGGTGTTAATGGCCCTTACACCAGGCTTAAAAAATATACTCTAGCATTGCTGAAACAAATTCATATTGAGAATTTTGCCCTGATAGATCAATTGGACCTAGACCTTCAAGGGGATTTGACCATTATCACTGGAGAGACCGGTGCAGGTAAGTCTATCCTTTTAGGTGCACTGGGGCTGGTATTGGGACAACGGGCTGACTTAACTGCTGTGCGTGACACAAGTCGTAAATGTGTTATAGAAGCGCAATTTGACATTCAGGCCTTAGGACTACAGGATTTATTTGAAGTTGAAGATCTGGATTATGAATCCGTAACCTTTGTGCGTAGAGAAATCCTCCCCTCTGGTAAAAGCAGGGCATTTGTGAATGATACGCCTGTCAATCTGGCCCAATTGACCGCTTTGGGGAAAAGACTGATTGATATACATTCACAGCATCAAACGATGAGTTTGGCCAAAGGTGATTTTCAAATGGAGGTGCTTGATGCTTATGTCATGGAGCAAACAAAAAAGTCTCAACAACCATCCGCCCAATTATTATCGCTTTACAAAGCATCTCTTATAGAATTCCGTCAGCATCAACATGAATACAATCAGCTGGTTGATCAACAGGCACAATTCTCTCGCGACCTGGATTACAATTCCTACCTGTTAGAAGAATTAGAATCTGCAAAACTGGATGAGCTTGACCAAGATGCTTTGGAACAGGAGCGGGATCAGCTGGGGAACATAGAAACCATAACTGCAACATTGCAAGAGGTTTCAGCTGGGTTGGGTATGGATGAGCAAGGGAGTTTGGATCAGATGCGTCTTCTGTCCCAACGTATGGGCTCCATCGTTTCCTACTCTTCAGATTTTGCTGAATTGCGTGACCGACTATCCTCTGTACTGTTAGAGCTAGAGGATATTCATCAGGAAATTGGACAGCAAGAAAATCGATTGGAACCAGATCCTGGCCGGTTAGAAACGGTAGATGCGCAGCTGACAATTCTGGAGAATTTGTTGAGAAAACACCAGACCTCTGATGTCAATGAACTAAAGCAATTGAGGGATCAACTGGCTGATAAGGTTTTTGAGACTCATGGTTTAGAGGAGAAAATCAAAACCATACAGCGTGAGCTTGAACAGGATAAGATAAAGCTGAAAGACCTATCCTATCAACTGCGTCAACTAAGAGAAGGTCAAATTCCTAACATAGAATCCGAAATATTGGAGACCGTGAGACAGTTAGGGATGCCAGATGCGCAATTCAAAGTCGTTATGAATGAAACCGATCAATACACGGATTCAGGATTAGACCAGGTGGAATTTCTATTTACTGCCAACAAAGGGACAACTCTTCTCAGTTTGGATAAAGCAGCCTCTGGAGGTGAATTGTCCAGGTTGATGCTGGCCATTAAGGCAATGTTGTCTAGGTGCAAACAATTACCTACCATTATTTTTGATGAAATTGATACAGGAGTAAGTGGTGCGATCGCCGATAAGATGGCACACATTATGAAACAAATGAGTCAGGATATGCAGGTAATTGCTATCACACACCTACCCCAAATTGCGGCTGCTGGGAAAGACCATTTGATGGTCAGGAAGAGAAATCTCGATTCGAAGACTATCAGTGAGTTGATCAGGCTAGATGAGGCAACCAGATTAGAGGAAATCGCTCAAATGTTGAGTGGTGGAATTGTATCGGATGCGGCGAGGGAAAATGCGCGAGCCCTCCTCAATTAGTTTTATATATTTGTGACCTAATCATTAACTATGTCTTACAATTTACTTAAAGGAAAGAAAGGTATCATATTTGGCGCTTTGGATGAGAATTCCATTGCGTGGAAAACAGCTCAATTGGCCCACAAAGAAGGCGCTCAATTTGTGTTGACTAATGCCCCAGTTGCTATGCGTATGGGGCAAATTAAACAACTATCTGAAGAGACTGGCAGTGAGATTATACCTGCTGATGCAACCAATCTTGAAGATCTCGAGAACTTGGTAACAAGATCTACAGAGATATTGGGCGGGAAACTTGATTTTGTCCTTCACTCTATTGGGATGAGTATCAATGTACGTAAGGGTAATCATTATACAAACCAGAATTACAATTACACTGAAAAAGGATGGGATGTGAGCGCAGTGTCTTTCCACAAAGTCATGCAGACCCTTCATAAAAACGATGCCATGAATGAGTGGGGAAGTATTGTGGCCTTAACTTACATGGCCGCACAACGTACCTTTCCAGACTACAATGATATGGCCGATAATAAGGCCTATCTGGAATCTATTGCTCGCAGCTTCGGATACTTCTTTGGCAAAGACAAAAAGGTACGTGTAAATACTATATCACAGTCGCCTACACCTACCACCGCTGGAAGTGGCGTGAAAGGCTTTGATGGTTTCCTAAGCTATGCCGAAAAAATGAGTCCGCTTGGAAATGCGACAGCACAGGATTGCGCAGAATATACGATGACATTGTTCTCTGATTACACAAGAAAGGTTACTATGCAGAACCTTTTTCACGATGGTGGTTTCTCCAATACAGGGGTAAGCCAGGAAGTTATTGAAAAATTTTAAGGACACTTATAAAATCAGTTGAAAAGCCATGTCAGTTGACATGGCTTTCTTTTGATCTGTTTTGACTGTGCAATTAATAACGAGTAATTCTAAATTTTCAACCCGATGATCAGTTTACCTGTGAAAAGAAATTATTAAAAAATATTTGAATGTTTTATTCAAAAGCCTACATTAGGTGCCCAATTAATCTAACGACTTTATGAGAACAAAACTACTACTTGCCTTATTTTCCCTGCTTTCCCTTTATGTTTACCCCCAGTGTGATTATGTCGTGGAGGTAACTGATTTTATTGGTAATGATTGGGATAGTGGCGCCAACGCTACTTCCAATGGAGGGGCTGGAGCAGGCGTTGACATCTCACTAAATGGTGGTACACCAACAACATTTTTAGTGATGAATCCCGGTGCGGCCCCAAACACTGAAACTTATTCATTTACTGTCAATGATGGGGATGCCATAACGGTAGATTATCGTGCTCCCCAGCTCTCTGGGGATGGTAGATTTAGAATTTTAGATTCTGAGGGTAATGAAGTATTTGCCTCTACACTAGGTCAGATGTCGACCACCAATATTTTCAGCGGTACAACGACTTGCCCCACTTGTTTTAAGGTAGAAATGTTGACAGTTAGTAACGTCACAGCCACTAGCGTAGATGTATCATGGACTGATCCTAATTCGATGCCTACATGGGAGGTGGAGTATGGTCCAGTTGGTTTTACACCAGGCACCGCTGCAGGAACTGTAGAACCGGCAACCTCGACAATGTACACGGTAAATGGGTTAAACCCTGAAACCCAATATGATTTATATGTTCGTGCCAATTGTGGTATGGGTGACATTAGTTCAAATGAGGGTCCTGCTAATTTTACCACCCTTGAATCTTGTCCTGCACCAGGAGTGTTTTCAGCAGTTACAAAGACATCATCCAGCATTTCTTTTGCTTGGGATGCCCGGGGTAATCCTTCTTCGAATACAGAAATTGAGTTTGGGGTTTCGCCTTATACTCAAGGAGGAGGGAATACACCTATACAAAACAATACAGGTGCGTTTGCTGATGTTACGGGATTGAATTCCAATACATCCTACGATTTTTATGTGAGATATGATTGTGGTGGAGGGGACTTTAGCTCTTGGACAGGTCCTTATACTGATTTTACTACACAAAGTTGTGTTGATGTATCTGCAGTGACTGCATTAAATCTCAATCAGACAAGTGTTGACGTAACTTGGACTCCAGGTGGCACTGAAACAGAGTGGAACATCGAGTTTGGTCCTTCTCCATTGACGCCAGGTTCTGGTACTACAATTACTTCCACCACCAATCCGTATACGTTGACAGGTCTTATGCCTGGTACCAATTATGATATTTGTGTAACGGCAGTTTGTTCGCCGACAGATTTATCCAATCCTGTCTGCATTTCAGTTTTGACACCTGCAGATTACTGTAATGGAGATCCGTTAGTAGATAGTGGAGGGGTTTCTGGAGATTATTCAGGAAACGAAGATATCACTTATACAGTTTGTCCAGACAACCCAGGAGATGTGGTTTATGTTGATTTTACGCAGTTTATTGTAGAGGCCAATGATACTTGTTCATGGGACTCACTTACGATTTTCGACGGTCCTGATACCAATTCCCCAATCATTGCACCAGATTCTGCCAACACCGGATGGTGTTTTGATGGAGGTACAGGAACTGGAGATCTTACCGGTATGTCATTCATAGGAAAGCTTCCCTCTGGTTGCTTGACCTTTAGGTTTGTTTCTGACGGTTTTGGGCAGCGTGCTGGATTTAATGCCAACGTTACCTGTGCGGCACCACCGAGTTGTCCAGTTCCATTTGATTTTCAAGTGGACGACAGGGGCTCTGACAATATTGATTTATCCTGGACTCCGGGTAGTTCTGAAACTGAATGGACTATAGAGTATGGTGCAACTGGATTTACACCTGGGTCAGGCTTAGAAATCACGGCAACCGCCAGTACCTTTAATGTTCCTGGTTTGACTGGAAATACTGAATACGATTTTTACCTGACCAGTGTTTGTGCTGTGGGTGATGAGAGTACTCAAATAGGTCCCTTAACTGCGTTTACGGCCTGTGATGCTTTAACTGCGCCTTATAGCACCGATTATGAATCAGTTGCAGCAGGAAGCTTGTTCAATTGTGATGCTAGTCTGATAGTCAGTACTTCTACGGATACTTCAATTGAAGTAGAAGATTTTGATTCCAATTCTGGAAGTAATCACGTTAGGATGAGGTCGGATAATGACGCTTCCGCGGAAATGTACTATATCCTTCCAGAGTTTTCAGATCTCGATGCTTCAAAGCGACTCAGATTTAGTGTCAATGACAGAGACAACGGTGAATTAGTAGTTGGTACGATGACCGACCCTAACGATGCTACCACCTTTACTGCGGTAAATACCTTTACTGATGCTGATTTGGCAGACGATACTTATGAGGAAAAGACTGTTTATTTCTCTTCTTTATCTACTACTGGAGGATACATCGCATTCAAATACAATGCGGCAGGCACTTTTGATAGCATGTCAATTGATGATGTATTCTATGAGCAAGCACCATCCTGTCCAGAACCTTCAGATTTGACGGTGGTTATTCCCAGTAAGGACAGTCTGGAAATAACTTGGACTGATAATGCCATGGCCGCTGAGTTCTTAGTAGAATATAGAGAGTTAGGGGCAATGGGCTTTACAACCCTTTCTCCCAACCCTACAACCAACACGGCAATCATCACAGGGTTGAACAGTGATACAGAATATGAGTACTGTGTAACGGCTATTTGTGACCCCGCTGTCCCGGAATCATCTATTCAAGTGTGTGCCCAAGCCAGTACCAACCCTGATTATTGTGGAGGCGATAATTTTGTGGATACGGGTGGAACTACTTCGACCTACGATCCAGATGCCAATGAAACCTATATCATCTGTCCAGACAATGCCGGAGATGTAGTTATTGTACAATTCTTACAACACGATACGGAAGAAAATAGTTTTGCTGGAAACTGTTATGATGGTCTGACAATTTATGACGGTTCTGATACGACGGCACCTATTATTGCTTCACCTTCAGGTGATCCACAATGGTGTTGGGATCCTAGCTCAGGTCAGGGGACTGGAGACCTTACCCAAGAGTTGTTGATTGCAACCTCTGGATCTGGATGTTTAACTTTTGTATTTACGTCTGACGGTTCTGTTCAGGAAGAGGGATGGGAGGCCACAGTAACTTGTGGAGCGGCACCAACTTGTGGTGCGGTTACCAACGTAAGTCAAACCGCCTCTAGTACGGATTCGGTGAATGTCGACTGGACCGCAGGACCAGATATGGAAACGGAATGGAAAGTTGAATATGGCCTTCCAGGCTTCGCTCCTGGTACTGGTACACTAGTAACTCCAAACCCTACAAGTCCTTCAGTTGTTTTGACGGGTCTCTTAAGTGATACAGAGTATGATGTTTGTATTTCTGCCGTTTGTAGCCCTGGCAATGAAGCGATTGCTGTCTGTACTCAGGTGACTACCGATAAGGATTATTGTGCCGGAGACCTATTCACGGATAATGGAGGAGCTAATGGCAATTATACTAACAATTCCAATGATACATATGTCATCTGTCCTGACAACATGGGTGATGTAGTGAGCGTGAATTTCTCCGAATTTGTCGCAGAAGTTAGATCTTCTGGAAATCAATGCTGGGATGGATTGACAATCTATGATGGTGACAGCACTGCGGCACCGGTGATCAGTCCGCCGAACCAAAATACATCAAACAATGATCTATGGTGTTTTGATGGTGGTATAGGAACAGGTGATTTGACACAAAATATTCTAACCGCCACAGGTTCTACGGGATGTCTGACTTTTGTTTTTACTTCTGATAGTTCTGCAACCAGAGAAGGTTTCATAGCTAGGATAACTTGTGGCCCTACGCCCACATGTCCTAACCCAACGGCTCTATCTGTAGATGCAGTTACGACAACGACGGCAGATCTTTCATGGGTAGCCGGAGGTTCTGAAACAGAATGGAATGTTGAGGTTGGTCTTCCTGGCTTTGTTCCAGGAACTGGTAACACAGCGATTCCTGTGGTATCGGTAACTGGTGGAACGCCAGCAACTACCGTTACTGGCTTAATGGCTGATACCGCTTATGAATATTATGTTCAGGCCATTTGTGGTCCTGGGGATGAAAGTCTTGCGAATGGCCCACAAGCCTTTACGACTTCCTGTCTGCCACTGACGGCACCATATTTCACTGATTTTGAAAACGACGCCACTGATAGTTTGAATAACTGTGATGGATCAATCATCATTACAACCTCTAATAATGCAACTGTAGAAGTTCAAGACTTTACCGCCAATTCTGGTGATAACCATATTTATATGACGAGCAGTGGGGATGCCAATTCAGATTTGGTTTATATACTTCCCAACTTCTCTGATCTAGATGCCAACAAGCGGGTAAGATTCTTTGTTAGTGATCGTGATAATGGTGGCTTAGAAGTAGGTACAATGACCGATCCAACAGATTTGACCACCTTTTCGGTGGTAGAAACCTTCACCGATGCTGACCTTGTTGATGATGCCTATGAAGAAAAAACCGTGTACTTCAATAACCTGACCACAGTAGGTGGGTATATCGCGTTCAAGTTTAATCCGGCCGGCACGTTTGACAGTATGTATTTGGATGATATTAATTATGAAGAGGCACCGGCTTGTCCAGAACCTACCAATCTTACAACTACGGGAACAAATGCTACTTCTACGACTCTTACATGGACCGATACCGCGGGAGCTGGCGAATTTGAAGTGAGGTACAGAGAAGTAGGTTCTACTACTTTTACGACCGTTTCACCTAACCCAACGACCAATACCGCTATGATTAATGGTTTGGTAGCTTTGACTGATTATGAGGTATGCGTTGCTGCAATTTGCGACCCTACCAATAATGTCGTTTCTTTAGATACCTGTATTACTTTTTCTACCAGTCCTGATTACTGTGCTGGCGACCAATTGGTAGACGATGGAGGGATTTCTGGTCAGTATTCTAATGATCAAGATATCGTTTATACCATTTGTCCTGACAATACCGGTGATGTCGTTTATGTCGACTTTATTGAATTCGTGACTGAAATAAGAAGCAATGGATCTGATTGTTGGGATGGTATAACAGTTTATAATGGCCCTGATACCAGCAGCCCAGTAATAGCTTCTCCAAATGGAACGACTGATGTCTGGTGTTGGGAAAACGCATCGGGGACTGGTAACCTGGTAGGTACACAGCTAGTTGGTGCACTGCCTTCTGGATGTCTTACTTTTAGATTTACTTCTGACGGGTCTGGAATTCGTGACGGATTTATAGCCGATGTTACTTGTGCTCTTCCTCCTAGTTGTATCGCACCAGATACGCTCAATGCATTGAGTGTAGGTTCAACTGAGGCTGAATTAGGATGGAATGTTAACGGAACCGAAACGGAATGGGAGGTAGAGGTACAGCCTGTAGGTGTGGCTCAAGGAACAGCAAATCCGGTATACGTCAACACCATGTCCACTAATCCTGAGATGATCACTGGATTGAGTCAATTGACTACCTATGATGCCTATGTAAGGGCGAGTTGTGGTGCTGGTGATTTTTCCAATTGGGTTGGTCCTTTGACTTTTACAACTATTTGTGGCGTTCAACCTGTACCTTATGGCTCGGTCAATGGAGCTCCTGGAAATGATTTTACCAACTTCCCTGGAGATTGCTGGTCGGAGGGTAATGCCAGTACCATTGCTAATGGACCTGATGGCACCAATGGAGCGTGGGGAGATGATGATTTTGGTAATGACACTAGCTCGCCAAATGGTGACTCCGCTAGGATTAATATTTACGATTCTGCAAGCATAGATATGGATTGGCTTGTAACTCCTGAATTTGATTTAGGTGCGGGCGATTATACCATTACGTTTGATGTAGCTTTGACACCATTTATCGGGTCTGGACCTACGACCTTAGGTAGTGATGATGAAGTTCAGTTGCTTATTACTGAAGACGGAGGTATGACATGGAATAACCTTATGACCTGGAACGCCAGTTCGACAATATCTAACCTTGGACAATCCGAAATGATCAATCTGTCAGCTTATTCTGGTGTTGTGCAATTCGCATTTTATGCAACAAATGGAACAGTTGCTGATAGCGAAGATGTTAATTTTTACGTCGATAACTTTACCATTGACACAACCCTTTCGAATAATGATTTTCTGGAGAACGAATTTGTAATTTATCCTAATCCAGTAGCCACTACACTTAATATTCAGTCAGATGTGATTTTGAATGAAGTGAGAGTTGTCAATTTGATGGGGCAGGAGGTAATGAAATTTACTGGTTCATCCATTAAGTCTATCGCTGTTCAGGAACTAAGTGCAGGTATGTATATACTGCAATTAAGGTCTGAATCAGGAAGCAAAAATTTGCGATTTGTTAAAGAATAAATGCCTTGTTTTTTGATAAAAAGGGATCAATAGCATTGATCCCTTTTTTTTATCTATAAAACCAAACGACTTGACGAGTATTTAAAACTGCTGTGCGATGTTTCGTTTTGAATGTTTACTTTAAACAACTTCTAAAAACAAAATATAAAACTTAATTATGAAACAACTCTATGTTACTCTGCTTACCATGGTCTGTTTCTCTTTGTTCTCAGTAGCACAGCAATGTGACTACAGACTTGAGATAACTGACTTTACTGGTACAGAATGGGATTCTGGCGCAAATGCTACCGCCAATGCAGGTGTGGATATCATTATTAATGGTACAACAACTACCTACTTGGTGATGAATGACGGACCTGTTGCAGGTCAACCCTATACTGAAACTTATACTATTTCAGTTTCTGACGGTGACGCTCTTCAAATTGATTATCGTTCTCCGTCGCTTCCTGGAGATGGGCAGTTTGCGATCTTTGACTCAGAAGATATTGAGCTTTATCGCACTCCTTTGGCTCAATCAAGTGCGATGAATATTTATTCAACTACAGCGTCGTGCCCTAGCTGTCCTGCTGTGGTTGCAGGGAGTTTGAGCGTATCAATGATTACGACGAATTCTGCTGAGATTGCATGGACTAATGGAGGCTCAGAAACCCAATGGGAGATTGAGTACGGTGTTAGTCCTTATATGGTTGGTGGTGTAGGAGGAACAACGGTTCCTGCTGGAACTAATCCGTTTACCTTGAACATGTTGCCAGCAGACACTACTTTGGATGTTTATGTCCGTGCAGTATGTACACCTGGTTCTGACGTAAGTACTTCAAGAGGTCCTATTTCATTTACTACTTTACCTACTTGTCCCGCTGTAGTTCAAAACAGTATTACTGCGACGATGGTTACTGCTGATTCAGCGGAAATTTCTTGGACAAATGGAGGTTCAGAAACCCAATGGGAGATTGAGTACGGAGTTAGTCCTTATACGGTTGGTGGCGCAGGAGGAACAACGGTTCCTGCTGGAACTAATCCGTTTACCTTAAATAGCTTGTCTGCTGAAACTACCTATGATGTTTATGTGAGAGCGGTTTGTGTTGCTGGAACAGATATCAGTAGGTCACAAGGTCCTTATAGTTTTACTACAACAGAAAGTTGTCCGCCTCCTGGTGCGTTTACACCTATTACAACAACGGCTAACAATATTCAATTCGCTTGGGATGCTAATGGTAATCCTAGTCCTAATTTTGAAGTCAATTACGGTCCTGCACCTTATATGCTGAATGATGCTAATGGGACTACGGTGACTGGTAATGCTGCTACGTTTGCCAGCATCACTGGGTTGCAGTCCGACACAGAGTATTGTTTTTATGTAAGATATGATTGTGGTATGGGAGACTTGAGTTCGTGGGCAGGGCCATATTGTGCCAGAACGGCTATTTCTTGTCCAGTCGTTGGTGCTCTTGCTGAATCTAACGTCCAAGCTAATTCCTTTGATGTTAGTTGGACGCCAGGTAGTACAGAAACTGAATGGGAGGTAGAATATGCCACTGCAGGTACAATTACCGCTGCATTTACTGGTCAAGGAACTTTGGTTAGTCCTAATCCTACCACAGCGATGACCACTATTTCTGGTTTAACGGACGCTACAGAATATGATGTTTATGTAAGGGCAGTTTGTGATCCTATGCTACCGGATTATAGTAGCCCTGTTTCTATTTCAGTAACCACTTTATGTTTACCTTTTACACCTACCAGTGCGATGCCATATGTAGAAGATTTTGAATCTTTTACACCCCAGGTTGGTTTTGGTGAAGAGTTATGTTGGCGTGCTACGGCGATAGATCTATATGACTGGAATATTGATGGTAATGGCGGTACTCCCTCTACTGGGACTGGTCCGAATCAAGCTAACTCAGGGAGTAATTATTTTTATATTGAAGCCAGTAGTGGTACGGCCGGTACTAGTACTGCAATTTTGACTGGTCCACAGTTTGATTTATCTGGTCTTACGGAGCCTTCGCTTCAATTTTACTACCATATGTTTGGAGGTGAAATTGGGGATCTCTTTATAGAGATTGATGATCTTTCTGGTTCAGGCTGGACAACACTTACTACCTTATCTGGGCAGCAACAAACCGATCAAGCAGATCCATTTGAATTGCAGATTGTGAATTTGGCCGCCTATGCTAACCAAACTGTTCAATTGAGGTTTAGGGCTGTTTCTGCTGGTATTTTTGAAGGAGATATTGCCATTGATGATGTGTCTGTAACTGACCTACCACCATGTGCTGATCCAAACAGGTTGGGCGTGGAAAGTGTTTTTGATACGACCGCAAGTCTGTTCTGGAGTGAAAATGGAACGGCTGCTCTCTGGGAGGTTGAAGTTCAGCCTACGGGCGTAGCACAAGGAACCGCAGGTGCTGTGGTTCAAGAGAATAATGCTACCAATCCTTATATTGCAACAGGATTAATGCCTGAAACTACCTATGATTTTTATGTACGCTCGAATTGTGGTACAGACGGATTCAGTGCATGGGTAGGACCATTCACCTTCACTACGGCTTGTGCTCCTGTGGTTGCACCCTATACTGAAGATTTTGAAACCTTCTCAGCCTCTACTGCTTTTGCAGAAGAAAATTGCTGGGAAGCTGTAACTGTTTCCACTTGGGATTGGAATCTTGATGCTGCTGGCGGGACGCCTACGACAAATACGGGTCCATCTGGAGCCAATAGTGGGTCCAATTATTTTTATATTGAAGGAAACGGTGGTAGTAGTGGAGATGAGGCGAGTTTGATTACTCCTGTAGTTGATCTTTCTAATTTGACTGCTCCATCAATGCAGTTTGCTAGCCATATGTTTGGAGCCTCAACAGGTATCCTCCATGTCGATGTCAATGATGGTACAGGTTATACAAATGATGTGTTAGTGATCACAGGAGAGCAGCAACCCAGTGAAACATCACCATGGGATATTAGAGTGGTAGATTTGGCCGCATATGCTGGAAATAATGTAACGATTAGATTTAGGGCGGAACGTACTGAAACCACAACAACTGGATTGTCAGATATTGCAATCGATGATGTCGTGTTTGACGAGTTGCCAGCCTGTCCGCAGCCAGTTAGTTTAAGTGTAGACGCTTTTACAGATATTACCGCAGATCTTTCATGGGTTGAAAGTGGTAGTGCTACCGCTTGGAGCATTGAGTATGGTCCTTGTGGATTTACTCCCGGCGATGGTACTTCAACAACGGTACCAGCAACCTCAACTTCTGTTACTTTAACTGGATTAAGCGCATTTACTTGTTATGATTATTATGTTACTGCCGATTGTGGAATGGGTACACTAAGTGCAGCTTCAGGTCCTGGTACCTTTACAACTGCTTGTTCCGCCTTCGTTGCTCCGTATTTTACGGATTTTGAAGACTTTACTACGACGACCACTTTTGTGGAGGAAAACTGTTGGGAAGCCACATCTGTCAGTGCCTATGACTGGAACATAGACGACAATGGTTCTACACCTTCTGGTGGTACAGGTCCTTTGGGTGCATTCAGTGGTTCAAAATATTTCTATACTGAGGCTAGTTCTGGTTCAGTAGGAGATGAAGCTTCCCTAATTTCTCCAATGATCGATATATCCGCTTTGACCGCTCCTTCTGTTCAGTTTAAGTACCATATGTTTGGTGGTGAAATTGGAACTTTACATATTGATGTAAATGATGGAACTGGATATGTGAATGATGTGGGGACCATTGGTCCAGGTCAACAACAGACGGCACAGGCAGATGATTGGCTGGATGCTGAGTTTGATCTGCAACCATTTAATTTTACAGGGAATATCATTCAGGTTCGTTTAAGAGCTGAATCCAACGGTACCTTTGAAGGTGATATATCTATTGATGACTTTAGAGTCGATGATATTCAAACTTGTCCAGTAATTACCGGCTTATCAGAGGTAATGAGTGACGCCACTAGCATCGATGTCGGTTGGACAGCTGGTGGAACAGAATCAGAGTGGCTAGTAGAGTACCGTGAAGTGGGAACTACTACCTTTACAACGGTTTCACCCAACCCTACATCTCCGATGGTAAGTATTACAGGACTGAACAGCGATACTGAATATGAGATATGTGTGTCTGCGGTTTGTGCTCCTACGGATATATCATTTGAAACATGTTTTGTTTCCAAAACTGATCCAGATTATTGTGCTGGTGATCCCTTTGTAGATTCTGGTGGAGTGGCAGGTGATTATGAGGGTGATGAGAATACCACTTATAATATTTGTCCTGACAATGCTGGAGATGTGGTCTACGTTAGCTTTACTTTCAACGATATAGAAGACAGTACTACAGGTTGTTTTGATGGGCTAACTATATATGATGGGCCTGATACTAACTCTCCTACCATAAATACACCTGGTGGAGATACAATTTGGTGTTGGGATCCAGCAAACAATACTGGTACAGGTAACCTAGTGGGTGAATTGTTAATCGGGACTTCGACCTCAGGTTGTTTAACTTTCGTATTTACATCTGATGGAATAATTGAAAGACCAGGTTGGGAAGCTAATGTAACTTGTGCTGCACCGCCTACTTGTCCTGCCCCATCCATGTTGATGGTAGATAGCGTTACTGATACAACGGCCGATTTGTCATGGACGGCAGGTGGTACAGAAACCGAATGGGATGTCGAGGTAGGTCTTCCAGGCTTTACTCCAGATACCATGACTTCAGTTGTTCCTGTAATCGATGTATTAAACAATCCTATGACCACGGTTAGCGGTCTTTCCCCAGAGACTCAATATGAATACTACGTGAGATCAGTTTGTGCACCGGGTGATGAAAGTGTTTACGTTGGTCCATTTACCTTCGAAACTGATTGTGCGGCCACTGTTGCGCCGTATATAGAAGATTTTGAAGCATTTGCGACGACAACCACTTTTACTAGTGATCAATGCTGGACTGCATCATCTGTTGACGCTTATGACTGGAATGTTGATGGTGCGGGTAGTACGCCTTCCACAGGTACAGGTCCTTCCGCAGCTTTCAGTGGTTCTAATTACTTTTATATCGAGGCAAGTTCAGGAACTGCTAACGTCAGTATGGCAACCTTAGAGTCTCCGTTAGTAGATCTTAGTGCCTTAATGACGCCATCCGTCAGTTTCTACTACCATATGTTTGGTGGAGAAATCGGAACGCTTGAATTGGATATTAATGATGGATCAGGTTGGGTTAATTTGGTTACACTAGGACCTGGTCAAATCCAAACTGCACAAGCAGACGACTGGTTGGAGCAATTCAGCGATCTTACTGCATACGCAGGGGCAACCGTTAAGTTTAGGTTTGTAGCCACTAGCGCGGGTACCTTCGAAGGTGATATTTCAATCGATGATTTTAGGGTTGATGAATTGCCTACTTGTCCTGCACCTAGTATGTTGTCAGCTTCTAATGTTACGGATACTACAGCAGATTTGAGCTGGACACAAGCTGGTTCTGCTACAACTTGGAATGTCGAGTATGGTCCATGCGGATTTACTCCAGGAACCATGGATCCTAATGCTGTCACTGTTTCGGGTGCTACGATGAATCCTTTAACCTTGACCGGTTTGACACCAGAAACTTGTTATGATTTCTATGTCACCGCTGATTGTGGTGGAGGAGATACGAGTCGGGTCGTAGGACCAGTATCCTTTGAAACGGGTTGTTCAGCCTTCATAGCTCCATACACTGAAGGATTCGAAATGTTTACTGTAACGACCTCATTTACGGAAGAGAATTGTTGGTCTACACCACAGACTACTGGCTATACATGGGATGTTAATTCCGGAGGAACCGGATCTGTCAGCACAGGTCCTACCGGCGCAGCTTCAGGGTCAAATTATTTCTTTACTGAAGCCTCTAGTGGGGGAGTGGGTGCAGAAGCAGAATTGCTGTCTCCACTTGTCGATATTTCTGGACTGACTAATCCGGCCTTGAGCTTCTCCTACCATATGTGGGGGGTTGACATCGATATACTGCATGTAGATGTAAATGATGGGACCGGTTGGGTTAATGATGTGTTTACTCTTGTTGGCGAGCAGCAAGCGGTGCAATCAGATCCATGGTTGACAGCAGATGTTAGTCTTGGCGCGTTTGCAGGTAGTACTATTCAAGTAAGATTTAGAGGAACTAGAGGTGGTTCGTTTAATGGCGATATTGCTATCGATGACATCATTATCGATTCTTTCACTGGTTGTTTAAATCCTTCTAACCTTGCTGTAGATATGATTGGTTCTAACACAGCAAACTTTGGTTGGACTCCTGGTGGTTCAGAAACTTCCTGGCAGGTTGAGGTTCAGCCTACAGGAGTAGCGCAAGGTACAGCCACCCCAGTATATGAAAATATGTCATCTACTAATCCTCAAACAATTTCAGGATTGATGAATTTCACGACCTATGATGCCTATGTTAGAGCAGATTGTGGGATGGGTAACTTAGGTGATTGGGTAGGTCCAATTACATTTACCACCACTTGTGGGGTGTTCAGTGCACCTTATGGAGCTGCAGTCGCAGGTGGAGGGCCAGGAAATGATTTCTCTGTCTTCCCTGGTGCATGTTGGTCTGAAGGTGATAGTTCGCCACTGGCAAATGGTCCTAACGACATGGATGGTGATTGGGAAGGATTTGATTTCGCCAATGACACTTCGTCTCCAAATGGTCAAGCTGCCTATATTTCAGTATTCGATGGTGCCACTCCAGATATGGATTGGCTAGTGACACCAGAATTTGACTTGGGAAGTTCTACAGTCTACAATGTTTACTTTGACATTGCAATGACCGGATTTGCCAATCAGAATTCTGCGACTTTGGGTAGTGACGACGAGATTTTATTCTTGATTACTACTGATGGAGGGACAACTTGGAATCCACTGATTACCTGGGATTCAAACAGCACTGTCTCCAATACCGGGCAGCGTGAAGTAGTTTCACTGAGCGCTTACTCAGGAGTTGTACAGTTTGCTTTCTATGCAACCAACGGTACAGTAGCGGATACAGAAATTGTGGACTTCTTTGTAGACAATTTCAGTATTGATGTAACTACTGGAGTGGATAGTCCTGAGGTACTTGGATTCACCTATTATCCTAACCCAACCACTGATGTTGTGCAGATTGATGCTCAAGACGTTGTGGATACGGTTAAGGTGACCAACCTATTAGGTCAGGAAGTGTTTGTGATCAAGCCTAATTCTACTAATGTGGTTGTAGATCTTTCTACCATGACATCTGGCGTATATTTCATGCAGGTGACTACGGGAGATCAAATACGCACTGTAAAAGTGATCAGGGAATAAGCTCTGAATTATTATAAGCCAAAAAGGCCGTTCCAGACAGGAACGGCCTTTTTTTATTGTTTACTTTTGACCAGTGGAGAAATTGAATTATTCATTTGTCATACCGGTCTTCAATAGACCAGAGGAATTAGAGCAACTACTGTGCAGTATGACACAGTTGGAATTTGATCGCCAGTTTGAAGTTATCGTGATTGAAGACGGCTCAGATTTATCCAGTGAATTTGTTTGTAACCGCTTTCGCGAAAGCTTAAACATTAATTATCTCTATAAAGAAAATTCTGGTCCAGGTGACTCTAGGAACTATGGTATGGCTAGGGCAACAGGTAATTATTTTCTAATTTTAGACAGTGACTGTCTTTTACCTTCTCATTATCTTAAGAATGTCGATCTAAACCTAAACCACCATTTTGTCGACGCATTTGGTGGCCCAGATGCAGCAGATCAATCGTTCACTCCCTTGCAAAAAGCAATCAACTACAGCATGACGTCCTTTCTCACTACAGGAGGGATTAGAGGAGGAGCAGAGACCTTGGGTAGATTTCAACCACGGAGCTTTAATATGGGCCTCAGCAAAAAGGCATTTGAAGCTACTGGGGGATTTGGAACTATTCATCCGGGGGAAGATCCTGATCTCAGTATTCGTTTATGGGACATGGGTTTTAGAACCGCCCTTTTTAAAGAGGCTTACGTTTATCATAAGCGCCGTATTTCCTGGCGTTTATTTTACAAACAGGTGAATAAATTCGGTAAGGTACGCGTGATATTAAATAAATGGCATCCATCAACCAGTAAAGTTACCTATTGGTTACCAAGCTTGTTTTGCCTTTTCAGCTTCGTGTCTATCTTATTGTTAATTAAGGGTAATTGGTGGATGATGGGACTAATACTGGTCTATCTGTTCATCAATGCACTCATTGCCACCATGAAATACGGTTTAAGCGTAGGATGGAGAACTGTTCCTGCCGTGCTTATTCAATTTATAGGTTACGGTATTGGTTTTCTGGAATCTACTATAAAAATCAATATCTTGCGATGGGATGAACGTCGTGCTTTTCCACAATTATTTTTCACCTCATGAAGATAGGATATCATAGAACTCTTGGTTTTGTTCTCATAACCGTATTTGTCAGTATTCTTTGGTTTGTTTCTCGTTACAAAGACCAATATAGAGAAACACTTGCTGTTCAAATACAGTGGAACAATATCCCTGCCGATGTGATGAGTACAGAAGATGATCTTATTTTCGAAATCCCTCTGAAAGTGCAAGCCAGTGGCTATCAATTGATATGGAGCAAGTTGGTAGGGAAGAGTTTATCGCTGGATTTCAATGCTTCTACTTTTGAACGTAACGACTCAATTTTTTTTAATCCTGATACGTACAAAGAGGTTATTCAACGTGAGCTGAATTCTGGATTTGAGTTGGTGCAAACAATAGACAGAGAGTACCATTTGCCGTTAATGCGTTATCACACCCGATATATTCCGCTACGTGTGGATCAACCTCTTGGATTTCAAGCCAATTTCATCAATCTGGGTGAGCCCAAGATTTCCCATGATAGCATTCAGGTCACTGGGAACAATCAGAAAATTAAAGAACTGGATATTTTGACAATTTCAGCAAATACAAAAAATATATCGGATACCCTAACCACTATTGTATATGATCTATCTGAATATTATCCAGACCTGAGAACTATCCCTCCTAAAGTTAGTATGGAGGTGCGCGCTGCCAAGGTGACGGAAGGAACGCTTACATTGCCCATTGAACTTTTGAACAAAGGTTCCAATATGGTAAAGATAATTCCTGATCAGATCGAGCTGACCTACACGATTACAGTGGAAAATTTTTTGGAAGTAGACCCAGCAGACTTTAAAGCTTTTGTCGACTACAATAACGTTAGCAATAACAATCAATCCGTAATACCAGAGATCGGAGTCGATAGTGATCTTATTTTAAGCTATCGCATTAACCCTAGGAAAATTCAAATCCTGACCATTAAATGAAAATTATAGGTCTTACCGGCGGAATTGGTAGCGGAAAGACAACCGTGGCTCAAATGTTTGAAAAGCTTGGGGCAAGTCTCTTTATCGCTGATCTGGAGGCAAAGAAGTTGCTGGATAACGATCAGGAGGTCATGGCAAAAGTTAAGCGCCTACTGGGAGAGCAGGCTTACTGTAGCACGGCAGAGGGCAATGTTTTAGCAGATCGACAATATATTGCTTCTCAGGTATTTCAGGATAAAACACTTTTGGATCAACTCAACGCAATCGTACATCCTGCCCTTAGACAATATTTCGATGTATGGAAGCATAAGGTTACAGGAAAGTATATCATTTATGAAGCAGCAATACTTTTAGAAACGGGAGGGCGCCAACTTTGTGATCAGGTTATTTTGATATCTGCTCCTTTGGAAACGCGTATTCAAAGAGTGATCAGTAGGGATGAGGTGACACGAGCCGAAGTTGAACGCAGATTAGCCAGCCAGTGGACTGACCTTCAACGACTGCAACTAGCTGATTTTGTTATAATGAATGAAGATCTTCAACAAACTAAGAGAATCGTAAGTGAAATTCACGAACTTCTGTTAAATTGATGGTTTTATCCATTTATTTTGCAAAGTTAATATAAGGTTAAAGGCTTTTTAACAGTTTAGCTAAACGTTAAATTTGGGGCGTGCAAAAGCGTCTACTATATTTCCTAATTGGTTTAATGAGTCTTTCCCTCGCGGGTATTATCGTGGTTCAGATTTATTGGATCATTAATAGTATCAATAACAAGGAAGAGCAATTTTCTTTTGCCATCAAGCAAACACTAGTAACGGTTTCTACCAAACTGGAAAACAGTGAAATAGATCGTCTGTATAACTCATTGGAACGCCTGAAGGATAGTCTAGGCTTAGAGCCAGATTCCCGAAGTGTACGCGAACTACTTTTAATTGAGCGGGATGCTAACCAAGATGAAACTACTACTTACAGTAATAGCTTACTGACCGAAAGCTATAAGTTAAATCCGCAGTTGTTGGATATCGATTTGGATAGCATCACCTTTACCAAGCTGTTTAGTAAAAAGGAAAAGTCTACCAAAAGCTCTGCTGATGCCGATGGAACTACAGCTCAAAAGGATGAGTCATACCAAGAGTTATCCCAATTAGACGAATATGAGAAGCGTGCAGCCGCCAGCCAAATCAATGCATTTAATAGCCTCCTGCCGATTACCCAACGGGTGTCCCAAGATCAAGTTTACGCTTTAATAAAAGCCGAATTGAGCAAGCGCGATATAGATACCAATTTTGAATATGCTATCTATCAAGACGATTACGCCACCCGAATCCAGTCGGTTGATTTCAATTTCTTGCCAGAGGCAACTTATGGGTATCCATTGTTCAAGTCGTCAAGTACCGGGAAAGGCTCCTATATGTTGTACCTGAATTTGCCAGATAGAAAAAGTTATATCCTCTCTACTGTAGTAGGAATGGCATTGTTATCATTAATCTTTACTACGGTAATTGTGATTGCTTATTCCAATGCCATCAACCAGATATTTAAGCAGCGACAGATCTCTCAGATCAAAACTGATTTTATCAATAACATGACCCATGAGTTCAAGACGCCTATCGCAACCATCAATCTTGCTTTGGACTCCTTAAAACATCCTAAGATTGCCTCGGATCCAGAGAAGGTAAAGAATTACCTACATATGATCAGGGAGGAAAACAAGCGTATGCACAGCCAGGTAGAAAATGTGCTACAGATTTCAAAGCTGGAGAAGAACGACTTGAATATTGAAAAGGAGCGCATCGATATGAATGAGATCATCACTGATAGTATCTCACACATACAATTGATCCTGGAAGAGAGGAATGGAATACTTCATACGCATCTGGGAGCTTTACGCACAGAAGTGCTGGCCAATGAAAGCCATATGACTAATGTGGTGGTCAATATTTTAGAGAATGCCATTAAATATACTGAAGATGCACCTGTGATCGATGTCTTTACAGAAAACGTAAAGAACATGATCGTAATTAAGGTGCGTGATCAGGGGATAGGGATGAGTAAGCAAGCCCAACGGCAAGCCTTTCAAAAGTTCTTCAGAGAACACACAGGTGACATCCACAATGTCAAAGGGCACGGACTGGGACTGGCTTATGCCAAACGAATTTTGGACGACTGCGGTGGAGAGATCCACGTGGACAGCGTCAAGGGAAGTGGGAGTACCTTTAGTATCCACTTGCCGCTAATCACTTAAACACAACTAAATTTAATTATTTATGGAAACTGAAAACAAAAAGATTTTACTTGTAGAGGATGATCCCAATTTTGGGACGGTCCTCAAGGATTACCTACTGATGAATGATTTTGACGTCACCCACGCCAAAAATGGTATGGAAGGTTTTGAAAAATTCAAGAAAGATAACTATGACCTATGTATCCTTGATGTGATGATGCCCTATAAAGATGGTTTTACACTCGCCAAGGAAATACGCGAAAAAAACGAAGAAGTACCGATCATATTCCTTACAGCCAAAGCGATGAAGGAAGATGTATTACGTGGCTATAAAGTGGGAGCTGATGATTACCTAAATAAACCTTTTGACAGTGAAGTGCTTTTGATGAAAATCAAAGCTATCATGCAGCGCAAAGGGCAAGACAGTATCGCTGACTCCAAGGAATTTGAATTCCAGGTCGGTAACTTCCACTTGAACTCTAAACTAAGGTTTCTTTCCTATAAAGACCAAGAGCCTGTAAAACTCTCACCAAAGGAAAACGAATTGCTGCGTTTGCTTGCACTTCACCTCAATGATCTAATGCCTCGCGAACTCGCCTTGACAAAGATCTGGAGAGACGACAACTATTTCACCTCAAGATCGATGGATGTCTATATCGCCAAGTTGCGTAAGTATCTCAAAGATGATGACAATGTTGAGATTGTGAATATCCACGGAGAAGGTTTCCGTCTATTGGTTAAGGACCAGGTAGATTATTAAAAATAAATTATTCCATAAGTAATCCACTGACCTGCCGTATGATCTCAGTATGGCAGGTCTGATAGTGGAACCAGTGGACATCTTTATCCTTCCGATACCAGGTCAATTGTCGTTTGGCAAATCTTCTGGTATTGCGTTTGACCAACCTTATACTTTCAGCCCTGTTGTGGAGACCATCAAACTCTCCAAAAAACTCTTGGTATCCTACGGTTTGTAGTGCCTTGAGGTGACGATAAGGATACAGTCGTTTGGCTTCTTCAGCTAGACCAATTTCTACCATACGATCAACACGCTGATTGATGCGTTCATATAACGCGGGACGCTCTGCATACAGGCCTACCTTAATCACATTAAAATCGCGTTGCCTGGGGGTTCCTGTTTGTAGGCTACTCAATCTTTTGCCGGTAGCGTTGTAAACAGATAAAGCACGTAGAAGTCGGCGCGGGTTTTGGACATCCGTTTGCGCATAAAATACAGGGTCCACTTGCTTTACCATTTCTTGTAACCAAGGCAAACCATGCTGTTCAAATTCAGCGGTTATACTTTGCAAAACCTCCGATGGAACCTCAGGTAAATCATCTAATCCGTGGGTCACTGCTTTTTCATAAAGTGCACTTCCACCTACCATAATTAAAAGCTTGTTTTTGTGAAAAAGTTCAGGTAACAACTGAGTGACTTCCCGTTCAAAATCACCAACAGAATATGCATCATGTATACTTCTGTTCTGTATAAAATGATGTGGTGCAGCTTCTAGTTCTTCTTTCTCAGGAACCGCTGTGCCTATAGTCATTTCTTTGTAGAACTGTCTTGAATCTGAGGACAAGATGCTTGTGTTGTACGCTTTCGCGAAAGCGATACTAAGGGCAGTTTTGCCTATACCGGTGGGTCCGACAATGCAAATAAGTGTTTTAATTGACATCTAAAGAATACCCGCATTTATGACAGAAGGATGCATCATCCTGATGTTTATTGGCCAGGCAGTTCTGGCATACCTGTGTATTCACGTGACGATATTCCGTCGCCTTTTCCGAAGAGGAGTCAGCTTGATTATTTTTGGACCCGTGAGTGAATTCGGCACTGACTATTCCTGTAGGAACGGCTATGATACCGTATCCCATGATCATGATCAGTGTAGCCAGGAATTGTCCCAACGGAGTAACAGGAGCAATGTCTCCAAACCCAACCGTAGTAAGGGTCACGATACACCAGTAAATAGAAACCGGGATACTGATAAATCCGCTTTCTGGTCCTTCTACTAAGTACATCAAGGTTCCCATGATGATGGACACGACCAGCACGGCAAATAGAAACACGGCTATTTTGGGAGCGCTTGCCCGTATAGCTTTGCTCAGTTTTTCTGCTTCACCTATATATCGGGTCACCTTCAAAATCCTGAACACACGTAACAATCTTAATGACCTCACAGCGATCAATGCATTGAGACCGCCAAAAAAGAAGGTAAGATATAGTGGGATTGTCGATAAGAAGTCGATGATACCGTAAAAGCTGAAAATGTACTTGGTAGGTTTGTTTATTGAGATGATACGAAGGACGTACTCAATGCTGAAAAAAATAGTAATTACCCACTCTGCGATGATAAACTCATCTTCGTAGCGCTCACCCAATTTTGGAACGCTTTCTAGCATCACCAGGATCAAACTGATAATGATCACTATCAGAAGGATTACATCAAAGGTCTTGCCCGCTGGAGTATCAGCTTCATAAATTACTTCATGTAGCTTACGTCTCCACTTTTTAGATGATTTCCTGGGCTCGATAGACATGGATTATATATGCTTGGGATACTGACTTGGGTTGACCTCATGCATGATCTCGTAGACTTTGTCAAATATATCGTCTACACTAGGTTTGGAGAAATAATCTCCATCGGTACCATAGGCAGGTCTGTGGGCTTGAGCTGTAAGACATTGTGGTTGGCTATCCAGATGTGGCCAGGCTTTTTGGTGATTTAATACTTGATCCAGTAAATAAGCGCTGGCGCCACCCGGCACGTCCTCATCAATGACCAGTAGTCGATTGGTTTTAGTCACACTTTTTAACGTGTCATGTTCAAGGTCAAATGGGAGTAGAGACTGGGCATCAATAATTTCTACATCAATACCAGCACGCTCTAATTCTACGGCGGCTTCTCCTACCAATCTCAAGGTAGATCCATAGGACAGAATCGTGATATCATTTCCATCCCTTAATTTTTCCACTTTGCCTACAGGCGTTTTAAACTCGCCCAAATTTGAGGGTAGTTTCTCTTTTAATCGATAACCATTCAGACACTCTACTATTAGGGCTGGTTCATCACTTTCCATCATGGTATTATAAAACCCTGCCGCTTGGGTCATGTTTCTGGGAACCAGTACATGTATACCACGCACCAAATTAATAATCCCTCCCATTTGAGAGCCGCTGTGCCATATTCCTTCTAGTCGGTGCCCACGTGTACGTACAATCACCGGCGCTTTTTGTTTTCCTGCGGTTCGGTATTGTAGAGTGGCCAAGTCATCACTCATGATTTGAAGACAATACAAGAGATAATCTAGGTATTGGATTTCAGCGATTGGACGTAAGCCTCTCATGGCTAGTCCAATACCTTGCCCTAAAATTGTGGCCTCTCTAATACCAGCATCAGAAACCCTGAACTTGCCATATTTTTCCTGCATGCCTTCTAGACCTTGATTCACATCACCTATTTCTCCCGCGTCCTCACCAAAAACCATGGCTTCAGGTTTTGCGCTAAAGATGGCGTCAAAATTGTCCCTCATGACCACCCGTCCATCTACTTCCTTGCTGGAGTCATCATATATAGGAGCGATCGCTTCAATCTTGGTAGCGGCTTTGCTGGACTGACTGTACAGGTCGCTGCTGTACTTTTTCTGAGTACTATCTTTGTGTTGCTGCATCCACTGATAGAGGCGGCTGATAGACTCGTGGCGTTCACCTAGGGTATAACGCAATACCTGGCGTACAGTTTCTAATACATTTTTGCGATAAGGTTCTTTTTCGTCTGCTAGAGATTTGATCAAAGGCTGTATGAACACTTGTTGTTCAGAAACTCCAGCTACCTTCTCCAAAAGGGCAACGGCTTCATCCCGCTCCTTTAAAATAGGGTTGAGGTAAGCATTCCAGGCCTTTTTCTTGCCATCACGTACCTCTTTTTTAATCTCCTTCTCGATTTGATCCAGTTCTTGGTCGTTACTGAATCCGTTATCAATCAACCAGCTGCGGAACTGTTTGTTACAGTCGTATTGCTGTTCCCAGTCTAATCTGTCCTTGTCCTTGTAGCGCTCGTGTGATCCACTGGTGCTGTGACCTTGAGGCTGTGTAAGCTCCTGGACGTGTATCATAACAGGTACATGTTCCTCCCGCGCAATTTTGCTGGCTTGTTCATAGGTAGCCACCAATTCGGGATAATCCCATCCTTTGACGGTTAGAATTTCAAAACCCTTGTCGTTTTCATCGCGTTGGAACCCTGCTTGGATTTTACTGATACTTTCTTTGGTAGTTTGATGCTTAGCATGTACAGAAATACCGTATTCATCATCCCATACACTGATCACCATCGGTACCTGTAATACTCCGGCAGCATTAAAAGTTTCCCAGAAATGTCCTTCACTAGTACTGGCGTTACCTATAGTTCCCCAAGCCACTTCGTTTCCATTATTGGAAAAACCATTGTCTTCTGGAATAGCCTTGTTGTGCCTGTAGATCTTAGAAGCTTGTGCTAAGCCTAACAATCTAGGCATTTGACCGGCAGTAGGAGAGATGTCTGCGCTTGAGTTTTTTTGATCCACTAATCTTTTCCAGCTACCATCCTCATTCAGGCTGTGCGTGGCAAAATGTCCGCCCATTTGCCTTCCAGCACTCATGGGCTCAAGCTGGATATCAGTATTGGCATATAAACCGGCAAAGAACTGCTCAATGGTGAGTTCGCCGATAGCCATCATAAAGGTTTGATCACGGTAGTAGCCGCTTCTGAAATCTCCGTTTTCAAAAGAACGTGCCCAGGCGAGTTGCGGGAGTTCTTTTCCATCACCAAAAATTCCAAATTTGGCTTTTCCGGTTAAGACTTCACGTCTTCCTAATAAACTACATTCCCTACTGGTCACTGCGATACGATAATCCTTGAGAAGCTCTTCTTTAAAGTCTTCCTTGGCCAGTTGTTGAGGTTCATTGATCAGATCTTCCATGGCATTTTTTGTCATATTGCAAAGGTAGGCTTTATCACGGCCTATTGCAATAGCCTGCTAGTACCACCTTCTGGTGAATAATCTGATGAAAGTATTGATGTCCAGGGTAACGATAAAACGTATTTTCTCATCGTAATTATCTTGGGCGATTTCCCATCCATTGTTGCTGTAAACTGGAAAGTATAATTCAAAATAATCCTGAAGCAAGTTCAACCTCACTCCGCTGTCATAAACAAATTTAGCCCCTCGGTCTTTGTTCTTGACAAAACCTACATCTCCATAAACATGAATGTAGTTCCAGAGGCTATAGGATGCATTTGTAGTGGCGATCCATTGATCTGCAAACGCAGGCTCCAACTGAGATTTAAAACCACCTTCAGCCACGATCAGTTGTTGAGAAAACAAACCATCATCTTCAGACCTTCCGTAATAGTTGTAGTCAAAAAGATAATCAGTTGGTCGGTCCAAGGCAAAAGAAAAGAAGTTGTCACTTCCCCTGGTCTCATTGTGCAAAAACAATCCGCTGAAAAATCTCAATTCAAGCTGACGGTTATTTTTGTAAAGTTTGCGATACTTGATCCTAAAGGTGGCCTTGGAAAATCTGCTGGAGACCTCGGTGCCCAGATTATAAGAAAACACGCGTTTGAGGTTGTTGTCCGACAAACTATAATTGATGGTGAATACGTTGTAATCTGGTTCATTGACTGGATTAGCAGGGTCCCTGTCACGGTCTACAAAGATATTTCTGAAAGACAAAGAGGACCTCTTGTTGCTCCTTAAGTCAGCAGGCCTAAATCCGAATGCCAGCCATCCGCTACCTCTACGGAACATAAGATCGTCTGCATAGGAAAATCGATTAGCACTCAGTCCGTATCTCAATTGATACAGCGATTCTTCTCTGTTATCTATAAAATGAGTATAGCCAAAGCCCACAGATCCAACAATTTTCTGGGAAGTGAGGCCATAACCGGGTTTAATGCTGTACCTGAAAGGTTTGGGCAATAGATTCCCATTATAAAATCTAGCGCCAGGTGTCAATCCATCGTAAATATTGAACTCAAAATCAGGCATAAGGAAAACCTGCGCACGCTCTGGATCCTCTATATCTTTAAACAACCTAAATTCTAGGGGACGATTTAAAGAGGGCAGAGGTTTCAAAGTCCGGTAATTATCCCGTTGATTGAACTCTGGTATCAAACGTTCATAATTCAGTGCAATTCGGTTAGCACGCTTTCGCGAAAGCGAAATCACCGAATCCATAGCCTTTATTTCCAGCCATTTCTTTTCAATAATACTATCCTTGTCCAGGAGATAAACTGGAACCGGCATTTCAATCCCAGACTTGTTTTTTAGCTTAAAATGTATTGAGTCATCGGTTTTCCTGATGGAGTTGATCTTCCAGTCCAGGCGTTTATAGGTGGTAATATAATCATCAAAAAACCAAGACACATCTTTTGAGGCGTTTTGCTCTAGTAATCGTTGAAAGGCATCGACCGTAGCGCTGGAATGGGTGTGCTCCAGATAGAGTTGTCTCAGCGACTTGTCTAGGGCGTCATCACCAAGGTAGTCCTTAAGGATATGAAGCCCAATAGCAGCCTTGTAAGGGATACCCAATTGCTGATTATACTTGACCAACTCATCAGCCGGAGTATTGGCTGCCTGATCCAAGTTGAGTCTGGAAGAGTTGAGATAAAGTAAGGAAAAACGATCGTTGAACTTCAGTTGGCTGGCTTTAAAGCCTCTAATTCCCCAAAAATCACTGAGTTTCCCGCCTATTTTTAAGTTAGGATAGTACTCCTCCTGGTATTCCATGATTAGATAAACCATAATGGCTTGCTGTAGCCAGGATTCTTGCCTTGGATTGACGCTGATCCCTTCATCTACCCAACTACGTGTCATGGATTTGAGCAATTGTACCTCATAGGTGAAGCCTGCCGGGAAGGGGTTAATAAAACTAGGCAGCGAACTCAACCCGTAGACCGGATTTTCCTTGTAGAACTCTTTTGAAATGAGCAGCTTTTCACGAGGAAAACTTCCCAGTTTGTCAGTGAGGAAACTGGCAATACGATCTGTGAAAATCAGCTTCATGTCCGTAGGAACATCGTTGTCTTCCAGATTAGTCAGTACATCGAGCCCAGGAACACTGTAATTTTTATATTGGTCAATTTGCCTGAGTAGGTGCAGCCGCACTTCTCGTCTGCTGGTTCCCTCAAATTGATAAGTGTTGCGTTCCTCAAGAAATATTTCGGAGGTCTCTTGGAGCGTGCTGACCGCCTTTAATCGGGCTGGCAGTTGAAGATCGATTTTGAATCTTGTAGTCGCACCGTGAAAATCATTGATCGATTTATGCGAATAATATTCCCATTTTCCATCGTTAAACACGGCTGGGTGCAAATACCAGTATCTCAGTGCATACTCATCTTTGCTGGTTCGACCATACCCTGTAAAATCGTCTTCAGGAATCCTGACTTGATAGGCCAGATTCAGCGTTCGACTTGATCCAGCAGGAATCGGGGTTTTTAAAACCAGTCTGACGACATCGGGATGATCTTGTGGTCGCTCAATCCGATAGTCTTCATGGATGTAATCCTTGGAAAAAATGGTTCGTCCCTTGCTTTCTTCAGAAGAAAATTGGAAACGGTTTTTAAAGTCTTCTGCAAATCTGATGGCCAATGGTGTCTCTACAGAGGAAAAGGCGTTGGCCCAATCCATCAGGTATACTTCCTCCCAGGCTTGATCAGAATTATTGACCACCAGCAATTCCTGCTTGATGTCCAAGGTTTCTGTAGCACCGTAAAGTGAGGCGCGAATATGGGTTTCATGCTGGCCATATACGACCGCAGCCATCCAAAGCAATAGTAGCGTAAGCTTTAATTTCATAGAGTGATAATTGCTTTCGGTTGGATCGTGTAAGTTCTTCAGTGGTTATGACCTAAATATAAAGCGCAGAGTTCACGTGGATATTGCGCAATCTACCAAAAAGATCACAGCGGTTTTGCGATTAAAAATTAGGACTCAGACTATATTTGGCATAGAATTCATTGATGATCTGTACCGCCTCCTCACTGGTGTCTACCAAATGCAAGAGGTCAATGTCTTCTGGGCTGATGGTAAAGAATTTTTTATCTAGCGTTGATTTCACCCAATCCAGGAGTCCTTCCCAGAACTCGGTGCCCACAAGTATGATAGGGAATTTAGCGATTTTTTTAGTTTGTATCAATGTAATGGCTTCAAACAATTCATCCAATGTTCCAAAGCCGCCAGGCATCACTACAAAGCCTTGGGAATACTTCACAAACATTACTTTACGGGCAAAGAAGTAATCAAAATCCAGGCTCTTGTCATGGTCGATATAAGGATTGTCATGCTGCTCAAACGGCAGGGCAATGTTCAATCCTACCGAAGTTCCGCCGGCCAGGTGAGCACCTTTGTTACCGGCTTCCATAACTCCTGGTCCACCTCCAGTGATTACTCCATAACCATTTTCAACGATTTTCTGGGCAATTTCTGTGGCTAGTTGGTAGTATTTATTGTCTGGTTTTAATCGGGCACTTCCAAAGATGGATACACATGGACCTATCCTGCTCATGCGTTCAAATCCCATGACAAATTCAGACAATATTTTAAACGTGGCCCAGCTATCATTGGTCTTCAGGTCATTCCAACCTTTTTCTCTCACTTCTTTTCTCATTCGTTTTTCTTCTATTTTACGTCGGTTGATCACCGATCAAAGCAAACATAACCACAACAGACCTATTTTATAAGATTTTCTATATTTTTTAAGTTAATAAATAGGTTGACCTGCGCTTGAAGGTGCTGGTGTAATTCTGTATTATCGCAGTTCCTTATGAGTGTTTTACAACAATATCTACCTCAATTGGCTGTGGCTCCCTTGACCGCCTTGCTGGAAATGCATGAGGTTCATCTCAAAATTGTCAGAGAAAGAAAGACCAGACATGGAGATTATCGCAGGAATACCGATGGATCACATTCGATCACGGTTAACGCCAATCTCAATAAGTACAGGTTTTTGGTTACCCTGGTCCATGAGCTAGCTCATCTGGTGGCCTTTAAAAAATACGGAAGACAGATCAAACCACATGGCCAGGAATGGAAGCATACCTTCAAACATATGATGTTACCATTTTTGCGCCCAGATATTTTTCCTGCCGATCTCCTTCCTGTCCTGGCCAGACATTTTAAGAATCCAAAAGCCAGCAGCGATACGGATGCTATGTTGAGTGTAGCGCTTAAATCCTACGATGCAAACACTGATAAAAGCTATATCTTTGAGATTCAAAAGGGCGCACTTTTTCTAGGCCCCAACGGGCGGAAGTATCAAAAAGGAAACAAGCTACGAAAGAGGTATCAATGTGTCGAGATAGAAACGGGTAGAATCTATTTGTTTCAACCCAACGCACAGGTAGAATTATTGAAAAACCTATGAAAAATGACAAGTTTGCGGTCATTATGGCCGGAGGAGTAGGATCTAGGTTCTGGCCGGTGAGCAGGCAGTCCTTTCCCAAACAATTTCACGATATGCTGGGACAAGGGAAATCCTTGCTTCAAATGACTTTTGATCGATTGTCTAGACAAGTGCCAGTTTCACAGATTTTTGTGTTGACTAATATGGATTATGTAGATCTGGTACAGGAACAATTACCTCAAATAAAATCCAATCAGATTGTTGCTGAACCTGCCATGCGCAATACTGCTCCTTGCATATTGCTGGCGGCTCTCAAAATCCAAAAGATCAATCCTGAGGCCTCAATCGTAGTCGCTCCCAGCGATCATTATATCCCAGATCAAGAAATGTTTGAACGTGACCTTGATACTGCCTTTGGGTTTTGTCAGAAGCATCCCTCTGCCTTACTAACCCTGGGGATCAAGCCCATTTCAGCCAACACTGGGTACGGATATATCGAATATGATAGTTCAGGTGATGTGGTCAAAAAGGTTTCACAATTTCGCGAGAAGCCAGATCTGGAAACAGCAGAATCCTTTCTCATGGCTGGCAATTTTTTGTGGAATGCAGGGATTTTTGTCTGGAAAGCCGCCGCAGTAGTGGCCGCTTTCGCGAAAGCGCAACCTAAAATGAGTATGTTGTTTGCGACAGGTTTACCCAAGCTCAATACAGAATTTGAAAAGGACTGGTTGGCTACGCATTACACGGAAGCAGATAACATCTCTGTAGATTATGCGATCATGGAAGAGAGTGATCAGGTGTATGTGTTACCTGCTCAATTTATTTGGAATGACCTGGGTACCTGGGGATCACTCTATCAGCAACTGGACAAAAACCAATCTGACAATGCCATCGTCAATGCCAGTGTCACACAAATTAGTTCGCAAGGCAATATGATCCGAACTACAGAGGGTAAAAAGGTAATTGTGCAAGGCTTGCAAGATATGATCGTGGTGGAAGAGGATGATATCTTAATGATTATTCCCAAATCTGCCGAACAAGACATCAAACAAATAAGAAATCAGGCCATGGAAAAATATGGCGATGCTATTGGATAATGGAAGACCACAATTACAACAATGCAGAGGATAACTTGTTGGAAGAAAACCAACAAAAGATATACGGGATATGGGATAATGTCACGGCATTCCTAAGGGATTTGCTGGATATACGCCAAGACTCTGACCGCAATGAGACCATTGAATCTGTTCGTAAAGACATTTCCTTTCAAGGACACAATGCCTGGATCTTGATATTTTCCATAATGGTAGCCTCGATAGGTTTAAACGCCGATTCTACTGCAGTAGTCATAGGAGCGATGCTTATTTCTCCACTCATGGGTCCTATCGTAGGTATGGGATTGGGAACGGCTATCAACGACAACAAAATGTTGAGGAGGTCCCTGATCAATTTAGGGGTAATGGTGGGACTTTCACTGATAACGGCTACGCTTTATTTCTTTATTTCTCCGATCAAGGAGATCAATGACGAATTAGCTGCGCGTACAGAACCTAATATTCTGGATGTATTGGTGGCTATTTTTGGTGGCTTGGCACTGATTGTTGCCAAAGCCAAAAAAGGAACCATTTCCAATGCTATCGCAGGAGTAGCCATCGCTACGGCGTTGATGCCACCTTTATGTACGGCAGGTTATGGTATTGCCATCGGTGAACTAAGTATATTAGGTGGAGCGATGTATTTGTTTTGTATCAATGCAGTTTTTATTGCCTTGTCCACCTATCTGGTATGTAAGTTTTTGAGATTCCCCATGGTACGCTATGCCAATGAAGCCAAAAGAAAAAGAACAGCTAGAATTGCCGCTTTTGTTGGTATCGTTGTATTGGCTCCCAGTATCTATTTCTTTGTCCAGCTCTATCAAAAACAACAGTATCAGATTGCGGCAAGAAAATTTGTGGAAGAAAATGTAAGCTATCCTGGAGTAAGGGCACAATCAGAATGGAACCAAGAGACCAAAAGATTGGATGTGGTACTTTTAGGACAGGAAGTCCCCCAGCATGTAATTACAGATTGGGAAGCCAAGTTTTATCGAATGGAACGATTTGAGAATTCCAACATTGAATTTTATCAAGGAAGTCGCACCATAATGGCCGACAACAATGAGGAATTCGAAAAATTACAGGAGGAGCGAATCAATGATATCAAACTAATCCAAAACAAGGATCAACGTATTGCTGCATTAGAAGATGAACTACGTGCCGTGAGTAAGCGATCCCAGGAGCTAGAAGTGATTACTGAGGAGGCTGCATTGTTGTACCCAGAATTAAAAGAAATGTCTTATGCTCCGGTGGTTTCCAAAGATTTTATCACCCAACAGTACGATACTACTGATGTATTCACCATTATTTTTAAGGACAGCCTGTTACCTGATACCCGTAAAAAAGAATTGTCAGCAACCATGTTTGGATGGTTGCAATATAGAATGAAGTCCGACCGATTAAAAATCGAAGAAAAAGAACAAGCCTTGAAAGAAGGAAACCAGACCAAATCTTAAAAGCTTTTTTCCATTTAGTACATCACTTATGAAGAACACTTATATCGTTGACGGAATCAGAACGCCGATCGGAAATTACAAAGGAGGCCTTTCCACCATTCGTCCAGATGATCTGGCGGCCTTGGTCATAAAAACCTTGGTAGAAAAAAATCCTGAGGTTCCTCAAGAGGCTTATGCCGATGTAATCATGGGATGTGCCAACCAGGCAGGGGAAGATAATCGCAATGTAGCGCGTATGGCTGGTTTACTGGCTGGGCTCCCTTATTCAGTGCCTGGTGAGACCGTCAACAGACTATGTAGTTCTGGATTGAGCGCTATCGTCCATGCCCATAGAGCTATACAGACGGGTGATGGAGAATTGTTTGTTTGTGGAGGGGTGGAGAACATGACACGTGGGCCGTATGTGATTGCAAAACCTAGCAGTGCTTTTGGAAACGATAGTAAGATGTATGACAGCAGTTTTGGCTGGAGGTTTGTCAATCACAAAATGGCCGAAATGTACGGAACTGACGGTATGGGGAATACGGCCGAGAATCTGGTGGAAAAATTTGATATTTCTAGAGAAGATCAGGATGCATTTGCCGCCTGGTCCCAACAAAAGGCTACCGCAGCCCAAAACTCTGGAAGGTTGGCCAAAGAGATCGTAGCCGTAGAAATACCCAGACGCAAAAAGGACCCTATCATTTTTGATCAGGATGAATTCATTAAGCCTACGACCACAAAAGAAGTGCTGGCCAAATTACGTCCTGCGTTTAAAAAAGACGGCTCTGTGACCGCAGGAAACTCCAGCGGACTTAATGATGGTGCAGCCGCTGTTCTGGTCGCCAGTGAAGATGCCGTTCAACAATATGGACTGACACCAAAGGCAAAAATTCTTTCTAGTGCTGTGGTAGGTGTAGAACCACGCATTATGGGTATAGGGCCGGTTCAAGCCAGTAATCAAGCTTTAGAAAAAGCTGGGTTGACGATGGCCGACATGGATATTATCGAACTCAATGAAGCGTTTGCTTCGCAGGCATTGGCATGTACCAGACAGTGGGGGCTGGCCGACGATGATAAACGTATCAATCCCAATGGCGGGAGTATCGCCATCGGACATCCATTGGGAATGACTGGAGCTAGACTGGCTTATACGGCTGCGCTGGAATTATCGCTTTCGCGAAAGCGATATGCCCTGATCACCATGTGTGTGGGAGTTGGTCAAGGTTATGCTATGGTGATTGAAAATCCTCATCTCTAGGTTGATTGACTCGTTGTAGGTAAGCCCTGACCTCCTTGGCTTGAATCTACAGAATGATTTTGCGCTGCGTCCTTATCGCAATCTTTCAATAAATACTGATGATCCTTGGGCATCCCTTAAATAAACTGTTCCGTTATTTTGGGTTTTGTTGATTTTAACCTGTGCCTGCATCGTAGCCGTTCCAGAGAACCTGTCGTCCAATTCTAAACTTATGTTGGCAGTAACTTCAAAAGTACCTTGTTCGTTCAGTTGCCATGCATTGAATCGGCCCTTGCTATCAGCCACTGGAAGAAATAAGAAAGTGCTCTTATTGTATACACCACACCATCCATAACTTCTACATCAGTCCCGCCAGTGGATGAAGCTATGTTGAGGTTAACAATTTGATAAATCAAAATTCTAGCTTCTTTAGGCAGGGTGATAAAAAAATAAAGCTGAAGGAGGTCAAATAGATGAACGAGTGTTTAAAAACGTTGATCAGTGAGTTTTGATGAAATATGGTTGCCGTATATCGATTAAAAAATAAGAGGCTTAGCTTGAGTCCGATGATTATCGTAGGAATAAGATTACGATTTTGTAGAAAGAACTGAAATTTTATCAACTTGTTAAGCTATAGGATGCAAGAGATAGGAGAAACAGCTGTTTGGAAACATACTAACGATTGTTAGTTTGGCAATTATCATTTTATTATTTTCGTATTTTAAGGATATTCCTTGTGTTTTGATGATTATTTTTAATTCCTTTTTAAAGGAATCAGCTCTAAATAAACAATTATGATTCTTCCTTCCTATATCAATGGCCAATGGCAAACTGGTGACGATCAAGACACCAGAAAAATGTATGACGCAGTGAGTGGTGAGGTCATCGGAGTCACCAGTACAGTAGGATTGGATATTCCCGCTGCGCTACAATACGGCAGGGATGCTGGAAAGAAACTGAGGGATATGACTTTCCAGCAACGCGGGAACATGATCAAAAAGTTGGCTTTGTATCTCACTAAACGCAAAGAACAGTTTTACGATATTAGTTATCGGACTGGGGCTACCAGGGTGGACAGTTGGATAGATATCGAAGGAGGTTTTGGAAACCTGTTTGCCAATGCCAGTTTGCGTAAACTTTTTCCCGACCAGACCTATGCGGTAGAAGGAGAGCCAATAGATCTTTCCCGCGGTGGTCGCTTCATGGCCCACCATCTCTTGGTTCCTAAAAAAGGAGTGGCCGTACACATCAATGCTTTCAATTTTCCAGTGTGGGGAATGTTGGAAAAATGTGCGGTGAACTGGATGGCAGGTATGCCGGCCGTGGTGTTGCCGGCACCTCAAACAGCCTTCCTGACTGAAGCTGTTGTACGCGAGATCATCAATAGCGGAATATTGCCGCCAGGTGCCTTACAACTGTTGTCAGGATTGACCACCAATATTCTGGATACCGTTCAATCACAGGATGTAGTAACCTTTACTGGAAGCGCGGCCACTGGACGTAAGCTTAAAAATCACCCTCAACTTCTACAGGAAAGTGTACCTTTTACCATGGAGGCTGATAGTTTGAATGCCTGTGTTTTGGGTGAGGATGCAGTCCCTGGAACCGCCGAATTTGATTTATTTATCAAAGAAGTACGCAAAGAAATGACGGTCAAATGCGGTCAAAAATGTACTGCCATTCGAAGAATAATCGTTCCTGAACCTGTATTGGAAGATGTGCAAATTGCCCTAGGCAAACAGCTGGATCGTACTGCTATCGGCGATCCGAGATCCAAATCTACCCGTATGGGCGCATTGATCAATAAGGATCAACGCCAGGTGACGATCGACCAGATCAACAAACTTACCCAAACTGCCCAATTGGTTTATGGTGACTTAGATAGCGTCCAACTGAATGGAGATTCAGTTGGACTCGATCAGACTAAAGGTGCATTTATGTCGCCAATTCTTTTGCGAGAAGATGATCCATTCAACAACACCCAAGCCCACGAAATAGAGGCTTTCGGTCCAGTGAGTACATTGATGCCCTATAATGGAATTGACCAAGCCATTGAGTTGGCACAAATGGGTAAAGGATCTTTGGTGAGTAGTGTGGTGACTGGAGATGACGCTTTCGCGAAAGCGTACACGGTAGAAGCTGCTTCACACCACGGACGCATTTTGGTATTGAATAAGGAAAGTGCCGCCCAGTCCACGGGTCACGGTTCGCCTTTACCTTTGTTAGTGCACGGTGGACCCGGTCGTGCAGGAGGAGGCGAGGAAATGGGAGGCCTCAGAGGGATCAAACATTATATGCAACGATGTGCTGTTCAAGGTAGTCCCACAACACTTACGGAAGTCACGGGAATTTATCAGCCCAATGCGGCTTACAAAACTACCGATAAGCATCCGTTTGCCTATCACTATGAAGATATCCAACCAGGAATGTCACTTGAAACACACAAGCGCACGATCACCGATACGGATATTCAAAATTTTGCCAACTTGACCTGGGATCATTTTTATGCTCATACAGATATTACCAGTCTTGAGGGGAGCATATTTAAAAAACGTACGGCCCACGGCTATTTTATCATCAGCGCAGCGGCAGGACTTTTTGTTTATCCTAATAAAGGGCCGGTGTCAGCCAATTATGGACTAGAAGATATTCGCTTTTTGAGACCTCTGTACCACAACGACACTATTTATGTACGCTTGACTTGTAAAGAAAAACGAGAGCGCGATGTCAACGGCAGGGAACACCCATCTGGGATTGTCAAATGGTATGTGGAAGTTTTTGATGCAGAACCAGTGGATTATGAAAATGGTAAAACCGATGAGGAAGCAGAGGCACTGGTAGCCGTAGCAACCATTCTGACCATGGTCGAGAAAAAACAAACCGTATTCCCCACGATCACAGAAGCATATATCAAATCAGCATTGGCTGGTTTATCAGAGGATATGCAACCTGAATGGGGCAGCATGACACCGCAACATATGGTGGAACATCTCGAACAAGGCTACAGAATAGCTAGTGGGCAAAAGCAGGATTTTGAGATCGCAACTCCTGAAGAACATTTGGAGAAAGTGGCGGCTACGCTTTGGAATTATAAAAAAATGCCCAAAAACTTCCGGATGCCTCTGATGAAAAGAGAGGGTTTGGAAGACTTGGTGCACCCAGACCTGGAGTCAGCCAAAATGGCCATGCTGGAAGCGCGGAACCAATACCTCGATTACTTTAAACGCCACCCAAAAACCACGACTAAAAATGCAGTATTTGGGGAGTTGACTTCCTATGAGTGGAGTTTGTTAGAAAGAAAACACGTCTCGCACCATTTTGAACAATTTAAATTGACTTAAACACCATAAAGATCACTGGATCAATCCATTTTTCAATATTCATTTATGACAGCAGCTTACGTAAAGACAACGACAGAACATCAAATTACAACGATCGAATTCTTCCATCCGGCGCACAATTCGCTGCCCAGTGATGTCTTGGCTGATTTGGCCAACGCGATCCAGAGTGCAGGACAGGACGAGAATACCAAAGTCATTATCCTAAAATCTGGGGGTGAACGAACCTTCTGTGCTGGTGCTAGTTTCAAGGAACTGGTCGCCATCGAAAACGAGGAGCAGGGGCTTGAATTCTTTTCTGGATTTGCCAATGTGATCAACGCAATGCGCAAATGTCCTAAATTTATCATAGGTCGAGTGCAAGGTAAAACTGTAGGCGGCGGAGTAGGAGTGGCCAGTGCTACAGATTATTGTTTTGCTACCAAGTATGCAGCCATCAAACTGAGCGAACTCAACATCGGTATTGGGCCATTTGTGGTAGGACCGGCTGTACAGCGTAAGCTAGGACTGAGCGGTATGAGCCAAATTGCTATCAATGCCAATGAATTTTATACGCCAGAATGGGCCAAGGAAAACGGACTTTTTGCCGAAGTTTTTGACACCACAGAAGACATGGATAAAGCCGTGATGGAACGCGCAAAAGCCTTGGCTCAATATAATCCTGATGCCATGGCAGAAATGAAAAAAATGTTTTGGTCGGGCTGCGAGGATTGGGATCAATTATTGACCGAACGGGCCAAAATTTCTGGGAGATTGGTACTCAGTGACTTTACCAAAGAAACATTGAAAAGGTTCAAATAAAGTATGTAGTTATGAAGACATGGGCGGTAATAATCCTATTAGTGATTGGAAGTCTAGCCTATAGCCAGTCATGTGAATGTCAGCGTTCTTTTGATTTATTCAAGAACAATCTAGAAAAAACCATCTCCTTCAAGACCCAATATCCGAACAATGAAGCCCAGACTACCTTTGATCGTCAAGCCGTAGAGATAAGAAATACTATTGACTGCAACACTGGACGCGTTTCATGCCTTTTAAAATTGGCCGAATTGAGTTATTTGGTCAAGGACGAGCATATCTTGCTTGAATTAAAGGGTGTCGACATGGATACTGATGAGAATACTTCAGTTGATATCAAAGGCTCAGCCATCTATCGTGATGTAGAGCAACGTTCCCTGGATTTGGATAGCTTAAGCATTGAGCTGGAGAAAAAGTCCCAAGAGGATATTGAAGGTGTTTATCGTTGGGGAGATGAGATGCAGATAGGCATTAGCGAGGCAGAAGAATATTTTGAAGCCATAATTCTGAGTTCTGAGGTGGAACACTGGCAGCCAGGTATGGTCATGGCTTATCTTAAAAAGAACGAGGAGGCATACACCAGCATTTATGCAAAAAAAAACCTATCTGCCTGGCAGGTGAGACATGCCGAAAAGTTCAATGGCAATCGCTGGTTATTTACTGGCTTATATAAAATGGATAAGGCCCAGGATAACAGTTTACTGATTGACGTGGATAAGTTTGTATTTAAGCCTTTGGATAATAATACGGCCTACATACGTGTGGGTTCCTTCAATGCTTTTGATAATACGCAAAAAGAAAGCAAGAGATTCCTTAAAGAGAATGCCAAGCCGATCAAGGCTAGTACACATTTAATTCTGGACCTACGTCAAAATGGTGGTGGCGCCGATAAAGTCAGTAAAGCCTATCGCAAACTTGCTCTGGATAAAGCTAAAGATGGTAAAGTTGTGGTTTTGGTTAATAATTACACGGGAAGCAATGCCGAGATCACAACGGTCTATTTGAAAGAAAAGAACCCCAATATTATAGTTATGGGCGAGCCTAGCTTGGGTATTCTATCTTATGGTAAGAATTATTCGGGTTGGGATAGGATAGGTGACACTGACTATCGCATGTCTATTACCGATATGGATTATTCTCATTTACTGGATTACGAGCGTAAAGGGGTGCCAATTGATATACATCTATCTCCGCAAGAAGATTGGATTGATTTGGCGCTTCAATTGATGCGTCCATAAATATGGAATGTGATTGATTGTTGAGAACAATAAGGGAATGTGATTTCTCCCTTAATCATCGCCAAAGATTTCAATTTTCATTATTTAAACTTCGCTGCGAGTCAGGCTGTAGATGAGTTTGGGTACTTGTATCTATGTCTATGATGTTATGGGACATGGCTCACCTATATCTAGATTGAGAATAGGTATACATCTGATTTTTAAACCTTTGATAGCAAGTGGCTTGGGGAAAAGTAATATTTGTGAAAACCTTCGTAGGTGTGACAGTGCTCTGGACTATTTTTAGAGCGGTTTGTCGAATCTATTTTATTGTTATATAGATATTTAGCAGTTTTACAGCACTCAACTAACTTAAGCCAATTGAAAAATTCTATTCTTATCTGCAGCTTGCTGCTATTGCCCCCCTTTATCTTTGCTCAAAATATTGATTATGAATCTCGGATCACAAGCTTTTCTGGTAATTGTGATAACGAGGCAGGTGATGAGGAATATACATGGATGGGTTGGTTGGGCGACAACACGACAGGCGTAGAAACTTATTCATATTGTGTGACCAGAGACGCTCCTGGGTATGTTGTACAATCTGGAGCCTATGCCGTCAGAAATAGGTATAATATACCAGCTACCTCTTTACGTGCCAGAATTGAGGCTTGGGAGGATGATGGGGGAGGTCGTTGCACATACAGCTCAGGCGGATTTCTAGGGGATGATTGCTATGTACAAGCTAATGGTTCCTTGAATTTCAATAATCCATTAGAATACCAATGGACTAACGGAAACTTACTTGTAGGTGAGCCTACCATGAACATGATAGTTTTCAGCAGATATCGTTATACTACAGTAAGCCTACCAGCAGCAACAGAATATGCGGCTTCTAATTATACCACAGCTGGCAATAGACCTTTTTGGGGCTGTCGAGGTTCTTGGGCTTCGGATGGAATTGATTGTGCCGCTTCTGGAACAATTGGGCATGGCGGGTCCTCCTCATTTTCTACGACGGTAAGATGTCAACGCCAAGTTTCATTTAGGTGGAGGGTCGACAGCGAGGCAAATCATGATTTTCTGGAGGTCTATGTCAACGGCACGAGAAGAGACTTTATAAGTGGGCTTACTGGCTGGACCAATGTGACCTTGAATCTGGATGTAGGGGAGAATACAATTGAATGGAGGTACTCAAAGGATGGAAGTCTTTCCAGCGGTTTGGATAGGGGGTTTGTGGATAATATTTCTTTTACTGCATCCAGTTCTGTTATTGCGGGCACCATCACTGGAAATGAAAGCGTGGGATGTAATGTGGATCCATCCATAATAAGTAGCACGGCGCCTGCACAGGCATATTCAAACACATTGAACTACCAATGGCAATCCAGTACAAACAACGTATTCTGGACGAACATTGTGGGTGCCACTGGGGTGGATTATGACCCCCCTGTAAATTTACCCAGTACAACCTATTTCAGAAGAAGAGTTTTTGATGGATGTGGTTTTACTGGCTATTCAAATACGGTTATAAAATCCAAAATAAGGGAATTTGTGCATGATGGCACCTGGTGTCCTAATGATCCCAGTGATTTGTTGAACCCTTCCAACTCCGCAGATAATGTGTACATCAGGGCAAACTTAAATCAAAGCTCAAGTTTCGTCGCTGGAAATTTGACCATTGACGCTGGTGTGACGGCTCATATGATGGGTACAACAAGTGTTGAGGTCCATAATTCGCTTAACCTGAACGGAACTCTAAATCTTAACGGTCAAGGACAATTGGTACAGCCCAATAACTCCACAGTTAGCCTCGGCAGCGCGGGTAAAATTCAAGTCATTCGCTACGGTAACCCTAGCATTCATAGATATACGTATTGGGGTTCACCAGTGTCCAACCCTTCTTCCTCCAGCAATAGCGGATTTACAATAGGTGGTGTCATGAAGGATGGAACGACCACGGTAGCACGACCTTTAACTTTTACATCTGGAACCACAACTAATGGTGCACCAGGTAATGCCACTGTCCCTGCTACAATTGCTAGTCGATGGTTATATGCCTTCCGTGATCTGAACAGTTCGTACGCCAATTGGGAGTCTTTAAATGCTACCGATCAACTGCTCACAGGACAAGGGTATACAATGAAAGGAACGGGTACCAACGCTACATCACAAGCTTATATCTTTGAAGGAACACCCAACAATGGAGATATAGTTCTACCGATGACTTCGGGAAACAGTTACTTGATCAGTAATCCTTATCCTAGTGCCTTGGATGCCCATCAATTCCTATTGAACAATCCGCACCTGGACGGGACGCTTTATTTCTGGGAGCACTATGGCGGTGATACCCACATTTTTTCCGATTATCAAGGTGGATATGCTTTATACAACCTTTCTGGAGGCATTGGTGCTCCCTCATTGGCTGTTGCGTTAAATGGCGTTTCCAACCTCGGTGTGGCGACAAAGCTCCCAGCGCGTTACATCCCAGTAGGTCAAGGGTTTTTTGTGAGTTCGACGACCACAGGTAATCTCAATTTTAGCAATGATATGCGTGTGCATGCACCTGAAATAAATGGCACCAGTGTTTTTATTAAATCAGCCTCTTCCCAAAATAACAATCATCGCCTCGTAGATACCAGAACCAAGTTGAGATTAGGTATGACTACACCTCAACAAGGTCATCGTCAACTCCTCTTAACCGAAGATCCCAATAGTACTAATGGTGTAGATAAATTTTATGATGGTGAATTATTTGATCATTTCTCTAATGATGTTGCATTTGATCTCAACAATAAAAATTACGGTATTCAAGGTATTCCCCAAATTGATCATACGACCATTATCCCATTGGTTGTGGATGTGTCAGTAGCTGGAGATTTTGAATTCATGATAGACCACTTGGAGCATTGGAACAACGGTCTCCCTATCTATTTATACGATGATGAAACAGCGACTTATCACGATTTGATGCATGCCCCAGTGATACTCAATTTACGACCAGGAAATCATCTGGGAAGATTTTCATTGAAATTCCAAAATTCTACCTTGTCCATCGGTGAGAATGTGGTCAAGGATCCGCAATTCACAGTATTTCAGAAAAAAAATCAGAATATTTTAGTCATTCAATTCGATCAAGCTGAGGTAAGTCTGGATGAGTGTATATTGCATGACCTCAATGGCAGGAACATCTTGAAAGATAAAGGGAATAAAACTGAAACGGCCTACGGCTCATGGGAAATTGATACTTCTTCTGTTGCGTCAGGATATTATATACTAAGTTTGAAAAGTCAGAACCATTCTACTACCAGAAAGGTGCTGCTTCATCAATTTTAATCGTCTTGGTATACTCTTTTAAGTCCCACATTCCCGTTATCCACGAGAGCAGTTTTATTCATCCACAGGCCAGTGTGATCGGCAATGTGATCATAGGTAAAAATTGTTATGTAGGTCCCAGTGCAGTAATCAGGGGCGATTGGGGTGAAATCATCTTGGAAGATGGTGTCAATGTGCAAGAAAACTGTACGGTACATATGTTTCCGGGTAAGAGTATCCGCTTTCGCGAAAGCGCACATATCGGTCATGGAGCGGTGATTCACGGTGCTCAGCTGGGTCGTAATTGTCTGATCGGTATGAATAGCGTGATCATGGATGATGCCATCATCGGCGATGAGTGTATCGTGGGGGCCATGAGTTTTGTCAAAGCTGAAGCCATCTTTGAACCACGCAGCCTTATTGTTGGCAATCCTGCGAAAAAAATTAAAGAAGTCAGCGACCAGATGATCCAGTGGAAAACGGCGGGAACAAAGCTCTATCAACAATTACCTGCAGACTGTCATCAAACTATGCTGGAAGTAGAGCCACTAAGGGAAATCCCTAAAAATCGACCAGTGCAAGAGGACTTTTATAAGACGCTTAATGAAATTAAACAGCAGTATTAATTCATCAACAAGCATTAGCACTGTCAGAAAAAAGCTTGCAAAACTTTAAAATGGTTCATGAGCTTGTGTTGAGCAACACAGGACTGTCTTTCGTATAGCCTTATGATGAAATTTCATCATCAATAAATCATCGTGGTTATTAGTACTAACAAATGTTAGTTTCGTATTTTTATACCATGTCTAAAACTGCAGATTTTATCCTCCCAAGAATGGGAGAATCCATCACTGAAGGAACCATTCTCAACTGGCTGGTAGAGGAAGGGGAATCCTTTCAAGAAGGAGATATTTTGGTTGAAGTAGGAACGGATAAAGTAGACAATGAGGTTCCGGCTCCGGTTTCGGGAAAAATGATCAAGCACCTGTCCGATGCCGGCGATGTGGTAGAAATTGGCAGCAGTATTGCGCAAATAGAGCCAGGAGAAGTGACGTCAAAGGACCAGGTAAAACCTGATCAGGTCAAATCCGATCCCAAAGAATTGGGAGGGCTAGAACAAGTAACTCCCGCCAAAAAGCCCACCACCAGTCTGCAAAAGCCGGCGCCACCAAAGACGGCTGCCCATACAGACAATACATCGTATGTATTACTAGAAAAAACGCCGTATGTAAGTCCGCTGGTGGATCAAATCGCCAGGAAAAATCATATTTCCTACGAGGAGCTGGCCCGTATCCCAGGTACAGGTAAGGACGGCCGATTGCGCAAAAGTGACCTGTTTAGCTATATCGATCAAGGACGGCCATATCAATTTGCCCAACCCGCGCCCACAGTGTCAGATCCCACAGCTTACCGTATTCCTCAACTCAAGTTGGACAAGGGGACAGGACGTATAGTCGAGATGGATCGTATGCGCCGTATGATTGCAGATCACATGGTGTACAGTAAACATACGAGTCCGCATGTCACGGCCTATGTAGAATGTGATGTGACCGAGTTGGTACGCTTTCGCGAAAGCAACAAAAAATCATTCCAGGAAAAGCACGGTGAAAAACTAACATTTACACCTTTCTTTATACGTGCAGTGGCAGGTGCGATCACGGAATTTCCGATGATCAATAGCAGTTTGGACGGAAAAAACATCATCGTTAAAGAAGACATCAATATCGGGATGGCCACTGCTCTGCCTTCAGGTAATCTTATTGTTCCGGTGGTAAAAAAGGCCGACCAATTGGATTTGGTCCAACTTGCTGCCGAAGTCAATCGTCTGGCCGCTTTAGCTAGAGAAAACAAGTTGGCTGGTGATGATATCAAAGGAAGTACCTTTACTATTTCTAACGTCGGAACTTTTGGCTCATTGATGGGAACGCCTATCATTAATCAACCCGAAGTCGCCATTTTGGCTACCGGAATCATTAAAAAACGAGCCGAAGTCATCACTGAAAACAACGAAGACCGCATCGAAATACGCAGCATGATGATGCTCTCTCTGTCTTTTGATCATCGTGTGGTGGATGGCTATTTGGGCGGTAGTTTTTTAAAGAAGGTGGCCGATTTGATGTCAGCGGTTCCTACTGACCTACTGGATAAATAAAAGTTGGTTCCGTATGCCTAGGATCAATTGGATCTCATTAACTTTTAAAATGTTTATTGATCGCCAATCTAGTTTAAACTTTCCAAATGGGATGAGGAAGTTAATCATAAGATTAGAACAAAGACAAACAGTATCAAGATAATTCAAATCATGGAAAAGCAATTATTAGAGCAAGCCTATAAAAATCTTACCACGGCCAAATCCATGGCCGAGCTCTATGAAGAGAATTTTAAGCTGGTCTCCAAATATGTACATGCCACCAGTCGTGGTCATGAGGTGATCCAGACCGCAGTGGGTATGCAATTGAAGCCACAGGATTATGTTTATCCCTATTACCGAGATGACGCTATGTTATTGGCTTTGGGGATGACGCCTTATGATTTGATGCTGCAATTGCTTGCCAAAAAGGATGATCCATTTTCTGCCGGTCGTACCTATTATTCACATCCATCGTTGAAGGATGACGACAAACCCAAAATCCCACATCAATCCAGTGCAACGGGAATGCAGGCCATTCCTGCCACCGGAGCAGCCATGGGTTTTTGGTATAAGGAAAAAATGGCTGGATTTGAGACACCTTTAGACGCGTCGGCTTCTGATGATTTGCCTATAGTCGTTTGTTCTCTTGGAGATGCTAGTGTTACCGAAGGTGAAATTGCCGAGGCGCTACAAATGGCAGCGCTCAAGCAGTTGCCCATATTATATTTGGTTCAAGACAATGGATGGGACATCAGTGCCAACGCTGCCGAAACCCGTGCCCAAAACGCCTATGAATACGCCGCTGGCTTCCACGGCCTGGAAGCAGTGAGCATCGACGGTACTGATTTCAAGGAAAGCTATGAGACCTTGCAACGTGTAGTAAAAACCATGCGAGAGGAGCGGCGACCATTTTTGGTACATGCCACCTGTCCACTGCTCAATCATCATACCAGTGGTGTTCGTATGGAATTCTACAGGGATGATCTGGAAGAAGCGCGCAGTCGTGATCCATATCCGCTATTGAGAGAATTGTTGTTGGAACATGGCTTCAGTGCTGACGAGTTGGATCAGATGGACGCTTTCGCGAAAGCGGAGTCTAAAATAGCGTTAGACAAAGCCATTCAAGCTGCAGATCCTACACCTAGCGACTTATTTACCCACGATTTTGCACCTACCGAAATCACAGAAGAACGTGGCATCCGATCGCCAGAAGGGGCAGAAAAGGTTGTTATGGTGGATTGTGCGTTGTTTGCTATTGAAGAATTGATGAAAGAGCATCCAGAATGTTTATTGTACGGTCAGGATGTGGGCGGACGCCTGGGAGGCGTTTTTCGTGAAGCGGCGACTTTGGCGCAAAAATTTGGGGACAATAGAGTCTTTAATACTCCCATTCAAGAAGCCTTTATCGTGGGCTCTACGGTAGGAATGAGTGCAGTAGGACTTAAACCTATTGTGGAAGTCCAATTTGCCGATTATATCTGGCCAGGACTCAACCAACTTTTTACCGAAGTATCCAGATCTTGTTACCTAAGCAATGGTAAATGGCCGGTATCTATGATCCTCAGGGTTCCGATTGGTGCCTATGGAAGCGGCGGTCCTTACCATTCCAGCTCTGTGGAAAGTGTGGTAACCAATATCCGCGGACTCAAAATTGCATATCCGTCGAATGGAGCGGATTTGAAGGGGTTGATGAAGGCGGCTTATCACGATCCCAATCCTGTGGTGATTTTTGAACACAAAGGTTTGTACTGGTCCAAAGTGCCAGGTACCAAAGGAGCGACAAGCCTTGAACCAGATGCTGATTACATTCTACCATTTGGGAAGGCCTGGGTATTGCAGGAAATCTGGAAAAAGGAGGAAGAAACCTTGAGTATCATTACTTATGGAATGGGAGTGCACTGGGCCATGAATGCCAGTGCCGAGCTAGGGCTGCAGGATAGGGTGGAGGTCGTGGATTTGCGAACTTTACATCCGTTGGATTATGAGACAGTCTTTGACAGCGTCAATAAATGCGGCAAATGTCTTATTGTAACTGAAGAACCTTCAGACAATGGATTCTCCAGAGGTTTGCAAGGTCGCATTCAAGAAGAGTGCTTCCAGCAATTGGATGCACCAGTGATGCTGATTGGTTCAGAGAACATGCCAGCCATACCTTTAAATAGTACGCTCGAGGAAGCCATGATCCCAAGTACTGCAAAGGTCAAGGCAAAAATAGAAGAGGTGTTGGGATATTGATTATCTTGGCGGTAAACTGAGGTTCAGCCCATTGAAATCATCCAGGTGACCGTCATGCTTAACAAGATAGTTCTGTTTTTTAATCAGCGATTTTCAGAGCTGGATGCACGATCTCTGGCTGGATTCCGCATGATTTTGGGTGCATCCATCTTGTGGAATCTTATCATATACAGAATTCCCGCAGTAGGGAAGTATTACAATAACCCATTACTTGTACCTGATGAGACCATAGCCGATTATTATGGTCCGCCGCTTCCTATTTTTTCATTAACCGATAGTGATCTGTGGTATTACTTATTGATGGGAGTGATGGTCATGGCGGCTAGCAGCATGATCGTAGGATGGAAAACCAGATGGATGGTGGGTATACTCTTTGTATTGATGGGCAGCTTGACCACTACCAATCCCTATCTGTCTCACGGTGTAGAATACTTGGAGGAAACAGCCTTATTTTGGAGTTTTTTTTTACCGATGGATCGGTGCTGGTCTTTGCGCACAGCTCACCACAAAAATTTTGACCGTTTAGAAGGAATCGCGAGTTTTGGGTTGCTCTTACAGTTGTTCTTGATCTATTTTTCAAGTTGGTTATTTAAAAATGGGGCAGTTTGGAAGGAAGGCCGGGTGCTGGAGATCGTTGCTCAGGATTTGATTCATGCCGACACTTTGCTAGAATGGTTGAGCGAGTATCCTTCCATTTTGCAAGTCATGACCTATATCGGTTTTGGACTGGAAATTCTGATATCACTGTTCCTACTGGTAGGGATATGGAAAAAAACATGGCGCATTTACGCCGCATTAAGCATAGTTCTGTTGCACTTCAGCATGACGGCATTACTGGATGTGGGGACTTTTATCATCGTAGGTGTTGGGTTTGCGATAGTCCTATTGCCCGATCATTTCTGGAAATTTATTGGAAAGAGCTGGGTTTTTATACCTACTGATATTATAGCATCTAATTTTTCAAAATCCAAGAAGAACAATTGGTTGACGTTGGGTCTGCTACTCGCCATGCTTTGTGTGTTGAGGTCCAATTTGCATAGCTGGACAAAAGACACGTATATCAGCCCTGTATTGACCAGTTTGCCTTTTAGTGATCCGGTGTTGGAAAAGCAGATTCCTGATCCTGGTATCTTCACCGGATTCTGGCACCAATCCTGGCGATTTTTTGCCCACAACATCTATGCAGATTTGGGAGATTTTATGTTTGTAGGTCATGATGAAAACGGACGAATGTATGACCTGGCCAGCGGAAGTGTGATCAGCGATGCCGTAAATAAAGCTGGCCACTGGACTTATCTTCCTGACAATAATTATCAGGGAGCCGAATTTATCTTTGGGGTGTATTTTAAGTTTTATCACCACCGCTTTCCTGAATCCTCCAAAGCTCAATGGTTGCGGTTAAAATTGGACGAGTTTACCGCTGATCATGAGGATGTTCTATTAAAGCGAGCGGAGATATGGCAAATTGAGCGTACCTATCAAGTGCAAAAGGAAGTCGTTTTGAGCGATCATTATTTTCTGTTATCTAGCCACAAAGTTGGTGAGCTCGAAGATTAGATTAAGGTTTAAAAGTCAGTTCTATAATATGTTGAAAAGCCGACTTATTTTCCCTCGACACTGGTACTAATTTTCCATTGTCCATTATGATGTAATAGCCGTCTGTACGTTTAACTTCTTTGATATATTTTAAATTGATGAGGTAAGACCTATGAGTTTTAAAAAAGAACTGGTTGTTTTCTAATTGCTCTACAAAGTGTTTCAGAGGTTTAGAAATTAGTTCCTTTTTAGCATCAGCCAGGTGTACCTTGGTATACATGCCATCAGCTTCAAACAAAACGATGTCGTCATGGGGGATGAATAGAGTTCCGTGTGGCACTTCCAACGCAATCTTCTTGATGGACAGTTGACGTAATGATTTTTCTAAAATTCCTAATCGTTGAGAGAGGTTTTTTTTCTCATTCTTGTTCAACGCTCTTTGCGTAGCCTCTGCGAGTTCGTCTGGATCGATGGGTTTTAAAAGAAAATCTACCGCACTGGTTTTAAATGCGTCAATAGCAAATTCATTATATGCGGTTGTAAAGATTATTTCAAAATCCATTTGATCTGGAGTAAAATAATTACCAATGTCTAGCCCGCTTGCACCTGGAAGTTTGATATCCAAATAGACGACTTGAGGCTTCATTTTTTTGATTTGGTTCACACCAGCCAAGAGGGTAGACGCTTCCTCTCCTTGAGCACCAGGAAATTCTTCTTGAATTAAATTGTGTAACAGGTGTCTGGCCCTGCCTTCATCCTCAATTATTAAGTACTGCATGACGTTTATGTATTAGTGGGAGGGTAATGCTTACCCGTGTTCCCAGAGGTTGGTTATCCCGATCCCTCAAATCAGTAATGTGTATATCTAATTGGTCGCCGTGGTATTGTTTCATTAATGAGATACGGGTGTCATTGGCACGAGTACTGAATGATTCATGCTGTAGGTGAGCATTCAGTTGGCGTGAACTCTCCCTTCCGATACCGTTGTCTTCAATGTGAATTTGAAGATAGCCTGATGGCTTTTCCTCCACGTGCACTTTTATTTCTTTGGGACCATGCTTATGATGCAATCCGTGATTGACACTATTTTCGACATAGGGCTGTAAAAATAAGGAGGGTACCATAAAGTTGCGAGGTTCAATGGTATCATCAACTTTAATTTCATAATCAAATGATTTATCAAACCGGTCTTGCTCCAAGGATAAGTAAAGGTCCAATGTGTCAATTTCCTGCTGGAGTGTAATGCTGGTTTGTTGACTGTGATTTAAATACACCCGCATGAGTCTTGAGAATCTCACCAAAAATTTTGCGGCTAATTTCTTATCGTTAGAAAGAATATAGTCTTGAATGCTATTTAGCGAATTAAAGATAAAATGAGGATTCATCTGGGATCTTAAGTTTTCCAATTTCAACATGGTCAATTGATTATCCACTCTGGCTTCAGTTAATTTTTTTTCCAGTTGCTTTTCCAAATAGCGGGAACGCCAGGTATAAACAACAAATCCAAAAATTAAAAGCATGATGAGGGTGCAAAGCCAGAACCATGCGCTCTGATAAAAAGCAATGTCCACCATCAAAGGTATACTTAAAGGCAAAGTAAATGCGCCTGTTAATGGATCGTGCTTTCTGAGGTGCAATGTGTAATTACCGCTTTTTACCTGTGGGATTACAAAACCTGAAGGTTGACTTAGAGCAGGCTGCCAAGCTTCCTCAGGACTCCATTTGTATTCAAGTGCATATCCGTGATCAAAAGCCAAACCTTTTATGCTGGATTTGATCAATAATCCGCCGTACGAATGAGGCAAACTTGTCGCTTGATCCATAGGAAATTGTTCCTTTAAGGTAGAAATACTGTTCAAGCTCAAGTGAAGTTGCGGTAGAGTTTCTGGTATAAACGCTCCAGTGAGTTTGTATATTCGTTTACGATCTTGTACCCAAAGGGCATCAGGCCCTTTTTTTAGTTTATACATACCTTTCCAATTGAGCAAATTGTCTAACCTCGTGATTATGAGCTCATCGGTAGCGGGCTGCCAACGAAATATGCCTGACCTGGTCAATCCATACACAAAGGGAGAATCATGAACTATATCTACAAGCTCCGTTTGTAATTCTTCTATATTTGGGTTCTCTACCTTGGCAACACTTAGGATATCGTTGTCCAACTTTATACGTAGTAACTCTTTATCCTCATTGATTCCTAAAAAAGTATCGTGCTGAAGATGTACGGCAGTAGTAAGTATTAATGGCTTATTTTGATAAAGAATTTGCTTGATGCGATGTAAATCAAAATCAAATAATACCATACTTCCTTGATGCAAAGACAGAATAACATTTTCACCTGGTACACTGAATTGCGTGCGTCCTTTGACAGCATGTTCAGTTTTGAAATCTTTGTCCAACAAGTAAATATTAGCATAATTAGAAATAAGATAGCGGTCATTTATGATATCAAAATCTTTTAAGCCTGGTTGATCAAAACGTTTCTTCAGGGCATCGTCTTTTATTTCGTATAGGCTGGTATTTTGAAGGAAAAAACGATCCGAGTCAGAATCGTGAAATAAGCGTTGATTGTTGTTGCGCCGTTTTAAGTCAATAGGCTTCGTAGATTCCAAAGGGTTGTAATGATGAAAAATAGCTTCATTTTGAATGGCATATAAGCCACCATTGGCATCAGGAATAAAATCATTGATAAAATAATTTGGGTCGTTTATAACAAACTCTTCAATTGTCCTGGGCCGGAAGATGTAAATCCCATTCCTGTAAGTGGTGATCCAGAAATCACCTTTGAAATCTATAATAGCACTGGTTACTACCCGTGATTCCATCAATCGCTTTTGAAATACTGGCAAACCGTCTATCATCTCATATATAAAGAGTCCTGCACTGGTACAAAACCAAATCTGATTTTTATGGTTGGTTATTTGAACAATTGATAAACCTTTTAATTCATTAAAAATCTCGGTACTTTCTTGATTTCTGTAGAGGTCAACAAAATGAAAACCTATTGAATCCTGATAAAAATAAATGAGACGTGTCCCCATCTGAAAAAGGATAGTACCACCCAAAGAAGGGAAGTAGGGGGCTTTTTGTACGAATTCATAGCCCTTTAAGGAATCATATTTTAATAGTCTGCGCCCATGAAGTAGAAATTGCCCCTCATTCAATTCAGTGATTTTTGTAACGGGAAATCCATCGTAGACAATAGGGTGTGAGATGTAACCTTTTTGCTTATATGGAAAGCTGAGGATTTCCTTTCTAGTTACGACCTGTACCGCTTGGTCGTTACTGCTCAGCAATGGCATGAAACCGTTTTCATAATCCTTGGTTGCATATTTTAGATTCACCTTTTCGTCTTCAACACAGAAAACCTGCCCTTTAAGATTAGTAAACCAAACCCTGTTGCGACTGTCGACGATAGGATTAAAAACACTTTGTCCGAATTGTTTGTCTGATCTGTATAATTCAAATTGGTTCATTCCAATTTTGTATAGACCAGATCCGCTGGCGATCCATTTTTGATGCTCTAGATCCTCGACCACATCATAGATCTCGCCAGCTGGCACTTCCATTTGATCATCTAGATGTAAACCATAGGGACGCAAATCCTGGCCCAGGCAAAGCATGGAGTAGAAGAGAATACATATGTTAATCAAGTTCAATCGCATAGTATGGGTAAAAATATAAGGGCTGGTAAATATAACCAGCCCTTGCGTTTTTAGGTTTTCAAAATTATTTTTTGACAAACTTCAAAACATCCCTAAAGCCTGATGCTGTGATAATTTCTAGCAGATATACTCCGCTATTTAATTCAGCGATCGTGATATCGCTTGTAGTAGTTTCCTTTACTATTTGTCCTTGCAGATTATAGATGGTCGCTTTCGCGAAAGCGACATCACTGGTGACGCTGATGAGCGTAGTGGCTGGATTTGGATATATGGCGATTTTTTCGTGACCCACGTCTATCAAACTCGCGGTAGCTCCAAACTCATAAGGTCCTAAATCAACTTCATTCCCTACTATACGTGTGTTGCCGTCAAGATCTTCGGTAATGTTGAATCCGGTAGTGTTGTTAGCATTACCGTCATCAATTCCCAATGAATTTGAAGCAAATCTAAAATTATCATTTGTCTCGTCTACATAAGTAGGCTGGCCGACGGTAATAAGAAGTTGATTTCCACCTGCCGTAGCGGTAGAAGTGGAGGTGAGTATATTTCTTACCAAAGTGCTTACAGGTGTCGCATTGGCTGGAGAGATAGGTGAGGGTTCGGTGCTATTTGCATTGGTATTGGTGTCAAAGATACTGTTGAAAATACGACAGGTGACGGGACCAGCATTGACGTTCTGTCTTCCATAAACAAAGGTTGAACTACCTGTGCTCCTTTCTTCGTTATCAATGAAAGCACAATGTACCAGATCCACATTGATACTATTGTTGACTTCAGTTGCACGGATTAAGGCTGAACTTGCTCCCACTCCTTGACCTGAAGCCATATCCCCAGTTGCATTGTCGTAAAACAAAGAGTTGATAATTTTAACGTCCATGTTGGTGTTGGCTCTGGTTTCCAAATATATACCTGTACCTATGCGAGAAAAATTATCCTTAAAGACTGAATTTTCTATGCGTAGGCTAGCTGAATTTTGGTTGAGCGGTGCATAATAAATTCCAGCGCCTCCACCTCTCGCCACATTTCTTGTAAATAACATGTTTTTCAGGGTAAAATTCTTTACGTTGTTGTCTATATAAAGTGCTCCATACCCAGTTCTTGTTCCAGCGGTGGCGTCGCTTGCATAAGCACTTGTAATCGTGAAACCATCCATATTGACATTACTAGCACCTATTTCCACGATTGTGACAGAATTGTCATTGTAGGTAACATTACCATCTATAATTCTATTATCATCGTTGCCCATTAAGTCACCATCCAAAATGGTAGGATTTGCACCTAGTACTCGCTGGTTGATATTAGTTTCATTTCCAGCGAAACCTCCATATAAGGATACGCTCTTATCCACATCTAAGGGAACCATACGATTTGTACCGCTAGTAGGCTTATAGGTCCCGCTTTTAACCCAGATTTCACCATTTTGAGTAACCATACTTAAAGCCGCACCAAGGGTGGTGGAGTTTGCCCATGAATCACCACTAAATGAACCTGAACCAGTGGTGGAGGCATAAACTTTAGTAAGTGGAACAATCCCTGGCTCATTATATAAGCCTGTAATATCAGCTAAGCTGAGCTCTCTTGAATATAGATAGATATCGTCTGTGGCACTGCGCAAACCAAACTGACTTATAACGGGAGAAAGTACAAAATCGGCAGCGGAATCAAGGATATTGGCGTTATTAGACAGCGTGTTTACATTGGTACTTGAAATGGACTGGCCGTTCACTATCATATTTACGGCATAGTTTCCTGTTCGCCTTGCTACCACCACGGCTATATGTTGCCATTGTGTCTGAGCAAATCGGGAATCTGAAAATTGTACGGTATGAGATGTGGTTGCTGTCTGGATCTCCACATCCATTTGGGTTGAACTGATTTTATTAATCCTCACCCCATGGCCTTGGTTGTCAAATAACTGCATGACCGCTTCGGTATTGGTACCTACGTTTGCATTTTCAAAAAGGTACCAAAAACTGAAAGTCAGATTGTTGATTGGTTGGGAAGCGGTTGCATTTAAACTGATACCATCAAAAGTTTCCTGCCGATTTCGCAATGCAGCATTTGGGTTTCCATCCCGGTCAGAAGTAAATAAATGACCATTAGCTCTGGGTTGTAAATCACCTATGCCTGGACTAATGGTATTCACCAATGAACCACCGGTAAATTTATATACAGCATCGGCTCCAGAAGGTATTTGAGCTATCATATAACCTAGACTAAAAAGATGAAGCAATAATAAAATTTTTTTCATGACGTTTAATTTTATAAGCCCAAAACTCAAAAATTGCTGTTATATGGTATAGCTTAACTTTCCAGACGACATGTAGACCTTTCTCAAATGCAGGTTATTTATTTTATGTATACACCAGGTGCGTTGCAATTATTGGATATTTAAACAACCCTATCTTTAGGTCTCACAAATATGAAAACCCATGAAGATCTATTTAGAGCGTAAAAATGACGAGTACTTAATGTTAGCCTAAGTCTATTGTTAGCCTGAGCCCGTCAAAGGCGAGAAACGAAGAAACACGCTTGTAAGTTTTCGACCCTGCTTCGACGAGCTCAGCATGACATCTGTTGTCAATCTGAGTATTTTTTCAGCCTGAGCCCTTTGTCAGCCTGAGCCCGTCGAAGGCGAGAAACGAAGAAACACGCTTGTAAGGTTTCGACCCTGCTTCGACGAGCTCAGCATGACATCTGTTGTCAATCTGAGTACTTTTTCAGCCTGACATCTGTTGTAAGCCTGAGTACTTCGTCTAGCTCAGTACAGGCTCCGTCGAAGGCGAGAAACGAAGAAACACGCTTGTAAGGTTTCGACCCTGCTTCGACAAGCTCAGCATGACATCTGTTGTCAGCCTGAGTACTTCGTCTAGCTCAGTACAGGCTCCGTCGAAGGCGGTTATCACAAGGACCGGCTTGTAAGGTTTCGACCCTGCTTCGACAATCTCAGCATGACATCTGCTGTCAATCTGAGTATTTTTTCAGCCTGACCCGATTGTCAACCTGAGCCCTTTGTCAGCCTGAGCCCGTCGAAGGCGAGATACGAAGAAACACGCTTGTGAGGTTTCGACCCTGCTTCGACAATCTCAGCATGACATCTGCTGTCAATCTGAGTATTTTTTCAGCCTGACCCGATTGTCAACCTGAGCCCTTTGTCAGCCTGAGCCCGTCGAAGGCGGTTATCGCAAGGACACGCTTGTAAGTTTTCGACACTGCTTCGACAAGCTCAGCATGACATCTGTTGTAAGCCTGAGTACTTCGTCTAGCTCAGTACAGGCTCCGTCGAAGGCGAGAAACGAAGAAATACGCTTTTGAGGTTTCGACCCTGCTTCGACGAGCTCAGCATGACATCTGTTGTCAATCTGAGTACTTTTTCAGCCTGATCGGATTGTCAGCCTGAGTACTTCGTCTAGCTCAGTACAGGCTCCGTCGAAGGCGGTTATCGCAAGGACAGGCTTGTGAGGTTTCGACACTGCTTCGACAAGCTCAGCATGACATCTGTTGTCAGCCTGAGTACTTCGTCTAGCTCAGTACAGGCTACCTCGAAGGCGGTTATCGCAAGGACCGGCTTATAAGGTTTCGACCCTGCTTCGACGAGCTCAGCATGACATCTGTTGTCAATCTGAGTATTTTTTCAGCCTGAGCCCTTTGTCAGCCTGAGCCCGTCGAAGGCGGTTATCACAAGGACCGGCTTGTAAGTTTTCGACACTGCTTCGACAGGCTCAGCATGACATCTGTTGTTAGTTACGAGCTTTTTAGAAAGCCTCTACAACATGTATTTCTGATCATTCTGTATTCTCCCGTTCAGTAGCTCTGACCAAAATAGTTTCATTGTCGGCTGCATATAGCGTGAGCTGATTATCACGGCTGCTGTAGTATCGTACTTTTCTTAACGCCTCAAACAGCTTGTTTTCGGCGTCAATATCCGGACAAGTTTTTCTGGTGCTGGCGATTTCTCCAATATTAAGAACGAGATTATCTACCGTAAAGGAGGCATTGTACGTATTGCAGCCTCCATTGCCGGTGACGGTTCTGGATAAACCACTGAATCTAATAGTTTGTGCGTTTAAGGCATTCTCTCCTTCAATGCTCTGAATCCTATACATGCCATCCAATTGAACCCGACTTCCTGTATTTAAAACTTGGCCAGCCGAATCACATTGGGTGCTTATAAAGCATATTCCTAGCAATGCAATTCCATATAAATAGTTTTTCATCTTCCACATTTTATCCAAAATTAAATTGTACAGGAAGGGAAAAACCTTAAATCAGATATAAAAAAACACTCCTTTAAGAGTGTTTTAATAAAAAGCATAAATGGATGTAAGCTTAAAAAGGCTTTCGCAAAAGCGAAACCTTAAACTATTTCGTTCCACAAATAGATTATCTATTAGGCTGTGGAGGGAATTGCTCCAAAATCTGTTGTACTATTTCATTGGTACGTTCAACCTTTGCCTCTGGAGTAGTTCTTAAGGAAGCCTGTCCTATTCCCTGCCAGATCAATTCTTTATTTTTGGCATCAATTAAATCTATATAGAGTATACCTTCGGTGGTGCGGGAAACATTGTTGCCCCATCCAGGACCCCAGAAGCCTCCCCAGCCCCAACCCCAGCCAGCGCCCCAGCCCCAGTTGTTGAAGACATCGACCCTTTCTTTGGAATCCGTAAAAATGCTGACCATAAGATCTGGATTTTCAGATTTGATAAATCCTTTGGCCGACATTTCGTTGTCAATGGCACGCAGGATACGCTTTTTGTCCAATTCTGAAATCTCTGCCTCATCTATACCTTGTTTAAAATAGGCATAGGTCTTATACTGGGAGAAGTCAGTGCCAATCGCATAATCCTGGGACACCCGCACACTTTGGCATCCCACCAGGATCACCATCATGGCAATAAAAGGAAGTAATTTTTTCATAGCTATAGTGTTTTTGCTTTCGCGAAAGCGACCTAGCGCATTCCCTACTCACAGATTATTAATTCTTATTCAAACAAATCATCCCGAACCGCGTTCGGTAATGTAACTTTGAGTCCTGGATGCTCCTCCATGGCTCTTTTGATGGCAAAGGTAGCATTCGGATTTCTAGCCCAGTTACGTCTGGCAATGCCATTGTTTACATCCCAAAATAACATGGATTCCAGCTTCTGATCCGACTCCCTACTACCATCAAGAAGCATACCAAATCCGCCGTTGATAACTTCTCCCCAGCCTACGCCACCACCATTATGAATAGAAACCCAAGTCGCTCCCCTGAAACTATCGCCGATCACATTCTGTATGGCCATATCAGCGGTAAACCTAGAGCCATCATAAATATTGGAGGTTTCCCGATAAGGGGAGTCGGTACCCGACACATCGTGATGATCCCTTCCCAAAATAACCGGGCCAATGTCCCCTAAAGCAATGGCTTGATTAAAAGCCTTGGCGATTTCTATCCTTCCCAACGCGTCTGCATATAGGATTCTGGCTTGGGAGCCGACGACCAATTTGTTTTCTTGAGCACCTTCAATCCACTGTATGTTATCTTGCATTTGCTGCTGGATACGATCCGGAGCTTCTTGGGAAAGTCGTTTCAACACCTTAGTCGCTAAAAGATCTGTTTTCTTAAGATCTTCTGGATCATTGGATGCACAAACCCATCTGAAAGGACCAAAACCATAATCAAAACACATCGGGCCCATAATATCCTGTACATAGGATGGATATTTGAATTCGCGATCGGTTCCCTTCAGGTCAGCACCAGCTCGACTGGCTTCCAGTAAAAAGGCATTACCGTAATCAAAGAAATAGGTGCCCTTGGTGGTATGTTTCTCAATGGCACGTACTTGTCTTATAAGCGATTCCTGAACAGCTTTTTTAAAAGATTCCGGATCTTCACTCATTAAGGTGTTGGCTTCATCAAAGCTCATTTCAGCTGGATAGTAACCGCCGGCCCATGGATTGTGTAAACTGGTCTGATCACTACCAATCGCAACCTCAATATTGGCTTCATCTAATGATTCCCAAACCTCTACCACATTACCCAAATAGGCAATGGATAAGGTTTCCTTGTTTTCTTGAGCATTTTTTACCCGCTGGATTAAATCCACTGTATTGTCAATAACAACATCCACCCAGCCTTGAGAATGACGGGTATGTACAGCTTTTGGGTTGACTTCGGCACAGATAGTTATACAGCCGGCAATATTTCCTGCTTTAGGTTGTGCTCCACTCATACCACCCAGACCACTGGTGACAAAGATGTTTCCTTTGGGTGGTTGATTGATTTTTCTAAAAGCATTTAATACTGTGATGGTGGTGCCATGAACAATCCCCTGCGGACCTATATACATATAAGATCCTGCAGTCATCTGACCGTATTGGGTCACGCCTAACGCATTAAATTTTTCCCAGTCGTCTGGTTGAGAATAATTAGGAATCATCATTCCATTGGTGACCACACATCTGGGCGCTTTTTTATGTGAGGGAAAAAGACCTAACGGATGACCTGAATACATGACCAGGGTTTGCTCATCAGTCATCTGGCTCAGGTATTTCATAGTCAGCAGGTATTGCGCCCAATTTTGAAAAACAGCGCCATTCCCACCGTAAGTGATTAATTCGTGTGGGTGTTGGGCAACCCTGTGGTCCAAGTTGTTTTGTATCATCAACATGATTGCCGCTGCCTGTCTGGATTGGGCGGGATAGTCCTCAATATGACGTGCTTTGATTTCATATTTGGGCATGAAGCGATACATATAAATCCTGCCGTGGCGCTCTAATTCATCTCTAAATTCAGGCAGCAGTACCTCGTGATGTTGCGGATCAAAATACCTGAGTGCGTTCCGTAGCGCTAGTTCTTCCTCTTGATTATTTAGGATTTTTTTGCGTTTAGGAGCGTGATTAATGAGGTCGTCGTATGCATATGGTTCCGGCAACGAATCTGGTATGCCTTGGCTGATGCTTTTGCGAAAGCGGGACAGAGAATAGGATTTTTGCGCTGAAGTCATGGCGTTGGTCTTATAAACGTGTCTGTGGCTTTATCATATCCATAAGGACAGTGTCGGCAACCGCTCTTGCAACAATAGCCTCGTTTTAAATGGTATTGCTCTGTAAAACAACGGTAGCCATCTTCAGTGAGATAGTAATCACCATCCTCTACGGGAATGATCTTTTTCATTGTATAAAAATACGAATGATATCAGGGATTGACGTCTGTGGTAATAAATAAGTGTTGATCCTTTTAGGATTTTTTATCTTTATCTCATGATTCATGTCAGAACCAGATTACTGAAACGATACAATGGAATGTGTCTCTGGCCATTCTTATTGATCAAACACCCTGGATCTCGAAATGATCAGCGGTTCATCACCCACGAAAGCATTCATGCCGCCCAACAGAAGGAATTGCTGGTCATACCATTCTATATCTGGTATGGACTAGATTACTTGAGACAACTTGCGAAATATCGCAATCACAGAAAGGCCTATCGCAATATTATCTTTGAACGGGAGGCTTACTCTAAAGAAAGTGATGCTGAATACCTTCAACAACGAAAATTATATGATTTTCGAAAGTTTTGATCGGCGTCATCTAGACTTAGATGTTCATCAATCTCGCAAGCAATAAAAGCCATCTGCGACAAGAAGGGAGGATCAAGAATTATTTATCTCAACCGCTCTATAAAAACATTGGACACCACGCCTGGAGTTTCTGTACCGTTTCGGAAGTAGACGGTACCTGGTGCAGCTTCCTGTACCACAATAATTGAGATGTCGTCGCCAGCTTCTAGTTCCAGTACTTCTGTAAAAGATATCGAAGAATGGTTATGTGCTGTAAGGCTGCGAATATAAGCAGTTGAATGCTTGGCCCCAGGGAATAAATCTGTTCCGCCTCTGGTCACTTCAATAAATGCATCTAGATTTACCCGTTCAGTCGCACTTTCAAAAGATAGGTTGACAGTAAACCTGTATCGTCCGCCCACATGAATCGTTAGATCATCGTTTTGAGGTACGGCAACTGTTCGATCAGTCACGGTGACGTCATCATTCCAAATGACATTTCCAAAAATTGGTACTTCTATATCGTTACTACCTGCTACAAAGGCTTGGTTCACGTTCATCTGTTCTGCACCTGTGGCAGTATATTGTGGATTAATAGAAAATTTAGCGCTATAAGGAGCTACATAGGCTTCTTCTATGAGTCTACCGTTGGCGTCAGTGTATATTGAATAGGCAGGATTACCAGTAAAAATTCCTGATCCGTATTGACCTAATCGCAATTGTCGGTTGAATTGAATCTCGAGACCTCGCTGATCGTCAATATCAAAACGTAATGAATTATTGGTTTCTAGGGTAAATGGATTGTTGTTATTGCCTGTTGCAGCAGGGATTAGTCTCAATCTTCTTCCTGCATCCTCAGCTTCAAAGTGTAATTCAAAACCATTGGTGTCCACATTACGCGTTTCAGTCAATGTTCCGTCTTGGGTATAAATGTTATTAGCTTGATCTAATGATGTCGTTAATCGATTCCATTGGGTCCCATTCCAGAAATAATATCCGTCTTCTGTGGTGGCACTCTGGTTAAATACGACCGTACCAGCAGTCAACGTATTAGGCAATGGAGCCGCAGTAGAAAGATCTGCTATATCCACAACTGGAGGTAAGAAGCCCTTGTCTCCATTACCGTCATCCACATGGAGCAGGGTTCCAGCTGCTGGGTCAGTAGTTCCTATTCCTACTTGAGCTTTGATACACATTACACCCAGCAAAAAAACGATCAATGTACTTTTACACATCCTTAAAATCTAATTAAATTCGCCGCAATGTAATGATTGTAGCGTTATTAAAAAAAGTGTTTAACCCTTGATAAGCAAAACTTTATCATTTTGTTGAAGTAATGTCGGATTTTTGATGGAGAAGTTGTTCAAACAAGCGCACCAATCCCAAAATCAACCCTATATCTGTGAGGTGTCTGATCAGATCAGTATTAAAAGGGAGGACTTGCTGCATCCAGAGGTTGCAGGAAACAAATTACGCAAGCTAAAGTACAATTTACAACATGCGCTTGATGCTGGTCGGTCTAAGATAGTGACTTTCGGTGGGGCTTATAGTAACCATATTGCCGCCACGGCTGCGGCCTGTGCGATGGTAGGAATGAAAAGTATTGGCGTGATCAGGGGAGAGGAATTGGCGGTAGATCTACAGACCACCTTGAGAAAAAATCCAACGTTAAGACTTGCTCATCGTTTTGGGATGGAATTGCATTTTATCGACCGGACAACTTATAGAGATAAAATGCTCCCCAAATATCAATTGCAATGGGAAGAATTGTTCGGTCCACATTACCTGATTCCGGAAGGAGGAACCAATCAGCTGGCTGTTCAAGGTTGTGAAGAGATATTGTCAGCGTCTGACCTGCAGCAATATGATCTGATTTGTGTGGCAGCAGGAACTGGCGGTACGGCTGCTGGTATTATCAACACAGCGGGTGCACAGCAAAAGATCATGGTTTTTTCGGCCCTAAAGGGTGATTTTATGAGAAATGAGATTCAGCAATACTGTGAGCGAACTGATTTTAAAGTGATCCAAGACGATCAATTTGGTGGATACGCCAAGTCTGATGATCGATTGATTGGCTATATGAATGCCCGCTTTCGCGAAAGCGGAATACCACTAGACCCAATTTACACAGGAAAAATGATGTACGGTATAGAACAAATGCTGCGCGAAGGCGTTATCCCAGCGAAAACCCGTATTTTAGCGATTCATACTGGGGGTTTACAAGGAATTGCTGGTTACAACCAAATGCTGGCACAAAAAGGAAGACTTAGAATTAATTATGAAGACAAGCTTTAAAGGCATTCTTATCTTACTCATGACCACCTTTATATTGGTCTCTTGTGGGGGGAAGAAAAGGGTAGTGACGACAAAAAGACAACCACGACAAAATACCACCACTCGACCAGCGACACCCGATTCGCCAGTGGTGCCTACCGAGGAAGATAAAGTCACCGAGACCACTGCCCCTAGAAGTACTGATGCTGTAGCAAACTATATCTATGATTTCAAGGACATCGCCGTCCAAGAAATGAAACTTTATGGGATCCCTGCGAGCATTACCCTTGCCCAGGGAATTTTAGAAAGTGGATCTGGAAGAGGACGACTAGCTACCGAAGCCAATAATCATTTTGGAATCAAATGCCATCGCGGTTGGACTGGTGGTCGTATTTACCATGATGACGATGAAGATCAGGAATGTTTTAGGACCTATAATGATGCCAAGTTCTCCTACAGAGATCATTCTTTATTTTTGAGAGATAGGAAAAGATATGCTGGATTGTTCAAGCTGGATCGGGATGATTATGAAGCTTGGGCCAAAGGCTTGCGCGCTGCTGGTTATGCCACAGATAAGCGCTATCCGCAGAAGCTGATCAGTCTGATTGAACGCTATGAACTCTACAAATATGATGCAATGGGGTTAGGGAAAAAACCTGAGGAGGCACGTGTTCGCCCTGATTTTGAGCAGGTGGTCAACGATGGTACTACTCATCATGTTGTAGTCAAAGGCGATACACTTTACCGACTCTCCAAGAAATATAACCTGAGTGTTGATGAGCTGAAAAGATTGAATAATCTCAACAGTAATGATCTGAGCATTGGCCAGAAGCTGAAAATCAAATAAAACCGACTTCATGTCTTTTACCTATCAAAGAAGCAGTGCCTTGTTTAATGAGGCTAAACAATATATTCCTGGCGGAGTCAATTCTCCTGTGCGCGCCTTTAATGCAGTGGGAGGTGACCCGGTCTATGTGAAAAGTGCCAAGGGCGCCTATTTGCATACCGAGGACGGACACCAAATCATCGATTTTATTGCCTCTTGGGGGCCTATGATTCTAGGTCATGCGTTTGAACCTGTTACGCAAGCAGTTGTAGCTGCTGCCAAAAATGGAACCTCCTATGGAATGCCCACTGAACTAGAAACTAAAATCGCAGCACTGGCTGTTTCCATGGCTCCCAATATTGACCAAATCCGCATGGTGAATTCGGGTACTGAAGCTTGTATGAGTGCGGTAAGGTTGGCCAGAGGATTTACGGGTAGAGATAAGATCATCAAATTTGCCGGTTGTTACCACGGACACAGCGACTCTTTTTTAATCCAAGCGGGTAGTGGAGCTGTAACTTTTGGAAGCCCTAACAGTCCAGGGGTAACTCAGGGCACAGCTAGAGATACTTTGCTGGCCGATTATAACAATCTCGGCCAGGTACAAGAAATCTTTGAACAAAACAAAGATCAAATAGCTTGCGTGATTATTGAGCCTATCGCTGGGAATATGGGATGTATAGTTCCACAGAAGGGTTTTTTGGAAGGTATTAGAGAGCTTTGTGACCAGCATGGCGCACTATTTATATTTGACGAGGTCATGACAGGCTTCAGACTTGCAGCAGGTGGTGCTCAAGAAACTACAGGCGTATCGGCAGATATTGTCACTTATGGAAAGGTGATTGGTGGAGGTTTGCCCGTTGGTGCCTTTGCTGCCAGGCAGGAAATTATGAATCACCTGGCTCCACTCGGACCTGTTTACCAAGCCGGAACTTTAAGTGGGAATCCGCTGGCCATGAGCGCTGGTCTGGCAATGTTGGATCATTTGAATAAGCACCCGGAAGTGTTTGAAAGTTTGAAGGCCAAAACTGAGCATTTGCACAAAGGACTGGCTGATGTCTTGTCAGAAAAAGGAATCGATCACCAGATCAACAGGTATGGGTCTATGATTTCGGTTCATTTTACGGATACGCCGGTAACGGATTTTGCTTCGGCTGCCAAAGGAAATAACCAGTGGTTCAAAAAGTTCTTCCACGGCTTGTTAGAACGCGGTATTTATTTGCCGCCCAGTGCTTTTGAATCCTATTTTCTAAATGATGCCTTGACGTATGCTGATTTGGACAAGACGATTCAAGCAAGTAGAGAAGTAGTGAGAACTTGGTAGGAGGTCGTTCTTTTATTCTTCCTATATTTTCAATTCAACTACACAGTTGATAGTAAATTGAAATAGGTTACTTTACTGAATGATATGCTTGATGATCATGATTGTATTCTCTAATGTAGGGCGTTCGATTGACATGGTTTTTAAAATGAAAAAAAGCATAATTATCTCAGCGTTTTCCACACTGTTAGAGATACAAATTATGACCATTTTTACTTAATTCCTCCATAGCGTGCTGATACCCGATGTCAAAAATCTCCGGTAGTGATTTAAAGCTGAAGAGTCCATATTTGTACATTCCTTCTGGTTCTATGAGTAGATCGCACTGGGCAAATTTAAGTTTGTCTTGTTGATATTGGTTGATGGCATAAGCGCGTCCTGCCACATCATACGAGTGTTTGAGTCGTTTATTTTTGAGTTCAATTTTATTGACATAGCTACCGATCTTGATATCGCAGTCGTCTAATAAATCGATGGGGAAGTTATTTAGAACACCGCCATCCACATACACATTCTCATCAATTTCTACTGGGGTGAAAATACCTGGAAAAGCCGCGCTTGCCAGAATCGGAAGATATAAAGAGCCGTCCTTGAATACTTTAAGCCTTGCTGTATTCAGATCGGTTGCAGTTACAGAAAGTTGTAAGGGTAAGGAAGCAAAATCATCTTTGGGGATATAGGCAGAAATATGATCAATAAACACAGACGAATTGATAAAACCAGCCTGCCGAAAAGCAAACTTTTTAGGATGAAAAAGGTTAGACTTTTCAAAAAAATGGAAAATCGTCTCTATATCAATCCCGCCGGCAAAAAGCGCCCCTACCAAAGCACCTGCACTAGTTCCAGCAACATGGTCCACCTTGATATCGTGTTCCTGCAACGCCTTGATAACTCCTGCGTGTGCTATACCACGGGCACCACCACCCGAAAGTGCCAGTCCTATCTTCATGCCTTAGGGTCATCAGTTACTTCGACTACTAGTTTTTCTTTTTTAAGCGTCAGGTAAAACGCATTCACCAAAAGAATACCAACGTTAGTGATGATAATGGGAAGATTGGGCTGCTCAAAAAGAAAACCGTACAAAACAAATAGTGCACAGCCTACCGAATTGACAATGCGTAGGGTATTGATGTTTTTCATAAAAAAAGACAACAATACCACCAAACTTGCGGCATAGCCAATGAGGTCCAACAATTCTGTTCCCAATTCCATAGATACTAGATTTTAAAATACAAACTTATAGCAATTCAGGCACTCGAGTGCTGTTTAAAATTAGCAAATTGAAATGGGTATTTCGCTTTAAGCGAAAAAACCAACAACGATAACGTTTTCGTGATAATACAGTAAAAAATAGGGATTTTATGTGCTGTTTTGATAATATTTACACCGATTAACAAAGTAAACCATAATAAACCCCTTAAACTCATGAAAAAACTCAACTTTTTCCATCTATTTTTCGTCGCTGTTCTACTCAACTTTTCGTTGATTACAGCACAAGTACCCAATGATGACCGGATCATGCTCCAAGGTTTTTATTGGGAAAGTGCCCAAAATAATCCTGGAAACTGGTACAATATCATCAACTCCACAAGTCAGGAGTTGGCAGATATGGGCATAGATTTGATCTGGTTACCACCGCCTAGTGATGCTGGATCATTGGAAGGATATTTGCCCAGAGAGCTGAACAACTTTTCCACCAGTTATGGAAACCTTTCTGAACATCAAGCCATGCTTAATGCCTTAAACTCTAAAGGTATAGAGGCTATTGCTGATATTGTCATTAACCATCGGGTAGGGAATACCAACTATGTAGACTTTGCAAATCCGGCCTGGGGCACAGATGCCATTACTTCCAACGACGAGGTCTGGCAAGTACCTGCTTATTACAACACTTATCCCAGAGGTGCTTATGACACCGGAACATCTTATGAGGCCGCCAGAGATATTGATCATACGAAACCTTACGTACAGAACAGTATAATTCAATTCTTAAACAATCTCAAAGCCTTGGGATACAGTGGATGGCGATATGACTTTGTACATGGTTTTGATCCTTATTATTTTACCTTATACAATAATGCTACAAACCCTACCATCAGCGTTGGAGAGAATTACAACAGTAATAAGCAAGTGGTGCAGGATTGGATCGACAACTCAGGTTCTGGTGCTTTTGATTTCCCTTCTTATTTCACATTAAAGTCTGTTGTGCGTGATAACAATTATTCCTATTTATCTAATAACGGTCAAGCTTCTGGAGGAATAGGATGGGACCCCAAGAACTATGTGACTTTTGTAGAAAATCACGATACACCGCGCTATGATACGCCCAACAATGTGTTGAATGGAAACAATGTCGGGCAGACATACGCTTATTTGTTGACACATCCGGGTGTGCCTTGTATCTACTGGCCGCACTTAATGGATTGGGGAGCCACCGTCAAAACCCAAATCAAGGACTTGATCTCTGTGAGAAAGGATGCCGGTATACACAGCCAGAGCAACCTGAGTATCCAGGCAGCGCAAAATGGTTTATATGCTGCGGTGATTGATGGTGATAATTATCAGGTAGCCATGAAAATGGGTCCTAACAACTGGAGTCCGTCAGGGTCGGGTTGGAATCTGGCGACATCTGGGAATAATTATGCGGTCTGGACCAAGAGCACAGGGCAAAGCAACAACAGCTTTACAGTGTACACCAAGAACTTTTCAAGCATGTATACTTGGGATGATAACCAAAATGCTACCAATGGATCATGGCCTGGTGTATCGCTTACTGACCAAGGAAACGGTTGGGTAGGAGCGACCGTATCCGGAAATTGTTCCAATATTATTTTTAGTAATAACGGATCTTCACAGACCCCAGACTTATACACCTGCAGCGACCAGCCTTATTATTATCAAGGAAATTGGTATGCGACAGACCCTACCGCTGGTTCAAGCCCTTCTAGTTTCCAGGTATATGTAAAGAACTTTACCCATGCTTATACTTGGGATGATAATCTAAATGCTACCAACGGTTCTTGGCCAGGTGGTAGTTTGAGTGATGCGGGCAATGGATATAAAACCATTAGCATTAATGGAAGCTGTTCCAATGTGATTTTCAGCTACAACGGGTCAAGTCAAACAGCCGACTTGTCCACTTGTAGCAATACGCCTTATTACTATAATAATTCATGGCATGCGGGTCCTGAGGGCAAAAGTTTAATCAGTGAAACTTCAATGGTGAATACCATTTACCCCAACCCTTTGACGGCAGAAAGTAAGTTGTTGATCGATATCTCTCAAGCCGGAGTCTTGAAGGTAGAGTTACTCAATATCAGTGGTCAACAGGTTGCCATCAAAGAATTCAAATTAGAGCCAGGAACTCAGCAGGTGAGCCTGGAAGAACTCAGCGGCAATTTAGACGCAGGTTTCTATCTATGTCGTTACGCTGGAATTGCCGATGGCGTAGTAAAAGTCATGAAGAATTAATTTTTTCGTTTAGTTTGAAGGCTATAAAGCCAGTAAAGCCACCTGTTCAAGGTGGCTTTTTTATTTAATTACCACCGGCAGTCGTATTTTACGTAGATTCCCGATTGACTGCTGTATTTTTGTACTACGGACTAACGCGATCCTAATGGAATATCTTTATATCAAGTCATTACACCTGATCTTTGTCATCACCTGGTTTGCAGGTCTATTTTATATCCCGAGATTGTTTGTGTATCAAATCGAGGCACATGCCAGACCAAAAATGGAGCGCGACATTTTGCTACCACAATTAAAATTGATGACAAAGAGATTGTGGTTCATCATTACTTGGCCCAGTGCCGCTCTGGCCATAGGTTTTGCGGTATGGCTGCTGATCCTTCAACCCAGTTGGCTGGATCAGGCATGGATGCACGTAAAGTTAGTTTTTGTAGTCCTGCTGATCATTTACCATTTGAAGACCCATTTTATCCACTTGCAATTGGCACGTGATGAGGTGCGCTGGACATCAAGTGGGATGCGTATCTATAATGAAGGGGCAACTTTGATCTTGTTTTCAGTGGTCTTTTTGGTGATCTTAAAAAATGCCATGAACTGGATCTATGGGGTAGTGGGATTGGTTGTATTTGCCGTTATATTGATGTTGCTATTTAAGGTATATCAACACTTTCGCGAAAAGTGATAAACCAGTCTACTGCTTGGAGTTTGATGATTTGGGAGAGGTTCTTCTCGATGATGCGTTGTTTTTCTTACTCTAGATGAAAGGTATCCCTTTTGTCGATCATATGGCGGCTGTAATGACAAAGATGAAGCCGCATTTATCCTCATCGGGGTATTGCGGATGTCATTGTGGAGGAAAGACGTCTCAGGAGGGCTTTTTTCGATAAACTAGTTTGCAGCTATGAAACTATCTGCCCTTTTATCTCTGTATCATAAATGTCTGCTACACCTGAACTTCTTCATGATGGATTTTATAGACTAGAGCAGACTTGTTTGAACTTGCCATTTATTTTTTTTCAAAAATATGATCCATGCCTATATCTACGACTAAATGCAGCCGTATTGAATTTTTAATTAGGCTATGATTAATGTTTCTTATTTTAGGCGCTTCAACCACCAATCCTATGACCAAGAGACTTCACTATTTTATTTTTCTTATTTCCTGTTTGCTTTTTGCTCATGGAGTCAATGCCCAAAACCGAGAGAATTACTCACTGCTTTGGGAAGTTGTACACCCTGAAACAGGAGCCAAATCTTACATTTTCGGAACAATGCACTTGCATAATGCAAAAGTGTTTCAGTTCAGTGATGCCTTTTTGCCGGCCTTTAAAAGTGTGGATGCATTTGCCTTAGAAATCCATCCTGACTCTGCGATTGCAGGTTCTCTACGTGGAGGCGATATAAATTCCTATCTCCAACGCTATCAAGAGGTACTTGGGGATCAAGGCTACAATGAATTCAAAACACTCTTGGTCGATCGATATAAGATTTATCTGGATAGTATGGAATATTCATCACCATCAATGCTACAGTCCATGATTGTTCCTAATGAACGTAAGCCTGGTGAGCCTGTTGAGGTTTTAGATCAATACCTATTCAGCTTAGCTTCTAACGCTCAGAAGGATATCTACGGTCTGGAAGAATTTGAAGGAAGGGAATTGACCGCTGAGGAATATTCAGATGAGGAATTGCAGGAATTGTTAGAGGAACTGATGTTGATTGAAGACGGAGCCATGGAAAAGGAAATACAGCGAATGGTTGATTTGTACTATCAAGGGGATATTCAGAAGATCTTTGAAGAAGTGTATGCAAACGATCAATTTGAAGATAGCCTGATCGTGCGAAGAAATCAAGTTATGGCCGACAGGTTTGCCCTTTTGACGCAGGGCCAAACCTTATTCGCTGCCGTAGGCGCCGCGCATCTTCCGGGTAAATCTGGTGTACTTGAACTTTTACGTAAAAAAAAGTTCAAGGTCCGCAAGGCAGAGGCAACTTTTGAAAAGCCTAATATGGAGCTTCTCAAAGAATATGGACTTGCTCAGTGGTCTGTGAAGCGATACGAAGAACTTGGTTACGAGGTTAAAATTCCTGGCGCCTTGCAGTATGAAATAACTTTCGAAGCAGGTGATACAGAAATGACCACTGATCCAACTAATGCAATTTCAGTATTTCATTACGCATTGCCTATCCCAAACCATAATTCGATAGGTAATGACACCTTGCTGGCCACACTGAGCAAGCGCATAATAGAGGAAGATAGATCCAAAAAATATCGCATCAATCCGCTGGAAAAGTCCAGCAAAAATTATACAAGCTTGGTGGATGTAGATTCGACCTTGCATTCTCGCTTGGATTTCTATTGTGAACACAACCAGATTTATGTATTTGGAGCCAGTTACGACCCACTGATAGCCAATCAACAAGTGTTGGACGAGTACTTTAAGAACATCAAAATATTCAAACCTAAGGAAAAGAAACAGGAGGTTGAAGAACTCCACAGTGAGAATGGCGCATTCATTGTTGAATTTCCACTGCCATACCAAAATAAAACGGTAACACGTAGCCTTGAACTGGATGGGCTTGAGCACAGCTTGATTTTTCATCAATACTATAATGTTGACAGGTCTACCAATAGTATGTCTATGCTCTTGCATGCAGATAAACCTATGGGTTATTATATCGAGGACCAAGATCTTGCGGTGGAAGAGGTTATTCAGTCCTGGGCACAAAAAAATACTACGGTGCTATCACAAGATAGGATTGATTGGAATGGCTATGTCGCCTATGATTTTCTGGTAAAGTCGGCCTTGAACATAGAAATGTTGGTCCGAGTTATATATCGTGGGAACCGAAATTATATTTTGCTTTATAAGGATGCTGGGGTAAAGTCTAATACCAATACCTCGAACAGTTTTTTTAATTCATTCAAGTTTAAAGACTATCTCGCACCCGAATACAAGCATCACCAGATGGATCATTTTACCGTCGATCTGCCAGGTCCGTTCCGTACTGAGACGGATACCACTGAAATGAATCATGCCATTTTTTTAGAGACTAAGTCTTATATGGGACATGAGAAATTTTCTGGGGATTCATTTGGCATCTCGGTTACCGCAATGGGAGACTATTTCCATACCAAAGACATCGCCCAATTCTTGAAAGACACCATTGAAGAAATGGAAGGAAGTGAGGTGAGGATTGAAAACTTGCGAGATTTTCAACATGGAAATATTCAAGGAATGGAATACCTAATACGCTATCCCAAAAGTACTGTGGTGAAAACAAGCAGAGTATTTTTTGCAGAGAATTATCTGATAAATCAGTTTAAGCATGCAGATGCACAAAGTTTTGATGACGGGAGATTTGACAGATTCTGGGACAGTTTCCAATCCAATTCTGACCAAAAACCTGACTTTAATGTATCAACATCTGAGGAGCTACTCACCGATCTGACTTCTGAAGATCCTGCCACATATCAAAAAGCGCATGACGCTTTGGAGTACTACTTATTTGATAAAAAGGATGGAAGACGATTGATGGAAATGATCAAGTCAGATTTTCCTAATGACTCTCTTTATTACGGCACAACCAATATGTTGATTCTAAGCTTGGCTGAATTGAAAGATGATCAGTATCTGAACGAATTAAAAAGTTTCTATCTGGAAAATGCTTCTGATTATAATCAAGCCATGATCATGCAAAGTCTGCCTTACTTTGAATCCTCAAGGATGAATGATTTGTACTTCGACTTGGCAATGACAAAACTCCCTGAGAGTATCGACGAAATGGATTTCCCCTTCTTGGAGGTGGAACATGATAGCTTGTTTGACTTAAACCATTATGGTGATCGGATCTTGGAAATTCAAAAAAATAAGCTAGAATTAAGACCCTACACGCTGGCTTACCTTACTAGGCGAGCCAATGATAGTATTTTCGGTCGCAAGTTTTTGATGCAAAAGCTGGAAGCATTACAGGAACAGTTTGCTCAGGATGTGGCTATATTTCTGGACGAACAGAACAACGTATCTCTCGACGGCTATGTGGATTCCCATTTGAATCTTTATATGGAAATGTTTGATGCACTGGACGTCAAAAGTCCGTTCCTAAAATCGAACGCGAAGAAGATATTTTTGGATCCACATGAGAAGACGTACGATCATTTTCAAGCCTTCAACTACTATTTGGATCAAGGAGGAGAATATGATACCGATGCCATAAGATCTTTTATGAAACCTTTGATGTACAGGTTTGAAGCAATGGAAGCACTGGTAGAACGAAAGCTTTACCACCTTACGCCAAGGTCTTACTATCAACCACGAGAAATGGGGCGTTTGTCCATGTTTAATGCCCTGTATGACTACGACTACAATTCTGGACAGCTACATGAGTTTCTTGGTGAAATTAAAATTGATGGAGCAGAATATCTGGCTTATCAATACCACTTTGACGGCGAATCAGAAAATAAATATCTAGCGGTGGTCGAGGTGGCTGAAGTTGATCCCAAAAATCCTGAACAATTTCAAGTCATGCTGTCTGGAAAAATAATTGGAGACATGGATTGGAAGCCAATGGCAAAATCCTACATCAATGAATTATTGTCCCAATCAACGGAATGATCAGGAAAATATAGGCGCATAACTGAGAACAATCAATCCACTCTGCTGGCTTGGCGCAATGATTCTAACTCCGCTGGTGATAAGTTTAATTCTACTGCCTCTTGAAAGGCTTTCAGTTGATCCAAGCTGGTCGCACTGGCAATAGGAGCAGTGATGCCAGGTTGTTGTATTGTCCAGGCCAAAGTTACCGCGGCCTGACTTACATTTTGATGAGCAGCAATCTGTTCCAGCGCGTTGAGAACACGCTTCCCTTTATCATTGAAAAATTGAGAGACATAAGACTCCCGGGCTCTTCCGCTGGCGTCTGCCTCTACGTCATATTTTCCAGTAAGAAATCCACTGGCCAGCGTAAAATAACTGGTGACCCCAATGTTCTGTTCTAGACAATACTGCTGCAGGTCGTCTTCAAATTCGTTACGACGCATCAAATTATATTCGGGTTGAAAAACCTCGTATCTATTCAAGCCCTGGTCGGTAGCGATGGATTCGCTTTCGCGAAAGCGAGCCAAAGGAAAATTAGAGGCCCCCAAACAACGCACCTTTCCCTGGTGTATCAAATCATCAAAGGTAGCCAGCGTTTCCAAGGACTCGGTGTTCTCATCGTATTTGTGGGCAAAATAAACATCTACATAGTCGGTTTGTAGTCGTTTCAGGCTGAGGTCAATTTGTTCTCTGATATGATTTGCAGAAAGATCTATATGTCCTTGGCCAACGTCCATGCCCACTTTTGTAGCTATGGTCACCTGATCCCTTACGCCTCGTTCCTTCATCCATTTGCCGATGATTGTTTCACTTTCTCCGCCTTGATTCCCGTCAACCCAACGTGAGTACACATTGGCGGTATCCATGTAATTAAACCCGTGATCCAGCAGCCAATCCAACAATTCAAATGAGGTTTTTTCATCGGCCGTCCAGCCAAAGACATTTCCGCCAAAAGCGATGGGTGGGATCTTGATCTCGGTGTTTCCTAGTGTTGCGTATTTCATTGGGTGCTTTTTAAAGTTTGTTTGTTCTTGCCAAAATCAAAGATGGCTAGGAATAAATTAACTTGTGTTTAAAAATAACCAAAACATGCACGCATTATTCTTAAAGCTATGACAAACCGGGCATCATGCACGGACATATCCTTTATTTTTGAGAAAAGCCCTTTTTATGAACCGATCGGTACACCTGACCTATTATTTCTTATGTATGCTGCTCATGTCGCTTTTCGCGAAAGCGGAATTACAACAGCAGGATACCACACAATTGGAACATCCACGTTCCAAACCGGTCAATCAGAATGGTGATTTTGGGGTGAATCCTATCAAGGAGTATAATGAATCCTACTACATTGTCTCCAGGATCAATGAGAACATTGGTTTACCACCTAATGAATACAATTTCAGGACGCCACAAGCCACCCTCGAACATTTCATGCTTTCTGCCCGGGATAGTGATTTTGCAGCAGCCAGCTATGCCTTGAATTTTAACAGGATGCCGTTGTCCCTGAACAAGGAAGAGGCAGCCATCCTGGCCGAGAAACTGTATTTTGTCATCAACCAGCGCGTGGCGATTGATTGGGGAAGCATCTCGGATAGGCCAGACGGTCAAATTGATATACAGACCTCTACCAACAAGGCGATTGCGGGAGAACCCAGGCGCAGTGTTTATTTTGGTGAAGTAGATCTGGAGGGTCGGGATGCCAGCCTTAGACTTCAGCGTATTAAACACAAGGATTATGGTGCTTTCTGGCTGATCAGTGCAGATACGGTAGAAAATATTGACGAAATGTATGCCATTTACGGCCCGCGCAAGCTGGATCGTATGATGCCAGAATGGGCCAGATTTGCCATATGGGGTATTCCTCTATGGAAATTGCTCGGTACCATTATTCTGATTTTCCTGGCTTGGGGAATCGGTGCATTAGGAGCTGTGCTGGTACGCAAGGCTTGTCAAGCCACAGACTTGGTTTGGCTCAATGTAATTGCCAAAAACTTTTCCCGTCCTGCTGGTTTTACCATCGGCGTTTTGTTTTTCTATATCAGCTTAAATACCTTGATCAGTTTTAGTGGTACCCTAGCGACCTGGTTATACTCCTTTTTATTGATAGTGGTGATTATTTCCATCACCTGGTTGGTGTCTAAATTCATAGACAGTTTTATGATCTATGTAGCCGAGAATAGAATAGGGGACACCAATCCCGAGGAAAATAGTGAAGCAAGACAAATGTTGACCTATGTCTCTGTAGCCAGAAGAGTGGTCACCTTTGTGGTAATTTCCATCGGGATAGGGATCATTATCTCACAATTCAAATCGCTAGAACGATTGGGGATTTCTTTATTGGCATCGGCTGGAATCCTGACAGTAGTGATGGGAATTGCTGCACAGAGTACCCTGGGTAATATTATTGCCGGACTGCAAATTGCAATTACAAGCCCAGCCAAAATAGGAGATACGGTGATCATTAAAGATGATTGGGGGTATGTTGAGGATATTAAATTTACTTATATGGTGGTACGTACCTGGGATGAGCGTCGCCTGGTTGTTCCGCTCAAATATGTGATCAGCAATATATTTGAAAATTGGTCGATGACCAATGCGCATCAGGTGCGTCCAATCATCGTGCATGCCGATTACCGTATTGATGTAGAAAAGGTTCGGGATCATTTCCATACCATTCTTAAGGACAACGAATTATGGGATGGGGAGCATGATCCTGTGGTTCAAGTGGTAGAGGCTGGTGAAAAAACCATTCAGATCAGAGCGCTATGTTCTGGTAAGGATGCGAGTACAACTTGGGCCTTGCACTGTGAGTTAAGAGAACAATTGGTAGCATTTATAGCAGATCTCGAAAAAGGACTTTATCTTGCCAAAACCAGAATTGAAGTTCGAGAAAAAAATCAATCCATCGAACAACTAGAATAAGGATTATGCTATTAGCCCTGACAGAAAAACTGCAATTGCCGTTTGAACCAGAATTACTGGAAGAAATTCAGCGACTAGGAACCTATCGCAAAGCCCAGGCCGGAGAAGTCTTGATCAAACCTGGTCAAGTCATTACATCAACTCCTTTGTTATTAAAAGGGAGTCTTAAAATCATGCGCCCAGATGATCAAGGGGATGGTTTGTTGCTATACCATCTGGAACCTGGTAGTACCTGTGCCATGTCATTGAACTGCTGTACAGGAAAATCAACCAGTGAAATTGTGGCTGTTGCCGAAACAGACGTGGAGCTGATCATGCTGCCTGTCCAGCAGCTGGAATACTGGAACGGCCGATTCAAGTCATGGAGGAATTTTGTGTTCAATAGTTACCAGCAACGCATGACAGAACTCTTGGAAAGTATTGATAGCATAGCTTTCCAAAACATGGATCAACGTTTGTCCTCTTATTTAACAAACAAAGCTGCCAAAACAGAAAATTCTAGATTGGAAATAACCCATCAGGAAATAGCCAACGACTTGCATACCAGTAGGGTAGTGGTTTCCAGACTGCTTAAAAAAATGGAATCCAATCAACTTATTAAGATGCACCGTAATTGTATTGAGATGCTGTAACATTGGTTACAGAATGCATCAATTAGTATATCTATTTTTGTCGGAGAATAAAATGACGATATGGATATGATAACTGTCGCTGGATATGCCGGCGCTTTATTAGTTGGACTGGTGTTGGGAGTACTCGGTGGAGGAGGATCTATTCTTACCGTTCCAATCATGGTATATGTTATCGGTTTGCATCCTGTGTTGGGAACGGCCTATTCTCTTTTTGTGGTAGGTAGTACTTCACTCTTTGGAACCGTAAAAAATCTCAAAAACAAAACCGTTGATTTTAAGACGGCCTTAATCTTCGCTATACCTTCACTTTTCTCCGTTTTCCTGATGCGACGCTATGTGATTCCAGCGATTCCGGAAGAGCTTTTTGAGGTAAGCGGATTCATGGTCACCAAGTCTGTTGCCATTATGATGGTGTTTGCGATAGTGATGTTGGCAGCAGCAATCGCTATGATCAGAAGTGGCGTGTCTAAAATTGATGGTCGAGATGATCTGGAACCTAATTTCATTAGATTGGGAATTCAAGGTTTTGCTACCGGATTACTCACAGGCTTTGTAGGTGCTGGCGGCGGATTCCTTATCGTTCCTGCTCTGGTATTGATCGCAGGACTATCCATGAAAAGGGCGGTCGCTACTTCCTTGTTTATTATTTCTGTCAATTCCCTCTTAGGGTTTACAGGGGATATTCAGAACTTAGATATCGATTGGCTCTTCCTGCTCAGTTTCAGCGGACTGTCCATCATTGGGATCTTTATCGGTATTTGGCTCAACAAATTTTTTGATGGCCGTAAACTCAAAAGCGTATTCGGCTATTTTGTCCTGCTAATGGGTATATATGTTTGCTATAAGGAGTTGTTCATGTGATGAAGCTGCGGTCATTTGACTAGGCGCTCCACAACATAAACACCGCCATGCCCAGCATGATCATGTTTTCAATCAGCGTGGCTTCCGTCATTGGAAGTTGTAGAGCTGTTCCCAAGCAAGCACATTTGATCGCTCTTTTCTTGAACAGGGTATAAGCCACCCCAGCGGTAGTAATGCTCAGTATCAATAAGGTAATGATCAAGGCAATCTGAACTTCAAAACGCATTAAAAACATCAACCCCAATGCTGTTTCCAAAAAGGGGTATATCCAGCCATAAATAGGCAGGAGCTTGGCCAATGGATCATACATTTTAAAACTGGCGGGAAAGCCTTTCAGATCTAATAACTTGAAAAAGGCAAAGACAATAAAAAATAAGCCCATAAAATCAAGCATGAATTCGCCGACATCCCAGTTCTCTCTATGCATTAGCGCAGAGGCCACACTGATATAGCCTAAAATCAAAAACAAGGGTCTAAGTGCCTTGAGTTTGCTGATAGGCTCATCTGTGATCTCATTGGATGAGGTAAACACATTTTTGACCTCTGATTGTTGTTCTTTTTCTGTAATACTATACTTTTCTGGCAGCGCTTTTTGTAAAAGATCAAGGGGAATATGCTCGGTCATTTTGAGCACAGCTTCTTCTTTTTCTAGATCAACACTGGCTTTGGTCACCGCAGGCAAAGCATTTAAAATGTTCTCGACTCCGCTGCGACAACCATTACAGGTCATGCCTTTGATTTGATAAATATGTGTCATTTGAGTTATAAGATTAAAAATTGGACGATCAGTCCGCTGGAAATCCAAACCAACCCCAATATTGCCAATACGGACATTATACGCTCCAGAAGCCGACTTTTAGGCGCCATGGCTGCCATTGAATGTTTGACTTCGGTTTTTTTCCAAAATCCCAGATAGATCAAATAACCTGAGATAGCCAAAAAGACCAGATTTAAATAGAAAGTGTAATCGATCTTAAAGAATGAACGTTCGGAGATGTTGACTTGACCTGGATCGGGTAACATCTCTAACCAATTCAATGAATAATGCAGGCTCAGTGACGCAACAATCAGTGCACTGAACAATAGGAACAGGATAAACAAGGACATCTTCCAGCCGTAATATCTCGCATTGATCCGCAATACTGGGAATACAACCAGATCACTAAAGATAAATGCCATAACTCCGGCAAAACTTACTCCCTTACCAAACAACAAGGCCGCCAACGGAATGTTACCCATACTTCCAATAAAGGTGAGAAAAGCGGCCACCGGGCCAATCACCACGTGCTGTAGGGTTTCAGCAAAACTAAAATCCTCACTTCCTTCTCCCGTATTGATAAATAAGGTTTCAAAAAATGCGTCTGGTACAAAGGAAGAGATGATCCCAGCGATAACAAAACCTACCACCACATCTTTCCATACCATTTGCCATTCCATCTTGTATTGACGGGCTACTTTGACCCAGTGTTCCTCACTGCTTATTTTTTCCTGCCAATTTTCCTCCTTATCACTGCCTTCTTGCTTTTCTTCATCGTTTAAAGTTTCCCTGGCCGCTTGAATCATTTTTCTTGGATTCAATATTTTGATGAGCAACCAGCTGATTAAGATCAGGAGGATTCCTCCAACGTATTCCCCTACCACAAACTGCCATCCAAGAAAAATAGAAATTACAATCCCCAATTCAATCACAAGATTAGTGGATGCTAATAGGAAGGCAATGGAGGCCACAAAACTGGCTCCTTTTTTAAATAATGACTTGGTGGAGGCTAAAGCTGCAAAGCTGCACGAACTACTGATAAAGCCAAAAAAAGTACCCAGCAAGACGCCTTTTTTGGTATCTCCGTCCATGTATTTTCGCATGCGTTTTTGGGTCACAAATACCTGAATCATGCTACTCACGACATAGCCCAGAACAAATGCCCATAGGGCCATCCAGAAAAAACCTGCTGTTGTGTAGGCCGCCTGGCCCCATTGTTCCAGAAAACCTTCCATCTTTTATTCTTTTTCCAAAGGCTTTCTTTTATATCGCACCAATTCTCCTTTGCGATAGTTGGTGATGAGAAGTTGGTCACCGGAAGCGATCATGTCCGTGGGTTTGTCCACACCAGTTTCCAAGACCTGCTTGAGTTGGTAATCCATCCCAAACACCATGATCCGATCATTTTCAAAATCAGTCATAAAGATCTCCTCGTCGGTCACGTATATTCCTGTAGCTGCGTTCATGTTTTGATCCTCCCCAAATGCAGCCAATGGTTTTCCAGTTTTGTCAAATACTTGTCCGCGATTATTGTAGGCATCAGCGACATAAATATACTCATCTGTTATTTGTACGTCGGTAGGATAATAAAAATCACCCATGGCTTTACCTTCTTTTCCAAAACTTGTCCATTCATTTCCATTATAATACAATATCCTATTGGTGTAGAAGTCGGCTATGGCCAGTTCATCATTATATACACTTACACCTGCAGGCGCATCCAAAGAATCTTGAAGAACCAAATAGGATTTGCGATTGTCCCTGGTCACGGCAATGGAATCCTTACCGTATTCTGGAATAAATAGTGCTCTCTCTTTTAGTAGAGAAATGCTCATGTTTTCAGAAATCTCCATGTTGGCCTCTCCAAAATCAATGTGCATAGGTCGATCGTAGCCTTCCATTTCCATCAGGATCTCTCCCTCACTGCTTAGCTTTACGATCCGATTGTGATCACCATCACTCAGGAAAATATCGTTCCCATCCAGGGCGATTCCGATGGGGTTGATGCCTTTCAGCTCTATGTTTTCCTGATGTTCCCATACTGTAGCTACTTCCTCTTTTTCCTCACAAGCAACCATCCCCATAAAAAAGAGGACTACCAGACTCAAATATCTTAATGGCATATTCATTACTTGGTTCTTTTATAATGACAACAAGCAGGAAGTGCATCGTATACCGACTCATCTGCACGGACAGTTTTGGTATCGTGTCCAACATTAGCGGTAGCGGCAGCTACTTGCTTTTCACTTGTCACATCGGCATCATGTGTAACTTTCAACATCTTGCTGTCCACATCCCAAGATACTTGTTGTACACCTGGAAGATCGCTGACAGCTTTTTCTATACGTGCTTTACACATACCACATTTACCATTGACAAAAAGCGTCGAATGGGCCAAATTGTCTTTATTGACCATGGCTTTATCAACGGCGTTAGTTTCTACAGATCCGTCAGCTCTGGTGATTGTCGCTTCATTAGGGGTGTAACCCGCCTTTTCTACCTGGGTTAATACAGCTTCCATTTTTAGGTTTTTTTCACTGGGGTAATCAAAGGAGAAGTCTCCAGATTCGATTTGAATTTCGACATTTTTGATGCCTTTAAATTCCTTGAATTTCTTTTCGAGTCCGTAGGCACAAAAAGGGCAGCCTAATCCGTCTACCTGGATTTCAAAGTGGTCTAGATTATTGTTTTGTGCGTCCGCTTTCGCGAAAGCGGTCAATCCTATAGCTATGGTAATTAAAATGATTATATTTTTCATGATATTGATTTCAAATGAATAATGAGGGCAATTTCTATATTTTTAAAAAGTGTACCGTGTGCCCAGAAAAACGGAATAGTTTAATGCTCTGGTCACAGGAATATCCTGTACCAAAGGTAATTGCAAAGCCAAGTCAAACGTTATATTTTTCCGAGCGTATTGAATACCTTGAGCATAAAGTAATTGATACCAGTTGCGCTCGTGCAACCATGAACTGGTATATTCAAAATAAAGGTTGATTTGTTTGTTAGGGTATTGCGGCTTGAGCAACGGTAGTCCAAACCCTAGCTTTGTACGTAACTCGTCCAATGTGCCGTCTGGCATATGGTTATAGCCGATTTCAGATGAAATTCCGTATTTAAGCGTTTCCAATCCAGCAACCACACCGTAATAGCCAGCATACTTGCCAGTACTTAGTTCCATCAGATCCAATTCTTTTCCTGTAGGCAAACTCTGTAGCGTCTTGGCTACCATACGAAAAGTTTTACCAGTTCCATCTTTGCGATAGAATTGATACTTGCCCAGCAGCTTGATGTCTGCCAGTGCATTACCCTGGTTATCAGATAAATCATAACTTATATAGGGTAGGTGCAGCGCAACAAGACTGTTTGAAGTTGGTAGGTAGTGTAGCATCACTGGAACATATACTGAGGTTCCACGTTCGGTATTTCTTATTTCTGTTAAGGTTTTGGCAGTAAAGCTTTTCCCGCCCAGCATGATAGGTTTATCGCTGGTGATGGGGGGTCCTTGAGGTGTCGCTTTCGCGAAAGCGAATACCACAACAACCAAAAAAATGTAATATTTCATGATATAATATTAAGTTCCTGTATTGATGAATCAGTCCAGCGGACTTCAAAAAAGGGAACTCAATCTAGATCAGTAGAGCCTCATGTAGAATAAATAAATCATCGGGTGGGAGAGGCGGGTCATCCGGGATCTCAAGTTCAGGCGCATCGGTCTTATATTCTTTGAATGAATAAAAACTCCAGGCCAAAGCCTGAATAAAATCCTGATGCTCAAGGTCCAGCTGTTGCCAGGACAATTGTAGCTCGTCCTGACCTTGTATCAATTCGGCCTCGTCGTTACAACAATCTTGGGCAGCCATTTGATCACATCCATGCGCAGTGTTCATCATTTCCATCTGACAGCCAGATGATGGAAGAACGATGGAAACATCTTGTAAGAAGGCACCGCAGAAATGTTTGTGCACACTGAATGAGCTGGTGGACAGTAAGACCAACAAGCACAATACAACAGCGATACCACTTTTAAATGCTTTCATAACTCCTGCAAAATTAAGACAATATACAGATTTTTATATGCAACGACTATTAATTTAGGTTGTTCGTCGGATTCAAATGCCTTTCCAGAGTAAACAATGCTACAACAATGGCAAATTTCAAGCCAGGATATATGAATTAAGTCGTTTTTTACGAGTCTGCTGACGTATTCTCGATCGATCATACTAAGATAGGATAACTATCTATTGATTGCTCAAGCTCATTGTCGCTAAAAGATCTTTAGGATATTCCTAAGTCATAAAGTATTGATTTTGAATTTCGCAACCCTGCACTACAAGCGGCTATATTTTTTCAATTTTCACAAGTTTTAGATGTTGAAATACGCGAAAATTCAAGGCAAAGGCGAGCTAGGCCTATTTACTTTTGAAGTCAATATTAATACTTACACCAATGAAGTACGCTGTTCTTTTATTTTTCATGTCTTGTGTTTCCATCAACGCACAAACCCAAGATTTATCTGCCGATACAGTCGTCCAGGATAGTATAACAACAAGACCTGAACATCTATATGCAGAAGATCTAGCATGGCCGTATATCAAAATAGGAGTAGGCACCTGGTTACCCCAAGGCAAAATGGCCGACTTTCAAGAAACCGCATTCGAATTTGAATTGAGCCTGGAATTTCCGTCGGAGACCAAAAAGAGGTCTTTTGAATTTGGTATTCAATTTATCCCCTTGAACCAGCAGCGCAACTATACAATCAACACTACCGATGGACCGTTTGGGGTTCGCGGAACTTTGATGATGAATGGATTTATGAGGTTCAAGAAATACATGTTCAAATCAAGTAAAGCCCATTTTGAAATGGGGGCTGGCATAGGAATCTCTTCCATATTTCTTGATACGGTGGATGTCCAGGATGAAGATATTCTGGAAGATGAAAATACCAATACCATCCTCTTTATTCCAGGGCTGGCATACCTCTATGAATTTGAGGATGAATCCAAGCTTATATTAGGCATTGACTTGCAGTATAGTCCATACCAACTAGAAGGCTCGCCGATCTCTGAAATTGGAAGTATGGCGGTGATCCCTAAAGTGAGCTATCGTTTTTAGTTCAATCTTCCATTCGGTTCAAATAAAAACCCAAACCAGCACTGATAAATTCCGTCAGTGATAGTTTGGGTTGAGGTATGAATAAAGGCCGATTACTTTCTTGCAATCACCTTTTGGGCTTTAAGCGCTATATTCTTGGCATTCAGTCCGTATTTTTCCAACAGTTGAGCCGGTGTACCACTTTCACCAAAGGTGTCGTTGGTAGCGACAAATTCCTGTGGAGTTGGCTGGTGCAGCGCCAGGGTTCTGGCTACACTTTCTCCTAAACCTCCCAAGTAGTTGTGTTCTTCAGCGGTGACGATGGCACCTGTTTTTTGTACGGATTTGATGATGGCTTGTTCGTCCAGCGGTTTGATCGTGTGGATGTTGATCACCTCGGCGCTGATACCCTTTTCATGCAACTCTTTGGCGGCCTCAAGGGCTTCCCACACCAAGTGTCCGGTGGCCACGATAGTCACATCTTTTCCTTCTTGTAAGTGGACAGCTTTACCGATCTGGAATTCACCATTTTCGGGCGTAAAGTTGGCTACCTTGGGACGACCGAATCTCAAATAAACTGGTCCATGATGCTGGGCAACGGCCAGGGTGGCAGCTTTGGTCTGATTATAATCACAAGTGTTAATCACCGTCATTCCAGGCAACATCTTCATCAGTCCGATGTCTTCCAGGATTTGGTGGGTTGCGCCATCCTCTCCCAGCGTCAACCCAGAATGAGAGGCACAAATTTTTACATTTTTATCAGAATAGGCGATACTTTGTCGGATTTGGTCATACACGCGACCTGTAGAGAAATTGGCAAAGGTTCCTGTAAATGGAATTTTTCCACCGATGGTCATTCCTGCGGCCATTCCCATCATATTGGCTTCGGCAATTCCAACTTGGAAGAATCGGTTGGGGTGATTCTTGGCAAATTCGTTCATTTTAAGAGAGCCAGTCAAGTCGGCACAAAGCGCTACGACGTTCTCGTTTTTTTGGCCCAATTCTGTAAGGCCTGCGCCAAAACCAGATCTCGTGTCCTTATTTCCTGTATTGGTATATGTTTTCATGTGTAGTACTGCTGAAAAGCAGGTCATTAAATTAGTAATCGCCTAGGGTTTCCGGATTTTGGCTAAGGGCATCGGCCAGTTGCTCATCATTGGGAGCAATACCATGCCAGGCATGTGAACCCATCATAAAGTCCACGCCATGTCCCATCTCTGTATGGAGCAGGATACAAACTGGCTTACCATTCCCAGTCAATTCCACCGCTTCTTGAAGTCCGCTGATTACGGCATCCAGATCATTTCCTTTTTTGACACGTAAGACTTGCCAGCCAAAGGCATCAAACTTTTTACCCAAATCACCCAGGTCAAGCACTTCATCTGTACTACCATCGATTTGTTGTCCGTTCAGGTCAATGGTGGCTATCAGATTGTCTACTTTATTGGCAGCGGCATACATGGCGGCTTCCCAAATCTGTCCCTCTTGAAGTTCGCCATCACCGTGTAGAGAAAATACTAGTTTGCTATCGCCATTAAGTTTTTTGGTAGCTGCGGCACCGATGGCCACACTCATACCTTGACCTAATGAACCGCTGGCAATGCGTATACCAGGCAAACCTTCATGGGTAGTAGGGTGTCCCTGTAGTCTACTGTCCAATTTTCTAAAGGTGTTTAGCTCTTCTACTGGAAAGTAACCAGATCTTGCGAGCACGCTGTAAATCACAGGGGAGATATGGCCGTTGGAAAGGAAAAACAAATCTTCATTTGTTCCATCCATATTGAAGGAAGGATTGTGGTCCATGATTTCGTTGTAGAGCGCCACAAGGAATTCTGTACATCCTAGGGAGCCACCTGGGTGCCCACTGTTGACGGCATGTACCTGCCTTACAATGTCCCGTCTTACCTGCGAGACCAAATCTTTTAAGTGCTGTTTGTCAGCCATTTTGATTTTTTTTGATGATGGTTTCAAAAATAAGGCTATTGCAACGGATCACATGAATTTCAAAAAGGCAGTTATCAACGATTGACCCACTTTTGTGAACAGTTTTTCTTGCGACTTACATCTGATATCGTTCAAGTACCTAAGGTGAACACCTGCAATTAAAACGTCCAATACAAGAAGCAGGATGTTAATTTCAACCTCACGACCTATTAGCTAGGCATCATCAGCATAATAAGTATCTTTGCCGCAGATGAAATTTGATTTATTACAAACTGACGCCCAGAGCCAAGCCAGGGCAGGGACCATACATACAGATCACGGTAGCATCGAGACTCCCATATTTATGCCGGTAGGTACCATTGGTACGGTCAAAGGTGTGCATCAACGCGAACTCAAAGAAGAGGTAAATCCGGATATCATTCTCGGGAATACCTATCACTTGTACCTTAGGCCAGGTACTGAAATCCTGGAGAAAGCCGGTGGTTTACATCAATTCATGAATTGGGACCGCCCTATACTCACGGATTCTGGAGGCTATCAGGTATATTCATTAAGTTCTAACCGCAAGATCAAGGAAGAAGGGGTGAAATTTAAGTCCCATATTGATGGCTCCTACCATTTCTTTACGCCTGAACGTGCCATGGATATCCAACGTAGTATAGGAGCCGATATCATTATGGCCTTTGATGAATGTACGCCTTATCCCTGTGATTATAAGTATGCGAAACGCAGCATGCACATGACCCATAGATGGTTAAAGCGCTGCATTGAACATTTTGATAATACCCCAGATAAATACGGCTATCAGCAAACCCTTTTTCCAATTATTCAGGGAAGTACATATAAGGACCTAAGACGCCAGAGTGCTGAATTTATTGCGGGAACGGACCAAAAGGCAAATGCCATCGGCGGACTCTCGGTCGGTGAGCCAGCAGAAGAAATGTATGCCATGACCGAGGTAGTGACGGAAGTATTGCCCAAAGAAAAACCGCGTTACTTAATGGGAGTGGGCACGCCCATCAATTTATTGGAAAACGTCGCGCTGGGTGTGGATATGTTTGATTGTGTGATGCCTACCAGAAACGGACGCAATGGAATGATATTTACTGCCGAAGGTTCCATCAATATCAAGAATAAAAAATGGGAAGCCGACTTTAGTCCGCTGGATCCGGCAGCTTATGCCTGGGTGGATACAGCCTATTCCAAAGCATATGTTAGACATTTGTTCACCGTCAATGAAATGCTGGGAAGACAAATTTGCACGATACACAATCTTTCCTTCTATTTGTGGTTAATGAGAGAAGCAAGGAAACATATACTTGCAGGAGACTTCCGAACTTGGAAGGATAAAATGGTCAAACAAATGGATAATCGACTCTAGTGCTCAGCATTCTTGATAAATACATATTAAAACGCTATCTGGGATCGTTTTTCCTATTACTCATGTTGTTCCTGCCTATCATGGTGACGGTTCATATTGCCGAAAAAATTGGAAAAATACTGAGCAAAGACGTCCCGACCAATGAAGTGCTGCTGTATCTGGTGGATTTCACGGTGTATTTTTCCAACTTTTTGTTTCCGCTCTTTCTGTTTATTTCTACCATGTTTTTCACCTCAAAACTGGCCATGAATACAGAAGTCATCGCGTTCTTGAGTTCAGGGGTTTCTTTCAATAGATTCTTAAGGCCTTATGTGATAGGCGCGACCCTTGTTTGTGCTTTGGCCCTGGTGTTTAGTGCGGTATTTGTGCCGAATGCAGCTTCTGGTTTTAACGAGTTCCAATACAAGTATTTTAAGCGAGGAACAGATAAACAAACCACTAATGTATTCCGGCAGATTAACGACAATGATTTTGTGTATGTGAGTAATTATCAGCCCAGCAGGCAAACGGGTTTTGATTTTACCCTAGAGCATTTTGAAGGCAACGAGATGAAGTTCAAGATCTATGCACGCCGTATCGAATTCCAGGACAGTACTTATATTCTAAGTGGGTATAAAAAAAGAATCATCCAGGAGAGTGGTGAAAGATTAGAAACAGAAGCCAAGAAGGATACCTTATTTGATTTTGATATCGACGAACTCACACCCTCTGATTACATTGCCGAGACCTTGCAGTTTTCAGAACTGAACGAATTTATCGCTCTGGAGGAAAAACGTGGAAACTCCAACATGAACCTGTACTATGTCGAAAAATACAAACGTACTTCCATTCCTGTCAGTGCTTTTATTTTTACTCTCATTGCAGTAGCGGTGTCCTCGGTTAAAAAACGCGGTGGGATGGGCGTCAACCTCGCTATAGGTATTGTTATCGCCATGACTTATGTTTTCCTGGACAAGGTTTTTGGAACGATAGCAGAGAAGAGCACTTTTAACCCATGGATTGCAGTTTGGTTTCCCAATATGTTTTTTGCCGTCGTGGCCTTTTTCCTGATCCGCAATGCGAGACGATAGACTACTCAATTATCTACACTTACATTTTATAGTATTTATTTGGGGTTTTACCGCAGTGTTGGGAGCCTTAATCAGTATTGGATCCGTTCCACTCGTTTGGTGGCGCATGTCCATGGCGGTGGTGCTGATTCTGTTGTATTTAAAATGGAAAGCCATTCCTATTGGACCTAAGCGGGATGTATCGCTTTCGCGAAAGCGCATACTTTCTTTTGTATTGGCAGGGTTTGTCATCGCCTTACATTGGGTAACCTTTTTTGGCGCCATTAAGGTGTCCAATGTTTCTATCACCCTGGCCATGATGAGTACCGGAGCCTTTTTTACGGCGGTTCTCGAGCCGTTATTTACCCCTAAAAAATTCGTGGGTTATGAACTGATTTTTGGGTTGGTAATCATTGCAGCGCTTTACTATATTTTTCATGTAGAGGGCGATTACCTGATGGGAATGATTTTAGGACTGGTCAGTGCATTGCTCAGTGCAATATTTTCCATCATGAATGTAAGTTGGGCCAAAGCACACCCTCCCTCAGTGATTTCTTTCTACGAACTATTGGGCGGTGTAGGCTTGCTCAGTATCTACTTTTTGTTTCAACCAGGTGAGTTTGTGCTGCCGGCAAAATTGTTGGTGATGGACTGGGTTTGGTTAGGCGTGCTGGCCTCGGTTTGCACGGCTTATGCATTTATTGCCAGTGTTAAAGTCATGAAATTTTTGAGTGCCTACACTGTCATGCTTACCATCAACCTTGAGCCGGTCTACGGAATTATTCTGGCTTTTTTGATTCTGGGAGATGTCGAACAAATGACGCCTCAGTTTTATGTGGGTGCCGGAGTTATACTGACGGTCATACTTACCAATGGTATTTTAAAAAACAGACGTCGAAAAAAATCGCAAAGTGAATTGGAGAAAGAGTAGGTGATTATTTTCAATTTGCTATTTTCATGAGCAAATAGAAAAGAAATGTCTTATTTGGGTTGAAGGCATATGCTTATATTTGTGCACCCAAAAACAGATTCCCTCTATGGAATATTTAGATTTTGAATTACCGATCAAGGAACTGGAGGAAAAATACCAGCAAACCTTAAAAATAGGCGCTGAAAGTGATGTTGATGTAAGCGCGACCATCAAACAGATTGAAAAAAAGCTAAAAGCTACCCGAAAGGATATCTACAAAAATCTTACAGCATGGCAGCGGGTTCAGATGTCCCGTCATCCTAATCGTCCGTATACTTTAGACTACATCAAAGCCATTTGTGGCGATACCTGGCTGGAGTTGCACGGTGACCGCAATGTCAAAGACGATAAGGCTATGATTGGTGGTTTAGGAAAAATAGGTGATCAGAGCTTTATGTTCATTGGTCAACAAAAAGGTTACAACACCAAGACGCGTCAGTATCGCAATTTTGGTATGGCCAATCCAGAAGGCTATCGCAAAGCGCTGAGATTGATGAAAAGTGCCGAGAAGTTTGGTATTCCTGTAGTTACTCTAATCGATACGCCAGGTGCATACCCGGGATTAGAGGCCGAGGAGCGCGGCCAAGGTGAAGCTATCGCCCGCAATATTTTAGAAATGACCAGGCTCAAGGTACCTATCATTGTCATGATCATTGGTGAAGGAGCCAGTGGTGGTGCTTTGGGAATTGGTGTTGGAGATCGGGTGGTCATGCTGGAAAATACCTGGTATTCTGTTATTTCACCAGAATCATGTTCGTCCATCCTTTGGAGAAGCTGGGAGTACAAAGAACAAGCCGCCGAAGCCCTGAAACTTACCGCAGCCGATATGAAGAAACTTAAATTGGTTGATGAAATCCTGCGCGAGCCAGAAGGAGGTGCACACAAAGATCGTGAAGCTACTTTTCAATACGTCTCCGACTGTATTTTGAGACATTATGATGATCTCAAGGAACTTTCTGCCGACGAGTTGGTGGAACAGCGCATGGACAAGTATTCTCGAATGGGAACCTTTAAGAGCTAATTCGTTAACGATATTCATAAGATACCGCAAGACGCAACGTCTTGCGGTATTTTTTTTGACCTGTCCTTCTCCACCAAATGCCTGCGTTAAAGTGGTTCAGGTTTTGTCGCAACGAATTCGTTCTTTGCCAGAATGTCACACTTAAATCAATTTATCAACGTTTATGATTAAGCCAGGTGAATTGAGGTTTTTTATAGGATCAGGGGCAATAGAGAGCTTCACAAAAAATCTGGGCTTTTACACAGGTTGTCAACACAAAAAAATGCATGATTGTTGATGACCTTATCATAAGCTATTCTTAATCAAACCTATTTAAAGTCCTACTTTTGCTTCCTATGGAAAAAATTCAGACCCGTCCTTCCCAAGTCACTGGCAACAGTCCAGTTATCTCCCTAGAAAAGGGGAAGATCCCGCCTCAAGCGGTTGATCTTGAGAAGGTTGTGTTGGGAGCCTTGATGATAGATGGAAAAGGTGTAGATGAGGTTATTGATCTGCTGTCCAACGAAGTCTTCTACCAAAAAAATCATCAGCTCATTTTTGAGGCCATCGATATTTTATTTAAAGAAGGGAATCCCATTGACTTATTAACCGTCAGCGCCCAATTGCGCAAGATGGAGAAATTGGAAGCTGCTGGTGGAGATCATTATTTGGTCCAATTATCACAATTGGTAAGTTCGACGGCGCACATTGAATTCCATGCACGGATCATTCTTCAGAAATTTATACAGCGCAGCCTCATTAAAATTTCTACCGAAATCATCAACGATTCCTATGACGAATCCACCGATGTTTTTGACCTGTTGGACAAAGCTGAATCCAAGCTTTATGAAGTAACCCAGGGAAATATTAGAAAGAGTACCGAGACAGCGATGGATCTGGTACGTCAGGCCAAGGAACGTATTGAGGAAATCGCCAATAGGGATGGACTGAGTGGAATCCCCACCGGCTTTACGGATTTGGATCGATTGACCAGTGGTTGGCAACCTTCTGATTTGATTATTATCGCAGCCCGACCAGGTATGGGTAAAACCGCCTTTACCTTGTCTATGGCGCGTAACATCGCTGTGGGAAGCAATATCCCAGTGGCCTTCTTTTCTCTGGAGATGAGTTCGGTTCAGCTCATTACCCGATTGATCTCCTCAGAGACCGGATTGAGTTCTGAAAAGCTGCGTACTGGTAAACTGGAACCTTTTGAATGGGAGCAATTGAACGTTAAGGTTAAGGACCTGGAGCGTGCGCCAATTTTTATTGATGATACACCGTCCCTTTCCATTTTTGACCTGCGGGCCAAGTGTAGACGCCTCGCTTCCCAATACGGTATCAAACTGATCATGATTGATTACTTGCAGTTGATGACTGCACAAACCAACAATAAAGGCGGGAATCGTGAGCAGGAGATATCTACGATTTCAAGAAACCTAAAAGCCTTGGCCAAGGAATTAAATGTCCCGGTCATTGCGCTTTCACAGTTGTCTCGTGCGGTGGAATCCCGTGGAGGCTCCAAGCGACCTTTACTATCTGACCTGAGGGAATCTGGAGCGATCGAGCAGGATGCCGATATCGTTTCCTTTATCTACCGTCCTGAATATTACGGACTCGAAGAATGGGATGATGATGACCGCAGTCCGACTAAAGATCAGGGAGAATTTATAGTTGCCAAACACCGTAATGGAGCCACAGATTCCATCCGACTCAAATTCTTAGGTCAATTCGGTAAATTTGACAACCTTGATCAATTTTTTGGTGCGCCTGAAGAATTTGGTTCAAAGATGAACGCGGCCAATGATGATACCTTCAAGCCAGATGCCTTTGATACCCCCAAGGCGGGTAACCCTGACGATGCTTTTGGCATTCCTGACGATGACATGCCTTTCTAATCTGGGCTTATATTTGGAACGTGATTTGATAAGCTTCTGCTGTTGAATGCTTATATTGATGGCCGGTTGAAAAAATGACCCGTGGTTTTTCCGCTTTCGCGAAAGCGATATACCACCTGCCATGATTGAACAATAGAAAGCCTTAGAATGAGATCAAATATGAAGAAATTACTTCTTTTTTGTTGTGCCTTATGCTTTATGTACACTGGCGCGGCGGCACAATACCTACTGGTTCCTATGGATGCAGAAAGTCAGGCAGACCATTTGAAGGCTTACGGTATTTCCTATTGGGTATTGTCCAAAGGAACCAAAGTGAAATGGCTGCTGAATTACCGTGGAGGTTCATTCCTGATGCCAGATGTTGAAGAAATTCAACGCGAACTCACCATCAGAGGTGTGAGTTATGAATCATTGAATGAGTCTGAAGTAAGCTCTATCCTGGAATTGGTTGCCAGTCCTTCTCAAAATATGCAGGAGGTATTGCTGGAAAAAGCACCAAAAATTGCGGTATATACACCAACCGGTAAGTTGCCTTGGGATGATGCGGTGACCATGGTCCTGACTTACGCCGAAATTCCCTATGAAAAGGTATATGATGAAGAAGTGCTGAACGATGAGTTGTTACTCTATGATTGGTTGCACCTGCATCACGAGGATTTTACCGGTCAATACGGTAAGTTTTACCGTAGTTTTAGAACAGCACCTTGGTATATCCAGGAAAAAAAGGAGGCCGAAGAACTGGCCGCCCGATTGGGCTACGATAAAGTCAGTGAGGCCAAAAGAGATGTAGCCTTGAAAATCCGCGATTATGTCGTGGGCGGCGGATTCATGTTTGCGATGTGCAGTGCTACCGATAGTTTTGATATTGCCCTTAGTGCAGAGGGAGTGGATATCTGTGAACCCATGTTTGACGGTGATGCCAGTGATCCAGGGTATCAAAACAAGATAGATTACAATCGGACCTTTGCTTTTACTGATTTCACCTTGGAGCGATCGCCAATGGTATATGAGTTTAGCTCTATTGATATGACGCAAAAGCGTAAGATCAAAAGGGAACTTGATTATTTCTCGCTGATGGACTTTAGTGCCAAATGGGACCCAATTCCTACCATGCTCAATCAGAATCACACCAGCCTGGTCAAGGGTTTTATGGGGCAGACCACAAGTTATGATCGCAACGAAGTCAAGAAGAATGTGTTGGTACTGGGAGAAAACAAAACCAATCGTGAGGCCAAATACATTCACGGGATACGCGGTAAAGGCTTCTTTACTTTTTATGGCGGCCACGACCCAGAGGATTATCAACACCGTGTAGGTGACCCGCCTACAGAACTGAGCCTGCATCCTAACTCACCAGGGTACCGATTGATATTGAACAACGTACTCTTTCCAGCTGCACGCAAAAAGAAACAGAAGACCTAAGAGACTTCATTTCATTGGGTTAAAAAGCGCTCAAGCATTGATTGTAGCGTCTTGACTAAGGCTTATAAATTACGGAGATTCCTTTCCTGTTGCGACAACAACTGGTTGAGTCCGGCAATATACTGGCGTTCATTTTCATTGGAATGAAGTTCCTCCAGCATGGTCAGTTGATGTTGAAGTTTTTCCAGGCGTTGGTGTCCCATACGTATGAGGTCTCCTCGAGTTTCAATGCCCAGGGAAATCTTGATGTCGGTCCAGCCCATTTGCAAGCCATTGACTAGACTACCATCCGTATCAAATTTAGCATCCGGGTCGATTTGTTTGAGGCTGGCAACGATCTCGATAGAAATCTTACGACAAACATTTGCACAACCTAAAAAGGCAAAGGTGACTTCTTCAAGATCTGTCCATGCCGAACTCCGGGAGTAAAAATAATAGGCGTCCGTCAGTTGGGTCAACAAGTCCTGGAAGTGTTTTTTGATAAGTGATCTTTCATTTTCCATCATCCGTATTTTTGATCTCTATTGAGGGGTTAGGAGGCAGATCCAAGGTTCTGATAGGGAACGGGATAGTAATATTGTGTTCTGAAAACAGATCATTGATGAGCAGGATAGCGTGATCCTGTGCTTCATACATCTGGCTCTTTTTGACAAAATCGATCCAAAACCTGACCATAAAATCTATGGAACTGTCATTAAATGTAGTAAAATAGAATTGGACTTGTTCACCAGGTTGCGGCGGAAAGTCTGCCGTAATCGCGTCGGTCACCAATTTTTTGACCAGACGTAGGTCTGTTCCATATGCCACACCACAAGTAACAGCCACCCTTCCTCTGGTTTGCAGGGAGTAGTTGATAAATGGTTCTTCGATAAATTTTGAATTGGGCATGATGACATAATGGTTGTCGGGTCGGCGCAGGACCAGGTTGCGCAAACTGATCTCGTGAACAAAACCAGCATGATCTTCGGTTTCAATATAATCTCCTATTTTGATACGTGGCATAAAGGAGAGCATGACGCCAGAGAAGGTGTTGGATAATGTACCTTGAAGGGCAAGACCTATTGCTAGAGCCACCACACCAGCTCCAGCCAGTAAAGAGGTAAGTGCTTTGTCCAGGTCCAGCACACCCAGCGCTATGAATCCGCCGGCACAGAGTATGAGTAGGAAAAGCATTTTGGACAGGATGCGGCGCACCGATCTGTTTTTCATTTTCTTTCGCAACAGATTTAAAAGCAGCTTACTAAAAAGTCTGGCAAAGAAATAACTGATGACGATTACTATAATAGCGACAGCCAGGTTGGGTAACCTGAGGATAATCGCATCCCACCAATGTTCCAATTTATTACTGAGGCTGTCCCAGGCCCCATTGTTTTGTTGAACGTCCATACGCAGGTGTTTTAAAGCATGGTAGACAATATCAAGGTTCCCGCTACCCAAAGCAGCAGTGAGAGGAGTCCGCCGATAGTGATAAAGTGTTTGAATTTATAAATCCCAGTTCCATAGATCAAAGTGTTGGTTTGGTAACCTACTGGTGTGAAAAAACTAAAGTTGGCCGCAAACATCACCGCCAGTATAAAAGGTTTTAAATCCAACTGCGAACCCGAGGCAATAGCGATGGCAATTGGCGTCATGATAATGGCCGTGGCATTATTAGAAATAATACCCGACAATAACATCGTACAACCAAAGGTGAGTCCCAAAATAATGATGGGTGATTGATGACTAAACAATTCCAGCAGTTGCGCAGACAACCACTGGTCAGCACCGCTATTATTCATGGCCATTCCCAGGGGTATCATTCCAGCCAGCAAAAAGATAATTTGCCAGTTGACACGGTGATAGATTTGCTGTAAACTAATCAGGTTGAGCAACAACATTACCGCTACACCCGCCAATGATGCGCTGAGTATAGTCAATACACCCGAAGCTGCTGCAGCAATGGTTCCCAAAAGTACATACAGCGCTAGAAACTTTTTAAGGTTGCTTGTTTTGGTCTCATACTCGTGTTGGTTCAGGATGGCAATATTTTCTATATCGTGTAATTGGGCAATCCGTTGTTCCTGCATTTCCAGCAGTAATCTATCCCCAGGCTTGATATTGATATCATCCACGTTCTTACGCAGGAGACGTGCCTTGGTATTGCGCACATTTTTTCTTTTTCGCAAAGCGATGGGATAGGCACCTTTGATACTCATACGTCTTACCTTACGTAAGGTTTTCCCGATCAGGTGGGAACCTGGCAGCACGAGAATTTCGACGTAAGTCATCTCTGCCTCACCTTCCTTCCTACTGAAAGCCTGCAGGTGACTCTTGGAGCGTTCTTCATTAAAAATAAAACCCTCGGTGACGATCAACTCCTGGATATCTTGCAAATCACCCATCAAGACCAAATTGTCATTGGCCTGCAAACTAATGTATTTACCGGGGGAATGAATGACTTTGCCCTCGCGTAACAGTTTAAGTAGGGTAGTGGAGTCGTCTATCAGAAAATCTACATCTGCTATTTTTTTACCGATGACCTTAGCATCCGCGGTTACTTGCAAAGTGAAAATGTAGTCCTCTACTTCGTAATCCTCTTTAAGGAGATCCTCACGTTCCTTGGGCAACCAGTATTGAGCAATACCCATAAACACGACACCTATGGCTAAAAAGCACAATCCATAAAGAGTGAATTCGAAAAAACCCAAACGTTCTGCGCCTAAATTTTGTGAGATGCTGTTGACCAACAGGTTCGTGGAAGTTCCCATCAAGGTACAACTACCGCCAAGGATTCCGGCAAAGGAGATAGGCATTAATATTTTGGCCCGGGAGAAGCCGTATCTATCTGCTAATTGGGAAACGATCTTGATAAATATAATGACTACCGCCGTCGTACTGATAAAGGCAGAAACAGTCGCACTGATCAACATAAATGCTGGAGCGATCAGGATCAGCGGTAACAAAGTCAGTTTTTTAATTCCATCGGTAAGCCACTGTATCACACCATTATCCTCCAGTCCTACTGCCAAAATCATCAGGCACAGTATAGTGATAGTAGCCGGATTAGAGAATCCACTGATGGCTTCTTCTGGAGTAGTGAGGTTGAAAAGTACCAGGAAAGCGATAATCACAAAAGCCACCTTATCGATAGGAAATAGTTCTGTTATAAACAGCACTACAGCGATCAATATGATCGAAAACACCAAAATGATATTGAGGTCCATACTGTGGTTATTGCAGTATTAAATTAAGGATTTAAATGGCCTTGTAACTCTTAAGGCAATGGTAAAGTTTCAGGACAGTGGTCAGTAGAAAACGATGATTTGATACAGTGATGGCCGACTGCAAATTTGTGGGAGTTTTCTTTGGCAAAATATTGGCGACCTGCTGTTAAAGAATATTAATCTTCTGGGGTTCAGCGTGTACAGTGCATATCTTTAAAAGAAAAACAACCCATGAAAATGAAGCGATTCTTTAAGGTATTGACCGTGGCACAATTGGCTTTTCAAGCCTATAACTATTATATGGAACACAAACGCGGTAAACGTGTGAAACGAATTGAAAAAAAGATTGAAGCCAGTCAATAACACAATAATTATTACTTAACTCAAAAAACTAAAATTACTATGGAAACAACTAGAGAAAAAGCCAGACGCATGAGCCAGGAAGAGACAATTGATGCGCTCAATAAATTACTGGAAAAAAACTATGATGCTGAAAACGGATACCGTACGGCCATTAAAGATGCTGATGATTCACGTCTAAAAAATTATTTTGTAGGTCAGGCCGCAGCACGTAGCCAAAATGCTACTGAACTGGATAAAGCCATCCGAGATTTAAACGGCCAACCAGCAGAAAAAGGAAGTACTACCGCAGCCGCCCACCGCATGTGGATGGATATCAAAACTGCTTTTACTGGCAATGATGATGAAGCAATCTTGGAAGAATGTATACGTGGTGATGAAGCTGCTGTTGCAGATTATGAAGAGGTACTGGAAAAAAGTGATTACTTAGGTGGTGCTCAACCTGTATTGGAATATCAGCTGTCTGGAATCAAAAATACCTTGAATAACATCAAAACAATGGAAGATGTGATCTGATAAAAGATCGCTGTCCAGATATAGAAAGCACCGTTTGGTCAATGCACCAAGCGGTGTTTTTTATGGTAGAGATTGTGAAAATAGTTGTAGCCTCGCCAGGAATCGAACCTGGATCTAAAGTTTAGGAAACTTCTATTCTATCCGTTGAACTACGAGGCCATTGGACAAATATAGGTGCAATAGGCTAAACGTAAAATACGCTCACTTACTTTCCTAAGAAGTTTTTTGCTCAGCACCCGAGTTGAGGAATTTCCACCGTGATTTTAGCGTGGAGATCTGGCACGTTTGGCCATCAGCCAGCCAAAAATTTCCACACTTTGCCCGATCACTTTTTCATCAACTTGAAAAAATGGTGCATGAGGCATGGCAATAATGTTTTTTTCAACATCCGTAGCTCCCACAAAAAAGTAAGTGCCAGGTACTTTGTCTAAAAAAAGAGCAAAATCATCACTGCGGCCACCTGGAAAGACACCGCTAAGCTCGAGAGTTTGTTGCGGAAATTGTTGTTGGAGGGTCTCTAGGGCCGCTCTCGTGGTTTCGGGATGATTTTTTAATACATAGGAAACAGGCTCAAAATCGCAGCTCTTGATATAAGTACTCAGTTCCTCATGGTCAAATAGGTTTTGGAGCTGTAGACCAGCGTCGGATAGTGCCGCATCGTCACTAAAACTATAATAGGTGTGTAAAATAGTTTGTTCTCCCTCTTGTTGTGCCCAAATATCGCTTTCGCGAAAGCTATACTTCTGGTAAATACTTTCAGTACCCACGATACCTTTGATCGGATCCTCGAAAGAACTATCCTTGCCAAACATGGTATCTTTTACTGTAGTCAGCGTGCGCATTTGCTCCTTAACGGCGTCAATAATCTTTGGATCTTGGGTATCAAGGCGTACGACAACTTTTTTGTAATGAGCGTACAGTTCGCCTGGTTTTGTAGCTACTATTCCAGTGGGGAAAGGAGTCATATGCAAGGCAAAGAATTCGTCCGGTTGGATCAAGTCCAAGAGTCCGTCGTCCAACATCGCTTTGGCGCCAGTGATATTCTCCTCGGCGGGTTGAAAAACAAAATAATACGTTCCAGAAAGTTGCGCTTTGAGCTGGGTCAGACTATGAGCAATACCTAGGGCAATGGTCGTATGTACGTCATGACCACAAATATGGCGCACTCCTTTATTCACCGATTTAAAGTCCGCCGGATCCTCTTCTAAGTTGGTGCTTAATGCATCTATATCAGCTCGCCATGCAATATGTTTTCCTGGTTTATCAGTTTTTAGGATGCCCACTACACCATATCCACCTACAGCCTCATGAACTTCTAAACCCAAGTCATTCAATAATTTGCTGATCACCGCAGAGGTTCGTTTTTCATTTCCGGCTATTTCGGGATGCTGGTGAAGGTCGCGGCGCAAACTGATCAGTTGGTCTTTGATCAGCGAACTCTCTGTTTTAATCGCTTGTTGAAGTGGTGTAGGCGATACCATATCCTGGGCATAGATCCAGGAAGAACAAATTAAGAATAATATAAGGGAACGTATCAAAGCATTGTGATTTTGAAGGGACGATAAAGTTATTCAGAAAAAATGAATTGAACCTTTTCGTTTTTTGAATCAGAGTTTTCTAGTTAGCGAAAAGATCAGCTCTTGATTGAACTGTGAAACCAAACCAAACGAGCAGTACAAGGTGTTGTTGGAAGCTGTATATACGACGACCTAATGAAATAAGAAACTTAGATATGCCAGAATAAAGATCAAACAGAAGCAGATATCATAAACTAAAAAAACCATTAACAATCACAAAAGTAGGGAAGGTGATTGTTGAAACTAATGTGATCATTTAAAAAAAAAATTGACTCAGAAGAAGTATGAATTTTCCTAGGGAAAATAGGCTGAGCGCAGTTATAACCTACTAAACATCTAGGATTAAAGGGTGAAATTTTTAAGAATTTTTATTTGGTTGAAAAGGAAAAACCCATTTTATTTAACAAATATTTAAAACTATTAACCCTTAAAACAATTTTATTATGAAACAGTTTCTCCCTGGAATTGTGTTTCTTTTTTGTACCGCTCTTGGTTTAGCCCAAACCAGAGAACAAAGAGCTCGATACACTAAAGACTACAATAAGACCAAGCTGAAATCGATGATGGTCAAGTCTGAAAACGCTCATGCTGACCTGATGAAACAGGCCAAGGCCAAAAATGTTGCTGAAACGATAACCACAAAAGATGGTAGAACAGCCTTTTTGAACTCGTTTGACGCAAAAGGAAATCCCCAATATATTGTTAGCTATAACACATCTTCTGAGATTGCTACCAATACTGACGACGTCAAGCCTGGAGGCGCTTTAGGCCTTAATCTTGAAGGCGAAAATATGGTCATGTACATGTGGGATCCCAACCATCCGTGGTTCATCCACCAGGAGTTTTTGGATTCAAATGGGGACTCAAAAATTACAATAGGTGATGATTATACTTTGGCTTTTGCTTTGTTTAAATCAGATGATCATGCTACTCACGTAGCAGGAACTCTTGTAGCGCAGGGAGTACAACCAAGAGTTGAGGGTATGTCCCCAAAGGCTTCTCTGAAGGCTTATGATGCTTTTCTTGATGATCGTGAAGCAGCAGAAGCTGCCCTTGAGGGTATGCTTCTTTCTAATCACAGCTACGGTGCTTATCACTTACAGGGTGGCGACCCTACAGATTTAGGTCGATACAATATAAGAGCACGGGCTTTTGATGAGATTACTTATAATGCCCCCTATTACCTTCCGGTCTTTGCTGCGGGAAATGATGCTCTGGAAGGTGTCAATTCAAATCCAGTGAATGGTCTGACTGATAAAGACCATCTATCAAACCTCACTGTAAGCAAAAACGGTTTAACGGTAGCTGCTGCGTTTCAGTCAATTTTCGGAGACACACCAACTTATCTATCATTTAGTAGTCAAGGACCAACTGACGATCTTAGGATCAAGCCGGATATTGCTGGGCAAGGTGACAGAGTCTATTCTTCTGAGCGTGATAATCCAGCTGATTATGGTTATTCGACAGGAACCTCAATGGCAGCTCCAAACGTTTCAGGTTCTCTGTTATTGGCTCAAGAGCATCATCATAATTTGACTGGTAGTTTTATGCCGGCGGCAACTCTGAAAGGTCTGGCTTTACACACTGCTCGAGATATAGCCCCAGCTGGTCCGGATACGTATACGGGTTGGGGTATGTTGGACATGAAAAAACTAATCGAGACGATGAATAACAATGGAAACTCTACCCTGATTGAAGAGCTTTCAATTCATGAATCTCAAACCTATTCTATTACTGTTAGAGCAAGCAATATTGAAGATCTTATGGCGTCGATCTCTTGGACAGATCAACCTGGATCTGTAGTAGATAGAATTAATGATCCTACACCTGTACTGGTCAATGACCTAGACGTTAGAATCTCTCAAAATGGGCAGGAATTTTTTCCTTACAAACTATCCAGTTTGGGAACTCATGAACGTGGAGATAATGTTGTGGATCCGTTTGAGCGTATAGACATACCCAACGCCTCGGGAGAATATACGATAACGGTCAGTCGTAAACCTAGGCAAACTAATGATCTTCAAAATTTTACATTGATTTTGACAGGTGTTGATCAAGTAGTTTCTCCAGGCGTGCTTTCTGAAGGAATTGTTTCCTTTTTCCCATACGACGAAAGCTTTGAATCCAATAATCCTGGTCTTTGGACACAAAGCCTCCAAGATGATATCGATTGGACGATAACTTCAGGGTCAACCCCCACTGTTGGAACTGGTCCTGATGCAGCTGGACATGGAGAATATTATGCCTTTGTTGAAAGTACGGTGAACAATGGTGGTTCCTATAATCAGCCTCCTTTCAACACTGCGAGTTTGGTGAGTCCGAATATAATCGTGGGGAGTGAGCAGTATGTCAGTGTAAGTTTTTTAGAACATAAAGCTGGGGAAGGCATTCTCGGTCAATTAACGCTCGAAATGGAAATTGCTCCTGGAGCCTACATAGATGTATGGCATGGGAGTCCAATCCCAGTGAGCGATCAATGGGAAAGACATTATGTGGACTTGAGTCCATACATACCAATCGTAAATTCCTCTTTCAAATTGAGATTTAGAAGAATACTGTCCTCTTCCCAAACAGCAGATTGGGCCATTGATGATATCAGAATAGACGTGGGTGCCCGAGCAATCCCGCCAAGTACCAATTATTGTCAGAATGGGAATGCAGCACCTGATAATGAATTTGAATGGATTCAACGGGTATGGGTTCAGTCTCTAGATAACCCTGATGTGGTAAATGAGATCGATAACAGAACTGGTCCTTCAGAAAACGGGTATAGTGATTTTACTGAAGTCCGTGAACTAGATATGACCTTTGCACCTAATCAAGTAACGAGATTCTACATTCAAGGAGGATGGCCGGATAATCAGCCCTATCCAGAGGATTATGCTGTATATATCGATTACAACCGTGACGGAGATTTTGACGACAGCAATGAGTTAGTATTTTTTGCTGCAGAAACTAGTGAAAGAAATCTTATTGAGGATATTACAGTCCCTCAGAATATAGGCTATGGTAGGACACGTATGCGAGTCATTCAATACTTTGGAGTGATTTCTGGGCCCTGTCAAACGGTTAATTATGGGGAGGTTGAAGATTATACAATCACTCTACTTGGTGATGACCCGTTTTCCTTCTATTCTTCAGGATACGGTGCTGACGAGTTGACCCTATCGGGATCTGACCTTAAATTATACCCTAATCCTGTAGGTCAAGAACTGCTCAACCTTGAAGTCCTAAACGGAGAAGGTTCACATCTGGCCATCTATAACACATTAGGACAAGTCGTGATCAAAAGAGATTTCTCTCAACAAATCGAAGTCTCTGAACTAAAGGATGGAGTTTACATCTTGCAGGTGACAACGGCAGATGGTAACACGCTAACTGAACGTTTTATCAAAAAATAGAAATTCAAAACATTTAAGTGCATAAGCCCAATTCAATTTATTGAATTGGGCTTATTTTATTCCCGCTGTTTTAGTTAGTGTCATAGCCTGTACGACTGTGGGTATGACGCATGAGCTACATGGTTGACGACTTGTCAAGATTATTTAGGTGTATTTGGTAACTCCTTTGGTTTTTTATCCACGCTGATCTGAAGACAGATCCAGAGGATATTCTTTTTCTTCTTTTCACGCTAGCTGGGCTTGGCTCGTGGTTTTGAATTGTCCATTCTTATGGAAAAGGATTAACTGTGTTGATCCCAGATAGGTAATCCTTTGCAACCATAGAACTCTTCACTGTGCTTGGGCCCAGTGGGTTTTCTTTTTAACGCCAGTTCGCTTAATCTGGGCTTGGCTCGTGGTTTTGAATTGTCCATTTTTATGGAAAAGGATTACTTGTGTTGATCCCAGATAGGGTTTACTTTGCAACCATAGAACCCTTCACTGTGCTTGCGCCCAGTGGGTTTTCTTTTTAACGCCAGTTCGCTTAAGCTGGGCTTGGCTCGTGGTTTTGAATTGTCCATTTTTATGGAAAAGGATTAACTGTGTTGATCCCAAATGAGGTAATCCTTTGCAAACATAAAACCCTTCACTGTGCTTGCGCCCAGTGGGTTTTCTTTTTGACCCCACTTCGCTCAAGCTGGGGTTGGGTTGTTGTTTTGCGTTGTAAATTTTTATGGAAAAGGATTAACTGTGTTGATCCCAAATGAGGAATCCTTTGCAACCATAGAACCCTTCACTGTGCTTGCGCCCAGTGGGTTTTCTTTTTTACCCCACTTCGCTCAAGCTGGGGTTGGGTTGTTGTTTTGCGTTGTAAATTTTTATGGAAAAGGATTAACTGTGTTGATCCCAAATGAGGAATCCTTTGCAACCATAGAACCCTTCACTGTGCTTGCGCCCAGTGGGTTTTCTTTTTTACCCCACTTCGCTCAAGCTGGGGTTGGGTTGTTGTTTTGCGTTGTAAATTTTTATGGAAAAGGATTAACTGTGTTGATCCCAAATGAGGAATCCTTTGCAAACATAGAACCCTTCACTGTGCTTGCGCCCAGTGGGTTTTCTTTTTGACCCCACTTCGCTCAAGCTGGGCTTGGCTTGTGGTTTTGAATTGTCCATTTTTATAGAGAAGGATTAACTGTGTTGATCCCAAATGAGGTAATCCTTTGCAAACATAAAACCCTTCACTGTGCTTGCGCCCAGTGGGTTTTCTTTTTCACCCCACTTCGCTCAAGCTGGGCTTGGCTCGTGGTGTAAAAAAGAAAACCCGCAACTTCCGTTGCGGGTTCCTTTTGCGGAGAAAGAGGGATTCGAACCCCCGGAGGTGTGACCCTCGCCGGTTTTCAAGACCGGTGCATTCGACCACTCTGCCATTTCTCCAGGTCAATTGCGCTTTTCTCAAAGCGGTTGCAAATATACAACTTTTCAAGATTTAAAGACAGTAGATAAAAAAAATATCTGTCGGCAGACAAATATTCTTTGTTTTTACCCTCCATCTTGCTTGATGGTATCCCTGGGCTGATGGTGTTCCTTCTTGTCCTTGACCTGGTGATTGATGTCTTTTCCGTGGGTGGCTTCCAAATTAATGGCTTGCTCTTTTTTACTGGTTTTTTCTGGATTCGGTGAATCTTTTGTCGTACTCATAAATTATTTTTCTTTAAAATAGTCATTTTATAGAGTCCGCCAGCTGCACTTAACAGCTTTTAACTAGTCCTTGTTAAAGAGTTGACAATCCTAAGGGTCGTGTGAAGGCGAACTATCACCTGTAATCGGAATCACAGTACCGGTGAAAGTGGGCTGCTTCTCAATATTCAATTCCATCCACGCTTTGATATTGGCGAGCCATTCTCTGCGTTTAAAGTGGCTGTTTCCTTCGTAATTATGCTGATCTACCACATATCCATCAATGTTTAAACCTAATTTTTGACCGAGATAGATGGCCCTGGGTAAATGGAATTCTTGGGTGAAAACAATTGCTTCCTCTACCTCAAAGACATCCCTGGCTCTAAACATACTGTCATAGGTATCAAAACCGGCGTGGTCTAGAAAAATATCCTCATTCGGTACGCCTTTTTCATTGAGATAATCCTTCATGGCGTTGACCTCGTCATAATGCTTATCACCATGATCACCACTCAATAGGAATTTTTTGATCTTGTTTTCTTTATAAGCCAGTAAGGCAGCATCCACCCGGTCCTGTAAAATAAGCGACAGACTTTTGTCTGGTCTTACACTGGCACCCAAAACGATCCCGGTGTGGGCAGCCGGTACCTCCTTTATGTTCGTGTAGATATGCGGTCTGGATACTTTTTTTACATGGAGTTGTAATACGAGAATACCAACCACAATAGCAACGACTACAAATACCAGGATGTTGAGAAATCTACGCATTAAATAATAGACGTTGGTTTTTTGTCATCGTCGATAGCGACAAAAGTAAAAGTGCCACCAACGACTTTCTCCCGTGTATAACTGTACATGTCTTCCATATAAATGGTGGTTTCTACTTCGCAGCTGGTTCGGCCTACTTTACTGATCCTGCCTACGAGCTCGATAATGCTTCCTTGCGGAATTGGTTTTTTAAAGTCAATCTTATCCGTACTGATGGTGACCACTTTTTTCCGTGAAAACCTGGTAGCACAAATAAAGGACACTTCATCCATTAAATGTAACGCCGTCCCACCAAATAAAGTATCGTAGTGATTAGTGGTGTTGGGAAAAACAGCTTTAAAGATCCTGGTTTCCGCGTCAGCGATACGTTTGTCGATATCCTTCATTGATTTATCCTATGGTAAAGCTCAATCAGCTGTAGACAGTTGCTTAATTTTGTATATGGCAGATGCTTGCTTTTAAAAAGGAAGGCTAACTTCTGCCGGCTATCACAAATATAAGGATTAGCAAATATGAACAGCATAAATAGTCTTGAATGGCGATACGCCACCAAAAAATTTGATTCGGAACGTCATTTGGAAGAAAACCAGTTGGACCTGTTGGCCAAAGCTTTTAACCTTACCGCCACTTCCTATGGGTTACAGCCTTGCCGGCTAATCCTAGTAACTGATCAGGACATCAAAGACCAAATGGTTGCTCATTCCTTTGGTCAACTACAGGTAAAAGATGCCAGTGCAGTTTTGGTTTTATGCACCGTCCATGTGGATGATGCCTATGTGACTGAGTATTTCAATATGGTTCAGCAACAACGTGGGACACCAGAAGAGGTGCTTCAACCTTTTCGCGAATTTTTGGAAAGTGAATTTGCCAATAAGGCCAAAGAAGATGTGCGCCAATGGGCGCGGAACCAGGCATATCTAATCATGGGGAATCTACTCACGGTTTGCGCCATGGAAAAAATTGATTCTTGTCCGATGGAAGGCTTTGAGCCAAAAAAAATCAACCAGCTGTTGGGATTGGAGAAATTGGGCTTAGAAAGCACTTTACTTTTACCCGTCGGCTATAGATCTGAAGAAGATTTGATGTCCCAAATGAAAAAAGTACGTCGTCAACAACAAGAAATGATCTCCTACGTTTAGCAATTGGCAGGATTATTGACCCATTTCTAAAAATTTTATTTTTGTTGCGAAATTTATATCCATGAGAATACTTTTTATTTTCTTTCTGTTTGTAAGCTTTCTATCTACCGCCCAGGAAATGGCTGTGGCCACCTCGGCAACCCCAACGCAAGAACTTCAAGAAGAACCACATTTGAATTGGTTCACCAGCCTGGAGGATGCTAAAAAGAAAGCGCGTTCCACCAAGAAGCCGATCTTGGTCTATTTTACAGGTAGTGATTGGTGTACCCCTTGTAAAAAACTCGAACAATATTTTTTACATACGGATGAGTTTTTAGAGCAATCACAAAACTATCATCTGGTATATTTAGACAGCCCGTACAGGGACGATATCATTCCCATGAAGGATAAAAAAGCCAATAAAAAATTAGCGGACCAATACGATGTGACCTTTCCTACCATTATAGCCTTAGACCATACAGGTAAGGAGCGTAACAGGGTAGAGCGTTTCAGCGGAGATGATCCACGTTACCACTGGAATTTCATGAAGGAAAACAAGGCTATTTTTCGGCTTTAAGCCAAATTTTGCACTGGTCTATAGCCAACAAATATCTCTCTTATTCCTGAATGGTATATTCGACTTCAAATACCTCTGATACTCTGAAGTATCCAAAAGGGAACCGATCTGGGTTGGTACTGTTGATGATGTTCCCTCGTACTGTCGCTGGTTGAGTAGAGAAGGGGCCACCAGCACCATCTGTTTGTTGCAACAAAGTTTCGTAAAAAGAAAAGCAGGCCTCATCAATACCTACGATGCGCAATTGGGCCATTTCACCCGCTTCTAAGTCTTCCAGGAAAAATATGGTTTTGGCCTCGTTACCGTCGATGAATTCATCGTTCCCGATGTCAATTTGGGCGTTTTCATCATCATTGTATTCAAATAAATAAAAGTTCCCCAATCCCTGTGGATCTGAAAAAAAGGCTTCGATCTGAAAAATATCATCGCCAAATCCATCTATACTTTCTTGAGATACTTGAGTAATAGGTACGGTTTGCTCCAGGGATTCAGTAGCAGTATAAACAAAAGAATTATCGGTGATTTCTAGCGAAAATTGGCTTGTGTCGTTACGGTCGGAGAGAAAGCTGTTATCGCTGGTATAAATACCATTGGCGTTGTGAGGGATGGGGAATCTGGTTCCAAGCTCGTCAATGATGACAACTTCAGCATCCGTCACTATCACTGGTTCTTCTACATAAAATCCAGTAGAACGGGTTAGTTTCACTCTTGTGCTCGTAGTTCCATCGCTGTTCAATTCCATAGTTGCATCGATCACCAATCTAGGAGCGGCCGTGTTTAAATCTACATCGATCACATCTTCGCAACTAGAAAAACAAACACAACAGCACAAAACAATCAATAAGCTTCTCATGGATCAGAATTTAAAATTATAAGTGACTGCGGGTACTATACCAAATATAGACAGTCTGGTCGCTTCATTTCTGTTGGTATCTTCATTTTCTCCGAAACTGATACTGGCCGCATTGCGTCGGTTATACACATTGTAAAGACTAAAAACCCAACTGGATTGCCAGCCTTTAGTACGTTCGGGATGTGGGGTATAGGTAGCACTTAAATCCAACCGGTGAATAGCCGGTAGCCTGCTGCTGTTTCTCGACTCAAAAGTTGGTACAAATTGACCGTCAAAATTGTATTGTCCATTGGGGAATGTAACTGGTGGACCGGTTTGCAAGGTAAAATTGGCACCAAAATCCCACTTCTTGTTCCAATCATAACTGGAAGTAATGGTCAGATCATGGGTTTTGTCCCAGGCAGCATTATACCATTCTCCGTTGTTAATTCCTGGCTCATCGGCCGTCCGTCCGGGTGTGCGTTGCTCGCTTTTAGATAGGGTATAAGCTATCCAACCTTGTAAGTTTCCTTCATTTTTTCGCAGCAGCAATTCCAAACCATAAGCACGTGCCTTACCACTCAGTAGAATTTGCTCTACCGCATCATTGGCGATCAGATCAGCACCGTCAATATAATCCAATCGGTTGTCGACTTCTTTATAAAAGACTTCGGCTTCCAGTGAATAATCATTGATGTTTTTAAAAAAACCTGCAGCAACCTGATCACCTTGTTGTGGATCAATGAAAGTTCCGCTGGGGGCATATAAATCAAAAGGTGTAGGTGCGTTGGTATTGGAAATCAAATGGATGTATTGATTAATACGCTGGTAACTGGCCTTTATACTGGTTTGATCATCCAGGGAGTAGGCGATGGAGAATCGCGGTTCTAAATTGACAAATGATTCTAGGGTAGTGCTGCGATCGCTAGCAAAAGTACCTATGGGTTCGGCTTTTTCGTAAATCCCCAACTGCTGATTGTACAGCAAAGGCTGATCATCTGCATAAATATTTAAGCTTTCCTGTCCCAAACGATTGAACGTACTGATCCGTAGTCCTGCGTCTATATTTATACGGTCCGAAAGACTTAAAGATCCGTCGGCATAAATTCCGTTTTCCCAAGCGTATTTTTTGATCAATTGCCTGCGATTTACCGCACTGGAAGGGGTAGTTGGGGTGATTTTTCCAGGATCAAATTCGTAATAGATCGAATTCAGACCATATCTAATTTTTGCTTTATCACTGATATAATGGGTCAGATCGTATTTGGCATTGAGGTTGGTGATTCCGCTGTCAAAGACAAATTCCACAAAATCCAATTCCAATCCGTAATTATAATCGCTATAGATGATGGAAGCGTTGGAAAACCATTTGTCGTTAAATAAATGGTTCCAGCGTAAGTTGACAAAACTATTGCCGAAAACATTGCCAAAAAGGTTGTTTACCTCAAATACGTCCCGACCAAAATAGCTGGACATATACAAGCGGTTGTTTTCGTCGAGCGTAAAACTCACTTTTGCATTGAGGTCATAAAAATAGGCCGTATTATCAATGTCAAATAAGGGCAAAAATAAATGGGCATAACTGCTGCGACCACCGACCAAGAAAGAGGCTTTGTCCTTGATGATCGGTCCCTCAAAAAGCAATCTACTGGCCACAAGACCTATACCACCTGTCCCACTGAATCTTTTCTTGTTCCCGTCACGTTGGTAAATATCCAGAACACTAGAAACACGACCACCATAGCGCGCAGGAATCCCGCCTTTATAGAGTTTTAAATCTTTGATAGCATCAGGATTAAAAACGGAGAAAAAACCGAATAGATGATCGCTTCCGTACAAGGTAGCCTCATCCAGCAACACGAGGTTCTGGTCAGCAGCTCCACCTCTGACGTTGAATCCGCTGGCACCCTCTCCAGCATTGGTTACTCCAGGCAACAGGGTTAGTGCTTTGACCAGATCGGTTTCTCCCAACACCACGGGAATTTTTTTTATGGTTTCTATGGAGAGCGCATTGACGCTCATCTGGGGAGATTTGGTGCTCAATCGTTCCACATCGGACTCGATCACGATGGCATCCAATTCTTCTCCCTGCTGGCGTAAACTTAGGTTCAGTTTTACGTTCTCTTGTAAATCAACGATTTTTTCTATGGTTTCATAACCTATACTGGAATATTGGACGCTATAACTTCCTATGGGCAGGGTGATGGAGTAAAAGCCATAAGCATTGGTTACGGTTCCGGTGTTCAGCTCCTTAATAACTACGTTTACATTCAGCATGGTTTCTCCAGTACCTTCTTCGGTGACAGTGCCCGACAACGTAGCTTTATTGGGAGTCATCCGATCTACCTTTGCGGCAGGAGTTTGGGCCAGGCAATTGAAACCAATGGCGTGAAGAAGTAACAATCCGTAAATCAGTAGGCTTTTCAAAGGCAGCGGGTTAGACATAGGCTACTGCAAAAATGCCGTACCCTCTCACAAAAATAGCAGCCAAAGACAAAGCACCAAGTTGCATTACATCATTTATGTAAATTATAACGTTAGCCCAAACTTCTATCTTTTATGGAAATTGCTACCAACGGGCTGCAAGTCTTTCTTAAATTTGAAGAAAATTAGACCCATGACAACCCAAGAGCTCACAGATCGTCTATCTCTACCCGTTATTGCCGCACCGATGTTTTTGATTTCAGGACCGCAATTGGTGATTGAATGTTGTAAAAACGGAATCGTGGGCACATTTCCTGCCTTGAATCAACGCAGTAGTGAAGGATTTGAAGAATGGCTGATTGAGATCAAAACTACCTTGTCTTCATGGGAAAAGGAAACGGGAAATAAAGCAGCACCTTTTGGTGTCAACTTGATTGTACATGGTAGCAACCCTCGTTTAGAAGCTGATCTTAAGCTATGTATAAAGCATCAGGTTCCCCTGATAATTACTTCTTTGGGAGCTGTAAGTGACGTAGTAAATGCTGTACATAGCTACGGCGGACTCGTATTTCATGATGTCATTAAAAAACGACATGCGCAGAAAGCCCAGCAGGCTGGTGTGGACGGTTTAATTTTAGTCTGTGCTGGAGCCGGTGGTCATGCAGGTACGTTAAATCCCATGCCGTTTATCCGAGAAACCAAAGAATTTTTCAACGGAATGATCATCCTTTCCGGAGCAATGAGTTCTGGACAGGACGTGGCCAGTGCCCTACAAATGGGAGCTGACCTTGCTTATATGGGAACCCGTTTTATCAATACTACAGAGTCCAAGGCAACGGAAGAATACCGGAATATGATTATAGAAGCTGGTTGTAGCGATATCGTTTATACCGCGGCTATTTCTGGGGTGGATGCCAACTTCTTAGGAGCCAGTCTTCAAGCAGCTGGGATCACAGAAGAACAACTCAAAGCCACCGGAAAAATAGATTTCGGGAAAGAAATGGATACCGAGGCCAAAGCCTGGAAAACGATTTGGAGCGCAGGTCAAGGTAGTGCTACCGTAAAGGACAGTATGCCTGCGGGCCAACTCATCCAACGTATGAAGGGAGAATTTAAATCTGCCATTGAAAAGCAACTAGAGCAGTTGAAAAAATACACCTAGGACGCCAATTGGTGATGTAACCCCATCCATGTTCTTTTTATGAGCCAGCTCGTACAAATCACAGTTTTACCTCATCAATTGCAGGACGAGCGACTGATTCTGGATAAAGTATGTAAAAAATCTGGGGTGGATCGCTCAAATTTTCAGCGATGGAGAATTAGAAAACGCTCCATTGATGCCAGGCAGCGCCAGGTTAAGTATAATCTGCAGATCGAATTGTGGATGTCAGACGAATCCTTACCAGATCCAGTGCGTTTCCAAGGGCAGGATGTTTGTTCAGCTCGCCCTGTTTATATTATCGGAGCAGGTCCAGCCGGTCTATATGCGGCTTTGAGAGCGATTGAAGGCGGATTACGTCCCATCATTTTTGAAAGAGGGAAGGACGTAAGGTCTAGACGTCGAGATCTCGCTGCCATCACAAAAGAGCAACGTGTAAATCCAGAATCCAATTACTGTTTTGGAGAGGGAGGAGCAGGTACGTATAGCGACGGTAAGCTTTATACGCGTTCCAAAAAGCGCGGGAATGTACTTAAGTCGATGCAATGGTTGGTCGACTTTGGCGCAACACCAGATATTCTGGTAGATGCCCACCCACATATAGGAACGAATAAATTGCCTCAGATCATTACCCGTATGAGGGAGCGCATTATTGCCTGTGGTGGCAGTGTGCATTTTGAATCCAAACTCACAGATATCAAACATGAGGATGGGCAAATTCAGGGCATACAAATAAATGACACAGAATGGCATGAGGTAGAGCATCTAGTGTTGGCGACAGGACATAGCGCCAGAGATATTTTCTACCTGCTGCACAAAAGAGGTATCCGTATTGAAGCCAAACCATTTGCTTTAGGTGTGCGGATCGAGCATCAACAATCCTTGATCGATAGGATCCAATACCATGGCGATGACCAAAACCCATATTTACCTCCAGCCAGTTATAGTCTGGTAGAGCAGGTAGATGGAATGGGTGTGTATTCCTTTTGTATGTGTCCGGGTGGAATAATTGCACCCTGCGCTACTGATAAGGAAGAAGTGGTCACCAATGGCTGGAGCCCAAGTAAACGCAATAATCCATATTCCAATTCAGGTATTGTTGTGAGCTTACATCCCGAGGATTTGCCAGGCTACCATCCAGATGATCCGTTTGTCTGTCTTAATTTTCAAAAGCAAGTTGAATACGATTGCTGGAAAGCCGGTGGAATGACCCAACAGGTTCCAGCACAACGTATGATTGATTTTGTCGAGGGCCGTTTGTCCAAAGACCTTCCCAAGACTTCTTATCACCCGGGTCTAGTAGCTGCAGACCTGAATCAAGTCTTACCTGAGATGATTGCCAGCCGACTTGCCAAAGCTTTTGTTGCTTTTGGCAAAAAAATGAAAGGCTATTACACCAATGAAGCTGTCTTGCATGCACCAGAGAGCAGAACAAGTTCGCCAGTTGCTATTCCCAGAAATGCCGATAGTTTGGAACATGTTGAAATTCAAGGTTTATATCCTTGTGCAGAGGGAGCTGGCTATGCGGGAGGTATTATCAGTGCAGCAATTGACGGCATGAACTGTATGGATAAAATTCTGAAAAAATCTGCTCGTCCTGCTAATTAGAAAGCTCAGTCGAGATAAAATTATGCTTCCACAGCACATGTTGCAGGCCTTGTTCATTTTATCGTAGGCATTTCTTCAAAGAACATCAGGCACAGTACGGCTGATACAAAAAATGGAGAATTGCCATATTGGGTGCAGGATAGATTCCATGAGGAGAAAAACCAATCACCGACAAGATCATAGCGGCGAGCAAATGGTTAAATGGACCATTGCAAATTCCAACCGGGCTCTAAATATCAACCAATAGATATTTCGCTGTGAACTTTATGGGATATTCATGCCATATTTTAGTATTCAAATCAAAGGCTATGAGATATTATTTGGTACTGCTAGTAGGCTTGATCACTGTTACTTCCGCTGTAGGACAGACCCGAACGGAGCCGTATAAACAACCTGAAGAATTGGGTAGGGTATCCTGGTGGAGAAATTATGAGGTAGCGCTGCAAGAATCAGCTGCCACCGGTAAACCCATACTGATATTGTTTCAGGAAGTTCCCGGATGTTCCACCTGTAAAAATTATGGAAAAGATGTGTTGAGTCATCCGTTAATGACTGAGGCGATTGAAAATGAATTCATACCCTTGGCGATTTATAATAACAGAGGTGGTGCTGATCGGGAGGTGTTGGAACGCTTTCGCGAAAGCGCATGGAACAACCCTGTCGTACAAATTGTAGATCCACAGGGTAAGCCATTGATTCAGCGTGTAGCAGGAAATTATACCGCCCGAGGTCTTTATCAGGCAATGCGCCAGGTATTGGAACAACAAAAGCGCAATATTCCCCTGTATTTTGAGCTGCTAGGTCAGGAAATTGGCGCCTTGGGAAACACCGAACAAGCCACCTATCAGATGTATTGTTTTTGGACAGGAGAGAAGGAGCTGGGCAGCCAAAAAGGCGTTCTTCAAACAGAAGCTGGTTTCTCAGGTGGTAGCGAGGTAGTACGGGTTACCTATGACACCCAAATGACCAACAAATTGACTTTGGATAAGTTTGCTCAACAAAAAAGTATGAAAGCGGTGCCTGAAGGTTCTTTTAAAGCTGCGCAACAAGATGAAGATTATTATTTGCGACGCACCGACTACGCCCGTTTGCCACTGTCTGTAGTACAACGTACCAAAATGAATACAGCCTTGGGACAAGGTAAATCTGCCAAGCAGTATTTGAGTCCGCAACAATTAAAATGGCTTAAAGTAGTGGACAAGGCAAAAACCAATCTTCCCCAGTCTTCTGATTTTCAAAAACACTGGGAGTTGTGGGATAGGCAGTAACCTGTTTTTTCGCTTCAAGCGAAATACGCCACCTCACTAAATATACCAGCGAAGATGTTTGGGAAATCATAAAAGCAGCATCGGGATATTAAATATAGGTTAATCAGAAGCTGGAATTCTTTTTCAGCACCTAAATTGCCAAGTAAAGGCCTATTCATTTGAAAAATATTATACGTAATCTGTTTTTATTCACCACGCTTATATTTGGAGGGAGTTTGCTCCAAGCCCAGGATATAGAGGATATTAAGGAGTTTTTTACCTTTTATCCCAACTACAAAGCAGCGGAAAGGGATTCGACCCTTTATCTACAGAAGTTTATTGTCGCTCCAGTAGTAAGCTATACGCCCGAAACGAATTTTGGCCTGGGAATGGGAGCCAAATATCTGTTTAAGTTTAATGGCAGCGGCGAGGAAACCAGGGTGTCTAATATGCCAATAACTGCTCAATACACCCTGAACAATCAGTTTTTTCTTTTCTCTGGGTTTGAAATATTTACCAATCAGGAGAAATGGGTAATTGAAGGAAATATACTCTTCCAGAATTACCCCCGTATTTTTTACGGTATAGGAAATGAGGCCGTCGAAGAAAACGAAGAGCAATACGACTATACCCAATTTCTCTTTGAACCCATATTTCTCAAACAAATGTTGACCAGGTATCTGTTTATAGGCGGTGGTTTGAGGTACAACCATATTTTTGATACCAATATTGAAGAAGGGAAAATTATTGATCAAACCCGACCGGACGGTTATGATGGTTCAACTTCGTTTGGCGCTGAGGTTGCCGCTCTTTATGACAGCCGTGATGTTATTTTGAATGCGCAAAAAGGTTGGTACCTCGAGTTTACCCACGGTAAGTATTTTGAAGCGCTGGGAGGAACCAATTCCTTTAATTTGACCCGCCTTGATTTACGTTACTTTTTAGGTATCTCTGAAAAAAATCGAGACGTACTGGCTTTTCAATTCGTAGGGCGCACAACTCGAGAGGATTTGCCCTTTTCGGAATATTCCTTTTTTGGTAGCCCAGAGATTATGAGGGGATACCAGGAAGGGCGATTTGTAGATCGGGATCTCCTTGCATCCCAAGTTGAATATCGCAAACGTTTTGGTGAAAGTCGCTGGGGAGCAGTTGCTTTTTTGGGAGCAGGTAATGTGTACCGCAATGTAGACGAGTTTCAATTTGCTAATTTAAAACCCAATTACGGTCTTGGTCTAAGGTGGATGCTTGACAAAAAGGAAAATTTGAATATACGTTTGGACTGGGGCTTTGGTCAAGGGACAAACAATATATACTTAGGTATAGCGGAAGCATTTTAATTCATCAGGCGGTTTTACTCCTTGATAATACCTAATCAGCACTTATGCTTTCCTTATTGCTGCCGTTATAGAACAGTCTATAGCGGATGGCACTGGTTTTGAATAGCTATTTCAGGGCTATTCCTGAAGATTCCCATCATCATAACTGATCCATGGAGATTATCATCTCAAGTGGTCGTTGGTCGAAAATCTGAGTTTTCAACCTTAAATTTTGTGATAAATTTAAGTTTTATTAATATTTTCATAGGCAGGTACCTCATGGTACTATATCGTTATAGATCTTAAAATTTCCCCCTTATGAATTCACTTGATATTAGTGTGTTGAGTTTACTAATTTTATGTTTTGTATTTATTCTTCGTCATGTTTATCTGGCTTACCGACAGCGTCAATATTATAAACGTTTGCGCAGGCCCTGCAGAAGGCGATAAATGAACTGGTGATTTCTTTTCGTTCATTTTAAATGCTAATTCCTTCTGATTCAGAATGTATAATAGTCATCTATTAATGCATGTTTCATGACAATTCAAACCCATTGAACAGCTGTTGTGAAAAGCCTACTTTTGCGTGAGAAATAAGAGCTTATGCAAGATAGACGTGTACTGAAATTTGTAAAGGAAGTATTAGAGAATCTACCTCAAGGATGGTTGGACATCACGACACATAGGTTAGACATTTATAATGAATCAAAGGCCAAGACTGAGTTTTTGGAACAATTTGAAGATTTATTTGCTGCGGGTCAATCCGGAGCCGAGTCTTTGTGTCAATTACCGACGGCTTATGACTATATCAGGTTAGGGCATCAATTGTCCAGTGTATTGGAATGGACGTTGGGCAAGATCAAAGGTATTCCATCCGAGCAGGTTATTTCTTTTGCTTCACAAACAGCACCAATTTTGGCGATTCTACGCTTCAATCACCTGAACGGAAAGAAAACCAGGTTAATTTTTGATGCAGAAGTTCCAGCTTTTTTTGACCAGGAAAGAATCAAGTCCATTTATGGTTACGATTTTGAGACCTTGGTGGGTGACGCTGATGAAGTAAACGACCGCTTTGATGGAATAAGTGTTTCGCTTTCGCGAAAGCGTGATCCAATGACCATCATCGAGCAGCCCACCGCGGATTTTTATATAGATTTTTGTGGGGATTTAGGAAGTGTGCTCAGTATATACCACAAAGATGCCGATGCCTATGTTTCGGCCATTCAGCATGTGCGTAGACGGGAAACCATTGCGATGACCCCTCAGGACACCTTTTATTTGCTGGATGCCATGATCAACGGTGCCCAAATTTCAGCACAAGATCACGACCAACTTGAAGCAGATAAGCAAGAGGTTTTTACCTACCTGAAAGATTTAATGCAGGTGGATACCCAGCCCATGGTAGGTTCCAGCGGGCTATCCATCCAGTATGCGATCATGATGGGACTGATTGAACATGCTCAACTCGCCCACCAAGGCAAGCCCGTAAAATTTATAGTTCCGACGAACTGTTATGGCGGTACCAATGACCAGGCCAGGAGGGTGGCTGCCTGTTTACCTCATGTAGAGATCGTAGATCTTCATGTCGATGGACAAAACGATATGGTCAGCGGTTTGCGTCGTATTTTAGAACAGTTGGCCCAGGATGACGCGGTGCCTTTTATCATCGCCGAGATACCCACAAACCCAAGGGTAGAGGTACCAGATCTAGGCGAACTAGAATCTGTGCTGCGCCAGAAGCGGACCACTGCAAGCGGACAGTCTGCTGTGCAGCCGGTGTTCATACTTGACCAGACATTTTGTCCCAATGTGGCATTCATGAAAGAGGGAGAGCTGCTTTCCGCCGTCAAAGCCATTTCTTATGCCAGTGGATCAAAATTCCCCAGTGGCGGAAAATGCACGGCAGGTTATGCGATGGTCAATCGGGTAGCAGATGACTTGGGTCCATTGATCCAGCAGCATCTCATCCTATGCGATAACGAGGCAACAGCTTTACAATATCATTTGCTGGCAGAGCAATTACCTTCTATGAAGAACCGTATTAAAGAGGCTTATCTCCATACACGAGAGTTTGTGGAATTTATCAAGAACACCCTACCAGAAGCTAAAATTAACTTTGTTTCAGAAGAACTGGCTGCCCGCGGATTCACACCATCGGTATTTTCGTTGGATCTCCCGACTTCAGGAGCGACACCAGAGGAACGAGAGGCCAGAAAACGCCAACTTAATCTCCAGCTGATTCACGCAATGATTGAAGAAATTCCGGAAGAAAGTAAATTTTGTGTGAGCTACGGACAATTGAAAGGCGTGTATTGGACCGTACCGGCCACGTCTACCCAAGGAACAACTCAAGAAAAAGATAAGGACTATATCGTCCGGGCTTCTTTTTCACCTGACCTAGACATGGAAAAGCACAAGCAGGTATTCAGGGAGTTTGCGCTCAATGTATGAGGATGAACTTCGTTTCTTTCTCTTCATGACAAAGGAAAAGGGCGATCATCGGAATCAATTGTGGTAAGAGGTTCAGCTGACGTGGCTTAGGTCGATCAATTCCTAATTATTCCCAAAACCCTTCAATCTCTTCCAGGGTTTTCCCTTTTGTTTCTGGAATGAATTTATAGGTAACAAAAACAATAATCAGGATGAATCCTATAAATATGAAGTAAGGCATAGAACCATTCCATGGTTGTGAATTGTTTGTTTCACTCCCCATTACTACAGGAAATGATTGAGAAACCACATAGTTTGCAGCCCATTGCGCAGCTACAGCTATCGACATCGCGACACTTCTTATTTTATTTGGAAACATTTCAGATAATATGACCCAAACAACTGGTCCCATAGACAGCGCAAAAGAGGCGATAAAAATTAAAACACCGATCAAAGAAATCATTCCCACACTTTCCTGCTGCAAGGATACTCCCAACAACGTGAATCCTAAAATCATTCCCGCAGAACCTATGTATAGCAGTGGCTTACGCCCAAAATTATCAACCGTAAACATGGCTACAAAAGTGAATACGAGATTAACAAATGCAAGTAATATTTGCTGTAATAAAACATCTTCTTTACCAAAACCTAAAGCCTTTTCAAAAATATCCGCACCGTAGTATAGTACTGCATTGATTCCTGTAAACTGCTGTAACATGGAAAGAACAGTTCCTATTAAAATAATGGTGAAAATACCTTTAGAAAAATAGCTGAGTTTTACATGACTAGATTTATCACGTAAAGAGCTTTTAATATGCTTCATTTCTACAGCTGCGGTCTCTTTATCATTGATCTTATTAAGAATCATAAGAGCTTCATCATCATTTCCTCTAAGTGCAAGCCATCTAGGACTTTTGGGTACAAAGAACAATAACAACAAAAATAATACACTAGGTATAAGCTCTGACCAAAACATCTGCCTCCATCCATATTCTATGTTTTGAACCTCATTAAGGCTATTGCCTATGAAATAAGTAGCTAGAAATACAACAAAAAAACCAATGACTATCGCAAGTTGGTAATAGGTGACCATGCGACCTCTAATATGAGAAGGAGCAATCTCTGCGATATACATGGGTGCATTCATGGAAGCTATTCCTATTCCTAGTCCACCTATAATTCTAAAAATCACTAAAACTGTTACGGTTTGCGGAAACATTTCGGGTAATCCAGACCCAAAAGCTGATAAGGTAAAAAGTAGGGCAGAAATGATTAGAGACCATTTTCTACCTATTTTGATACTTAAAGGAGCTGCAATAATTGCTCCTATTAAACATCCTAATAGCGCGCTACCTACTACCCAGCCTTTCATAGCATCACTTAATTGAAAATACTCTGTAAGATAAAACTGAGCACCATTGATGACTCCGGTATCATAACCAAAAAGCAATCCGCCCAAAGCAGATACGGCAGCTATCAATAGCAAAAAAACTCGGTTACGTTTATTTTTCATAAGTGTAATTTTAAGAACGACTGACCTTCAACTTAATTTACGAATTTAATAGATCTAAAGGTATTATCATCAGTTATTAAAAATGTATAGCACCCAGCCCCTAAATTATCCTTACTATTTATAGGTAAAAGATTCCCGTTAACCATTTACTTACCTGATAAAACCTTATGACCTTTTTCTATTTATTGATGACTTTGCCAAAATGATAGATCCTGCAAAGCTCCGCTTTCAGAATACTTCAAACAAAAAAACGCTCAAGCAAGCTTGGCGTTTTTTCTTATTGAACGGTTTGTTCTTGACCTGGAAGGGGCGAAGTTCAAACCATTTGAGGAGGATGTTTTATTGATTATAGAATTTCACAAACAGGATTCGCTTCGCGCATCCTGCAAAGCTCCGCTTTGAGAATACTTCAAACAAAAAAACGCTCAAGCAAGCTTGGCGTTTTTTCTTATTGAACTATTCATTCGTGACCTCGACAGGATTGCCGTAAAACCACGCATTATGCAGTATTTTTAGGGCTTAAACAGTTAGTCAAGATATACAACTGACCGATTAACTACCATTTTTAATGAACTTGCTTGAATTGTTTTGATACTTTCAAGACTATATAAAGATAACAATTTCCAGTATTCAAACCTACATAAACAGCACTAAATACTATGAAACTTGCTGTAAATATTCTGTGATAATTTCCTCTTCTATGCCGCTATATTCGGCGAATTCTTTGACGGTTACAAACTGATGGGATTGCTTATCAAAGTGCCTTCTAATATCATTTAAAAGCTTCCTGCCATAGCGTTCGCTTCTGCCAGTTAGGCAATGCACGTCTTTTGGGAATATGCAGGCTCTTAAAATCTTCATAGTGATACACTATCTATACTTCATCCATAGCGAATCCTTGCTTGAAGTATAGGTAATTCTCGGCAAAAATTGTGCTAATCGGCTGAGGTGGTATGGGTTATTTCTCTTTCCTTACAAATCTACTTTGATTTGTTGAGTAATCATAAAATTTTTAAAAATGGCAAGACAAACTGGTATTATCAAACTAAAGGGAACACTCGGCGACATTTCCTTTTACAAAAGCTCTGACGGGCACTTGGCGCGCACCAAAGGTGGTGTGGATGCCAATCGTATCGCCAATGATCCAGCGTTTCAAAGAACGCGTGAGAATGGGTCTGAATTTGGACGTGCCGGCAAAGGCGGCAAAGTCATCCGCAATGCAATCCGTGTGCTTTTGCAAAATGCAAAAGATAAACGTGTGGTAAGTCGATTGACCAAAGCACTTGTTGCGGTAACCAAAACGGACACGGTCAACGAGCGTGGCGCCAGAACTATCGAAGATGGTGATATGGCAACGCTACAAGGCTTTGAGTTCAACCTCAATGGGAAACTTGGTGCAACCTTGTTTGCTCCTTATTCCACCACTCTCGACCGTGCAACTGGCGATGTGGAATTGAACTTGGCACCATTTGCACCAGCGGTGCGAATTGCTGCTCCTGGTGGAACTACACACTTCAAAGTTGTAACTGGTGCTGCAGAGCTTGACTTTGCAAATGAGACCTCGAGCTTCGAGAGTGCTGAGACGGCAATTTTGCCGTATGACGGTGCAAACACCGCAGCCATCAACCTTGCGATCGCTCTTCCAGCTGGATCGGCGTTGCCGATTGTGCAGGTGGTTGGAATCGAATTCTATCAGCAAGTGAACGGGCAGATGTATTCGTTGAAAAATGGTGCATTTAATGCGCTTTCAGTTGCAAATGTAGATAAGGTTTAAGATGGACCTCATCCTGAAGCGAAGCTATTTTGAAAAGGGTACCAACGGTGCCCTTTTCATTAATGGCAGATTCATCTGCTTTACGATTGAGCTGCCTTGGCAGGACAATCGGCGGAATGTTTCTTGTGTTCCGGAAGGCGCTTATGAGGTTGTACCGAGAATTTCGAAGCGGTTTAGAAATCATCTTCACATTTTGAACGTTCCTGGTCGTAGTTTGATTCTCATACACCCTGCAAATGATGCCGCAAAGGAACTGCGCGGCTGTCTATCGCCAGTTTCGCAACTCTCAGGCATTGGAACGGGCTGGTTATCCCGCGCTGCATTGCAGAAGCTGTTATCGCTCTGCTATCAAGCCTATGACCGAAAAGAAAAAGTAACATTAACTATAAAATCTTAATACAATGAACCTTGTACAACGTTATAAAAAACCAACACCGAAGTTTTTCAAGACTTTGAGAAATATAGGTATCGCATTGGCCACCGCTGGCGGTGCCATTATCGCAGCTCCCATCGCACTTCCTGCAGCTGTTGTAACCGTCGCAACCTATATGACCGTCGCTGGCACGGTTGCCACAGCTGTAAGTCAAGCAGTAGTTTCAGATGATTCCGCTTCCGCGAAAGCGAAAAAAGAAAAGTCTGAGGATATAGGCAAAACTGATTCCCGTCTAAGTAGGAATGAAAAGTAATCGCTATGCCACACCGATATCTTCCAACGATAATGGGCACTTTTGGTGGTACTATCGCTGCTACTGTTCCGAGTATTGACAGTGAGAGCTTCTTGACCTCAGCAATTATGGCAGTATTCGGTGCGACTATCAGTTTCATAGTGTCTTTACTTCTCAAGATTTTGGTTAAGAACCGTATTAAAAAGATACTTTCGCGAAGTACCAATCGGCAGGTAAAAAAGCGTAAACGAAAATGACATCGGTAATTGAGTAAACCCTGGAATTAGTTCTAGGGTTTTTCTTTTAGCAGGATGTTTCTACTTACTACCAAAGCCCACCAATATTATTTTAAAAGAAAAACAAAAAAAGAAAGCAATCTCTCTGGTGGCGTGGCGATGCTGTCAAGTTTTTTGGTAAAAATCTTGCGACCGACCGATAAAGGGTTGAAAAAAATGATGCGTTTCTTCGGCGCATTATTTTTTTCAAAACCGACAGGCCTGAACTTTACTGCATCATAGCGTTGGCCGTAGGAAGCCAACTATATTTGTGGCCTTTTTTTATTCTAATCGATTCTAACCAGGTGAATTTTTTGGGTCAGCAGAACGCGGATAAGTTCTTTCTTCTTGAATCTGGCCGTTCTCTTTTCTAATTTTTAAGGATGCATTGCCTTTTTCTTTCAAAAGAGCTGCGGCTTGTTGCGTGGCTTCGGTTTTATTCAAGTCTTTAAACACTTTAGTATTTTTATCATTACCACGCTTTTTTATAGCCCAGTTGTCGCCATCCTTGTACATATCGTAATTATCTAAACTCATAATAGTAAATGTTTTATACAGCAATCTACGAATTTTTATCAAGCAGGTAATCCAAAAGGCGCGAGCCGCCTGCGAGATGAGCAAGGGTGCCGTGAGTGGGCGCCTGTAGGCACGGAAGGCGGTCACGGCTATGTTGTACACTAGGTGGCGCAGTTTTTTGATTCTTTTTAATGGAAGGATGAGGTTTCTTGATATGGGTAAGTGCTGTGCGTGAGTGTAGTGTCTGACGATAGGAAGTCGCGGAAGGAAGGTACAGCTCTTACTTGTCAGGACGGAAGCGGTAACACTTATCTGTGTTACGGCTGTAGGACGTTATGCCATTCCCAAGTGTTTATTAAAACGGTATCAAAAAATGTGACACCGTATAAGCCCGCAGCGACACGCAGGCTCGCAAAACGTGAAGCGGCGGTTGTCCCTTACTAATTATGCCGGCGATAGCCGTCCTATTTGGGATTCTAAGGGACAAGAGTAGCCGCGAGTGCAGAAGGCGTGGAATGTGTGGAATAAAACAAGCCAGTACACTTGGATGACGTGATGGACGTGGTGGCGGTCCCGACAAGGGCAGGCTTAACGAATGGTCAATTTTTTATACTAAATATTGATGCCTGTTTATATACCCTTGTCGGGTTGTTTTATGGAACAAAATGGAACAACTGGCGCACACCTTATTACCTGCCTTCCCGAATGTTAATGCTATTACTGTTGTTCAATTGAAAGACAAATCTTTCGACGATTGTGCGCGCAAAGGCAAAGAGTACGAGCAATGATTATCTATATGAAGATTTAAAAAAAATATGCATTATAAATCAACCAAGCAGTTAGTTTATTATTTTGAATGTTTGTGGTAATCATTGCTGGTACCGCGCGGAACCATAGGCTCTTGTTAGTGAAGAGTGAATGGACGAATGCAGCTTGCGAAATGAGGTAATGATCGATGAGCTGGTAAGTGCTGAAGATGGGGAAATTTGATAATCAAGTAATGATGGCAGTACCTATTTTCTTTAAAATAAACTTGTTTGCAATTCAATCTTAGGTGTAAAAGTACCTACAATTACAAAGGGGTTTCTGGCTTTGCGGATATGATACTTTAGGGTTGTGCCTAAATAAAAGTATAAATCTTTGGTACGTGCAAAATCATCCAAATATTTCTTTTTTACTGCCTCTACCGCCAAGGATTCATTACCTTCGAATTTAGCGAGCATCCGCCAATAAAGTGCTCCCGTTTCCCAATCTTCAATCATCATACGTCTCTTTGTCCCATCTTCATCAAGAAAAACATACCGAAATGTATACGGCAATTTGTCTACAACTTCAAAAGGGTCTTCAGGGTATTCAAACATATTGCCCTGCTGACGATTTGCTTTTAGTTTTGCTATTTTGTGCTTATCCCAATGCCTGTCCGCAGGTTCAACTACAAAATCGATAATTTCCCTTGGTTTATAAGTTGCTAATGATGTTCGTTTCTGCTCATCATAGGCTTCCGAAATTAAGTCAGTTATACTTGTGCGGACATTTTTAAGAACTATATCTTTGCGATTGCGCCAATTATTTGAAGTATCAATATTGCCGACAATAGCAATTTGTGTATCAATAGAGTAAGGTCGATAACTTTCTGGACGGAAATCGCTGTTATTCGGAACTAAATTTAGCTCTATCCAATCGTATTTTTTATACTGCTGTTCGTAGTCCTTTTTACGAAAAGCAAGTGGATAAATCCTTATCCAAGTACCGTCTTCCAGTAAACCAGCTGTACAAACTAACTCCTCATACTTCGAAGATAGGTTTGGATAAGTTTTAACAGTTATTAGTACTCGAGTAGTCGCCATTGTTAAATATGTTTCAATGGTATTTTTGATGAATTATTTGTTACCAGCTTTTCTGCTAATGGTGTTCTATGGCATTGGCAAGTTTCAGCCTCAAAACACGTTAATGCAATACGCTGATATTGTTCTAATAGTGCCAAGATTTCTTTTTGTGCAGCTATCGACGTTTCTAAAGTGGTCTTTTTGTAATCATCAAAAAGAATGTTGTAGTCATCTTGGGTATTCAATTCTCTACGCTTACTTGAATCGATGCCAACGTCTGGAATATGGATGTAATCGATATCTAACCTGCGACAAAAACGTTGTAATAATTTTTTACTAAACCCAAACTTCTGACTTAAAGGATTTTTACGTACATCAATTAAGGCCTTGATGTTGTTCTTTACTAATCTATTCAAGTATTCTTCAAGAGAAATACCTTCGTAACCTATTGTAAACAACATTTTTGTAAAGTCCATATTACGAGCATTATGAACTTTTTCAAGGTATTTAGATGGTAAAATTTCATCTGCTATGGTGCTCCGTGATGCGAAATATGGAAAGTTTATATAAGTATGAGTAGTTACAGCGCGAGTACTCATTTGACCATAGTTGGAAATTGTTTCAAGAACGATTTGCTTATCCATAGCATTGAGTTCAGCATAGTATTTTTTCTCTATTGCCGGACTGTAGGTTTTGTTATCAAAGGCTAACCATTCGCGCTGTGCCATAACATCCAAATCTGCCTTCAAGGAAAATGAGTAACAACCAAAACGGTGGGGGATAAACTCGTAATTGGGTTTTGATTGGCGTTGTGACAACAGAAAAATAAGCTTTTGTAGCCTTGTTCTCTCTAATCCACCATCAAACTGCTCTAACAACGCAAATACTATTTTTCTTCTATAAAACATACTACAAAATTACTCATTCTAAAATCCAATTGATAATTTATTTTCTTTTATCCACACTATTCTCATCAAACGAAATAAGGTTAAACATTTCTCGCATACGTGACCTAACTCGCTCGCCGTATTTCTCTTGCAGCTCGTCTGCATTGAGGTTTGTGGTGATGTGTGTTTTGATGCCTTTCTGTTTGAATATGTCGTACCGTGAAATGAGAATTTCGCCCATCACGTTGCAGTCCTTGCCGTAATAACGGCCTACGTGCTCTACACCTAAATCATCAAAACAATAGGATTTGTGGTCTTCGTAGTCTTGGATCATTTTAAAGCCTACACCGTTAAAACCAAAAACGATATTCCGGCACGGAATGAAGTTGTAGCCACGCTTGTGCGGTACGATATGCGGCAACAACCGCATCAATGTGGTTTTACCACATCCTACTGGACCAGTCAAAAGCAGGCCTTTATCGATGTCGATATCATACTTTTTACATTCGGTCGCGTCAGCTACGAAGTAACTGCAGAGCTTGTACAGAAGTTGCTTGTCTTCATCGTAGAGTTTGAAGTTCTTTCCGAAAAGCAGCTTTCCTTTTGCATCAATGTAGCGAGCGATGCTGGCGAAATCGTATTGGATAAAGCTTCCGTCAAAAGTACCGAGTTTATACTCTACAGCGCCTTCAATAATGATATGAGGTTTCTTTGGGTCGAATATGGTTTCCGGTGTTTTCATAACGGTTTATTATAATTCTTGTTCCGAGTGGTATGCAGGTTGTCCTGACCCTTCGACAAGCTCAGGGCAGCGTTTTGGGACAGCTCGTTTTTATGTTTTTCTTGTTTGAGTTCTTCGGCTTTTAGCATCCAATTTTTCGCGGAAGCGTGCCAATTCTCAATTTTAATTTTCCCGCCAATTTTCCAGCCGATGGATTGGTAGTGATTGAAGAATTTTTGCGCTTCGACTTCTGGCCACTCTTCTTTTTTAAAAAATTGTAGAACTTCAATTTCATTTTTAGGCTTGGGTAGTTTATAACTGTTTTGATTAGTTTGTATATGTTTATTAGAACGTACCACTTCTTGTCCTTGATTTGGGACACCTTGGTACACAGCTTGTTCCAATACTTGTCCAGAGGTTGTCCCAAATTTGAGCATCTTAATTTTAGACCCTTTGAACGGATTGTGCGACGGATTGTAAACCAAATAATTATAGTGATTCAATTCCTTGACACATCGATGATATGTTGATTTGGATCCAATCTTTGATATCTTCATCACATCCTCACGGTTTACGTGAAAGCTTTCGCGAAAGCGATGGTGATTCCACAATTGGAACAACGCGAGATATAAGCTGATGTGTGTTGGGTTTAACCGGCTGTCTTCTTGAAATGCTTTGAAAACTGCGTTGAGGTGCTGGATGTAGTTGACTTCCATTCCATCTATTGAGAATTATCAATACGGTTTTCGAGAATTACTTTTGTAATCTCATCGGCATCGTAGAAAATGATGCCACCAATTTTAGAATAGGGCAGGGTGCCGTTTATTCTCAAATTTTGAAGTGTTCCTGGGCTTACCTGTAGCAATTCCATAACCTCAGCTGACTTGAGATATTTCTTCTTTTTAGGTTGAACAGGTGTCTGAATAAGTTCTTTTAGGTCCTCGAGTAATTCCATTTTGAATTCTCTTAGGTCATCTGATGTGATAATCGATGTGGGCATAGTAAAACGGTTTAAAATTAAAACAACCGCCGAACTGCTTGCAGTTCAAAGCGGTTGCTTTGCTTTGATTTGACATTCGTTTTACAAATGTGTGGTTGTTTGATGAATTTTATTCCCAAGTTGGGAATGGGTTGGTAAGAGTTTTAACATTTCAAAGTGGTTAAGTTACTCATTCCTTATGTCTAATATCTTTCATCATCATTTTTCATTTTTTGTTCAAGATCTGTTTTGAGCTTAGTCAAAAATCTTGTTCTATCATTTTTACGCTCTTTAATTTCAAAATAGGTGCGATAGAAATTTCCTAATTCTAAATCAAATAATTTTTCACAGACCAATGCCATCTTATTGATTTCTGCCTGACCATTTCTAATCGCACCAGACGCTTGCAGTGCATATATAATCTCAACTAAATCAGTCTTGGAAGCGGTCCAGGATAAATTATTAAGAATTGCTGGGCTGTCTGGCTCAATTGATAAGTTGAGTTCTTTTTTACGTAGTCTATCCAATTCTTCATTATAATGTTCAATCAACAAATCATAGGCTATTATCTGAGCTGCCAAATTATCGTGACTGGTGCTAAATTCTGGATCTGTATAAAAGTGTGAAGAGTCAGACGCTAAGCCTATCTCGTCTTTGCCACGTACGAAATAGTATTTGTCTAAATTTTTTTCATCCCTTCGATAGTAACCTACAAAATCAATGTTTTTAAAATTATGTGCCTCCAACTTCAATACGGCTTCATCAATGTGCGCCCGTTGTTTTGCTATACTTCCTTGAGGTTTGAGAAGTAAATATTTATGAAGTTTTACAAAAAACTTTAGTCGTCCATATACATAAGGTTTTGTGTATTTGAAGAAATGTACCTCAGCTTTTCTACTTCTAAATTTTGATGATCTAAGAGTAGTTCTGAAACTATGAATACACATTCTTGACTTTGCAATTCCATTGCTTACGATTGCTATATCTGATAGGTCAGATGTAATGATGGGTTCAATTTCTGTTTTGTAATTTGAAAGTGTAGCGAGTAAATTTTTTTCCATTGGTTGATGTTTGCCAAGAAAATTAATTTAAAAACAATTCCTTTCATAACAGAAAACCGTAAATGTAACTTTTGAGTAAGTGAATCATCCAGTTGACTTATTGAATTCTACAATTCTATTCCCACTTCATTTTCTGCAATCGAACAGCATTGAGAATAGCCAGCAATGCTACACCTACATCTGCAAAGACTGCTTCCCACATTGTGGCGAGACCACCAGCGCCTAATATTAATACAATAACTTTCACGCCAAAGGCAAGTATGATATTTTGCCAAACAACCCGACGTGTAGAACGGCCTATTTTTATCGCTCTTGAGATTTTACTGGGTTGATCTGTTTGTATAATAACATCTGCGGTTTCAATAGCCACATCGCTACCAAGACCGCCCATCGCGATTCCTACATCACTAGCCGCAAGTACAGGCGCATCATTAATACCATCACCTATAAAAGCCACCTTAGTATCTGGTTGCTGTTTTAATTTTTCCACCTCATTGAGTTTGTCTTCTGGAAGCATTCCACCTTTTGCCCAGTCGATGCCTAATTCTTTTGCTACTTCTTGAGTGATAGAATCCTTATCTCCAGAAAGCATAATAATCTTATCGATTCCTGCCGCCCTTATTTCTTTGATCGCTTGATGCGCATCGTCTTTCAATTCATCGGCGATTGTTACATAACCTGCAAATGCGCCATCTATGCCTACCATCACTATAGACTCAACAATGTTGTCTGTTTCTGCTGGAACTTCTATCTGATGTGCTGTCATCAATGCTTTGTTCCCAACTAAGACTGTTTTTCCATTTACACTACCTTTCAAACCTTTACCTGCAATTTCAGAAACGTCTGTAGCATTATAATCTGCTCCTTCAGCTTTATATTCCATAATGGCTATTGCTATTGGATGCGTGGATTGCTCTTCCATTGCCATTAGGTATTTCATAAATTCTGCTTTCGCGAAAGCGGAACCAGTAACAATTTCTTTAATCTTAAATACCGCTTTAGTGACCGTTCCCGTCTTATCCATCACTACGGTATTAACTTGAGTCATTGCATCGAGAAAGGACGCACCCTTAAAAAGAATACCATTACGTGAAGCAGCTCCCAAACCACCGAAATAACCTAGCGGTATCGAGATAACCAAAGCACAAGGACACGAAATCACGAGGAATATCAATGCACGATATAACCAATCTCTAAACACATAATCATCTACAACAAAGTAAGGAAGAAACGTCAGGCCGATGGCAAGGAATACAACGATAGGCGTATAAATCCGCGCAAATTTTCTAATGAACAATTCCGTTTTTGATTTTCTAGCCGTTGCGTTTTGCACCATATCGAGAATACGTGCAATGGAACTGTCCTTAAATTCTTTTGTTGTTTCAACTTCAATAACTCCTTCGAGATTAATACTTCCAGCAAAAACACTATCGCCTTTAGCAATTGTATCAGGCTTGCTTTCACCTGTCAAGGCCGCAGTATTAAAAGATCCCTTTTCAGAAAGCAGAATACCATCTAGTGGGACTTTTTCGCCCACACGCACTTGTATCTTTTCGCCAATTTCAACTGTCTCGGGATTTACTGAAACATAATCGCCATCACGATAAACTAATGCCTCATTTGGTCTTACATCGAGTAGGGCTTTTATATTTCCTTTTGCACGGTTAACAGCCGCATTCTGGAAGAGTTCGCCCACAGCATAAAACAGCATTACGGCTACCCCTTCTGGATATTCTCCAATCGCAAATGCACCCAAGGTGGCAATAGACATTAAGAAAAATTCTGTGAAGACATCGCCACGCATAATACTTTTCCAACCTTCTTTAATAACTGGAAAACCTACAGGTAAATAAGCAATAGTATACCAGACAATACGTACCCAACCTTCAAATGCTGGAATAGCATTAAAATAGTCTACGGCAATACCTACAATTAGCATTACAAAACTAATTATCGCAGGAATGTATGTTTTAAATGAACTACCATCTCCGTGATCGTGATCGTGTCCATCATCGTGGCTGTGTTCGCCTTGATGTTCTTTGGGATTTATATCCCTTAAATTTTGTTTTTGTTTTTTCATTTTATTTAATTGTGTTGATTTAAAATAAATTTCAAATCTGCTGGAATTTCCATTTTCTTTAATGGCGGCACATTTGAACCACCCGTATTTCCTACTGGCACGTGGTCAATAAAAGATTTCCACCCACCTACAAGCAGCCGTATCAATTGTCCTGCAACTTCTTTAAAGTCCTTTTGTTTAAAACCAAAAATCAACATTAACCAATGCGAATAGCTGTGCTCAAACGGATAGGATTGACCAATTATGTGAGAGCGTTCCAAGTGCTGCCACGCAGTTGACCAGTTTTGTTCCTTTAAAGCAATTCTATATGATTCTATCTCTTTATAATAGTGCGCTTTTAATGCTGTGGGAATGGCAATATTAAATTTCATTTATTCGACTTAGAAATTAATCCATTTTTGTGCATCTTCTTTACTTTCTAGTTCAAAAAATCTTACTTCAGAACTGGTAAAGAAATCAGTTGCTTTTGCAGCCCATTCTTGCCAATTCTTTTCGCCTACGAAAGCCATTTTCCCATAGTCTGAAATATGTGCGCTGTCCACTTTAATATCATCCCAAAATCCCTTGAGCGTATAGCTTTCAAAATCGACCAATTCAAAGTAGAAATTAACTTTCATTACTTTATCAATAATATCGTGGATGAGTGGATGAATTTTTTCTACATCGTTTTTTGAAACCTTATCTGAGATGCGAGCTGCAATTACATTTTCCTTATCTAAATTTATTATCTGTATCATTTTGAGAAATTTGATATTTTTTACTGTTGCAAGTTATCAAATTGTTTGTACAACTGCTATGCAAAGTCAGCCACTACATTTTTCGCAAATACCCTTTACGACAAGATTGACATCTTCTGCCACGTAGCCTTCTGGTATATTGATATGTGGTATTTTATGTTCTGTCAAGCAAACAGTTTCGTCACAATTACTGCAATGAAAATGCAAGTGTAAGTCTTGATCTATCTCGCAATTGCAACCTGGTTCACACAATGCGTATTTTGTGATTCCTGTTCCGTCTTCTATTTGGTGTACAATACCGTTTTCTTCGAAAGTCTTTAATGTTCTAAAAATGGTAGATCGTTCCGCTTTCGCGAAAGCGGTTTCTATATCCAGTAAAGCTTGAGCATTATCTTTTTGTGCTAGATGCTTGTAAATCAAGATGCGCATAGCTGTAGGACGCACTTCGTGATCGTTTAATGTTTTTTCTATTTCAGTCATTCTAATCTTGTATCTTTTAATGTTCGTGTTCAGTTTCTCCCTTTTTCATTTCTCCCATTAGGTAATAGGCATTATTGTATGCAAAACGAGCATTAGGATCTGGGGTTTCAAAAAAGCGTATGGCAATCCACTCGCCATCTTTCTCGCCTGTAGTAATTTCAATTGGTATAAAATTCCACGCATCATCTTCCCTATGAGCTTCAAACACATAATTCTTGCCAGCTTCTGTGACTATAGCACTTTCAGGAAATGCTGTAGTCTTCTCATTATCAATTTCAATCTTACCTTTAATGTACATTCCAGGGATAAGACCACCTTCTTTATTTTCGATTTCAGCGTGAACGTGAACCGCTTTTGGGTCCTGCTCAAAAGTCTGGCTGACTGAATAAATCTTTGCTTCCAGTTCTTTTCCTAGTCGGGATTGAATGCTGAATCGTACCTTTTGTCCCTTCTTCACTTTGTCCACATCCTTTTCAAAAACCATCAAATCTGCGTGTACGTGGTCTGTATCTACTATTTCCATTAGATTGGTCTGTGGCTCCACATATTGACCAGTTTTTATAAAAACTTTTTCTACCACACCTGCAATAGGACTGCGCAATGCAACACGCTGATAAATTGTACCATTGCGCACGCCACTCACATTAATATTATACTGTCGTAATTGTGCTTCCAGACCGTTTACCATTGCAGTAGATGCTCGATAATCTGCCGTGGCTTTTTGATAATTCATACCAGATGCTACGCCAGCTTCGTAAAGCTTTTTTTGACGTTCATATTCTTGTTTTAAAAACCGACTATTGCTGTACGCATTTAGATAGTCACTCTGTATCTGTATAATACTGGGATGAGATAGATAGGCAACTGCTTGATTCTTTTTGACTTCGTCGCCCTCTATTACCTCTATGGATGCAATATTTGCTCCCGTAAGCGCTGTAATATTTGCTTCATTTTGCGGTGGCACTTCCAACGTACCGTTTGCTTCTACATAACCGCTCATACTGCGTTGAGAGAGTGTATCAATTTCCATCTGCAAGGCTTCAAACTGTTGTGCCGTGAGCATCACTTCTTCAGCTTCGCCTTCTGTATGGCTTTCTTCAGTTTGTGTACTTTCTTCAGTTTCATCTTTGGCAGTTTTTGAGTCGCCACAACTGGTCAATAATGATGCTAATAGCATCGCTGTAATAGGTATATATTTTATCGTCTTCATCTTTTTAGTTTTGAAAATATTGTAGTTCAAACAAGGCATCTAAATAATTACCGAGTGCGTCCAGCGCATCCAATTCTGTTTGGATGGCATCGCGTATGATTTGCGTGAATGCGGCATAAGTCAGTGCTCCTTCCTTGTAAGCGAGCAATGCGCCTTTGCGCTGGTCTATGGCAAGTGGCAGGGCTTCGGTTTTATAGAAAAACCACGTGTCTCGCCACTTTGTAAAATTTTGCCGTGCCTGTATGAATTGTGATTGCAACTCTCGTTGTTTGAAAGTGGCATTTGTTTCTGCTATCTGTGTATCCAGTTTTGCAGTCTTTGCTCGACTGCGGTCTGGACCAGAAAATAACGGAATTGAAATTCCAGCTTGATAGGTATAAAAACCACTATCGCCATTAACACGTTGCAATCCACCTTGCAGATTGAACTTGGGTAATAAGTTTGCTCTAGCTGCGTCGTAGCTTGCTTGTGCTTCATCTATACGCTTTCGCGAAAGCAATAAATCGGGATGTTCATCTAATGTATCATCGGCATCCAAAATCGAAATTTCGGCAACTTCCAAATCATCAGTTACGGTGTACATCGTATCTGGTGTTAACCAAAGATTGAGTTTTTGTAACGCGATGAAATAATCAATTTCTGCCTGCTGAAATTTGTTGTTGATTTGCAAGGCCTGATTACGCGCGGCGGCATATTCCAACCGTGATATAGCTTCGACTTCGTAATTAAGTTCTACAGATTTTGAAAATTGACCATAAATGCTATCCAATTCACGGTACAAAAAGAACTTCTTTTTTGCTTGAAATGTTTCTGACCACGCTCTTTTGACTTCCAGTTCTATCTGAATTTCAGAAAGGTTAAATCCAGTTTGTGCCAACTCGATACGTTTTTGTTGCAAACGTCTTTTGACTCCTATGCCTAATAGATCAATATTCTGTTGCCCGATGCCTATCACGGTATAAATGCCTTGACCATCTGCAATCTCTTCTCCGCCAGTAAAAACTTGGGTATTACCGAAGTCGTAAGCAATGCCCTTAAGTGCGTTCTGTCTTTCGATTTCGAGTTGGCTCGCTTTCAGCACAGGATAATTCTCTTTGGCAATTTCTATGGCTTGTGAAATTGCGATGGGTATGATACTATCCTGGACAACAATGTCTTGCACAGGTGCTTGTGGTTGTTGCGCTTTCGCGAAAGCGGTGCCACCTAACATAAAACCAACTATTAAAATCGTAGTTAACGCTTGCGGATTAAAAGAACCAATCTTGTTCTGATCTTTGCGCTCACGTCTCTTTTCTATAAATGTATAAAGTACGGGAAGAACGATTAATGTAAGCAGCGTTGCCGTGAGCATACCACCTATAACCACCGTCGCAAGTGGCTGTTGTACCTCTGCACCAGCCGATGTGGAAAATGCCATTGGTAAAAAGCCAAAAATATCTGTAGTGGCCGTGAGCATAATAGGGCGAATACGTTCTTTAGTCCCTTGAAATATTCTATCCTTTATGCTTATAACGCCTTCTTCTTTAAGAGAATTAAACCGATTAATAAGTACCAAACCGTTAAGAACTGCGACACCAAATAGCACAATAAATCCTACACCTGCCGAGATACTAAATGGCATACCGCGCAGCCATAAAGCAAATACACCACCTATGGCTGCCAAAGGAATCGCGATGTAAATCATTAAAGATTGTGAAAAGGATTTTAACGCAAAGTATAGCAGTATTAAGATTAAAAACAGGGCGATGGGCACAACGATTATCAAACGATCCTTTGCGCTTTGAAGGTTTTCAAACTCTCCACCATAGGTAATATAATATCCTGATGGTAAGTCCAATTCTTCATCCAGTTTTTGTTGAATATCCTTAACGACAGATTCTACATCTCTGCCTCGGGCATTTACACCTACATACGTTCTTCTATACGTATTGTCACGTGAGATTTGCATAGGTCCAGGGACATATTCAATCTCGGCTATTTCGATAATGGGCACCTGACTACCATCCTTAAGATCAATATACATATTGCGCAGGTCATCAATACTTTTTCTATGACTTTCATCAAATCGTACAACAAGATCAAATCGCTTTTCGCCTTCAAAGATGACTCCAGCGGTTCCTCCAGCAAAAGCGGTACTTACGTAATCATTTACTTTTTGAATATTCAGTCCGTATTGCGCCATTTTATCACGCCTATATTTTACGGTCATCTGTGGTAATCCAGCAGTACGTTCTGCACTTACATCGCCAGCGCCAGGAACGGTTTGTATAATAGCCGCCATTTCCTGAACTTTTTCTGATAAAACCTCTAAATCCTCGCCATACAGCTTTACAGCAATATCCTCTCTTACGCCTTCTAACAGCTCGTTAAATCTCAATTCAACCGGTTGGGTAAAAACTAAATTCACACCCACCAGTTCATCATCCAGTTTATCTCTTATAGCATCTATTAAACCTTCTTTAGTAGAAACTGTTGTCCACTCGTCCATATCCTTATTAAGGATAATGTACATATCTGCAATATCCATAGGCATAGGATCTGTAGGAATATCTGCAACACCTATACGAGCAGTTACCGTCTTGATTTCAGGGAAACTTTCTAATAGGATGGTTTCTATTTTCTTGGAAACTTCAATAGATTCTGTTAGCGAACTTCCTGGTCTTATAAGTGCCTGCATTGCTAAATCTCCTTCATCAAGCTGTGGTACAAATTCTCCTCCCATATTAGAAAATATGAATCCAGCGATAACAAGTAGTACGGTAGCAGCTGATAAAACGATAAACTTCAGTTTAAGAGCACCTTTTAATAAAGGCATATATGCACTATGAATAGCACCTATGATTTTATCACTTATCTTTTCGAGCCTGCGCTCAAATTTGCCAAACCAATTTTTGGTGTTTTGTACTGGTTTCATAAAAAGTGCTGCCATCATAGGAACGTACGTAAGACATAGAATGATGGCACCTATCATTGCAAACCCAAAGGTGTATGCCATAGGTTTAAACATTTTACCTTCTACACCAGTAAGAAAAAGTATAGGTGTAAAAACAATGAGAATAATAATCTGTCCAAAGAACGCAGAACCCATCATCGTGCTTCCGGCATCATAGGCAACTTTATCCATCACTCCTTGATTGAATTTTAGCTTACCAGACCTTATTCTTTTTTGGATCTCATACACCGTTCCTTCAATAATAATCACAGCACCATCTATGATGATTCCAAAATCTATTGCTCCCAGACTCATCAAGTTTGCCCATACATTAAACTGCTTCATAAGAATAAAGGCAAAAAGTAAGGACAATGGTATCGTAGTAGCAGTTATGATTCCACCTCTTAAACTACCCAACAATAGGACAAGTGCAAAAATCACAATCAATGCACCTTCCAGAAGATTGGTTTTAACTGTATCGGTGGTTCTTGCAATAAGCTCACTACGATCAATTATTGGGGCGATAGTCAGACCATCTGGTAGAGATTTTTCAATTTCTGCCATACGATCCTTTACATTTTGAATGACTGCATTAGGATTAGAGCCCTTGAGCATCATTATCATACCGCCCACAGCTTCTTTACCGTCTTGTGTAAAAGCACCATAGCGTACTTGACTCCCAAAATGGACGCGCGTTGCCACGTCCCCAATAGTAATAGGAATGTTGCCCTCATTAATAATGGAAATATCCTTAATGTCTTCCAAAGAGCGAATTAGACCTTCACCTCTTATAAAATTTGACATTTTATTTTTCTCTATATAAGCGCCACCAGTATTTACGTTGTTCTGTGAGAGAGCCTCATACACTTGTGAAATGCTGATACCCATACTGTTTAACTTCTCTGGATCGACAGCAACTTCATATTGTTTTATGCTACCACCATAAGAGTTGACCTCTACAACGCCTTCCAATAATGTGAGTTGTCTTTTGATAACCCAATCTTGCACGGTGCGCAGTTCCATAGGCGAATACTTGGTTTCGAAACCTTCTTCTGGTTGAATTGTGTATTCATAAATTTGGCCTAATCCTGTGGAAATGGGACCCATAGATGGACTTCCAAATTTTTCAGGTATAGATTCGCCCAGTTCGTTGAGTTTTTCCCCTACCAGTTGTCTAGGAAGATAGGTTCCCATATCGTCTTCAAAAACGATGGTTACTACAGAGAGCCCAAATCGTGAAATGGATCTAATTTCGGTAACACCAGGTAAATTACCCATAGATAGCTCTACGGGATAGGTTACGAACTGTTCGATATCTTCCGTTCCCAGATTAGGCGATTGCGTGATGACCTGCACCTGATTATTTGTAATATCTGGTACAGACCCAAGGTTTACTGTTGCCATTGACCAAATACCAACTCCTATAAGAGTCAACGTGAAAAGACCAATGATAAATTTGTTATTGATTGAAAAATCAATGATTCTGTTAATCATAGATTAATGTATTAATTCAGTTAAAAAAAGAGTTTACGCTTTCGCGAAAGCAAAAACATAGTTGAGCATTCCCATTAGGAAAACTTCAAAAAAGGATATAATTATCCTATGAAAACTGAATTATGCCCGTGGTGGCTGGAAAAGTGATTCCAGATATCTGGAATTAAATTGAAAAGAATAATGTGAATATGTCGCTCTTTCTTTAAAAAGAAGTGGCTTTAAGGCCAAAGCGCTAGAAGGCGTTAAGAAAACTGTAGGATGACAGCATTGATGGTGTGAATGTACAGGTGCACTATCATCGTGCGAGCCGTCGTGATGGTCTTTATTATCTGCTTGATCACTGAATATTACCTCTACTACATATTCATAAAAGGTATCTCCACCATACTCTTTATGCATTTGATAATGTGAAATAAAATGTGAGAATTTCTCTATTTGTTCACATATTTCCATATTGGCCGTCATTCCTTGAAAAAGGAATAAAATTGACATTGATATAGAATAAAATGCTTTCATTAATTATACAAAGATAAAAGAATTATGATGCAATTGAGTTGCAAAGGGTCATCCTCAATCTTTATTTTGAAATGAATTTTGCTGGCTCAGCAAAGTCTTGAACAATTTCCAAAACCTGATTAATTTGTTCTGGAACATTATTTATATCAATTCTCAATGCAATAGTTTGAGCAAATAATACTTTATCAAATGTTGCCTTCTTTTTATTGAATAAAATCTTTTTAATGTTTGATAGAAAATCCTTGGAAGTATCAAAATCTGAAACTAAAATATCAGTGCCTTCAGGATATAAGTAGTTAAGAATATCAACTGAATATGCTAAATCAAATAGGTCTTCAAACGTTCCATTTTCAATGAATAACATCCTGTATTTATCCTGTTGGTCATTTATAACTCTATTAATATCGTCTCTCTCTTTAATAGCGTCAGAATCTAAAAAGCAGACTATTTTTCGCTTAGGATATTTACTACGAAAATTGAAGAAGTCGTCTTTCAGTTTTTGCTTGGATTTAGAATTATAGACTTGTATATCGCTGTGAGATAATACGAATCGTTTTCTGAAAGCTATAATTGGAATAGCAATTTCTTCACTTTCGCCTTCAACTAAAATAATAATTTTAGGATTATTAACTCTATTGAGATTAGGTATAAAGTTTCCAAATCTATCAGCCATAGATTTTTTGTAATCATCGATAAACTCATCAAAATACACTAACCCAATTTTTTCTGCTAAAGTCGTATTCTCTAATAATAACTTATACTGAAGTAGTTCTTCTGGTAAAGTAATAGTTTGTTTTTTGCCACAACAAGGACAAATCATATCGTCATTCAACTCATCTTTTCTGGAATGTGCTTTAGCTCGAATATCTTCTAGTTCTTTAGTAAAAGTTTTAAGCTCAGGATGTGCAGAAAAACCTTTTAAACCGTGTTTTTTGAAAACTTCGTGATCTATTTGGAAATATGAATAGTGAAGAGCTTCGCTCATACCAATTTTTGGCATTTCTACTTCTGCAATAGTTGTAAAACCTACACTTAATTCTTTATGCTCCCTATTTACTTTTTCTACATATCGTCTATAAAAAAGAGTCAGTTCCTGCAATGGTGGAAAATTCATTAATCGAAAAAGAAGCTCTAACTTCTTTTTGTTGTTTAATGGTAGCATTGCATCACTCAATCTTTTTTCTAGGTGTCCGTCAAGATTCATGTTTTTTAGTCCTAAATCTTTAACAAGCTTAGAAAAATTGTCCTCTATGTCGTGATCATCAAGTTTAGCCAATTTCATAAGATGCTTTACTTCATTATCCTCAAAATGAGCTTCTGTAAGTTTACAGATTGTAAGGGTATATGGTGTTGCTTCTATTGTCCAATTAAACTTATAGTCAATTGCTGGTAGATATTTTTCATAAAGAATTTCCAGAGTTGCCTTCCACATATTCTTAAATATGAAAAACTTATCTGGTGCTACCAAAACTTCATCTGCATTTTGATTTTCCTTTTCTACTCCTGTATCTACATTAACAACTAGTCTAATGATATTGTTTAAAATTGTATCGTGACCAAAAACAGCAATTCTATTTAAGGAACCTTTTATGATACTCATATAGGCTTGTTCAACTATTTTCCTCCAATCGAAGTCTCTATTTTCTTGCTCTACTTCTTTACCCATACTTAATTTATCTCATTAATTACACTACCACAGGTCAACATCGCATCGCCGTAGTATGGGTTTTTTATTTTTTCTTCGGTGCTTAACCATACCGCGCCTTTATTGTTATTTGCCATTGGGCATTTTTGGACATAGTAATTTGTTGTGTTTTCTATGTTCATAGCAATAGGCACAACGTTCTCATTAAGTATCACAAAATGTGCTCGCTGGTTTTCCAGATTTTCATTGGTGGCAATAGCATCCAGCATCTCGATACTTTTCGTAAGATGTTGCTTTTCCATTTTGCCTAATTCCGTTATAGATATTTCCTTTAATTTTTTTGATGTCGCTTTCGCGAAAGCGGAAACCTGACCAGCATCGCTTGCCACAAAGGCATCTTTCATTTTAAGATATGATGGTATCGCTTTGTTGAAATCAGAGCTAAACGCATTACTGAAACTCATTTCCATATCGTCCATCATAGCTGATTCGTCCTGCATCATCTGTTGATTCATCATCGATTTCTTACCCTGCAATTGCGCAGCTGCATCTACTGTAAACGTTCCATTAGTTACTATTTCATCGCCATTATTCAGTCCAGCTGATACTTGGTAATTCTCACCAGAGCGATTGCCCAAGGTAACTTCACGCATTTCAAAAACAGGCTCATTTGGATTAGTTTTTACATATACCAATGAACGCTCGCCCGTCCACAGTACAGCACTTGCGGGAACAGAAAGGATGTTTTCCATAGTTTGGGTTGCACCTTTTACCTTTCCTGTCACAAACATTCCTGGCTTAAATAAATCCTCTCGATTTTGAAGGGTTGCACGCACCGTTACCGTTCGTGTGGAATTATTTAAAATAGGGTCAATAAAAGAAATTGTGCCCTCAAATTCTTTATTTGGATAGGCATTGGTCGTGATGTTGATTTTTTGCCTAATGTTGAATAGCGCTATTTGATTTTCATAGGCATCAAATTCTGCCCAAACCGAATTGAGGTTGCTCAACTTCACAATAGGCTGTCCTTGATTTACATAATCGCCTTGTGCTGCCATTACTTCTGAAACCGTTCCGGAAACCGTTGCATAAATCGGGAAATTCTCTCGTACCGTTCCACTTTCTTCAATAGCATTGATTTGTGTATCTGAAAGTTTCCAGTTTTTGAGTTTATTGCGAACTGCTTTATACAAAGCGGGTTGCGATTCTTTCAACGATGCTGCGGTAATCAATTCCTGTTGTGCCGCTACAAGGTCTGGTGCGTAAATGGTTGCGAGCAGCTGACCACGATTTACTTGTTGACCTTCATAGTTGACGTTGAGTCTTTCTATTCTTCCTTTGAAATAGCTGGCTTGCACAGTATTGTTTTCTTCATTAGCAGCTATTTTTCCAGAAAGGGATATCATCCCATCATCATCGCTGGCTTCTGCATTGCCCACGATAGTGGTTTGAATATTTGCTAATGCCATAGCATTTTCGGCCATTTTTATCTCGTTTGCTGCGAGACCTTCAGCACCAGCTTCAGCAGGGATTAAGTCCATTCCACATATAGGACAATCGCCAGCTTCTGGTTGCATAATCTGTGGATGCATTGAGCACGTCCACATCTGGTCTGCACTCTCGCCAGAATGGTCATGTTGATCGGACATATCAGACGTATCCTTATTTGCTGCATTGTCTGAGCTATTTCCAAAAATTAGCCAGCCAGCGCCCAAACCTATGATAACGGCTATTGCTATATATAAAATGTTCTTATTCATAATCTTATTTTTCGTTTTCTAGACGTTCAATCATTGCTTTCATCTCTGCAATTTCCTTACGTTGTGCCTTAATAATGTCTTCTGCTAGTTTTTTTACTTCTGGGTCTTTAATATCTGCACGCTCACTTGTTAAAATTGCTATAGAATGGTGCGGTATCATTGCTTTCATCCACAGTACGTCGCCCACAGTGGATTTTTGGTCGCGTACTAGTCCTAATGCTCCCAAAAACAATATAACACTACCTGCGAGAATTGCAATATTCTTTTTCTTGTCTTTATACATATTCAGCATAAATAACAACATAATAACAGCCATAGTAGCTATTCCTAGACACACCATATAAAATCGTGTAAGACTGAACCACACGTGGTCAAACTCGTAGGTATTTAAATACATTGTGATGTACATTGCTATAAATGATGACCCTAGCATAAGGAAGAATTTAGTGTATTGGCTCATTCCTTTGTTCTTGTTTTCGTGTTCGTTTGAATTCATAATTTTTGGTTTTATTTGTTACTAATTATTTGATTTTTTTTTAGTTTTCTGATTTATGGGGAACTGATATACCACAAAACGAAACCACTCAATACGGTTATCAATCCCAAAAGTGAAAATGCCCTTAACAACAACGTGTTGAAATTATCCCTTCCCTGATAATCCATTGTATGGGTCATCCAAAGAAAATCAAACCAGCGCCAGTCTCTGTGTCTCACCGTTTGAAAAGCGCCATTTTCAACCGCCACATAGGCTTTTAAATTTTGTGGTGTCTCATATGAGATTTCGTAAGCAGGAAGTGGACGATCGCGATATTCGTGATGTGGCCCAACAGAATCGACTAATTGAATTTTTACTATTTCTAAATCGTTCAACATATACCTACTTGCAACTTGTTGTGCCTCTTCTTTAGAAATTCCATTTTTCATTTGTCCCGTTCTTGCATTGTAAAGCTGTGCTTCATTAATCCAATAGTAAGGTTCATTTTCTACTTCCAGTAGTTCCAAAGATTGTATGGGTTCTTTAGTAGCAAGTTGGGATGTGCCGAGCAAATCATTAAATGAGGTCTGCAAGGGTGCCGATTTCTTAAAATGGTCACCGTGAATCTCGTCAATGTCCGTCCAGCTGAAATACATTCCGCTAATCGTCCACATCAGAAACTGAATCCCTAAAAAGATACCCAAATAGCGGTGCGCTTTTCTAATCCATTTCGCTGTTTTTCTATTTACCATTTTACTTTATTTCAAAAGGAAATTCAATCGTTACTTTTTCCCAACTCATTGAGATTGTTCCTGAAGTCTCTGTTGTTTTGTTTACTTTATACTCTAAATGTTCTTTGATATCTTCAGAAGTTTTAGGTGTTACTTTGAATCGTAATACATCATCATTTTCAGTATAGTCGTCCTTACCGTGTTGGTTCCAATTCCTGTTGAAAATGATAGTCCATTCTTCCTGATTCGGAATTACAAAAAACCCGTATTTTCCAGCTTTCAATTCTTTACCGTCGATTTCTAAATCCTTATTTGTTTCAAGCCAAGTAGCCATATGGGCACCAGCCTGCCAGACTTGGTCGTAAGCCAACAATCCACCGAAAATAATTCTATCCCTTACGCCTGGCGACGAATAATCTATATGGATATGAGCATCACCTATCATAGCCATTGCCGATGTGTGTGGACTAAGGGTTTTTTTGTTCTCAGATTTAGGTTCACTCTGGGTATGATTGTGCTCTGTCTCTATTTTGGTATTATTCTTTTCTTCATTTTTACATCCGCTGACAGCAACTACCAATAGGATTATCAAAATTTTATATTTCATAAGTATTTAATTAGTTAGATTATATGTTTTTACTTTTTAGACGTAATGAGTTGGCAATTACCGATACCGAACTGAAGCTCATCGCCAAAGCCGCAATCATTGGCGATAAGAGTATTCCAAAAAACGGATACAGTAGTCCTGCTGCAATAGGGATACCCAGCGTGTTATAAATCATTGCAAAAAAGAGGTTTTGTTTGATATTGCGCATTACTACATCACTTAGATTTCTTGCCTTTACGATACCGTGTAAATCGCCTTTCACCAAGGTAATGGCTGCACTTTCAATGGCAACATCCGTACCTGTTCCCATTGCGATACCTACATCACTTTTAGCGAGTGCAGGTGCATCATTGATACCATCGCCTGCCATTGCAACCACCTTGCCTTGCTCTTGTAATTTCTCGACTTCCTGCAATTTGTTTTCTGGTAGCATACTTGCTTGAAAATCGGCAAGGTTAAGCTCATCTGCGACAGCTTGGGCGGTGTCGTGATTATCACCAGTAAGCATAATGACCGCAATTCCCTTATTCTGCAAATCCTTGATAGCTTTTGCACTCGTTTCCTTGATTTTGTCGCCGATAACGACGTAGCCTAAAACTTGACCTTCTACAGCGAGATAGGAAACCGTTTTCCCTTGTTTTTGGTAGGATTGTGCCTCGTTTTCCATAGCTTCGGTAAGTGTAGCATTTGCCTGTTCCATCATTTTGGCGTTACCTAAAGCCACTTCTTTATTGTTCACTTCACCTTCAACGCCTTTTCCAGTTACTGCGTTAAATCCATCTGCTTTTAAAAACTCTGCGTTTTGTTCTTTTCCATATTTTACGGTGGCTTCCGCCAGCGGATGTTCACTTTGGCTGTTCAAGGAAACAATGTATCGTAGTACTTCGGTTTCGGTAGACCCCTTGTCAAAAGAACCCACTTTCTCGACCGTTGGTTTTCCTTCGGTTATCGTTCCAGTCTTATCAACAATTAGTGTATCCACCTTGTCCATTTTTTCAAGGGCTTCGGCATTTTTAATAAGCACACCATTCTGCGCACCTTTGCCAACGCCGACCATAACGGACATTGGTGTCGCAAGTCCCAAAGCACACGGACAGGCGATAATCAATACGGCAATCGCATTGACCAAGGCATAAACATAGGCTGGCTCTGGGCCCCAAATCGCCCAAACGCCGAATGTCACAGCAGCGATGATGACCACGATTGGCACGAAATATCCCGAAACGGTATCGGCCAACTTTTGGATGGGTGCACGGCTTCGACTGGCATCATTGACCATCTGTATAATCTGTGATAACAGGGTGTCAGACCCAACCTTTTCAGCTTTCATCAAGAAGGACTGATTGCCGTTGATAGTTCCGCTACTTACTTTATCATCTACTGATTTGTTTACAGGAATGGGTTCGCCTGTAATCATCGATTCATCGATGGAAGTTTCGCCTTCGGTAATAACGCCATCCACAGGAATCTTATCGCCCGGCTTCACACGTAGGATATCGCCCAATTCAATTTCATCGATGGCCACTTCCTGTTCTTCCCCATCAACTACCTTTATAGCCTTGTTAGGTGCCAATTTTAAAAGTTCCTTGACTGCGGAATTGGTCTTGCTATGCGCACGAGCTTCGAGGACTTGACCAAGTAGAACCAAAGTTAGAATCACCGTAGCAGCCTCAAAATAGACGTGAACCGTACCGGCTTCGGTCTTGAATTGGTCAGGGAAAAAATCGGGTACGAGCATCCCGAACACGCTGAAGAGCCAAGCAACGCCAGCACCGATACCGATAAGCGTAAACATATTTAAGTTCCACGTCTTTATACTGCGGTAGGCACGTTCAAAGAACATCCAAGTAGCGTAGAATACCACAGGAATAGAAAGCGCAAATTGAATCCAGTTCCAATATTTTAATTCTAAAACATCATATAAGGGGTTGTTGGGCAGCATTTCGGACATTGCAATGATAAAAATGGGCAATGTGAAAGCGACCGCTATCCAGAACTTTTTAAGAAGTTTTTTATAGGTCTTTTCCTCTGCGGATAAATCGGGTTCCATAGGCACTAAATCCATCCCACAAATTGGACAGCTTCCCGGTTCATCCTTAATAATTTCGGGATGCATCGGACAGGTATATTGGGTGTCGGAAGTAGCCGTTAGGTTAACTTCTTCAACCAAATCCATTCCGCAAACAGGACAGTCGCCTGGTTTGTCGTAAGTCTTGTCGCCCTCGCAATGCATCGGACAGTAAAATGTTCCCTTTCCTTGACCTTTGGGTTTCTCAACTTTCTTCTTATCGTGGGTATGCTGATGTTCGCCATTTTGATGGATACTGTATTGCCCACCATCGGCTTTAAGCGCCTCTTGAAATTTCTCTATTGGAATATGGGATTCCATTTCTATGGTCGCTTCGGCTTTTTCTAAATTGACAGAGGCATTAGTAACACCTTCTATTTTGGAAAGCGTCTGTTCGACGTGGTTTCGGCAACCGTTGCAGGTCATTCCGTGTATGTGATAGGTGTGTTTCATTTTACTTAATAGTTTCCGTCACTTTACCACATTTGAGCATTCTGTCGCCGAAGTAAGGATTGCGGATTTCTTCTTCGGTTGAAAGCCAATAACCACCTTCATTGTTAAAAGCCATTGGGCAATATTGCTGGTACACTTCGCCAGACGAAATTGATGCATTGACAATCGCTGTCATTTTTTCTGTTACGTCAGAAAACAATGTACGCTGTTCTTCAATATCACTTGCTTCTGAAATTTTTGAGAGTAACTCATTTAAAGCTGCATCTTCTGAATTTTCCAAAAGCATTTTTGCACCAGATTTCGCTTCGTCCATATCTGAATTTACCAATGCGGTTTTAAGGTGGATATAATGCTGAAATTGTTTACCAACATTTTCATTTTCAAAAGACAATTCTGCCATCGTAACAGCATCAGAATTTGATATGTTTTTATCGTTTTTAGTTTCATTCTTACAAGAAACAAAGCTTACTAAGGCAAGGATTACTACTGTTGTTTTAATTACGTTTTTCATAGGATATATATTTTTATTATTTATTGATTAAATAGTTAATAATGGCCGATTGTACATAGTACCCTTTTACCGACTCGATTTGGTTCATTTGAAACTTCAACTGCAATTCCTGAATGTCCAGCACATCGTTAAAATCGATAGTGCCAGTCTCATAATTTTTTACCAGAATTTCTTCAGCATCTTGGGCTTGTTTTAGGTTACGAACTTGTGTGTTGTAAGCGATGCGAGCTTGGTTGCGTTGTGATTGCGCTTTCGCGAAAGCGGATTCCAGCACATTCAATCGCTGTTCCCGTTGGGTTTCTATTTCTTGCTGTCGCAGTTCATTTTGTTTTGAAATGGATTTATAACGGTTGTTGAAAATGGGAATGGAAACCGAAACCATAGGCATCAAAACATCTTTCCCATTATCGATGAAGTTGACATCGCTACGTTCTGTAACGGGCAAGTAGTCCACACCAAAACCAATCAAAGGCAAACTCTCACGCTGGTTGAGCAGTTCAGATTGTGCTACCGATTCATAGAGTTTGTCATATTTGAGCAGTTCAGGATTGACTAATAGCTTTTCATTATTATAAAATGGGTCTTCCTGCGGAATTTCCATTTCTGGAACAACGATAACCGTCATTATTGCATCACGGTTGAGCAAGTTGTTGAAAGCTATTTGTTCTGCTGTAAATTCTTCTTCCAGCACTTCCTTTTGTTGCTGTAATTCATTTTGTCTAATCTGAAGTCGCAACACATCTACGGCACTCGCTTTGCCTACTTCTACAGATGTGAGTGCAAGTCGCTCATAGGTTTCCAGTAGCTGTATGTTTTCATCCAGCACAGCTTGCTTGGCTCTAATGGCATACAAGCGGTAATAGGATTGTGCAACCGAAAGTGCGAGCTTGCGCTTTGCAATCGTGATGTCCACATATTCCGCATCTGCCATTGCGGTAGCGTAATTCTCACGAGCGGTAATGGTGCCAAACCACGGCAACATTTGCTTGACACCTATTCGTGCACGTTGTGCGCCCACTCTGGTTTCTGGCTCGCTCACAAAATAGCCGGCGCTTACCTCGGTATTGGGAATCCAGTTGGCTTCGTTTACCTTTTCTTCGGCGATGTCGTAGCGCAATTCAAAGGCTTGAATTTCTGGATTATTAGCTTCAGCTTCCTGAATGTAGGATTGTAATTGTTGCGCTTTCGCGAAAGCAGAAACAAACAAGAACACCAGAATATATTTTAATTTCTTCATTTGTTTGCTCTTTTAAGTTGGAATTCCTTTTTCCAGCTGTATAAGACTGGCAGTAGGAAGTAGGACGTAACATCGATTATCATTCCGCCAAAAATGGGAATTGCCATCGGTATCATTATATCGCTTCCCTTTCCTGTAGATGTGAGTACTGGTAGTAGTGCCAAAACTGTTGTTACGGTTGTCATCAAACACGGACGAATGCGTTTTCCAGCCGCTTCCAAAGTGGCGAGACGAATGCCTTTTTTATTGTTTGGTTCGTTGCTTTTGAAAGATTGGTCTAAGTAGGTGGCCATTACCACGCCATCATCCGTTGCGATACCGAAAAGGGCAATAAAACCTACCCAAACGGCCACACTTAAATTGATGGTTTTCATATTGAACAAATCCCGTAGGTTCTCGCCAAAAAAGCTGAAGTTGAAAAACCAATCTTGCCCATACAACCAAATCATAATGAAACCACCTGCAAAGGCTACGGCAATGGCGGTAAACACCATAAGCGATGTAGAAACCGACCTAAACTGGAAATACAAAATCAAGAAAATAACCAGTAAACAAAGTGGTACGACAACCGATAAGGTTTTTTCTGCTCGCAACTGATTTTCATAAGTTCCCGTAAAGCGATAGCTCACACCTTGGGGTACGACCAGCGTACCGTTGTCTATGTTATCTTGGATTAAGGCTTGAGCATTTTCCACCACATCTACTTCGGCAAAGCCATTGAGTTTATCAAACAGCACGTAGCCGATTAGAAAAGTATCTTCACTTTTAATGACTTGTGGACCTTGTTCGTATCGTATCTCGACCAGTTCGCCCAGCGGTACAGGGCTGCCTTTTTCAACAGGAACATAGATGTTTTTAAGGTCGTCTGGGTTTGCCCGTAACTCTCGTGGATAGCGAACCCGCACGGCATAACGCTCACGACCTTCCACGGTCTGAGTTAATGGCATACCGCCCACGGCCACTTGAAGGATTTCCTGAACATCCAAAATGGAAATGCCATATCGAGCCAATTGGTCTCGCTTAATATCGATGAGCAAGTAGGGTTTGCCCACGATACGGTCTGCAAAAACAGCTTGTTCCTTAACGCCTTCGGCTTGTTTTAGAATGTCTTCCAGTTCCAGACCGAAGTTTTCTATGGACTTTAAATCGGGACCTTTTACCTTGATGCCCATAGGTGCTCGCATTCCCGTTTGTAGCATAACCAATCGTGTTTCGATGGGTTGCAACTTGGGTGCAGATGTCACGCCTGGTAATTTGGTTACTCGAACTATCTCGTTCCAAATATCATCTGGACTTTCGATTTCTGGTCGCCAGTTGCGGTAGTATTCGCCATCGTCATCTTCAATCAAATCTTCGCGTGTAGCGTTAGTCTTGAGCGATGCTTCATCATAGTTGACATCTTCATCTATTTCATTGTTCGGATTGATAATGAATTTATCGTTTTTCAGTACAAATAATCCATCGTCATTGACTTTATAACGTTGTCGCTCGCCAGAACTATTCCGCATATATTCAGACTTGTATTGAATGACGTTTTCGTACATCGAGAGTGGTGCTGGGTCGAGTGCGCTTTCCGTTCGTCCTGCTTTTCCTACTACGGTTTCAATTTCAGGGATGCTCGCCACCGCCATATCGAGCTGTTGCAACACACGCTTGTTTTCTTCCACACCAGCGTGTGGTAAGGATGTAGGCATCAGCAGGAAAGAGCCTTCATTCAGCGCTGGCATAAACTCTTTGCCCGTATTTCGCATAATAATGATACCCAAAGTGAGCACCGTAGCCGGAACGATTAAGAATAGATATCGGTTCTGAAGTGCCCATCGCAAAATACGCTCATAGTATATCCTGAAAATCGAGAACACACCAAGCAGTCCAAAACAGATAATGGAAACAAATAACAAGTTCATCACAATACTTCGGTCAAAGCCTAACGGTCGCCAGTAGGTAGCGAGCAAGAATACGATGGCAACCGATGAAATGATGATGTCCAGAAGGTTTTTACGCTTTCGCGAAAGCTTACCACGCATCTTTAAAAATGATGTGATAGCAAAGGCGATAAGAATTAGTCCTAACCAATAACCGTAAACAATGGCGATAATTCCCAATAAAACAAGCAAGCCATTAATGGCATACTGTGTACGTTCTCGCACACTCGTCTTGCGAAACAGGAATGCCGCGATGGGTGGAATGAGAAATAACGCAATGATGAGTGATGCCGTGAGTGCCATTGTTTTGGTAAAAGCAAGTGGCCGGAACAGTTTTCCTTCGGCACCTATCATCGTAAATACGGGCAGGAAACTGATAATGGTCGTCAGGACAGCTGTTAGGATAGCACCAGAAACTTCGGCAGTTGCGTTGTAGATGATTTCGTTTGTGGTGTATTCCTTACCGTTTTCATTAAGGCGCAGCTTTTCATCTTCCAAGTGCCGAATCATATTTTCGGCGAGTATCACGCCCACGTCCACCATTGTACCGATGGCAATGGCGATACCTGACAAGGCGACGATGTTTGCATCTACATTAAAGAGCTTCATCGTGATAAAAACCATCAAAACAGCTACGGGCAATAAGCCAGAAATTAGGATGGATGCACGTAGGTTGAAAACCATTATGATAATGACCAAAATGGTAATCAAGATTTCCAAAGTCAGGGCTTCGTTTAGCGTGTCCAGCGTTTCTTGAATGAGTTCGGTACGGTCGTAAAACGGCACGATAGCTACTTGCGAAGTGCGCCCATCTTTCAAGGTTTTTGTGGGAAGTCCAGAGCTTATTTCGGCGATTTGAGCCTTGACATTATTGATGACTTCCAGCGGATTTGCACCGTAGCGAGCGACTACGACACCACCTACGACTTCGGCCCCTTCCTTATCGAGAATACCACGTCTGGTAGCAGGCCCCAAATGGACGTTAGCCACATCTTTTATGCGGATGGAAGTGAAATTTTCAGAATCTACAACTGCATTTTCAATATCTGCTATGGACTTCACGTAACCCAATCCGCGCACGAGATATTCCGCTTGATTGATTTCGAGTGTTTGTGCGCCTATATCTTGATTGCTCTGCTTTACAGCTTTGACTACATCGCCCATACTCACGTTGTACTGGCGCATTTTTTCTGGGTCGATATCCACTTGGTATTCCTGAACATAGCCACCAATGGAAGCTACTTCAGAAACACCACTTGCCGATGACAATCCATATTTCACATAGTAATCCTGTATGCTACGCAATTCCTGTAAATCCCATCCGCCAGTTACGTTGCCGTCTTTATCGCGACCTTCCAGCGTGTACCAAAATATCTGTCCGAGGCCTGTGGCATCTGGCCCAAGTGATGGATTGACACCATCAGGCAAAAGGTTTGTAGGAAGCGAGTTCAATTTTTCAAGAATACGACTGCGTGACCAGTAGAACTCAATGTCTTCTTCAAAAATGATGTAGATACTTGAAAACCCAAACATAGACGAACTACGGATGGTTTTCACACCTGGAATACCAAGAAGGGAAGTGGTAAGCGGATATGTGATTTGGTCTTCAATATCCTGTGGCGAACGCCCTTGCCACTTGGTAAAAACAATCTGCTGGTTCTCGCCAATGTCAGGTATGGCATCTACGGCAACTGGGTCTGTGGGCAAAAAGCCAGTTTCCCAATTAAAAGGTGCATTGACCACGCCCCAACCCACAAATAGGGCGAGTAGTAGAACGGCAACAAGTTTGTTTTCTATGAGAAATTTAATGCTCTTATTCAGCATACCATTTGATTATTAGAGTTTTGGAAATACGTGTGGCAGAAAATGGCAAACACGAGTTTTAGCCCACTACAGCGTAGCTGTTGGGCATTATTCAAAAAATCTAATACATCAAATTAAGAAAGTCTGGTGCAGCACTTGCACATCCCGTTTGACAAAGGGTCGCGGGTAATCTTCAAAAGGAACTTCTTCAGATTCGGTTCCTTCAAATAAATTTATATAAGAGTATGTAAATGCAGCGATGAACGTTTGCTGCTCGAAAGTCAACTTAGTAAAGTCTTGCTTTAAATTATCCTGTCCTTCAATAATTAATTGCTCATCCGAGCAACAGGAATTTTTGGTAAGCATCGGATTTTCACAACCTATACTTGACTGCTCTTTTTCCATTCCACAGGTTTCTGCTGATTGGAAAAATGAAAAATCTACAAGAGAATCCCCACAATAATGCATATCAACAGTAAATGACATCGTGGTAAAAAGTACCACGACTGCCATTAAGATAGCCATCGATTTGTGGAGGAATTTCTTCATTAAGTTCAAAAGTAATAAAATTTGATATAATTTGTTGTACTTTCTTATTTAGAATGCTTCTTGAAAGTATAAATTTGGTTATTAATCTGCTTTTTTAATGCGTTCATTTTTATTCTTCAACAACTTGTTTTTCAAGATATCCATATCATTACTAACCTTGTGTTCAAGTACTCGAGCATAAATCTGAGTTGTTGCAATTTTACTGTGACCTAAGAGCTTGGAAACTGTCTCAATTGGCACACCGTTGGAAAGTGTAATGGTAGTCGCAAACGTGTGACGCGCCATATGAAAGGTGAGATTTTTTTTAATTCCAACAAAATGCGCTACTTCTTTTAGGTACACATTGAGCTTCTCGTTAGTGATTACCGGCAAAAGTGTTCCCGTTATTTCTGTCATAGGATGTCTCTCATATTTTGAAATGATTTCTTCGGCTTTTCCAAGTAAGGGGACTTTTACAGCAGATTTGGTTTTTTGACGTTTGGTATATATCCAGTTTCCTCCATCCATACCAAGCACTAAATTTTCTTCAGTCAAGTTCATTATGTCCACATAGCTGATACCGGTGTAACAGCTGAATACAAATAGGTCACGTACTCTTTCTAAGCGCTCAATAGAAAACTCAAAGGTTTCCATATTTGAAAGCTCATTTTCAGAAAGGAACTCACGTTGCTTTTTCTCGTAAACTGGTTTCCATCTTACAAATGGGTCACGTGGAATCCATTCCATATGATAGGCAAGTGTTACCATTTTGCGCAAGCGCTGGATATGCTTCATTATGGTATTTTGACTTAATGCCTTAGGATGTCCAACTGGCAAGTAATTGGCCAGGTAATTTTCAAAGTCACACAGGAATTTATAATCGAGCTCTTTTAAATAAATATCTGTTGTTTTCTTCACTTTGTTTAGAAACTTGTTGAGGTAGTTTTCTGTCACTCCAAAGTTTCGTATTGTTCCCTTGGCTAACGTGTTTTCAATTTTCTTACTGTGATAAGCGATAAGGTTTCGAAGTGATTTAGATTGCTCGTTCTCGCCTGTGTAGTGTGCTTTTATGAGCTTAGCCGTTATCAACTTTTCTTGAAACTTCAAGTCTTGGTATATCTGGAAGAGCGTGGTATAAGTCTGGTCGATGTATTGATTGAGTTGACGTGCTTCTGCAGAGGTGCCTTTACTTCGGTTTTTCTTTGGGTCCCAAAGTTTTACCGGCACTCGTCTTTTCAGACTAATGTTAGCTCGTTTTTGGTTTACCGTGATTCTGGCATAAACCAGAGCTTCGCCATTTGTGGCATTCTTTTGGTCTGCCCAAAAGAGAATTGAGAATGTGTTTGTTGACCGCATAGTTGTCGTCTATAGATTATACAAATCGTCTTGACGAATGTCAAATCAACTATAGCAAGCGTTTCAAAGCTTTTCGTGAAAGTGTCAGTTCAACTGACACTTTGAAAATTAACTAACGATTAGCTACCATATAAAAGCAAATCGTTTCATTAAAAATGTTGGTCTAAAAACCAGAAAACCACGCAAATCATAGTGATTGCGTGGCTTTGTTGTCATTTTGTAATGACTAAAGTGACCTCGACAGGATTCAAACCTGTAACCTTCTGAGCCGTAATCAGATGCGCTATTCAGTTGCGCCACGAGGCCCTTTGAAAGAGGATAAATATCCTTTTTGCGGGTGCAAATATAGCTCTTTTTTAAACATAGGCAAATTAAAACCTTTATTTTGATCGTTTGATTGCTGGGGAAGTTTGGCTGGCTCTATTAATTGGACCGTGACCTTAAATATTTAACCTTAATCTCCAATAAGCTGGCGTTTGTGAGCTACCTTTAGCTGTATGAATGATCCATTTTTTACCCCCTATATCAGAGATGTAAAAGACTTCCCTCAACCTGGAATTCTATTTAAGGATATGTCTCCATTGCTGGCTTCCGCGAAAGCGAGAACTAAAATGCTCCAAGAACTGGCCCGACCTTTTGAAGACAAGTCAATAGATGTGGTTGTGGGGATTGAATCCAGAGGTTTTCTTTTTGGAATGATGCTCGCAGATCAACTTAACGCGAGATTTGTCATGCTGCGTAAACCGGGTAAATTGCCTGGGGAGACCATTTGCGAACCTTATCAACTGGAGTACGGGATGGATAGCCTGGAAATTATTGAAGATGCCATCGTCAGTGGTGATAAGGTACTCATCCACGATGATGTCCTGGCTACTGGAGGAACCGCAGCTGCTGCTTGCCGACTGGTAGAAAAGGCAGGAGGAGAAGTCCTGGGGCTTAATTTTGTTTTGGAGTTGGATTTCCTCAATGGGCGCAAGAAATTAAACGCTGAGCACTGCCATTCGGTGTTACATTACTAAGATTCAATCTTAAACAAGAAAAAAGTCCAACCCTTTCGGATTGGACTCTTAGCATTGATTGGGTTAGCTAGTTTCTAGTACATGTTCTGCAATGCAGTCACATCATTCCCATTGAACTCCCCACCAGTGCTGGCAGAAAAACAGGCATTCATCAAACTGGTAGAATCCCAACCGGTTGGGGTACCAGCAACGTGAACTGCACCGTCAAATCCTGCAGACTCACCAGTTTCTCCACAAGACTGACGAGAGAACCAGTCACTGTGACGGAATCCTATGGAGTGGCCAATCTCATGACAGATGACATGCTCGTTGACGTTGGTTGTGAAGTTTTCCAAATTGTAGATCTGTACCCATTTATGAGGACGACCACTGCTTGGAAATCCAGCAACACCACCAGAGCGGTTGGTACTGAAAGAAGTATCATATACTACCATATCTGCAGCACCTGTGTTGGTACCGAAGCTAAGATTGAACGTTAGAGAAACACCGCTTAGTCTGTTGTAGTTGTCAACAGCCCATCTCAACCCTGTTTGGGCTTTGCTGGACAATCCATACTGGTTGTTAGCATTGTAGCCCAGAATATCAATGGTTCTGTTGCTTCCGGTAACCAAGTTATTGGTGCGGTATTGCTTGGCTAATTGGTCCACCGTTTGTAGTGCATAGAAATCTTCTTCTGATAATGCAACATCATCTTGAAGGATCAATTTTTCTGAAGAAGTACCGTCAGGATAGAAAAATTCTTGAATCTGAACGTCAGAAGGCTTGTAACCGATTTTTTCGGCATGAGCCTGAGCCAACTCTAATTTTTTGCTTTGCTCTTCTACAGGAGCGATTTCTTGATCAGCCTCACAAGAGGTAAAAGTGATGGCTGCAATCGATAGTCCAAGTAAGGACAATTTGAAAAAAGACTTTTTCATGTTTAAGGGTGTTTAGGTTAATAAATTATTTGGTGATCTAAAACTAAAAGAAAATCAAGCGCTGTATCAGCTGAAAGATGTAGGTACAATTAAAATAATTAGCAAAATTTTGCAGGCTTTTTCAGAACAAATGCGAACTGTTTAGGAGTATTTAACATTTGGTTAAAGGTAATAAATCGATAAAAAGTAATAAAAACTCGTTGAAAAACAAGTATTACTGGTTTGAATCCTTAACCATTGGTTATGAAATTTCACTTTCTTACCCTACTTTTTTAGTAGGATAATGACAAATATGTCTTGATGGCGGAATTTTAGCCGGTTTACTGGTAAGTTAATTGCCAATTTCTGACCTAATCTATCAATATTTTAACATTTATACGATTGTGGTAAAAAAACTCGGTTTTTCCTTACTAAAAAAGTAGAGCCTTGACGGTATAGAATGTTTTTTAAGTCTGGGTGGTTCTACAAGCAGCGTTAATTTCTTTTGCTTTGTTGGGGTCAATAAATAAGCCCTGATTGAATAGGGCTTGCTGGGTGGAACATAAAGCGCATACTGAATCCCTAGCTACTTACGTGGATACTGAAAATAAAAAAGCCCTCAAAAAGAGGGCTTTAATGGGGTGGAAGACCGGTTTCGAACCGGCGACCTCCGGAACCACAATCCGGCGCTCTAACCAGCTGAGCTACAACCACCATATCAATGTGGGTTTTTTTAAGTGGATCCCAAGATCATCAACCACTCGCGTAAAGCGGACGCAAAGTTAATCCTTTTCTGAAAATCTGAAATAAAATCAGCAATTATTTTAGCCCACTGGATCTGAACTTTTGGGTCTATAATGATATAGGTTAAATCAGATCAAAAAGACTCGCTGCTGCTGGGTACCGCTGACTGATAAAGCCCTCGGCATGATCTGTGCCGATGATCCTACCTAAATTCGCACTGCGGTATTTAATACTGTCCAAGAAATTCTTGCTGCTGATAGGGGTATGCGGACTCTTATCATCGTCAGGATTATAAAATTGGGTTTTGTAGGCTTGAACGGCCGCCATCTTCCCTTCAATATGTCCTGAAATATCTACTACAAAATTAGGTTCCAAATCCAACCATTGTATATAATGGTACACTTGTTTAGGTCGCCAATGTTCTTGTAACTGTCCGTCAACTTCGGTTTCAATACGTTTGAGTCCCGAAAGAAAACAACTGACACTGGCCAGATCAGATCCTCTACCGTGATCAGGATGTCGATCATGGGGTGCATTGCACAATACGATTTCTGGGCGATATTTTCGGATCACCTTGATGATTTCCATTTGATGCGCCTCATCATTTACAAAAAAGCCGTCCTTAAAGGCGAGGTTTTCCCTAGCCGAAAGTTGCATGATTTCGGCAGCATCGGCAGCTTCCTGATCCCTGATTTCTGCACTTCCTCTGGAACCTAGTTCGCCCCGGGTTAGATCCAGCACCCCTGTTTTTCTACCCAGCGATTGTTCCTTTATCAATGTGCCCGCACAACTTAATTCTACATCGTCTGGATGGGCGCCTATGGCAAGAATATCCAATTTCATTTGTTACTTTTTTCGGCTTTTTTCCATGGCCTGTTCCAGGTCAGAAATTAATACATCTACTTCCTCAATACCTACAGAAAATCTCAATAGACGATCAGAGATACCTTGCTGTTCTCTTTCCTCGGGAGTAAGCAAACTATGAGAAGTAGTGCTGGGAGCAAGAATAGTACTTTCTACTCCAGCCAGACTCAGCGCTGGTTTGATCACTTCTAATTCTTCCAGAAAATCATCCTGCTGAATGTTATTCTTTAATACAAAAGACATCATTCCACCATAGCCATGCATTTGGCTTTTGGCCAACTGGTGCTGTGGATGTGATTTTAAGCCTGGGTAATTAACCTGCTCCACGTTGGGATGTTTTTCAAGAAATTTAGCGAGTTTTTTGGCGTTTTTAGATTGTGTTTTCACCCGCAATCCCAACGTCTTGATACTGCGTTCTAATAACCAAACTGTCTGGTCGCTCAAACTTCCACCGTAGTTTTTGGCAGTTTTCCAGATGTGGTCAATAGCATCTTGTCCTGCAGAAACAGTTCCCGCACAGATATCGCTGTGTCCGCCTAGATATTTTGTTGCACTGTGAATGATGATATCTATACCAAAAAGGGCGGGATTCTGGTTAATGGGCGAGGCAAAGGTATTATCAATGGCGCTGGTGAGTGAGTTCGCTTTCGCGAAAGCGGCCACTACTTCCATATCTGTGATCTCCAACAGGGGATTACTAGGGGTTTCTATATAAACCATTTTTGTGTTGTCCTGGAGACTGGCCTCAAGTGTTTCTTTTGTAATATGTTCCAACATACTGAATTCGATACCCAGATGCTCAAACTCGGCCGATGCAAAATGTGAAGTCCCTCCATAAATCGCCCGTTGCATGATGATATGGTCACCAGATTTTAAATAGGCCATAAAAACAGCACTGATTGCGGCCATACCGCTACCGAAAATCAATCCAGCTTCTGTGTGTTCTAGCGCTGCGATTTTTTTGGACAACGCCACTTGGTTGGGCGTATTAAAGTATCTGGGATAAAGGTTGGTACCTGGCCTGCGATAATCATAGGCCGTGGATGTGTACATAGGTGCAGTGGCACCTCCATAGAGGTCGTCTTCCAGCTGACCCGCATGAACACAGACATAATTAGGATGGCGTGGTTCTTTCATGGCATCGAATTTAAGCACTATAGCGCTCAAAAATGCCAACTTCCTCCAAAAAGTGATGATAGGGAGTCAATACTGGGTATCAGCCATCATATTATTAAGAAGCTTTGGTTATCTTCACCTCATGAGCACACTTTTTACCCATATCAAGGAATTATACCAGACCAGAACTGAAACACCAATGCCCCTGCGCGGTAAAGCGATGGATGAGTTGCCATCTATCAAAAACGCCTACTTGTGGGTGGAAGATGGATTGATCAAAGATTATGGTCCGATGACCGATTTTCAACCCCATGCTGCCGAAGAGGTCTATGATTGTAGCCATCAAATCATTTTACCGGGATACGTCGATTCCCATACGCACTTGGTGTTTGCCGCCACCCGTGAAAAAGAGTTTGAAGACCGTATACACGGACTGACTTATGAAGAAATAGCAGCGCGCGGTGGTGGGATTCTCAATAGTGCGACTGCTTTAAGAGCGATGGATGAAGATGAATTATTCGAGCAGGCACAAGAACGATTAGAACAGCTGATTGCCATGGGCACCACTGCGCTTGAAATCAAGAGCGGGTATGGGTTGGATACGGAGAGCGAACTCAAAATGTTGAGGGTTGCCTCGCGCTTACGCGAAAAGGGAACTACCAAAGGACATCGGATCCCCATTAAAACTACTTTTCTAGGGGCTCACGCTATTCCAAAAGCTTTTGAAACAGACAGAGAGGCGTACCTACAACAAATCATCCAGGAAATGATTCCCGCGATTGCTAAAGATCAGCTGGCAGATTATATCGATGTGTTTTGCGAAAAAAACTATTTCAGCGTCACGGAGATGTTAAGGATACTGGAAGCAGGAAGTGCTTACGGTATGAAAGCCAAGGTACATGTGAACCAATTCAACGCCATCGGAGCCATCGAGGCCGCCGTAAAAGCAGGCGCGGTGAGTGTAGATCATCTGGAGGTCATGTCTGAATCTGATTATCATAGCCTGGCAGGAAGCAATACCATTGCTACAGCTTTACCTAGCTGCTCTTTTTTCTTAGGCTTGGATTATGCTCCGGTCAAGCAGATGATGGAAAGGGATATTGCCGTCGCCCTAGCCAGTGATTTTAATCCAGGGAGTACACCTTCGGGCAACTTAAACTTTGTCTTCTCTCTAGCCTGTATTAAAATGGGATTGACGCCCCAGCAAGCTTTTAATGCATTAACCATTAATGCTGCACATGCTTTAGAAATGGGAGCAGAGTTAGGGAGTATCAGTAAAGGAAAACGAGCCAACCTCCTTATGCTGAATCAGCGAGAAAGCCTGGCCGCGATACCTTACCATTTCGGTCAATCCATTATTGACCGGGTGATGGTGGACGGAGTCTTTACCGATTGACATGATGAAGTATTTAAAGCCTTTTACTCAAAATGATCTCCAGCATGCTATTTCCAGGCGATATGATTTGACCCAGGAAGAGCAGCAGCCAGAAGATCAAGCCATCTGTTTTGCCCAGAAGATCCAAGTCCTGGAACAAATGGAACTAGAATCGATTGACGCAAGCTATGTGTTGATGGGGATACCTGAAGATATCGGAGTCAGGGCCAATATGGGGAGAGCTGGTGCAGCTCAAGCTTGGGAAGCCTTTTTAAAAACATTCCTTTCCTTACAGCACAGTCCCTTGAACGACGCTACTAGGTTTGCTATGCTGGGTCAAGTTGAAACGGCCGATTTAATGAAGCAAGCCGAATCTCTAGATGCTGCAATTCACAACCAGCGCATACAACTCAGCCACCTCACAGCCACGCTAGACCAACGGGTAAGCGAGGTGGTAAGCCAAATTGGGAAAACTGATAAAATTCCTGTGATCATTGGCGGCGGACATAACAATGCATATCCAATTATCAGAGCATTAGGTGATCAACGTCCCATTGATGTAATCAATATAGATGCACATACAGATTTGCGAGTTGGTTCAGGTCGGCACAGTGGGAATGGTTTTAGAAAAGCATTGGAAGAAGGCTATTTGCGTGCCTACTACATGCTGGGGATTCAAGAAGCCTATCTCAGCCAACCCATGATTCAATTGATAGAGGAAGAGGATCGGTTGGGTTACTCGGCTTACCAAATCAATTATCATCATCCCGAACAAATGGTAAAAGAGGCTCTGGAACACGTTGATTCCTCCTATTTTGGACTCGAAGTGGATATGGATGTGGTCGCTAACTTCCCTTCCAGTGCACAATCTCCTGTAGGTTATGATATCAATCAACTGCGTCAGGTCATCAAAACAATCATAGAGGAAGCCGATGAGCTGCCCAAATACATCCACATCTGTGAGGCAGCCCCAAAGTTTGGTTATCCTGGCCAGGTGGGAAAGGCACTGGCGATGCTGGTATCAGACCTTCCCTGAAACTTTTGAAATCATCTTCTATTTATAAAGCTTTTGGATTTATAGATGTATGAGAATTATACCTGGCGTCCGTGAGTGATTTCATAAAAGAGATAAGATCGGATTGTTCCTTTTCGGTCAAGTCCAGTGGATCAGGTGGTAAAGTTTGAAATTCCTGATCTGTAATACCGATGCCGTATCCTCCTCCAAGATTATAAAACTTCACTACCTCTTCCAAGGTTTGGTAGACGCCATTATGCATGTAAGGGGCGGTTAAGGCAATGTTCCTAATGCTAGGGGTCTTAAAAAAATGTTTTCTCGAACTAGTTTTGAATACAGTATAACGTCCTGGATCAGAGTCGATGATTGCATTTTCCCAATCGGCTTTTTCTGGAACACCTAAATGCTCGATTTCAGTATCCAGATAATCTGGTGGAACGGTCCCGTTAAATACTGGAGCAAAATGGCAGGTGGCGCATTTGGCCTTTCCCATGAATAAATTAAACCCGTTGATTTCGGCCTGGGTCAAATCGTCGATCTCTCCTCTGATACTCAAATCAAATCTAGAATCCCAGTCGGTCAGACTTCTCACATAATCGGCAATGGCTCTGCGTACACTACGCTCGTCTATCTTGCTTTTGTAGGAATTTGCAAAAGCCTGCACGTACTTTTGTTCATTGGCTATGGATCCTACAAACTGACGCAGATCTGAGTGGAATTCTTTTTCATTTTCAATAACACTTATAATCTGTCCTTCAAGGCTTCCAGATCTCTTGTCGTAAAAAAAACCGCGTTGGTAAGCCGCATAAGTCAAACCAGGACTATTTCTGTCAAGTCCTTTGGGTGTTTTTTTTCCATCCGAAAAAGCCAGATCTGCCACATGGCAACTCGCACAACTCATACTTCCGTCAGCGGACAGAGAAGTGTCGTTAAACAACATTCTGCCCAAATTCACTTGCTCTTTTTTTAGTTGGCCCACCTGATGGTCAGCAAAATAATCCGGTGAAAGGCTTTCTTTACCGAAGAGATGGGTAGCCTCATTGGACATGGCCAATTCTAAAGGGAATTGGATCTCCCAATCTGCGGCTGTCTCATTCCATATAGCCAACATTGGGTCTATATGTTGCTGTATAAATTCATAACGGTCAAAGCTGTCAAAATCAGTACTTTTTAAATCATTGACTGCGGCTGTAAATGCGCGACGCCAGCTATCTTTTAAGGCTGGATGCTGGAATTTATCTTCGTATAAAAAAAGGTAGTATTCTGCTTTCGCGAAAGCGAGCACCGCATCCTCCAAGCTGTTTTCCAAAACAGGACTGTCAAATCCAGTTACCCCAGTCGTTGCTGTACGCACTAATTGCTTACGTACCAACCAAAGTATATGGTAGGGCTTATAGTGGGATAAATCTGTGGTTATCTTGATCAATTCAAGTCTTGAGGCAATAAATTCAGCTGCGGAATGAATGCGCTCCAGATCGGGTTGATCAGCGTAAATCTCTTCTTCCAAGCTCTGGAAGCTTTTGGCCTCTCTGATTTTAATATCTGTCTGGTCTTCTTCCTCGACCTTAAGTATATTGGGTGCATTGAGGCTTGCATAATTATTGATATCATGGAATGACAATACAGGCTCCATTTCCTTGAATTTGGCCCTGGCCTGATGATAGAATGTTTGAAGAGTATCTAGGTCTTCCTCGCCTTTCATCTGTTCAATGATGGCTAGGCAAGCGTCGAGATCTTTTAAGTAGGTAGACTCCAGTTGGCCTATAGGATCGACCACATTGATCTCGCTATAATCTGCCCGATTCTCGCAGCTCAAGACCAAGCAAAGAAAACCTGCGACAAGGCAGGTTTTCTGTAGATAGTTGTTGAACCTGTCCATTTTAACGATCCAATCCAGAGATGACATAAATCATAGAACCTTCCTTGCTACTACTGGCGACATCATTTACCGCATTGGGATCAGAGAATGCGCTGCCATCTGCTGGTTCCCAACCGTGATTTTGGGTCAGTATTAAAAAGCTTTCATCAACACCGATCACGTCTGAGATGTCGATCATACCGGTAATTTCCCAGATACGGTTTTCAGTTCCAATTCCTGCTGCTGCCGCACTTAATTGATCGCATTCCAATACTACTTTTAACTCACCTGTATTGAGATTATATTGATAAAGTCTAGCGTAGTGATCCCTGGCTGGGTCATTAAAATAACCATTGGGATCCTCTTGGATATAGGCAAAATTTTCGGTGACCAGAATGTTATCTGGACTATGGAAACCCCAGGCCATTCCATTTTCATTGTCACCGTCCAATATACAAGTGATTTTGGCTGGCCCTGTCGGGTCGTTTTCATTGAGTTCGACTTTGTAGACACGCCCATATCTTGTGCCTTTGCCGATCAGACCAGGTGTGTCTCTACCAGTTACAGTGAGATAGATTTCTCTTTGCTGCGCAGCACTACCTCTTCTCCAGTCGATGTCTTCTAACCTGGAAAAGCCCATCACGCCTTTTTGTTTAGCTTCGGCATCCAAAAGGTCGATGTTGCGTTCATCCAATTGGACAAATTCAGCATCATAAGTCTGACCTTCCTGCATATTCATTTCAAAATCGATACCTGGACTCGAGACTTTTAGTCCGTAGAGTCTACCGTTGTAGAGGTCTCCTCTTTCTCCTACATACATACCTAATTGACCGCTAGGCACATCATTGTTGGAATGGTCATCCCCAATAAAAACTACGGTCTTATTACTGTACGCATCTTTACCGATGGGTACAGCATTTTCAGTACTCCATTGCCCCATAGCGGGTAGCATTTCTGGGAACATGCGTACGGAACTATGTTTGGTAACTTCGGTAGCAAATACACCTTTGGAAGCACCTCCCCATTCACCACCAGAAAGATAGAGTGGTCCAAAACCATGTTCTTCAGGAGTGATCAACGTACCGCTGCACTGGGCTGTTGAGCCTGTAGCTTGTTCGTTGAGGATGTATTCGCCAGCGATCGGCTTAAATGTTTTATCCAGCGTTATTCTTGCAATCGAGTAATCTGCCTCAATATTATTGATCAAGGTATAATTATCCTGATCAGGGTTGTATAGTAACCCGGCACCATCAGCCATGGACCCATATACAAACTCAGGCGTGTCTTGAAGTCTGTCCTCACTAGATAATAATGGCATTACCTGAACATCAGCAAATGCAGGTGTAGTTTTCAGGAAGTTAGGCGTTGAAGAATACGTACGGAGCTGGATGCTCGAGGACTGTGGGTTGCTTACCGTACCTTCATCCTCATTGCACGAGACCAGTGTCATCAAAATGACCGCTGGCAAGAGTAGAGATTTTACTTTCATAGTTTGATTTGTTTAGTGGTCCAAAATTAGAATGGCACTTCCCAAATCATGCTATGCAGATAACAACACTTATTTACCAAATGGTTAGCTTAAGGTCTATATTGGTTTAGTGAAAAGTTATGTGTTTAAACTTAATGTTATGCATTGCATATTAAATACTTGAGGCACAGGAATCAATTATGGATCGACAACATTTTAATTTTATTTTGGTAATAAATAAAATGCACAGACTTACTTTTAAAATTATAAACCAATATCATGAAAAAACAATTTATCCTATTAGTACTCATGGCTGGGGTCCTATTTTCCTGTAAAGACAAGGAATCTGATCAAACCATGGAAACCAAAGTTGAGGTAGAAGAAGAAACCACCGAGGTTGAAATGCCAAACATTACTATCACACCTATTTCCCACGCGACTTTTGTCATGGATTGGGACGGTCAGATCATCTATGTAGATCCAGTAGGTGGTGCAACTGCTTTTGAAGGTATGCCTGAGCCAGAAGTAATTTTGGTAACTGATATTCATGGGGATCACATGAATAAGGAAACTCTTCAAGCCTTAAAAAATGAATCTAATTTTCTTTTTGCGCCAGAAGCGGTTACTTCCCAACTGCCGGATGAGTTGAAGCCCACGGTGACTGTCGCCAATGGAGAAACCGCGACAAGAGAAAGTTTAAAGATTACAGCCATTCCCATGTATAATATCACAGAAGGCCGCCTACAATTTCATGAAAAGGGTAGAGGCAATGGATATGTCTTAGAAAAAGATGGTTACCGCATATATATTTCAGGGGATACAGAGCACATTCCAGAAATGAATGATCTGAAAAACATAAATAAGGCCTTCCTTTGTATGAATTTACCGTATACTATGGACATCGATCAGGCGACCAATGCGGTATTGAGTTTTACACCAGATGAAGTGATTCCTTACCATTACAGAGGGCAGGATGGATTCCAGGACGTTGAGAAATTCAAGGAAATGGTCAATGGTGTTAACCAAAATATCGAAGTGACATTGATGGATTGGTATCCAGAAAAGAAATCAGATTCCTAAACCACACCTCGGTAAAATTTCTATTACGGCCTTCAGGCACCATTAAGAATTGACGATACCTCGCTTTTTAAAGAGGATAGACGCAAATTCTTCATTGTGTTTGAAGGCTTTTTTTCGCTTGAAGCGAAAATCTACCATTCATACTTGATGTATATGACCATCTTTTTAACGACGAAAAACAGGTTGGGTGAAATAAACATCAAGCCAAGGATACCCAAGAAGCTTAAGAGAATAATTTGTCCAACTTGCCATTATATTATGGTCCCGTCTTTGTAGTATATATCAAAAGTCGGTCTCTCCGTGACATCTCTGTGATTAAAAGTGATGAATTGTTGAGAAATGTGGAGCGCTAAAACAGCATAGTATGACCTACTTTTGGCAAAAGCCTTACCATGAAAAAGTACCTTTTTATCCTTCTTTTTTTGAGCAGCCTTCCTTGGAGTTATGCGCAAAGCACAGCCGATTTCTATAAAGCTTGGGATGCATTTCTTCAACAACACGTTAATGATGGATTAGTGGATTATGCAGCAGTGGCAAAAAATCCGCAGGTATTAAATGAGATTGTAGATCATGTGAAAGAATTGAACGTATCCATCGATCAGCCAGCCGATTATCAGGCGTTTTGGATCAATGCCTACAATCTTTTGGTGATCAAATCTCTGGTAGATGCTTATCCGATAGCTTCTCCATTGGATAAAAAAGGTTTTTTTGACCAAACCAAACATCAGGTAGGAGGTAAGCAAATAACACTCAATGATATTGAAAACAAACTGTTACGGGCCCAATTTAACGATCCAAGACATCACTTTGTTTTGGTATGCGGTGCATTAGGTTGTCCGCCGTTGATTGATCGAGCTTATACACCAAGTATGCTGGAAAAGCAACTGGACCAGCAAACCGAGTTGGCCATCAATGATGAGCAGTTTATCCGCCCGGGAAAAAAACTGATGGTATCTCAAATATTCGAGTGGTATGCAACCGACTTTGAAAAAGAAGGTGGAATTCTGGCTTTTATCAATACTTATCATCAAAAAGGTTTTCCAGAAAATACCAAGATCAAATTTTATCCGTACAACTGGAAAATTAATCAACAATAAACCAACCCCATCTTTATGAAACCTATTCAAGCCTTTTTGGCCTTATACTTTACTGTCTTCTGTGTTTTTTTTGTCAATGCTCAAGATGCTGATCCTCAGGATGAAGGTTCTGTTATTCAAAACTTAACACCCTCTAAACTCATTGGGAAAGGCCAATTTGATATCAAGTGGTTCAATAATTTGTATACCCAAACTGAAAGCACCTTTTCCGAAGGGACAGAACCTCGTCAAAGCTTCTTCACCTCAACCCTGGAAGCTTATACCGGAGTGGGCAACAACAAAAGATGGAACCTAGGTTTGATTTTGGAAGTCCGAAGTAATGTGGTGAATGATGCTCCAGCGCTTGACGTCCTGCAATTTAAGAATCAAGAAAACAGGAGTGCAGCGGGTATCACAGCCTTTGCACCTTCGGTAAAATTCGTCCCTTTTTCTGGAATCAACAATTTCTCCGTTCAGAGTTCGCTCTTTATTCCATTAGTGAGCGAGGAAGTTCAAGATGGTGTCTTTTTTGCCCAACAAAGTTATCGTTTACAAAACCGCTTCTTTTACGATTATACCTTTCCGAGTAAGACCTGGCAGATCTTTGCAGAGCTGAACACAGAATTCAGTCTGGGCAATGAAGAAGATAGTTTTGCCAATAATAGTCTTAATCTTATACCTGGCGTGTTTTTGAGTTATTTTCCAAGTTCAAAGTTCACCATTTTGGCTTTGGCCCAACATGCCCAACGTCTGGATTTGGGAAATGATTTTGCACAAGACTTTACAGCCTTGGGAACAGGTGTGAAGTATCAACTCACTGACGAATTAAACCTGGAAGCCTTGTATACCAATTTTGTACGTGGTAATAATACTGGGCTAGGTGAAACTTTTAATCTGGGGTTGCGTATTGTTCTATAAGAAAATATTAATTAAGGGTTGTTTGAAAGCACTTGTCACTGGATTATTCCTAGGGGCAGGTGTTTTCTGCTATGCGCAAACCATTATTGAGATAGAGGTTCAAGAGAACAAAAAGACCAAAACTAGCTTTATCAAGTCACTTCTGGAGACCCGAACTGGACAACCATTAGACAGTCTTCAACTGGAGCGAGATGTACAACGATTAAGGCGGGAGCCTGGGGTAAGTCACGCTTATTTTCAAGTGCATGAATTAGAAGACCCAGCTTACTGTAAAGTGGTTTTTGGGGTACAAGAAAATTGGACTATTATCCCATTTTTCAATTTTTATACCACCAATGAGGACGAGCTGGCTTATCGGTTAGGCATCAACGAGTTCAATGCCCTTGGAAGAGGTATAGGCATCGGACTCTTTTACCAAAATGACATTTTTGATTCCTATGGCTTGGATTTTAGAGCGCCATATCTATTCAATAAACACTGGGGTGTATCCCTAAGTGCGCATTCCCTTACCACCCAAGAACCTGTATTTTTTGACAACAATGTGGCCCAATATCGTTATAACAATACTTCCTTTTCTGCTGGGATAATGTATCAATATAACCTGGCCCATCGCGCGGAGGTAGGTTTTAGTCTTTTTTCTGAAGATTACTCTTATATCTCTGGTGCGGTGGCAGATCAGGTTCCACAACAATTGAAAGTGGATAAATTTCTGGTCAAATTGATTTACGATTATAATAACATTAAATATTATTTTCAATACTTAAATGGTTTCAGAAGCTTGTTTAATCTGCAATACGTAGAAAGTCAGGATCAGAGTCTACCCAGTTTTACCATTTGGCGTAATGATTTCTTTTATTTTCAGCGTGTGGGTAAACGAGGTAATTGGGCCAATAGGCTACGTATTGGTTTTAGTTCCAATGACGACTCTCCTTTTGCTCCCTTTGCTGTGGACAATAACTTAAATATAAGAGGCGTAGGGAATACCATTGACAGAGGTACAGCAGCCATTGTTTTGAACACAGAATACCGACATACTTTCGTGGACAAAGATTGGTTTGTTTTCCAGGGCAATTTTTTTGTGGATGCAGGGAGTTGGCGCAATCCAGGTGGTCCTCTTTCGGATTTTGGAGATCAACAAAACTTACGAATTTACCCGGGTATTGGGATGCGCTTTATCCATAAACGTATATTTAATACCGTGTTGAGAATTGACTACGGAGTAGGGGTGACCCCAGGTGCTACCAGAGGTTTCGTTTTTGGGATCGGGCAATATTTCTGAAAGATGAATGAATGATTCGCTTTCGCGAAAGCGAATTTTCAACACTGATGATGTAACCGAGAGCGCAACAATAAAGCATGTTTAAGCGTCATCCACCAAAACATCTCTGAAGACCCGAATAATGAGCAGTAAAAATTAGTACCAGGCAGGTGATGCAGGTCCAGACTGGTATAATGAGAAGCTATCTATCGTAGCGTTCCGTTTGTCAAAAACTTGTTCGTCAGTATAATACCTTAAAAAAACTCCCAGAGAATATTCCCTGGGAGTCATATGCTTAAAAAGGAGTTTTAATTATCCGATAATGGCATTTAAAGTCGGGCTAGGCCTCATGGCAGCCACTTCTTTATCTGCATCAGGTTTGTAATAACCACCTATGTCCATGGATTGACCTTGTACATCTATCAGTTCCTGGGTGATTTTATCTTCATTCTCAGAAAGCTGTTGGGCCAAAGGCTTGAAATAATCAGCCAGTTCAGCATCTTTGTCTTGCTGGGCCAACTCCTGCGCCCAATACAGAGCGAGGTAGTAGTGAGAACCTCTATTGTCCAATTCATTCACCTTTCTGGACGGAGACTTTTTGTTCAAGAGAAATTTCTCTGTCGCTTTGTCCAGTCCATCGGCTATGATCTGTGCCTTTTGGTTGTCATATTTCTCGGCCAAATGTTCCAAAGAAACCGCCAGTGCCAGGAACTCGCCCAGAGAATCCCACCTCAAATGGTTTTCTTTTTGGAATTGCTGTACGTGTTTTGGTGCACTTCCTCCGGCTCCCGTTTCAAAGAGTCCGCCGCCATTCATCAAAGGAACGATGGATAACATCTTTGCACTGGTTCCTACTTCCAGGATAGGGAATAGGTCAGTGTTATAGTCTCTCAATACGTTTCCAGTTACAGAAATCGTATTTTTCCCTTCTTTCATACGTGCGAGTGTGCGTTGCGTAGCCTCTACAGGTGCAGCAATACTGATATCCAATCCCTCGGTATCGTGATCTTTGAGGTACGTATTAACTTTTTTGATCAATTCGGCATCATGGGCACGATTTTCATCCAACCAAAAAATAGCAGGGTCATTTGTGGCTCTGGCTCTGGAAACAGCTAATTTTACCCAATCCTGAACCGGTGCATCTTTGGTCTGACAAGCTCTCCAGATATCTCCTTCGGCTACCTTGTGTTCTATCAATACATTTCCGTCAGCATCTACCACCTGTACGGTTCCGTCATTTGGTATTTCAAAGGTCTTATCGTGTGAGCCGTACTCTTCAGCCTTTTGTGCCATCAAACCTACATTGGGAACAGTTCCCATAGTAGTTGGGTCAAAGGCACCATTTTCTTTACAAAATTCGATGGTGGCATCATAGATACCCGCATAAGAACTATCTGGAATAACGGCCTTGGTATCTTGGGAATTTCCATCCTTGTTCCACATCTGACCAGAATTTCTAATCATTGCAGGCATGGATGCGTCGATGATGACGTCACTAGGAACGTGAAGGTTGGTAATACCATTATCACTATTTACCATGGCCAGGTCTGGACGGTAATCCATCACGCGTCTTAAGGCTTCTTGGATTTCTTCTTTCTTATCGGCTGGTAGTTCATGTAGTTTCCCCAATAAATCACCGAATCCATTGTTGACATCTACACCGATCTGGTCAAATTGCTTTTGATATTTATCAAATACAGGCTTGAAGAAAGTGCGTACCGCATGTCCAAAAATAATAGGATCGCTCACCTTCATCATGGTGGCTTTCATGTGTAGGGAGAATAGAATGTCTTTTTCCCTGGCATCTACCATTTGCTCTTCCAAAAATTCTAACAATGCCTCCTTACTCATGTAGGTAGCATCAAGGATTTCTCCTTCCAGCAGCGCCAATTCTTTTTTCAAGACTTGCACCTCGCCTGAACCATCCACCAATTGGATATGGACAGTCTTTGCGCCAGTTGTAGTGATACTCTTTTCGTTATGGGCAAAATCACCAGCTGACATGGTAGATACATGGGACTTAGAGTCTTTGCTCCATGCTCCCATACTGTGCGGATTGTTTTTGGCGTATTGCTTTACAGGTTTTGGTGCGCGTCGGTCAGAATTTCCTTCCCTGAGTACCGGATTTACCGCACTACCTTTGATTTTGTCATACCTGGATTTGATGTCTTTTTCTTCCTCGGTCTCTGGATCTTCTGGATAATTGGGAACATCGTAACCTTGGGATTGTAATTCAGTGATAGCTGCCACTAATTGTGGAATAGAAGCACTGATATTAGGTAATTTGATCACATTGGCCTCTGGTTGCTTAACCAATTCGCCCAACTCACTCAATGCATCGGGTTGTTGCTGTTCATCGGTCAATCGTTCTGGAAAGATGGCAAGGATTCGCCCAGCCAAAGAAATATCACTGGTCTCAATGTCTATTCCCGCTGGAGCAATAAATTTCTCAATGATAGGTAAAAAGGAAGCCGTAGCTAACGCGGGCGCCTCATCCGTTTTGGTATATATGATCTTAGGTTGATCTGACATAAGGAGTTAAAGTTATATTATAAAATAAAATACCATGGGAATGCACGGTATTGGCGATGCTTTTGATCGGCTAGCAAATATAAGGCGTAGATCAGGTTTTTAAAACCATTTTTACTTATGCTTAGCAGTTTACTAGGGTATTTTAGTCCAGAATCGCTCTTCTTCAGTGAAAAACCTTTCCTCTGAGTAGCCGATCTAAGAATAAAAAGGTGGATGGTTGCCCGCTGTTTTCAAAAAATGACCAAAAAAAAAGCTGTCCAGTAGAGGACAGCTTTGATAGAATAAATATAGAAATTACTTTCTAAGCGCTTCTTTGATACGCGCTTTTTTACCAGTAAGTTCTCTAAAGTAGAAGATACGCTTTCTACGTACTTTACCTTTTTTGTTGATTTCAATTTTTTGGATCGCTGGGAGATTCAATGGGAAGATACGCTCAACACCAATTCCACCACTCATTTTTCTGATGGTAAAAGTTTTGGTGGCTCCAGAACCTCTTAATTGCAATACGACTCCGCGGAAAAACTGGGTACGGCTTTTTTCACCTTCCTTGATTTCATAGTACACGGTGATGGTGTCACCAGCGGCAAATGTTGGGAGTTCGTTTTTTGTTACAAACTCGTCTTGAACGAATTTTACTAAATCTGACATAACTATTGTCTTATATAAGTTGGCGTAAAAAAGGACATTCACGGTGATCGTCAGAGGTTCATTTTTACGAGCTGCAAAAATACAAACTTCTTTTAAACGCGCAAGTGCTTTCTATAGAATTGTTGTACAAAAATTACCTTATGCAAAACAACCTGTGTTCATTACATAAACAGAATAGAGCGTACACTTTATGGAATTAGACAATTTAACCGGGTTCCCAAAAGAGGATTGAACGAGATGGCCATCGGGTGGGGGAGTACGGTAAGTGTTTATTTGATAATCAACTTTTTGACAAAGTTAGAGTCATCAGTGTTCACGCGCAGGAAGTAGATACCTGCGGGCAATTTAGATACATCAAAGGCGTGCACCTCGTCACTCATACCGCGTTTGGCATTGTAAACTTGTTTGCCCAGCGAATTAATGATGGTGACATTAAGAGAAGTGCTGGTGGTCGAAGAGAATCTAAGTTTTAGATATCCATCCTTGACTGGATTGGTCAACAAGCTCATTTCTTCCTTGTCGGTCAACCACTGATTTTGTACGATATCAGGTTGATCCTGCATTGCAAAGACCCCACTGGACAGCATAAAAAATCCGAATAAAAGAAATAGTAGTTTTGTTTTCATCTTCTCGTTCTAATTCAAAGTTACATTTTTTTGCTCAATAGTTCATGTTAATCTTCTTTTAAAAGGTCGGGACGCCTGTTTTTCGTTCGCTCATAAGCTTGATCCTCCCGCCATTGCTCGATGGCTGGTAGATTTCCACTCAACAGAATTTCAGGAACCTTATGCCCTTTATAGTCGGCTGGACGTGTATAAACTGGTGGAGCCAGCAATCCGTCCTGGAAACTATCGGTCAATGCACTAGTCTCATCAGAAATCACGCCAGGAATTAATCGGATCAGAGCATCACAGAGTACTGCAGCGCCCAATTCCCCGCCGGACAAGACATAATCGCCGATGGAAATTTCTTTGGTGACATATAAATCACGCACTCTTTGGTCCACACCTTTATAATGTCCGCAGATAATCAGTAGATTTTTTTTGGTGGACAGGTGATTGGCCATGCCTTGGTGCAAGGTTTCACCATCTGGTGTCATATAAATGACTTCTTCATACTCCCTTTCCGCCTTGAGCTCATGAATCAATTTGTCCAGCGGTTCAATCATCATGACCATGCCTGCTCCACCGCCGTATTGGTAATCATCCACTTGGTTATATCTGTTCAGGCCGTATTTGCGCAAATCATGCATATGCACCTCCACCAGGCCTTTTTCAATGCCGCGCTTTAAAATGGAGGCTTCAAAAGGACTTTTGATCAATTCAGGTAATAAAGTAATGATGTCGATGCGCACTGGTGATGATTTGCTGACAAAAATAAAGCAATTGTTGTTGTTCACATATGAATGTTAGTACACGTTAACTGAATCTGAAGTTGGGAGATACGATCAATAGAGGAAATAGGGCAGATTAAACTATTTTTTTAGTTTAAAAACTATAATAATAGTTGGTAAACTAAAAAAATAGTTATAAGTTTGAATCCACAAGCCGGCACGATGGATATCCAACAGGTAAAAATGCAAAGGCAGATTTTTTAAACTATTGTAAAATAAATTGTTATAAATATTATGGAAAAACTCACCCAAAAAGAAGAAGAAGTGATGATGGCACTCTGGAAGCTCGAGAATGCCTTTGTTAAAGAGATTGTTCCAGAGTTGGAAGGAAAAAACCACTATAATACGGTATCTACCATTGTACGTAAACTGGAGGATAAAAAATATGTTGGTTATGAGGCTTTTGGAAAAACTCACCGATACTTCCCTTTGATTGACAAAGAAGCCTACAGGAACAAATTTGTCAATAATGCCATGACCAGTTATTTCAATAACTCCTATAAAAACATGGTATCATTTTTTGCCAAGGAAGAAAAAATTAGTGCCTCTGAACTCAGAGAAATATTGGAAATGATCGAATCAAAAGAAAAATAAGATGGAACTATTGGAATACTTACTCAAAAGCGCCGGCGTACTCAGCATCTTTGTACTTGTTTACCAATTGTTGTTGCGCAAACTGACCTTCTTTAAAGCCAACCGATTATTTCTTCTGTTTGGTTTATTGGCCTCGATCTTTTTTCCATTGATTGAGATCACGCAGACCGTATATGTAGAGCAACCTGAGACCCTTAACATTCCAGGGCAATGGATCACGCCTATGGCGGGAGTGTTGGAACAGCCCATGCCAGAACCAAGCATTGACTTTTGGGAATTGGGTCTATATTTTTACCTGGCAGTTAGCATTTTCTTTTTGGGCAAAATTGTAGTCGAACTTAGTTCGCTAATCAAGATTTTACGGGCTGGAAAAAAGGAGAAAGACGGTCAATTTATTTTGGTCTCGCTTTCGCGAAAGCTGGCTCCTTTCAGTTTTTTCAACTTTATCTGTTTCCATGAGTCAGATTTGGGAACCCCAGGAAGTGATGCCATTCTGGATCATGAGAAAGCACATGCTAGACAATGGCATTCTATTGATCTTTTGCTAGCCCACCTCTACCGAGCCTTGTTTTGGGTAAATCCGCTGGCATGGATATTAAAACGACAGATAGGGGAGAATCTGGAGTTTCTTGCCGATGCCAAGGCAAAACGAGAGAATAATCAAGGGATGAGCTATGAGCGCACCTTGCTCAGTGCAGCAGCCGGACATATGCAGCCAGCTCTGGCCAACAATTTTTTTACGCCGTTTATTAAAAAGCGTATTATGATGTTGCAACAAGAGGCCTCTGCCCGATGGAATGCCTATAAGTATGCGCTTATTCTACCCGTCATCGTCATTTTTCTCTATAGTTTTAATGTCGTGGAGGAGATCGAATATATCGCTGCCGCGAAAACAAATAGCACCTATCCAACTCCAACACCAACCAGTGTTCCAGAGTTTGTCCAGGATTCAGATCAGTCTCAGAATTTGCCGGATCATACCAGCAGAAAACCTACCCAGGCTCAATCACCTCTGCCGTATGACCAAAATAACCTGCGAACTTTAAATTTAGCGACTACCCAAACAATTACCTTCAGTATTGACGCCGAAGACAATGAGCAATATCTTAAGGAAAAAAAGGAGTTTCTAAAAGATAAATACGATGTGGACTTTAATTATGGCCGACTCAAAATTGTAGATGGCCGTATTGTACGCATTAAATTGACCCTTGATGATAATCGTGGCTATAGAGGTTCCCAATCCTATAGTAGGGAAAAAGGTATTCCTGACATTTGTGTAAAGGGCATTATATCTGATAGCGCCAAAAGCTGGACAATGGGAAAATGTGGAGAACGACTAGGTAATGAAGCCTATGTGATTTCAACACCTGCACCTAAGTTTCCTGGATTTCATATCTCTGGTGATATCAACATGGATTTGGATAGTGTGATAGCTATGGCTAGAGAAATGGAAACTAGATATGCGGGTGACAGCTTACAAGCATTGGTGTCCAGATTTCCTACCAAGCTTCTAGACTCCTTAAGCCGCTCTCAAATGATGATCAGATTCAAGGATACAGAAAAAGATAGCCTAACAATACTTAGCTTGCCAATTGTTAAACAAAGGACTCTTTCTACCACCCATTCTCCTTTGTTTATACTGAATGGTGAGCCCATGGATTCTGAATCCGTACAGTCCGTATCTCCCCAGCATATTAAAAGTGTGTCGGTTTTGAAAGACGCTAAGGAAATCAAGATGTATGGACCTGAAGGAGCCAATGGCGTTATCCTGATTGAAACCCATCCGGATGCCGAGATCAAGATTTTAGGAAAGATCAGCCAGAAAGAAAGGGAAGGAATGATGAAGGAACGCCGTAAGGCGATGGAAGCAAGACATGAAGTACTTGTTTTGCGTAAGGATTCTTTGACAAGACTAAAACACCAGCAAATGGATCAGCGCAACGAAGTCAATCGTGCCAGACAAAAAGCATATGTCGAATTAAGTGCAGTGACTGCTGATAGCATAAAAAATAGCCATCGATTTTTAGCAGAATCTTTTTACCGAATTAAAAACGGCTACCCGGTCTCGGATATGGAAAAATCCTTTATGACCAATAACATGACCAAAGCAGGGCTTCAACGCCTAGCCGAAAAAATGCAGGCCAAAGGTCACAAGATGGAAATCAAAACCCATCGCATGAGCGGAGACATATTGCGCAAACTGAAAATTGAAATCGACGGCGTTGAACATACTTATGTCACTGAAAAAGGAATCGCTTCTATACGTATTATATATCCCAAAGATAGCGAGGCTCCACTGATCACTATGGTGCCCAACAAATAAAAGCTCCATATTTGAATTGCCCAACAACCCAGGTTCGAAAGAACTTGGGTTTTGCTTTTTATTAATACCCAAACCGCAGGCAAAAACATACCTTTGTGGTATGAAAAAGAGTTTTTTCAAAACCTTGTCCAAAATTAATAAAGCCTTGTTGCCGAGTTTTACGAAACAACAACTGGATTTGGCCAAAGCCAATAAGCTTCAAATGGCAATCTTCGGTTACAAACTGTGGGTTACAAAAAATGCTTTAGATTAATGTTCTGTAAGATTCCCGACCAAATGGGCCGTATCATAGCCCTTGACAAGATGCCCCAGCGCATCATTTCTCTCGTTCCTTCTCAAACAGAATTGCTGATCGATCTAGGACTCCGCGACCGTTTGGTGGGAATTACCAGATATTGTGTACATCCCAACAACCTGACGGAGGAAATAACGGTAGTGGGGGGAACAAAGAAAACGGTGAATTCACGTATACTCGATCTACAACCAGACCTTATTATAGCCAACAAAGAGGAAAATACGGCAGAAACTGTCTCATTTTGTGATCAGATAGCCCCTACCTATGTATCCGATATTGACGATCTGGAGCAGGCATTGGATATGATAAAGGACTTGGGGACACTCACAGGATCTAGTTTCAAAGCCAAATCTGTGGCTAGGAAAATACGCAGTGCGTTTAATAGAATGCCCGTATTTGATAGGCCCAAAAAAGCAGTCTATTTGATTTGGAAAGATCCTTATATGTCGATTGGTCAAAGCACTTTTATCAACGATATGCTTCAAAAAGCAGGATTTGAAAACCTAACCTCAAAGTTAAGCCGTTATCCCAGCTTGCAAATTGAGGATATCATCGCTCTTCAGCCAGAAGTAGTGCTGCTGTCTTCTGAGCCTTATCCATTTACCGAATCTGATGCTGGCGAACTCAGAGAAGCTTTCCTCAAAGCACCTTCCCAACATCCTGTTCAACCCAATCTAGTACCCGAATTTAAAATCGTAGATGGCGAAATGTTCAGTTGGTATGGCAGTCGATTACTTAAAGCTCCTGATTATTTTATAAGGTTACAACAAGGGTTATTGTAAACATATCAATTCTTGTAGCTTTAGAAATGATATATAGACCAATCTAATATTAAATTCGTAACGAATGAGTAATTTATCTAAAGGAAGCATTATAGGTATTATTCTGGGTGGAATTTCTCTAGTGCTATTATTGATGGGGGTACTCTGGTACAATAATACCATCAGTTTGAACGAAGGTGTACAAGGGCGATGGGCCAATGTTGAAAACAGCTATCAACTTCGCAATAATTTGATTCCAAACATTGTTTCCACCGCAAAAAAATATGCCGAGTTTGAGCAAGAAACCTTGATCGGCATGATTGAGGCACGATCTAAAGCGACTTCGATCAACGTGGATGCCTCCAATCTGACGGCTGAAAACATTGCCGCTTATTCAAAAGCACAAAGCGCCGTAAACTTTGGGCTGGATAGGTTATTGGCTACCTATGAGAACTATCCTGAGCTCAAGTCCAACGAGCAACTCAAAGAGTTGATCAATGAGCTGGAGCGCACAGAGGAACGTATCAATACTGAACGCAACAGATACAATGAGACTGTAGAGGTCTACAACGCTAAAATCGGAAAATTTCCTGGTGTCTTTCTCGCCCCAGCTTTTGGTTTTGAAAAAGCAGCTTATTATGAAGCTGATGAAGGCGCAGACCAAGCACCGGATGTAGGGGACCTTTTCGAAAACTAAGATGGCCAGCAAAGTAGAGGATTTTTGAGCGCCGCAGAAGAGCTGAACTGAAAACCAGTGGTGAAGTTCGCGTGCACCTGGAACACCATTGTAAGGACGTAATGCAGAGGGCCCAAGTGCTCTTCCATTTAATTAAAATGGACAATACCAAAGAAGAAAACGGTATTCTTTTCTATGTTGCAGTAGCTGATCATCAATTTGCCGTCATCGGCGATAAAGGTATCCACAAAAAGGTGGGGGTTGAATTTTGGAATTCGGTCAGGGACGTGATGGCGGTTCGCTTTCGCGAAAGCGCATTTCAACAGGGACTCATTGACGGAATTGATCTGGTAGGTCGAGAATTGGCGCAGTATTTTCCCTGGGACGTGAACGATATCAATGAATTGCCCAACGAAATCTCTGTCGGCTGATGTATAAATCCCTGATTCTTTCTTTATTTCTACTGCTGGGTGCTCAATTGGCTTGGGCGCAATTCCAAATTCCAAAAAAGCCTTCGGTCAACAATCAGAAAGCAGTGTATGATTACGCCAATTTATTCTCCGATACTCAGCGCAAAGTATTGAGCAATAAATTACAGCGCTATGCTGACTCCACTTCGACCCAGATTGTTTATGTCATCATCAATTCTTCCAATGGAGAGGAATTAGATTTATTAGGTGCCCGCTGGGGAGAACAGTGGGGCATCGGTCAGGAAAAAGAAGACAATGGTATTATTCTGATCATGGCGGTGCAGGACCGTAAGGTGGACATCAATTTAGGAAGAGGTATTGAACCTATCATATCAGATCGCGATGCAGAACGCATGGTCAATCGTATTTTGATTCCCAATTTTAAGAAGCAGGCATATTATCAAGGTTTAGACCAGACTGCAGATGCCATTTTTCAAGCCTTAAACGGAGAATTTGATGGTTCTGGTCGTCAACAACCTTTTCCCTATATCACATTGTTTGCCTTTGCTTTCTTCTTATTCATTATTTTTCTCAATATTAAAAATAGAGGTAAAGGTGGAGGCACTGGTGGTGGATCTCTGTTGGATGTAATTATTCTGAGTAATATGGGGCGTGGCGGATATAGTAATTCCTCTGGGGGTGGTTTCTCAGGAGGAGGTTTCTCAGGTGGCTTTGGTGGAGGTAGCTTTGGTGGTGGTGGAGCCGGCGGGAGCTGGTGATCGACAAGCACGCTCAGGTTCAATTCGACTTCATTTTTCGGGTGATCAACCGTTCGATGTGGGCTAAATTATCGATTTGTGGCCTCAGGAAAAGATATTCAACATTTATGTTAGCTGTAACTTGCATTCCTTGCCTTGAAAGAAATTTCGTGTAAATAAGGTTTTATATTTGCAGATCAAATATTGAACTATGGCATTGAATAAAAATGGAGTATTGGGTTGGGCGACTTTGATCATGATTATTGTTGGCGTAGGATTGATTGCCTTGGGCGCATTTAAATATCAGGAAGTTGCTGGTTATGGGTTTGCCTCAGTAGGTGTTGGTTTTTTTGCAATCGCTTGGGTATTCAACGCCTTGAAGGGACGGGTATAAATGAAAGAAAGTATCCATTTTAAGGATATGGGTTCACCCTCTTTTCAGTGGGTGTTGGGACTGGCATTGACCAGCCTAGTTGCCGCTGTAGTCCTATTTTTTCTCGACCTTACTTTGTACAGCTCGCTTGCTGCACTCCTATCCATATTCTTATTCTACAAGAACGGATTTGACAGTTTCACCACCCGTAACTCGGTATCTTACAGCCATAAATCCATTACCATCAGCCTTTTGGGAAGAAAAACTTTTGGCTTTCTCTTTAACGAGCTAAAGCAACTGGATTTATCTGAAAAGGGATTATATTTAAAAGTAAAGGGACAAGAGGAAGTAAAGCTTTCGAGAAAGCGTTATGCGGATCAATCCCTGGAAAAATTATACAAGATTCTAAAAGAAAAAAAAGCATCCTATGAGCGACGATAAACAAGTCATTTTTTCCATGTCTGGTCTATCAAAGACCTATCAAAGCACTGGAAAACAAGTGCTAAAAAATATTCACCTGAGCTTTTTCTACGGTGCCAAAATTGGTATCCTGGGACTCAATGGTTCTGGTAAATCTACCCTCTTGCGAATTATCGCCGGTAAGGAAAAAAATTATCAGGGAGATATACATTTTCTACCTGGATATCAGGTCGGTTACTTAGAACAGGAACCAGAACTGGACGATTCCAAAACCGTGATGGAAATCGTGAGAGAAGGAGTGGCAGAAACCGTTCAAGTACTTGATGAGTACAACAAAATCAATGATCTTTTTGGGCTTCCTGAAAACTATGAGGATGCCGATAAAATGGAGAAATTAATGAATCGCCAGGCCGAGTTGCAGGATAAAATCGACGCACTCAACGCTTGGGAACTGGACACCAAACTGGAAATCGCCATGGACGCGCTGCGCACGCCACCTGGAGACGCTCAGATTGTAAATCTATCTGGTGGAGAACGACGTCGGGTAGCCTTGTGTAGATTGCTATTGCAGCAACCTGAGATACTTCTGTTGGATGAACCTACCAACCACCTGGATGCCGAATCTGTTCTGTGGTTGGAGCAACACTTGGCCCAATATAAAGGAACTGTGATTGCGGTGACCCACGACCGTTACTTTTTGGATAATGTGGCTGGCTGGATCTTAGAATTGGATCGCGGTGAGGGGATTCCTTGGAAAGGGAATTACTCGAGCTGGCTGGAACAAAAAGGTGAGCGACTGAAAAAGGAAGAAAAAACTGAATCCAAACGCCAAAAGACCCTTCAGCGAGAGTTAGATTGGGTAAGACAGGGAGCCAAAGGCCGGCAAACTAAACAAAAGGCACGTTTGAATAATTACGACAAGCTACTGAACGAGGACCAAAAAGCCAAGGAAGAAAAATTGGAAATCTATATTCCCAATGGTCCGAGGTTAGGTACTAACGTTATTGAAGCCCAAGGTGTGAGTAAGGCATTTGGCGACAAACTGCTTTATGAAGATCTGAATTTTGTTTTACCACAAAACGGTATTGTAGGTATTATTGGTCCTAATGGCGCGGGTAAAACCACTATTTTTAAAATGATCATGGGAGAGGTTGAGCCAGACAAAGGCAGCTTCCATGTCGGAGATACCGTGAAACTGGCCTATGTAGATCAATCTCATTCCGATATCGATCCTGAGAAATCTATTTGGGAGAACTTTGCTGATGGTCAGGACATGATCATGATGGGTGGGAAAATGGTGAATTCGCGTGCTTATTTGAGCCGCTTTAATTTCTCTGGTTCTGAACAAAATAAGAAAGTGTCTACCCTTTCTGGTGGTGAACGCAACCGACTTCACCTGGCCATGACATTAAAGGAAGAAGGAAACGTATTATTGCTGGATGAACCTACAAATGATCTGGATGTAAATACCCTAAGAGCCTTGGAAGAAGGTTTGGAAAACTTTGCTGGATGTGCCGTAATCATTTCTCACGACCGATGGTTCCTGGATAGGGTTTGTACCCATATTATAGCCTTTGAAGGTGATTCTCAAGTCTATTCCTTCGAGGGAAGTTTTACGGAGTATGAAGAAAACAAGAAAAAGCGATTGGGAGATGTTACTCCTAAGCGTATAAGATACAAGAAACTGACAAGAGACTAATCTATAGATCAGCAAAATAAAAATCCCGTCGGCCATGTTGCGACGGGATTTTTTTTAGATTAGATACAAGGAATATTCCCTTCTAGCAATTGTTCAATCTCCTTCATTTCGGGATAAGTGGTATCGGCGGCGTTTTCAACAACTTCATTGGGTATCTGATCACTAGAAAAGTCGCTGTCTGCTGAATCTTTATTGTAAGACTTGATCAGTTTTTTCAATATTTTTCCATCCTCAAGATAGTAGCGCTGCTCCGTTATTTCGGAATTCGTTATAATGGTACCATCCTCTTTTTGACCGCTTGATGACCAGGTCTCTGTTGTTTCAAACACAAAAAAGGCCTGTTGGTCCTTGAGGTAAATTCTTTTGGTTGTGTAGGTGTGACCTATGCCTTCCTGGTATTCTAATAGAACAATTTGCTCACCATCACGATAAGTGGTGAGGTAGCCATTACCATCTTTTTTAGTACAAGTAAAAGACTCCTTATTTTTAGTTAATGCATTGTTGTCTATTTTTTGTCTAATCGCTTGGTAGTCACTTTTGATCTGTTGAATACCAGGATTATTGTCAGATAAGTCATCCATTGGATCGCTTTGACTCGCATTATTTTCCTCTAGCTTGTGGTATCTTACCTTAGAAGCACCACCATCCAAATACATGTCAAAACCTTTTTCTGTCCATTTAATAAAGTTGCAATCAGCATCACTGGTGTTGAGAACAAAGTCGTATTGGTCCTCAGTTATTGAGGTATTTGTTCCACAATTTTTTTTGATTTGATATTTTTGAAAGACTGGTGGTTCTGCGAGTCCCTCTCCAACATTAAATTTTATTTGGTCATTCATCACCTCAATGGTACCATGCGGATAGCTTTGTCGTTTCCAGGTCCCTTGAAGCAGCAATTGCTGTTCTCTTGAAAAATCTACAGTTTTCTGATCAGATCCTGCTGTTGATGAATCGGTTGACGATGATGGATTTGAATCTTTGCAACTGAAACTGAAAACCAGGAGAAGCGCTAAGGGTAAAAGGTGAGTTGTTTTCAAAATGAACGATTTTTAATAAGAATTCTAAATTACCCTAATGCTGATTGGTTTAAAATTTTAAAAATCACTTTAACGCAACTTTATCTTTGTCATTCTCAAACAACCAGCTAGTGTTCGCTTGTAGAGCGATCATGATTGAACCTTGAATTGGTCAACAATAACAAGCTACTTTTCTTGGCTTCTGATCAGTGTTGAATCCGAGAATAAAAATTTTATTTATCTCATTTTAAATGACTTACCTATATTTTACGAAAACGTTGTAGTAAATGGCACGGCTATTGAAAGTCATTCAATAAGGGGAAGCCGAAAACCTATAATCGAGTAGGCGCTATTTAAACAACGGAATCATGAAAAAAATGTTACTATTTATCGCTGTAGGATTGATGACCATGACTACAGCTCAGGCCGCAGAAAATCACCTGAATGAAACAAATGATTTCCCACCAAGAAACCACAGGTATCGAAATGTACAACCCGTACTTTTCACCTACAATAATGTGGATTATGCTATTTTTCCAGATGGTAGGGTAGATTTTGAATTACCCAATCATCGATGGAACAATCAACGCAGTAGTGTCAATCGACGATATCATGTGAACAGAAGTAATATTCGTAATCGACAAAACGGCCTGGTGCGTTATAACCATATAGGTCAGGTTGTTAAAATCGGACCGACTCGGATCTTTTATAATGGTAGAGGTAATGTTGCTAAAATCGGAAGATTGAAAGTTAATTATCGACGAGGTGTATTGTCTGGAGTCGGCGGACTCAAAGTGTTATACAATAGAAGAGGTCAGATTACAGCTGCCCGTGGACATGTGTTGGTACGTGATTTTTATGGTCACGGACACGATTGTAATGACCATGATTTTGGACATTTCCACAATGATCAGCAATTTGATGATCGTCAAGATTGGGATAATGGCGTATACTTTAAACGAAAAATAAAGTAGATCAAATAGTTGCGTAAGCAAAACTCTAACCCTCCGTTCAGCCTTGCTGAATGGAGGGTTTTTTTATACTACAATGCAGGGAAAAGATTATTGAAGGTCTTCCTGAGAAACTTGTCTGAAAGCAAACTTCCATCCTTCAAAGGCCGCAAAACCGTAAAACAGCAAGTCTATAATTCCGAAAGTCTCTGCCATGACAGGAAAAAATTGGCCATAATCAAACATGTAGAGCGTTTCAAAATAGCCCAGAGAGGAGTAATCGGCAATTTGGGCAATGACACTGAAAAAGTTTCCTATAAAGCAACTCAATACAGCTATGCCAGCACCGATAAAACCAAAGGTAGGTGCAATACCTTTACCGCCTATTCGCACAGCATGACCTACCATAAATCCTATCGCTATGGCCATATATCCAATTTGCCATCCGGTAGCAACAGTAATCATGGCCCATAGAACGGCACCAAGAATACCAGCGACAAATCCAAAAATAACCGCAACGGGTAGGTTTTGCTCCTGTTGGAATTTTTCAAGTAATTTTGGGCTCAAATCGTCAATGGTGATGTCTGTTTGAACCCTATGCGAGGCACTTAATCTTTTGTCCTCATCTTGAATAAAATCTGTACATGTGTTGTTAAACGTGGCTTTTTGATCCGTTAGATTACAAATCATCCCTTGTTGGAGATCCATTTTTCTGTTGCAGCATTGGTTACAAAAGGCGAGTTGTTCTGCTCTGGTCATTGGGTTGGTATTAAGGTTGAACCACAATAATAGGAAATCTTTTTGACAGCTTTTGGCACATACGGCTGTGGCTAATGAATTATCTTTGCAGTTATAAATTTACAACGATGCAAGACGGTTTATACGCAAAATTTGATACGAGTAAAGGGGAGATTCTGGTGCAATTACATCACGATAAAACCCCAGGAACGGTTGGGAACTTTGTTGCCCTGGCCGAAGGAAATTTGGAAAACGATGCCAAACCACAAGGAACTCCTTATTATGACGGTTTGAAATTTCACCGGGTAATTCCTGATTTTATGATTCAGGGGGGTGATCCTCAAGGAACAGGTGCCGGCGGACCAGGATATAAGTTTGACGACGAATTTCATCCTGAGTTGCGTCATGATGGACCTGGTGTATTGAGTATGGCCAATGCCGGACCAGCTACCAATGGATCCCAATTCTTTATTACGCATGTAGAAACTGCCTGGTTGGATGACAAGCACACAGTTTTTGGTAAAGTCGTCAAAGGACAAGATGTGGTAGATGCCATCGCCCAAGGTGACCAGATCAATACTGTAGAAATCATCCGCGAGGGTTCAGCTGCCAAAGAATTTAACGCGGTTGAATCGTTCAGACAATTTGAAGGTGCTGCCAAAGAACGTGAGGCAAAAGCCAAGCAACAGGCAGAACAAGCCCTGGATGAAATCGCTGCGGGATTTGATAAAACAGACAGTGGATTGCGCTACAAAATCATCAATCAAGGAAGCGGTACGCCAGCAGAAAAAGGCAAAATGGTCAGCGTTCACTATAAAGGAATGTTGCCTAGCGGTAAAGTTTTTGACTCCAGTTACAGCCGTAACCAACCCATCGATTTTATGTTGGGAGCTGGGCAAGTCATCTCAGGTTGGGATGAAGGTATCCAATTGTTGAAGGTAGGAGACAAGGCTCGCCTGGTCATCCCTCCACATATCGCTTACGGTTCTGCAGGTGCCGGTGGTGTGATTCCGCCTAATGCCACACTTATTTTTGACGTAGAGCTTATGGCCGTTAAATAAGGACGTCCACATAATTAAAGGAAAAGCCTTGTTGTTCAGCAGGGCTTTTTTATTTCAGAAAACCACTTAAATAGCTGAAACAAAATCTGCGGTCATAATTCTGAATTAAAGATTTTTGATGCATAGCTTTTATCTCTCATTCCCATTTTCTGCTTCTCTTGCGTTTCCCCTATATTTGGGCATCAAAGAAAAGACATGAAAGTACTCATAACAATTTGCAGGTGGTTCGTTGGTATTTTATTTATATTCAGTGGGTTGGTTAAGCTAAATGACCCACTCGGTTTTTCTTATAAATTGGATGAATATTTTAGTGCTGCGGTATTGGGACTGGAGTTCCTTCAACCCATAGCATTGCCTATGGCTATATTTTTGGTCATTTTTGAGGTGATTTTAGGGATCATGCTACTGATTGGCTTCCAAAAGAAGTTTACACTTTGGTCGCTCCTCCTCATGATTGTTTTCTTTACCTTCCTTACTTTCTACAGTGCCTATTTCAATAAAGTCACAGACTGTGGCTGTTTTGGGGATGCTATCCCGCTTACGCCCTATGAATCTTTTGCCAAGGATGTTCTGTTATCGCTCATGATCCTGTTGGTTTTCTTTAACCAACAATACATCAAGCCCGCTTTCGCGAAAGCGACATCTTCTATCTTAATCCTGGTGTCTACCTTGATCTGTTTTACCATTGCCTATTACGTCCTAATGCATTTGCCTATTCTTGATTTCAGAGCTTATAATATTGGGACAGATATTGAAGAGGCCATGAAAGAAGATCCGGATCAGCAAGAGGTATATGCTTATGATTGGTATTACACGATCGATGGTGAAGAAGAAATCGTTACAACCGATGGGCAGCAACCAGAAGGCTATCCCAAATACGATAAAGTTCAAACCCGTATCATTCAAGAAGCGGAATTGCCAGCTATTCACGATTTTGCTATCGAAAGAGAAGGCGCTGATTACACACAGGAAATGTTGGATAAGGAAAAGTTGGCTCTGATCCTGATTTATGACATGACAAAAGCTGAGGATGATGGCCTAGAGAAAATAGCCGACTTTACCGCCAGAGCAAAAAAGGTGGGCTATGAAGTGATCGGTTTGAGCGCCAATAGTGAGGAACAATTGGCACCAATGAAGAAAACCTATGGTATCAACATTCCGTTTTATACCACCGATGGCACACAACTCAAAACGGCCGTCAGGTCAACACCAGCGGTAATGACGCTTAAAAGAGGAGTGGTTACTGGCAAAGCACATTGGAACGATTTTGAGGATCTCAACTTATGATTTCCTATCTATTGAAGAAATTAGGTTATGCCGTGTTGACACTCTACGGAGTAGTCACAGTGATCTTCTTTCTTTTCTATTTATTACCTGGTGATCCCGCCCAAATGATGTTGGGACAAAATGAACGCCCAGAACAAATTGCTGCGGTTAAAGCAAAATATGGCTTGGACCAACCTATCTCGCAGCAATATGTCTATTTTCTTAACGATTTATCTCCGCTATCTTTTCATAGCACTGATTCAGCCGATTTTACCCATAATGATGGTCGTTATCAAGGCTGGACGATTTGGGAGGGTGATGAACTAGATTTATTATTTAAAGTCCCTTACCTCAGAGAGTCTTTTCAGCGAACTGGTAAACCGGTCAGCGAAATTATCAGGGAAACACTCCCTAATACTATGTTATTGGCGGTGGCAGCCATCAGTTTGGCTTTGCTTTTAGGGTGTTTATTGGGAGTGGTCTCAGCCCAACACAAGGATGGATGGTTGGATAAAATGATCCAGGTGACCAGTACACTTGGAATGAGTGTCCCCAGTTTTTTTAGCGCTATTATTTTTGCTTATCTGTTTGGGTATCTTTGGCATGATTGGACTGGACTGCGCATGAGTGGTAGTTTATACGAGCTGGATGACTACGGTGAACAGATGCGCATTCAATGGCGTAACCTCATTTTACCTGCTTTGGTATTGGGCATCAGACCACTGGCAGTAATTAGTCAATTGATGAGAAATAGTCTGTTGGAAGTCATGGGACAAGAATATATCACCACCGCTTATGCCAAGGGTTTAACCACCATGCAGGTGATCAGGCGTCATGCTTTTAAGAACGCCCTTAATCCAGTGATCACGGCCGTGAGTGGTTGGTTTGCCAGTCTGCTGGCTGGAGCTGTTTTTGTGGAATATATTTTTAACTGGAACGGTATGGGCAAAGAAATTGTTGAAGCACTTAACACCCAGGATCTACCTGTTATTACTGGAGCCGTGTTGGTTATTGCATTCTTATTTATCTTGATCAATATTATGGTTGACTTGATCTATTCCTGGTTGGACCCCAGGGTGAGGCTGGTCAATTAAGGGTATCACCAATAGCTATCAACCTTAAATGGTAGTGCACAAATACTGAGTTGTATGAACAAGCTTTTGATCTTATCGATGGGGCTTTTGCTAACCTTGATCAGCGCTTTTAAGGTGATCAGGTGTGATTCGTATCTTGCTGATACTGATCAAACATCTATTGTAGAGCGATATGATGATGGAGTGGCTAATGAAATATCAGTCGCAGATCAAGAAACCACTTACCGCTATGTTTCTGCCAGATCTGGATTAAACTATCGAGTAGCTCCTCAGGGTAAAATATTAGGCAAATTTGATCTGAACAGGCAGCTTAAAATTGTGCGCCAAAATGTTTTGCCTGATACCATTAAAGATGGGAATCAATTCTTGGTAGGAAATTGGGTAGGTGTTGAAATCGGAACCGAAATCGTCTATGTTTTTGACGCCTTTCTTCAAGAAAATCCTGTGCCTTCAGACCTTGCTCTTTATTACCTGTCCGCTCCCTATGTTTCCAGTCAAGGTGAATATCGCACCGCTTTCTTAAATATTTCTGAAGCACCTTACTTTGAAGCGCGAAACAACTATGATCAGTTGTTTGACCCCTTGCTATCCGAAGAACAAATGAGCAATGACACGATCATACTTCATCAAAGTCAGCGTAAGGAATTTTTACAACGCAGCGGATTTAGCGATCAACACAACATATTTATTTACGAGCTTCAAACAGGTCAGGTGAGCCAACATCCACTTACCGAATTTCCTATGATTGCCTGTCTAAGTATTTACACCAGTGGAGACGGACCATTTGAGGAGTATGATTATCAATTCGGATTTGATCTGGGTAAACATTATCAGATAGGCGAAAACCTGGTAGCCATTGCTTCCAAAAATCCGTTTGTGGAAAAAGGACTGCAACCAATGGTTTGGGAAATGACTTCGTCAAGCACGGATATTCAAAAAATAAATAATTGGCTATCAGAAAATAATTGGTTTCCAGGTCTAAGGTCGCTCGATCAAGCGAATTTATGGAAACATGAGGCAGGGGAATATATTTGTTATGTCCAAGAGTTCCAATTGAAGGAGAGCTTTGCTGGCCGGTTGATTTTGGCATTTGAGCAAGACGGTAAACTGCTACATGTAGAATACCAAAGAGAGTCAGAGAGCGCCTATCTGATCGCTTTGAACACAGAGAAAGTATCACAGATTAGTTCTAATCAGTTTACAGGCCGATTATTTAAGGAAAAAGGACCAATTCTCTTCGGTTTGATAAGTTATAGTTTTGGATGTCCCGCTGTAAAAGTCTTGGACCGCAGAGAACCCAATGTTCCTATCCTGTGTGATAACCGGCATTAAACTCTTTCACCGTTGAAAGGACAAAGGTCATTTTTAAAATTTATCTTTGCAGCGCCTACTAAGATATCAACCTAAAAAAATTGAATGATGAGAAAAAATATCGTCGCTGGAAACTGGAAGATGAATTGTGACCTGTCACAAACCCAACAATTGATCAGCGAACTCAAGACCGGTTTGGTAAAAGAATTTAATTGCGAATTAATGATTGCGCCATCTTTTCCTTTCCTATATCAGGCTTTTAATGACACGTTGGAAACTCCCATCGAAGTGGTGGCCCAAAATGTGTGTGAAGCTGAAAAAGGAGCTTATACGGGCGAAGTCTCGATCCCCATGTTGCAAAGCGTCGGTATCAAAACAGTGATTATAGGCCATTCCGAACGCCGGGATACCTATGGAGAGACCGATGAATTGCTGGCTAGCAAAACCAAGGCGGCGCTGGATAACGGATTGAGAGTCATCTTTTGTTGTGGTGAGCACCTGGAACAACGGAAGTCAGGCGAGCACGTGGCTACAGTAACTGAACAGATCAAAAAAGCTTTGTTTAACTTGAATAAAGATGAAATGGAGCAAGTAGTGATCGCCTATGAACCCGTTTGGGCTATTGGGACTGGAGAAACTGCAAGTCCAGAACAAGCACAGGATATGCACGCAGAAATCAGAGCAGCCTTAAGGTCCCAATTTGGAGATGAGGTCGCACAACATACCAGCATTCTGTATGGAGGAAGTGTTAAACCTGCCAATGCGGCTGAGATTTTCACTCAACCCGATGTGGACGGTGGTTTAGTAGGGGGAGCCTCATTGGACGCCCAGTCTTTTCTACAAATTGCAGATGCCTTTTAAACAGTTTCTTGTTCTAATATGCCTGGCTTTACCGGCATTGGGGTTTGGCCAAACGGATTTTGGTTCAAAACTTGCCCGTGCTGCCGAGTCATTGACCGAGGTTCATGTGGTGTACAACGGCGCTTATTTCAATATACCCTATCCCAACGGAGATGTACCAAAACCTTTTGGCGTTTGTACGGATGTGGTGATACGCGCCTATAGAACTATGGGCGTTGATCTACAAAAACTAGTGCACCAAGACATGAAACAACATTTTTCTGCTTATCCTCAGCTATGGGGCCTGCGTCAAACCGATACCAATATTGACCACAGGAGAGTTCCCAACCTGAGACGTTTTTTTGAGCGGAAAGGAACTTCGTTGGCACCAAGTCAGTCGGCGTCTGATTATCAACCTGGAGATGTAGTGAGTTGGGTGCTGTCCAACGGTCTTACTCATATAGGTATCGTTTCTCACACACGTTCTTCGCAGTCAGAAAACTACCTCATGGTCCATAATATTGGAGCTGGACAGGTGATGGAGGATGTTTTATTTTCTTACCAAATAACCGGACATTACAGATATGCAAACCCATAGTACGGATTTAAAATACGTTGAGTACACGTTTGAATTGACACCCAAAGACCCCTGGAATGATGTGCTTATGGCTCAACTGGGAGAGGTTGGATTTGAGAGCTTTATGGAAACTGATCAAGGTTGCAAAGCCTACATTTTGCAATCTAAGGATCATAAGAACTTGCTGGATCAGGTGGAGTTAATGCACAATGGTTGGTGTGATGTCGCTTTCGCGAAAGCGGATGTACCAGCCACCAATTGGAATGCCGAATGGGAAAAGAATTTTGACCCTATCACCGTGGACGACCGCTGTCAGGTACGTGCACCTTTCCATCAAGCGAAAGAGGTAGAATATGATATCGTTATTGAGCCTAAAATGAGCTTTGGTACCGGTCATCACCAGACCACACACATGATGATCCAACACCTACTTAAGGAAGACCTGAGTGGTTTAGAAGTATTGGACATGGGTAGCGGAACTGGTGTATTGGCCATATTGGCAAGGATGCGTGGTGCCACCAGAGTAGATGCCATTGACATAGATACTTGGTGTTATGAAAATGCCTTAGAAAATGTTGAACGCAATAAGGTCGATCAGATTGAAGTTATACTCGGTGGAGCAGAACAGTTAGAAGGTCGTAGTTATGATATGATCATTGCTAATATCAATCGCAATATTTTGTTGCAGGATATTCCAACTTATGCCAATAGCTTGAAAAGTGGCGGTTTGATCCTTTTTAGCGGCTTTTACACGGAAGATTTACAGCAAATTATGGATTGCTGTAGAGCACATGGTATGGAATACGTGATGCACCTGACAAAAGATAACTGGGTGGCGCCCAAGGCGATGAAAGGATAATTTTAACGTCTTGTATTTATGTTTTTTTATTCAATTAAATTACTTTTAGAGCCATGAAGATGAACGTACAGGAACAGGTATTGCCAGAACTTGATCTGGAAACCCTGGAAAAAAAAGAAAATAAGATTGTACTCTATAATGATGAGGTGAATACTTTTGACCACGTCATTGATATGTTGGTTGCCACTTGCGACCACACTCCCATTCAGGCAGAGCAATGCATGCTTATTGTGCATTACAAAGGTAAATGCAATGTGAAATCAGGGGAGTACGACGACCTTAAGCCAAGATGCACCGCTCTTTTGGAAGCTGGACTTACGGCCGAGATCGAATAACGCTTTTGCTTTCCCTTATATTCTTCGGAATATTAACTTAAGATGCCCGTTAAACTGGGCATTTTTTTTGCCTAATGTTTTACTGCCAATTGCTCAAAAAAGGAGCCCACCTTCAGCTCACGATCGACCAAATGAATTTCAATAATCCAAAAACGCTGATTGCCCGAGGTATCCAGCTGATTCATAGAAATATGATTTTCTGGATGGATATAGTTGGTCTTGTCCTCTTTATCCAATTTCTCATGCGGAAATGAACCGATCAAATGTCCAGCAATCGGACCGCCAAATTCCCAACCATTGTTTTGGGCAAGTTCAGTGCAGAAGGCATATAATTGAGCGCCAGTAATAGTAGGATTTTTCAAGAAATATTGATTGGCTTCATGCCATAAACGCTCACTGTCATGAGCCAATTTAATTTTAATCGGATCATCTCCCAATACATATGTTCTGCCGAAGTCAGCTTCCCAATGGTCAAAAATGGGTCCAAAATCCAAGAAAACGATATCATCCTGCTTCAGGGTGAGGTTAGGCGGATTGACATCATAAGGATGGAGAGTATTGCTTCCAGCTCTGACAATGCGTTTATGCCAATACTTCTCTATACCAAACAATTCTTTGGCGAGATCAAACACGCTGGTGTTGATCTCTTTTTCGGTCAAACCTGGTCTAATAAGACCACGGCTCTGAATTACCCTAAAAAGCTCAGCGGCCTTTTCTTCGGCCGAGAGTAAGGCCTTTAATTGATCCTGCATAAAACAAAATTACAATGCTTTATTCATAACAAGCCTTAAATCTAGGGCTCATTTTGTCTTGACTTTCTTCTCTTTTCATTTAAAAGAACTTAACAATATCCCCTTAAAACTAAAATATGCGTTAAATAATACTAATACATTTATTTAATGATAGTAATACTATTATATTTGATCTTCATCCCATCGCTATGGATACATTACTCAAGAATTTAAAAGTAGAAATTAACGATAAGTTATTTCTTAAGGATCCTGAAACGACAGAGCTGGGAAAGCGGATCGTAGGTCACAGTATTTTGATGATCCATGAGATGGGTTTTGAGCAATTTACCTTTAAAAAGTTGGGTAAAGCCATTCATTCGAATGAGAGTTCGATCTACCGATACTTTGAAAATAAACACAAACTATTGCTTTACCTCACGTCTTGGTATTGGAGCTGGTTGGAATATCACCTTGTTCTGGGAACGCTGCCTTTGTCGGATCCAGAAGCCAGATTAAAAAAGGCTATCATTATAGTTACAGACGAGATATCCCAAGACTCCAGTTTTGACCATATCAATGAATCTGTTTTAAATAAAATTGTTGTAGCCGAATATTCTAAATCCTACTTGACCAAAGAGGTGGATTTGGAGAATAAACAAGGCTATTTTGCAGTGTATAAGCGATTGGTGCTGCGTATCAGAGATATGATTGTCGAAGTCAACAAAGATTACCTGTATCCAGCCTCCTTAAGTAGTATGATCATTGAAGGAGCCTTGCACCAGCATTTCTTAAAAGAACATTTTACGGCCATTACGGATTGTGATCTTACCACGACACCCACGACTTATTTTCTCAACCTGATTGACCAACTACTGCTTACCTATGAAAGATAAGAACCAAAACATATTAACCGCATGGCAACGATTGATGCGCATGTTGGAATTGGATAAATCAGATATCCGACAGATTTTCTACTACGCGATATTTGCTGGTGTAGTTGGGCTTTCTCTTCCGTTGGGTATCCAGGCCATTATCAATCTGATCCAGGGGGCACAAATCAGCACTTCATGGATTCTGTTGGTCGCATTGGTTACACTGGGAGTTGCTTTTGGTGGTGTCCTTCAGATTATGCAGATACGTATCACAGAAAACATCCAGCAAAAGATTTTTACCAGATCCTCCTTTGATTTTGCCTTTAGATTTCCCAAAATCAAGATGAGCGAGTTAAGATCAACCTACCCGCCTGAGCTGGCCAACAGATTCTTTGATACGCTCACGATTCAAAAGAGTCTTTCCAAACTGCTGGTAGATTATCCAACGGCTCTATTACAAATCATCTTAGGCCTGATGTTGCTCGCGTTTTATCATCCATTTTTTATCGTGTATGGTATCGTACTATTGATTATTGCTTATATATTTTTTAAGTACACTGCAGAAAAAGGTTTAAAGACCAGTTTATTGGAGTCCAAGAGCAAGTATAAAGTGGCACACTGGCTACAAGAAGTAGCTAGATCACTTGTTAGCTTTAAGTTATCGGGAATAACCAATCATGCCACAGAGAAGAATGACCGTCTGACGCTGGAATATTTAGATTACAGGGAACAGCATTTCAAAGTCCTGATCAGGCAGGCGATTCAATTGATTAGTTTTAAGGTATTGATCACCGGGGGGCTGTTAATAATCGGTGGTTTATTGGTATTGAGTCAGGAAATGAATATCGGACAGTTTGTCGCGGCAGAATTGATCATTTTGATAATTATTGGCGCGGTGGAGAAAGTAATTTCAGGCTTGGAAGCATTTTATGATATGTTGACCTCGCTTGAAAAATTGGGGCAAGTTGTTGATAAGGAATTGGAACCACAATCTGGAGAGCATCCGTTCCAACGTGATGAAAACTTCAGTGTGGAATTGGATCAAGTCAGCTTTTCAGTCCCTAATCGTACCCAACCCATTCTAGACAATATTTCCCTACGTATATCAGAAACCTGTAGCATTTTAGTCAATGGATCAAACGGTAGTGGGAAGGCCACGCTACTGCGATTGATTGCGGGAATCATCGAGCCTACAAGAGGGAATATCTATATCAACAATTCGGACCTACGCGGACTTGATCTCAATTACTATCGTGCCAATTTGGGTCAATCCCTGACAGAAGAATCACCCTTTGAAGGAACATTGAGAGACAATATCACCTTTGGCGATCCAGAAGTGGATGATGAGCGTATTTACTGGGCACTTGAAAAGGTAGGTCTAAACAATTTCCTCAAGCGATTACCCAATGGATTGGAAACCATCATTTTCCCAGAAGGTAAACAGCTGAGCTATACCGTAGGTAAAAAGATTGTTTTGGCCCGTAGTATTGTCAGGTATCCCAAAATGTTGATCCTAAAGGATCCGCTGGATCAGTTTGATGAATCAGAATCTGTGCGCATCATGGATTTTCTTACCGATCCAGTCAACGGATGGTCTCTAGTGGTAGTGAGCCAGAACGATGCCTGGAAAGAAAGATGTGGCCGATTGGTTACCTTGGAAAATGGAAAAATAATTATAGACCAGTAACATTATGTTGAATATTTCTAAAAATACACTTTCTGAGCAGCTCGACATCATGAACTTTGATGCTGGTCGTCGCGTCATGAAAAGACGCCATTATAGGCTTTTCAATAGGTTTTTAGGAGGTTTTGCCATCTTTAGTATCGTATTGATGTTTTTTCCATGGACCCAAACCGTGATATCCAATGGAAATGTAACCACCCTTACCCCAGCGCAGCGACCGCTAACGCTTCAATCTCCTATTGCTGGTAGAATTGAGCAATGGTATGTTCGTGAAGGTGATCAGGTAAAGCGAGGAGATACGGTACTCAGGATCAGCGAGGTCAAGAGTGAGTATTTTGATCCCAACCTGGTGGCTAGGACAGATCAGCAAATCGAGGCCAAATCCCGCAGTGTACAGTCTTATGAGCAAAAGGTCCAAGCTTTGGGCAGCCAGATTGCTGCATTGTCTCAGGAGCAACAATTAAAGTTGGAGCAGGCCAGAAATAAATTGATCCAATCCAGACTCAAGGTCAAAAGCGACAGTATAGATTTAGAAGCGGCAAGAACAGACTATGACATTGCTCAAACCAGATTGACACGTTTTAGCACCTTGGAAGCCGAAGGTTTTAAATCGACTACCGAAGTGGAAGAAAAAAAGCTAAACGCCAGAAATGCGCAAGCCAAAGTGATTTCTCAAGAGCAAAAGTTGCTACAAGCCAAAAATGAAGTGATCAATGCCGAGATAGAGCTCAATCGAATCAGACAGGAATATGCTGAAAAGATGTCTAAAGCCCGTAGCGACCAGCTCAGCGCTGAGTCAGGACAATTGGAAACAGAAGCAGCAGTCAGCAAATTACAATCAGATAGAACCAATTATCAGATCCGTAATGACATGTATTTTGTTACGGCTCCCCAAGATGGTTTTATCAATAAAGCGATCAAGGCTGGGATTGGAGAAACTTTTAAAGATGGAGAACCATTGGTCAATATTATGCCAGTGAATTATGACCTTGCCGTAGAAACCTTTGTAGAGCCACTAGATCTACCTCTGATGCATGTAGGAGAAGATGTGCGGGTACGATTTGATGGATGGCCTGCTATTGTTTTTTCCGGGTGGCCTAACGCTTCCTACGGTACTTATGGAGCCAAGGTTGTAGCGGTGGAAACCTTCATCAGTAACAATGGGAAATACCGAATTCTACTGGCGCCTAATGAGCAACTGGAACCATGGCCTGATGCTCTTCGACCTGGATCTGGTGCACGTACGATAGCACTGTTGGAGGATGTGCCCGTATGGTACGAATTATGGCGTAAACTAAATGGATTCCCTCCCAATTATTATCAGCCAGATAATCAAAATCAGTCTTCAGATGCCAACAAGAAATAACATATTATGTTTTCTTTTCCTTTGTGTTTGTCCATGGACAGCTGTTTCTGCATATACGGTGGTAGATAAGAGTGCGGTATCTGTCGAATTTCGCTTTAAGCGAAAACTAAATGTTCAGAATTCTGCGCTTCAACAACCGATAGATACCACAATTTTAAGTCTCAAAGAATATTTGGGGTATGTCAAAAAGCACCATCCCATTGTCAAACAGGCTGGATTAATCCTAGAAGAAGGTCAGGCGCAATTGCTAAAAGCAAGGGGAGGTTTTGATCCAAAAATTGAGGTGGATTATGACCGAAAGGATTTTAAAGGAACTGAATATTATGACGAACTTAGAGGGGCTTTTAAGATACCGACTTGGTACGGTGTCGAATTCAAAGCGGGTGCAGAACGCAATGAAGGTGAATTTCTAGATCCATCACTCACCGTTCCTGAAGACGGACTTTACAGTGTTGGAGTCGGTGTCCAACTAGGGCAAGGACTGTGGATTAACGAGCGTATGGCGACCTTGCGTAAAGCAAAATTTTTCCGTCAACAAACCCAATCTGAACGTGATCTATTGGTCAATGCCATACTCACCGATGCCACCCAGGTCTATTTTGAATGGTGGCGGGCGGCTCAGGAGCAGGTGTTGTATACAGATATTCTTGAAAATGCCAGGGAACGATTGAGAGGAGTGAAATTGGGAGTAGAAACTGGAGACAAGGCTGTCATAGATAGTGTAGAAGCGAGGATAGCGGTTAAATCAAGGTTATTGGGTGCTGAGCAGGCGAGAATTATGTTTGTTAAGAAAAAACTTGAACTAGCCAATTACTTATGGCTCGATGGTGTACCTGTGGAATTGGCCAGTCAGGTTTATCCGCAGGAAAACCTTGCAGATGAAATAGACGCGGCTTTAGAAATTATGGGACAATCCCTGGATCTTTTTAATGTGGAGAACCATCCTAAAATTCTGGCACTCCAATTAAAAATGGACCAATTGGAGGTGGATCGCCAACTTAAGGCCAATAAATTACTGCCTAAAATTGAAGCGAGATATGATGCTATTTCACCTGAATGGGACCAAAGCAATTCCTTTAATTTGGACAATTACAAGGCTGGACTTAATTTTTCTATGCCCTTATTTTTGAGAAAGGAAAGAGGAGATCTTCAATTGGCCAAAATAAAATTGCGAGACGCTGAATACGATATTCTGGCTACTTCCCTGGCGATTGAAAACAAAATCAAAGCCGTCTTCAATGAGATTGATTCTTATCAAGTACAGCTGGAGATTTCAGACGAAATAGTTGATGATTCTCAATTGATGCTCATCGCCGAAGAACGTAAATTTGAATTGGGGGACAGCTCTCTGTTTCTTATTAATTCCAGGGAATCTAAACTGATCGAAAACAGCTTAAAACAACTAGAGGTCATGATGAAGCTCTTTGGAGCGAAAGTGGCGCTTTTCAACAGCCTGGCAACAGTCCCTGAGAATTTGGATTAGCCATTAGCGCATTCTACTCCTTTGTTTTAGTCATAGGTTTTGGCACTGTCGTCGGTAAGTCTGCGCAACTCATTTAATTCTTCAGTGGTTAGCTCCCTGTAGGTCCCATGGGGGATATCCAAACTCACATTCATAATTCTGATGCGTTTGAGTTTGGTCACTCTATAATCCAGGTATTCACACATACGTCGTATCTGTCGATTTAATCCTTGCGTCAACACTATCCTAAAAGTTTTACGACCGATCTGTTCTACCTCGCATTCTCTGGTGACGGTGTCCAAAATAGGTATTCCGCTAGACATGCGTTGTATAAAGCGTGCGGTAATACTGCGATCTACCGTTACTATATACTCTTTTTCATGGTTGTTTCTGGCCCGCAGGATTTTATTGACGATATCACCGTCATTGGTTAAAAAGATCAAGCCCTCACTCATTTTATCTAATCTACCAATAGGAAAAATTCGGGTTGGATAATTAATGTAGTCAATGATATTGTCTTTTTCTACTCGGGTATCAGTAGTACAAACGATACCTACAGGTTTGTTAAAGGCTAAATAGACCGGCTTTTCCTTTTTTTTACTGATGGTTTCGCCATCGACGGCCACTTCATCATTAGGCATTACCTTGGTGCCCATTTCAGGTACTTTTCCGTTGATGGTTACCCGTTCTTGTTCAATCAACTTATCGGCAGCGCGTCTTGAACAAAACCCTTGTTCACTTAGATATTTGTTGATGCGTATTCCCTGATTTTCCATGTTGCAAAGGTAGCAGGATTGCCTAGAATCTTGAAGTTATCCAGTTTTTGAAAAAGTCAATGATGATCCAATTTGTTTTCAAACTCCAATTCACAGTCAAATCTTGTAACAAAAACTATTTTTGTGCTACACATCAAGTGTTATCAATCAACTTATAAAATTGTATTACCATGAATGAAACTACTCCAGATTCAGCGCCAAAGTCCTATTATTATCCGCCAACCGATAATCTGGATACGTTAGGCACGCTCTTTTTAGTAAAGGGAATTTTGACTTTGTTAGTTTCGTTCTTTTTCTTGATTTACGCAGCAATGGGAACTATGGTTACAAGTTTCCCTCATGTTGAAGGTTCAGGAATGCCTACGGACTTTGGGATGATTTTTGTCACCATCGGAGTGGTTGGAATTGTTGTTTGTGTCACACTAGCCATCCTACATTTCATGGTGCGCAAGTATATCAAAGAACGCAGCCATTATACCTTCATATTTGCCATGGCGATTGTTAGCTGCCTGACCGGAATCTTAGGAATTTTGCTGGGGATTTTTACTTTAATTGACTTGAACAAGCCACATGTCAAGGAGCAGTTTGGTCAATTACCTCCCAGACAAAATTATTGATCCTAGCTGATTAAAGGACATTTGAAATACTCTTGATTGGATTGGCAGGAAACAATTATAGAGAAGCCTTTCGGATGTCTCTTATGATTTTTAAATGATGATGGGTGTGAATACCCATAAATTTAATGGCCTTTAGCTTTTTCATGGAGCCAAACAAGGGATGCTTAAAATGGGCGTCATCTGGTAAATGAGAAAGACTGGACACTGAATCATCTACTGCATTCCAAAGCTTAAGAAGTTCTTCTTTACTCATTAATTTCTTAGGCACAGTTGGTTTTGGGGCTCTACCTTTTCCTCTAGGAATCCAACCGGTAGTCATGATGATCCATTTTAAGATACTGCGACGCGGTGCATAATCAATTGGTTGAGATTCGGTCATCATCTGAATAATTCCTTCCAAAACTTTTAGGCTATGTTGGATATGCCAGTAAATGTCCTGCTGGGATACCTGCTCCACCTTTAGGTTTCCTTCCAGTACTTCATTTTTTAAATCTTTTAATTCTCGTTGCAAGGGTGTGGACATCATCATCGGTTAGCAGATTTCAAGTATTTTTTCTTCTTGCCCATTCCAATTGAAAGTTTCTTGGGCTGATTTATGAGCAATGAGTTGGCCCAAAGGGGACTGAATAGAAATGGCAAAACAATTCATCTCAGGAATTTGTAATTTCCCCCATCCAGCGCTGATATAAAAATATCCCTTGGATAAATGGACTAATGCGCCATCAACGACACGATCGTTCTTTGCCAAGGGCTTCAGTTGCTGAAACCTGGCCAATTCTGCTTTTGCCGACGCTTGTTGCCTCAACAGCATTTCTTCTTCCTGATGGATCATTGCACGCCCAGTCTCGTACTTGTCACCTGCACTACTTTTTGTCTCATTGGTTTTGGCCTTCATTAATTCGTTCAAGCTATTCTTGATCTGAGATAACCGCTCATCGAGCAACTGCAGGCAATGTAAATGAATCTTGTTTTTAAGCTCAGACATGGTATCCATTGACAGGTTTGATTGTAAAGGATGAAGATAGGGCATAAAAACAACAGTCCCGTCAATGACGGGACTGTAAAATTAAAATGAAATTTATCCAATGTTAGGGTCTAAGGACAAAGTCAATAGCGTGAATTACACCATTGATGGCGGTTACATTAGTAGCCACAACAGTAGTTTCAGTTCCAGTTCCATCAGTAATGACTACTCCGTTACTGGTTGAAATGGTAAAGGTTCCTTGAGTAATAGGATCAACAGTTTGTCCATCCATGATATCTTCTGCTCTAACTGCAGCACCACTTACGACATGATACAATAGAATATCAGACAAGTTAGGCAATGCCAATACATCATTGATATTGTTGAGTCCATCGTTAGGATCTGCAGCAATTAAATTTTGAAATGAAGCGTTAGTTGGCGCAAAAACAGTAAAAGGAGCTGGGATAGCAGCACTTGTACTTGTTTCTGCTAATGCACCGGCTAAATTTTCTTGGGTTACTGCGGTAACCAAGTTCCCAAAATTAGGATTTGCAACAGCAAGATCAACTACTGTAGGCAGGGCAATTACATCATTTACAACATGGACTACACCATTGTCTACATCAATATCAACCTGATTGGTATCTACCTCAGATGAATTCACGGTGACTCCATTTTGAAGGTTGATAAAGGCATCAAGATTGTTTCCGTCAGCATCCGTAGCAGAAGTTTTTACGTATCCTTGTGTCAACATCGTGCTGCGAACTTCAGTATCCAACACATGATTTAATAGAGTGTTTCTCAACACATCTACTGGAACGTCATTTAAACTGGCAAAGTTATTGTCACTTAAAAACGCCTGAAAAGCTGCATTTGTAGGAGCAAAAACTGTAAAGTTTCCACTACCGTCTAATGTTGTACGCAATCCAGCTGCATCAATGGCTTGACCTAGTATTGAAAAATTGGCATTGGTTTGGGTTAGATCATAGGCAGAGTTTCCTGGATCTGGAGATGTAAAATCATCATCACTGTCACATGACAAAATACTTCCGCTCAGAGTGAGGAGCAGGATAAATAGGGGAAATTTGATTAACTTTTTCATAACGGTTATTTTTTTTATTGATGTAAATAAACAAAATGAATAAGCTTTACCTGTCTAACTTTAAGTTAAATGAAATGAACATCTGTTAAATTTAACCTTTATTTAGCAACTGGCGCTGAGGGAGTTAAATAAATAACATATCCTGTCTGTTGGATTTTTGATGAACTTAAAACCCGTAATGATTCGATTGAAAGCGGCCTGTGAATTGGAGCGTGAAATGTATCATGGTCAACCAGGTCGCGTATAGAAATGATTCTTTGATTAGGGAAGCATCACCAAATCAATATAGTGTAATATTCCATTACTGGCAGTCACGTCAGTTGAGGTGATATTAATGGCCCTACCGCTGGCATCTGTTATTACAGTCCCGGTTGAAGTATTTATTAGAAACGTACCCGGAGCGATGGGATCAATAATAATTCCATCGGTAATGTCAGAAGAGCGCAGTCTTGGACTAGGTTTGACATGGTATAGTAATATATCGGTAAGTGTGGTGAGGTCAAGTACATCTTGAATACTGTTTAATCCGTCCATCGGATCCTCGTCTATCAATGCCTGAAAAGCATCATTTGTAGGAGCAAAGAGGGTAAATGGCCCCTGCATGCTTCCATCCGTGGTGGCCAGGCTATTATCTAGCCCTTGTTGTACTAAAGCCGTATTCAAATTGGAAAACTCTGTAGCATTGGCTGCTACAAACTGATCCAGCGTAGGAAGTTCTAACACTGCATCTAACAAGTGAATCACTCCGTTATCTACGGTTATGTCATTGTTTTGTGGATCTACAGTAGCATAGCCATTAAGAGTTATACCTGCGTCAGAGGCAAAATACAAATCCATGAGTTCGCCCTGTCCATCCGTGCCCAAGGTTTTAACGAATCCAGTAGTGAGAAGTTCAGTGGTAAAAACACCATTCAATTGGTGATACCTTAATATGTCTCGTAACATTCCAATCGGGACTTCCTGTATTGTGGCATAACCATTTGCCGTCAAGAATTGATTGAAAGCAGCATTGGTAGGCGCAAAAACCGTTAACTGATTCGGGTTGTCCAGGGTAGCGTCTAGTCCCGTCAAATCCAATACTTCCTTCAGCACACTCAAGTTGGGATCCTCGGCTATAATATCATAAGCCATGTTGTCGCTGGGCAGCAAATTGCCGTTGTCATCTGCATCTTCACAAGAGAATAAACACAGCGTAACAACAAGACAGGAAAATATTAATAGGAATTTTTTCATGGATAAGCTTTCTTTTTCTTTATAGCCCTACAAATAAACGAAAAAATCCGCGGGCTTAGTATGCTTATCTCGTCCAAATCATGATAGTCGGAAAAGGTGGTCCCATAGATAAAATCGAATTGCACCAAATTATAATTCAACTGGCGAAATCGTATTTTTGCACCATGGCAAAAGTTGTGGTAGGGCTTTCTGGAGGCGTTGATTCCAGCGTAGCTGCATACCTGCTCAAAACGCAGGGACACGAAGTGATCGGTCTTTTTATGAAGAATTGGCACGATGATTCGGTGACCATTAGTGATGAATGTCCGTGGCTGGAGGACTCCAATGACGCTATGTTGGTGGCCGACAAATTGGGTATTCCCTTCCAAACCGTTGATCTTAGTGCCCAATATAAGGACCGAATCGTCGATTATATGTTTGACGAATATGCCAAAGGACGAACACCCAACCCTGATGTGCTCTGTAACCGTGAAATTAAGTTTGATGTATTTATGGACATCGCCTTAGACCTGGGAGCTGACTTTGTGGCTACTGGACACTATTGCCAGAAATCTACAAGTATTATTGAAGGACAGGAGGTTCACCATTTAATTTCTGGCGCAGATCCCAATAAAGACCAGAGTTACTTTCTTTGTCAGGTCTCTCAAGATCAACTGGCCAAGACACTTTTTCCCATCGGCCACCTTCAAAAACCCGAGGTAAGGGAAATCGCGGCTGAACAAGGTTTGATCACTGCTGGAAAAAAAGACTCACAAGGTTTATGTTTTATCGGGAAAGTAAGACTACCTGATTTTTTACAGCAGCAACTGAAGCCTAAAATCGGGGACATTATAGAAATCAGTCCGGAAGTGAGCCTTGAAAAGTTACGGGAGCCGGTTAGCCTTCAGGGTAGGACTTTGACTGGCGAGTTATCTTCGCTTTCGCGAAAGCGAACTTACCAAGCTTCTGAAGGAAAAAAAGTAGGTACGCATCAAGGTGCTCATTATTTTACCAGAGGACAACGCAAAGGCTTGGCCGTAGGAGGTACGCCTGAACCTTTATTCGTCATAGAGACCGATGTCGACACGAATACTATTTATGTAGGACAGGGCAAAAGCCACCCTGGACTGTATCGCAGGGGCTTGTTTGTGGATGAGAGCGAAGTGCATTGGATCAGAGAAGATTTGGCCTTAGCGGTGGGAAATGAAATGAAAGTACAGGCCAGGATTAGGTACCGTCAGCAACTCGTATCAGCTGTAATTCATAGGGTTGAAACTGGATTATATGTCATTTTTGAACAAGAGCAAAGTGCTATTTCTCCAGGTCAATTTGTCGCTTGGTATCTACATGAGGAATGTTTGGGATCTGGCGTAATTGCTTAAATTGCAATTCATGAGACTATTAGGAATGTTTATGATCTTGTGTGTAAGTCACTCCCTTATGGCTCAGGATTTTCATGCCTTGGTTTATTTCAATGATAAACCCAATGTGGCCTCATTGCTCGCACAGCCACTGCAAATCATGACACAACGTGCTTTGGACCGTAAAAACAGGCATGGTATACCTATTGACTTTAGAGATGTACCGATGAATCAGTCTTATGTCAATCAGGTGAAAATTCAGCCTGGAATAGCTTATAAAGCGCAGTCCAAATGGTTCAACTGTGTACATGTAAGCGGGAATCCGCTGGATATTGATGCACTGGCTCAGTTGACTTTTGTGTCGGGTATTCAATATTTCGACCCGACAAAAGCTGTCCAAATGCAACAGGTAGATAAATTACACAGAACGGTAACTACTCCACTGTCCTATGGTACCGCCCGTAATCAAATCGAGATGCTCGGACTGGATCATCTACACAACCTCGGTCATACAGGTAGTGGTATGTTGATTGCCGTTACAGACTCTGGCTTTCCTAACGTGGATCAGAATCCAGGTTTTGCCCAATTACGGAATAACAATGGATTGGCTGGCGGCTGGGATTTTGTGGATAAAAACAATCAAATTTATGATGATCATTTTCACGGGTCCAGGGTGCTGAGTGTGATGGCAGGAAATGACCCTGGCAACTTTGAAGGTTCAGCCCCAGATGCGCAATATCTTTTATACAGAACCGAAGAAGCAGCTCAAGAGACACCAGCCGAAATGTCTTATTGGGTGCAAGCCGCCGAGCGAGCTGATTCCTTGGGAGTAGATGTTATCAATGTTTCTTTGGGATATTTGAATTTTGACAATAACGCAGAAAGCCTGAATTACCAAGATATGAACGGTCAAACGGCCTTTATTTCCTTAGGAGCCAATACAGCCTCTGAAAAAGGTATGATGGTGGTGGTAAGTGCCGGAAACTCTGGAAATAGCAGTTCGCATCCTTACGTTGCGGCTCCAGCAGATGCTCTAGGAGCAATAGCCATCGGATCTGTTAATTCCAATAGCAGTAGGTCTTCCTTTTCCAGTATAGGCCCGACGGCAGATAACCGTTTGCGTCCTGAAGTCATGGCTCAGGGCGGTGGAACAGCTAGTATTGATGAAAGCGGTAACCTCGTTAGTTCAAGTGGTACCTCTTTCAGTGCTCCGCTCATCAGTGGGTCTATAGCTTGCCTCATGCAAGCCTACCCATCTTTAATTCCAGATCAGATCAGACAAGCCGTAAGGGAAAGCGCGGATCAATTTCTCACTCCAGATCAACAATTAGGATATGGCATACCAGACTTTGGAAATGCTTTTATAACTCTTTCAGAAAATAGTACGAGTATATCTGATCATATTTACGTGCTGGAGAACCGGTTGTTTTATGATTTCGCTCAAGGCGAAAATGCCTATGATCTTCTATTGTATAACCTTCAAGGTCAACAAATACTTCAAAAAAAGCTAGACAACAAAGGCCAGATTGATCTGCCGGCTCTGAGCGCAGGGATTTATTTGTGCCGTATTCCTCAATTGCAAAAGACCTGGAAAATTTTGTTCCGATAGCGAAATAACGCAATTAATATTTCACCTGCTAACGGTTGCTAATCAATGATGGGTGAAATTATGCGCTGAGCAATGGGGATATTAAATTTTCGATTCCCTGCAAATCCATGCCTTCTTCTTATTTTTGGCCTTTCTCAAACTAAGGTATATGAGCAATAATCGGATCAGCGAACTTTTCAATATAAAATATCCCATTGTCCAGGGAGGAATGATCTGGGCCAGTGGTCATAAGCTCGCAACAGCAGTCAGCAATGCCGGTGGTCTTGGCCTATTGGGTGCGGGATCCATGTATCCAGATGTATTGCGTCATCACATTCAACAAACAAAAGCTGGAACCGACAAGCCTTATGGGGTGAACGTTCCTTTGCTCTACTCAGATCTGGAGGAATTAATGGAAATCATTATAGCCGAGCAAGTCCCCATTGTATTTACCAGTGCAGGAAATCCGAAAACATATACCCAGACCCTGAAAGAAGCAGGTATCAAGGTGGTTCATGTGGTGAGTTCGGTGAAATTTGCCTTAAAAGCGCAAGAGGCAGGAGTAGATGCTGTAGTTGCTGAGGGGTTTGAAGCAGGCGGACATAACGGAAGAGAGGAGTCCACCACATTTACCTTAATTCCTCAGGTGGCCAAAGCTATCGAGCTACCACTTATGGCTGCTGGAGGAATAGCCACGGGAAGAGGTATGCTAGCTGCGATGGCATTGGGCGCAGATGGGGTTCAAGTCGGGAGCAGATTCGTAGCCACACCAGAGGCAAGTAGCCATATTAATTTTAAAAATGCTATTGTAGAAGCAGGGGAGGGAGCGACTCACCTAACCTTAAAAGAACTGGCACCGGTGAGACTTTTGCGCAATAAATTCTGGCAGGATGTTCAGGATTTATACACCAAATCTCCGACTACCGATGATCTCAAGAGCTTATTGGGAAGAGCCAGGGCAAAAAAAGGAATGTTTGAGGGAGATATGAATGAGGGCGAACTCGAAATTGGCCAGATTTCAGGGTTGATCGATAGTATCGTTCCCGCAGCACAAGTAGTGGCAGATATGGTGTCAGAATATGAACAAGCCCGACAAGCGCTACTTAATATGACCATTGATGTCTAGAACCCAAACTGCGCTGGAAGAGCGATGGAATGTAATCACCCATGCCTTCGGGTTATTACTCTTCATAGGTATTGGAATTTGGCTGATCCTTAAAGGGAATACCAACTTAACTTATTTCTGGCCTGCAGTTACTATATACATATTTGCACAACTCTTTTTGTATACCGCTTCTACTACCTATCACCGTGTACCTCCTGGATTGACAAAGTTCAGGTTACGTAAACTGGACCATATTTCAATTTACGGGTCTATAGCAGGAACTTACACCCCCATTTGCTTGGTAACCCTGGAACAAGGCAATGGATGGTATATTTTGGCTGCGGTTTGGGGCATCGCTTTGTTTGGGACGATCTGGAAGCTTTTTTTTACTGGGAAATATGAAGCTTTTTCCAGTGCTTTATATTTAGTTATGGGTTGGTTGATCGTTTTTGATCTTTCGACCCTGAGTGCCGCATTTACCGATCTCCAAATGAACCTTTTGATCAGCGGCGGACTCTTTTTTACGGTAGGAATTGTTTTTTACGCTTGGAACCGCATGTATTTTAATCATGTGATCTGGCATCTATTTGTCTTGGGAGGTAGTCTGAGCCATGCGGCTATGGTTTGGTTGGTCCTGGGCTGATTATATCAAAAAAGCAAGGGCGGCTCCCAGCAACATAACCAGTACTTTGGCCAAATTGAATTGGTGTGCTTCACTGGCCTCAAGAATCAGGGTAGTGGACACATGTAATACAATTCCGGCTACTATCGCCTTAATCGGTAACATATAGGCTTGAATCCATGAGCTTTCTACTCCCAACCAGCTCCCCAGTGGTGACATGACTGCAAAAATCAAAATGACCATTAAGGTTTTCCCTCGGCCAAAATCGCTGGTCAATAGAAAAGAAGAAAAAATAAAGGCAATGGGAATCTTATGGATCGCAATTCCATATAGCATGCTATTGTCTCCTTGCAATGGCATTCCTTCCAACAATGCGTGCAGACACAAACTGATAAATAATGCATAAGGAAAATCGTGCATTTTTCTATGGATGTGGACATGTCCGTGTTCGGCGCCTTTGGAAAAAAATTCAAGAATAATCTGAACAAAGACACCGACAATCAAATAAATTCCCAAACTACTATCGCCCTCTTCATAAATCTCTGGTAGAAATTCACTGGCCACCGCACTCAAAAGAAAAGCTCCCGAAAATGCCAGTAGTAATTTGATCCTGTTCCTGGACTCTACCTTAAGGATCAAGGCAGCAACATATCCCAAGAGTACAGCGCTAAAAGGCAACAGTAAATTCATAGAAGTTCAGCTGATTGAATGGAACAAAAATAAGTTTTGCTGGGCATTCGGCAGGCTTTAATCGGAATAATTCGTAACGGTGGATTGAAGTACATGTTCAATGCGTTGAATTTTCATCATTGGCACTCAAGAAAATTGTTGTGCGATTGATTTCGCCATTGGGTTTCAACAGGCCAAACGTTGAGCAGCACTTTGTCATTGTGACTTGGACTTGCCATGGATTTTATGGGTCTTTTTTGTCCCGCTGTACATATCATAACGTACCAGTCTGGATTCCAGCTTCCCATTGTATAATTTAATTTTCTTTGAAGGCCGCAATCCCACGTGTTTCAGAGCTTCTAGGTTTCCGGTGATCATCCAGGCGGTAGAACCCGTGTAACGTTGTTTTAGTGCGTTCCCAATCTCTGCGTAAAAAGATTCTATATCTACAGATAATCGTTCATCATACGGCGGATTAAACATTAAAAATGCCTGTGCACTTTGATGGTCTCTGAAAAAATCCCCTTTTTCCACCTCAATAAAATCCTGCAGATTGGCATTTTTTACATTTTCTCTGGCTTTTTCCACGGTGTAGCCATCGGCATCGCGAGCCTGTATCTTTCCGTCAAACTCGCGCATCTTTTTTAAGCAGCTTTCCTGTATAGCTTCAAACAATTGATTGTCATAGTCAGGCCAACGTTCAAAGCCAAATTCCATCCGATTGATATTGGGAGCAATATTGGCTCCTATCATCGCAGCTTCAATAGCAATGGTTCCACTACCGCACATCGGATCAATAAAGGTGGAACGCTGGTCCCAATTACTCAGCAAAATGATGCCTGCCGCGAGCACTTCATTGATAGGTGCTACATTGGTCTTGTCTCTGTAGCCTCTTTTATAAAGTGGTTCACCACTGGTATCTAATGATACATCCACAGTTTGGTCATTGATATGGACAGATATGCGTAGATCTGGATGCGAAGTATCTACATCTGGTCGCCTTCCAGTTTTACGTCTGATCTGATCTACGATTGCATCTTTGGTTTTTAAAGCTACGTATTGGCTATGGTTAAAGTATTTGGAGGCGATGGTTCCGTGTACAGACAGTGTATCATGAGCAGTCAGATATTGCGACCAGTCGAATTGGTAAACGCCGTCGTAGAGATCTACCTCATTTCTGGCTTTAAAACTATAGATGGGTTTCAGGATGCGTATAGCTGTACGCAGCATCATATTGGCCTTATACATAAAGCCTTGATCCCCAACAAACTCTACCATTCTGACACCTTTTTTAATGTCCATGGCACCCAATTGACGCAACTCCTTTTCCAGCACTTCCTCGAGTCCGTAGAGAGTTTTGGCGATCATCTTGAAATTTTGGGACATAGTTGTGGGTTTTAGTGGGCAAAATTACGGTATTTTTGCCATCCATGAGCCATTCTGACGACAATGACCAGTGGTATGCCAACTGGTTTGATACCGCATACTATCATATATTATACAGAGACCGGGACCACAAGGAAGCAGCTGAATTTATGCAATCCCTTACCCAGAATTTGGAATTAAAACCTGGAGCACATATTTTGGATCTGGCCTGTGGACGAGGTCGCCACAGTATGTATCTGAACCAATTGGGATACCGGGTTACAGGTGTGGATCTTAGTGCTAGTAGTATCGCTTTCGCGAAAGCGGAATTACACAGAATTCTTTCAGGTGATGAGTCCGCTTTGACCTTTGCCCAGAAGGGAAAGCTCGATCCTTCCCGCATTGAATTTGAGGTGCATAATATGACCCAACCCTATGATAGAAGTTTTGATGCAGTATTTAATCTTTTTACCAGCTTTGGCTATTTTGACGATCCTGAGGATAACCTGAATACCATCAAGGCCATCAAAAGTAATCTGAAGCCACAGGCGTATGGGGTGATCGATTTTATGAATGTGGAATGGGTCTTAAATCATCTAGTGGCAGCCAATTCTAAAACCGAACAGGGAATTACCTTTCATAATTCCAGGAGATTTGAAAACGGGTTTATTTACAAGGATATTAAATTTTCAGATCAGGGCAAGGATTTTCACTTTACTGAACGGGTGCGGGCATTGCGGTTGGAGGACTTTCAAAGTTATTTTCATACCGCAGGATTGGAGTTGGTAGATGTGTTTGGCAATTATCAATTGCATGCCTATCATCCTGTTGAGTCTCCCAGGTTGATTATGGTGTTTAGGAATGGTTAATTTTTACAATTGATTTAGATAAGTAAATCTGTTAATCTTAAGTCAGATCCTAAAATGTTGGAGATTTTATTTACAATAGCGTCGCCATTTGTTTCTGTAAAACTTGCGCCTTTTCTCGGGCAGCTTGGGCAAAATCAGCACCTTGAGAGGCATAAATAATTCCTCGGGAAGAGTTCACTAATAAGCCTACCTGATCGTTTTTTCCATAGCGCACCACTTCTTCAAGACTACCGCCTTGGGCACCCACGCCTGGCACCAGCAAAAAAGCATCTGGTACAATTGCCCTAATCTCTTGAAGAGACTCTGCCTTGGTGGCACCCACCACATACATCAAGCGATCGCTGTTATTATATTGAGATGCAGTGAGAAGGACTTTTTGGTACAAATTCTTTTCCTTATCCGTGCTGGTTTGAAAGTCATAAGCGCCTTGATTGGAAGTCAATGCAAGTAAGATGGCGTACTTTTCCTCAAATTCCAGGAATGGTTCAACCGAGTCTTTTCCCATGTACGGAGCGATGGTCACACTATCAAAATTCAAGGTTTCAAAAAATGCTTTGGCGTACCGACTCGAGGTGTTGCCTATGTCGCCGCGTTTGGCATCGGCTATGGTAAAATGCAATGGATAGTGCTGGTTGAGGTAGTCGATGGTTTTTTTCAAGGCGTCCCAGCCTTTACTACCATAGGCTTCAAAAAAAGCAGTATTGGGTTTATAGGCTACACATAAATCATGCGTGGCATCAATGATAGCTTTCGCGAAAGTGAACAATGGATCTTCTTCGTCTAGTAAATGCGGCGGAATTTTTTCCAGGTCCACGTCCAGACCTACACAAAGAAAAGATTGTTTAGTATGTATTTGTTTGGTCAGTTGATCTAGCTCCATGTGGCTTGATTTACAACAGATGGGCAACGCTACATCCTAATTACAGGCTATCGTCGCTCATCTTTAATTTTTCAGTATTGTCCACTAACTGTAATTCGTCAATGATTTTTTGAATATCACCATTGATGATATTGTCCAGGTCATATAGGGTCAAATTAATACGGTGATCGGTCACTCTTCCCTGCGGATAGTTATAGGTTCTAATCTTGGCACTACGGTCTCCCGAACTCACCATATTCTTGCGCTTCTCTGAGTCGGCTTCCATCTTTTTGGCCAGTTCCATTTCGTATAGACGGGACCTCAACACTTTAAGGGCTTTCTCCAGGTTTTTATGCGAGGATTTTTGGTCCTGACAACTCACGATCATTCCAGTGGGTTCGTGGTGTAGTTTAATGGCAGAGTATGTAGTGTTGACCGATTGACCTCCAGGTCCGGTAGAAGTCGTACGCTCGATACGCACTTCAGTCATGTCCAGTTCGACATCAAATTCTTCTGCTTCAGGCAGTACCATCACCGTAGCTGCACTTGTATGTACACGTCCTTGAGTTTCAGTTTGTGGCACCCGTTGGACGCGGTGTACACCGGCTTCAAATTTCAAGGTTCCATAGACGTCCTCACCGTTTACCTCAAGGATGATTTCCTTGTAACCACCACTGGTTCCCTCACTGGTATCCACAACGCTAGTGCTCCATCCCTTGCTGGAACAGTATTTCTCATACATTCTGAATAAGTCCCCAGCAAAAATACTTGCTTCATCGCCTCCAGCTCCGGCACGTATTTCCATCACGGCATTTTTGGCATCTTCTGGATCTTTGGGCACCAGCATCATTCTGATTTCCTCTTCTAAGGCGGGAATGGCTTCTTTGGCTTCGTCCAGTTGCATCTGGGCCATTTCAACCATATCGGCATCACTGCCATCAGCGATGATTTCCTGTGCCTCCTCAAGATTGGCTGTCAAAGTAAGGTATTCCTCACGTTTGTCCATCAGACTCTTAAGGTCTTTATATTCTTTGGTCAATTGTACATAACGCTTTTGATCGGCAATGATATCTGGTTGAATGATCAAATCATTGACCTCGTCAAAACGGTTTTTTACAATATTTAATTTATCTATCATGATCTATGTGAAGTCTTGCGAAAGTAAGCATTTTGCCTCAATATTGTATATCAAATAGGGGTGTGAAAAAGATCAAAAAGTTAGGCTTAGGAGGTGGTTGCCATTGGTGTACCGAGGCTGTTTTCCAATCAGTGCCTGGTGTAGCACAGGTCTCCCAAGGCTATATCTCTAGCTTGCCCCCAAATCAAAGCAAAAGCGAGGCCATTTTAATTGACCTGGAGGATGATGTTGATATCGAATTGCTGATCGATGTCCATCTTCAAACACATTCTTCTCAATATAATCACAGCAGGCGCGACAACTATCGCAGCGCTATTTATTATGTTGATGCTAAGGATAAAATTATTTTGGAGGATGTGGTATCTACGCTTTCGCGAAAGCGCAATCAACAATATGTTACCCAAATCCTTGCGTTTCATGAATTTGAAGCCTCCAGAATTGAAATTCAAAATTACTACCAGTCTCGACCTGAGGCTCCATTTTGCCAGCGATATATCCAACCTAAACTGGAACGGGTTTCATCTATTTTGAGGTGGCATGAAGTTTGATTCTGAAAATTAAACTTATATCCAATCAACCATGAAATCTCTTTTTCTTTATAGTGTATTCTTGTGCATGCCTTTAAGTATTTACGCACAATCCTTTGAAATTGCGGCTGGTGCAGGATCCGGCGCTTTTTATTTCGGCGAAGACGTTGTTGATGATCTTTCCGTTGATTTTAGCAATCATCAATCGCTATATGCAGAATTGGGTTATCAATTCAAAGAAAGTCCAGGTGTTTTAAAATTACGATTCCAAAATGCGAATGCTGATGTTATCGGCCGTGAGTACAGAACTGCCCGGTCTTTGGACGGCAGTATTTCTACCTTTACTACTGCACTGATGTACGAACGAATCCAAAGAAAAAACAAAGTTGATCTGGGCTATCAGTTGGGTCTGGGCTATACTATAGAGGAATTGGTTTTTGATTCCAGTAATCCTTTTGTAAAACAGGAAGACAAATTCATGAGTATTATTGTCGGGGGAGTTGCCAGCACCAAATTGAATGATAAGCTGGATTTAAATTTGGAACTCAATGCACTATGGACGGATCCTATCAACACCTTGGGCGGCGCTGATGACTGGCGCACAGGAGGTGAGGATGTGAGTTTCTTACTACAATTGGGGCTATCCTACCGACTGAACTGATCTAGTCCATAACAAGAAAAATTGATAGCGTTTCAGAGAGATTAGAATTCCTTTTTGAACGGCATCAATATTCGAAAGTCCCGTAATCACTTTGTATGGTAAGCTTTTTTTGTTCAGCGGGCTCTACGCGTCCGATGATTTTGGCCTCCACGTCAAACGAAGTAGCGATGTCAATAATCTGCTGGGCTATACTTTGGTCCACATACAACTCCATGCGGTGCCCCATATTAAAGACCTGATACATTTCTTTCCAATCCGTTCCCGATTCCTGCTGAATCATTTTAAAAAGCGGTGGGAGCTCAAATAGATCGTCCTTGATCACGTGGAGATCTTTGATAAAATGAAGGATTTTAGTTTGTGCTCCTCCAGAACAATGCACCATACCATGTAATGCTTGCCGATCTACCTGCTCGAGCACCTGCTTAATGATGGGCGCATAAGTACGGGTAGGGGACAGTACCAATTGGCCTGCATCCAGCGGGCTATCCTGTACAGCGTCGGTCAGATTTTTTGATCCAGCGTAAACCAATTCATCTGGTACCGCCGCATCAAAGCTCTCTGGATATTTATCTTTCAGTATTTTATGAAAAACGTCGTGTCTTGCGCTGGTCAGGCCGTTGGAACCCATACCACCATTGTACGTATTTTCATAGCTAGCCTTTCCAAAACTGGCCAATCCTACAATTACATCACCTGCCTGAATACGTGCATTGTCCACCACATCGGATTTCTTCATTCGTGCGGTGACGGTAGAGTCCACAATAATGGTACGCACAAGGTCGCCCACATCAGCCGTCTCACCACCAGTAGAAACGATTTCGACACCATGCTTTTTGAGATCGGCTATCAGCTCTTCCGTTCCGTTAATGATCGCACTGATAACTTCGCCTGGAATCAGGTTTTTATTTCTTCCAATCGTGCTGGACAGGAGTATATTATCTGTAGCGCCAACACATAGGAGGTCATCCACATTCATGATGAGCGCATCCTGAGCGATTCCTTTCCATACCGATAAATCCCCTGTTTCCTTCCAGTACATGTAAGCCAAACTAGATTTGGTACCTGCACCATCAGCATGCATGATCAGGCAGTGATCTTCTGATCCTGTAAGCGTATCTGGTACAATTTTGCAAAATGCTTGTGGGAACAGACCTTTATCTACATTCTTAATAGCGTTGTGGACATCTTCCTTTCCCGCGCTCACGCCTCTTTGGGCATATCTTTTGGAAATTTCTTGGCTCATGCGACAAAGGTAATATTAAGTTATAGCTTCAAATGCCATTTTTGACGTGAATACAGACTAGATATCAAAAGGTTATTATACTATTCTGGGATGAGATTCAGGTTGACTCTTCTGGTCTTGGTTGACAGCGTTTTCAGAAATGCAATCAAGGCTTGTACCTCCTCTTTATTCAAGTCCAACCTTTGTAGCAAAGGCGAGGTAACGGGAATCAAAGAATCCCTGCCTTGGTTCAAGTATTTTTTCTGAATGGGCGCCGGATTCCCCAAATTGTAAAACTCGACTACATCTAACAAGCTGGGAAAATGCCCATGATGCATCCAGGGTCCTGTTCTAGCGACTTCCCTTAAGGTAGGCGTCCTAAAACGACCCAGGTCTGCAGGGTCACCAGTGACGTAATAACGTCCAAAATCTTCGTCTTTGGTGCCAAAAAGTGTTTGTCCGTCATTATGATACTGATTGTCGCTTAAATAAGGAGTGTTGTGGCAATTGATACACCTGGCTTTTGTTCTGAACAAATGCAATCCTAGTACCTCTTGATCGGTAAAGGCATCGGCATCTCCGGAGATAAATTTGTCAAATTTACTGGGCGTACTAACAATCGTTCTTTCGTAGACGGCGATGGCTTTAAGAATTCTGTCCAATGTGACAGTAGAATCTCCATAAGCTTCACTAAACATCGGTGCATAACCTTTGATCGCTGCAATGTTTTCAACGGCCACATCCAGATTGGAATTCATTTCCACCTTGTCTGGAATTGGGAATCTGGCCTGATCTTCTAGGCTCTTTGCTCTTCCGTCCCAGAACAATTCGTGTGCATAAGCACTGTTCAGAATGGTCATTGCATTACGTTTACCCATTTGCCGGTTATGCCCAAAGGATCTGGTCAGGTTATCCGTCCATGCAAGTTCTGGGTTATGGCACGAAGCACAGGCGATTTGTCCGGTCTTGGACAAGCGAGCATCAAAAAAAAGCGATTTACCTAACTGTTTTTTTTCAAAGCTATAGGGATTATCTGCCGGATGCACTACTTCGGGAAGGATTCCCAGGTCCTGAAATTTGCTAGGGTCAATTAAGCTGTCCAAAGTTGGTTTGGGCCACAGGGAAACATCAGGCTGACTATAAGCCTCTCGCCATACCTGTATTTGGGAATACCCTTCCTCAGATTCTGATTTACAGGAAACGAGCAGGATTCCGCAGAGGGCGAGGTTGAACAATAAGACTGATAGTTTTTTAATCTTCATTTTTCTTCTACTGCTTTAATTTTTGTCCGCTTTCGCGAAAGCGGAAACCATCACATGCACCGTTCTTTATAACTCCAGCGGAGTAAAGCAAGATTCAGTTAACAAAGGAGGATCTGTAAAGGTGTTTGTATTGTAAATATGATAAAAGGCAGTCCTTGTTCCACCAAAAAGTCGGCTGTTGGTGGCGTTAAATTCGAGGATGATTTCAAAAACTCCTGGACTGATCTCTTGATAGGTTCCTGACCCACTGATCGTAATAAATTCGATGATGCCTCCATTAGTCGCTGTGGTACCGATTTGAATGGTTTGATCGAGTACCTGCACCGTTCCCATTGTATTGCTGTTTCCATTCTCAGGATAGAATTCCAATGCTGGAACGATATTCAATCCAGATGAAATATCTGGATTTGAAGATTCATTGGTAAACCAGCGTCTTAGGTTAAATGGATTGGTGGTGTTGGAAACGGGTGATTCAAAACCAAGCCTAAAAGCATGATAATAGATGTCATCGCTGGGATCAGCAGTTCCCATATCGTCACCCAAAATAGCGTTAGGATCATCGGCAGAAACTATAACTGGTACAGTAAACGCATTAAAATCACGCCATTCACAGAGGCCGTCTTCATTAAAATCCATCCAATTCACTCCAAATGTGCGATAGAAAGGATTGGACACATCATAGAAGTTGGCCGCAGTATTCACACTGCGCTCTCTGGGTGTGATAGGATCCCTTAATAAATTGATGACTGGGTTCCCTGTACGGCTATATCCAGGAATCTCATTTAATATCAAGCCAGTCTTATACAATAGATCATTATCGGTAAAGTCCTGACCGACCTGAAATTTAAAACTGATTTCGTCATTGGCGTCGTTGGGAAGTGGTGTAAGCTGGTATATAAAATTACTCTGGGTCTCGCTGAGCAATGAGAAAGGGTCTACTTCTGAGTCAATAAAACCATTTGGAAAAGCAATGTTGATTTGAACTTCTTCTCCATTCGTTCCTGCCAAATCCACACGACTTGGAGTGGCAAGCTCATAGGTTAATTGGTAGTCGACGAAATTGATGGTCAATTCATCAAGAGGTAATTGTTCATTGGGTGTCCCTAGATTGATATTGGGATCACTGCTAGAAATTAATTCAAATTTTAATTGGGGGTTCAAGCTCGGATCATATCGCTCGTTGAGAGAAACGAAAATTGTATCCACCAATTGGCTTCCTTCAAAAGAGAGCTGAGATGCGGGATTGATTTCGAAACCATTGAGGTTATCGGCAATTGTATTAAAATTGATTTGCACGGGCTCGCTCAACGGTGCAGATGTCAAAGCCACAGGGATTTTCAATTGTTTTATATCGTCTTTTTCAAATACATTTAGAGCGATGGCACCCAGGTCAATTTGAGGGGCTTCTAATGGCTGGTTATTGCGATCTGTTTGTAAATAGAAGCGAACAAAACGTCCGTCCTCATTGGTATAAGCTCTATCGTCGTCACGATCACAGCTTATGAAAAGCATCAGCAATACACAAATCAGATATTTAATAGCCTTCATTTTGGATCATGTTTTCATTGGTTGAAATGCTCGATATGGGAATCGGCAAAACGTAGAAATTGGATGGATAGTTTATATCACATAGCGCGGCGATACAATCAAGATTTCTATTGACATCTTTTTGATAGCGTTTGATATCGTAAAATAGGGCACTTTCAAAAGCCAATTCCCTGCGTCGTTCTAGAAAGATTTCTTCGAGTAAATTATTGGAGGTAGTTAAACGGCTCAACCCTGCGCGTTCTCTAATGTCATTGAGCCTAGAAAGTGCTAAAGGGTCTCCTGGCATCAAGCGCTCGCTGGCCTCAGCATAAATAAGGTAGAGCTCTGAAAGCCGGAGGTAAGGTATACCTGAGTCTGCCGGATATTTAGTGGTAAAATAAAAATCTTCGGTAACAATAGTCCCGTTACGCAATACCTCTAATTGCTGAGGTTGATACAACTCTGCTCGTATATCACCAGGCGCAAAGAGTTGTAACAAGTCTCCTGAAGCCACGATACGTCCATAATTGACATCGTTGAAATAGGCAAAAATTTCAGAAACGCTAGAACTTACCTCGCCGTCATCCAAAGGAGCGGTAAATTGAAAAACGGTTTCGCTGGGTAGGCTTACATCATTCCATTGGGCAAGATATTCTGAAGTGGGCGTTAAACTCACATCAGAGGTGTTGATCAGCTGATCCGATAAATCTGCCGCAGTTTGCCAATCATTCATCTGTAATGCAATTTTGGCAAATACAGCTGTGGTGGTCTGGCTATTAAAGTAACTATTTTGTGGTCCCGCCAATAGCTGTTGGCCTGTGAATAGAGAAATGGCTTGTTCCAGATCATTTTTTAAAAACCTATAAACTTCAGCCATGCTTGAACGTGAGGGAAAGTCGGTTCCTATATCGAGGACCTCTGTGTTGTAAACAATACCCAAATGACTGGCATCGGTAGTAAATGAATAATCCTGAGCGTATACCTGAGTTAAATGAAAATGGACAAAGGCTCTAATTGCCAATAGCTCTGCTTGGAGCTGATCCCGCTCGTTGGTACTTAAGAAATCAAAGTTGGCTAGACGTTCCAGCAACAGGTTGGTCTGATTGATCACATCGTAGCTTTCTTCGTAAAAGTTCTCAAAGTCACTTTCTGCTTCTGTATCATTGAAGTTATACACCTGAGCAACCCTAGCAAATATTCTTAGTTCTTTATCGGAAACTGATGGGGAGAAACTCATATTTCCGCCTAATATACCTGGATAGAAATGAATGTCAGAGGACATCAGTTCCTCAAGGTTTACATACACTCCTGCAGCAGCTTGGAGTACCCCTTGTCTAGATGATAATTGTTCGGAAATGGACACCTGTTCATCGGGTTCAACCTCCAAAAAATCACTACAGCCATATCCTACTGTAGCCAAAAAAAATAAAATGAAATACTTTTTCATATCAAAATGAGGTATTGATGCCCAGAGAGAAAGTCCTCATCTGCGGATAAACATTTCTAAATTCTGCGATACCATTTCTTCCTTCCGGAGCATCCTCATTGAACCAATAATACAAGTTTGAGCCGTTGGCATTGATGCTCAAGGTCTTTACCGGTAGTTTCCATTTTTCAGTCGGAAAATTGTAGGCCAGGCTAACAGATTTTAACTGAATATTTGAGCTGTCGTATACATATCTGGACGAATTAATGATTCCCTGCACATTGCTCGGTGCTTGACTGAAGGCTATATCCCCAGGATTACGCCAGGCATCAAAGAAAGTATTGCTGTTTAAATTACGATTAGTGAGTACATTGTAACCATCGATAATATTTCTACTGATCAGTTGGTCCCCTCCATAGCTGTAGCTCATGATGACGGATAGACTTAAATCCTTATAGCTCAAATTACTGCGTAAGCCACCGTAGAAATCTGGTTGTGAATCACCGATAGGTGTCCAATCAGCTTCATCAAAATTGGTCCTGACAAAGGCGGCATCATACACTTGTCCATTGATCAAAAACAATTCGTTCCCAGTAGCTGGATCAATGCCTAGGGAAGGGAAACCCCAAATAGTACTTGTTGCAAAACCTATCTGTTGGGCCCGGGCACGCTCTGAACTGGAAAAATTGGATCCCAATCCGGATAAGCTGGTCACCTCGTTAGTGAGGGTAGCAATATTGAAATTGGCCGACCAATTAAGGTTTTCCGTACTGATGAAATCTACGGCCAGGCTATATTCAATCCCTTGATTGATCATACTGGCACCATTGATCTGTACAGTGTCATAACCTGATTCAGGAATAGCCTGTCTGGACACAATAATGTCATTTATGGCATCCCTGAAATACTCCAGGGTCATTTTAAATCTTCCCAATGTGTTGAAGTCAATTCCAATATTGAACTTATTGTTTTTTTCCCAACCTAGATTAGGATTAGGGCCGTCACCAGTTGGCGTTGCATTGGGCAAGCCATTATAGCCATCATTGTCCAGATCTACGGCATACAGTCCTAGAGACCTGTAAGATCCGATCCTAGAATTCCCAGTTGTACCGTAACTCAATCTCAATCTTAGAAAATCAACCGAATTGGAGTTGATCAGAAAATCTTCACGGCTCAATACCCAACTTGCCCCCAAACCTCCATTTAAGGCCGTGTTGTTATCTGTTCCAAAGGTTGAACTTTGGTCTACCCGAAAGTTGGCAAGGAAAAAATAAGTTTTGTCATAATTATAATTCAATTGGGTAAAACCTGACCTCCCATAAGATTCGGCAGTGTCCTGCTGTCTGTCTATTTCTGCAGCCCTATCAACCGACTGTATTCTGCCTGGGTCTGTAAATCCTTGGGCCCTGATGTAGCCAAAATCCACTTGTTCTCCTCTAGTTTCTACGCCAAAAATGGCTTCAGCATTGTTTTTTTGGGCATAAGTCTTGCTAAAGTTCAGTGAGGCATTCCAGTTCCAGGAACTCGTGTTTCGCTCTCGGAGGATACGCCTACCCAGATCACCGCTATTTAGAATTCCAGACCCGTTGAGACCTGAAAAAAACTTATCCTCATCCTTATCCGCCAAATTGAATCCGTAAAGACTGTTGAGTTGCCAATCTTCACTCAACTCATAGGAAAGGTTAAGACTACCTAACAAAGAGAAAGTCTCTGCCAAAGATTTGTTCTGTTGGGCCACCGCAACTGGATTTCCGATATTGGGAAAAGGGGTAAAGGCACCTGTATCATCGCGAACCGGGATCGTGGGATCCACCGCAAAGTTGTTTAAGACATTGGGGTTGTTTTTGGAGGTAAATGACGGTGAAAACCGTATTCCAACGTTCAGCTTTTCTCCTGCATAATCGGCTGAGAAAGATGAATTGATTTGGTCAAAATTATTGTTGACTTGTGGCTCTTCACGTTGCTGGTAGGTTAAGCTTCCGCGGAAGCGAAATAAGGAGTTTCCATAAGTTGCACCTACATTATATCTCACAAATGAGGCATCTCTATTCAAGATATCAAACCAATCTGTATCTACTCCATTCCAAGGTCTAATGTTATTGAAATCTTCATTATTGGCATTATACAGGTTCCTTATTTCATTAAACTGCTCTCCAGAAAGGTATTGAATCTGGTCAAAAGCCTGCGAGTACCCGCCCTGAATCCCAGCTGTCATTGAAAGGCTGCCTTTTTTTCCTTTTTTTGTAGTGATAAGTATCACTCCATTGGCGGCATTGGCTCCGTAGATTCCTACCGCTGCGGCGTCCTTTAGAACATTAATGCTTTCGATATCCTGAATTCCAACTCTAGCTAGCGGATTCAGAAAGTTTTCGCTCAATCTTCCGGTGCCAGCGTCGAAAAAGGCGTTACCATCAATACCTATTTCCTCAGGGAGTATGACGCCATCAACGATGATCAAAGGTTGTGTTGAGGTACCTACCACATTGGCTCCCAGCGGAGTCAAAGATCCTTGTCCTCTGATATCAATGCGGACAGGCTCACCCAACTGCGGATTGGATTCGATCAGCACACCGGCCACCTGGCCTTCCAACAATTCATCCACACTAGTAGCTGGTTGTTCAGTGCTTAAATCTTCAGTGTTGACGGTGGAAATACTTCCCACCACCTCTTCTTTTAGTTTTTTTGTACCATAGGAAGAAGTTAAAACTACCGCGTCCAGTGCTTCAACATCCTCAGATAAAAGAATTTGAAATTTAGATCGCTCGCCGACAGTAACTTCCTTTGTTTTATACCCCAGATAACGGATAATTAAAACAGTAGCGTTGATATCTGCAGATCGGATAGTGTAAGTAAATGTTCCATCAACATCCGTAACGGTACCTTGATTGGTTCCTTTGATCAGAACATTGGCCCCAAAGATCGCTTCACGAGTTTGGTCATCTAGCACTCGACCAGAGATCTGGCGTTGTTGTTGGGCTACACCAATATGACCTAACAGGTTAATGAATAAAACAAAGACAACTCTGTATAAAAGCTTAGGCATAAAAAAGCTGTAAATGGAATAGGTTCAATTTACAGCTTTATTGGTTAAGTTGTAAATGACTACTCTTTCACAAACTTAAGGGAAATACTATTATTTTCTGAATGGATTTGCAGTATGTAGGTTCCTGCCGCAAGGTCCAATGAAATTTTATTGCTCTTTAAACTTGATTCCATGACTTGACGACCAGCCATATCATAGATTTGGTAGGATTCTACATCATTTAAATCACCAGAAAGTTGTAAAAATTGCCCAGCTGGATTGGGGTAAATCCCAATGCTCCCTAGACCGGTAAGTTGGGTAATAGAAGCTGTCGCTGGATCATAAGTAAATAGTTCATTTCCAGTCACGCCATCTTGCTCTCCTTCAAAGTATAACTTGTTGTTGAATACCGTAATGTCATCAATATCTTTAATGGTGTTGTCAATTTGTGTAATGGTGACTCCATCTGTACTGTAAAGATTACCATCAGTATCATTGGAATCTTCGCCACGATAGTAGACAAGACCGTTGAGAATTTCGTAATCCGAAGGGTCATGGTTGATGTTATTTCCAGAATTGAAAGACAATTGGTTAATTAAACCACTTACCGTATTAAAAGTATAAAGTTGGTCCCCTGCACCGGCGTCGGCTTCAAACAATATCAGATCATTGAATCTGTAAAGATTGCTGACACCATTCAACGATAGTGTCGCTGCTGCCGGGACTTCTATTGTACCTGCTGCAGTACCATCGGATTGATAAAGGTTCCCCAGGGCTTCAAAATATAAAGTATTGAGCGTGGGTATGAAATTGCTAATACCTGAATTACCAGGACCGCTATCCACATCGGCTATTAGCGTAAATATATCAGTAGCTGGATCGTAACTATACAGTTCATTACCCGTAGTGGCGTCATCAGGCGAATAGGACATATACATGTAAAGTTCGTTTTTAAATTCAGTCATTTCGAAAACCCTAGCATCTGCATTGGGATTGGTAGCATCTGCGGCTTTTACAGCGGGATTGACACCATCCCATTCGATTAACTGATTGGCAACTCCGTTCAGTAATGCAGTCATAAAGACTTGATTGATGTATGAGGTTGCTCGATTGGGGGCCTCGCCTACGGCTGAAGGAATGATATCTTCCTTTACGGTTCCAGCACTGGTTCCGTCAGTCTTCCAGAGCTCGGAACTACCATCGTTGGCAGTGAAGTAGAGGATATTGTTAAAAACAAAAAAGTTAAATGGTGCACTACTAAAGTTATTAGGATTGATATCTTTTAAAAGAGAAGTTCCTGCTAAGGTCCCGTCACTGATCCATAGCTCCCTCCCTAAGTCTACACCACCTGTATTGGTGCCAGAGCTGTCATCGGCAGCAAAAAACATATTGCCGTTATACACGGTAATATTTGAAGGCGAAAAATTTGCTACTCCTGGATTTAGATCCCCCACCAGTGTAACTTGCCCTGTAACTACCGTGCAGAAAAGGAATAGTAAACTTAAAATGTAACTCTGTTTCATCATATCTAATTTTTAAATTTTTTATGGCAAGGACAACAGGTTTAAATTTTGGCTATTTCAAAGGGCCAAAAATATCTCACGGATCAAAGCCAAGAGACTTAGTTAACTCGTAAACAAAAAATTACTGATGTTAACCAATCTATGGTTAAAAGTATTGATTTTTTGCTGTGTTGGGCACACTGTTCACAATGATTTAGGTTTTCCAAGCACATGACAGGCCTTTCAATAAACAAATTGAATACATAAAAAAAGCCTTGAAATTCAAATTTCAAGGCTTTTTCCAAAAAACGTTGTTCACAGATTATCTAGTAAAAAGTAGTTCACGGTATTTGGTCAATGGCCAGATCTCGTCATCTACAAGAAGCTCCAATTTATCACAGTGGTAACGGATATCGTCAAAATAAGGTTTCACCTCGTCACAATAGAGATCTGCAGTCTTTTCAGCATCTTTGGCATTGTTGGCTTTTTTACGTGCCTCGGTCATGTCGGTGATGCCTTTATTGATTTTTTCGATATGCTCAGAAATCTCTTCGATTAACAGCATTTGTTCCTTGGCCACCTTTTTGAAATCTTTTTCATAGATTTCTTTGAGCCCTCTTACATTTCTGATCAAAGTGTTTTGGTACTTAATGGCTGTTGGTATCACGTGATTACGCGCGATATCTCCTAGCAATCTCCCTTCGATCTGGATACGCATGGCGTATTCTTCTACCTCAATTTCATATCTGGCTTCAGATTCGACCTTGCTCATAATATTAAGGTCTTCAAAAAGTTTGATGGATTTTTTGGAAACCTTAGCTTTCAGTGCTGTTGGCGTAGTCTTGTTGTTACTTAAGCCTCTTTTCTTGGCTTCTTTTTCCCAAGCCTCGCCGTAACCATCACCTTCGAATCTGATTTTCTTGGATTTTTTGATGTATTCACGCAATACATTGAAGATGGCTTCATCCTTCTTGAGTTTCTTGTCTTTTACCAAAGCGTCCACCTCAGTTTTAAAGTCGATCAATTGCTGGGCTACAACCGCATTTAAAACAGTCATAGGATTGGCACAGTTTGCGGTAGAACCAACGGCTCGTAATTCAAACTTGTTACCAGTAAAAGCAAATGGTGAGGTACGGTTACGGTCAGTGTTATCCAGAATTACTTCTGGGATTTTTCCAACTACGTTAAGTTTAAGATCTGTTTTCTCTTGTGGAGATAACTTTCCATCCGTCACTTTTTCCAACTCGTCCAATACGGCGGTTAGCTGCGATCCGATGAATACAGAAATTATGGCTGGAGGAGCTTCATTGGCTCCCAACCTGTGATCGTTGGATGCACTGGCAATAGCTGCTCTGATCAATTCCTCATGGTCATATACGGCTTTGATCGTATTGACAAAGAAGGTCAGGAATTGAAGGTTTTTCATCGGTGTACTACCTGGAGACAACAAGTTTACACCTGTATTGGTAGACAAGGACCAGTTGTTGTGTTTTCCTGAACCATTCACTCCTGCAAATGGCTTTTCATGGAATAACACCTTAAATTGATGTCTACTGGCCACTTTTCTCATCACATCCATCAATAAGGAGTTATGGTCTACGGCCAAATTGGCTTCCTCAAAAATTGGAGCCAGTTCAAATTGGTTGGGAGCCACCTCGTTGTGTCTAGTTTTTACAGGAATACCTAGTAACATACACTCGGTTTCCATGTCGCGCATAAAATTCATTACACGTGTTGGGATCGATCCAAAATAGTGATCGTCTAATTGTTGTCCTTTCGCGGAAGCGTGACCTAACAAAGTACGTCCAGCCAATTGTAGATCTGGACGAGATTCGGCTAGTGCTTTGTCGATTAAGAAATATTCCTGCTCCCAACCCAACGTTGCATTGACCTTGGAAACATTTTTATCAAAGTATTTGCATACGGCTGTTGCAGCCTGATCCACTGCTTGTAATGAGCGCAGAAGCGGAGTTTTATAATCCAGTGCCTCACCGGTATAGGCGACAAATACTGTAGGAATACATAATGTGGTTCCCATGATAAATGCTGGAGACGTAGGATCCCAAGCGGTGTACCCACGAGCTTCAAAGGTGTTTCTTATTCCACCATTAGGAAAGGAGGAGGCATCTGGTTCTTGTTGTACGAGCTGTCCGCCACCAAATTTTTCCAATACTTCACCATCCATTTCAAGTTCAAAAAATGCATCGTGCTTTTCGGCAGTTGCGCCAGTTAGCGGTTGGAACCAGTGGGTATAGTGCGTGGCGCCATTTTGGATGGCCCATTCTTTCATCCCTGTTGAAATGTGGTCTGCAATATCACGATCGATCTTGCTGCCATTGACAATGGCATCCTGTACGCTTTTATAAGCCTCCTTGTTCAGGTGCTGGCGCATGGACTGGTTGTTAAAAACATGCTTACCAAAAATTTCGCTGCGCCTTGCCGGCTCTTCTACAGCAACTTCCTTTCGGTTGAGCGTTTCCTTTAATGCTTGAAATCTAAGTGTGGACATCGTAATAGTATGATTTAGTTGTATGAAGGCACAAAAGTAAACGAAAGATAGAAACTACCCCCAATTTTTGATGGTAAAATATGAACAAGATCATCTTATTTGTGGATAACCCCTAAAAATTACAGGGTCTGAAAGATGATGTAAATGAAAAAAACATACCCAGCCAGTAAAAATGCCCCTTTCAATCTGTTTAATTCATAGCGTTTGGGAAAAAACGCCAAGGGTAGTAGAATGGCAGAAAAACCCAACATCCACCATATATCATTATTGAGCAGCGCCTCATTGCTTACATCCATTTGTATAGGTTGAAGCAACGCAGTGATACCCAATACTGACCCAATATTAAATATATTGGAGCCTATCAGGTTCCCCAAAGAAATTGCCTTTTCCTTTTTCAAAGCTGCAATAATTGAAGCCGCCAGTTCAGGTATGGAAGTCCCTACAGCAACCATAGATACTGCAATAATACTTTCTGGAATGGATAGACTGGTTGCGATATCCACTGCACCTGTTACCAATAATTCTGAACCTATCCACAATGCGGCTCCACCCAAGATCAGGTACATAATGATTTTCCACCATTTGGATTCGTTCAATTCTTCATCCATACTAACCGCCTCTGGACGGTTTCTGGCTCTTCTGATCAGCAATACCAGGAATACAACTAATAATACAAGCAGGATCACGCCTTCCCACCGTTCAATATTCTTACCATAATATAGTATACCTAAGAGCGCAAAAGAAAACAGCATCATCCAGGGCCAATTGAACTTGAAGAAATCTTTGTCAATCATCAACGGAGCCATCAAGGCCGTCACCCCCAATACCAAGGCTATATTTGCAATATTTGATCCGATAACATTACCTAACGCAATACCAGAAGACCCATCCAAGGCCGCATTTATACTAACAATGAGTTCAGGTGCGCTCGTGGCGAAAGAAACTACGGTCAGTCCAATGATCATCCTCGATAAATGAAGTTTTAACGACAGTCCCACTGATGAACGTACCAAAAATTCACCACCGACTACTAAAAAAACCAATCCTAAAATCAGATAAAGTAAACTCATTAACTATTCTTTTACGTCTTTCATGATAAATGAATCCAATTCTTTGGGTTGGTCGGTATGTAAAACGCTTATATCGCCAGTCGTTTCAAATACCACGGCTTTTACCTCGCTGAGTTGTATCACATTAGCCTCTCGCAATTTCCCCCTCAACTCATCCATAGTAATCTTGGATTTTTTGATATTGTCTTCCAGCAAGTTGCCATCTTTCATCAATAAAATAGGGGAGTTGTCTAATAATTGTTGTGCTGACTGACTTTTCACCATTATCACCGACACCAAATAGTTGATAAGGTATAAGAGTCCGATTAAAATAGCTCCCACAAATAGGGAAGGCGAACTCGTTGCTGCGCTCATGGCCAGTAGATTTCCAATGGCCACTGTGTTGAGAAAGTCAAAGCCAGTCATTTTGCTCAGGCTCTTTAAGCCAAAAATACGGGTATAGGCGATAATGGCAATGTACACTATCAGCGTTCCGATAGCGACTTCTGGGAGAAGCTCAATCTTTTCCGTAAAATGCGACCAAGTAATTTCCATAGTTTTAAAGGGGTTTGTGGCGACAAGGTACGATCTCATGACAAATTATGATTGTTGAAATGAACCAGATACCAGGTAGATAAGGGAAATTTGCTGCCTGTTAAAAAGTTATCATATCTTGAAGGTTAAAAATAGTTGATATTCTCCGCTATGTTGGATTTTTGTAGTCTATTTTTCCAATAGTTCAAAACTTATAACCCCATGAAATTTTTTATTGATACCGCAAATTTGGATCAAATCGCAGAAGCCCAGGATATGGGAGTTCTGGATGGTGTAACTACCAATCCATCGCTTATGGCCAAAGAAGGCATCACAGGCGAGCAAAATATTATTGATCATTACAAAAAAATATGTGACTTGGTCGATGGTCATGTCAGTGCCGAGGTGATTTCTACCGATTTTGAAGGTATGGTCAAGGAAGGTGAGGCTCTTGCAGCACTTAATGACCAAATCGTGGTCAAACTACCTATGATTAAGGATGGTGTAAAAGCATGTAAATATTTCAGTGATAAGGGTGTTAAAACCAACGTGACATTGGTCTTTAGTCCAGGTCAGGCACTGCTAGCAGCCAAGGCCGGAGCTACTTATGTTTCACCATTTATAGGTAGATTAGATGATATCAGTACCGACGGATTAAACCTGATCGCCGAGATCAGAATGATCTATGATAATTACGGTTTTGAGACTGAAATTCTGGCCGCTTCAGTGAGGCACACCATGCATGTAATCGAATGTGCAAAATTGGGCGCAGATGTCATGACAGGACCATTGTCTTCAATAGATGGTTTGCTTAAACACCCGTTGACAGATATAGGGCTGGCCAAGTTTTTGGCAGACTACAAGAAAGGGAACAGCTAGGGGAACCTGGTAACTCAATGTGATGAATCCTTCAGTGTTATTTATTCTCCTCTTAAGGATGGAAAAATAATACTGAAGTTTTTTTTATAGACTGAGATATCCTAATAAAGTGGTTTCAATTTTATAATGAAACAGATTGATGCTGGGATCCACGATGATCAATCCCGGTCTCACCACCATACTGCGATTGTTGTTGCGCAAAGCCAATTGAGAGATGATGGACTCAGTGTTTAGAATTTGAAATTCGTGGTTGGGATTGAATTTAAAACGATCGTTGGCATCCTGCCATAAGGTATTTTTGGGATCATCCAGATTAATACCAATAAATTCGATTTCAGGATATTTTCCCCTCAAGTCCCGCACTTTATTATGTACTCGTAGTGCGTAAGATTCATCCTTGTTGGACCAGTAGAATAACACACTTAATTTTTCGATCTGATCAGAAATTTGTGTGGTGTCCCGGCTGGTATTCAATAATTTAAAGTCAGGTAATTTATTGCCAGGATTTAGATTGACATAGGTCGCAGCCATACTGGTAATATTGCGATTCAGACTGTCTGAGGTCGACATGCTTACAAATTGGCTTACCAGCTGATTGACCTCTGTGGCATTTTTGCTGTTTCGGATAAAATTGCGCACTTCAGCGCTGGCAAATTGCTGTTTAAATTCCTGTGAATTAAATAGACTATCAATTACATTGAGCTTTTCATGTCTGTATTCATACCCGTTGCGATCGACCAATTGACCATTGCCTTGTTTTTTGGCGCAATTGACCAGGGCAATATTGGCCACCAGCGATTGCACATAAGGTCGATAGGCATAGTTGTTCAACATGTATGGGTCTTTGAGGTTGACTTGTTCCCTGTGAGCAAAAAAGGCCGTTGGAAGCGATTCACTCTGTAAGATGTTCCGTTTACCGTAGTGACTGTACGGGTAACGTTCCAGGTGAGAATAAGCGTTAAGATGTATGGCTTTCTCCAGGGCCTGGTAAAATGTTTCTTCAAAATTCTTGTCCGTTGCCGTCTTGTCTAATTTATTGATCCTTCTGTTGGTCAGGCTGTCCATCGTTTTTTTGAACTGCGATGGCTCCTTGTAATACTGCGACCGTATGAATTTATTGTCCTGTTCCATCTCGATAAACAGGTTGATCATATAGTTGTTTTCTTGGGAATGTGATCCGGTAAAAGCCAGTGATTCGTCAAAAGCTTTGGTGTTGAACCTCATCATTATACTATCGCCTGGTTCAAGGTAGATTGACTGATATTCTCCCGAATGAAGGAAAGTGTAAAGGCCTGGTTTAATTTTGTTTAACTGCAGTTTAAAATGTCCGGTAGAATCTACTTGAATGGTGTCGTTAAGCTCCTGAAAATCACGGAAGACCACAGTTTTTGCCTTGGAGTTGATGATCTTTCCTGAGATATGGGTGACATCTGACTGGTCCTTTCCACAAGATACCAAGGTCAGCGTTAGCAATGAGATCAAATAGATGATCAAGTTGTGGTAGGTACGCTTTCGCGAAAGCGGAAACACATCAATCATAAGTCACAAAATTGTTCGACTTCACAAAAAAATGACTATTGCCGGCTGGGTAGCGTTAATGGCAAGTTAAATTCATGCAAGGAAATTCGTGGAGAACCCATGGGATTGAGTACTTTTGCAGGCTTAAAATCACAAATATGCTTACGGTTTCAAACCTTTCTGTACAATTTGGTAAACGCGTCCTTTTTGATGAAGTCAATGCTAAGTTTGGTGGGAGCAGTTGCTATGGAATTATTGGTGCCAATGGCGCTGGAAAATCTACTTTTCTCAAAGTCCTTACTGGTCAGATGGACCCTACCAGTGGACATGTACACCTGGAAGCAGGTAAACGTATGTCTGTCTTGGAGCAAAACCACAATGCCCATGATGAGGACACGGTATTAGAAACTGTGCTAAAAGGGAACAAACCCCTGTATGAACTCAAGACGGAAATTGATGCACTTTATGCAGATTATTCTGATGAGAATGCTGATAAAATTGGCGAACTACAAGTAAAGTTTGAGGAAATGGATGGTTGGAATGCAGATGCCAGCGCTGCCTCTCTTTTATCCAATTTAGGAATCAGTGAAGAATATCACGCCGCGTTAATGGCTGATATGGATAGCAAGCTCAAGGTTAGGGTGTTATTGGCCCAGGCTCTTTTTGGAAATCCAGATGTATTGGTCATGGACGAGCCGACCAATGACCTGGATTATGAAACCATCAACTGGTTGGAAAACTTTTTGGCCAATTATGACAATACCGTCATCGTGGTTTCACACGACAGGCACTTTTTGGATGCTGTTTGTACCAATATTGCCGACATCGACTTTGGGAAAATCAATCAATATAGTGGGAATTACACGTTTTGGTATGAATCCTCTCAACTGGCCGCTAGACAACGCCAGCAAGCCAATAAAAAAGCTGAAGAGAAAAAGAAAGAGCTGCAGGAATTTATCGCCAGATTTAGTGCAAACGTAGCCAAATCTAAGCAAGCCACTTCCCGAAAGAAAATGATTGAGAAACTGGATATTTCTGAAATCAAGCCTTCTTCACGTCGTTATCCAGCGATTATTTTTGAACGTGACCGAGAGGCAGGTGATCAGATCCTAAATGTTGAGAAACTTGCCGGTTCTGTTGATGGCGAAGTATTATTCAAAGATGTGGACATCAACCTGGCCAAAGGCGATAAAGTGGTTTTATTCTCCAGGGATTCTCGTGCGACTACTTTGTTCTACGAAATCATCAATGATCGAGCTAAGGCAGATGCTGGGAAATTTGACTGGGGTATTACTACCATTCAGAGTTACCTGCCTGTGGACAACTCAGAATTTTTTGACGTAGATCTGAATCTGGTGGATTGGTTAAGGCAATACGCCCAAACCGAGGAAGAGCGGGAAGAAGTATTCTTACGAGGTTTTTTGGGTAAAATGATATTTTCTGGGGAAGAAGCATTAAAAAGTGCCCGTGTTCTTTCTGGAGGTGAAAAAGTACGTTGTATGCTTTCTCGTATGATGATGAAGCGCGCCAATGTATTGATGGTTGATGAACCTACCAACCACCTGGATCTTGAATCTATACAGGCTTTTAACAACAGTCTGAAAAATTTTAAAGGAACCGTCCTGCTTACTACTCATGATCACCAGTTTGCGCAAACAGTGGGTAACCGAGTAATTGAGTTGACGCCCAATGGAGTGATTGACCGTTATACCACTTTTGAAGAGTATATGGATGATAAAAAAATCAAGGAACTAAGGGACAAAATGTACCAGTCATAATCTTATTGGTCTTCAGCGTAAAAATCAAGAGGTGATCCAATAGGTTCATATACCATTCATCTTGCCCGTCTGAGTTTTTCTAAGCCCTATTGAAAATCAATAAGTTATAAACTTCTATAGGTGGAGTTTGATATGATAAAGTTTCTTTTGATTGGCATTTTTATGTGAAACATTCAAATAGTAACCACCAGTAATTGAGCTGCGTTGACAACTTTGTTAATCTAGGTATAATCTTTGCATCTAGTTGGAAAAGGATTTTTTAACTTTGTAGAAGACCAGATATTATGGGGATTTTAAGCCGCAGGAAAAACAAGAAATACGATTACCAGCCTCGTTATTATAACAATGAGACTGGCGATAAGCCCTTTCAAATCAAACACAAATTTGATGACCATAGGACCACGGTCAGTACGGTTGGACTGAAAGGTAAATTCAACAACGCCATGAATGACCTTAAACAAGGAAGTGATGCCGTGGTCAAAAAGCGTATTTATATTATTATCGCCATTCTGGTGCTTGTGTTCCTCTGGTTGATAGACTTTGATTTAAGTATTTTTAGATTCTAATTGACTTCATGTCAGATGTTATAAAACTCTTACCTGATCATGTGGCCAACCAGATTGCTGCAGGCGAAGTTGTGCAGCGTCCGGCCAGTGTGGTTAAAGAACTTCTTGAAAATTCCATTGATGCAGGTGCTACCCAAATCCAATTAGTGGTAAGGGATGCCGGAAAGACGCTGGTGCAGGTTATCGATAATGGAAATGGTATGAGTTCCACCGATTTAAGAATGTCTTTTGAAAGACATGCTACTTCCAAAATTTCTTCTGCAGATGATCTTTTCAACCTCCATACCAAAGGTTTTAGAGGAGAAGCGCTTGCCTCAGTAGCTGCGGTTGCCCAGGTCAGCGTCAAATCCAAACGTGAAGAAGATGATTTAGGGAGCGAGCTGGAAATTGAAGGGAGTAAAGTGCTGCGTCAGGAACCGGTAGTAACCTCTAAAGGGACGATGGTAAGTGTGCGCAATTTATTCTACAATATTCCCGCCAGAAGAAAATTTCTGAAATCGGATCAAGTGGAACTGCGCAATATAACTGATGAATTTCACCGGGTCGCCATGGTACATCCAGATGTATCGATGAGTTTTACACACAACGACACTCCACTTTTTACGTTACAACCCGGGAATCACCGACAACGTATCGTTGCTATCATGGGTGCCAAAACCAATGAGAAGTTGGTGCCGGTAGAAGAAGAGACGGAACTGATGAATATCAAAGGTTTTATCGGAAAACCTGAATTTGCCAGAAAGACTCGCGGACTCCAATATTTTTTTGTTAACGGTCGTTTTATCAAGCACAACTATTTGCATCATGCTGTTTCCAGCGCATTTGAGGGGCTCTTGAAGGATAAGGCCAATCCATCTTACTTTCTCTATTTTGAGGTTCCGCCGGATACTGTAGATATTAATATTCACCCCACCAAAACCGAAGTCAAATTTGACGATGAGCACAGTTTGTATGCAATTCTGAGGGCAACGGTTAAGCATGCGCTAGGCCAATTCAGCGTCAATTCCATTGATTTTAATCAAGAACAACAATATGATGTGCCTTATGATCTGGCCAAAAGAGGCATCGCAGCAGTACCAAAAATAGAAGTAGATCCAGATTTTAATCCGTTTCAAGAAACCTCTCCAAAGCCCGGATCAGGTTCCCGAGCGAAGAATTTTAGCTCAACTAATCCACAACCATGGGAGGCTTTATATACGGATCTGGAACCTGATACAAGTAGACTCACCGATGAAACCGATAGAGATGGACGTACCGGAGAGTTATTTGATCAACAAGAAGGAGAACAGCGGCATATCTTTCAACTTCAGCGGAAGTTTATCATTAGCGCCTTACAAAGCGGCTTGTTGGTCATCAATCAGCAACGTGCACATGAACGAATCTTATATGAAAAACTACTGCGCCAACTAACAGTTCAAAACGGAGTAAGCCAGCAGTTGCTATTTCCCATTAAGTTAAACCTTCCTCAAGAAGAGGTGGAGATTCTCAAGCACTTGCAAGCCGATCTTGAACATACAGGTTTTTTATTCAAAAGCCTGGAACATAATGTGGTGGAGATGGAAGGGCTTCCCCTTGAACTCAAGGAAAAGGATGTGCCTCAGGTGATTGATGCAATCGTTTCCAATGAACAACAGCAATTGCCAGAGCAGCGATACTCCAGTGTAGATAGTCTCGCTCAATCCATCGCCAGTGGTATGAGTATAAAGACGGGTGAACAACTTAGCGGAGAGGCTATGCATCATATGGTGGACGAGCTTTTTGCTTGCAAGGAACCCACGCTAACCGCGGCCGGCAAAAAGATTTTTATAAAACTCTCTGGGGACCAACTCAACTCAAAATTTGATTAAATGAATATTCAGATTTCCCCCATGGTGAAAAACCTTCTTATCCTCAACGCAGCAATGTATGTGGGTACGGTTTTTTTGGCGCCGGGATTATATGATACGATGGCTTTATGGTTTGTTGAAAACCCCAATTTCAGGATTTGGCAGCCCTTGACGCATATGTTTATGCACAGTGCTTACGATATCAGTCACATTTTGTTTAATATGTTGTGGTTGTTTTTTTTGGGGCCTGAGATTGAACGCTGGATGGGATCTAATCGTTTTCTATTCTTTTATCTCTCCTGTGGATTAGGTGCTTTTGTATTGGTAGCGGGAATTGAATATGTGCAATATCAGATGGCCATCAACGAATTATTGGCACAAGACTGGAGCATGAGCGCTATTGCTCAGGGCTATGCCGATAAACGACTTATTCACCCCAATGTGCAAGACTATTGGACCCCATCAGTGGGAGCCAGTGGTGCAATTTTTGGTGTAATGGCCGCCTTTATGTATTTGTTTCCCAATAGGTCAATGTACCTGTTATTTATTCCTTTTCCCATCAAAGTAAAATACTTGATTGGTTTCTATATCTTAAGGGAATTGTTGGCTTCTACTGGCGTGATTGCCTCCACACCCGGAACGGGACATCTCGCTCATTTAGGTGGTGCGATTGTAGGTTTTATCATGATCTGGTATTGGAAAAGAAACGATATGGATCGATACAGAATAGACTGATATGAACTTTGTGGACCAAATAAAATCTAAATTTCAAACCTTTGACACCGCCGGTAAATTGATTACTGTTCTGGCAGGTACCAGTATATTGGCCTGGTTGATTGGGTTGGTTTATCTTCGAGCTTATTTACAGTTGGTTTTACCATCTGGTTTTGTTCCTCCACTTTTACAGCCGTGGAGTTATATTACCCATGCTTTTGTACATGGAAGTCTATGGCATTTTATAGGAAATGCTTTCGGTATTTTTATTGCGGGAAGATATATTCTTAACCTATTTAAAGGAAGGCAATTCCTGACTTTATTCTTTTTGGGAGTGTTGGCGGGAGGTCTATCCTTTACATTGTCCACTGGATTGATGAATTTTTACTTTGGAAGCGGTATTGCCATCGGTGCCAGTGGTGGTGTTTTTGCCTTGATGTTGTTTGCCTGCACCTACTTCAAAGAATCAGAATATCGATTGCTTTTTGTCAATATCAAATTGAAATATATTGGTTATTTTTTGGTAGCGGTAAATATTGTGGGATTGTTTACTCAATTTGAAGCTGGGGCAAGTTTAGCCCATTTGGCTGGGGCCGCAGTTGGATTTTATACTGCCATACGTATGAAGGACGGTATAGATTTACTTGAGGGAATGGCCAAAGTAGGTGATTTTTTTGCCAATTTGTTCAAACCTAGGTCCAAGTCAAGGTCCAGTTCCTCCAACATGAAGACGGTCTATAAAAATCGTAAACAGCGAAATAAAGCTTCAACGCCTAAAACAGATCAGGCTAAACTAGATGCTATTTTGGACAAGATTTCAGCGAGTGGTTATGAATCACTTTCCAAAGCCGAAAAAGACTACTTATTCCGTGCAGGTAAGGAGTAGATCCAATTTTTACACAAGACTTTCGTAAAGGCAGGTGTGGAACAGACGCAGACTTTACTTCTGATAACCTCAGGTAATAACGCTTTCGCGAAAGCGTATACCACCCAATTTCTCCTCTGTGATCAAGAATCTGTTTCCTCCAACTCTGCACGAGAATAGGGGGAAGGCAATTTAATTTTAAACACTACTGCCAATATCCTAAAGGCAATCACGCAAAATCCAGAGATCGTAAAAACCCAATTGTCATCTATCCCCAATCGCCTCAACATAAAATAAACCCCACCGCCCAAAATACAGGCGGTAGCGTATATATTCTTTCTAAAAATCACAGGGATCTCATTGACCAAGATATCTCTGATTACACCGCCAAAGCAAGCAGTGATACAACCCAGAGTAACGCAAATCACAGGATGAAGTCCGGCGGCCAGACCCATTTCAATTCCTACCACAGTATATAAGCCTATACCAATCGCATCAAACAAAAAGAGTGTGCGGCGTAATTTTAATAATTGCTTGCGTAAAAAGAAGGTGATAAATACACAGATCAAAATAGTATAGACCAGGTTCATGTTTTTCATCCAAGAGACTGGTTCTGCTCCAATCAGGACGTCCCGTAATGTTCCTCCACCCGCGGCAGTTACAAAGGCAATGATCACGATACCAAACGGATCCAGTCTTTTGGAAAAGGCCGCCAAAGCACCTGAGATGGCAAAAGCAATGGTACCTAGTAAATCAATGATGTCGATATAGGTCATTGGCCCTGGGTTAGATAGGTGTAATCCTTCAAAACGGTGCGAATAAATATACCGTCTCTTAAATCCGATTTTACCTGAAGCAATTCCTCCACCTTATTGCGCAGCATACGCAAGGTCAAGTAGTCCCTGCTTTCTCCGGCCAACCTGTAAATATCTTTGATTTCATTGATTTCTTGGTCCGTAAATAGATGCACCCCAGAAAATTGAGGTTGGTAATTAGTATCCAATTCCTCCAAGATTGTATGGGAGATCCGGGTGCTTTTGCGCACATTGATAACCACTGTTTTGGCTCCCATGTCACCTAGTCGTTGTTTACGGTCTGAAAAAAGAATGGATACAGTACCTATCGTGAATGTAAAGAGCCACAAATCGATCAATCTGAAAATCCATCGCACAATAAAATCTGACCAGCGAGCAGGAGATCCATCTTCTTTGACTACTTTGATTCCCATGATGAACTTCCCGACGGTACGACCGTCAAAGATCAAATGCATAAACAGTGTATAGCAAAAGATAGGTAATAGGGATAATTGTTCTAGCCCAAAGACGTTGTTTGGATCGATGTAGGACGCAGCTTTAAAAACTGTGTTGTTGAGAATCAAAATATAAACAAATAGGATGGCCAGGTCCAGAATAAAAGCCAAAACACGCTGGCTCAAGCCTGCATATTCATATTCTATATTTACATTTTGCGCTGTATTGATTGCCGTATTGGACATAGTGTCGTAAGTTTATATCTTTACCCAAAAAAGAGCTCATGCGCGAGGCTGCTTTCGTCAGGCAAAATAAAGAAAAATGGATAGCTTTTGAAAAAGCCTTGGATGCAAATTCAAAAATTAATCCAGATCACTTGTCTGACTTATACATCCATTTGACCAATGACCTGGCCTTTGCCCAGACTTACTATCAGAATTCGAATACCCTACGTTATTTAAATTCGCTAGCCACCCAGGCCCATCAAAAAATTTATATCAATAAAAAAGAGAATGGAAATAGTATCCTTAGGTTCTTTGCCATGGACTTTCCGTTGTTCTTTTCAAATTATCAGCGCGAATTCCTTTTTGCAATCCTTGTTTTCTTTGTTGCTGTGGGAATAGGTACGGTCAGTACGCTGTACGATGATAGTTTTGTACGGCTGATATTGGGAGATGACTACGTCAATTGGACTTTGGACAAAATCGAAGAAGGAAATCCAACCGCGGTTTACCAAACGAGTGGGCAAGGGGGAATGTTTCTGGATATTACATTGAACAATATTCGTGTGGGTATGTTTTGTTTTGCGATGGGTATCCTCACTTCCTTAGGGAGTTTGTGGGTCATTACCAGCAATGGTATCATGGTAGGCGCTTTTTTTACTATGTTTTATAAAGAAGGGGTGACTTTGGACGCCTGGCGAGTGATAATGCTTCATGGGACCATCGAATTAAGTATAATTGTGGTTTGTGGAGCCGCAGGAATTATTTTAGGGAATAGTCTTCTCTTCCCTGGAACCTATGAACGTAAATATTCATTTGTGCGTGGAGTAAAGGCAGGATTAAAAGTTATGGTCAGTACCATTCCATTGTTTATCATTGCAGGTTTTATTGAAGGTTTTGTAACCAGATATGCGTTTATGCCCGCAGTGCTCAATTGGCTGATCGTTATTGCGAGTGCGGCCTTGATCATCTGGTATTATGGGATTTACCCCCAATTAGTTAAAAGAAAATATGAAGCATTACATAGAGCCGAGGCTACGTAGAGATTTTGGTGGAGTGATCACGGCTTATTTTGATTTTTTGAAGGGAGACCACAAAAACATCTTTACGGTTTTTCTCACTTATAATTTTGTCCTGATCATATTGTTGTTTTTGGCCAACTATCTTTCCGATAGTGGTATGTCAAGTATTATGGCTTTGGCCTCTGGTACCTATACGGATCCTACTTTATACACTGAAAGTAGCGAATACGCATGGATATTAAGCCTGGTAGGCTCGGTGTTGATGATGGTGCTCAACGCCGCTCTGGCTGGTGCATATCTGCGCTTGTACGAGAGAGATCGAAAAGGTTCTCCAGAGGCGAGAGAAGTTTTCAGTGCAGCTAGACCAAAGTTGCTAGGTATGATACTTATCTTGGTGGTGGGTGTCATTGGAATGATACCTACCATGATCGTTGCTGTAATTATGGCCATAGTGCCTTTAATAGGTATTTTCGTGCTTACTCCGGGTTTGATTGTTGTCTATTTTACCTGGATAGGCATGAGCATGTTTGCTTATGCTTATGATCCAGATACGGGAGCTATGCAAGCATTGGGGAAGGGATGGGAAATGTTGTTTTCTAAGTTTTGGAAAGCCTTAGGGGTGAGTTTTATTGTAAGTATACTACTATATCTATTATCATTTTTGTTTCAATTGGTTCCTATCATAATGATTGGTGTTTTCACCTATAATTCGGCGCTAGACAATATAGAAATCCAAGAAAACATTTTTATCAAGGCTGTAGAATTCTTTTTCTATGCCATTAACAGCATAGCGACTTCGTTGGTGTTTTTCCTTATTATGCTCATGTTGGGGTACCTCTACTTCAACCTTCATGAATCAAAGTACAATGTTTACCTTCAATCACGTATCGCAAAATTAGGGCAGAAAGATGAAGTTTAGGCCTTGGACTTTCATATGTTTCTTTTGCCTGGGCAGCCTTTGGGGCCAAGCACAGATTCAACAGGTGGAAGATTTGATCGACCAGTTGGAACATCAGCCTGTCGAGATTGTGGATACGCTGGAAAGGGAGTACGACACCAGAAAGTTAGAAGTTCGCCAATGGGAACCTGGTCTGAATGAGGAATATCGCGGTCGCGATTTCAATTATAGACAACTTGAGGGTAGTAGCCAAAACCTTTTGGGTCGTTTTATGAGTTGGATGTTGGAAGGCTTACAGAATATATTTGGTTTTACACTATCACCTCTTACGGTAAAATTACTCACTTATCTCTTTTATATCTTAATCGGCATTGGGGTGATTTATATGATTGTTCGTGTATTGGGGAAAGAAACGGCATCAAAGCTATTCGGGCACACCCCTAAGTCAGCCAGCCGTGTGGAAATTGAGGAAACACATATCGAGGAAATTGATTTTACTGACTTTATCGCTCAAAGCGAAAGAGAAGGGAATTATAGAAGTGCGATCAGGTATCAATATTTGGCATTGCTCAAGGCCTTAAGTCAGCAAGGAATATTGGAATGGGATTTTCAGAAAACCAACACTGATTATTACCGGGAATTGAACGATCCAGCCATGCGGGATCAATTTAAGAAAGTGTCTTACCTCTACGATCATGTATGGTACGGTGAGTTTCCTATCGATGAAGCCTCTTATCGAACAGCAGTTAGTGAGTTCAATCATCTAAAAAAATGGCGGCCTAATGAATAAGAAATCCAAAATATTACTCTATGTCATCTTTGGGTTTGCCGGCTTATTGATGATGATCGAGTTGATCGCTCCACCACCAATCAATTGGACCGAGAGCTATACCAGCGGTGATAAAATACCATTTGGGGCCTATGTATTCTACGATCAATTGGACGAACTTTTTCCCGGGCATGAAGTCAAAAGTGTTGAAGATGACCCAGTAACTTTTCTTAAATCTCAAGAATCGACTACTGGTGCTAATTACGTTTTTGTCAATAATTATATTGGCTTTGATCAGTCTGAAATTGACGATGTAGTGGATTTTGTGTCCAGAGGGAACAAAGTATTTGTAAGTAGCAAAAGTACTCCCGGACGGCTGGCCGATTCTTTGAATATAAGATCCAATAGGTCTTATGCGTATTATGAACAGGATACTGTTCGGGTGAGACTCAATAATCCATCTTTTGAAAATCGTAGTTACATCTACGTTAAGGGCAGTAGTTACCGGTATTTTACCAGTTATGACACCACCCGTACCAAGGTTTTGGGAGAGGTGCTACCTTTTGAACCTATGGAAGGTTATTTCAAAAAACTGATAGGTGAAGAGAAGGTGGGCGATAGTACCAAAAGCATACTAGAGAAAGCTATAGAAAAATCAAAAACCCGTCGCGTTCCACAAGCTAATTTTATTGAAGTACCGATTGGTGATGGTGCTATATATTATCACCTCAACCCCATCGCGTTTACCAATTATTATATGCTTCAGGAAGGCAAAGAACAATATGTGTCTGAAGTCCTTTCTTATCTGAATGATGGACCAGTTTATTTTGACGACTATGGTAAATCTGGGAGAAGGGTAGTAAGTTCTCCCTTAAGATTTATTCTCACCCATCCTGCCCTTAAATGGGCTTGGTATCTGACTATCATCAGTATTTTGGTTTATTTTATCTTTAAAGCCAAAAGAGAACAACGAGCTGTGCCTGTGGTAAAACCTTTGGAAAACAGCACGTTGGAATTCACTAAAACTATAGGTGATTTATATTTTCAAAGTGGTGATGTTACAGGAATCATAGATAAGAAGATCAATTTCTTTTTGGAACGAGTACGCAGATCTTATTATCTGACCACCGATCGACTGGATGAGGCATTTATCAAGAAACTAGCGATCAAATCACATAATTCCGTAGCACAAACCAGAGATATGGTGGAATACATTGTCCACCTGAGGGGAAAACCGCTACATATTGATTACGAACTCAAACAATTGAATAAAAGGATTGATGCCTTTTTTAATAAATAGGATATGGACGATACAAACAATATGAATAATTCCCAGGATGCTCCCCAAGGCCAGCCAGGACAACAACCTGCGCAGGAACAATTTGTCAATAGACCAAATGAGGAGCATGACTTGCCTACAGAAAATACTCAGCCTTCTGCTGATACAATCAATCAGTCACAACCATCCCCAGAGACAGTTCAACCTGTAAACCAAATCAAAGAAGTCGATCATTCGGTTCAATTTAAAAACAGACTGGATCTGGATAAATTGAGTGCAGCTGTTCACAAGATCAAAAACGAACTTAGAAAGGTGATCGTTGGACAAGAGGAAATGATTGATCTCTTGATCGTATCTATCCTGGCCAATGGTCACTCCCTGATCGAAGGTGTACCCGGAGTAGCCAAAACAGTCACCGCAAAACTGCTGGCCAAAACCATGCAAGTCGACTTTAATAGAATTCAGTTCACACCGGACCTCATGCCTTCTGATATTTTGGGTACCTCGGTTTTTTCTATGAAGAATAACGAATTTGAATTTAAACCAGGTCCTATATTCTCAAATATTGTACTCATCGACGAGATCAACCGTGCTCCCGCCAAAACACAAGCTGCCTTGTTTGAAGCTATGGCCGAACGACAAGTCACTATTGACGGAAAGGAATATGACCTTAAGGCACCCTTCCTTGTTTTTGCTACACAGAACCCGGTAGAGCAGGAGGGAACCTATAGATTGCCAGAAGCTCAGTTAGACCGTTTTTTGTTCAAGATCAATGTAGGTTATCCTAATCTCAAAGAGGAAATTCAAATCCTTACGGACCACGACGCCCGCAAAACTAAAGATCCAGAATCCATGGTGGAAGCGATTATGAATGGCGAGCAAATCGCAAATTATCAAGGCATCGTCAAAGAAATCTTGATTGAAGAGCATTTGATCAAATATATCGCACAAATTATTTTGGATACCCGCTCAAATGCTAACCTTTATCTGGGAGCCTCTCCTCGTGCTTCCATCGCCATTATGAATGGAGCCAAAGCCTATGCAGCCATCATGGGACGAGATTTTGTAACCCCAGACGATATCAAGTACATTGCCAAAGCGGTAATGAGACACCGTATCATTTTAACTCCTGAACGTGAAATGGAGGGATTAACTGCTGATCGGGCCGTCGACCAAATACTTGAAAACATAGAGATCCCTAGATAAACCATCCGTGAAGAAATTCTTTAAAAGCCTATTTCTGCAAAGACGCTTCTTTATCGCCATGGGTGTGATAGTAGTAGCCTTTGTTATGGCCTTTTTCTTTGAGCGATGGATAGACTACATCAAAATTGCTCTATTTGTTTTGCTAGGGCTGTTTGTGCTGGACATTCTTTTACTCTATCGCATCAAAAATGGTATCCAGGCCAGTAGGAACCTGCCGGATAAATTGTCCAACGGTGATGCCAACCCTGTTGAGATTCTGGTATCCAACAGATACAACGCCAGTACCAAATTGCGCATAATAGACGAATTACCAGTGCAATTTCAGGAACGTCAATTTGAAATAGTCCGAGAGATTGAAGGTGGTCAATCGCGTTTTTTTGTCTATAAAATCCGACCTACCGAACGCGGTGAGTATCACTACGGTGGGCTTCATGTATTTGCGGGTACAGCACTAGGTCTGGTTGAACGCAAATTTTCGTTTTCTCAGGACGCAATGGTGCCTAATTATCCTTCTTTCCTACAGATGCGCAAATACGAGTTGATGGCTTTTACGAATCGATTAAAGGATTATGGTTTAAAAAAGATCAGACGTATTGGACACACCATGGAATTTGAACAAATCAAGGACTATGTGTTGGGGGATGATGTGCGCAACATTAACTGGAAAGCCAGTGCTAAGCGCAATCAATTAATGATCAACCAGTTTCAAGACGAAAAATCTCAACCTGTTTATTCTGTGATCGATAAAGGCAGGGTGATGAAGATGCCTTTTGACGAATTAAAATTGGTGGACTATGCCATCAATGCTACATTGGTGATATCAAATATCGCCTTAAAAAAAGGTGACAAAGCCGGGATGTTTAGTTTTTCCAATAAGGTGGACAACCAAGTCATGGCACAAAAAAGGGCGTCTCAAATGAATTTGATTCTGGAAACCCTGTACAACTTGGATACGGACTTTAAAGAAAGCGATTTTGCCAGACTTTATGTGGATATCAAACGAAAATTGACCCAGCGCAGTCTATTGCTACTGTACACTAATTTTGAGACCATGGATGCGTTGCATCGACAATTGCCTTACCTTCAGGCCATTGCTAAGAATCATTTACTTGTGGTTATATTTTTTGAAAATACTGAACTCAATGCCCTGCTTCATGAAAAGGTTACCACTACCCATGAGATCTTCCATAAAACCATCGCAGAAAAGTTTGCATATGAGAAGAAGCTGATCGTTAACGAACTCAATAGATACGGGATCCAGACAATTTTGACAGAGCCACAGCATCTCACGGTGAATACAATTAACAAGTACCTCGAAATTAAAGCCAGAGGATTATTGTAAGCCTTCCCAAGTAGTTAAGAAATTGCGGTTCACTGGCTTAGCTATGCAATACAATGATAAGGATACTTGAAATGATTGAGAAAATTTACTTTTTTAATGCTCCTATTACTTCCCTACAGTAGATGGTGGAACACCTGGACACAAATCTTGACCTTTGCGGTGCTTATTTATTTGTTACTGGAGCTATCTTTCTTGATCTTTAATGAAGATGTTGTGCTGGTCATTGTTATCATATTTACGCTCATCTATGAAATCTACCGTTCCTCTAGGAAAAATGTGTTTTACAGGAAGAGACCCAACGAATTTTCATTGACAATCAATCGTAAAAAGGTCGGAACGGTAAGTGATTACATCGATGAGGTGAATGTTGAAGATCGGCAACTCTTGATCAGACGCATTAATCACATTGACACTTTTAATATATCCAATATACGACCAAAAGGTCTCAACAAGTTGATCGATAGGATAATATCTATTAGTCCTCAGCTAGCTAGAACCAGTCATGCTTGATGAGCCAGTTTTATTGATCTGCTGCTAGAGTGAATCGGCTGTAGAAATTCTTTAGACTGGACGATATTCGTCGCAGGCTAGATAAGATGATGATGAAGTGGGTGAGTTTGGGTTAGTGGGTAAGTAATTGTTCCTTAAGCGTATCAATTTCGATCTTAATTTCTTTGGCGATCTGTCTAAGTTCTTGACTATATTCCCGATTATTGATGGCGGCTTGATAAGATTGTTTCATTAACGAACTATATCTTTTCTCCAATTTTCTCAATCGTTCTATTTGTTTATCGTAGGCTGCACTCATGTTATTCATTGATATTAAAGCAAAAATATGAGTTAGCAACTTTGAATATTCCTAGCGGTCCGTTAACATCCTTGCCTGAGTAGTTAAAAATTTACTAATACATAAACATATATAATGTTTAGTTATGGATGAAGCAATGATTTATTCGAGACAACCTGTTAAATGGTCGTTTGCGGATTTGAGATCAATGGAGGTAATTGAGCAAGCAAAAAGGACTACGGATACTGGAAATAAAAAAGCCACGGATCATTACAATCCGCGGCTTTTACCCTTAAACTGTCCTGACGGACAATAATAAGACTTCAGAAATGTCGAAAAGTTTCAATATTTCTTAATTATTTATCCTGTAAAGCAAAAACACGTTGTAAAAGATCTGTTGTTCTGGCGCTTACCTGATTCCTGATTTGAATTTCTTCCTGCGCAATCATTGTAAAGACACCCTCCAGCGCTCGTTGGGTAACATAATCTGTGAGGTCTGGATTCACATCGTTGGTTAGCGGTATCGAGTTATAACGATTAATCGCCTGTGACCAAAGTTCTGTTGCTCCCACACGTCCTAAACTTTGTTGAATCACCGGTGAAAACTTGGCGTATAACTCCTGTTGGGTTTTGGTTTCCAAATAGCTGGTGGCAGCGCGCTGATCTCCTAAAAGGATATTTTTGGCATCGGTAAATGTGATTTCCTTTACTGCTTGGGTAAAAATAGGTAAGGCTTCTTTGGTGGCATCTTCGGCTGCGCGGTTCAATAATTTCAGACCTTCATCGGCTACACCACCTAAACCAATCCGTCTCAGGCCGCTGTCCACTTTCTGTAACTCTTCTGGTAATAGAATTTTGACCAATTCGTTTCGATAAAAACCGTCCTCAGCCATCAGTTTAGTTACTTCACGGTCTATCCCCAAATCCAGGGCTTGTCTCAGACCATTACCAATATCTACTTGCGTTAAAGGTCCTCCTTGTGGGAGCTGGCTAGCAATTTGTTGTAATTCCGCACAACTGGTTAGTGTAGTCACAGTGATTAACAATAGAAGCAATCTTTTCATGATGGATGTTTTCCCAAATATAATGGAAATGCTGATGTCTATTTTTATCTAAATTCAATCTAAGTTGGTATAACAATTGATACCATCTTGCAAACCGCTAACTTATGCTCAAAAACTTACTCTTAGCCATTCTTTGCATAACATGTCTATCCAGTTGTTATACTTCTCAAGGGCTTGCTAGCAATCTACAGGCAGATCCAGCCAAATTTGACCCCAACACACTTACGGGACTGTATGAAAATCAAATCCCAGATGATGACTACAACAGTTTATGGAATGATCTATGTCTGCATTTCCCAGATCAAAAAACCACAGCAGACTACGGAGATCTGGTATACTTGGAATACATCGATGATAAGCACGTAAAAGCAGAGCTCTACGATGGGGTCAAACTTTTACAGGAAATTACTTTACCAGGAAGACGAACTGAAAACTTTTTCACTTTGCGTAAAGGAAGTAGTTTCTTCTCACTCATTTTTATAAGTTCCTTTAAAAGCAGGAAAAGTATTTTAGGTAATCATCCCAATGGCGATTTATTACTCGCTCAGGGAAAATCTGATGATATGATACTTTTGGACGACACGGATAGGTTGGGAGAAGACGGAGAAATTATTACCGCTACTTATATGCGTCTGGGAGATAATCGTCCGGTATCCCAATAAAATTAAGCAAATAGCATAAAAAAAGACCTGGAGAAAACCAGGTCTGTTTTTATATACTTTTGAGGGGAATGGGGATATATCGCTTTCGCGAAAGCGGTCAACCCGCATTTCCATTCATCAAAATTATTATTGATCAATAGAGCCCATTACTTTTTGGGCAAAGGCATTGGCGGCTTCTACATTGCTCATGCCTTGGGAAACGTTGGCATGCACCTCCAAAGCTCCACAGATATTAGTGATGAGTTCGCCCACCACATCCATTTCCTCATCGGTAACCGATCTGTGTTCTGAAAAATGTTCCAGCACTTCGAGGGTCGCCTCCAGTTGTTCAGGGTTGGTTCCTTTTTGCAAATGTCTAATTACTGGTAACTTCATTGACGAGTTCTTTTAGATTTTCAAATTTGTTGGTCTGTACCTGATTCACAAAACTCCCATCCTTAAAAGTGGCAAAAGTGGGTAGGTTGTCTACAGTGGCCAATTGTCTGGATTCAGGGAATTTTTCTGCGTCAGCCAATACAAAGACCACATCTTCATTTTCGGCCGACAATTTTTTGAATTTGGGTTTCATGAGTCGGCAGTTGCCACACCAAGAAGCCATGTACTGAACCACAACGGTTTTATTTTGATCAACCAAATCTTTCAGGTTGTCTTGTTCTAATGTTCTCATGATTTTGGGTTTTTAAAATAAAAAGGGGAAAAACTGAATAGGTTCTTCCCCTTTTTCAAGGTGTATAAGCTATATATTAGTTTTGAGAAAGATACTCGGCTGTTGCAGCGCGATTAGCTCCCATGGCTTGTTTACCTTCCTCCCAGTTGGCTGGACAAACCTCTCCGTTCTTTTGAACATGAGTGTATGCATCAATCATTCTTAGGAACTCATTGACGTTTCTTCCTACAGGCATATGGTTCACCCCTTCATGAAAGACGGTTCCTTCCTCATCGATCAGATAGGTAGCGCGGAAAGTTACGTTGTCACCTACAAGGATATGGTCGTCCAATTCTTCATTATAATCAACTTCTACATCAAGAATGTCAAGGGTTCCAGATAGATTACGGTTAGAATCTGCCAGGATAGGATAAGTAACTCCTTCAATTCCTCCCTGGTCTTTTGGTGTATTCAACCATGCAAAATGTACTTCTGGAGTGTCACAGGAAGCTCCTATGACAATGGTATTTCTTTTCTCAAATTCTTCCAACGCCTCTTGAAAAGCGTGAAGCTCTGTCGGACATACAAAGGTGAAGTCTTTTGGATACCAGAACAACAATACTTTTTTGTTGTTGTTTTTGGCTTCGTCAAGAACGTTGAGCTTAAATGTATCGCCCATTTCATTCATTGCATCTACACTTAGATTTGGAAATTTTTTACCTACTATGGCCATGTTTTTTAATTTAAAAATTAGTCTGATTTTTCAGTGTGCAAATATATGTTCCGCTTTCGCGAAAGCGGACAGCAATCAATTTTTTTGGCAAATATCGTTATAGAATCTACCTATACAATAATTAAATAGCCATAAATTGCATCGATTGACATGGAGCTTACCAGATGATCCTAATCTCCATAAGCTTTTCACCATCTAGTTCTATAGATCGTTCATCAATAGCAATCGTGGAGCTAAAGGTAACTGCTTGCCCCTGGGCGTTTTTAAAATAATGCTGGGCGGCAAAAAAATACTCGTAATCCATACCGGTCATACGTGGGTTGTAAGCTTGATCCACGGCCGTTAATTGCAAACTGTCTAATGCTAGACCTTGAGGTATTTGAAAAGGTAGGCTATCGATGGTTTCTTCAGACCACTCAGATTGTAGGCTGAGTTGCTGGCGTTCAATGATATCTTTATAAGCCGATGTGATATAATCTTGATAAAAGTCTGATTTGTCAAAATCGGCAGGTAGTTCCATCGTCTCGGAGTCCAATCGATCTTTAACCTCAGTCATTTCTGTATGCTGTTTACAGGAACAGACCATAATGAAACAAAGGATGATAATTAATCTAGAGGGAGTCATTTTGCCTGAATTTTAATTTCACAATGCGTTCATTTTGGTATTGGGTACTAATGATTTCCATGCGTTGAAGGGATCTGGTAGGCGTAGTTAACTTATTTATAAATTCACTTTTTTCGTAAAGATTGATGCCGATTTGATAAGGGAGCACCTCCATGATGATCGCTTGGTCATCGATGATCTCTTCCAATTGGGATTTTCGCTTCTGCCAATCTTTACTTTTTCCATTGGAATAATAATACAGCATCAAAGCATAATCGTCAGTTTTTAAATCGACTTTGTGAGTGTTTTGCCGGTTCAGGTTAAGGTAAAATGTATCTGTTTTGTAATAGGGTGACCTGACTTCGAACCTCAAGTTATTGGCAGCAGTTTTCCACTTAAAGCACCCGCTGGAATCAATACCAAGTTGTAATCGTTCTTTATTATTTAAAATGGTGATGTGCAGCGGTCTCTCAGTTATTGGTAAGCGCAAATCGTGATCTTGAATGCAAATTTGATGCGTACTGCTAAAAGGAAAGATAGCCCATATCAAAACAAGAATTGCCAGGATAGCCAAACTAGAAACAAGAACGATTTTTGCAGGAAAGGATTTTTTATGCGGATCAGGGGCTAGTTGAAGTGTTGAGTTTTGATGGTGTTTTTGCTTAAAGTCATGCCAGTTATCGTAGCCAGCATATTGGCTGAGCAAATGCAGGATATCAATCCTGGGTAATTTTTCTGAATCCTTTCTAACATAGGTGTAAAACCACTTCTCGCTTACTGTACTTCCGGTTTTGCGCCTTAACTCATCTTGGAAAATGAGAATATCCTCGCCTTTCCATTTCCGGATATTTGAGGTGCTCACAGGATGTTCTTCCCGTATTACTCTATCCTGTAACTCGTCTAGTAGTTGATTAAATACAGATATGTCTTGGGCTCTTTCCATGGCTGGTTCACCGCTAAAATATCCTTTGTAAAACAGTTTACAAAGTTTTTACAAGGCGAATACAACCCCACTGGAACCTGTCCCGATAGTTTTGGTTCATCATTAAAATTTATTCTCATGAAAAACACTTTTCTTTCCTTATTGGTGATGCCAATTTTAATCAATTGTACCGAAGCCTATCACCCGGAAATGAACCGCACAGCGGAGGCGATAACTACTGAAGAGGCTGATATTAACATCCCGGGCAAATTACCTAATGTATTGACCTCTACTGCCAGTCCATCTGCTATCAAAATTGTCAAAAATGCCAATGTAAGATGCAAGGTCAGCCATCTGGATAGTGTGACCCGCCAAGTCCAACGTATTACTTCTCAAAACCAAGGATACATTGCTGAAATGCTTTACAGCCAAAACCAATATAATTTAGAGAACAAACTCTTGATCAAGGTTCCTTCTGGCAAATTTGACCCGGTATTTGAAGCGTTGACTGAGCTAGCAGATGTTGTGGAATATAAGAATATCACCACCAAGGATATCACGTCAGAATATGTGGATCTGAAAACGAGATTGGCTACTAAGAAAGAGGTGAAACTTAGGTATGATCAAATCTTACGGAGTAAAGCCAAAACCATAGATGAAGTCTTAAATACTGAAGAAAAACTACGGGTGCTCCAAGAAGAAATTGAATCTGCGGAAGGAAGATTGCGTTTTATGGATGAACAAATATCCTACAGCCGTATAGATTTGTTATTCTACCAACCTTTAGAGATTGAACATTCGATTGAACAAGACGTCAAAACCTATACAGATCGAGCTGTGGAAAACTTAAGCATTGGATGGGGCTGGATTAAAAACTTCAGCCTGACGATCATGGTTATGTGGCCGATTGTCCTCTTGGGTCTTTTAGGATATAGTTGGTATCGCTGGAGGGGAAAAGCTAGAAAAAAGGTCTAAAAACCTTCATTTTGCGCAATTCGCACCTTTTTAAAAAGTTCTGAGCTATATACAAAATCGGTGACAGCCTGGTTGTCTGTCTTAAAGATTTCCTTGTTTGTACCTTTCCAGGCCAATTTACCGTCTTTAAGAAACACGATGGTTTCACCGATTTCCATTACCGAATTCATATCATGCGAAATGATGACGGTTGTGATGTCCCGCTCGTGGGTGATTTCTTGTATTAAGTTATCAATTACCGTGGCGGTTTTGGGGTCCAACCCAGAGTTGGGTTCATCACAGAACAAGTAGCTGGGGTAATTGACCACAGCTCGAGCCAGTGCCACACGCTTCTGCTGGCCACCAGAGATCTCACTGGGCATTTTTTTGTTGAGATTAACAAGGTTCACCCGATCTAAAACTTCGTTGGCGCGTTCCAGTCGCTCCTTTCTGCGCATTTTGGAAAACATACGCAGAGGAAACATGACATTTTCTTCTACCGTCATACTATCAAATAAGGCACTGTGCTGAAACAACATTCCCATGTCTTTGCGCAGTTCGCTCTTACGCTCAATTTCCATCTCATTCAACGCTTCTCCATCATAAATGATCTCCCCCGAATCTGGAACAAATAATCCCAACATATTTTTGAGAAAGACAGATTTACCCGACCCACTGGCGCCAATAATCATATTAGTTTTTCCTTTATCAAAGGTGGCTGTTAAACCCTTCAGGATTTCCTCGCCATTAAAACTTTTTCTAAGGTTATTTACTTGAATCATCAGCTCAGGAGTAATTGGGTTAAGATATAGTTGGCGATGATAATGCCCACACAGGTCCATACAAAACTTGTGGTACTGGCTTTTCCCACTTCTAGTGCGCCCCCTTTCATATAATAACCATGGTAGCTGGGAATGGTGGCCAAGATAAGTCCAAAGACCATAGTTTTAATAAAGGCATAAGCCACATGGTAAGGGATAAAGGTGTCCTGTAATCCAATCACAAACTCTTCCATGCTCACCAAATTACCATAAACACTAGCGAGGAATCCGCCAAAAACCCCTACAAACATGACTATAGCAATTAAAAACGGATAGAACAATAATGCAATGATCTTAGGGAAGACTAAATAATTGAGCGGGTTAATCCCCATCACCTCCAACGCATCGATCTGCTCTGTTACTCGCATTGAACCAATACTGGAAGTAATATAAGAACCTACTTTTCCTGCCATGATGACCGAGATGAAAGTTGGGGCGAATTCTAAAATGATCGACTGACGTGTGGCAAATCCAATCAGAGATTTAGGAATGAGCGGATTGTCCAGGTTCAATGCGGTCTGCAAGGCAACTACCGCACCCATAAACAGCGAAATAAAGGCAGTAATACCCAATGATCCGATGATCAAATCATCGATTTCCTTAAGAATCAATTCTTTAAGAACGATCCCTTTGGTTGGTCTTTTAAATACACCGAACAACATGATCATGTATCGGCCTATATGGTCTAAAAATCTCATTGCTGGTAAAAGTAGATAAAAATTACACTACGCAATTTAATGCTATCTTAAACTTATCCATTAACCATATCCCTATTTTTGTACAAAGTCATTTTATGAAAATCAGTTCAATACTTATATTCAGCATGCTTATGTTGGTTTCATGTGGTCCCAGTGTACAGGCAAGCCGTAGCTACCAGCAAACAGAAGTAAAAGAGCAAGGTGATTCAGCCATGTATGAACCCTCGAAGCAAGGACAACCTGGTTATTTAAAATCAACACCGCCTAAGCTTGTGGTAGGTATTGTGGTCGATCAAATGCGCTATGATTACCTGACGCGTTTTGCCCATAGATATGGTGAGGGAGGATTTAATCGCTTAGTAAGGGACGGATTCAATGCGACCAATCATCATTACAATTATGTGCCTACTTATACTGCGCCGGGACACGCCGCTATTTATACAGGAACCACTCCAGCCAATAATGGGATCATTGGCAACAACTGGTATGATAAATTTATCGAAAAAACCATTTATAATGCGAGTGATCCTGATGTTGATCCGGTAGGTACTGATATGAATGACGGCCGTATGTCCCCCAGAAAACTCTTGAGTACCACCGTAACCGACCAACTGGAATTACATTCCCAAGGGCGTTCAAAAGTCATAGGTATTTCCATCAAAGATCGTGGGGCTATCTTACCTGCAGGTCATGCGGCAGATGCAGCTTATTGGTTCCAGGGCAACGACCAGGGAAAATTTATTACCAGCAGTTATTATATGTCTGAACTCCCAGAATGGGTACAAAATTTCAATACTTCCAGTCAGGTCAGGAATTACCTCAAAACTTGGAATACATTATATCCACTGGAAACCTATACGGCCAGCGGTAAGGACCTGAATGATTTTGAACGACCGCCCAGAGGGAAGGATACTGCCACATTTCCTTACGACTTGTCTGCCCTTGCCGAAAAGAATGGACAACTGAACCTTTTAAAAGCCACACCATTTGGAAATAGTATCGTGGCCGACTTTGCCATTGCAGCATTGGAAGCTGAAAAATTGGGTCAAGGGGACGAAACTGATTTTTTGGCGGTCAGTTTTTCCAGTACGGATTATATAGGTCACCAGTACGGAGTGAATTCGGTTGAATTAGAGGATACTTATTTAAGATTAGATCAGGATTTGGAAAGACTGTTCAAGGCATTGGATCAACAAGTTGGACAAGGCAATTATACAGTGTTCCTGACCGCAGACCATGGTGCTGTCAATGTACCTGCTTACCTCCAATCCAAGAGAATTGAAGCTGGGTATTTTGACGGAGGACAATTTGAAGAAAAACTCAATCAAGCATTGTCAGATACCTATAACACAGAAAACTTGATCAAAAATATTTCAAATGATCAGATCTTTTTTAATCATCAAGAAATGCTAGATGCTGGTGTCAATGCCTCAGACTTACAGCAGTTTGTGGCGCAAACCATTATCAACTTTGAGCATATCGACAAAGTGTTTACGAGAGATGCGTTGGTCAGTGGAAGTTTTACAGAGGGAACTGGCCGGTTGATCCAAAACGGTTTCCATCATAAGCGCAGTGGGGATGTGGTTTACGTATTGGAACCTGGAGTGATCTCTTATCCTACAACCGGATCTACTCATGGTAGTTCGCAGAGCTACGACACCCACGTACCTCTACTGTTTTATGGAAAAGGTATCAAACCGGGTCAGTCTGCCAGACGCTATGAAATTACCGATATAGCACCCACAATATCAAGCCTACTCCAAATAGCCTTTCCTAATGCAAGCATTGGGAATCCAATAGTAGAAGTCCTGGAAGACTAGGCTTTAAGATCTTTAGTGTTGCCTATCTTTGCAGCGTCACAAATTATTGATGAACAATTAAACTTTATATATGAAAAGAATAATACTTATTGCATGTCTGTTTTGTGCAACTTTGGTTAGCGCTCAGGCCTATGAAGGAAGGGGAGACCAAAAAGTACAAATTGGTGCCAGTTTTCAGGACGGTGCTACTGGAATTATTGGGACCTATGATTACGGTTTGGGAGACAATTTTTCTATCGGATTGGGAGCGGCTTATGCCTTGGGAACCGATGATTTGATCGATCCTGATTTTGATGAGCGAGCGATGCTTGCCTTAAGATTCAACGCGCCTATTGGTAATGTGTTGAACATAGATCCCATGTTTGATCTGTACCCTGGACTTGCTTTTACTACTAAACATTTTGGTGGACACGTAGGTGCCAGATACTTTTTTACGGATGGATTTGGTTTGTACACGGAAGCAGCTTTTCCTTTTGCTAAGTACAAAACAGAAGACTTGACTCCAGAAGAAAGTCTATACAACCAGTTCAATATCAGTATAGGTACTTCTTTTAACTTTTAAAGCCCTATTTTTTTTCTGATTCCCTGCCAGCGGTAGGATCGGATAAACTGACCTTGATCCACTGTCACCAGCGGGTCAAGGTCATTTTTTTTGGCTTTTTGATATCCTTTGATATAGGCTGGAATCAATGAGAATTTCTTTTTGTTCCAAGCCATTTTAGCTGCGGTGATCAATGTTAACCTCCAACCATAACGCATTTTATAAAAAGCTTCTCCCTGCAACTGCATGCTCTTTTCATGTTGGTAGGCCGCGCCTGTGGGTTTAAGGTGCTTCACGTATAAATCGGGAATGGTGACTACTTCCCAGCCATAAAATCTGGCCAACATCTCATCCACGGTGTCCCAACCTATACTTTCTTTGAGTCCGCCGATTTGTTCAAAACATTCTATATGATAGGCTTTCAGTGCCCCCCTGATATGATCCGGATTGTTTTGGCCTTCTCGTATCCATTGTCCATTTTTAAGTATGCTGCAATGACCGGCCACCATTCCATAAGGCTGATCATCGTCCCTATCAACCGACATCATGGTGACCAATTGTTCCATATAATCTTTTGGAAACACTAAATCTGCATCAAATTTACAGATGATATCAAATTCCTTCCAATCTACCTGGGCTAACCCATGATTAAAGGCTTGAACAACCTTGGAACCAGGTATATTTTTAGGACTGCTTTTTCGCGAAAGCAATGATACATTTCCATGGGAGGCATAAGAAGCTACAATACTGGCGGTAGCATCCGTAGAGTTATCGTCAACCACTATAATTCGGTCAGGTTCCAAGGTTTGGGACAACAAACTGTCCAAGGTTTGACTTATAAAGGCCTCCTCATTATGGGCGGGTATGATAATCAATGTTTTCATGAAATGTTCAGTGACGCTCACAATAGACCAGATAATACCTGGGAGTAAAGAGCCTGAGCAATGGGCGGAAACCAAGTCTGCCTACCGGGTGCGTAAACTTCAGCTGATCCACCACTTTCCAGCCTGCCTTTTCTAGAACATAGTCCAATTGCCAGGATTCAAATTCGTGATAATGTTGGTCTCTGACGTCATTTTTATTTCTGTAGGCGCTGGAAAACCATAATTTTAAAGGTACGCTAATGACCAAATGCTTACAAGGAATGGCTTGAATGGCCGTATAGGGACTGACCAAATGTTCAAAAATTTCAAAAGCGGTCACCACTTCTCCTTGAAAATTTCGGATGCGTTCTACGTCATCGTCTAAATCTTCTCCTGAGGTATTTTCCACACTATATCCAGCCTTTCGCATGATGTCAGAAAACGGATTAGATACCCCTAAATCCAAAATTGGCTGATGCGTGGAAATATGTTTTTGTAAAAATTCCAGGGTAATGCGGAAACGTTTATGGGGAAAGCTATTTTCGTACAAGGCCTACATTTATTTTACGAAAATACTTTTTATTCAATTGTCTGCCCAAGTCATACACTAATAAATCTATCCATTTAGAAACAGATAGGTATGACCAAGTAAATCCCATCAGGTTAATTAGCGTTAATGCATAGTTAGTGCTGGACAACTGCGGTATAACTTTTGTAATTTGCCCAGCTATGAAATGGATTTATCTATGGGCGATTTGCTCGAGCAGTATGCTCGGTGCCCAGAATATGGTCTCACAAACCGATGTATTGGATTTTCAACAGGCGCAGGTCTTTCTTGAATTGGATCCTAACTCCACTCAAGTAAAAGGAAGGGTCATTTATGATTTTAAAGTACTTCAAGATACCGACTCCTTTTTTCTGGATGCCAAAAACTTGATCGGGAATACCAGTAGGCTGGATGAACAGGAAATTCTTCCCATATATGACGGCAAAACCCTACAGTACGAGAGCAATCTTACTGCAGGTTCTTTACATCAATTGGAGCTGAGTTATACGGCATTTCCTTCCAAAGCGCTCTATCATGTGGATACCGATGGAGAATTGGGGTGGGATCAGGTTTGGACCCAAGGGCAAGGCAAGTATACCAGTAATTGGCTCCCCAGTCTCGATGACATGAAGGATAAAATCGTATGGAACCTCAGTATTGCGGCTCCCAAAAATCTCAAGGCTATTGCCAATGGCAAATTGGTTTCCAGACAGGATCAAGGAGAGTTTCAACAGTGGAATTACAGTATGGAGTTACCCATGTCCAGTTATTTAGTGGCTTTTGCGGTAGGTAATTATGCCTTTGAGCAACGCACGAGCACTACTGGTGTTCCTATCGAATTGTATTATTACCCTGATCAGTCTGATAAAGTCAGTGCTACCTATCGTTATTCGCGCGAAATCTTTGATTTTCTGGAACAGGAGATTGGCGTTGCTTATCCTTGGCAGAATTACAAGCAGGTGCCAGTCAAAGACTTTTTGTATTCAGGAATGGAGAATACCAGTCTAACTTTGTTTAACGACCAATTTCTTACGGACGATTTAGGCAGTAATGACCGCAGTTATGTCAATGTCAATGCGCACGAACTCGCCCATCAATGGTTTGGTAACCTGGTCACCGAGACCGATAGTAAACACCATTGGTTGCACGAGGGGTTTGCTAGCTACTATGCTTTGTTAGCAGAGCGCGAATTGTATGGCAACGCCTATTTCCAGGTCAAATTGTATGAATATGCAGAAGCTCTTAACGCCCAATCTTCCCAAAGTGCAACTACCGCTTTATTGGATCCGGCAGGCAGTACGCTAACTTATTATCAGCACGGCGCGTGGGCACTACATGCATTGCGAAATATGGTGGGGGAGGCCCGCTTTCGCGAAAGCGTATCCACTTACCTTCAACGTTATGCTTTCAAAAATGTGACTACCGATGATTTCTTACAGGTGGTGACTGAAGTTACAGGAAAAGACCTGACCAACTTTAAAAAGATATGGCTTACCGCCCCTGAATTCCCCACTGCAGAAGCGCTGGTGTTACTGCGTAAAGATCCGTTTATGGAGGCGTATCTTCAAGTGGCTTCCCGACGAGTGGTAGATTTTGACAAGGCATTCAACACTTATCAAGAAGTTCTGGAGCCACCGGTGGAGAAAGAATTGGTCAAAGAAGTCGTGGCACAATTAAGTGCTCACGAGGACCCTAGAAAATATGACTTATTGCGTAAGGCAATTCTTTTGGACCATTATGAGGTAAATCAGCTGATCGCCTTGTCGACGCCGGCAGTCAACGATGACAATCGGGATGTCATTAGGCAACTGTTGAGGGATCCTTCTTATGTAACTCGTGAGGCTGCACTCTTTTTGATGTGGAATGATGTAGATAACAAACGCACATTATTGGATGATGTGCGTGATTCCTGGCAACAATGGAATCCCAGCCTTCAGATGGCCTGGCGGGTACTGGCATTAAATTCACGCAATTACAAAAACAATGAGCTACTGGCTTTCATGAGCGAACTCCAATCCTACACTTCGCCCGAACAGTCGACTGAAACACGCACCGCTGCTTTTGAATATCTGATCAGCCTACGGGCGATGGGGCAACAAAATTATGTGGATCTGATCGATGCCAGTCTGCACCATGTCTGGCGATTTTACGAAGACTCCAGAAAGAAGTTGATCCAGCAATATCAGATACCCACTGAAAAAGCCTTGATCGATCAAGCTATCCGTTTATTGGGTAGTGAGGACCGAGCAAAAATTGAGAAAATTCTAGGGAAGAATTAAGTTTCGTTTATTGTGCGATCTGATTAAAATAGATCATTCACCTCTGACTTGAGAAAGCTGATCGCCGTAGAACTGGGTGATCTTTTATCCATGGTATCGTTGAGGATCACTTGTCGCAAACCATCTGCCGTAGTGACTTTATCGGTCATCGAGGCTTGTCTAATGGTCTGTATGGTTGTGTTTTTGGCGGCCCGTATGACATTCCAACATTCTTCACTTACATAAATCTGCTGGGCGATATTGTGTTCAAATTCCTGCTCTATGGCCGATATCAGCAATTGTTCGTAATCTTCCTTGGATTTGTTTCCCGACTTGGTGCGCACCACTAGACTGGTAGGTTTGATACGCTCCAAAAAAAGCACCAATCGTTCATAAGCGGCCATTCTAGTAGGCAAGGTTTTGCCTTGTGATTCCCGAACGGTAATAAATCGTCTACGCTTTTCTTCATTCTTCATAAAAGCATAGAGGAAATAATAAGCAATGGTCCCGACGATAAAAGCGGGCAATAAGGTTTGAAAAATGATAAAGGCGGTATCTTGCATGGGTATTTCCGTTGGGTGTTCTATTCAGTTCAAAGTTCCAAAAATAACAGGTTAATTCATTCTGGCATGATCTAGCGGACTTATTTTCCGCCCAGATGAGGGCAATTGGCCAAAGAACGCATATTGTCAAAAGGAACTGGTGTTTTTTGATATTTGTAAGTATGTTCCAGGGTTTGGCTCATATTCATATCTCCAATACTTACATCCACGTCTCTCATATCAAATTGGCAAGGATGTTCATATCCAGCGGCATGGGTGATCTCTAACAGTTCTTTGTTGAATTTTTTAAAATAATTGGCCAGGCGTTCGGCTTTTTCAGGGACTACAATACCTCGTTGTAGCCATTTGTTTTGGGTAGCTATACCAGTAGGACAAGAGTTGTTGTGACATGCCTTGGCCTGGATACAGCCTATGGAAATCATGGCCTCCCGAGCTACATTGATCAGATCAGCGCCCATGGAAAAGGCCATCGCAGCCTTGGCAGGAAAGCCCAATTTTCCAGAAGCGATAAACACCAGATCATCCGTCATCTGTCGCTGCTGGAATACCTGATAAACATCTTTAAATCCGTACACCCAGGGCAAGGAAACGTGGTCGGCAAAACTAGGTGGTGCCGCACCAGTTCCTCCCTCACCGCCATCAACTGTAATAAAGTCAGGACCTTTTCCCGTCTTATGCATAATATCGGCCAGTTCTTCCCATTGTTCAAGTTTACCGATAGCTGCTTTTATACCTGTGGGAAGCCCAGTCTCCTGAGCGATACGTTCTACAAAATCAACCAATCCGTCGATGCCATTAAATGCAGAATGGTTGGGAGGAGAAAGTACATCTTTACCCAAGGGGACATCGCGTATCTCGCTGATTTCTTTAGTGATTTTGGAGCCCGGTAACACACCGCCTTTACCAGGTTTGGCTCCTTGAGATAGCTTGACCTCAATCGCCCTTATTTGTGGATGATCATTAACCAGTTGTTTGAGCTTTTCCATGGAGAAATTACCATCCTCGTCCCGTACCCCAAAATAACCAGTTCCAAAATGAAAAACCACATCGGCCCCTCGTTTATGGTAGGGGGAAAGTCCGCCTTCTCCAGTATTGTGATAGGCCTGTGCCAAACGTGCACCGTTATTCATCGCATCAATGGCTTTGGCGCTCAAACTACCGTAGCTCATGGCCGATATATTGATAATACTAGAAGGTCGGTACGGTCTTTTTCTCTTTTTGGGTCCGCCGATGAGCTTTGCACATGGCAGGAATTCAGGTTGTGCATGGGTGACATGATCGGATTCCACCTTAAACGGAATCATCGCATTATTGATAAATATATACTGATGGGAATAGATATCCCGATCTGTACCAAAACCTTCGTAGTTGTTTTCATTTTTGGCACTAGCATAGATCCAACCGCGCTCTATCCGGTTAAAAGGTAATTCTTCGCGGTTGTTGGCGACGATATATTGGCGCAATTCGGGACCAATACTCTCCAGCCAATACCTAAAATGCCCCACGACTGGAAAATTGCGTAAAATCGTGTGCTTCTTGTTGAAAATATCATAAATCGCCACCAGTACAACAAATATCAGGAGGTACCAATACCAATCCAGCTGGGTGACAAATTCCCAAATCTTTTCCATAATTAATTTTAAAAGCTTAAAAATACAATACTTGAGTGATGTCTCATGGGGGCAGGTTTAATTTTTTAGAGCAAGCCTTATGATCCTGTGTTGAGGAGTTGTTTTGATCTCGCTTTCGCGAAAGCGAGATTTAACAATAATCGTCCCATGGCATTCATCCCTGAAATGTGGATAAAACAAGCGGAAAGCAGGTACTAAAACCAAGGTCAAAAGCTGTACAAGGCTTATCTTTATCCCTGGAAAAACAAGCTATTTTGGAGGATTTTATTTCGCAACTTAACGAGGCCCAACGCGCACCTGTATTACAAAAAGAAGGACCTATGATTGTTATTGCCGGTGCAGGATCCGGTAAGACCAGGGTATTGACTATACGCATCGCTTATCTGATGCAACAAGGGGTGGATCCGTTTAATATTTTGGCTCTCACCTTTACCAATAAAGCCGCTAGGGAGATGAAAAAGCGTATTGGGGATATCGTTGGGGTTAGCGAAACCAAGAACTTGTGGATGGGTACCTTTCACTCGGTTTTTGCCAGGTTACTGCGTATGGAGGCTGACAAGCTTGGATATCCGTCTAATTTTACAATTTATGACTCTCAGGATTCCCAACGCTTAGTAAGCGCAATCATCAAAGAAATGGGGCTGGATAAAGACGTCTATAAATATAAACAGATCCATAATCGTATTTCTTCCTTAAAAAACAGTCTCATTACCGTTCGTGCCTATTATAACGATGCCGACTTACAGGAAGCTGATGCCATGGCAAGGAGACCTAGGTTTGGAGAAATCTATAAAGAATATGTAGAGCGCTGTTTTAAGGCTGGAGCGATGGACTTTGATGACCTGCTACTTAAAACCAACGAATTACTCAATCGCTTTCCCGATGTATTGGCCAAATACCAACATCGTTTCCAATACATCTTGGTGGACGAGTATCAGGATACCAACCATTCTCAGTATTTGATCGTTAAAGCCTTGTCGGACAAGTTTCAAAATATTTGTGTGGTGGGTGATGACGCCCAATCGATCTACGCCTTCCGAGGTGCCAATATCAATAATATTCTCAATTTCCAGCGTGATTATGATGAGGTCAAGGCGTACAGACTGGAGCAAAATTATCGTTCTACCAAAAATATTGTCGAGGCGGCCAATTCCATCATTGAGCACAATAAAACCAAACTTGACAAAGTAGTTTGGACCGCCAATACTGATGGGCCCAAGATTATCGTGCACCGTTTGATGAGCGATGCCGAAGAAGGTAGATATGTCGCGAGCTCAATTTTTGAAAACAAGATGCAACACCAATTGGACAATAGCCAATTTGCCATTTTGTACCGTACCAATGCACAATCCCGTGCCATGGAAGATGCCTTGCGCAAAAAAGATATTCCTTATCGTATTTACGGCGGACTCAGCTTTTATCAGCGTAAGGAAGTCAAGGATGTACTGGCCTACCTGAGGCTGATCATTAATCCCAAGGATGAGGAAGCGCTAAAACGGGTCATTAATTATCCCGCGCGCGGAATCGGAAGTACCACCATGGATCGCTTGATCGTAGCCGCCAAACATTACGACCGCAGTATCTTTGAAGTGATAGAAAACATCGATAGGGTAGATGCCGGTATCAGCAGTTCAATCAAGACCAAGCTCAAGAATTTTGTAACCATGATCAAGAGCTTTCAGGCCCTTGAAGAAGAACAGAATGTTTTTGAGCTGACCGAATACGTTATCAAGAAGAGCGCCTTGCTGACCGAATTGAAAAAGGACGGGTCTCAGGAAGGTATTTCTCGTATCGAAAACATTGAAGAGTTGTTGAATGGTATGCGTGATTTTGTGGATGGACAGAAAGAGGTTGCCGATGCACGTGGCGCGCTGGCCGAATTTCTGGAAGATGTAGCGCTGGCTACAGATATGGATAAGGATACCGGTGATGAGGATCGGGTTTCTCTGATGACAGTGCACCTCTCCAAGGGACTCGAATTTCCCTATCTCTATATAGTTGGAATGGAAGAGGATTTGTTCCCCAGCGGTATGAGTATGAATACCAGGGAGGAATTAGAGGAAGAACGCCGACTCTTCTACGTGGCGCTGACCAGGGCAGAGCATCAGGCTTACCTGACTTATACCTTGAGCCGTTACCGTTGGGGAAAATTGGTTGATGCAGAGCCTAGCCGTTTTATTACAGAAATTGACGACCAATATCTGGAGTACACCACACCGCCAGATGAATATCGATACAAAAGCGCTTTGTCTGATCACCTTTGGGATGAACCTGATAAGTCCAAGCTTAGACAGACCAAACCCAAAAACGGTACGCCGCCCAGTGTGAATAAACCCACAGAGGACCAAATTCGCAAATTGCGCAAAATGCGACCGGTCAACCGAGCAGGTAGCTCTAGCGCGCCAGCAGGATTTGAAGGAGATCTCAAGCCGGGAATGAAAGTGGAACACGCCAGGTTTGGACAAGGTACAGTGGTAGGATTGGAAGGTGTAGGAGGAGAAAAGAAAGCGGAAATCAATTTCAAAGTCGGCGGACTCAAAAAATTGCTGTTGAGGTTTGCCAAGTTGGAACTACTGGACTAGAATTAGCAACTTACGGATCATTCCGCTTTCGCGAAAGCGAAAAAAAACTAAATTTGCCATCAAATTTCACCCATGCTCAACCTTCAATATCCCATTAGATTTTCTTTTAAGATTACGACCTTAAGCAATGACTTTACCGCCAAAAACGCTTCTGGCCAAACCATAGCTTATGTCAAACAAAAGATGTTCAAGCTGAAGGAGGCGATTACTATTTATAGCGATGAAAGTAAATCCAAAGTCCTGTTTACCATCAAGGCTAATAAATGGTTGGATTTCAGTGCGGCTTACTCGATGTTTGATGCTAATGGCAACGAGATTGGTAAGATCGCCAGAAAGGGCTGGCGCAGCATGTGGAAAGCCGAATACGATATTGTAGACCAAAATAATAATCCGCAGTACAAGGTTCAGGAAGCCAATGCCTGGGTGCGTGTTGCAGATTCTATGGTAGGCGAGATACCTGTTTTAGGCTTCTTTACAGGATATATGTTTAACCCGACCTATAATGTGACCAACAAGGCTGGACAAATTGTAGTTAAACTCAAAAAACAAGCTTCTTTCTTTGGAAAGGAATTTGAATTGGTCAAAACGGCAGATATTGACGAGGACGATAAGGAGCGCGTTATGCTGGGGCTGATGATGATGATTTTGTTGGAACGACGCAGAGGTTAGTCTTTTCACCAGTAAATAGTTAGAACATGTTTTGCCCAAGATTTCAGGAGTCTTGTGGGTACATTTATGACTATTGGTTATTCGCTGGATAGCTGTTACCTTTGGTCGTATCGCTAAAACAACCTGTAGCATTGCCACTAAACTTCCTATCCACTCCCATTGACTATTTATCTGGCGTAGGACCGGAACGGGCCAAATTGTTGCGCAATGAGCTGCATATACAGACATATGGCGACTTGGCCAATTTGTTCCCCCATCGATACATTGATAAAACTAAATATTACAAGGTCAATCAATTAGTTCCCGAAGCTGGCCAAGTCCAGGTAATAGGTAAAATCATCAACGTCAAAACAGCAGGTACTGGAAAGTCCACCCGTCTGGTAGCCACTTTTGCCGACGATTCTGGAAGAATGGAATTGGTTTGGTTCCGCAGTCAGAAGCAAATCCGGGAGATGTTGAAAATCAATGAACCCTATGTAGCTTTTGGCAAAGTAGCCCGATATGGTGCGCAATACAGTATGGCGCATCCTGAACTCGAGTTGCTCAGAGACCATAAAAGCAGGAAAAGGAGCGCGATGACGCCCATCTATCCCAGCACAGAAACCTTGTCCAAACGCAAGATTACCAATACCTACATCGTCAAACTAATGAGACGATTGTACAGTGAGATCCACGGATCATTTGTAGAGACACTGCCCACCCATTTGTTGGAAGCCATGCGGTTGATGCCTAAAAACGAGGCCATGGTAGAAATTCACTTTCCTTCCTCTCAGGAAAAATTGCAAGCCTCTATTTACCGACTCAAATTTGAAGAGCTTTTTTTTATTCAAATGGAATTATTAATTCAAAATAGGGTGCGCAAAACAAAGATCAAAGGCTATGTTTTTGATCGAGTCGGTGAACATTTCAACAATTTTTTTCAGCAACATTTACCCTTTGAATTGACAGGTGCGCAAAAAAGAGTAGTTAAAGAGATAAGGTCAGATCTGGGTACAGGATCCCATATGAATCGGTTGCTTCAAGGAGATGTCGGCTCTGGCAAGACCATCGTAGCTCTACTCACGTGTTTGCTAGCTATTGATAATGGGTTTCAGGCCTGTATCATGGCACCTACCGAGATATTGGCACAACAGCATTACACGGGCGTAGCCGAGCTATTGGCAGGTACTGAAATTGAGGTGGCTTTGCTTACAGGTTCTGTGAGTAAAAAAGATCGTAAACCCATCCATGAAGCGCTGGAAGAGGGAAGTCTGCATATTTTGATTGGAACCCACGCATTAATTGAAGATAAAGTGCAATTTGCTAATTTAGGAATGGCGATTGTGGATGAGCAACATCGATTTGGCGTAGCCCAACGAGCCAAGTTGTGGAAAAAGAATGACCTGCCACCGCATATTTTGGTGATGACTGCGACCCCCATCCCGCGTACCTTAGCGATGAGTCTATATGGAGATTTAGATATTTCAGTCATTGATGAATTACCTCCCGGACGTAAAGAGATCAAAACAGTACACAGGTATGATAAAAACAGATTAGCTGTTTTTGCCTTTATACGCGACGAGATAAAAAAAGGCCGACAAATATATATGGTGTATCCCCTGATCGAGGAATCGGCTACCCTGGATTACAAAGATCTTCAAGACGGTTACGAAAGTGTGGTGAGGGAATTTCCACTGCCCGAATATAGGGTCAGTATTGTTCACGGTCGTATGAAACCAGAAGACAAGGATTATGAGATGGAAAGGTTTGTGAAGGGAGAAACGCAGATTATGGTGGCTACTACGGTAATCGAGGTTGGGGTCAATGTGCCCAACGCCAGTGTAATGATCATTGAGAGTGCCGAGCGTTTTGGCTTATCCCAATTGCATCAATTAAGAGGTAGAGTAGGTCGTGGTGCCGATCAGAGTTATTGTATTTTGATGACAGGTCATAAATTGAGCACAGAATCGAAAACTCGCCTAGAAACAATGGTGTCAACTACAGATGGGTTTGAAATTGCCGAGGTAGATCTCAAGCTCAGAGGACCAGGAGACTTGATGGGTACCCGTCAGAGTGGCGTCATGTCTTTAAGACTGGCAGATATCATAAAAGACAACCAGATACTTGCCCACGCCCGTGAAGTGGCCAAAGGTCTGTTGCATGAAGATCCCCAATTACAGTCCCGACAACATGCTAATGTCAAACGGGTGATGCAATTCCTTCAAAACAAAAAGGGATTGTGGAAGTATATCAGTTAAATACTAGCAATTAATTAAGGATTTGCCTCACAAGAAGTAGGTGACCATTCTTCTCCAAGTTAATTAGGCTTCTATTTACGTCAATTTAAAAGGAGAATTCGGTGGAGAGCATGATTACTCGTCCTAACAATTGATTCTGAAAACTTGATTGCGTAAAATCGGTTAATTCCACGCGATTATAAAAAGAGGTATTAAGAATATTGTTGGCGGTCAAATTGATATTCCAATCTCCCGTTGGTGAAGTATAACGAAAATTAAAATCCATAAAATGAATACGATCGGACTGATTACCCAAGTTGGGATCAAAATAATTGGAAGTTAGACTGGAAGTAAAGGACTTTTTAAGTTTCAGAATCAATTTGGTATTGTAATTCAAGGTGCGGAACTGGGTTGCATCATTATCAAATCTTGATTCTGTATAGTTGTAGATCAATTCGTTACTTAAGTTGATAGGGAAACCAAAACTGGTATTCCATTCCAGGCTTGAGTTGAGATTATACAATTCATTGTCGCGAAGATCTGAATTGTTAATGATGTTGAAGTATTGCAAATAACTTCCATTTAAACTCAATTGGATATTAGACGAGACAGGATCAAAGTATTTTTTAATCGAAAAATTCGAACTCAAATTTTTACTTCCTGCTGCCAGAAAGAATGATCGGTTGAAAATATTATCTTCATCGTATTGGATGTCTTGAAAATAAGCACCTTTGGTCTGTATGTATTGAAGACCAGCATTTCAATTTAACTGTTTGAAGAGGTTGTTGTGGTAAAATATCAATCATTATTCAATTTTTGAAGGGAAATTCTCATGAAGAGTTTCTGGGGAAAACGTTTTTCCAGGTTTTGACATGTCAGTGGAAACACAATCGTTAAATCATTCTTTAATTATTGCCTGCCAGCCTGCCGAATCGTACTTTGTACTCAAATATTGCGGCGTATATGGACATCACAACAATCAAGACCCTGGGAGAATTAAAAGCTTCTGACTGGACCTCCAGATCCATCAAGGACGAACTCAGAAGTAATCTGATTAAAAATATAGAACAGGACGTTAATTCTTTTGAGGGCATTCACGGGTATGAAAATTCGGTTATTCCTGAACTTGAACGGGCCATCTTATCCAAACACAATATTAATTTATTGGGATTAAGGGGACAGGCCAAAACCAGATTGGCCCGTTTGATGACTGGATTGTTGGATGAATATATTCCCTATGTCCAAGGCAGTGAAATCCATGATGATCCTTATCATCCTATTTCACGTACCGCTCGTGAACTTATCGGTGAACAGGGTTATCAGACGCCCATTGCCTGGTTGCACCGGGACGACCGATTTTTTGAAAAACTGGCCACCCCAGATGTTACCGTGGCTGATCTCATTGGTGATATAGATCCCATTAAGGCGGCTCGGCTCAAATTGAGTTATGCAGACGATCGTGTGATCCATTACGGAATGATCCCCAGGGCCAATCGATGTATTTTTGTAATCAATGAACTTCCGGATTTGCAGGCGCGCATTCAGGTAGCGCTATTCAATATACTTCAGGAAGGAGATATTCAGATCAGGGGATTTAAACTCAGATTGTCTTTGGATATGCAGTTTATATTTACCGCCAATCCTGAAGATTATACCAATAGAGGAAGTATTGTTACTCCACTCAAAGACCGGATCGGATCGCAAATATTAACCCATTATCCGACCAGTATCGATATCGCCAAAACCATTACCCAACAAGAGGCCAAAAGTGACGAGCGTACCCAAGAAAAAGTTTACGTTCCTGAATTGGCCAAAGACCTGCTGGAACAAATCAGTTTTAGTGCTAGGGAAAGCGAATACGTAGATGAAAAAAGTGGGGTAAGTGCACGGCTAAGTATCACTGCTTATGAAAACTTACTCAGTGCCGCCGAAAGAAGAGCTCTGATGAACGGTGATCAAAAAACTAAAGTGAGATTTTCTGATTTCATAGGTGTGATTCCTGCGGTGACCGGCAAAATCGAACTCGTTTATGAAGGGGAGCAGGAGGGAGCTGCGTTTGTTGCTCAAGAACTGATTGGGGCGGCGACCAAAACATTGTTTCCTCAGTATTTCCCTGAAATTAAGAAACTGGTCAAAGCCAATGAGGAAACGCCCTATGACAAGTTAATTGAGTGGTTTTTTCAAAACGATGGATTGGAATTACTCGATGAACTAAATGAAGCAGATTATATTGCTTTGTTAGAACAGGTGGAGCCTTTGGAAGATTTGGTCCAAAAGTACCAGCCAGAAACTCTGGCTATTGATCGTGATTTTATGAAGGAATTCATACTTTGGTCGCTGGTTGAATTTGATAAACTCAGTAAAAAACGTTTTACGCAAGGATATCAATTCAATGATCTTTACAGTGATTTTGTCAAAGGAATTTAATACATGAAGAATTTTATATGGGGTCTGACGGCTGGTTTATGCTTGATGGCATGTAGATCTGAATCTGAAAAAATTGCAGAGGAAGATCCAAAAGAATTGGCCGAAGTTGAACAAATAGCTTTTGATCTAGAAGAAGCTTTTAACACCTATCAACCCTACGAAATCAAATCAATATTTGATCCGTCACTATTTGCCTGGCGATTGGGAAATGATTTTAAAAACCTGACGCCTACAGATCGTCAATTAGGCTACAGCGTTTTTGACAGTAGATTTGATGCGCTGATTGATGAGAGTATGATGATTTTGCGAGAAGGGAATATGGAAGCAACACTCTTTGATATTCATCAAAAGGATCAAGTGTATCGCCTTAATTATGCTTTCAACAATCGGGAGAATAACAAAGTCTACGATCATCTAACTGTGTATCTGGACAAAAATCGCGACCAGGAATGGAAAATTGTTAATATTTACAATGTTTTCTACGGATTCAGTTACGGTCAAATGATGAAAGAGTACGTTGATCGTTATGTGATTTCCGGTTCACGCGGACGGATGAGAGAGTTGGAGAATTCAAGTATAATTCGAGACAGAAGCTTGCGTATGGCCTTGGATTCCTCTGCTGAGCAAGCTTATGAGCTTATTAAAACCTTGCCTAATCATCATCAGAAACAATCTATTTTTGCTTTTTCTAGACTAAGGATTGCTGCTTTAGTATCCGACAGTTTATTAGTTGAAGAATTGGATTGGATGAGGCAAGTAACTCCTAATGAGCAGAGTAGAATTGCGTATGATTGCCGATCTTTGGCCCTTTCAGGTGCTGATGAGGATCGGCAGAAAGAATGCCAGAATCGCCTGGAGGAGCTTTTACGTTCGCTCTAAGTTTATTCTGTTGCCAGTTTATCTAATAGCTCATCAATGATTCCAGTGAAATCACCATTTTTCTGAGCGTGGCGTTTGGCTTTAAGTGCGGCTTTTTTAGCTTGTGCGTTTTGGTTAAGTTTATAAAGCAAATGAGCCTTTGTCTCCAGGTTGGAGGTAAAAGTTTCTAGTTCTATCGAGCGGTTGGCCAACACCAGCGCACAATTTAAATCTTTTTCTTCGCTAAGGTTTTGGTAAATCTTCCAGGCCAACTCATTCAATTGATGGGGAGCATACCACAGTGTTTCCAGGTTTTTTACGGAGAGTTTTTCATGTGCACCGGCCACCAATTCATATTGGGATGGTTTTCCCTTATAGGCCAATCGATCTCCACTTACTTTCATGCGATCATGTCGCTCGATCATTTTGACCAAATCCTCGCGTTTCATCACACTACCGCTTTGTCCCAGTTTGCGTCCGTTTTTGATAAAAAAATAGGTAGGGATACTATTCACCCTTAAGATGTCATCGGTTTTATTGTCGTCTGTATTCATCTTATAAATCTTCACATTGACCGATGGGTCCTCAGCGATTGATTTCATGACAGGAGCCATATAGCGACAGGGGCCACACCAGGGTGCTGTAAAATATAGGAGCTTGACCTGATCATCTTCCACCATAACGGTTTCTTCCATTTGCTCGTCAGTTATATAGTCTTGTGCAGTAGCCGTCATTAGAAAGAGTGAACAACTTATAAGAAATAAAATACGCATATTGTCAATTTTAATCATGGACCTACTAATTTTATGCCAGACTAAGATTTTGTGGACTTCGCTTTCGCGAAAGCGATAAGACCAATACTCTTGTTCAAACAGGCTTGTAAAAATAGATCAGCTCAAAGTGACAAGATAATAAGCCTGACGCAGAATATAACGCTGCCGTTGGCTAAATATGCAGCAAATCAAAAAAGGATGGATGTATGAACGATAGAAAAGAACAATTGGCAGCGCTGGATCGCCTGTTGACCATTATGGATGAGCTGCGAGAGCAATGCCCTTGGGACCGCAAACAGACTCTGGAGTCCTTGAGGCACCTGACGATTGAAGAAACCTATGAATTGGGTGATGCTATTTTAGACAAGGATATGGAAGAGATCCCCAAAGAGTTGGGTGATTTATTACTACATATAGTGTTTGATGCCAAAATAGGATCGGAAACAAAAGATTTTGACATCGCCAGTATCGCCCATGGGATTTGTGATAAACTTATCTCACGACACCCCCATATCTATGGCGACGTTAAAGTTGCCGATGAAGAAGAGGTCAAAGCCAATTGGGAAGCTTTGAAATTAAAAGAAGGTAAGAAAAGTGTTTTGGAAGGTGTTCCACGATCGCTGCCTGCCTTGGTAAAAAGTTCCCGCATTCAGGACAAAGTGGCGGGAGTAGGTTTTGACTGGGAACGCCCCGAACAAGTCCGTGAAAAGTTGGAAGAAGAATTAGGCGAATTGGAAGAAGAAGTTCGCACCGGGAATAAGGACCAGATTGAAGCCGAATTTGGTGATGTGTTGTTTTCCCTTGTCAATTATGGTAAACACCTGGGCGTTAATCCAGAAGATGCCTTGGAACGCACCAATAAAAAATTTATCAAACGCTTTCAATACTTGGAACAACAAGCCAAGGCTTTGGGAAAAGACTTAAAAGATATGACACTGGCCGAGATGGATGTGTTCTGGGAAGAAGCCAAAAAGCATTGACCAATACCACACCGACTGCCATGAACAAAAACTTACTGAATAAGTTATTTTCCCAGAGGAATGTGTTGAAAAGCTCGAGTCCTCCAGTTTTTTCTGTTCATTTTACTGGAGTGATTTATATAGGGGCCATGCTCATCTATATTTTTCATGATTTTTTAAACCTGGATCAATTAACCGTAGTCCTATGGATGGTGATGTTTTATTTTGTACGTTGGTGTATTTTAAAAGTCTTACAGAATGAATACAGGAAATACGGATTTGCTGAGCCCAAAGGATCACCTGTAGATCAATTGGATCTGTCTTTGATCACTACACGGAATTGGTTCCTTCAGTTGATCTTAATACTTGGCGGATTTCTAATCATTGCGATCGCATTGACTATGATTGTATCTCTGGAAGATGTTTTCTCATTTTTAGTAGGTGTAGGTCTATTGTTAATTGGCCTTCAAGTGATGTGTGATGGGTGGAGCAAAGACATCATCACCCGACAAATCGTTGTTGTCTATCCAGAAAGGTTGGTGTTTCAAAAGAAAGATAGTGAAGATGTTCACGTGTTTTATAAGGATCTACGAGAAATTAAAATTGGCGCCGAATACCTGGGCTTTTTTCCAAAACAGGGTAAAATGGAACGTCTAGAACCATGGAAATTCTCTGACCAAGCGCAGCGAAAACTAGCCTCTCGATTAATGAAGCACAATGATGAAATTAAGGTTTCCAGGTATCAATGATCTCAAAATGCTTGGTAATCAATTTCAAACCCTAAAATCGGTCATAAAAAAAGCTCCTTTCAAAGGAGCTTTTTCGATAAATCCTAATACTTATAATTAATCTTTGTAGATCACTTTGGCAGATGAAATACTTTCATTCAGATCGTTCATACTTTTCACATACATATTGTTGCTATTAAATACACGATCTGGTTTTTCACCTACGATAATATATTGCACATCTAAATCTGGCGCATTTATCATTATTTGGTCTTGCTTACGAATGGTTTTGTCTTCCAGATCCGTATCATTTGATTCTAAAGTTGAAATGACATACAATCTGTTTTTGGAAGCTCTTACCTCTTGAATGTCCAAGTCGTGATCCGTACCAGAAACTTCTGCCTCGACAGTCAATGTTCTTTCGTTTTTGTCTCCTGGCATATCAAAATCAATAACTGGAACTTCTATTTCTTCTTCTTCCATGACTACGACCAGTTTCGGGACTTCGACCATTTTGGTAGTGGTACTTACATCCACATCCATCCATTCTACATCGTATTCTGGTAAATTACCTGCTTCAGCCTCTACGTCCACATCCAATTCTGGAAGTTCGCCGCTTTCTTCTTTTTTCACATCACAACTGGTCATCATTGCTACCAGTGCAAAAATTGATAATATCTTAATTTTCATAATAATTGATTGTTTTAAGGTTTGTTATTAAAATAAATTTTTATTTGGAGGTCACATAAAAAGCATGGATTACTCCAGGTAGCCATCCCAACAAAGTCAAAATGACGTTGATGATAAAATCCTTTCCGATTCCCTTACTAAGAGCCACGCCCAAAGGTGGAAGAAGGATGTTTAAAATAATCGTTAAAATTCCCATATTCTGTTTTTTAGTTGACTGCAATCTAGGAATACAGGTAGGTTTTTTCCTTAATTATATGCGAATTATATTCCCTTTAACTTAAATTAGGAGTAAAAAAACTCCCAAAGACCTTTAATCTTTGGGAGTTCGAATAATTTTATAAAAACATCGATTAAATACCGGTAAAGCTACGCGGACTGATCGCACGCATTTCTTGCTTTATGGATTCATCCACATGAAGGTTGTCTATAAATCTAGCAATACTGTCACCTGTAATTTTTTCATTTGTGCGGGTCAATTCTTTTAAGGCTTCATAAGGATTGGGGTATGCCTCACGTCTTAAAATGGTTTGGATAGCTTCAGCGACTACCGCCCAATTGTTTTCCAAGTCTTCTGCAATCTTTTCTTCATTGAGCAATAATTTACCTAAACCTTTTAAAGTGGCTTTAAAAGCCAGTACAGTATGAGCAATGGGAACACCAACATTGCGCAGAACGGTAGAGTCGGTCAGGTCTCTTTGTAATCTGGAAATGGGTAGTTTGGCTGACAAATGCTCAAATAGTGCGTTGGCAATCCCCAGATTTCCTTCAGAATTTTCAAAATCAATTGGATTGACTTTGTGGGGCATGGCACTGGAACCTATTTCTCCTTTTTTGATCTTTTGCTTGAAATAATCCATGGAAATATAGGTCCATATATCCCGATCCAGATCTATGAGTATGGTATTGATACGCTTTAAGGTATCAAAAAGAGACGCCATATGGTCATAATGCTCTATCTGCGTGGTAGGAAAGCTGTGTTTTAAGCCCAGACGGTTTTCGACAAAATCCTCTCCAAAATGTTGCCAATTGATCTGTGGATACGCCACGTGATGCGCATTGTAGTTTCCGGTGGCTCCACCAAATTTCGCCGCATGCTGCACCCGATCTAACATTTCCAACTGCTCCTCCAATCGGACGACAAACACATAAAATTCTTTCCCCAGTCGGGTAGGGGATGCAGGTTGTCCGTGTGTACGTGCAAGTAGTGGAATTTCCTTCCATGCTATGGCCAATTGATTCAAAGATTCCTTGAGATTATCCAGTTCCGGAAGATACACTGCGTCAATGGCATCCTTAATGGATAACGGGATAGCAGTATTGTTTACATCCTGAGAAGTAAGCCCAAAATGTATAAATTCCTTGTGTTTTTCCAAACCCAATTCGTCAAACTTCTGTTTTAGAAAATACTCTACTGCCTTGACATCATGGTTGGTGACTTTTTCAATGTCCTTAATGGCTTGCGCATGGGAGTCATTAAATTCTCTGTACAAAGCCCGCAACTGATCTTCCTTATCCTCGGACAGAGGCTGTAGCTGTGGGATGCCACTTTCGCTTAAAGCGATAAAATATTCGACTTCCACAAGTACGCGATAACGTATCAAAGCAGATTCTGAAAAAAAGTCAGCGAGGCGATCAACCTTGGAACGATAACGTCCGTCGATAGGTGAAATAGCTTGTAAAGCAGTAGGCATAATTGTGGCTTTAAAGCGTGCTAAAATACAAATTTCAGCCCAGAGCAGAGCAGTTATTCCACGTTAAATGAAGTAAGTCATTGCTGATTCCTGAAAAGGTCCATCCGGTGTTGAGGGATGTTCGGTCTTTTTAAATAACTAAGGCTAGTTTTATAAGGGAAATCTAGATTGAATGCAGGTTGGATCTATGACCCATTGTTGGCGATCAGCAATAATGTTTTGGCACCACAGGCGGTATAGCCTCTGGGGTTATCTTGCAATAAGTGTTCGACAGTGGGGACCAATTCAGGATACACCCATTCAAACTCTTTTCCAAATTCGTATACGGCTCGGGTTGCAAAAGCTAGATTGGCTGTTTTTCCTTGGTCGTCCAATAAAATTTGAAAACATCCCTCCAGCATTTTTTCACGCATGGCTAGGCTAAGTATATCTTGCCACACATTGGCCCGAAGGCCATAGAATTTTTTGGCAATGATAGCCGCTATTTTGCTGAGTGATCGCATCCCAGAGGAGTTGATTGGTAATACATAAAGTTCAGCCATATCTGCTATATGGGCATGGCAAGCCTCTTCATGGTTTAAAAATACTTGTTCCAGCGCCCAGCAAGCTTGGTGGGAAACACCTGTTTCAGGGTGGCACAGTTCAATCAATGCCGTCAGTAGATTGTATTTCACGACTGCTGTACCGATCGCTACCCGATCTTTTTTGTACGCGAGTAAAACCTTAAGTTTTTTATGAAGCTGTGCTTTGTCCACTTGGCTTAATTTCAAGAAATCATATCGGCCACCATCTGCACACCTTTTCCGGCCTTTTCCTTAATGACGGTCAACCTGCCAAGTGAATCCAGCGCTGGGGCTGGATCTACCAAGTAAATTGGGGTAGAGTGAGAAACAAAGTCTTTGAGCCCAGCCGCTGGATAGACTTGTAGGGAGGTGCCCACAATCAGTAAAATATCTGCCTTGGACGTGATGGCGATCGCCTTATCCATGGCGGGCACAGCCTCGCCAAACCACACCACATGTGGGCGTAATTGATGGCCAGCATCACACAAATCGCCTAAATGTATATCCTCTTCACAGTAACGTATGTCATGCTCATTCACGCTACTGCGCACTTTTCTGAGTTCGCCATGCAAATGCAGAACCTGAGAAGAACCGGCCCTTTCATGAAGGTCATCCACATTTTGTGTGATCACATGCACATGATAATTTCTTTCCAATCCGGCAATACAATGATGGGCTGCATTGGGTTCCACTTCTTTGAGCTGTGCACGTCGCTTGTTATAAAAATCGAGTACCAATTCGGGCTGGGCCGCAAATCCTTGAGGAGAAGCCACTTCCATGACATCGTGACCTTCCCAGAGCCCGCCGGCATCCCTAAAAGTATTGATTCCACTTTCTGCGCTTACTCCGGCACCTGTAAGTACGACAAGATTTTTCATAACTCTTCCAGTTTTAGGTAGTCTAAAAATAAACTTTTCCATCCATCCTTCCATAATTCTGTCTGATTGGGTTTTTAGCCCATTGATATAGCGGTTTCTGTTGGTTCCGCTTTCGCGAAAGCGGGTATAACACTATCTTTACCGACTTTAAAAATCAGCGTACCTATGAAAGTCTCCTACAACTGGATCAAGCAGTTTATCAACGTGCCAGATGACATTGATAAGCATACCGCCCTATTGACTTCCTTGGGATTGGAAGTGGAAGGAGTCTCTACTTTTGAAAACGTTAAGGGAGGGCTGCAAGGCGTAGTAGTGGGACATGTTGTTTCCTGTGAAAAACATGCCAATGCCGATAAGCTCAAATTGACCCAAGTCGATTTAGGGAGCCAGCAGGTACAGATTGTATGTGGTGCGCCCAATGTTGCAGTAGGTCAAAAAGTGCCAGTAGCTACCGTAGGAACCACACTTTACGATAGCAAAGGCGAGCCTTGGAAGATCAAAAAAGGTAAAATCAGAGGCGAAGAAAGCCATGGTATGATTTGCGCAGAGGATGAGCTTGGTCTTGGTACTTCTCATGCCGGAATCATGGTGCTCGATCAGGAATTGGCGCCGGGAACACCCATGAGTGAGGTGATCGAACTGGTCAGTGATAAAGTAATCGAAATTGGTTTAACACCTAACAGAGCTGATGCTATGTCTCATATGGGAGTGGCACGGGATCTTAGGGCTGGACTGGCTGTACAGGAAGATCCAGTAGAGTTTATCACACCCTCGGTCAGTAGCTTTCATGTGGATAACCGCAGTCTGCGCATTGATATAGAGGTAGAAAAGGCAGAACTTGCCCCTAGATATTGTGGTTTGACCATGACTGGCTTGAGTATTGGAGAATCTCCAAACTGGATCAAGAACCGTTTGAAAGCCATTGGAATTAGCCCAAAAAATAACGTGGTAGATATTACCAACTATGTTATGCATGAGTTGGGTCAGCCTTTACACGCTTTTGATGCCTCTAGAATAACGGGCAACAAGATTCTGGTGAAGACTTTACCTGAGGGAACCCCTTTTACTACATTAGATGGTGAAGAGCACCAGTTACATGAGGATGATTTAATGATCTGCGATGCGGACAAACCTTTGTGTATCGCAGGTGTTTATGGAGGACTGAACAGCGGAGTAACTGAAAATACCAGCAGCATCTTTTTGGAAAGTGCTTACTTTAATCCGGTGAGTGTGCGAAAAACGGCCAAAAGACACGGTTTCAACACCGATGCGTCTTTTAGGTTTGAGCGTGGAATAGACCCTAATATTACCGAGTATGCCCTGAAGAGGGCCGCCATATTGATCAAGGAAACTGCTGGCGGCGAAGTGTCCAGCGACATCATGGATTTGTATCCGCATAAAATTGAAGACCAACAGGTTTTCTTGCCTTTTGCCAAGGTAGATTCTCTGATTGGGAAAAAAATTCCGCGGGAAGAGATCAAAAGTATCTTGCGCAGTTTGGATATCAACGTGAACAACGTGACTGAAGCTGGTTTGGGACTTACCATACCTGCTTATAGAAATGATGTTACACGCCCTGCCGATGTCATTGAGGAAATTCTGAGAGTGTATGGTTACGACCGTATAGAAGTATCTACTAAGCTCAATGCCACCATTGCAGCCTCTTCCAGACTTGAAAATAACCGACTACAACATTTGGCTGCCCAGCAACTCAGTGGTCAGGGATTTTTGGAGATGATGGCCAACAGCTTGACTTCCGAAAAATATCAAGAGTTATCAGAGCATATACAAGCTAAAAACGAAGTGCGTATCCTCAATCCATTAAGTAGTGACTTATCTGTGATGCGTCAGAGTATGATTTTTGGTGGTTTAGAAGCCATCGCCTATAATCTGAACCGCAAACAGGAAAATTTAAGGTTGTTTGAATTTGGACATACTTATCACCAATATCAAGACCGACAGTTTACTGAAAATAAGCACTTGAGTTTGCTGACTACTGGCAATACAGGTGAGGCGCATTGGAGCAACAACGCTCAGCCAGCCGACTTTTTCTATCTTAAAGGAGCAGTGATGGCGCTTTTTGACCGATTAGGGCTGCAACAAATCAATGAGAAGCCAACAAAATTAGATATGTTGTCAGAAGGTATTTCTTTGAGCAGCGGACCAAAAATTGCTGATTTGGGAGTGGTTAAAAAGAAACTGACCAAACATTTTGGGATTGAAACAACGGTGTATTATGCAAATATCTACTGGGATGAGGTACTTAAATTGGTATCCAGCGACTATCGCAAGGTTGCTGACATACCTAAATTCCCAGAGGTACAACGTGACCTGGCCTTGTTGGTAGATCAGAACATCAATTTCAAACAATTAAAAGAAGTAGCCGTACAATCCGAAAAAAAGATATTAAAACAGGTACAGTTGTTTGATGTTTATGAAGGGAATAAGTTACCCGAAGGGAAAAAATCGTATGCCCTGAATTTTAAATTGCAGGATGATGGAAAAACCCTGACCGACAAACAAATTGATAAAGCCATGAACAAGATACGCCAGCAATTGGAAACCCAACTGGGGGCAGTATTGAGATAAGATTTATAACTTATTGAAATGATTGGAACTCCTTTACGACCTAGGGCGTAAGGGAGTTTTTATTTCCCGTTCCTTAAACGATGAATTCTATGTGGAGCAGAACCAATATCGAAGACCAACTCAAAAAATTAAGAGACAAAAGCTTAAAAGAAAAAGACTTGATGGATCAAGTGGCTTTTATACTTGAACAAGATAATTTGCACGAGGATGCGATAATATCCAGGATGAAGTCTCCGCAAAAACCAACACCTAGGAATCATTTTGATATTGACCAATTAGAAACCGGACGAATATATCACGTGGATCAGATTCGTGAAATATGTGTGGATTACCGGTTGAGGTTCCTGGACACCAAGTATTTTAAAAATGATATCCCTAGAGAGGCTTTGCAGGAAATCAAAAGCCTAGAAAAACAACATGATATCACCTTAAAGGGATTTAAAATTGTAGCGCCTTCCAAAATGTTTAAATTGGAGGATGCTGATGATCCTTTGTTGTTTGCTCCGATTGGTAATGGATATTTTTACCTGATTCACAAGTGGGGAAATGATTTGCACCCGTTCCGAAAACTTTGGGCATGGAGTTTTAAAAGCTTTGAGAACCTTATTTTCAGTACAGTATTGGTCAGCTTACTTGCGGCGTTTCTGATACCCAATGGGCTTTTTTCAAAAGACACTAGTGGAGTAGAGTATGTGCTGATCTTTTTCTTTACTTTTAAATCCATTGCGAGTATGGTGTTGTACTATTCATTTGCCGCCGGTAAGAATTTTAACAAGGTCATCTGGAACTCTAAATATTTCAATGCCTAAGTAGTTCCCCTATACTGTTTATGCATTTTTAGAAGCACTCCTATCTTTAAAGGAGTGCTTTTATATATATTTGAAGTTCAATTACTATTTATGGCAGTACCTAAAAGAAATCCTGTGCTAGGTGGCTTGATGGCCGCAGTTTTTATTGGATTTGGCGCTTATCGTCTCTATTCTCATTTTTACACTGAAGAAGTTTTACCTAACTGGCGACTTGTCTTGTCGGCAGGGTTGATTATTTACGGGCTTTATCTGGTGTACACCTTAATCCCTAAAGGGAATGACTGATTCTGATTCACCCGTCAAGAAATATTTCAGTTTTTTCCTGGCCTTATTATTTATAGGTATCGGAGGCTGGAAACTCTATGAAAAATGGGTGCTGGAAATGGAAATGGAATCTTATAAGTGGGTCCTTGCTACTGGTTTATTCGCACTAGGTATATACCAACTCTACGGCTTTTTGAAGAAACCTAAGGAATAATACTTGCAGGCCGTTAACTAGACGAGGGGCAAAACTTTGAAGTTATAATCCTTGCTTGATGGCCGCCATTTTGATGGCTGCTACCGCAGCTTCACTGCCTTTGTTGCCGTGAATACCACCACTGCGCGCTACGGATTGATCGTGCGTATCATCGGTTAGCACGCAAAAAATAACAGGAACCCTGGACTTATTCAGATTGAGGTCCTTGATGCCATTGGTAACCCCCTGACATACAAAATCAAAATGGGCGGTCTCACCTCTGATCACGCTTCCTATCGCAATTATAGCGTCTAGACCTTTTCGCAATCTACTGTCTTTGATAGGGTACGTGGAATACTGCATGTTTTTACAGGCATAGATCAATTCGAATGAACCTGGAACGTCCATTCTGAAAATTCGCTCGGTATCCACACCGCAATCTACCAAAGTTTCATGTGCTCCTTTAAAAAGGTTTTCGGTAATATCATCATTCCATTCAGACACTACAATTCCGATACGCATGCCAGAAGCATCCGGCAGGCCGTCTTTGTCATAGTGGGAAAGATCTTTACCAACAGTAGCCATAAAGAATTAATTGGCTCCAGCTCTGGCTTGTCCTAACAACACCATGGCAGTTTGGTATTGGTCGGCTTCGGGATAATCTTCTTCTATGCGCTCCAAGGCTTTAACGGCGGTCGATTGATCTCCCGACTTTAAAGCTGCTTGTGCGGCTTTTAAAAGATACTTAGGCGTAGTGAATTCATTGGGATTGGCATCAGCTGCTTCCATATAGTAAGGTACAGCATCCTCAGCTTGTCCAACTTGTAGTAAAGCATCTCCTATACCGGCTTGTGCAATGGCTTCCAAAACAGAATCACCACCATCATACTGACTTAAATAGTCAATAGCCTTTTGGTATTTGTCTCCTCCAATGTTCAGGTAAGCCATACCCGCTTGGTAGGTCGCTATATTTCCAGCATCAGTACCTTTATACTCTTCAGCAATCTTGATCAAACCGTACTTACCGTTGGCTCCTTCCAATGCCAGGTTATAAAGAGAGTCCTTTTGGGTTCCGGTAGAATTCAATGCCAGTTCGTAGTACTTATTAGCTTCATTGGCCTCAGAGATGGCTTCAATCTGCTTGGGTGCCTTCACGTACTGAGTATAAGCCCATGCACCGATCGCCCCTAGAGCAATCAATCCTATCACGATCATGATCGCATTTTGGTTCTTACTTACCCATTGCTCGGTTTTGTTGGCTCCTTCATCCAGCGTTCCAAAAACTTCGGCCGTTGTAGACTCAGAATCATCAAAGATCTCTTCTGTGTCCTTTTCTGGTTTAGCTTTTGGTTTTTTATATCCTCTCTTATTATAAGTTGCCATAGTCTTCTATCATTGAACGCGCAAAAATAGAATTTTTATCGATATATAAAAATGTGTAAAAGCTTTATTCACTCCCTTTTGTTGGGTTACATTTGTGCGGTAATGATTGCCCCTGAATAGGGATGATCATTTAACCGCTAAAAAGCTGGGCATGTAGCGCTTTAAGTGTAAGTGAATTAATTGACTGACAGTTAATTAATTTTAAACGCTAGACCATTCAGAAGCCATGCCGAAGACGCAAACAACGATTATGTACCTGGAATCCCTCAGTCTTATCAATTACAAAAGCTTTGATTCTGCCGACTTTGAGCTCGACAAAAGGATCAATTGTTTTGTTGGAAATAATGGTGTTGGAAAAACCAATGTATTGGATGCGGTATATCATTTGGCTTTCGCCAAAAGTTATTTTAATCCAGTGACTGTCCAAAACATCAAGCATGATGAAGATTTTTTTGTTTTGGAGGGTGTTTTTAGTAAAAATAACAAGGAGGAAAAAGTGGCCGTAAGCGCCAAACGTGGAGTTAAACGTGTGGTAAAACGCAATGGAAAGATCTATGATAAGATCAGTGAACACATAGGCTTGATTCCCTTGGTCATTATTTCGCCGGCAGATCGTGATTTGATTATAGAAGGAAGTGATACCAGACGTAAATTTCTGGATGGGGTAATTTCTCTGGGCGATCAGACCTATCTGCAGCAATTGATCAACTACAATAAATTACTTCAGCAGCGCAATGCATTGCTTAAATATTTTTCAGCCAACCGATCCTTTGATAGTACTGCTTTGGCGGTTTATGATCAACAAATGACTGATCTAGGCATTGGTATTTATGACAAGCGCCTCACTTTTTTGCAAAAGTTTGAACCCATATTTAAGAAGTACTACGCCCAGATTTCCAATACCCAGGAAGAAGTAGGTATTTACTACAAAGCTGATTTTAAGAAAGGAGACCCTCATCAGTTGCTCAAAGATGCTCAACAGAAGGATATGCAGCTGCAATATAGCAGTGTGGGGATTCACAAAGATGATTTGGTATTCCTGCTCAATGACCATCCTATTAAAAAATTTGGTAGTCAGGGACAACAAAAAAGCTTTCTTACGGCATTGAAACTGGCCCAGTTTGAGTTTATCAAGCAAGAAAGCGGGACTATTCCCATCTTGCTTTTGGATGATATTTTTGATAAATTAGACGAAGAACGGGTGAGTCAGATTATCCATATGGTTAACGACGAGCAGTTCGGTCAATTGTTGATCAGTGATACACATCCTGAACGCACAGAATCGGTGGTAAAAGCGACCCAACAATCCTACAAAATCTTCAAGTTATGAGATCTGTCATAAGTTTAATACTGTTTGCTTTCCTGCTGACTTCCTGCGGATCTTCTACCTCAGAAAGTATAAGTTTGCTAGAAGGTTACTGGAGTATAGAGGAAGTTATTCTTGCGGATGGTAGTGAAAGAGAATTCCCGTTTACGAACCACTTAGATCATTTTGAAATTAACGGTTCCAAAGGGGTTAAAAGTAGGGTGAGCCCGACATACGATGGTAGCATGATCAATTATGGAAGTCCGGTGCCATTTCAGTGGAAAGAAATGGGAGATAGTTTGCTTCTGATTTTTAAAGAAGGTGAACAAGCCTATCAACAAACAATTAAAAAAGTAGATGCCAACACTTTAGTACTACTACACGAAAATGGTACCGAGTACACCTACCAAAAATTTGAAATGGATGAGGAATAATAAGAAGGATGAGTGGGTCAACATGAGCGAAGTTTTAAAAGATTTTAAATCTCAAAACAAACTCAAAAAAGGTTTTGAAAAAGTTGATATTGAACAAGCTTGGCAGGAAGTGATGGGCCCTGGAGTGATTAATTATACCACCCAGGTAAAATTCACGGCTGGTACATTATTTATCAGTTTATCTTCTTCTGTATTACGAGAAGAATTGATGTATGGTCGTACTAAAATCATCAACAATCTCAACGAACATCTGGGTCGCGAATTAGTCCAAAAGTTAGTGCTGAGATAAGACAGTGTGGTTAATGTAAGACTTATACTTTCGCTTTAAGCGAAATTACCATCAAAATTCTATTGTGTAAACTCCTCAGGGCGGCTGTCTACTTCTTCACTGGGAAGTTGTTTGGGTTCTCTATCAATTTTCTTTTTAAAGATCTTTTCGTATAGCTCCTTTAAACTATCAAAATCCACTTGATACTGTAATCCCAATCCCTGAGTATAATCTTCCTGTTGTCCTAATTGCTGAAGTGTATTTTCGCGATTGAATAGTTTTAATCGCAGGGAGCCATCATCGTTCAATAAAAATTCAATTTGGACATTACCGATCACCGTACGCTCTGTAGCACCGGTAGAGCCAACGGGAACCCCTAATTTACCATTGATCAGCACCCGATCTGTAATTTGCGTGCTCAAGGTGATACCAAATCGATCAGATCGCTGTAAGTCAGAGTTAGGATTGCGCTCTGAGGCCTCGTAGCTTACGCCAAAGTCAAATCTGCTGTCTTCCCGGCTTACCAGATCATTGACGATCCCAGTGACGCTCTCTACCACATTTCCAGCCACCGCGTTAGAACCAATACTGTTTGGATTATAAAAGGATCCAGTCGCTACCAGAGAAAGTGCTTGTAGTTGTCTTTGGGACTTATCTTCCAATCGGTATTGAAGTTCTGAACTTACCACCGAGCTGGTATTGGGGAATCTGATTTCAAATTCAGGATCAAAAAAGCTGAGATCTCCTTGCAGTTTGGTCAGAACTTCCACAGGGACCTGAGCGTTCAAGTTGGGATTATCTAATAGAATAGAAGGGTTGGCGCTGGTCAGATAGGTGGCTTGTACATCAATATTGGCATTGGTCGGATCACCGTTCCAATCCATGGTTCCTCCTGGTTCAATAATAAAATTCTTATTAACGATACCCGCGTATTTAAAATTATAAATCCCTTCTGTCACAATAAAATCTCCGTTCATTACAAATTTTCCATTGGTATTGATTTCCAAAAGAAGATTACCCACACCTCTACCTTTGAGGTAGCTTCCATTGGTAGGGTCTACGGTGATTTCTACTTCGGCCACTGGAGTCACCTGCAATTCAAATCTTAGTTCGAGACCACTGATCTTATCAGTCACCACTTTTTCTCCAGAAATACGCGCCTGTTTTTCTTCAGGACTTAAAAAGTAAATGGCTGAGGTATCTCCCAAGGATTCTCCATCATCAATGGGAACTTTAAAAATCGTTTCCCTGCCCGTAGTAGCGACCACATTAATAAACAATTCATCGGTAGGACCAGTCACGGTAGCTACACCATCGATAAATGCAGTGCCGTAGTAGAGTGACTCAGGGGTAAGTTCGGTATCCAAGGCGAGTAAACGATCGGATTCAACCTTTAAGTCCAGGTCCCAGAATCCAAAATTCCTATGATTGATCTGACCAGAAAGTATGCCTTGTGTACCGTATTTGGTATCCTTAAGCACTAAATCATCAAATTCAAACACAGTTGAGCTTATGTTTACTCTCGCCTTGTTCTGGATATCAAAATCAGTATTGAGATAAGGTATTCTTAATCCAGCCTGATTCAAACGTACCGATCCATTAATATCTGGCGCGGTGAGGTCACCAGTAATGGATGCTTTTCCCGAAGCCAAACCGCGTATGCGATCCAATACTTCCCCTCCCAGCGGACTCAGCGCCACCAAATTGAAATCTTTGAAAACCGCGTCCACATCGATAGTAGAACTGGCACCACTGGTATTGATATTTCCCTGAGCAGTAAAGGTGCGCTGGACATCATCCTTTAATTGTGCATTCACTTGATAATCGGTCAAGTTCTCATTCCCTTCTACGGTCAATTCAAAATCTCCCAATGGCGTATCATTGACTTCAAGACCCTTCACCGTAAAATCACTGGTAGGCGCATAATTCCCATCGGTTTGATTCAGAATCAAATTCCCATCAATATGGCCTTTGAGCTTCAAACTATCGATAGGAGAGACTAGACTTGAAACACGTACATCTTTAAAATCGAGATAAAGCTGCTTTTCAGTTTTTCCTTGAACATCACCAGATACGGTAATCATTTCTTCTTGGTGACGAGCTACCAGGCTGTCCAGTGAGAATTTCTTGAAGTCATGATCAAAACTGAGCTGGACTTCCTTGTCGGCTCGGTTCAGGAACCATTTCTGTCCCTGGAAAATAATGTCACTCTTTCTGATCCCTATCACGGACACATTGCTGTCATTTACAGTATGGTAAAAGCTCAGATTAAATTTATCTGTTTCCCGTTTTTGGCTATTGAACTTGGTCCGGAAGAGCAGGGTGTCCTGATTGGTTACATTGATCAGTTGAAAATCCTCTACATCATAAAATGGGGTATTGACTTCGTCTATTTTGATAAAGGTATTGAACAATGGATTTTGGTTATTAATTTGGGCATTGACTTGGTTAAGCTCCACATCAAAGGCCTTGATATGTGGGGTTCTAAAAGTCATGCGAAATTGCGCTTCATTACTAGCTACCTGCCCTTTTAAAATGGTGTTCTCTCCCAATTCAATATCTGGAAATACAAGGTCAACAATTTTGTCGTAGATCTGGAATTCATAATCCAGGTATTGGTCTTCAGTAATATTTTCAGATCGATAATTGGTATAAACGTTACCAATACTATTTTTAAACAACTCAGGTATCTCGCGCAATTTGAAAACTCCGGATAGTTCACCTTCTATGATGTCCGTGCTGTTGATAGAAATCAGGCGTTCCTGATCCTTAAAAGTTGAGGAAATGGTAAAATCCTCAAATACATAGTCATTGTTTTGATTGGTATAACTCGCATCATTGATGTTGATGGTACCGACAGCATCATCTAGGGTAGTGCCCTGCATATTCATTTCAATCGATCCCTTTAAGATGGAGATCGAATCTCTTTTGAACAGATTGGTTGCATTGAGGTCTGCATACTTGATATCGGCCTTAAAATCATAAGTGTTACTCTCAGTTTTCAAATCGGCTAGCCCGTCAAAATCAAGTTGCATGTTAGGGTCGTCAATACTTAACTTCCCGTTGAATTCAGGTTTTTTTAGTTTTCCATTCACTCGAATGTTACGATAGGTGTAATTTCTATAGGTCAAGCGCTGGATGCGACCCTTTAGCCTGGTATTGGCATTGTCTGGATTAAAACCTCTTCCCGCAACGTCTAGGTCCAGGGTAACCCTTCCAAGTTCAGGAAGATTGAGAATAGACCCAAGGTCCAGACTTTGCAATTTAATATTACCGTTATAACCTATATATCCACTTTGGATAGCGTCCAAGGTAATACGAGTATTAAAGTTACCTTTCCTCGAACTACCACTGAGGTTAGATACAACAACGTCTTTGTCAACACTAGCATAACCGGTAGCTTTGACCGTTCCCAATTGGTCCAACATGGGCGGCAAGCTATTTCCGAGGATATTGGGAAGGAATTTTTTGAGGTCTCGATTGCTGACTTCTAACTGCTCAAAATCTCCTTCAATAAAGAATTCTTCTCGTTCCTCGATCAGGTTTTGAAAACTCATATCTCCTTTGATGGTGATATCGCCCAGCGTGATGGCCTCCAGACCTTCCACTTTAAAATCATTTAAAGGTCCAGTCATATGACCTTTGAGCACTACATTTTCATCAGGTACGATTTCATCATAGAATTTTCTCAGCTCGTTGGTGGAAAGATCGGCCTGGTCAATTTGAAAGTCCCATTCCACTTTTCTAACGAAGTCGGCAAAATCTTCTCGCTTATATTTCAATACCAAATCTCCTTCCAGCAGGGATCCTGCCGTCTGCAACCGCATTCCTTGAGCCTGGATCTCTTGAGGTGTGTACGAGAAATCAGCTTTCAAGTCTTTAATGGTCAAGCCTTCGGGTGCATTGGAATTACGCATCACCCCAGTAAACATATGGAAGTCGGCATTTTCAATCACGGCAGAAATATCTGACCCGTTGATAAACAAGCCCTCGGACTCTAGATTAAAGTCGGTAGCCACAAAAGATTCAGGATACTTAATGTTATCATCAATGACATTGATCCTGGATCGGGTAATACTCAAATCACCAGTACTTAGTTCAAAAGGCTTCGTATTTGATGGCTTACTTTCCCCAAATTTTTTAATAAATTGAATGAGATTATCGTCGGTCTCGCCTTGGTATCGGTGAATGTTCAAATACAAACCATCAATAGCTGTGGTACCCAGATCAGGTGATCCAGCAATCAAATCCCCAAAGCCCAAAATGGAAGTTTCCAACCGATCAAAATAGAACAGGGTGTCTTGTCGATGATCCAGGGCGCGCGATTTTTTCAATATCAGGTCCCCAGAAAAGGATAGATCAATACCTTCAATCTGGATATCTGTGCCGTACTGCTCATTTAGATAAGAGGTGGCATATTGGGCAGCTTTGGTTTGTACACTGGGAAAAGAAAAGGCAATCACCAAGACTGTGAAAAGTATCAGCAGGACCAGTAGGGTCCTCCACAGTATTTTAAAAATCTTTTTAATGATATATCCTTTACTTTTGCAAAGATTACCAATTTTTATGCCTTTCATGCCCAATGGACCAACAAATTATTTACATTCTAGCCATTGAATCTTCCTGTGACGATACGGCTTGTGCTGTTCTGGCCAATGACCGGGTGTTAAGTAACGTGATCGCTGGGCAAAAAGTGCATGAACAATATGGAGGTGTTGTCCCTGAATTGGCTTCAAGAGCACATCAATCTCATATCGTTCCGGTTGTTGATCTAGCTCTTGAAAACGCTGGAATTACTAAAGAACAATTGCACGCTATCGCCTTTACCATAGGCCCAGGTTTGATGGGTAGTTTGCTCGTGGGAACCAGCTTTGCCAAATCCCTATCCCTTTCCCTGGGAATCCCTTTGATCGGCGTTCATCACATGCAAGGACATTTATTGGCTCATTTTGTCGATACAGGTGCTCCTCAACCTGAGTTTCCGTTCATTGGAGTAACCATTAGTGGAGGCCATACCCAATTAGTGTTGGTCAAGGCTTATCACGACATGGAAGTTATTGGAACCACCCAAGATGATGCAATAGGAGAGGCCTTTGACAAATCAGGAAAAATACTAGGATTGGGCTATCCCGCGGGGCCGTTGATTGATAAACATGCTCAAAAAGGCAATCCCCATGCTTTTGAATTTCCTGTTCCCAAGGCACCAGGTTTGAATTATAGTTTTAGCGGATTCAAAACTGCCGTATTGTACTTTATTCAACGCGAAACCCAAAAAGATCCAGCTTTTATCGAGAAACACCTGGATGATATCTGTGCGAGTATCCAATATACATTGATCAAGATTCTATTCAAAAAAATTGAAAAAGCAGTCAAGTCCACCGGTATCAATAGTGTGGCAATAGGCGGTGGGGTCAGTGCCAATTCAGGCATCAGGAAGAAGTTGGAAAGCAAACAAGAAAAGGGATGGAAAACATTTATTCCTCCTTTTGAATTTACGACAGATAATGCGGCTATGATTGGGATTTCGGCTTATTTCAAGTACCTGGATAGGGAGTTTGATGGTTTAGAGACAACGGCCTCACCCAGAATCCAGATGTGATGCAACTCTTTTATTTCCCCCATATCAATTCTGAAAGTGAGCATATCCTTCTGGATAAAGAGGAAGCCAGGCATATGACACGTGTGTTGCGCAAAAAGGAAGGTGATCAGGTGAGCATTACTGATGGTAATGGAAATCTATTTACAGGAACTATTCAGTTGGTCACCAGTAATAAATGCGGTATAGATCTCGCTTTCGCGAAAGCTTACCCAGCTCCATCTCCTCAGTTGCATATCGCCATTGCTCCGACCAAAATGAATGACCGTACCGAGTGGTTTCTTGAAAAAGCCACGGAAATGGGAGTATCACGCATTACACCATTAATTTGCGATCACAGTGAGCGCTTGAAAATTAAGCCAGAGCGATTTGAAAAAATTTTGGTGAGTGCCATGAAACAAAGCCAGCAGTTTTATCTTCCACAATTGGACCCACTCACTAAGTTTTCTGATTTTATCCAGGAAAATCATGCCGGTCTGCGACTTATCGCTCACTGTGAGGAAAGAAATAAGCGGTTGTTGCAAGACCTATTGCAAAACAAGGCAGACACCCTGATGTTAATAGGACCAGAAGGTGATTTTTCTGGTCAGGAAATTGACCAGGCCCTGAAAGCTGGTTTTTTACCCACCAGCTTAGGAAATAACCGACTGCGCACAGAAACTGCTGGTGTTTACACCGCGGCGGTTTTCAACAGTTTTCAAAGTGTTAATTCCAAGGACTAGTAAGATCCAAACATGGTCACCTTTAGAAATATTTAAGTCGGCCGTACAGTGACAAGAATTAAAATCGGTTTAAGTTTGTAACTTGTCATCATGAAACTACAATTTGTTTTATTGGTCCTTTTATTCGGCTTGTTGGCGCCTGCTCAAGAGCTTGCTATTCTCAAATATAATGGAGGAGGCGACTGGTATTCCAATCCTACTGCCGTGCCCAATTTGATCGCCTATTGCAACACCGAGTTAGGTACATCAATTTCGCCTGATGTAGCCACAGTGGAACCCTCCAGTGTAGATATCTTTCAATATCCTTGGATCCATATGACAGGCCATGGAAATGTCGTGTTCAGCGATGAGGATATTTCCAATTTGAGGGATTATCTGCTCAGCGGCGGTTTTTTACATATTGATGACAATTACGGCATGGCCACTTATCTCGACAAGGAAATGCAAAAATTATTTCCAGATAAGGAGTTCATAGAATTACCTGCCAATCATCCGATTTTTAACAGCTATGCACCATTCCCCAAGGGTTTGCCTAAAATTCATGAGCATGATGGTGCGAGACCTCAAGCCAAAGGCATCTTTCACGAGGGAAGATTAATACTGTTGTTTACCGTTGAATCTGATTTGGGAGACGGTTGGGAAAGCCCAGAAGTACATAATGATCCGCCTGAGGTGCGTAAAAAAGCCTTGGATATGGGTGCCAACATCATCAAATACGTATTTACCCACTAATTCATGAGCAAAATCAAAATCATTTCCTCCAAAACCATTGCTTTTGGAATCCTGCGTGCCCTGGGAATCATATTCGGCATATTTGTTTTGCTTTGGTTTTTGTGGGAAATCCAATCTGTATTGGCTTATATAGGAATAGCCGCAGTATTATCTCTGATCGGTCGTCCAATTGTATTATTTCTTAGGGATAGATTGAAATTGGCGAATACGCTTGCTGTGATCCTTACCTTGATGATTCTGTTTTGTATCATTATCGGCGCAGTCTTATTAATCATTCCTATCATCACGGAACAGAGTGAAAACATCAGTAAAATAGATATTGATGAGGTCAAATCCAATCTAGAAGTGCTGAACGAGGAGATCAGCGATTACTTTGGTATTGAGCGCATTGATATTCTGGAACGCGTCCAAAATCTTGATTACGTCAGAGAATTTAATATGGACTTGATCCCGCAATTTGTTAATGGATTCTTTGGAACCTTGGGAAGTTTTGCCATTGGATTATTTTCCATCTTATTTATAGCCTTCTTTTTGTTGAAGGATAGCAGATTGCTGCTGGAAGGTGTGTTGGTTTTTTCCAAAAAAGGTAATGAAGGTCAATTCTTACGTGCGTTTACTAAGATCAAGCAATTGTTGTCCAGGTATTTTATAGGTCTGGTGTTTCAGGTATTGATACTATTTGTGCTCTATAGCATTTTGTTGCTGGTGGTCGACGTCGATAATGCCTTGATTATCGCTTTTTTCTGTGCCTTGCTCAATCTGGTACCTTATCTAGGGCCTGCCATCGGATACGTATTGATGTCGGCTTTTGTAATCAGCGATAACTTGGGTGCAAATTTCACGGAAATCATTCTTCCCAAACTCATCATCATATTGATAGGTTACGCAATTGTACAGACCATCGATAACTTCCTGAACCAACCCTTAATTTTTGGAAAGAGTGTAAAATCACATCCTTTGGAGATCTTTATCATTATTTTGATTGCAGGATTGGTATTCGGAATCACTGGGCTGGTGCTGGCAGTACCTACGTATACTGCTATCAAAGTCATCTCAAAAGAGTTCCTGAGCGAATACAAGATCGTCAAGAAACTTACCCAAAACCTTTAGATGAATAAATTGGCCATTTCAAAAGAAGTGGATGCCTATCTCAGGGAACATCTCCATGAACACCCTGCCGATTTCATGTTGCGATCGCATCCTTTTCCAGCTATTTCTGCTCAGGAATTGACACAGCAATTGGTTGGATTGCAAAAAGCCAAGAACAAATTCCCATTCTTATTTGAACGTCAGGATATTTTGTATCCTCCCAAACTCAATCTGGAACAGACCAGTTCGCAAACTGCCGCTACCTATAAAGCAATGTTATTTCCTTCTGGCACTATGGTGGATTTGACCGGTGGTTTTGGCATAGATGTTTGCGCTTTCGCGAAAGCGGGCTATCAAACCACTCATATCGAATATAACGCCGAACTTCAGCCTTATGCTGCTCATCTACTGGAAGTGCAAGGCTTGGATACCCAGAGTATTTGCATGGATGGCATGAAATTTATCCAGCAGACTGAGAAAAAGTATGATTTGATATTTGCTGATCCTAGCCGGAAAACAGAAGCTAAATCCAAGGCCGTTTTGCTGGAGGATTATGAGCCCAATCTAGTGGGGCAATTGGACCTGATTTTTAACAAAACCAGAAGATTGATGATCAAGACCTCACCTATGTTGGACATTACTGCTGGCCTTCAACAGCTGCCGCAAACTACTCAGGTACATATTGTCGCCATCAAAAACGAGGTAAAAGAATTGCTGTGGATTCTAGAGCCGAAAACAAAAAGACAACCTCAGATTTTTTGTGTAAATCTACAAAGCGATCAGTCCGATTTTTCAGCCCGATGGAGCCAAAATAACCTGCTGGCTGATTATCGTTCTCCCCAAAACTATTTATATGAGCCCAATGCAGCTATTATGAAGTCTCAATTATTTGATGCCCTTCAAGAAAGGTATCTGGTCTATAAATTGAATAGGGACAGCCATTTCTTTACCAGCAATGAATTGATACAATTTCCTGGCCGTTGTTTTGAGGTCGTACGAGTGCTAGAAGCCAAACCCAAACAGATCAAAAAACTGTACGCTGGAACCTCCCGTGCTGTGGTCAGTCGCAATTTCAGGATGTCGGTGATGGACATAAGGAAGAAATATAAGATGGGGGAAAATGAGCAAGAGTATCTGTTTTTTACAGAAGTTGCCGGCATGGGAGCTGTGGTTATCGAGGCTAGGAAACTTTAATAAGAGTGAACAGGCACTTTATTTACTCTTTTAGCCACGCTGGCCGATAGCTGAAGATTTAAGTCCGGCTGAAATTAGTATTCCCACTGACGTTTGACGTTCAAATCTTCTTGGGCCTGGATTTCTTCGGCTGGGATAACTTTTAAGAAGGAAGGATGTTGCTCAATGGCAAACTCAATCTGTTTGACAATGTCTTCAATTTTTCCGTTTTCGTAATCAATATCCAATGGTTCTTTGATCACCATGGACTGGAGAATATTCCTTTTTTTGATGCGCAGTCCCTTGCGGTCAAAACTGCGACGAAAACCGTCGATAACGATAGGAACTACAATAGGTTTATACTGTTTTATGATGTGAGCGGTACCTTTTCTGATGGGTTTGAAAGGTTTGGTTGTTCCTTGTGGAAAGGTGATGACCCAGCCGTCCTCGAGTGCAATACCAATATTTTTGGTATCATCTGGATTCACAGCACGATTGACTTCCTCTCCCTTGGCGCGCCAGGTGCGTTCTACAGTAATAGCACCGGCATAGGCCATAATCTTCGGCAGTAAGCCGCTCTGCATGGTTTCTTTGGCTGCAACATAGTAGATATTCAATTTTGGATTCCAGAGATAGCCGACATTTTTGATACTATCATCACGGCCTTTAAGAGAAGCATTGAATACGTGAAACATACTCACCACATCGGCAAAATAGGTCTGGTGGTTAGAGACAAATAAAACACCAGTATCTGGAAGATCCCGGATGATCTGGCTGCCCTCAATTTCCAATTCGTTAAATCCGCGGTAGCGTCTGTGCGACATTAACCCAGCGATGCGTATCAACCAACGTTTTAAAAACAAAATGTGACCGAACGGATTTTTTTTGATGAACCCCATCTACTGCTTAAATTTTTGCGCAATTGCAAATATACGTATTGATAGGCAATCCTATCTGATTCAAAGATGAGGCCGGCTTTGTTCACATCTCCCTGTCAGTTGAGTGCAGCTTGCGTTCATTTGAATTCTGCCGCTTTTTAAGGGGTTGAATTGCAGACAGCGGATCAGCGACCATGAGCCAAGCTGGCTTTGAGCATTTCTTTGATTTCATACAACATCATTGCGGTGGCACCCCAAACCATGGTTGTTCCAAAATAAAAACAAGGAACCTTAACTTTATCCATATAGCTGGTGGACAGTTCGACACTATTGATGCTTTCTTCCTCGAGTAGTAATTGTAAAGGTATTTCCAAAATTGAATTCACTTCACTGGGTTGAGCCTTGAAAGTAGGTTGCGCTTTCGCGAAAGCGATAAATGGATAGACCATATAGTTACTCGGCGGAATGTATAAAGGCGTACTGGCTTTAACCACCTCTTGATACTTGGGGTGTACACCAATTTCTTCCCAGGTTTCCCTGACCGCAGTTGCTGCAGCATCCTGATCTTCTGGCTCTCTTCTACCTCCTGGAAAAGCGATCTGACCACTGTGTTTACCTTTGGTCTGTGCGCGTTCAATCAATACGAAATGAGCGATGTCATCCTTGGGATAAATCAACATCATGACCGAGGCTTTTCTAGGTTTGCGATCACTCAGAGATACTTGTTGCATTTCAACCAGTCGCTCTACCGCAGCCATCTTCATTTGAGAATCTAAGCCTGGCAACGACATATTCCTTAATTTTGGGAGTTGTTCTAAAAATTGCTGGAATGAAATCACTGTATTGGGTATTGTTGATCCTATTAAGTTTGTCTTGTAAAGATACTTCACGGGAGCCACAACCTGAAGAACTCAACAAGGAAGAAAAGGAAAAGCCAAAAACACGCAAGGAATATTGGGAGGAACGCACCTATAAACCTCAGGTAACGCGTGATGGGGACACTTTACTGGCATATATCCCTCAAGACAGTGTGCCTAAATTCTTTACCCGATACGGCAAGAAAAATCCAGAAACCAAAGTTTTGATGACCACGCCTTATGGTGATGTAACCATAGAATTATTTCAAGAAACACCATTATATCGGGCTAGTTTTATTTATCTGGTGAAGAACGAATATTTCAATAGTACTTACTTCCATCGTGTGGTCAAGGATTTTGTCGTACAGGGAGGTGATAGTGACGAGAGTTATCCTGCTTTGATGAGGTCTAGTGCTGGAAACTATAGATTACCGCCCAACTTTTTACCCCAATACCGACATAGATACGGTACAGTTAGTGCGGCCAAATTATGGGAAAACAATCCAGAAAATTGGCATGATGCCTTTGACTTTTTTATTACATTGAATAATGCGAGCCACCTGGACAACGAGCATACCATTTTTGGTAGAGTAGTGGATGGTATGGAGGTCATTGAGCGTATCAGTCAAGTGGAGACTGATGAAAGTGATTGGCCGCTAAAAGACATTGAAATGAAAATGCAGGTGATCGATTAACGGTAATTTTGCGGGTCAGCCATCGGAATCAATATCGGTATACGATGGCATTGATGTTCATTCCGGCACCTACGCTAGCAAACATGACGACATCCCCTTTTTCAACCCGGTGTTGCGGCATCTTACCACGTACAACTAAGTCCATCACGGTTGGCACCGTAGCAACGGAACTGTTACCCAGCTTATGAATGATCATAGGCATGATATCCTGAGGCACTTCCATGTCATAAAGCTTATAAAAGCGCTGTACTATAGCCTCATCCATCTTTTCATTGGCCTGGTGGATAAATATTTTCTTCAGGTCCTTTATATCAACACCCGCATTTTCCATCGCTGCTTTCATGCCTTCTGGCACTTTAGACAAAGCAAAATTGTAAATTCGCCTCCCGTACATTTTGATGTACTGGGTTTTATTTTCCAAATCAGTATTATAAGATTTTTCGTTGAAGATAAAATAGGTTTCCTCTTCGGTATAAGTAGCAGTGGCTTGTCCCAGAATACCATGTTCGTCAGTGCTGGGCTCCAAGATAACGGCACCCGCTCCATCTGAATAAATCATGGAATCACGGTCGTGTGGATCAACTACTCTAGACAGTGCTTCTGCACCTATGACCAAAACTTTTTCTGCCAAGCCTGATTTGATGAATGAGTCGGCCTGGGTGAGCCCCAGTACCCATCCTGGGCAACCAAATAAAACATCATAAGCCACACAGGTCGGGTTTTTAATCCCTAATTTGTTTTTGACCCTACTGGCCAGACTGGGAACCATATCGCTTGAACCACCGTCTGGTTTCACGTCTCCGTAATTATGGGCAACGATTATAAAATCGATGTTTTCCCGATTACAACCTGCATCAGCGATAGCTTTTTCGGCTGCACTGGCAGCGATGTCGCTGGTCAGTAAGTCGTCACTGATATATCGTCGCTCTTCAATTCCCGTGATCGCCACAAATTTCTCAATGATTGTAGCATTGTCGCTATTAAAAGCACTTCCATCATTATTCATGAACTCATGGTTCATAAATTCTTCATTCTTTCTTACCACATCCGGGATATGGCTTCCAACTCCAGTAATTTTTGCTCTCATCTGATCTATGTCAATCTTCCTACTGGCAAAAAAAGCATTATTAGACTTGTTTTCCTAATATTTATCGAGTCAAATTCTCCTAATTGAACACATATTGAAGAATTACTTGAAAAACAGTTTATTTATTGAAGGAAATACAATGCTCTGAATAATAATACCTTCCATTTCGACGCTAACTTTTTATGATCGCTTATCTTCATTTTTATCACTGTCAGTAACTATAAGGTTATAGCTCTGCTTTGGCTGTCGATCTGACACCAGATGACCGACAAACCGACAATTTTATTAATAAACAGTTAAGACCTCTTTATCACTGCGCTGACGGCCGATTTTTCAAATTTATACAAATTAAAAGGATCATTTGGCACCTCTGCACAATGCTTGCAGCTAACGAGGAAGAATAAATCTTATTAATCAAAATAAACAAATGAAAGTACTTGTTATTGGAGCTGGAAATATGGGATTGGCTTACGCCAAAGCACTCATTACTTCAGAATTCCTGAGTAAAGACAATCTGATGATCTCAGATACCAACCCAGAAAAAATTAAGGAACTCAAAAAAATTACACGTTTTGATGTCTACCAAAATGTGGAGGACTGTCTCGCCCTGGCAGATATCATATTTATTGCTGTGAAGCCTTATCATTCAGAAGCATTGATGGCTGATCTTAAACCATTAATGAAACCCGATCAATTGATTGTTTCCTTGATGGCAGGTGTGACTATACAATCTATTCAACAAGGTTTAGGCGTACATAAAGTGGTGCGTGCTATGCCCAATCTACCTGCACAAGTAGGTAAAGGATTGACTTCGTTTACCTCTAGCGAGGAAGTGTCACGACTAGAATTATCTACGGTTCAACAGCTGTTAGATACCACGGGAAAATCAGTCTATTTAGATACAGAAAATGACATTGATGCGAGTACTGGAATTTCTGGAAGTGGACCTGCATATGTATTCTATTTCATGCAATCTATGTTGGAAGCTGCACAGAAAATGGGCTTTTCAGACCACGATTCCAAAGTCTTGGTCAGTCAAACTTTTGAAGGCGCAGTCGAACTATTCAACCAATCTGATCTGTCACCAGAATCCTGGATGGACCGCGTAGCTTCTAAAGGAGGAACTACCCGTGCCGCTCTGGACTCAATGGAAGACAACAACGTTAAGGAACTTATTAAGGAAGCTGCCTATGCCGCATTTAACAGAGCGGTAGAGTTAGGCCAATAATTTAGATTTAAAACCAATTTAGCTGTGAAGCACAAGAAAAGAGTAGTCATAAAAGTAGGTACCAATGTCATGGTCAATAAAGACAATCGCATTGTAAGACCTATACTAAAAAATCTAGTGGAACAAATCGCCAGACTGTATGAAGAAGATATCATGACGGTGTTAATTTCTTCTGGTTCTGTTATTGCAGGAAAGGAAGTATTGGATGATAACACAATAGAAGATGAGACCATCCGTCGTCAGGTGTATTCAGCGGTAGGGCAACCTCGAATGATGCGTCATTATTACAGCATCTTTCATGATTATGGTATGCGTTGCGCTCAGGTACTAGCGACCAAGAGAGATTTTGACGAAGGTAAACACAGAGAAAACATGATCAACTGCTATGAAGGCTTACTGAGTCAGGGTATTATCCCTATTGCCAATGAAGATGATGCAGTATCCTTGTCGATGTCGATGTTTACGGATAATGATGAACTCGCTAGTTTGGTGGCCGAGTTAATTCAGGCGGATATGATGATCCTACTGACCGATACAGAAGGATTATATGACGGACATCCAGATGATGAGGATAGTCAGGTCATAAAAGCCGTGAGTACCACCCAACGTGTCGAGCAATTTATTCAAAGCTCACAAAAGAAAGAAGGTGAAGGTCGAGGCGGTATGAAATCCAAACTAAACGTGGCCAAACAAACCGCTGCCAAAAATATCCCCACCTATATCGCCAATGGGAAACATGAAAATGCTATTGTTGATATCGTCAACGGGAAAGAGATAGGAACACGTATTTACCACGATCAAACAGAAGAAGAAAATGCCTGATTTAAGGGCGGAATTATAAACGAAGAGAAATAGAGATATGAAGATTATTACAGAAGATATAAAAAATAAGGTGCTGAAATCCATGATACAGCAGTTGGACACTCATCGTGAATCCATAATTACTGCTAATAAAAAGGATTTAGAAGCATTTAGTGGAGACGATCAGGCATTATATTATCGACTAATCGTTGATAATGCCAAAGTAGATGACATGATACGTGCGGTAGAAGAGGTTTTGGCCCAAGAAGATCCAGTCAACAAAGTCATCAGTGATGACACCCTGGTCAGCGGATTGCGCATCACTAATAAAACAGCGCCTTTTGGTACGATCATGATTATTTATGAGTCCAGACCAGATGTAACGATCGAGGCAGCAGTTTTGGCCTTTAAAGCCAATAATAAAATATTGCTGAAAGGGGGAAAAGAGGCACATGCTAGCAATGAGGAATTGGTGAAATGTTGGCATACTGCGTTGCAAGAAAACGGACTTTCTACCGATTGGATTCAATACCTCAAAATGAATCGTACGCAAACACAGGAATTCCTTAAAAATCCAGACCAACCCTTAGATTTAATCGTGCCTAGAGGAGGAGAAAGGTTGATCCAATTTGTCAAGGAACACGCCACATGTGCGGTTTTGATCAGTGGTCGTGGGAATAATTTTGCTTACGTGGCACCAGATGCCGATTTGGATAAAGTGATTCTGGTTATTGTCAATGCGAAAACCAATAAAATTTCTGGCTGTAATGCTTTGGATAAAATCCTGATTGATAAAAATCATAAGGAATACAAAGCCATCGCAGGTATTATAGAAAAGGAATTGGCCAAACACAATGTCACTTTGTTGGCCAGCGATGAAATAATTGATGATTTAGTAACTGATTTAAGCATTGAAAACCAAGAGGTGTGGTACGAAGAGTTTCTGGCTTATAAGGCAGCGATGGGATTGGTGGATGGGTTGGATGATGCCATTCAGACCATTAATAAATATTCTGGTGGTCATTCCAATGTTATTTTAACGGAAGATGAAGAAACAGCGGCTAATTTTATGGAGCAGGTAGATAGTGCTGCTGTGTATCACAATGCCTCTACTAGATTTACTGATGGTGGTCAGATGGGGGTTGGTGCCGAACTGGCCATAAGTACTGATAAATTGCACCACCGCGGCCCCTTAGGGCTTAAGCAACTGGTGACCAATAAATACTATGTCAATGGTAATGGGCACACCAGGTCTTAAATTCATCTATTAAAAATAGAAAAAGCCTTTGATTATGGAATCAAAGGCTTTTTTTTGAAGCGTGTGAACAAGATATTTTATAAATATTCTTCCATTGGCGCACACGTGCACATTAAGTTTCTGTCGCCGAAAGCATCATCAGCACGTCTAACCGTAGGCCAGAATTTGTTGTCGTTCACCCAATCTAGTGGATAAGCGGCTTGTTGTCTGGTGTAAGGGAAATCCCAATCATCTGCCGTTACCATAGCCATGGTATGTGGACTATTTTTCAAGACATTGTTAGGTTCGTCTTTGGAAGCGGCTTCAATCTCTTTTCTAATAGAAATCATGGCATCACAAAAACGATCCATTTCCTCCTTGCTTTCAGATTCCGTAGGCTCGATCATCATGGTGCCAGCTACTGGAAAAGAAACTGTCGGTGCGTGGAAACCATAATCCATCAATCTTTTAGCAATATCTGTTACTTCTATACCGTGGGCCTTGAATGGGCGACAGTCAATGATCATTTCGTGTGCTGCGCGCCCTTTTTCACCTGTATATAAACATTCATAACTACCTTTCAATCGCTCTTTGATATAATTGGCGTTGATAATAGCATATTCAGTAGAGCGTTTCAGTCCATCGGCGCCCAGCATGCATATATATCCATAAGAAATCAAACAGGCCAAAGCACTTCCATAAGGAGCTGCACTAACAGGCGTAATGGCTTGATCACCACCAGTTTTTATAATCGGATTTGTCGGCAGGAAGGGTACCAGTTGAGGTGCTACACAAATAGGTCCTACCCCTGGACCTCCACCACCGTGAGGAATCGCAAAGGTTTTGTGCAGGTTCAAATGACACACATCAGCGCCGATGTTTCCTGGATTGGTCAATCCAACCTGGGCATTCATATTGGCTCCATCCATGTAAACTTGTCCGCCGTTTTCGTGGATAATTCCAGTAATTTGCTGTATTTCTTTTTCATAAACACCGTGGGTTGAAGGGTAAGTAACCATCAATGCCGCAAGGTGATCTTTGTACTTTTCGGCTTTTTCTTTGAGATCTTCCACATCAATGTTCCCGTTTTCAAGCGCTTTAGTCACCACAACTTTCATTCCCGCCATCACTGCACTGGCAGGGTTGGTACCATGGGCACTGGAAGGAATCAAACAAATATTGCGGTTGGCATCACCACGGGAAATATGATAGGCACGTATAGCCATCAATCCGGCAAATTCCCCTTGTGCCCCAGAATTGGGTTGAAGGGAAGTTCCAGCAAATCCTGTGATTTCATTGAGTTGTTGCTCTAATTTGGTCAATACTTCTTGATAGCCTTGGGCTTGATCCAAAGGCACAAATGGATGAATATTACCCCATTGCGGATTGGAAAGCGGCAGCATTTCTGCGGCAGCATTCAATTTCATTGTACAGGATCCCAACGAAATCATGGAGTGATTCAAGGCCAGATCCTTACGTTCCAATTTTTTGATATAACGCATCAACTCGGTTTCAGAATGATACGAATTAAAGACAGGGTAAGTCATGAATTCGGTTTGTCTTCCGTTGCCTAGATGGGTTTGGTCCAACAGTTGCTCTATAGGAGAAAAATCTTTGTTGACCGCTTTCGCGAAAGCGGAAAGAATATCGTTGAGATCTGCCAGTGAAGTAGTTTCATTCAGTGAAACTTGAACCGTTTCAGCGTCTGGATAATAAAAGTTGATCTCATTTTCCAGTGCCTGCTTTTTTACAGCTTCTGCATCCGCCTTAAAACACAAGGTATCAAAATAATTCTCATTGGTCTGAAAGATACCCAATCGCTCGATCGCATCGGCCAGGGTAGCGGCTTGACGGTGAATTTTGGAGGCAATAAATTTGAGTCCTCTAGGACCGTGATAAACCGCATACATTCCTGCCATAACGGCCAAGAGCACTTGAGCGGTACAGATATTAGAAGTCGCCTTATCGCGTTTAATGTGCTGCTCCCGGGTCTGTAAAGCCATGCGCAAGGCACGCTTACCGTCCATATCCTTGGTAACGCCTATGATACGTCCTGGAATTTGACGCTTATAGGCTTCCCTAGTGGCAAAATAGGCGGCGTGGGGTCCACCATAACCCAAAGGAATTCCAAAGCGTTGGGTGGTACCTACAACGACATCGGCACCCCAATGTCCTGGTGCTTCCAGTAATACCAGCGACATAATGTCGGCGGCTACTGCAATACGTATATTTTTATCTTGACATTTTTTCGCGAAAGCGGTATAATCCACCACTTTTCCACTGGCTCCAGGATATTGAAGAAGTATAGCGTAATAGCTGTCATCAAAGTCCAATTCCTGCGGATTCCCTTCTACCAATTCGATCCCCAGCGGTATAGCCCTGGTTTTCAACAAGTCCTTGGTTTGGGGCAGACAATCGCTGTCTACAAAGAATTTATTGATGTTATTGGACTTTTGATCACGTTCTCTGACCGAGTAGAGCAAGGTCATGGCCTCAGCAGCGGCGGTACTTTCGTCAAGTAGCGATGCATTGGCCAACTCCATTCCTGTAAGATCTGCAATCATCGTCTGATAATTGAGAAGGGCCTCCAACCTTCCTTGGGCAATTTCTGCCTGATATGGTGTATAGGCGGTATACCAGCCTGGATTTTCCAAAATATTGCGTTGGATGACAGCCGGGGTAATGGGAGCGTGGTAGCCTAAACCAATATAGCTGCGGAATTGTTTGTTTTTATCACCTAGTTTTTTGATGTGGCCCAAAAATTCATATTCGCTCATAGCTGGATCGAGATCCAGGTCATTTTTGAGACGGATACCATCTGGAACAGTTTCGTAGATTAATTGTTCAATGGAGTCCACGCCAATCTTTTCGAGCATGGGAGCCATATCGGCTTTTCGAGGTCCGATGTGTCTCAAGGCAAAACGATCTGTATTCATAGTACTTATGTGGTCTATTTTTAGATGTTGCAAAAGTAGTCGATATTGTTGAGCAAACTAACAATAAAGACCTCCTTCACAGCCGATTTGTCAACGCTTTTTACTTACTTATTAACCATGCGGGTTAAATTTGTAACATGGGTTTTTTAAAGCATATCCTGGATTTTTATTTGCGCTCCAGTCTGCATGTGGCGCTGTGTTTTGTTGCCTTGTTTTTGATATGCAATCAGGATAGATACAGCCCTGTAGGAATTGAAGTACCCCTCTTATTGTTCTGTGGGGCTTTGTTGGGGTATAATTTGATCAAATATGGCAGGTTAGTACTCGATGGTTCCCAGTTCAGATACCGACTGCCCATTTTGCTATTATCAGTAATGGCAGTAGTGGTAGCTGGTTATCTATTTTTGGAGGAATCCTTTGAAGCGCAACTCATACTGCTGGGTTCAGCATTATTAGGTGTGTTATATGCTTTCCCACTTCCCAGACATCGTAATTTCAGGCAAGTGCCCTGGATCAAATTGGTGATCGTTGCCCTGGCCTGGAGTCTGTTGATTATTTGTTATCCTAATTTTTCTACCCATGGGGAGATGTCTTCCACTACAGGTGGGGAGGTCTCGTCCCTTTGGATGTCTTTGGTGGATTTTATACAGTTGATGCTGTTGGTGATGGCTTTGTGTATTCCTTTTGAGATTCGGGACCTTAAATATGATGCGCCTCAATTACGAACGGTTCCGCAGGTAATCGGTACACGTAATGCCAAAATTTTAGGTGTAGCCTGGTGTGTGTTGTATATAGTGATCGAGTATTTTCAATTGGGGTGGCCATCAGATGTTGAACACCAGTTGACATATCTCATGTTGGGTGTAATCGCTCTGGCTATATGGAGAGCTGACCAGTTCAAATCAGATTATTATGCCAGTTTTTTTGTAGAAGCAATTCCAGCCTTGTGGTGGTTACTGATTCATTTGAATCAATGAAGTCGGCTTCTTAACGGGCAGATCGTTTATACTCCTTCATGGCTTCCTCGATGCGATTTTTGATGTTTGATTTTTGCTCATTAGAGAGTTTGACCCATCTCAATCCATTGATCGTACGCTGAAACTTTCCGTTTCCTTTGTGGAAGGAACGACAATCCAGACAATACGTCTTGTGTAATTTGTGGCGGAATTGCTCCTTGGGGTTGAGGTCTCCATACTGCTCTCTCGTGCTTAGGATACTCGCTTGATCACATGAAATAAAAAATTTACCCATTACAGCTATTCTTCCTGATACCATTTGGTCTTAAGACAATCCATCAACTGCACACGAGCGCGGTGGATGATTACCCATAAATTGGACGCCGTGATGTTATGTTCCTTACATATCGTTTCAGTATCCATATTATCAATGGTTTTCTGGACAAAGATAATAGCATAGCGTTCAGGTAACGCATTAATACATTCATTTAACGCTTCGCCTAGCTCTCTTTGCTCAATCTCATCCTCTACATTAGGATTGCGTAAGTCGGCTGCATTTTCCTCCATCCAATCGCCTTCCCGTTGGCTACCAGATAGATAGCTCATTTTTATTTCTGCCTGTCCTTTTTTGGAGTTTATTTTGCGGTAATAGTCGATGATTTTACGCTTGAGGATGGAAATAAGCCATGTGCGTTCAGTAGAATTTCCTTTGAAACGATGGGCGCTTTTTAAACCTGCCAAAAAAGTTTCAGATACCAGATCTTGGGCCATGATGGGATCGCTCACCCGGGATATGGTAAAGTTAAAGAGGTAATCGCTGTAACGATCTACCCACTTTTCTGGTACGAGTTTTACTTCAGGCATTCTTTCACTTCAAGTGATTTGCTTATTTATTAAACTTCCCTCGATTGTTGAGCTGTACTACTTTTATCGTCAGGCCACCAATCCAGCTCTTTTCAACAAGGCATCAATTTTAGGTTCGCTTCCGCGAAAGCGAGTATATAACAACATAGGGTCTTCGGTGCCACCCTTGGATAAAATATGTTCACGGAATTTTTGTGCTGTAGGACGATCAAAAATTCCATTTTTCTTAAATAATTCAAAGGCATCTGCATCCAAAACCTCGGCCCATTTATAGCTGTAATATCCTGCCGAGTAGCCTCCTTGAAAAATATGTCCAAAGGAAGTACTCATACAACTGGTCGCAATGTCAGGATAAAGGTCTGTCTTTTCAAAAGTCTTTCGTTCATGGGCTTTAACATCCTCAATTCCAGTAGGGTCGATTCCGTGCCAACTCATGTCTAACATACCGAAACTCAGTTGTCTCAGGGTTTGCAATCCCTCCTGGAAATTGGCCGCAGCTTTTATCTTTTCAATGTATTCTTGCGGTATCACCTCGCCTGTTTCATAGTGTTTGGCAAATAACTCCAGGGCTTCTTTCTCATAACACCAGTTTTCTAACACTTGGCTGGGCAATTCGACAAAATCCCAAAATACAGAGGTTCCCGAGAGACTTCTATATTGGGTGTCGGCCAACATCCCGTGCAGGGCATGGCCAAATTCATGAAACAAGGTAGTTACCTCATTAAAGGTAAGCAAAGATGGTTTGGTTGCGGTAGGTTTGGTAAAATTACACACAATAGACACGTGAGGTCTACTATTTTCCTGGTCGTCTTTCCACTGACTTTTAAAACTGGTCATCCAGGCACCGTTTCGTTTGCCTTTACGCGGGAAAAAGTCTGCATAAAAAATGGAGTTCAAGCTTCCATCCTCATTTTTGACAATATAGGTTTTTACATCTGGATGGTAGGTATCCACTTGATCCGTAGCTTCAAAATTCAATCCATAGAGCCTTTCTGCAATACTAAAGACACCGTTGATCACATTATCCAATTTGAAGTATGGCTTCAGCATTTCATCATCCAGATCAAAATTCTGTTGTTTCAATTTTTCTGAATAATAAGCGGCATCCCATTTTTCCAATTGGGTGAGGGGAGAAGTATGCTCTTGTTCTGCTGCAGTAGCAATGGCAAATCTAGAGAGTTCGTGGAATTCCTTAGTAGCTGCGGTTTTGGCTTTTTCTAAGATTTCTTCAGAGAATTGGCGAACCTTCTCCGGGGTTTTGGCCATGCGTTCTTCCAACACAAAATGCGCATGAGTGCGATAGCCTAATAATTGGGCGCGCTCATGACGCAGGCTTACGATGTCCAGTATATTTTGCTGGTTATCAAAATCATCGTTAAAAGCTTTAGACCCAAAGGCTTTGGACATTTCTTCCCGTAATTCACGGTCGTCAGCATAGGTCATCAAGGGAATGTAACTTGGGTAGTCCAAGGTAAATACATATCCTTTTTTACCAACGGCTTCAGCGGCTTCACCAGCAGCTTCCTTGGCGCTATCTGGTAGACCAGCAAGTCTGGAGTCATCGGGTAAATGCAATTCAAAAGCATTGGTAGCAGCGAGTACGTTTTCGCCAAATTTTAAAGTGAGTTTTGAGAGTTGGCTGTCAATCTCGCGTAATCTTTTCTTTTTATCTGCAGACAGCAGTGCCCCATTTCGTGAAAATCTCTTGTATTGTTTGTCCAATAAAGTTTGCTGCTCTTGATTAAGTTCCAGGTCTTCACGCAGATCATACACCGCTTTAACTCTTTTAAAAAGATCCTGATTCAGGGTAACGTCGTTGCCAAATTCAGAGAGTTTAGGACTAACTTCACGAGCAATGCGCTGTATCTCGTCATTAGTTTCTGCGCTATTCAAGTTAAAAAATAGGCTGGAGATACGTCCCAAGGCTTCTCCGCTTTTATCCAGAGCTTCAATGGTATTCTCAAAGCTAGGCGTGTCGTCGTTTTGGGTAATAGCATCTATCTCTGCCCTGGCTTTTTCTATCGCTTTCGCGAAAGCGGGCTCAAAATACTCCTCTTTAATTTTAGAAAATGGAGCTGTATTTTCAAAGGTTTCAAACGTGTTTAATAATATATTCTCTGTACTCATAAGTGTAAATTTAACGGTCAAAAGTCAATTTTGAATCACAGAACTGTTAAACTTTTAACCAATAAGTTTCAACAAAAGTCATAGAAAGAGATAGCCGTAACCAAATAGGAGGATCATGAGGCTGACGTGTATGATACCCAGATAGTTATAATTTTTTTCAGTGAGTTGTCTGTTGATAATGATCGCCATCAAAAAATGGATACCTCCAGCGGTCAAATACTGCCATTGGACTTGATGTCGCTGAGTCAATGCATAAACCCACCAGATCAAAGTTCCAAAAATGACCAGTAATGAAGCCAGTTGATAAGCTCTAGACATTTTTTTGCATTTCAGCGGCTGCTGCTGTCACCTTCTCTTTCAGGCTTTCTTTATAGTCAATAATACGGTTCCTGATATCTTGCTGAGTAGCACCAAGTATTTGTGCAGCCAGAATACCGGCGTTCTTGGCACCGTTCAGTGCGACGGTAGCCACGGGAACACCTCCTGGCATCTGAAGAATACTGAGCACACTGTCCCAACCATCAATGGAATTACTCGATTTTACGGGAACTCCAATCACGGGAAGCGGAGAAAGACTGGCTACCATTCCTGGAAGATGCGCTGCACCTCCTGCTCCGGCGATGATGACACCTATTCCTTTTTGGTGGGCGGTTTTTCCAAATTCAAACATCTTTTCTGGGGTACGATGAGCGCTGACCACGTCCACCTGTACCTCAACCTGTAATTCTTTTAATACGTCAATGGCGTCCTGCATGACCGGTAGGTCACTGGTAGAACCCATGATGATAGCAACTTTCTTATTCATAAGGTAAAACTAGGCTTTTTGGGGCAGAATTGGAATAGTTGGCACTGGTTTCAGAGGATCAATAAGCAAAAAATTGTGATGTTTTTGGGATAATACTTAACAGAATTGAAACAAGCTAAAGTCCTATTACTATTTAATTTTATCACAAATACATTTGACATGCAAAAATTATTTTTACTTGTTGCCTTGGTATTGCTTGCTTCTTGTGGCAATAAAAATAAGGATATGGCAATGAATGGCACGACCAGCAATAGCCAGCAAAAGCAATATAAGGTTACTAAATCCAATGAGGAGTGGAAAGAAATCCTGACGCCTGAGGAATACCAAATCCTACGTCAGGCCGGTACTGAAAGACCTTTTACGAGTCCTCTGAATGAAGAAACTTCACCAGGTACATTGATCTGTGCTGCTTGTAGAGCACCTTTGTACAACAATGAAAACAAATTTAAATCCGGTACAGGATGGCCCAGTTATGATCGAGCCATCGATGGACAAGTAGAGCGGGACGTAGATTATAAAATTGGTTATGCACGTACTGAGCTCAAGTGCAATACCTGTGGTAGTCATTTGGGTCATGAATTTGACGATGGTCCCAGGGAAACCACTGGAAAGAGGCATTGTATCAATGGCGTCGCCCTGGACTTCGTGGCCGAGGGAGAAGAACTACCCGCTTTAAGACAGTAAAGCAATATTTAGTTGTTTAACACGCAAAACAATACCACATGACCGAAGAAGAATACAAGAAACAATTGTCACCAGCGCAATATCATATTCTACGAGAAAAGGGAACCGAGCGTCCTTTTACCGGCGAATATAATACCCACTATGAAGACGGAGTTTATAGCTGTGCGGCTTGCGGAAATGATTTATTTCGCTCTGAGCAAAAGTTTGATTCAGGTTGTGGGTGGCCCTCCTTCGATGACGAAATTGAAGGAGCCATCGAGCGCCAACGCGATACTTCTCACGGCATGATCCGTACGGAAATTATGTGTGCCAATTGCGGGAGTCACTTGGGGCATGTTTTTAACGATGGTCCCACTCCCACGGGTATACGTCATTGCGTCAATAGTTTAAGTCTTGATTTTAGAGAAGAAGATTAGTTCTAAAGATGTTGGGCAGACGGATGTTTGTTCAGTAATAAACTCGTCTGACTATTATACAAGTTTTGATTTGACGTGCGCTTACAACCCATTGGTAAATCTCCTTAGAGAATAGATTCGAGTTGAAATAATGATCAATCAATCATCGCGCTCACCACAAAAGCCTAGTCTTTGATAGCTTCCCAAATTTGTGGTTGCTGGGTACGGGATTGAAGGTCCATCAAGATAAGCCCTTGGTTCCGCTTACTGTTGATGATCGTATCCTCATGGTCGGCTGGCTTGTCGATAATTTGCCACCAACGATAAATGAAAAAGATGAGGTCTGTCGAATGGCTGAATCAGGGATGCCGAAAAGTTTCCTTTTGCATGATAACATCAGATCATTTTTATTTAATGACTGTCATCATATCCATCCGTAATAAAAATACAGTACAGCCACTGTATCTATGCTGCCATGCACCACAATATTGAACCAGAGATCGCTTTTGCGCAGGTGAAAAATAATCGCCAAGATCATTCCCGTTATGCCTGCCACGATCTGACCGGTGATGCCCTGATAGGAATGGACAAATCCGAATAATAGGCCTAACAACAAGATGTTTAGGATCACGCTGAGGGTACTCGATCCAAAAAACTTGATAAACTGTTGCATAAGGTAGCCCCTAAATACGATCTCTTCGGCAAAGGCTGCAGAACTCCATATATAGACCAATAACACCAGACAACTTACTACATCGCCTTCATAAACATCAAATGCAGATAGATCAATAGTTTGACCTGTGAATTGCGTCACCAAAGGTAAAATCAGATACGCGTAAGCCATAAACATTAATACCCCACATAAAGGTGCCCAGAGCAAGAGGTTTTTGACCATTAAATTTTTACGCTGAAAGCCCAAGAACCTAAAGCCATTTTTTTTATGCTCAAGGAAACTTGCGAGGAGAAGTAATAGGGCTACTGGAATCATTTGAAAATACCCAAGCTGGAATATCAGCACACAAATGGTCAAGGCAATTATGGGAATCAAAACGGATTTTAAACTCAAAGTTTTCATTATTTGTTGGATTTTGTTGATGGGACAAAGCAACAATGAAAATTCAGTGAATTCCAGTAATATCCATAGGTTTCTACTGAATGGTAGCAGATTGATGACCGAATGGACAGCCGATTTACAGGTGTAATTCCATCCAGTCCATTAGCGACTGTTTTTTATAACGACTGATGTTGATTTCCACTTGCTCGTGGGCAGGTAAACTGGGTTGAAGTCTGACCAACATTTTTCCGTTTTCAATAGATTTGACTTGATCTACGGCCCTGGGATGTATAATGAATTGGCGATTGGCCCTAAAAAAGACTTGCTTTTCCAGATTTGACTCCAATTCGTTCAGGTTAAAATCGGTGGTGATCATCTCAGCTTCTGTAGTGACTAGTCTTACGATTTTATGTTCGCTAAAAAAATAAGCCAGCTGATCGAATTGGATGTACCTGACTCGGCCAGAAGAGGTGATTTTAAGTTTTTTATCAGACTTAAGTTGTGTGTAAATGGCATAAACATCTGCTGCCATCAATATGCTGATCAATAGGGCAGAGGAGATCATGGAAATGGAATAGCCACTCAAAAAGTGGTAAAGCTCAAGCGCATCTACGCCGTTGAATACAATATTCAAAGTCAAATAAAACAAGATGTAAACAACTGTGATATAGCAGAGCGTACTGAGCATAAATTTGACAAGGATGCCAACGTTAATGCCATTTACAAAGTGTTTGCGTTTGAAATACTCAAAGTTATAGTAGGCGATGACCAGCATGATACCACCCAGTATTACAGAGGCCAAAACGGGAATCCACGGGAAGCTGTAGTCTTCGTGAAAAGGGAAATGTTCTGGTTCGGTAAGGTGATTGGCCAGTATGGATAGCAGTATGATGACCACTATATTTCTCGCCCAAAAATTATGCGGACTGATCAGGTTTTTTATGGACTCAGAAAAAGTACCCATAAGGATTGAATACTGAATGCGTTGGTTTGAAAAGGGTAAAAATATAGAATTATTGCATGTAAAGGTCAAGCCAAGTTTTATATGATTGAATTTTCGTGACTTGTAACTAAGTCGAGTCGCCACCATGAAAAACACTAGCTTTTTCTATAGGATGCAGCCACTATTTAATCGTTATGGTTAGGCGACGTATAGGTATTCGCTTTCGCGAAAGCGAACCCAGTTGACATTTTGATCTACGGTAGATCAAGGTAAAATAACTGGCCCCAGTATATGCATCCACCCTACAAAACCGGATATACCGCCCACCAGACCGGCGATTATAAATGTAAATCGCAATGATTTAGGAATGAAGCAGAAGATCACATAGCAGGAAATTCCAAGTCCGATCACTGCCAAAGGAATGGCTACACTGCCATTGGGAAGACTCAATTGGTGAGATATCTTGGCCTCATCACCGCCAAACCATACACCGTTGGGCGCGATAAGTTCACGGAAAATAGCCAAAGTTGGATTGGACACCTGTCTTAACCAAAATAAAGCAAGGAATACACCAAGCCAATCCCACAACTTCCAGGCTTGCATTGCTTTCCACCGTCGCCTATAGATTAAATTAAATAAACCTATCACACCAGTAAGCATGGTTTGAATCGGACCACCTATTGTGATGAATAGTGAATCATTGTTTTTCTCGCTGTAAAAGCGATCTCTTATTTCCTGGCGATAGATTCTATATTGATCCAGATCAATCTGCGACCACTCCCGGAAACTCAGGCCAGTATATTTGTGTCGCAATTGTTTTGATGCGATCACATTGGGGTCACTTGAATACCCCGATGGGTTATAATTCATACTGCCGTAATGCAGTTGCGTCTCGTATCCTAAGGATTCGGCCACTAAAATATGACCGTATTCATGACTTAAAGTTCCGATAACCGTAAATAGGATAAAGCCCATTATCAGTAAGACAAAGGCTTTGATATGAAAGGTGAAAGACATCGGTCTGGTGTTGATGTTGAAAGGTTCTTTATCAGTTCAGTTGTTTCCTTCCTGGGAATTATTAAAATCCACCAAATCATCCCAAAAGTCAATACGCTTCTCTGTGTGGGAGAAGTTTTGGGGATGTAAACCAGCAACGCCGAATTCATTTTTAAAATAGTCAATCAGGTCAACTCCATAACGGATAATGTCTGTTTGATAAACCGAATAAACTGGATTTCCTGGTTCTGTGGGAGCACTGGGCATATATCGATGTGAATAAATGGGAATCAACAGAGGTTGCCTAGCCATATCATCTATGACTACTCGCTTTTTTTCTTCAAAACTATCAGGTTGTGTTCCCCAATGTTTGAACCAAAATGAGTTGTGCTTAATGTCAAACAATAAACCTTCCAAGGGTGCATTCAGTCGGCGCTCCAGCTCAGCTTTGCCTTTTTCACTATTCAATGCATATCGCCAGTGAACAAATCCTGGATTGACAGGGAGCGCGGCACATAAAAACATTTTTAGGTCGGCCGGAAACACGATCTCAAATTGCTTTTTTATTCTATAGATCTCTTCGGATGATAGACCTCGATCAAATGAAATGGATTGATTCTTTAGTTGTGCTATAATTTGATCTATCTGATTTTGCTTCATCTGACTTTCAATTAAATACTTCGCCGTTGTGATTTGAGGAACTTATTCATGGCAGTCGATCGTGGCAAATCCGTTTCTGCAATAATTGGGTTCATAAAACCGAACTTATGAACAATTTAGTAAAACAAGTTAAATAATAGGTAATTGATAAGGCATTAACTAGTTGGATACCACATATGGTTGATTTTTGTAATCAAATTAAAACATTACTATGAATCGTTTTATACTCGTATTAGCTATCATTACTGGTTTGACAGGAATCGTAGGCTTCAATTTTGATACGCCATTGACAACACTTTTGCGCATCACATTTCTGATTGCTGCAGATATTTTGGTTATTCTATTATTGGCCAAATTATTTTTTGCGGGTAATCGTTTGGCGCGTCGATCTGTAAAAAAATCATCTATTGAAACTACTCAAGTCAGATAAGCCGCTGAACACCAAAATAACTTATACTCAATACCAAAGTTCCTAACACAATACTTGCCACTAAATAACCTGAAGCCTGTGCTATGTCACCGGCTTTTAGTAGTTGAAATAGTTCTGCTCCAAAGGTGGAAAAAGTGGTCAGACCTCCGCAAAAACCTATACCCAGAAGCAGGAACCAGGTTTCTGATATATTTTCTCTGTGCCATAAGCCTATGATTAGGCCCAACAGCAAACATCCCATTACATTGACGCTCAATGTAGGAATCCATTTAATTCCCTGAGAATTGATTAGGATAGCGATCCAATATCGCAAACTAGATCCTAATCCACCTCCTACAAAGACCAAAAGGAGTTCCTTCATTATTTATTATTGAATTGGCAGGTATACTTCCGTCAGGAAATTTGCCGGATTAGGTGTCAGGCTTGGATCAGTTTTATAAATCTCATAAGGTGGGGCTTCAGCCTCTTGGAGTCCATTTTGTTGAATAAAATTCTGACCTTGATTCCATGCTTCCTGCAAGTGTTCGTAAGAACCTTTGAGTGTCACTTTAACCGCTTTTCCTGGTTCGCGATAACTACATAACACATTACTATCGGTCTCAGTGATTACTCTATCCTTAACCGGTATGGCTGCAGAAAAGATCACACTATTATTGGTAGGATCAAATTTTTCATAGATACTCATAGGCATCCCGTACATATCTATGTTATTTCGCTGCATATATGCCATGATATTCTGAAGCATTTGACCCATGATTGCAGAAAAATTATCCATATTGGCACTTGAGGACATATAGAGATAGTAGCCTCCACCCGTTTGTATAATACCATCTACATTCGTGCTATAAATGGCCATTTCCTTTTGAAGATGAGCATCCAGCTGATTTAAACTTTGGGTGTACATGGGGCGAATTTCTTCTTCCATATCAATACCAAAAACTTTACCTACGGCTTTCTCGATCAATCCTTGCTCGCCTTTGATGTTCCAGGTGATTTGGGTACCCTGTTCGACAGGTTCCAGGACCATGGTCACGTCGCTATTAGAAACTGCGAGCCCACTGTCGTAAGTCATGTCCATAGATACTCTTTTATTGGGATCAAGGCCGGTGATGACCATTTTACCATCGCCATGTTCATCTTCAAAGGTAAAATAGGCATCTACGCCACTGGTTTGCTGGCCTAATGTGAGTTCTACATCTTCTTTATCTAACCAACCATTCCAGTTTTCCCAGTTTTTAAAATCCTCGATCTCCTCATAGACTAATGACGGCGGAGCATCGATCACTTTGGTTTCTGTAATATCGTATGTTCCATCCAAAAGGGCAAAATAGATCGCACCTCCAATGATCAGGATGAGTAGTAATAATAAAATGTACTTGAGGGCTTTCATAAACGTTGGCATTTCATCCAAATATACGATGAACGCAAAATTTACAGCACAACAAATTAGATTTTAGCCTGATTCCAGTATTAAATCATTCCAACTGCAGTCTCTCACTGGATTGACATTAATTGACCAAGCTCAGTAGGAATATGGTAAGAGCTTACCGAAATGTTGTAAAATAAAAACTGCCGGTGAATGCCGACAGTTCTTCGAAAGTCTGCTGAAGACTTTCTTCCCCCTAAAAATGTAATTCGTTTGGTTGGTTAAGTGTTGGTTCAAAATTAAGAGCCATCTGTCGAAATTGGAATACCCCTTTATGGGTATTTTGTTGTAGGAATATTGGTTGAAAAACTTATAAAAATTAACAAAAGATAATAAATCCGTTTAACGGTAATTTTCCCTGTCTTTATTTATAGTGTTTGAATTGAGAAAGTGCGTACCGCATGAGTTCGCCTTTGCCTTTAAGACCCAGTTTTTGAATCATGTTTTTGCGATGTTTTGAAATAGTACTTACCGCTGTAAATCTGATGGCCGCAATTTCTGAACTACTCTTTCCTTGCGCGATCAATTTAAGGATTTCGGATTCACTAGGAGATAATAATGTGATTTGATCTGATTTCTCTTCCTTTTCAATACTGTCAATAGCAATGGAAGAGTCAAAGTATCTTTCACCTCGATAAACTGCTTTGATGGCATTGCGGACCTCTTCCAGCGGTCGACGTTTGAGTATATAGCCTCGAGCACCTGCCTCAAGCATATCCCTAATCGCTTCTTCATTTTCAAACATGGAAAAAGCAATAATTTTAAGATTGGGTTGTTTCTCTAGCGCTTTTTCACAGAGTTGAATACCATTCATGCGAGGCATACTCACATCTGTCAACAGTACATCTGGTTTTTTGTGTTCGAGAATTTCCAAGAGTTCCTTCCCATCTTTCGCGGTATCCAAAATGTTGATTTCTTCGTCATATTTGAATAGCAATTGAATTCCATCTATGAGCGATTCATGATCTTCAGCAATAAGTAATTGTATCATATGATTGGAATATCAATGGTTATGGTTGTCCCTCGACGAGGATCTGAATCAATTTCAAAACTACCCTCTAGGGCTTCAATGCGTTTTTCAATATTACTCAAGCCCATACCACTTGTTTCGGGTAAATAGGTTGGGTCAAATCCATCTCCATTATCTTCGACCATGATATTGATATCTTTTTCATGGGCGGTCAAACTTATAGTAACTATGCTGGCATTGGCATGTCTGATAACATTGCTCAACAATTCTTGGATACTTCTGAAAATAAGTAGTTCCAAGCTATTGTCCAGTCGTTTATCTAATCCATGATGTAGGACTTTTACCTCAGTTTTGTTTCCCAGGCTAATTTTGCCCGCCAAATTTTCAATCGAGGGTATCAAACCTTGACTAGCAAGAACACCACTATTTTTACGATGGGACAATTGCCTGATGGTTTCATAAGTGTCATTTAACAGCTGTTCGGCACGGTCGTATACAAGTTGAGCCTGCTGGGTTGGAACATTTTTTTTCAATTCCTCAAAATACAGTCGCACGGTGGTCAGCGAACTCCCTAAATTGTCGTGTAGTTCTTCTGCCAGTCTTTTGCGTTCTTTTTCCTGCCCTGAAATCATGGCGTCAATGGTGGCCAATTCTTGGTTTTTGAGTATTGAATCTGCTCGTTGTTTTTCCAGCTCTCTTTGTTTGATGGCCAACTGACGCTTTTTGCGTTGATTGTTATAAATCATTCCAGCAGCCAGCAATAGGAGTAAAGCTATCCCAGATACTGCAAATAGTTGCGCACGGTTGCGTTGTAGTTCAGCTTCTGACTCTAGTAATTCACTTTCCTTTTGTGCGGTTTGGTATTTGGCTTCCAGGTCTTCAATAGATCTGGCGGTTGCGGCGTCCTGAAGAGAATCCGTTAAACTGGCTTTTTGCTGGTAAATTTCAGCACTTTGCTGATAATCACCATTGAGATAGTAAGTATCGGCAAGGTCGAGCAACACCATGTTTTTTTTGGTCAGGTCTGTCAGTGGTCCATAGTCTTCCAAGGTCAGTTGGTAATACTGGATTGCCTGGTCCAATGCTCCAGCATTTTTTAAAGTTTTGGCCTTATTCAGATACATATCCTTAACAATGACAGAATCTTTCTTGTTCTGATAGTAAGGTATTACCTGATCTAAAAAGTACAAAGCTGAATCGGTTTGTCCGGCCAAATCGTAAAAAACGGATAGATTGGCCTGAATGTCCATTAAGGTTTCATCCAGCCTAGCCTTTTCTGCCCGACTCCTGCTTTGTCTGAGTAAGGCGAGGCCCTTGTTCAAATCACCTTCCTTTCCAAAGTCCAACATACTAAGTTGGTAGAAGTCACACTTGATCAGTTTTATAGGGTCGTTAAGCCGGCGCGCAAGATTACAATTTTCTTGCACCAGCCGCTGCGGACTATTGCCATCTTCGATGTTTGAGACGTAGGTGTATATGAGCTCATCGTTGATATCAAATAAAAGCTCAGGTTCACTTTTTGGAACCTGGTTTTTTGCTTTAAGCAATTGTTTAAATACTGTGATATCATCACTGCCCTGGCCGTTTAATACCAGGGCTTTTAGATATTGAAACCTGGCTTTTGTAGTACTAGCCATCTTTAGCGTATCTTGTTGATGCAGTAAACGCTTGGCTTGTTTAAAATCTTTGGTGTCTATCAGCTCCTTGATTGGGTCAAGGGAACCTGTTTGTGCCAGGATGACAGGTCCTACTACAAATAGTAATAGAAGCGATAAGTATTTACCCTTTGTCACTATTCAGTTGGCCTTTTCAATACATGGCCTCTTATCAAAGGTTCCATTATTTCCTCTGGCAAACTATCTGCTTTACACGCACTGTTATCCGCAACATCAATTATCGTGTAAATAAATTCTTTTCTTACATCATTTTTTAATGGAAAAGAAACGATTTTATCTCCGTCGCTTGATTTCTCATAAAGTTCAATTTTCAACTCTTGATCTCCCCCAGGAGTCTTTACAAACTCAGCATGTTGAACATTTTTAAATGGAGGCGTGGACCTGAATTCTACGTTATCAATATTGCCCTGATTGTCTATTCTAAATTTACCCTCAAGACCTGTGATTGGTTGCTGATCTTTTGTTTGAGCAATAATTATATATTGATTATAAATGATTTCATTGACAGAATTACTTATTTTACAGTAATCAAAGTCATCATCAGTCATCGATTTTTCCACTTTTTCCTCATCAGGAGATTCAGTGATCTGATCATATTCTGTTGTATTTTCTTTACAACTTACAATAACTATTAAAACAACTACAAGACTGAAATATGGCTTAAAATTCATAAGGTTGGTTTTATTGGTTAAAAATGAAGAATTTTACTGACCCGAACAATACCCAATAAGGGGTATATAATATTATACGCGCAATCAAATTACTGAATAAATCTCACAAACAAAAAGCCTTCCTAATGGGGAAGAACCTTGTAAAATAAAATACCCAGATTTATCTGAAAACACCGGTTGGAAAACTGACCACACTTTCTATGCCATCAGCACCTACGGCAGCCACTCCAAAAAAGGAATTATCGATCACGATGCCATCTAAGGTAAAACTCGTTACATTTCCAACATAACGGCTATTTTCCCAAATCGGGCTAGTGGTATCCCGCCAGTAAATTTTGTAACCCACAGCTCCTTCCACTGGCTTCCATCTCAACTTTGCACTGGGCTCTACAATACCACCAATTTCTACTTGCTGTGGTCGGGTAGGGGCCCATGCCAGTTGTGCCAAGTTGATCGCATTGACAGCGGTAAGTTTTTTGGCATAGGCAAAATTGACATGTTTTACCACATCGCCGTATTCGATTCCGTTTTCTGTCCTGATATCCTGATGTTGTTGGGTATAATTCTCATGAGCCTCCATGATCCTGACGCCTGGAAAACCTAAATCATTGAACGGACGATGATGACCGCCACGGCCAAAACGATCCAATCTATACACCATCATAGGCTTCATTTCGGGCATATAGGTCTTCACACTGTTGTGGATATATCTTGCCAATTGTCTGGAAATTCCATCCACTTCACCGCCATAAAATCGTCGGCCTCGTATTTGTCTTTCTGAATCAGTAGGGTCGGTGGGTTCAGCAAAAATTCTGAATTCACGGTTATCGATCACGCCATCCACCCCTTTAATATTACCGATCATATCGTTATTTAAGAATCCGATCACCTCCCAGTTTTGCTTTTGGGCATAATCTGCAAGGCCTTTACCGCCAAATAACCCTTGTTCCTCACCGCTCAACCCCACATAAACGATGCTATTGGGAAATTTGCGTTTACTCAACACCCGAGCCGCTTCTAAGGTTCCGGCCATACCGCTGGCGTTGTCATTGGCTCCCGGTGCATCAGTGGTAAAATCCATCGTATCACTGGCCCTGGAATCGATATCACCGCTCATCATCACCATTTTGTTGGGATGTGTCGTACCGCGCTGGATGGCCACTACATTAACTACCCAGGCATCCTTGGGGATTCGACTTCCCATGTCGGTAGTCACAAAATCTTTTTGATAAAAAACCTCCAAACAACCACCACAATCTCTTGAAATTTTGTCAAACTCGGCTTTGATCCATCGTCTAGCCGCTCCAATTCCGCGGGTGTTCGAAATCGTGTCTGAAAAAGTATTTCTAGTACCAAAACCTGCTAGCTTGCGGATGTCATTTTCTATGCGTTGGGCACTTGTTTCCTCGATGATGTTGTATAGATCGAGTTGGTGCTCACTGGGGACCTGGGCATAACCAAGGCAAGAAAAAAAGAAAATACAAATTAAAATACGCATGATAACTGGTTTTATTTGAATGATGTTGGTATCGCTTTCGCGAAAGCGAAAAGACAACAATTAAAGATGAGTTTAATCTTCCACGCTTACATTCACATCTGCCTCATCGGTAGTAAAATCGGCTTTGTTGATCCAATAGTCTGAGGTGATGAGTTCGTATTGATGATTGTCCAATGCCCTAAAATACCAAATAATGTCCGAAGCTTCTTCAAAAGCTTTCTCACCGACCAATTGGTCTTTGAACAACCGTTTAAAGGTCGCATGTTCATCAATCAAGGGAGCAACCGCCCTTAATGCGATAGCCTCGTCTATTACTACGCTGCTGTCATGGTGCGGTTGTATGTCCAGGTGAATGACACTGGCCTTTGCATGCGGGAATTTACCATTATAGGCTTTATATAAGAGTACGTTGATATCAAAAAGTCGGGCGTGGAAAGAGATATCTGAATAATGTTCAGCTACGTTTTCTTTGAGCATATCATTGGAGATTTGCTCGATTTGTCCGTCGTTTAATTGGTTGCCTAATCTGAATTGAAGCAATAATGCAGCTGCTTCCTGTGGATCATATTCTTTGATCGCCATAAACAGCAACTCCCTGACTTCATCATCGCTGGCCTCACCTGGGTCACCTAATTCGTAGACTTCCAATAATTGGATAAAGTCATCGCGGGTCCAACGATCAGGAATTTCATCAATTGATTTGATATTGTCAAGCCTGACTTTATATTTCATTCGTTTATTTTGAATGCTCTAAGATAATGACGTCGTGAAGACACTCCTATTAAAATGCATTTAAAATATCGATGTCTGGCTTAATTAATTCCCATGTGCTTTTTGTAAAAACTCCAGGCTTCATGAGCCACATCACGACCTAGTTTCAGACCAGCGACGTTGTCGGCCTCAATGTGATATCCACCCAAGACTCTCGATTTTCCAGCCATTTCGGCTGTTTGAGTAAATGTGGGGAAATGCAGGGTAACCGTTTCACCCAACTCATAGGGGTCTGTGAGTGCCCCTGCAGTTAACGTGACAGACTCACCAAATTCATCACTGCCGGTCCAAAGTTTTAAAGCCTCGGCACAACCGCCGCTGATGGTGCTGTGACCCGAAACATAACTAGGAAATGGCGGACAAAGAAAGGTGGCAGGACTGTAAGGCCTCCATTGATTTCCATCCATTTTTTTAAAACCTTGACCTTCACCAGCCCATCCGGTGATGGTTTTTCCGCCGTAGTAATGATGCACAAGTGCAAAGGGTCGGGCAAAATCGTAATGCATTTTTGCATCCCACGAGGCAATAAAGGCATCCATGGCCACGATTTGGTTATAAAAATACATGCTTACATCTTGGTCAAGTGTATGCTGGTCACGTCTGGATACATCCTGTGCAAATTTTAACCAATGGCCAGCTTGTTGGACAGATTGAGGTCCATCACGCATAAATTCCACCAGCGCCTTTTGCTCATCGCTTAAATTTTGCTGGAGTTCAACCACTTCCTTCACCTCTTCTTTCAATTGGTCTGAACCTATCATCGGTGGCGGGCCAGGTCTGAATTGATCGGCTGATTGTAGAGCTATAGGCTCGACATGTTGCCAGAACGGAGTAAGGCAGGAAGGGGCAAATTTACCTCCTTGTCCATCATCAAAATATTTAGGCTGCCAGCGATTGATATCAGTGTTGTTATCTACATTATTTACGGGCTGGTAATTGGTATAATCAAAATAGGCCTCTCCAGGAGTGCTACTTTGGTTTCCGTACTGATTGGAACCATCATTTCTTCTGGCATCGATCACAGCTTTCGCCGCAAGATTTCCGATTCCAGCTGGAGTTGTTGGATCCATGTTTTTATCACTGGGATCTAACCCCATTTTTTTCATCTGCTCGGCAAAATAGGTCGAATCGGCTGGATAATATTCACACATAGCTTTAAAGGCAGCATAACTGATGGCAACTTCCTTTTGGGCTTCAGTGAATTCTTCTGCTGGCCTGCGTGGAACACCTTCTAAATAAACAGGCATGGCTTTATGGTCATATCTTGACCAGGCATCAAACACCGCTGTAAAAATTAATCCTAAAAACCGAGAGGTAATGGTGGGTCTAGGTTTAAAACGCTCGGTGTCTCTGGCAGTAGCTTCTAAAGCTATTGCTCCCCATTGATACGCACGATTGTCTACTCCTTTTTTAATGTTTTGATCAGTGGTGATTGAGGTATTTTGATCTGTTTCTTGAGAAGAATCCTTACAGGAAGTAAGACTAAGTAGCAGGAAAAGAAAAGTGAGTATTTTATTCATATCAAAGGTTGAGTTTTAGCATATTAGTTAGGGCTGGTGCATTTAATTGATATCACTATGAAGCGTAGGTTCCCTTACACATGGAGTGTAAGGGCCAACAAGCGCATGTTTTCAGATCAATGTTCCGCACATCAGCGATAAAAAAAATCGGCTCAAAATTAAACTTTTATGCCCAATCTTAATTCTTAAGTAGTTGACCAATTAATAACTGAATCGATTTTCGGCTAATATCATGAATTTTGCTAGGTGAAAAATTACAAATTTCTTACCTATTTTTTCAAAACTACTACAAGAAGCCAGGCAGCCAGGAAAGACTTTTGGAATGATTACCATTCATTAGTGGCTTTCAAGTGTTTTTCAAGGTACTGAGATCTCACTCAGTTATCAGTAGTGTAGGTTTTGTCGCTATTATTCAGAATCATCCAGTCAATAAAGACCAATTGTAAGTAGTTCCTGGTAGAAATAAATAGTCCATGACGATTATCATATATTCTCAGTTCCCCCGGGCAAGACTTTCAGAACTCAATTGATCAAAATACTCGTTCATTGTGTCCCATATGGCGTAATACTCTAATTCTTTCGCTCGCTCATCATTACCCATATCTGTATTGATGACGATGTACCTGCCTGTGCTATTCTTTTTGTCAAAATACATCCAGGTTCCTACACCTGCATCACCACCAGAATGTCCAATATAGCCCAATGCACTATGTCCAATAAATAAGGCAGGACTATAGTCTCCATTATATGGGTTTTCTGCATTTCGCGATGCAAAGTGCTTGTCTTCCAATTGTTCTCTAAAGAATTCTTGATAGCTTTCTTTCGTTAGCAAGGTGCCCTCGCCACGATAAGCCTTAATTAGTTCAACAAGGTATTTGGCCATATCGCTACTGGACGAAATCAACATGCCATCCGGATAGGTTATAGCCGTATAAAAGGGTAGAACCGTATGGTCATTTCTATATAATCTGGAATGTTTAGTGATATCCACATCTTCTAATGACCAACCTGATGCCTGCATGCCTAGCGGTAGTAAAATGTGTTCTTCGGTAAAGGAATTATAGGCTTGACCTGTGGCTCTTTCAATGATCAATGCACAGAGTGTAGCACCTACATTGGAGTAAATGTAGCGTTCACCAGGTCTAAATTCTGAATAATTATCTGCTTGAAAATATCCTCCATTGGTTTGCAAATAGGATTTCAAATATTGATCCATCTTTGCGAAGTGTTCTGATGGGTTCAGTCTTTGGGCTGGATAATCTGTGCTCACTTCAGTCAAGTCTTGATTTTTAGTGAGCACCCAGGCTCTATTCATATATTGGTCGGTATCTTGAATACTCGAGGTATGCGTAGCCAACTGTCTTATAGTGATCATTTCATTGGGATGATTTGGGTTGATCACCGTAAAGGGCAGATAGTTTTGAATGGGATCATCCAACTTCAGTTTCCCCATTTCCTGTGCCTTTAGCAAGGCGATCCCGATAAGTGTTTTGGAAACTGAGGCAATATGTTGTAGGGTATTTTCAGTATAAACCTCTTTGGTTGCTCGATTGGAAAATCCAATGCCTTTTTCGTACAATACACCATGTTGATTGACCATAGCCACGGCAAACCCGTTGATCTGGCCGTTTTTCTGAATCGAATCCAATGCTGCGGTTAAGGAATCCCTCGCAGTTTGATTTGAATCTATAGGTTTGTTGGGGTCAGCGTTGGCCGGTTTACACGAGGAAAGGGCAATTCCTATGCATAAGGTGACCACTAGATATTTCATTGAAGACATTCTATTTTCTATAAGGATGAACCAACCAGTATTAATGTTACAGTATAGTTGCTCAACGGTAGAGATACCATCAATCGGTCTATCTGCACAGCATCATTAAAAACCTGGTCAATCCAGTTGTTGTGTCCTACGAACTGATCTTCTCTAAGTCGTAATGCTAGCCAATCAAAGGTACAATATGCCTGTTACATATCGACCATCCGGCATAGGTGATCCTCGCGGACTAGTTTACTATGAACGTCATTGACGCACAGCGCACTAGGACAGCTCGCTTTATGGGGAAGCATCTGGGAACAACATTTTTATAATTTACATTTAGCTGGGTATGTTCGCTTTCGCGAAAGCGCAATCAAGTACTGCACTTAAAATGTCAATACGCCCAGTTGCTTAGGTATCGATAGTTGTCTGTGCTAGGTCAATGTCAGGAAGCGCCTGCTGAATCAACAGTCGAGGAGGGGTTCGATATCAATTTGACCAGAAATATGGTAATCATCAACACCCGAAAACATTACAATCAACCTTGTTTCTTGGGTAGGCTTTTTCATCTGCTGTCCATGTCGAGCTATCATCTGGGTCAGATTTTCAGGAGCTGTTTGGTAGGTGATCACTCGCAAGCAGATCAATATATGTCCATCCTGAGCTCATTTCTTCATGTGGATAATTGGATATGTAGGTATTGGAAATAAAAAGAGGGCATTCCACGGAAGTGGAATACCCTCTTTAGCAAGTTTTTCAAGAACCTGTTCTAGTACACCGCCAATTTTTTGGTGAGCACTGTTCCATTTTCTGAAACGCTTTTAACAAAGTAAATACCTGTTTTTAGTTTACCATCGGTATTTATGGTCAAGGTACCACCAGTATATTTTTCCTGCATAATCAATTGACCATCGACATTGAAGATGGATATGTCAGCAGATTTTGCGCCGCTTAGCTCAATGTACAGGGTGTTGGTCATCGGGTTAGGATACATCACCATTTCATTGATCAGGGCGTTCTGATTGAAATCATTGTTGGAACCGGATTTTACACTTGAGTCACCAAAAGGAATAAGCTCCCAATGTGCAGTAGTCACATCACCATTAGCTGAATTTACGGCATTTCCGCCGATATCGGCTATATAACCACGGACAGCGTCTCTACACTCAAATTTATAGATATTACCTGATACAAGTATGGGCAACCATTCACGATTGACATAAGGACTGGCTAGATATCCTTCACTCACCCATACCAAGGGACTATTGACTCCTGTAGATGCTCTGATGGGTCCTCGGCCTACCAGTCCGTTGTCAAGCATTACATAACCGTCAGAGCTAGGAATGAAATTCCATTTCTTTTCGTCAATAGTTGATGGGGTATACAATCCAATTGCTCCACCACCTTCAGATTCCAACATGTTGCCTGTTGCGACATTTTGTAGGTAAAAGGTTCCTTGCGGAACTGCCCTATTCACAGTTATGGAAATGACAGCTTCGGCGGTTGCTCCTTCGTTATCCACAACTACTGCGCGAATGGTGTGCGTTCCTACAGAAAGCGTCTGTAAGGCTGGATCATTCTGACCAGGAGCATTCCATTCATAGGGAGCTCCATTTTCTTGTCGAATAGAAGTTGTACTTCCATCCAAAT
>NZ_RMVE01000001.1 GCF_003865345.1 Nonlabens xiamenensis | reverse complement strand
CGTGAGTTTTGCAACGGTCTATTGGATAGATGTTTTTACGCGACAGGTTGATTTCGATATTCTTGAACAAAGTGTTCAATACTGTAGGGCATAAAAGGGGTATGGAGGTTTATGCGTATTGTTTTATGCCTAGCCATATTCATTGCATATTTCGTTCGGCGAACGAAAATCCTTCTGGTCTATTGGGTGATTTCAAAAAACATACTTCCAAAAAAATAATTAAAGCAATTGAAGAGAATCCGCAGGAAAGTAGAAAGGAGTGGTTGTTATTGATGTTCGAAAGAGCTGGCAACAAAAAAGGCAACATATCGAAGTATCAATTTTGGCAACATCATAATAAGCCTATTGAATTATGGAGTAGCAAGGTCATCAAACAGAAGTTGGATTATATACATAACAATCCTGTTGAGTCGGGATTTGTGACCGAACCCACGGATTGGAAGTATAGCAGCGCACGAAATTTTGCGGAAGACCATACGATTTGAAAATAGATCATATTGGGTTGATGGACTAGATTTGTGGGCTTACTGTTGTGGCCACCAGTTGCAAACTGGCGGTAGCGGGGTCAGAATTAAAAAAGGATTTACTCAGGAAGAATTAGCTAACGAATGTGACTTTGAAATATCCCAAATATCTAGAATCGAAAGAGGTGTTTCAAACTCATCCATTAGCACAATTAACAAAATTGCATCTTGTCTAGGAATATCCCTTTCTGAACTTTTTTCTTTCCAGAAATAGAATATAACGAAAGAGACACCTGCCTTAAACAAGGCAAATACGCCTATCTACAAGGCTTTATTCCCCAACCCTTAAACGGACATATAAACATATAACTAAAATAAAAATTTAATCCATTTGAATATTTATCTTTGACTGATGCAGGAATACGATAAAAAACTTCATTTAAACTTAAAAGAAATACAACTTATAGAAAGCTACCCTTTTTATTTTCAAGAAATATTGAAGCAAGCTGCTCTTAATGGGGAATCTATAGAAGATATTGCTGGTACACTAGAAAAGGATTGGGATGGTTTAATATAAACCCTTTCTTTTAAAACTCCCCTTTGCATCAAAAATGTTTTCTCTTTTAATCTCATTTAATGAATAAACTGGAATGGGTATTTCAGACATAAACTTTATCGGCAACTGATAGGAAGATATTACTAATGATTCTACTGACCAATTTCCTTTTGACAAGTTGAATCCATTTATTACCTGTTCAGTGTTTTTATTCAACCAATTTCCCCTTCTAATGTGCTTGGGTATTTGTTTTTGAACATAATTTTTTAAATCATTATGAAAATCATACATAATTTTAACCTGCTTAGTATTCTTGCATTCTATAGCGTAAATTATTTTTCGATTCGTATCAAAGGCTAAAATATCTATATCCCCATAATTCTTATCTGCTTTCAGCAAACCTTTTTCCTTGATTTTAACTTCATATTCAACTACCTCTAAAGTTGTGTTAAGTGCTAACCAGAGATACACTTCTTCTCTGAACTCATCTCCCTTTAATTTATTTCTTTCAGATAGTAATTTACTTAGCTTTTTCTTGTCTCTATCCACCTTCAACCTCCCGTTATGAAAAAGGTAAATTAGATTATCTGTAGCAGATACTAAATGTCGTGCGCTCCAAAATAATTTGTAACCATTACTATCATTTCCAATTCGTAATATAGGTCTTCGTATGTATGATAATTTTCTATTATATCTCCATGGAAATATCTCAGGAAAGTCCTTTGGATTTTCAGGTTGATCAAATTTCCCTCTACTTTTGAGAGTTAAGCAATCCAAGTAAGCTTTTATAGTACCTTCATTAATATCGAAATTACTTCTTATGACATCCATAATTTCATTTTCATTACAAGAGTAATAGGAATTACTATTTTGAAAACATAGCTCCGATAGATAAACTGATATAGCATTTATCATTGGAAGTGAAATACCCCATTCTTCAATAAAGATATTGTCAACTTTCTTGTAATATTCATCCACTAACGAATCTTTATTACTTGTATCCCAAGAAGGTGTCTTAAATTTACTTTTAAAAGTTTCTTCATAATCCACTATTTCATCTCTAGTCACCGAATCCCTATACCTTGTGAGAACATCATCATAAAAACCATGAGAAACACCTATACGACCAGACTCTAACAAGCCCATATCGGGATTGTCAATATCAAACTTAATGGAGTCTTTAATTACTCCATAATTAATAACTTCTACCATTAAGGCTATAAGAAAATCTGTGTCGTCATCATTTACTGTACTATTCCCTTCATACTGCTCAGCAACTACAAACTCAATCAAACATCTGATTGCGTGTGAAGATTTAATCAGTTTAGTATTAAAATCAGAATAAGATTTTAAAACATCTTCATATTTTGAAAAACATTTTATTCTTGCAGCAATTCCTAAATCTCTTTCTCCTTGTTTATGAAGCAACGATTCATGTCTCAATAGTAAGTATTTCAATAAGTCAGTGGAGTTAAATTCTTTAAGTCTTAATCTTATTTGGTTTATAAGAGAATCTATTAACCTAATGCACAATTCTTCTTTTTCGCTTTTATTATTAATTTTACTTGGCATCGACTTTTCACTACCTAACCAATTAGTATTTTCTTCCAATATAAGAGCAATGTCAGAATCATAAACATATCTTGGTCTAGGTATAAAATCTCCATTCAATTTAATATCCCTATCGGAATTAGCTGTCAATATCATTTTAGCATCACTTAAAGGCATATAACTATATATTAGAGATTCAATATCGTATTCCTCCAATCCATTGTTTCCATATAATTTTAAAAGATTATTAAACCCTTTGAACACGGCGCTCATCAACACTTGTTCTCCATAATTATCCTGTCTATGAAGAACATTAAAAATCTCTTTAGGAATTTTTAATTTCATCTCCCTGATTTTTGGATTGATGTTATACCCAATAGTTATTTCCTTATCAACACTTTCTTCTAGTTCTTCATTGGTATATTCTTTTATCTCATCGTCAAATACTAAAATTATGTTCACTGGAAATTCACCCAACGGAGATAGAAAATCACTCATGGAATCGTATAATTCATTCAACCAATACAATATAGCTTCAATAAAATTCTTTCCAAAAAAATCAAAAGGATTTTCACAATTTAACCATATAGGAAAGGCATATTTTTCCAGCGCTACCCTGAGACGACCGTTAAAAATATCTTCGGAGGTGTAAATTGGTGCATAAGTTTCGGTTTTAATCACAGGAAGATAAACTACCTGTTGGTCATCGTCAATGAATTGTATAAAATGTTTATCGCTCTTTTTATTAGATTCAATAACAACCTCTCCTTGCATGGCGAAGTCAAACGTGAGCCAATCAGGTGCTTTTTCGTCGGTTGGAAAAAATGAGTCCTTATTTCTTTTGTACCATTTAAAATAAGTAAGAATCGAGAAAAAAGGTGCTATTTTAAGATTTTGTTGTTCTGCCCTTTCTCTTGCTCTCGAATACTTCCATAAGGTCAAACTGTTAACATTCCAATAGGTAAAAATTCTTTCAAGATCAAAAACCCCTAGAGGAATCTGATATTTAGCCTCTTTGATAGTCTCAAATGCAAAAGTAGAAATTTGTTTCAGGTCGAATGGTGAAAAAAGATGAACTGCGAAAAATTCAGCATCGTGAATGTCGAGAGTTCTTTTCAATAATTTAATCACCCTATTAGCTCTTTTTTCTACATTAACTATCTTATTGCAAGATAAATAACATACGTAAGCAAATTTGTTATTGTCAAATTGCCAAATAGTTTCATCTTGTTTAAGTCCAATATCTACTTTTCTGTATTTCCAATATGCTGATAAATATTTTCCAACTTCGTTTCTGATTATTTTATCATAAGTTGTTTTTAATTGTTCTAGTTCACCGTACTCCTTAGCAACTCTTATGATAAACTGGTTCAAACTATAGGTTTGAGCAGTTGGAAGAGCTAAATAATAATTACCATCTATCTTAACAAATGGCTTTGAAACAAGAATAGTTTCTTCTCCTCTATGCTCCCTAACTTCGATGGGTTCTAAGGTGAACTCTTCAATAATATTCTCTGTGATTTCAAATTTTCGATAAACCTCACTGATATACTCTGCTGAAAAAAGGAATAGATTTTTATTTTTTTCAACAAAATCCCTATTCGGAAAAGTTATTCTTTCACGATAATGCTCTTCAAAAATATACCTATCATAACCTAATTTTTTCGCAATTTCGTCGAAAGTATGGAGTAAGAATAATGCTCCCTCCTTGATTTTCGTTTTAACTGAATCTGACAATCCATTTTCTGGAAAGAAAATAGAATTTAATAAACATTGATTAGCATTAGTAGATTCGTGAGCTATGCCCGTAAATACAGTATTATTACCATTTAAAAAGGTGATGTTTTCTGTAAAAGAGCTTTCACTGGGGTCTTCTCGGTAGTCATATTCAAAATTTTCATGAACGACACTTTGCAAGTTTTCGTAAGAGACAGCTCCATTAATAGAATTAAGGCTTTTAACAATGGTATCCTGAATGATTTCTAACCTAACAATTTTAGAATGATTTGTAGGGATTAACTGTAGTAAGGAAATGGTTTTGAGTAAATCAAGAGTATTATTTACCTTCAAAAAACTTGTAAAGTCGCTTGGTTTATTGATCTTATTATCAATTTTCCCTATACAACATCTTTTATTTTTCTTGCCACTTCCACAAGGGCAAGGGTCGTTTCTACCTATTTTAGACATACATTCTCATTTCCTTAAAAATAGATAAATAAATAGATAGACATACCACCCTTATGAAACTACCCCACTGGATGGAAAATTTTGTGGGTATCCCCTGTGATCGAAATATTAAATAAAATTCTACAGGTATTAAAAAACTGACGTTTTAAAGTCTAGAGCTAACATCTTGGGAAGTTTTTGGGAAGATGTTAAAATAAAAAAACCCTAATCACTTAAAAATAAAGTTATTAGGGCTAATTATTAGTAGCGAGGACTGGACTCGAACCAGCGACCTTCGGGTTATGAGCCCGACGAGCTACCTACTGCTCTACCTCGCGATATATCCTTTAAAAAGTGCTGCGTGCTGCTGGCAGATCATAACTCCTGCCCACTTATTAATGGGATGCAAATATACAACCAATTTCCCGTTTAACCCAAATCTATTATTAAAAAATTAACCCATACCCACCTTATACCTACTTACATTTAAAACATACACCAATAGCGATAATGACAAAAAAGATTTGGATCATCCTGGGAATCATTGCCCTTGTATTTATTTCAGGCTATATAGCAGCCGAAATAATCCTGAAAAATAAAATCCAAAATTTTATTCATCAGGGTATGGGATCAACTGTCAACGCTCAATACGCGGATTTGGAAGTGAGCCTCTGGAATGGTAGCGCCAAACTCGACAGTCTATACGTTTCTATAACCAACAAAGCTGATACGGTAACTCACACCAACATGACCGCGTCAAAATTATCACTCAAAGACTTGAGCTATTGGGATTACCTGTTTCATAATGAAATTCATATCAGTAGTATCATCCTCTCCGCACCACATATTAAGTATTATAAACATAAAAGACATCCAGCTGATACTACAACCCATACTGACCCTGTGCCCCTTCAGCAGCTGACCTTCAAACTAGACCAATTTGAAATTGACGATGCGAGAATAGAAATACGGGATGGTAAGGGCAAAACACCATTGCTGAAAAGCGGTAGATCCTCATTGCACTTGACCGATATCAAAATCACCCCTGAAAGTGTACAGCAAAAAATACCGCTTACTTATCAGGAGATCGAACTGAATGTAGATTCTCTTTCTGTGCGTACCAGCGACTATGATCACCTCAACACGGGTGAAATTACCGCCTCCGGATCCACTATCACGGTAATGGATTTACACCTTCTACCTGATTACAGTAAATCTAAATTATCTCAGGTATTGAACCGTGAGCGAGATCATACCACACTGAAAATTCCGCAAACTACTATTGATGAATATGAGGTCAGTTTCAAAAATGATCAGCTTTATATCACTGCTGAAAAACTTGAGATCTCGCAGCCAGACCTGGATATTTATAGAGACAAGCAAGTGGCTGATGATAACAGAGTGAAACCGCTCTACAGCGAGATGCTGAGAGAACTTCCTTTTTCCCTAGCCATCGATAGTGTTCAAATCACAAAGGCTTCTATTACCTATGAAGAAAAGGCCAAGGAAGACCAACCCGCGGGTACCATAGATTTTACATCCTTAGACATGCAGATCGATCACCTGGGGAATAGGCAGGAAAAAGGCACACGCACAACATTACATGCCGAGGGTCTTTTCCTCCAATCTTCACCTCTTGTGGTGGATTGGAGTTTTGATGTTCAGGATCAAACGGATCAATTCAACTTTGCCGCTTCCCTGTCCCAACTTCCCGCCGAAAACATCAATGATTTTTCGGTACCCAATCTTAAAACCGCGTTTGAAGGTTCACTCCAAAAAATTTATTTTGATATAGATGGCAACAATCATACTTCCAACGTTAAGATGAAGATGAAGTACGATGATTTTAAGGTTAAAATCTTACAATCCAATGACTTTAAGGTGAACGATTTATTGTCGGGTATCGCCAATCTTTTTGTCAATAAGGATAGTAAGGACAAAGGACAAGAGTTTATCAACGGTAAAGCCACTGCTGAACGCAATAAAACCAAGTCTTTCTTTAATTACATTTGGATCAATATTAAAAATGGCTTGGTGGATACGATGCTCTGAAGTTCAAGTCACTGACCGATCTCCCGAGCCTCAAAAGTGGTCATTTCTCCTTCCTCAAAAGCTACCTCTACTTCGATTGGGTTGCAGCAAACCTCACAATCTTCTACGTAAATCTGAGAGTAGGCCGGATCGAGCAGCATGGATATTTGCTGCCAACAATGCGGGCACATAAAAAAATACTCGATCATAACGGAACATTGAGCAGTTGCCCGGCCAATTGTAAAAGCTGGAACTCAGCTAGCTTGGCGTCATACTTGGCCAGGTTTTTTATGGTAATGGCGTTTATCAGGTTGACCTGCGCCTGGCGAAATTCAATTGAACTTACTTGTCCCAGTTTAAAACGTTCTTCAGATCTGGCAAAGTTGGCCTCGTTTGTTAAAACATTCTGTTCTTGCATGCGGTAGATCGCCAGCGCATTTTCGTAGTTGCCTTTGGCATTAGCCACATCCCGTGCTACCTCTTGCTCCAGTTGCTTCTTGAACAACTCCTCGTTTTTATAGGCAATTTCTGCGTTGCGCAAACCGGTGATGGAACGACCTCCATCAAAGATGTCCCAGGTCAGACTAGCACCTACCTGAACCGAACTGCTTGTACGGGTTGTAGCAGGAAAAAATGCACTGGGCGGGTTATCGGTCTGATTCCAGCCATAAGATCCGGTCAGGCCTATTCTGGGCAACAGTAAGGCTCTAGAGGTTTTGATATCATATGCACTGATCTGCAGGTTACTTTCAGCTTGTAAAAGGCGTACATTGTTCTGCTCAACCTGTTCCAAAAAACTATCGATCACCAACATGTTCTGCAGGTTGACCGTGGTGTCTACTTCAAAACCAGCCTCCAGGTCACGATTGAGCAATAAGTTGAGATCTCTTTTTGTATTGCGCAATTGCTGTCGGGTGTTCATGATATTGATACTATCGGCATTAATATCAACTTGAGCATTGAGTACCTCCAGTTTATTGACCTGACCGTAATCAAATTGGTATTGGGCGCGAACTTCCCGCTGGCGCGATATGGCAAGAGTTTGCTCAAAAACTTCCAAGTTTTCTGTGAGCCGGGCAACTTCTAGATAAACACTCATCAACTGCACGGTGGTATTCTCAATCGTAGCCCGTGCTTCTAGTTGGGTAAGGTCGTATTGTTCTTTTAGACGTTTGTAGTTGTAGAATCGGCCTAAACCGTCAAACAAAGTGTAATTCAGTGCGATAGCTGCATTGTAGCTTCTGGTTTCTGCATCATTGATGACAATGTTGTCCCGCGGATTTCCGTTTTGATCTGGAGCACCTCCAAAATCAGTTTCTGAATCGGTTTCATCAAATTGGGCCCCTGCCGTACCCGTCAATGAGGGCAAATAACCAGAGTTGAGTATACTGGTGTTATTTTCGGCAATTTCTTCGGCGTTTTGCGCAATCTTAATCCCATAATTATTGTCCAGCATCAGTCGCACCGCCTCCTCTTTGGTCAATAGGGTGTCCAGTGATTGTTGGGCTCCCGCTTTCGCGAAAGCGAACAATACCAATAGCAACGCACTAATTAACAGCCTACTCTTCCTCATATTCCTCTATTGCTTGTTGTTCCTTGGCAATACTGGTTACCTCGGTCTTATCAATTTTCTCTCCGGTTTTTAACCAATGGATCCAAACCTTTATATTATTACCAAAACTCAAAAATAAGGGTAACAATAATAAGGTCAATAAGGTGGCAATTCCGATTCCATAGGAGATGGAGATGGCCATAGGTTTTAAAAACTGTGCCTGCCGACTTTTTTCCAAGAGCAATGGGGCCAATCCCGCAATGGTGGTCAAAGAGGTCAGAAATATAGCTCTAAAGCGGCTTTTTCCAGCTTCATACAAGGCCTCATCAAATTGTAGGCCTTCCTTGATCAAACTATTAAACTTACCGATCAACACCAATCCATCATTGACCATAATTCCGATCAAGGCAATAATCCCCAGCATGGACAAAATATTGACCGGAAAACCGTGTATCCAGTGACCCCAGGCAACGGCTACAAAACTAAAAGGGATGAGCAGAATCAACATGATGGGTTGGGTCCCACTCCGGAAGGTAAAAGCGATTACAAAATAGATCAATAGCAATATCAATGGAAAAATGAAAGAGGCACTGCTGCTGATCTTTTCGGCTTCCCTGGCCTGTCCACTCAAATAATTGGGCGTGATAGTCGGGTACTTTTGCTGCAATTGCGGAATGATCTCTTCCTGTATCTGAGTTAAGATGTCTGTCGCACTCTGATTGGGATCCTTCATGTCTGCACTGACCAGAATTTCTCTTCTTCCTTCCAGGTGATTGATCACCACATCACCACGCTCGATGGTATAATCTGCAATATCACGCAGCGGAACCCGATCCCCAGTGGGTGTAATGATTCGCAGCTCGTCCATATCCTTGATGCTATTTCGGTTATTGCGGTCATACCTTACCCAAACCCTAATTTCATCCTGACCGCGTTGGAACCGCTGGGCCTCACGACCAAAAAATGCAGCACGTACTTGAGACATCACAGTACGTGAGTTCAATCCCAGTGCAAATGCATTATCGTTCAATTCCAGTTTAATCTCCTTAATACCTGCTGGGTCATTATCTTCAATGTCTTTCAACAGTGGGTTGCGTTCCAGAATCTCTTTAAAATCATCAGTCGCGGCTTTTAATTCGCTGATGTCATTACTCAACAGAGAAACTGCTACCGGACTCCCACCAAAATTTCCTCCCGAGCCAAAGGTCAAGGACTCAGCACCGGGAACAGCACCTACCAATTCGCGTAAACGATTGGCGACAATAGGAGATTTCAAAGCCTCTGGACGGGTTTCACCAGGCAATAGGTTGATAGAAAGATTGGCTGAAGATGACGAGGTCTGGGATTTTATGATGTTTTCAAACAGCATGGTGGTATCACCATACTTCTCATCTGTCAGGTACTCTTCTGTGAGTTCGCGATTGACGATCTTGGCCTTTTCCTCGATAGAAGAAATAATGGAATCCGTAATTTCTTCAGCTGTACCGTTAGGCATGGAAAGGTTAACGGACACCTGATCACTAGAAATACTCGGAAAAAGGGTTACTCCCACGATACCTCCCTGAACGGATCCAATCGTCAGGATGAGAGCGGTAGCAAATAGCACGAACACAAAGAACTTAAATCGGATGGTAAATTTCAGCACCGGACCATAGATCTGGTCCCGCATCCAATTCATCGCACGGTCACCGTAGGAATTGATATATCGCATCTTACTGAATAACTTTCCAATACCTTTTTTGGGCTTATCAGATTTTGGCTGTAGTGCCTTGGAATGAGCGAGGTGCGCAGGCAAGATGATGAGGGCCTCTACTAGTGAGACCAGCAGTGTGAGTATAACGATAACAGAAACCTCACTAAAAAACTCACCGATCCTACCGTCCAAAAACAGGAACGTTGAAAACGCAAGTATGGTCGTTATAATGGCGCTCAAAATAGGCGGAATCACCTCCATAGTTCCATCAATCGCTGCTTCTATGGGATCCTTGCCGTCTTCATAATGTTGGTAGATATTCTCAGCGATAACAATCCCGTCGTCCACCAGAATACCTATGACGATGATCATACCAAATAAGGAAAGAACATTGATGGTCACATCAAACTGCCCGGCAAAAATAAACATCCCCAAAAAGGCGATGGGCAGTCCAAAGGCGACCCAAAAAGCCAACCTGGTGTTCAAAAATACCGACAGGAATGCCAGTACCAACAACATCCCGATCACAGCGTTTTCTGCTAGCAGTGCGGTACGTTGGTTCAAGGTAATGGAAAGATCCCTTACGACATTGAGCTGCACATTGGTAAATCTCTGGTTGTAATCCTCGATGTATTCCTTCACCTTATCTGCACTGTCGATCAAATCTTCGGCGTTGGTACTTGTTACCGTAATATTGACAGCACGTTCTTCGTTAAAATAACTGGCATTGGGTGACTCAGAAAAACGATCGCGTACCTCGGCTACATCTTTGAGATAAATGGTGGTGCCATCAGGTTGTGTGCGTATAGGTATGAAATTGAGTTCGTCACCATAATATTTCCTATTGTTGGCCCGTATTAAATATTCTTCCGTATCAGTTTTGATATTCCCTCCAGTGGTCAATATGTTTGAAGCAGCAACGGCATCGGCTACTTCTTGAAAGGTAATATTGTATCCGAGAAGTGTGTTTTCATTAACTGCAATTTCAATTTCTTCGGCGGGATAACCAGAAATGGAAATCTGAGAGATCCCTTCAATGGCGCGTAGGTCATTTTCAACGTCTCTGGCCAGTTGCTTGAGTGTTTTCAGGGGAACATTTTTTCCGCTTAGCGCGAAAGTGATCGTCGGCCGCGAATTTTCCTGCTTAGCCACCACAAGCGGCTCCATTCCTACCGGAAAAGATGGCACACGATCCACCGCGTTTTTAACTTCCAGCAGCATGAAATCGATATTGTAACCCTTGAGGATCTCTACGGTAATTGTACCAGAGTTTTCGCGTGAAGCAGAAGTGACCCTATCAATCCCTTCAATTCCTTTTAGATTATCTTCAATCTTGAGAACGACTCCTTCCTCAATTTCTTGAGGAGAAGCACCTGGGTAAACAACATTGATCGTAATAATTTTAGATTCCACCAACGGGAAGAAGGAAGATTTCAGGGACAGCATTCCTAAAACACCAAAAATGGCAAATGCTGCTATCACGACATTGACAGCAACGTGATGCTTGATAAAATAGGAAATCACAGACCTCATGAAGCTGTATTTTCTGGATTTTCAGTTTCCTTTTCAGTTTGAGGGTCAGATTCAGTAGTAACGATCATACCTTCATATGCGCCGGGCACTGGCTTTGAAAGAATCACTTCACCATCATCAATCCCTTTTAAAACTACAGTCTTGTCTGAAAAATGAACGGGTTTTACGTCAATAAGGATAAGTTTTTCATTTTCCACCGCAAAGATCTGATTGCCATCTTGCAATAAGCTACGGTTCAGCTCAACGGCCTCCTCAACCTTCTGGGCCTCCAGTCGGGCGGTAAGGTACATGCCCTCCTTCAGATCGTCATTGCTCACCTCAATAACGGTTGTAATGGTTTGAGAGGATGGGTCGATTTTAGCGTTGATACGAGTCACTTGTCCCTGATAGGTTTTGGTTCCTGAAATATTTGTGAGTTCTACGGATTCACCCACCTTGAGCAGATCTGAAAACTCACCACTGATCGCCACCTCTAGTTCATAGGCTCCAGTTTTGATGAATTCGCCCAATTGCTGACCATTTCTCACCAAAGTCCCTTCACTGACCATAGCTTCTGTAAGCACACCATCAAAAGGAGCACGTATGCGAAACTTGCCCAAGCGGCTTTCCAAATTCTTGATATTATAGTAGGTAGAATAGATATTCCGGCCGGTTATAAAGTATTTTTCCTTATCCGTTGATGGATCTGGTAAGGCAGGTGTGGAAGAGTTGATATCCCAGTTGTCCAGATAGTTCTGCCAGGCAGGAAATGATTCTGGATAATCCAGTCGCAGATCTGGCATGATAGCGGTGATCTGATTATTGAGATTACTACGAGCGCTCTGCACTTGAGCATAAAACTCGGAATTATTAATTAAGATAATTGTTTGTCCAGAGCGGTAATTCTGTCCCACACGGAAAAGCTTTCCCGTTGACTGAAATACCCCAGTAACCTCTGCATATAGTTCTACCCTATCTTTGGCCTGTAAATTTCCATTTGCTGGAATTACAATGGGAATAGTAGCATTGCGCACGGTATCTACGGATACAATTTTAACCTCTTTTTTAACCTTCGGTTTAGGCGCTGTCTTGCTGTCAATAATCAATTTGGCCCCAAATACAGCTCCGATTAAAATAATCACTGCAAGAACGGATAGAATAATTTTGCGCATGAAAAAGGTTTGAACAAGTAATTCGACCTACAAAACTAGGATAGGTTCAAAGGGCATAGGTTAAATAAACCTTAAATAATGTAGCTACAAGCTTTCCAGTTCCAAGGAGATTTCCTCCCATTTCTCCATCCAGCTCTCCAGAGACTTTTTCTTTTCCTGGTAGGTATCAAAAAAACCTTCTTTGGCCGCCAGTTCATCGTAATTGGCCGCTAGCTCAGCGTCGAGCTTTTTGATTTCTTTCTCTAGTTGATTGATTTGGGATTCTGCCTTGGAAAGTCTATTGTTGAGGCTTTTTTGCTTTTTTTGCTCCTCATAAGTCATTGCCGGTGCAGCTTCTTTGTTAGTAGAATTAGATGTTGCAGCAGGCCTTTCATCTACTTTTTCAATCTCCCTCATATCCATAGCCTTGCGTTGTTCAAGGTAATAATCTATATCTCCTAAATACAGCTTCAACTTGTGGTCGCGGAATTCATAGACCAATTCGGTCAATCCCTGTAAAAATTCCCTGTCGTGTGAAACCACAATCAAGGTGCCTTCAAATTTAGTCAATGCGGCCTTAAGTACATTCTTGGATTGAATATCCAAGTGATTGGTAGGCTCATCCATGATCAGGACGTTAAACGGCTGTAGCAATAGTTTACATAGCGCGAGGCGATTACGCTCTCCCCCACTTAAAACCTTAACCTTTTTCTCCACTTCGTCACCGCGAAATAGAAAAGATCCCAACATATCGCGAACTTTAATTCTGTTGGTATCATCGGCAGCATCCAGCATGGTATCTAGAATAGTCTTTTCTCCATCCAGGTATTCAGCTTGATTTTGGGCAAAGTATCCCAATTGTACGTTATGTCCCAGCTTGACCTCACCCTGTGCAGCAACATCACCAACCACAATTTTGGCCAGGGTGGACTTACCCATTCCGTTTTGTCCTACAAAAGCAATTCGTTTACCACGCTCTATAGTCAGATCAACATTTTCCAACACTTTTTTGTCACCGTAATTTTTGCTTACATCATCAATCTCCAGGACAATTTTGCCGGGTTGAATGGATTGGCTAAAATTGATGTTCATGGCCGCATTATCGGTTTGCTCAATCTCCACCACTTCCATACGGTCCAATTTCTTGACTAGTGATTGCGCCATAGTGGCTTTACTCGCTTTGGCCTTAAATTTCTGAATAAGCTTTTCCGTACGCTCGATTTCCTTTTGTTGGTTTTTGAACGTTGCTTCTTGTTGCTCTCTCATCTCGGCCCGCAAAGCAAGGAATTTGGTATAAGGCTTTGGATAGTCGTAAATGCGACCCAAACTTATTTCAATCGTGCGGTTGGTCACATTATCCAAAAACATCTTGTCGTGGCTTACGATCACGACGGCTCCAGCATAGCCCTGAAGGAATTGTTCCAGCCAAAGTATAGAATCTATGTCCAAATGGTTGGTAGGCTCATCCAACAACAGGATATCGTGATCCTCGAGCAGGAGTTTGGCCAGCTCAATACGCATGCGCCACCCACCAGAAAGCTCGTCTGTCAGCATATCAAACTGTTCCGGACGAAAGGCCAGTCCTTTGAGAATTTTTTCGGTTTCACCTTTGTATTGATATCCACCTATAATCTCATATTCATGGGTCAGATCCCCAAGATCCTGAATGAGTTGAGTATAAGCATCACTTTCGTAGTCAGTCCGCTCAGCAAGTTGGGTATTGATTTCTTCTAATTTGGCTTCTATTGTTCTCGCTTTCGCGAAAGCGGTATATGCCTCTTCCAGCACCGTACGTCCTTGTACAAAATCAATGTCCTGTCTTAAGAACCCAATACTTACGTCCTTTTCTACTGCTATGGTCCCCTGATCGTATGGAATATCCCCTGCGATTACTTTGAGCAAAGTGGATTTTCCAGCACCATTTTTGCCGATGAGACCGACCCGGTTACCGCCGTTTAAGCGAAAGGTGATCTCTTCAAAAAGTGGTTCTCCACCAAAGCTGACATGTAAATCGTGTATATTAAGCATATAGATTTTGTAACTTTGCAAAGATGCTTAACTCTGCACAAACTTTAAAGTTTTCTTATGCTAAAAGGCACTAAACTCTACAGCATTTTTACAGGCACCTGTCCAGTGTGTCAGCAAGAGTCCATGTACACAAGTGGCCGACTCTACAGCCCATCAAAAACGCAGGAAATGAGGGAGCGATGTCAGCATTGCGGGACCAAGTACAAAATAGAACCCAGTTTCTTTTACGGCTCCATGTATGTGAGCTACGGCGTGGGCGTGGCCATAGCCATGATAGTTTTTGCCATCACTTATTTTGTTTTTGATCTAGGTCGTTGGAGCATTTTTTTGATTATCTCGGCCGTAGCGATCTTGAGTTTACCATTGGTCATCAGGTTATCCCGCAACATTTGGATCAATCTTTTCATGGATTATGACCCTGAGAAAGCGGGTAAAAAGTAGATCGTATAGTCCAATTTAGTAAAGTTGATCGCTCATCCGTTGTACTGGTAGATCTATCTTAGATGACATGCTTATCTAAATCGAGCAATACCTATTTCTGGATGCAAGGATTTATCTTGGTAGACGTGGTTAAATAATTCGTTGGCAGCCCAAGGAGCGACCAATACAGATCTACTTCCCATACCATTAAAGACCAATAATCGATCTGAGCTTTTATGGAATCCCAAAAAAGGTCGTCTATCCATGGTAGTAGGTCGTATGCCATGTAAATGCTTGATCACTTCATACGGCAAATCCAGAAATCGCTCCAATCGATCAGTCAGATAATCATAAGCATTTTGTGTAGGAGTATCGCTCAAATCTTCCCTATCGTAGGTGGCACCCACCCAAAATAAATCATCCTTATACGGCATCAAAAACACGGCAGATTTAACGATGCAATCCAATTGTAAACCAGGGACTTTGACCAATAAAACCTCCCCTTTATTACCCTGTAGCGGGAGATCATTGAACCATGGATTAGAGCGGATGGCAACGCCTTCAGCAAAGATGATATGCCTGGCTTTTAACTGTTTGTAAGACACAAATTCCTTTTCAATTACTAATTGAGAATGGTCAAAATGCTCTGAAATAAAAGAATCCTTGCTGCTGAAATATTCCTGTGTAGCTTTCATATACTGACCAGCGTCCAGCCATCCTGTATTAGGTACTTTTCCAAAACCGTAGGGTGAGTTGATACCGGAAAGGGAGGTATGCGATATATTTTGGTCCATAAAAGGCATAAGATCTTCCCTTTGGGCCTTTCTGCGCCAGGTGGATGCTTCTGCCTCATGGTGAAGACGTCTAAGAATGTAAGTGGAGTGAAGGAGTTCGCGCCCGCATCTGGCTTCAATCCTAGGATAGAAATTTTGCATGGCATCCAGTTGCTCTCCAGCCTTCCATACTTTGGTGAAACGTTTTAAGATTAAGGGATTATAAACTCCAGCGGCCACTGCTGAGGCTGCTTTTTTTCCGTCTCCAATCAAGGTGATATTTTTGCCTTGAAATTTCCAAAACCAGGCTAGTGTAGAACCAGCGATTCCAGACCCAATTATAATAGCATCTTTCATAGGACTAAGTAAACAAAAATAAATCAGCGAACATGACACATACGCATAAAAAAAGGCCTCGTCAGACGAGGCCTTTTTTGAAATATTAATTGGATATACTTAGTAGTTCCATTGATCAATCTCAAAATTTCGAATGATTTCCTTCAATCGCTCAGACTCTAATAACTGCATCATCGAATTGTCTGCGATGTAGCGTTTTACTTCACGATCCCCTTGAACGTTATCCATTTTATAGATCACCGCATTGAATCTTCTAGAGTTCAACATATGATCAAATGAAATAGGACGCGCAGAGTTCAATGTATTGAAGGCATGAGCGTTGTGTAACAACTCCCTTGCATCTGGATAGTACACCCAGAACAATTCAACCCCAGTAGGATCGTCAGGGAAGTTCACGTCAGGAGTCACTGGGCAAATCCCGATCAACCTGTAACGCAATTCACTCTGACGCGTATCAAAATACCACAATCCGCGGATGCGATACTCTTTTACATCATCAGCACCAATGGTATTGGTCTCAATATACTCATCAAACCCAGGAAGGTTATATGTGGTATCAATATCCAAAGGCTTGACACCCTCTTCAACGAATATTCCGTTTTCATTAAGAATATCTATACCCGCATTAGTAATCTTTTGAGACTTCAAGGTTGGCTCTACATCCTCAAACTCACGAGCCTCATTGAAGTAGGAATCACCATAAAGCGTCAAATCCCCAGATCTGGCCGCTGCAGACAATACGTGAAATAAAGAACGACGTTCCTTACCTACGAAGTTGGTATCCACTGGATAGTACAACGGGAAGTTGACACGCTCATCAAGATCGATAGTCTCCCAAGTCGTACGTTGCCAAAGAATATCACGATCTCCCACATGTCCATAAGGCAATGGTTTATCATTGTCGTTTTCCATTTGGGATTCGGTTTTCTTACCGAATTCCGATGGGTCTTTTGCGTTTAGGATGTTGTTTTGGGCCATGCTTACTCCAGAGAGTAACAAAGCAGCCAATAAAACTATGATCTTATTCATCATTTGAATTAATTATTAGTCTGTAAGTTCGACAGTTACATCAGAAACACTTTTCAGTGTAACACCAGGAACTGTAGCTTTAATTTGCGCAAACTGTACCAAATCACCTTTACGAGCTCTTCTCAAAGAGTTGTTGGCAGCACCATTCAATTTGGTTCCAGAAACAGGAACAGAAGGCTGACCAGGAACTTTAAATAGGAAACCAGTTACACGAGGTTTCAAATCAAAGTCAAAGTCAAGGAACTCTGCCGATACGGTAGAAATACCAAGGTTAGACCGTGTTTTACGTACATTTTCGTAAGCACCACTCACCATACCAGTAGGACGTGGAAGGTTCTTGATACGGAACTTTTGAGAATCAGTTACTTTATCTCCTGTTGGTAGAGTACCGGTAACATTAATGGTCACCTCTTTACCAGTACCCGGCTTCATCATATAGCTAGACCCACTTCTTTTAGAAAGACCAGGTGCGCTTGCACTAACATTATTATCAGCGATTCCAGCAAAAGAAATGGTCATTGGATTATCTACTCCACGGTACACCACATTCATTTTATCAGCGGATATAACAGCCGCATTTGGCTTACTGACCACCGCATATTTTGAGGTGATTGGGATTCTAATGGTAGAATCGCCTTCTTTAAATTGCATTTCCCCTTCGATCGTGCGTTCTCCAACCGCTCCCGCAGGGAAATCCAACATTACCTGACCAGACTGAATATTAGTCTGCTCAGATCCATTTACAATTACTTTGTTGGGCACTGTAGAGTTGTCATATCGACCTAATACCACACGACCTTTAAATCTTTCTCCATTAAAAAAACTAGTTTTCTCAGGAATAACAATAGCTTGGTAACTATTAGCCGATGCGATTTGAATCAACTCTCCCTCCAGAAATTTACCCAAAGCTTCAGCCTCAATAGTTCTGATATCATTTTGCATTTGGGTCATTTTGGTTTTGGAAGCGATCAGAGGATACCCTTCAAAGTGATAATTTAAATATGGTTGCTTAGGACCATCAGGATTATCACGTTCTGCGGGAACCTCGGAAGTATCAAATTTCTCTTCCAACTCCTCCTTGATGCCTTCATAACCTTCACCTAAAGCAGCAATCATATCTTCCCGATAAGTATTCATCTTATCAAGAAATTCCTGCCCTTCTGGCTTCAATTTATCACCAGCAAAAAACTTCTCATTAAGAAAGTCAGCTTTATCCTGAACTTCATAATTATTTTCCTCACCTTCCTCAACGGTTCCCATCATCTCTGCTTTCAAATTAGCGAGATAAGTATCAAACTCATCGGAAATTTTTTCGATCTGCTGGGCTTTGGCCGCAGCTTCACGGAAATTTGATTGTTCTGAAGCTTTTTCATTTAATGCTTCTAAAGAAGCCGTATTTCTCATATCCAAGTTAGCGTTGTTTTCAGCAACACTTTCTTCGATCAGACCGAAAGCGGTTAAAACCTCTTTACTCATGTTAAGTGCCAACATGGCGATGAAAACCAGGTACATCAGGTTAATCATCTTTTGTCTTGGGGACTGTTTTCCTCCTGCCATAATTCTTTTAGATTAGTTGTTAATACTATTGATTAATATTGATCAACCAATTAAGATTTCATGGCTCCTAGCATGTTACCATACACACTATTCAATGAGGAAAGATTGTTGGTCAAACCAGCCATTTGCTCTTTTAACTTGTTAGCATTCTCAGCGATTGCTTCATTAGCTTCCGCCTGACGAGAAGAACTTTCTACCTGAACTTTGTAAAGACTGTTCAAAGACTCCATTTGAGCAGCGGCCAGCGCCATTTCTTCAGAGTATTTTTTAGTAGAACTCATCGCCTCTGCGGTAGGAGCAATACCTTTAGCAGCACCTTCGAAACTACGGATGCTATCTCCTAAACTAGCCATCAATTCAGAATCCAATTTGGCTTCTTTCAACATCTCATCCAATTTCTTGGACAAAAGACCTTGGGCATCTTTAGGCTGTTCTACTTTCTTTTTTCCTACTGACTGACCACCGGCCAATTCTGGATAAACCAAAGACCAGTCTAAATCATCATCTACTGGTTCAAATGCAGAGATAAAAAAGATAATTGCCTCGGTAATAAGACCTACTGCAAGTAGGAAACCACCACCCAACTTGGCAAAACCTAGATCAAGCTCCCAGTGAAGGATCTTGAACAGAGCTCCGATAATTACAATGGAGGCTCCGATACCGTAAGCCATGTTAAATAGTTTCTTTGTTGTTTTAGACTGTGCCATTTTTTGCTAAGTTTTAATTAAGTAATTTGAAATTGGGAATTAGTTAGTTGATGCATTTAAGGTAACATCAGTACCTACATAATCTTGAACGGTACGGAATCCGATATAGCTTCTCGCACTGTCTTGGTATTCATAGTCACGTGTACCTACCTGAAGGAAATAGGAAACATCTTTCCATGAACCTCCACGCACACCTTTGCGACGGTTATTTTTATCATTTACACTGGGACTCATGGAAGACATCATCTCATAAGCGCCTGGCTCGTAAGAAGAACCTACCCATTCTGAAACGTTTCCAGACATATTGTATAGGTTGTAATCATTAGGCTCGTATGATTCGGCCTCAACTGGATAAAGAGCTTGATCTGCTGCATAATCTCCACGCAACGGCTTAAAGTTAGCCAGGAAACAACCACGATCATTTTTAGCATAAGGACCTCCCCAAGGATAAGTAGCTCCTTCCAAACCACCACGGGCAGCATACTCCCATTCTGCCTCAGACGGCAAACGGTATCTTCTGATACGCTCTAGGTTACGCTTCTTTCTATAACCGTTATGATACAAAGTTCTCCACTGACAGAAAGCCTTGGCCTGATTCCAGTTCACACCAACTACAGGGTAATCACTGTAAGCTTCATGATAGAAATAATCATTGTGCATAGGCTCATTGTAGCTGTAATTAAAGTCACGAATCCAAACCGTAGTATCAGGATATACAGGCACCGGTACTTGCTCTACAAAGTCCTTTCTAGATTTACTATCATCTCTGTTTTTGGCAGCAGCTTGAATGTCAAAATCAGTATAAGTAAATATTAGCTGTTTGGTATCAATGGTACGCTCTCCGTTGTACGCCTCTTCAAACGGAATGTACATCTGATCATACACCTCAGCATAAAATTCATCAGGGATATCTTCTGTATCCCAAATGAGGTCAACATCACGATTCAGTTTACGACCTTCATAACCTGTAGGACCCATCCCGATGTAATTATCTTGCTTGTACTGCTCCCATGGTGTCAATTCGCCATTGTCCGCTCCTTCCGCGTCAGCGAAGGCAAACTCCCCTATACCATCATCACCAGGAAGCGCTCCGTTTTCATCAGCCATGATAGCCAAACGTGTACGGAAGATCGAATCTCTTACCCAGTAAACAAACTGGCGATATTCGGCATTGGTGATTTCGGTCTCGTCCATATAAAAAGAAGGTACGGTAACTGTTTTGGCGGGCGCGTTCCGGGTGGCTGCGATATCATCGTCAGCTTTCCCCATAATAAAGGCTCCTCCAGGGATTAAGGTCATACCGTAAGGCTTTTCAGGATGCCATTTTTTTCCCCTGGCTCCGACGACCATCCCACGATCTCCCTTGCCACAACTGACTAAAAAGGTAACCACTGCTAATAGGACTAATAACTTTTTCATAAGGGCGTATTATGTTTTCTTTATGAATTAAGGGCGTAAACCTATTTAAAAGATTTCGTTTCCACAACTTTTTTTTGTCAATAAAACTTTCTGAGGCTCGCTTTAACAGTTCATTGTCTTTAAATTTCATTCTTACGACGAGCCTTTAACCAACGATCTGGATAAATTTGGCTACAAGCCAAATCGTAATCCTTCTTGTCGCATGGTAATAACGTATGTTGTTTTAATTTATTATTAACATTAGAAATAAAAGGCAATTCTATCCACCAACGCCCAGATTTACTGGACTTATGAAAGATTAAAATTTCATCTTCCAACGGTACTTTATAGGTTAAAACATCCCGTGAAAGATCTATTGGATGCTCATTACTCCGGTAATTGTATCCTTCAACAAAATACCATATCAATTCTGCGACCAATTGAGCACTGATATTTGGGTCCGTAAAAATCTCAAAAATCCCAAATGCAGTTAATCGATCACTGATGCCAGAATAGCGTGATAATTGACATATTTGCTTGCCGTCCAGACCATTGGGATGCATATGCCCTCCCATGAACTTGGGCGAAAAGCCAACTCCTAGATCTGCAGCCCTTACCACCGCCATATCAATTCCGACCACATCAGCGTCCCTGAGAATAGGCTCAGCCATAGTCATGTCCTGATCCAAACGCCCCAACCTCAATGCCTCAAAGAACATCCTGTCTAATAGATCGATCTCTTCTTGCGAATTAAAATAAGTCTGAAAGCCGAGATTACTGTAGTTAAAAAGATTATAAGGCTCTTCAGTGACCATTTTGCCTACATAGCTGCGGGAAGATATAGGAGCCTCAATATCTCCCAGATCAAATCTACAATCCACATTCACCACATTGATCATATGCTTAAACTCATCGTAGGCCCGGTAAATGGGATACATTAAATCCTGACTCCCTCCCAAATATATAGGAATGATAGCCGAACGCAGGAAATACTCGGTAAGCTGTTGTACGACATAATAGGTATCTTCTACCGTCTCTCCTGCATAAACATCTCCCAAATCTGCCATACGCGAAGACCAGTTTCCCGGAAACAACTCATACAATTTGTGCCGCACATGATCCATGCTTTCCATCTGAAGCATTGCATTGGGATCTCTACGGTTCTCCAGCAATGCCACCAGAACTAAATCTACGTTTTCGAGATCCGGAAGGCCTTCTTGCTCAGAATGCAGGGCGATTGCATGCCCCAAAGTATTCCGAGCCTGGAGTTTTGCATGGGCTACAGCTGTCTCAGAAAGCGGATTCAGAAACTCAAGTATCATGAATTACTTTTTTGAAGCGCCTTTTTTGGTGGTCGTCTTTTTCTTAGCCGTTGATTTTTTGCGCGTCGCTTTTTTCTTTGGAGATTTCTTCTCTATCAGTTCCTTGGCCTTTTCCAGTGTGATAGACAATGGGTCAATATCTTTTGACAACTCTACTTTTGTCTTGCCTTTTATCACATTGTGCCTACCCCATCTTGCTTTTTCAATACGAATTCCCTCCTCTTCCCAATCAACGATTAGCTTATCCTTTTCCTTTTGAATTTTATCCTTAATCAAAGTCTCTATATCTTGATTAGAAAGGTTATCAAAATCATATTTCTTATTGACAGAGATAAACATACCCGCCCATTTGATATATGGACCGAAACGACCTACACCTTTGGTGACAGGCTGATCCTCATAAACATAAATAGGGGCATCTGCTTTTTCTTTGGCTTGAATTAATTCTGCTGCCCGCTCAAAAGTGATGCTCATCGGATCATCATCCTTTTCAAGGCTAACAAATGTTTTTTCGTTGAATTTGATATAGGGTCCGTAACGGCCTTGGTTCACCTCCACCGGATATCCATTATATTCACCTAAAGTGCGTGGCAACTTGAACAATTCCAACGCCTCTTCAAGGGTGATCGTATTGAGGTTCTGTGTAGGCAACAAACTTGCGAATTCTGGTTTGTCCTCATCTTCTACAGTTCCAATTTGTGCCATCGCGCCAAATCTTCCTAAGCGCACACTGACTGGTTTACCACTTTCTGGATGGGTACCCAATACACGCTCTCCCACTTCACGTTCTGCATTTTCGGCAACATCTTTCACCTTAGGATGGAAGCTTTTGTAGAAATGATCCATCATATCGGTCCATTCCTCCTTACCTTCTGCAATGTTATCAAATGATTCCTCAACCTTAGCAGTAAAGTTGTAATCCAATATGCTCCCAAAATGCTCGACCAGGAAATTGTTGACAACCCTTCCTACATCGGTAGGTATCAATTTATTTTTGTCCGAACCTGTTTTTTCTGTCAATTTCTTTTGTGACACCTTGTCCTTAGCTAAGCTCAGCTGGACATATTCCCGCTCAACTCCTTCTGACTGACCTTTTTCAATATACTTCCGGTTCTGAATGGTTGTGATGGTCGGGGCATAGGTGGAAGGACGCCCTATACCTAATTCTTCCAACTGTTTAACCAGTGATGCCTCTGTATAACGGTAGGGTGGTCTTGTAAATCGTTCAGTAGCTGTAATCTTTCGATTGACCAAGGCTTGATTTACCTTAAGCGCAGGTAGCAATCCCTGTTGTTCCAGGTCTTCATCATCCGTGCTTTCCAGATATACTTTAAGGAAACCGTCAAATTTGACGATCTCTCCGCTGGCTGTAAATTTTTTGTCATGCGTGTTGGCCGCGATGGACACATTGGTGCGCTCTAGTTGAGCATCGCTCATTTGACTGGCGATAGCTCTTTTCCAGATCAATTCATATAATCGAATCTGATCCCTATCTGCACCTGCACTGTGCATGGCAAAGTTTGTGGGACGTATGGCTTCGTGTGCTTCCTGAGCACCTTTAGATTTACCTTTATAGTTACGTTCTTTATGATAGTCATCACCATAGGCTTTGACAACTTCTTCACGTGCGCCGCTTTTGGCTTCCTTACTCAAATTGACGCTGTCGGTTCTCATATAAGTAATCAAACCGGCTTCATAAAGTCGTTGAGCCAACTGCATCGTGCGACTCACATTGAAAAACAATTTACGCGAGGCCTCCTGTTGAAGGGTAGAAGTAGTAAATGGAGGTGCGGGTGATTTTTTTGCTGGCTTTTTGGTTAGGTCATCAACATGAAATGTTGCGCCCTTATTCAGGTCCAAAAAGTTTTGGGCGTCTTTCAGGGACTTAAGGTTACTAGGCAGCTTGGCTTTAACCAATTGTCCGCTTTCAGTGGCAAAGTCGGCATCCACCCTGAAGAAATTTTCAGAATCGAAATTCTGTATCTCATCCTCGCGCTCTACAATCAACCGCACTGCAACCGATTGCACTCGACCAGCACTGGCACCACCTTTTACCTTTCTCCATAATATGGGCGAAATCTCGTAGCCTACAATCCGGTCCAGCACTCTTCTGGCTTGTTGGGCATTGACCAAATCATAATCGATGGTACGCGGATTGTCGATGGCGTGTTGTACAGCGCTTTTGGTAATCGCATTAAATACGATACGCTTTGTATTTTCCTTCTTTAAATCCAATTGCTCAGCCAGGTGCCAGGCAATAGCTTCTCCTTCACGATCCTCATCACTGGCTAGCCAAACCATATCAGAATCGGCCGCCATTTTTTTCAGTTTTTTTACCAAGTCTTTTTTATCGCTACTCACGATATACTTGGGTTCAAAGTCCTTCTCCACATCCACACCCAATTCCTTGGCGGGAAGATCGGCGATATGTCCAAAGCTAGACGCTACCTTATAATCTTTACCCAAGAATTTTTCAATGGTTTTTGCCTTGGCAGGCGACTCCACGATCACAAGATTCTTTGCCATTCAGTTTTTTATTTTGGTCTGCAAAGGTATGTGTTATTTTTTTTAAAAACACAAACTACTGTTAAACAAGTAGTTAAAGAGTTAGAACCTGATCATAAAAGCTTCAATGCATGAGTGTTATAGAATAAAAGGAAGGAAAGAAACGAATAGTTGCTGGGCTAATGAGAGGTTGCCTTTTTTGGTCTTTGACAACATTTTTCATGAGCTAGGATAAGGAAAATAGCACAGTTCTATACCTGATAAGGGTGAAGATTCCGCTTTCGCGAAAGCGTAAACTCAACAATATTTGCCTCTTGAATAGTTAAACTTCCCATACCAATCATTCCAGGCGTCCATCCAACCCACAAAGATTAACACCAAGATCATGCTGACATTGTGTCATAATTAGGGTATATCCATTATCTTTGCCTCCCACTTACAATAGCTTGATGGAAAAGATTATAGAAGAAGAAAAACAAGGAACCGCAGTGGTACTGGAGCAAAAGCAAGAAAACAAGCGAAAGCTTTACATAGAAAGCTACGGTTGTCAAATGAATTTCTCTGACAGTGAGATTGTTGCCTCAATTTTAACCAAAGAAGGTTTTAATACCACAACGGTCATGGAGGAAGCGGACTTGGTTCTAGTCAACACTTGCTCAATCCGGGACAAAGCCGAACAGACGGTGCGTAAGCGTTTGGAAAAATACAACCGGGTTAAAGAGCGCAGCAACCCGCATATGAAAGTAGGCGTACTGGGTTGCATGGCCGAGCGCCTGAAGTCCAAATTTCTGGAAGAGGAGAAGATTGTGGATATGGTCGTAGGACCAGATGCTTACAAGGACTTACCCAATTTAGTCGCGGAAATTGATGAAGGCAGGGAGGCAGTAAATGTCATTCTTTCCAAAGAAGAAACTTATGGGGATATTGCACCTGTGCGCCTCAATTCCAACGGAGTTACAGCATTTGTTTCCATCACCCGCGGATGCGACAATATGTGTACTTTCTGTGTAGTTCCTTTTACCAGAGGAAGAGAACGCAGCAGGGATCCGTATTCCATCATTGAAGAAGTCAATGACCTATGGGAAAAAGGATATAAGGAAATTACTTTGTTGGGACAGAACGTGGACTCCTATTTATGGTATGGCGGCGGACTCAAAAAAGATTTTAAGAAGGCTAGTAAAATGGCCCAGGCCACAGCGGTAGACTTTGCCCAACTGTTACACAAAGTGGCCAATGCACAGCCCCATATGCGGATCAGATTTTCTACCAGTAATCCCCAGGACATCAGTGATGATGTTTTGCATGCCATTGCAGCCCACCGCAACATATGTAATTACATCCATCTTCCCGTGCAATCAGGAAGCGATCGCATTTTGAAAGAGATGAATAGACTTCATACGCGTGATGAGTATATGAGATTGATCGACAGGATACACGCCATTATCCCTGAGTGCGCGATTAGCCAAGATATGATCGCAGGTTTCCCCACCGAGACCGAAAAAGATCATCAGGATACGCTGAGTTTAATGGAGTATGTAAAATATGACTACGGATTCATGTTTGCCTATTCAGAGCGTCCGGGAACGCTGGCTGCTCGTAAATTAGAGGATGATGTCCCTGAAGAAGTAAAGAAAAGGCGATTGAACGAGATCATCGATGTGCAAAGACGTACCGGCTTGGAACGCGCTCAGTATTTTGTAGGTAAGACTGTTGAGTGTTTGATAGAAAAGGAATCCAAAAGATCGGATCAGCATTGGGCAGGAAGAAACACGCAAAATTATGTGGCTGTATTTCCGAAAGAAAACTATAAGGTAGGTGATTATGTGATGGTAGAAATAAGCGATTGTACTAGCGCAACATTGATCGGGAAAGCTGTAGGTTACAGCGATATGGAAAGCCCTTTAACTTTTGACACCAAATCATAAGTATGGAGAGTATTCAATCAGTCAAGCAACGTTTTGAATTGATCGGGAATGATCCCGGATTTAATCGTGCTATTGAAAAGGCCTTACAGGTAGCTCCTACGGATATATCTGTATTGGTAACCGGTGAAAGTGGTGTGGGTAAGGAAAGTATACCCAAAATCATACACTCCCAATCCTTTCGAAAACACGCTAAATATATTGCAGTCAACTGTGGAGCAATTCCGGAAGGCACGATTGATTCTGAACTTTTCGGTCATGAAAAAGGAGCCTTTACAGGGGCCACTTCCACGAGATCTGGATATTTTGAAGTAGCCGACGGAGGTACTATATTTTTGGACGAGGTTGGCGAATTACCACTTCCTACCCAAGTGCGACTGCTACGTGTGTTGGAAAACGGAGAATTTCTTAAGGTAGGATCTTCTGTCACCCAAAAGACCGATGTGCGCATCGTGGCTGCCACCAATGTGAACATGTTTGAGGCCATTGAAAAAGGAAAATTTAGAGAGGACTTATACTACAGACTGAGTACGGTAGAAATAGATCTCCCGCCCTTGCGAGAGCGTAAAGGTGACATTCACCTATTATTCAGAAAATTTGCAAGTGATTTTGCTACCAAATACAAAATGCCCACCCTTAAATTGGATGACAATGCGGTATCCATACTTACCAATTATCGTTGGAGTGGAAATATCAGACAGTTGCGCAATATTGCAGAACAGATCAGCGTACTGGAGAAGGATAGGAACATCACCGCACCCACGCTGCGCAACTATCTACCCGATGCCGGAAAAAATCTTCCTGCTATCATCGGAGGTGAGAAGAAAACAGACAGTGACTTTGCCAACGAGCGTGAGATCCTATACAAGGTTCTTTTTGATATGAAAAATGACTTAAATGATCTCAAAAAGCTGACCAATGAACTCATGTCCCATGGAAATGTAAATGATGTCAGAGAAGAAAATTCTGGATTGATACAACGTATTTACGGAGACAACGGGGACAGTGGTGATGATTATGAAGAGGTGATAGACAATGCCTATGATTACCATCAGGAAGAAAATACAGCAACTCCAGCCAGTCCAGCGGAATCCAATTATGTAGGCGCCAACCCGACCCCAACTACGGACCGTTATGATTTTGCCCAAGAAGTTGAAGAAGAAGAGTCGCTATCGCTGGCTGACAAAGAGATCGAATTGATTAAAAAATCACTGGAACGACACCAAGGAAAAAGAAAGGCTGCCGCTGAAGACCTAGGCATTTCTGAAAGAACCTTGTACCGAAAAATTAAGCAATATGATTTATAGGGCTTCCCGATACCTGTTGTGTTTACTTCTGTTTTGGAGCTTGAGTAGTTGCGGCTTATACAGTTTCAATAATGTTTCGATTCCGGATAATGTAAAAACCTTTCAGGTGGACTTTTTTCAGAATCAAGCACAACAAGTAGAACCAGGTATTGACCTGCGCTTTACCAGAGAATTGCAAGATCTGATTCAGGATCAGTCGAGTTTAAGTTTGGTCAATACAAACGGAGATTATGTTTATCAAGGGGAGATCACTCAATATTATATCGCTCCCATGACGGCAACTGCAAGTAGCACCGCCGCCCAGAACCGCTTGACCATCGCTATCAATGTGAGGTTTACCAATAATAAGGTAGAAGAGGAAAGTTTTGAAAAGAAATATAGTTTCTACTTTGATTACGGTGCAAATGTGCTGCTGACTGGTGGAGCACTAGACACTGCATTGGACGCTATCTACGAGCAGATCACCCAAGAGATTTTTAATGATACCTTAGCCAAATGGTAAATCCTGAACGCATCAATAAGCTACTGGCTCACCCTTCTTCTCTTGAGGTGGATGACCTATCGATGTTACAGGAATTGATGGAGCAGCACCCTTATTTTCAGGCTACAAGAAGCATTTACTTAAAAGGACTTTTTTTGGAGAATAGTCCGATGTACAATAAAGAATTACAACGCACGGCAGCACATACCACGGATCGATCAGTTTTGTTTGATTTTATTACTTCAGCAGATTTTACCCAGATTGACATTGGTGAAATTATTAAGCAGAACCAGGAAAAAGGAAATGACAAAGCCGTAGATCGATCCGACGCTTCAAATACCTCTTCTCCAAAGACCATCGAGGAAGATCTAAACGCCAGCAAAGATTTTAGCAAGGTCACAGATCAGGATCTGTTTGAGAAGAAATCATTAAACATAAAGGAGCAGCCCCTCAAGTTTGATACTGGTGAAACACATAGTTTTTCTCAGTGGCTTCAACTGACAAGCCTTAAACCCATCCAGCGATCAGGGGATAACCAACCTACTTCCACAGACAAAGGTTTTCCAACAGTTGACATACCAAAAGCCATTAAAAAAGTAGATGATCGAGCGCGCAAAATGGCACGAATTGATCAATTCCTTTCTGAAAAGCCAAAAATTAAACCCAGAAAAAGCAGTGGAGGAACATTTAATCTAGCGGATCAAAGCAATGAGCAGCATACCTTGATGACAGAAACATTGGCGAGGGTTTATCTCGCACAAAACAATTATGCCAAGGCCATCAAAGCCTATGAAATTTTAATATTGCAGCATCCAGAAAAAAGTGGTTTATTTGCAGACCAAATTCAGGAAATCAAGAATTTACAAAGTAACAACTCATAATGACGACATTTTATATCTTTTTAGGACTCATCGTTTTGGTAGCATTTCTACTGATAGTAGTAATCATGGTTCAGAATCCTAAAGGCGGCGGACTCTCTTCCAGTTTTGGTGGAGGTGGCACCCAGCAACTTGGTGGTGTAAAGAAAACAGGAGATTTTCTAGATAAAAGTACCTGGGTTTTATCCACAGCATTACTTGTACTCATATTACTTGCGAGTACTACATTGATCCAAAACAAATCAGATAAAGAGATTCAAGTCGTTGACCCAGATGCGACTATAGAAACTCCAGCGACTCCTCCGGCTACGACGCCAGATGAAACTAGCAATACCAATGACAGCCTTTAATATAATTAGGCCATACAACTGACAAAATATCCAGCCTTAAGGGCTGGATATTTTTATTTACGGCAGTTTTGTCAGTCCAAGCGTATTGGCATATTTATCGCTCAATGCGTTACCAAATTAATCAATAAAACATTTTTAAAAATGGCATTAAATATTCAACCTTTATCTGACCGTGTGGTTATTGAACCACAAGCTGCAGAGAAAAAAACTGCTTCTGGAATTTACATCCCGGACACGGCCAAGGAAAAACCGCAGCAGGGAAAAGTAGTCGCCGTAGGCAAAGGAAAAAAAGACTATGAAATGACCGTCAAAGTGGGTGACACTGTTTTGTACGGTAAGTACAGTGGTAGCGAGTTAAAACTTGAAGGTAATGACTATCTCATCATGCGTGAGGACGATATTCTAGCCATCATTTAATAGTCTCTAGCAGAAATTGTGCAACAGCTTGTTCAACCTTGTATTCAGGTAGTCAAGCTGGAACCATCATAAAAAAATAAACTAAACATTTGGGTTCTGGAAGTCTGGCCGAATATGGCACATGTTCCAACCCTTTAAAAATTCAAGAATAATGGCAAAAGATATAAAATTTGATATTGAAGCAAGAGACGGCATCAAGCGTGGTGTAGATGCTCTTGCTAATGCAGTCAAAGTAACTCTAGGTCCTAAAGGGCGTAATGTGATCATCGGTAAGTCCTTTGGCGCACCGGTTGTTACTAAAGATGGAGTAAGTGTGGCCAAGGAAATAGAATTGGAGCACGAATTGGAAAACATGGGCGCGCAAATGGTAAAGGAAGTCGCTTCCAGAACCAATGATCTTGCTGGTGATGGGACGACCACCGCTACTGTTTTGGCGCAAGCCATCGTTAAAGAAGGTTTAAAAAATGTTGCGGCAGGTGCTAATCCGATGGATCTTAAGCGCGGTATCGATAAAGCTGTTGAAGCATTGACCAAAGACCTTGAAAAACAAGCTAAAAAAGTGGGTGATTCTAGCGAGATGATCAAGCAAGTAGCTTCAATCTCTGCTAACAACGATGAAGTCGTAGGTGACTTGATCGCCAAAGCTTTTGGCAAAGTTGGTAAAGAAGGTGTGATCACTGTCGAAGAAGCCAAAGGAACGGAAACATACGTGGATGTGGTAGAAGGAATGCAGTTTGACCGCGGTTACCTCTCTCCCTACTTTGTGACCAATTCCGAAAAGATGACCACAGAGCTCGAGAATCCATATATACTTCTTTTTGATAAGAAAATCTCTACCATGAAAGAGTTGATGCCAGTATTGGAGCCTGTTGCCCAGACTGGAAAACCTTTACTTATCATCGCCGAAGATGTAGATGGAGAAGCATTGGCCACTTTAGTAGTTAATAAGTTAAGAGGCTCCCTAAAAATAGCTGCGGTGAAAGCACCAGGATTTGGTGATCGCAGAAAAGCTATGTTGGAAGACATTGCGATTCTTACAGGCGGAACAGTTATTTCTGAAGAAAGAGGCTTTACGCTTGAAAATACCACCATCGATATGTTGGGTACCGCAGAGAAAGTGGATATCGACAAAGACAATACGACCATTGTAAACGGAAGCGGAAAGAACACAGATATCAAAGCGCGCGTGGGACAAATCAAATCCCAAATTGAAAACACGACTTCTGATTATGACAAGGAGAAACTTCAAGAACGCCTAGCCAAATTGGCCGGTGGTGTAGCTGTACTTTATGTAGGTGCTGCCAGCGAGGTGGAGATGAAAGAAAAGAAAGACCGTGTGGACGATGCGCTTCATGCTACAAGAGCAGCAGTAGAAGAAGGTATTGTAGCCGGTGGTGGAGTTGCCTTGGTACGTGCAAAATCCGTTCTCACCAAAGTTAAAGCTAGCAACACAGACGAGGAAACAGGTATTTCTATCGTGGCAAGAGCGATTGAGTCTCCCTTGAGAACTATTGTTGAAAACGCCGGTGGAGAGGGAAGTGTGGTTGTATCCAAAGTCTTGGAAACTAAAGGAAACAACGGATACGATGCCAAAAATGATAAATATGTCGACATGTTGAAAGAAGGAATCATCGACCCTAAGAAAGTTACACGTGTAGCTTTGGAAAATGCGGCTTCTGTTGCTGGAATGATCCTGACTACAGAGTGTGCCTTGGTAGAAATCAAGGAAGATGCACCTGCTGGAGGTGGTATGCCAGGTGGTATGCCAGGCGGCATGGGCGGTATGATGTAAATAACGCCTCTATCCAATATAAAAATCCATCCCAACGAATTTGATTGGGATGGATTTTTTTTTCGCGAAAGCGATAAACTCTATTTCTTGATCACACGCCGGATGATCATTTGATCATTGATTTGCATCTTCACCATATACACACCCGAGGGCAGATCGGATACATATAGACGATTATTGTTCACTTGTCCAGTCATCATTTCTTGTCCATTGAGATTGAACACCTGTACCCTAGATATTTTCTGATCATTTGAAGTACTTATTTGAAGTACATCTTGTACAGGGTTGGGATAAAACTGAACCGAAAAATCCAATTCTTCTTTTTGATTGGCCGGTCCTACACTTGCCGATTTTGTATCGCTTAAACAAAAATTTCTGGTTTGGGAATCTGAGAATGAGCCACCAGAAGTGATGGTATTCCCGTTATCCAGCCTATAAAGAATATAACCGCCATTTCCGTATTGACAGCACATACCATCGCCGTAAGCATCCCTGATGGTAAATGAATAACAACCTTCCTCCAAGGATCGTTGCAGATTCAACGTACTACCACTAGCTTGATTGCCATAATTACTTCCTGCATAAACGAGTTGGCCGCTCCCATTGCGCAGCTCCCAGGTGGTTTCACTTGGGTATTCATCAAAATTCAGACGTATGTTGATGTCTACTAGCGTGTTAGAAGTAGACCCGCCGGTGATTTGGAAATCATCAAGCGCCATGTCCCCCTGCCAGGTGGTACCGGTGACACCATTGAACCTTAACCTTAGGTTTTGATTGGCAAATGAACCTAGATCAATCGTGGCTGTGGCCCATGAATTACCTTGATTACCTGATTTTGACCATAATGATGACCAAGAAGTTCCGTCAGTGCTCGCTTGAAGCGAAAGACTACCCATATCGCTTGCTCCATACATATGATATTTAAAACTAAAACTGGTCGAGCTGCTAGGACTAAGGCAAGGACTATTAAGAATGGCGCGTTTTGCACTGTAATTGGGAGAAGAGGATTCCATAAAGATATAATCACTTCCCTGACTGGCAGAGCTAGGCCCAGTGTTACTAGAAGGAGTAGCCCCAGAATTCCTGACCCAGTCAAAGTCATCATTGGAGACATTGGACCATTTACCAAAATTACTTTCAAAACTTTCTGTATAGGGTAGCGCGGTGATTTCATTTGCACAACTTGCACCACCATCGGTGTTTCCAAAACGATCCTCGGCTTGCGGGCCGCCCCAGATTGCAGTAGCAAAAGCCGGGTTATCAATAAATGGATTTCTGTTCCCTTGGAGATTTTGAATAATGGGATTGCGCTGCAGCTCAAAATCACTTACTGGATCCTGGGCATTCCATTCCAGGAACAATTGAACCATACCTGGGTCAGAAGAAACACTGGAACTGACGCTAACGTTGGTACCATCACATCGATTACCATATCTCAGATACATAAACATCATCATCCTGGCTACATCGCCTTTCCACTCGTCACCTGGGTACCAGTGCCCTTGGGCGGTAATGCCGGCATTGCCATTTCCATTGGCAAATTTGCGACTTCCCCTGGTGCCATTCCAACTGACATCGGCGGGTCTCAGGTGATGTAAATCACTTCCAGGCCCTGAAGTCCCTAAGTTAGGATTACCTAAAGATTTGGGATAGACATGCTCCCTATTCCAATCACCAGTGTTCCCGCCATTGTCTTCTTTATTCCTAGAGCGATCAGTTGTAGTTTGCCCGTCATTGTCATTATATCCATAGATCAACAATACATTGCTGGAATTTGTAGGATCCAAGTCAGTTTGTTTTAATGCATTCCATACACCTGGTGTATAGGATACACTAGTCGTTCCAGAGCTGATTTTACCAGCGAGTTCGCTTTTGAGCGCTGAACCAGTAAGATTTAAGTTGACATTGTCGTAATAAGTAGGAATCTGTGCTTGGGTGAAAAACATCAGACACAGGCTGAAGAAGAGGAAAATTTTAGTCATGGTAAGTTATATTTTTTCGCTTTTAAAAGTATTACTCATGCGATCTAACTAAGTTACCTCAAGGTTAAGCTTTAACAGAACACATTGGAAAAGCGCGGATTTCTCAAAAAAAGCGGATTTCTTTACTTAATCGTAAATTTTGAGCAACCATCTGATTAAACCCCTAAATTTTAACATACTGCTGAACAATTGATAATCTGTACGTTATCGTATGTTAACCTACTTCCCTACAGGAAAGATAGGAAAAAAGTCAAAAATCTTAAGGTTTTGTTAGAGTCTTGTGATAATTTTATAGCCTAAACCAAATAAATTAGTAACGTATGAAATTTTTTCTGCAACGACGATTGGTATTACTGCTACTGCTGATCGTTCAAGTTTCCCTAGCTCAAAACAGTGTAGTTACGGGAAAAGTCACAGATACTTCTGGTGAGCCTTTGCTGGGAGTAAGTGTATTGATTAAAGGCACAAATACTGGAACTCAAACCGATATTTCCGGTGATTACACCATTAGCGCCGATAGCGGAGATGTATTGGTATTTTCCTATTTAGGAATGAAGTCCCAAGAAGTTACTTATGCTGGCGAATCAGTACTTAATGTTACTTTGGAAACTGATGCCGAAGCTTTGGGAGAAGTAGTTGTTGTAGCGCAAGGTGTAAAGGCTAAGCCTAGATCGCTATCCTACTCGGTTCAAACCGTAACTTCTGATGAAGTAACTCGCGCCAAAGAAACCAATGTCGTCAATGCATTAAGCGCTAAAGCTGCTGGGGTCCAGGTGACTTCGTCTTCTGGATCTGTGGGTGCATCTGCCAATATTCGTATTCGTGGTAACACTTCGATTTTGGGTAATAATGGTCCACTATTTATCGTAGATGGTGTTCCTATTGATAACTCCTCAACAAGTGAAGATCCAGCGGATCCTGCAAACTCGCCGCTAAGTGGTACTGACTTTTCCAACAGAGCAGTGGATCTCAACTCGGCTGACATCGAATCGGTGACCGTACTTAAAGGTTTATCTGCGCAAGCACTTTATGGTATTCGTGCTGCTAATGGGGTTGTTCTGATTACTACAAAAAAAGGAAAAGCTGGAAAAACTCGAGTTACTTTTACCTCTAATACCACTTTTTCAGAATACAATAAGGTTCCTGAACTTCAAAAAGTCTACTCCCAAGGGGGTGTCATTGACACCAATAATGATGGTGTAGCGGATACCCAAACCTATCTTGGGCCAGAAACTTTTGAAGGTGATTCCTGGGGACCTGAAATATCAACTTTAGAGTTTGATGGTGCTACTGATTACCCATTTGACAGAAATGGACGACTGGTTCCTGCTGGTACAGGAAATGGTCAAGCAGCCAACGCTTACGATCAATATGATTTTTATAAAACAGGGATCATTCAGGACAATAACTTTTCCGTAAGTGGTGGTTCTGAAAAAGTTCAATTTAGAGGAAACATCGGAAGATTAACCCAGACTGGAATTTCTCCCAATGAAGAGTTCGGTAGAAACGTATTCCGTGCGGATATTAACGCTGAATTAAGTGATCGCTTTGACCTAGAAGTTTCTGGTCAATATTCAGAATCTGGAGGAAATAGAGTACAGCGTGGTTCTAATATTTCTGGTATCATGCTAGGCTTGATAAGAAGTACGCCTACTTTCGACAACGGAAACGGTTTGTCAGGCCAGGATGCCGCTGACAACCCCGATACCTACTTTTATAACATTCCAGGTCAGGAGCTTCCAGGCCAACGTAGTTACCGAGATGGAATCTACAACAACCCATATTTCAGTGTAGCTCAAAACATCAATCGTGATGCGGTTAGTAGGATCATTGGAAGAATGGGGCTTTCTTATCAACTAAATGACAATAACACCATTAAGGCTAATCTTTCTGTAGATCGTTATAATGACGTAAGAAAAACAGGTTTTAACGTGATTGACGCATCATTTGGTGAAGGAAGGGTTATCAATGACAACATCAGCAACCAAGATTTGAACTGGAACGTTATTCTAAACGGGTCTAAGCAATTCAATGAAGATTTAGGAGTAACATACCTTGCAGGTTATGATGGATATAGAACTCGATTTTCTAGGAGAAGTGTAATCGGGGATGGACTGACTATACCTGGTTTCTTTGACATCAGCAATGCAGGGTCCGTAAATGCGTTTGAGGTAGGTCAGCAAGGAAAAACCTTGATCGGTGCCTATGCACAAGCTACTTTAAACTTCAAGGAGATGATTTATGTAACTCCTACCTTTAGAAATGACTGGTCCTCTACCTTACCAGTAGGAGAAAATTCATTCCAATCCTACTCAGTCGGTGCTAGTTTCGTGTTTACAGAACTCGTTGATAATAGCGATAGTTTTATTGACTATGGTAAATTCAGGGTTTCTTACGGTAGTGTGGGTAGCGATGCTCCGTTATTTGCTACAAGCACAGTTTTCGGAGGAAGTTTCATCGGTGGCGACGGTTTCATACAGGGAACTCAATTCCCAGCTTACGACAGCGTTTCTTATGAGAGATCTGTAGTAGCAGGAAACCCAGCTTTGAAGCCTGAGAGCTTGAAAGAATTTGAAACAGGTATTGAATTAAAAATGTTGGACAATAGGTTGAGGTTTGATTTTGCCTACTACAACAAAACATCTGAAGATGTAATTATCCCAGTAAGTGTATCTTCTGGATCTGGTTTTACTAGCAAATTTGAGAATATTGCTGAAATTTCCAATAAAGGTGTGGAAATGGTATTGTCTGGAACCCCAGTACGTACGGCTGATTTCAATTGGAATATTGACGTGAACTGGACGAAATATGAGAACATTGTAGAGGAATTAGCACCTGGTGTAGAAGAAATTACATTGGCTGGTTTCTCCAGTACTCGTTCGACTGCTGTTGCTGGTCAACCTTACGGCGCTATTTACGGAAGTCGTTTCCAAAGGGATGAAAACGGTGGTTTCTTAATTGATGCCGATGGTTATCCTTTGGCAGAATCTACAGATGGCGTAGTAGGAGACCCTACTCCAGATTGGCAAGCAGGTATAAGCAATACATTTACTTATAAAGACTTAAGTTTATCCTTCTTGGTTGATATCCGACAAGGTGGCGATATCTGGTGTGGAACTTGTGGAATCATTGACTTTTTTGGAACTTCTGCAAGTACCCTTGCTAGAGACCAGAGCCGTGTATTCCAAGGTACAGTTGCAGCTACAGGTCAGCCTAACACGCAATCAGTTCCATTATTTGATCCAACGATCTCTGAAAACAACAACTTCTGGAGAAGATATGGATTTGGAGGTCTTTCTGAAAGCAGTATCTATGACGGATCTTGGGTTCGCTTGAGAGAAGTTACATTAGGATACAACCTTCCAGCTTCATTTTTGGATAATACGTTTATTTCCAGCGCAGAAATCTCTGTTTATGGTAGAAACCTTTGGTTAAGTACCGATTATCCAGGTGTAGATCCTGAAACGAACCTGGCAGGGGATAGCAATGGAATCGGATTAGATTATTTTAACCAGCCCAACACCAAGAGTTATGGTGTGAACTTGAGAGTTAACTTCTAAAAAAAGCATTAAAATGAAAAATTTAAAAATATTAGTTGGAGTACTGCTGATGTCCACGATATCGTGTACAATCACAGATGACAACACAGATCCAAACAACCCCAATGGAGACCAAGTAAACGCTGGGGCTATTTACCCTGGAATGATCACCCAAAGTCACAAAAATTTAGTTGCCGTAAATGCACGTGTAGCAGGTATTGTGGTGCAACATTATGATGGATTAGATGCCCAGCAGTTGGCTTACGATCAATATAATATCACCGAAAGTGATACCGACGACTACTGGGATGGAGGCCTCTATGGAGGTGGAGCCATGACAGATTGTTTTTCCATTATCAACGGGAATGAGGGAGAAGTCGCTGCGTTGGCTAAACTTTATATGGCTGCCAACCTGGGAATGACAACTTCAATGTGGGGTGATGCGCCATACAGCGATGCGTTCACCGGAGACCAAGGAAACTTTACGCCGACCTACGATGATCAGGAGACCTTGTACACGACCATTCAAACGCTTTTGGATGAAGCTATCGCAGATGGTGTAGCTTCTGGTGTAGGTGAATTTGCTGGTGCAGGTAGTACTGGTGCAGATTGGGAAAAAACTGCTCATGCTCTTAAAGCTAGATATTTCCTGCACTTAACTAAAAGACAGGGAAATGCAGCTGCGGCATCCGCTTTGAGTGAGGCACAGATGGCATTTGACTCAAATGATGAGGCGCCTGTTTTTGTATTTTCAAATCCAGTACAGAACGCCAATCCTTTATTTGGCTTTGAAAGTCAGCGCCCTGCTACCTTAGGAATTGCAACTACACTTACCAATAGAATGACGGGCGATCCTAGGTTACCTTTCTACACCACTAATGGTACTAACTTTGCAAATGCGGATGGTTTATTCTGGGGACAACCAGATTCACCAACTCCACTAATTTCCTACTGGGAAGTAAAATTTATTGAAGCAGAAGCTATTGTGCGGACAGGAGGATCAGATGCTGATGCACTTACAGCTATGCAAGAGGCTGTCGAAGCCAACATGCAATTCATCGGTGTTGCTCAGGCAGACATTGATGCTTACACAGCTGGATTAGCGATATCAGGTACTACAGAAGATAAAATTGAAGCTATCGTCACTGAAAAGTACAAAGCCTTTTACGGTAACTCTTCAATTGAAGCATGGAATGACTTTAGAAGAACTGGTTATCCAGACCTAACGCCTAGTCCAGATGCTGTAGCGAGCGTAAACCCAAGCCTTGTTGTTCCTAGACGTTTCCTTTATCCTATCTCTGAAAGACAAACAAATAGAGAAAACTATGAAGCTGCAATTAACGCTCAAGGAGGTCACCTATTGGATGTAGATATTTGGGCATTCGAATAAAGTATGGATTAGCCAACCTAAACTCATGAAAAGCGTGAGTGTTTAATCCATTAAAAGCTCGATGGCATTTTGTCATCGGGCTTTTTTATTGCCAAAACATTTTAAATGACCCAAAATATGCCCATACTTCAACATGTAGTTAACGCCTTGTTAAGAAAACTTAAAATGCTTCATAATATATTAGGGCATTCAATTAACAATTTTTAAATGAGAATAATTAAACACCTGCTGATGGTCTTGCTTTGTCTCGGAGCAATAACCAGTTGCTCTGTATTTCAGGGCCAAAAGAAAAGCACTGCCACAACTGCCAGCGCTAAAAAACCAGAAAAAAAGGATGGACTAAAACCTTATTCCAAAGTAATTACCAAGGATGCCAAAAGCGATGAAGGCCTCTTTACTGTTCATAAGGTCGACGACAATTGGTTTTATGAAATTCCAGACAGTCTCTTTGACCGAGAAATGCTAATGGTTACACGTATCGCCAAAACTGCTTCAGGCATAGGCTTTGGTGGGGGAAAACAAAACACCCAAACCCTGCGATGGCAGAAAAAAGGAAACGATGTATTATTACGCGTCGTATCCCACCAGGTTGTGGCCGCAGATTCTCTTCCGGTAAGTATTGCTGTAGAAAATTCAAACTTTGAGCCTATTTTGTATTCATTTCCAGTCAAAGCTGTGAAAAAAGATAGCATCAATAACAATACTGTAATTGACGTCACCGACTTCTTTACAGATGATGTGAAGGCCATTGGCTTCCCACAGTCCAGAAGAAAGTCTTATAAAATAAGTCGTTTGGATAGCAAGCGATCTTATATCGACACGCTACGATCCTACCCGCTCAACATTGAATCCAGACACGTAAAAACCTATCAAGCTTCTGAACCGCCTTCCAATAGCAGTGTTCAGTCCATTTCTCTTGAACTGAGCAACTCCATGATCTTGCTTCCCAAAGAGCAGATGGAGCGCAGATATTTTGACCAACGCGTGGGTTGGTTTGCCAGAGGTCAACAGGATTACGGTTTGGACGACCAAAAAACAAAAACGGTAACCTATTTAGATCGATGGAGACTGGAAGTTAAAGAAGAGGACCGTGATAAATTCAAAGCTGGCGAATTGGTTGAACCCAAAAAGCCTATTGTTTACTATATTGATCCAGCTACTCCCGTGCAATGGAGGAAATATATCAAACAAGGTATTGAAGATTGGCAAGTGGCCTTTGAAGAAGCAGGTTTTAAAAATGCCATTATCGCCAAAGACGCCCCTACCAAAGAGGAAAACCCAGACTGGAGTCCGGAGGATGTTCGCTATTCGGTAGTTCGCTACCTGGCTTCACCTATTCCTAATGCCAACGGACCTCACGTGAGTGACCCTAGATCTGGTGAAATCCTTGAAAGTGATATCAACTGGTACCACAATGTGATGACATTGTTGCACAATTGGTTCTTTATCCAAACCGCAGCTATCAACCCAGATGCCCGCATGAACGAATTTGATGAGGAAGTGATGGGAAGACTGATACGTTTTGTGAGTGCACACGAGGTAGGACACACCTTAGGTTTACCACATAATATGGGAAGTTCGGTAGCTTATCCCGTTGAAAAATTACGTGATCCTAAATTTACCAGGAAGTACGGTACCGCACCATCCATCATGGACTACGCAAGATTCAATTACGTGGCTCAACCAGAAGATGGTGATGTAGCCTTGATGCCCAATATCGGACCCTATGATAAATATGCCATCAAGTGGGGGTATAAACCTATTTTGGATAAAGAAGGTAAAGAAGAAAAGCCGATTTTGGACCAATGGATTCTAGAAAAAGCAGGTGATCCGATATATAGATTCGGCCGTCAGCAGTTTGGGGTGATTGACCACACAAGCCAGACCGAAGACCTGGGAGACGACTCCATGATTGCCAGCATGTACGGAATAAAAAATTTAAAGCGTATTGTTCCCAATCTGATCGAATGGACAGGAGAAGAAGGAGAGGATTATGAGGAGCTGGAAAATATGTACGGCCAGTTGGTAGGTCAATACAATCGCTATATGGGACATGTTACCAGTAATATCGGCGGCGTTAAAGAAACTTACAAAGCTTATGGTCAAGAAGGTGCTGTTTATGAGCACAACAGTCTTGACAAACAGCAACGCGCCATGGAATTCCTGAATGAGCAATTGTTTGAAACTCCAGAATGGCTCATTGACCAAGAGATTTTCAATAAGTTTGAATCAGATGGTGCGATTGAAAGAATACGCAGCATTCAGGTACGTACCTTAAATAACTTACTGGATTTTGGTCGTATGGCGAGATTGATGGAAAATGAAGAAGTCAATGAAGATCAAGCTTATGGTCTACTCGATATGATGACTGATTTGAGAAAAGGCTTGTTTCAGGAATTAACTCGTGGTCGTAGCATAGACCGCTATCGTCGTAATTTACAGCGCGCCTACGTAGAGCGACTGGAATATATTATGAATAACGAGCAACGCCAGTTACCCGCACAGTTTAGAGCCTACGCAGGTCAAAGTAGTATAGACGTTGTACAGAGTGATATAAGACCTGTAGTACGTGCAGAACTAAAACAATTGAAAGCGGACGCCAGTAGAGCGGCCCGTCGTACTTCAGACCGCCTGTCCCGCATTCACTTGGAAGACTTGGTGGAACGCATTGATATGATTTTGGATCCTCGATCTTAATCGACATCTTAAACGTTAAAAATCGGCTGCCAACCTCAGCCGATTTTTTTTATTCTAAAAATCTGCGATTACGATCATTTGTTTATTTGTAAATTGCCATCATGAATGAATTGCTCTACATCGATCCAGGAATAGGCGCGATGCTTGCACAAGCAGGTATTGCAGCTGCTGCTGGAGTAGCTATTTTCTACAAAACTGTTCTTCATACCGTCAAGTCCTGGCTGGGGATCCAACCTAAAAAGGATAAAGCTGATTTTGATGATGTGTATGACACCGAAAAAGATAATTGATGCAAAGGCACCCTTCTTCATTCAGGGACCCTTCGGGTTATGTCTTTATGGATCAGGGTAAGCTTTATCGCAAAATCCTTCCGTCATACTTTGAAACCTATGACCAGCTCAATGATCAGGGAATATATCAATCGCTATTTGATAAGGCTTGGTTGATTCCGCATGAGGAAATATCAAGGGATGACCAAAGCATTATCATTTGCCCTCAAAAAATTGAATTGATTACCTATCCTTATGAATGGAGTTTTACCCAATACAAACACGCCGCTCAACTTACCTTAAGAATACAATCTTTTTTATTGAAAAGGAATTGTTCACTCAAAGATGCCAGTGCCTTTAATATTAGTTTTTATCAAGGTAAAGCTATCCACCTGGATACATTGAGTATTGAACCCTATCAGCAAGACCAACCCTGGAAGGCGCTACTTCAGTTCAACCAGCATTTTTTGGGACCTTTGTTGCTCGCACAGCGCCAAGGCTCACATGCACTCAAATCCTTACTATACCGTATTGAAGGTGTGCCACTCAAGGAAGTAAAAAGCCACTTGGGACTTTTAAGTAGGTTCCATCCTGTCCTATATCCACACGTACACTTGCTTGCAAAAACCGAAGTGGGCACCTTACAACAACATGCTCAAGTCCAAGATAAAGCTACACTCAATAAGGATTCTCAACTCAAAATGCTGAAAGCGCTGGATCTTTATATAGGTGATATGGAGATGAAGGAAAATACCGAATGGAGTCAGTATTATGATCATACCAATTATGACGAAGATTCCTTTCAGGAAAAAAAAGATCTGATAGCCAGTTGGTGTCAGGAATTACAGCCCAAAACCATCATGGATGTAGGAGGGAATGATGGCACTTTTGGTCGGCAACTACTGAACCAATTGGAACACCTGGTTGTGGCTGATATTGATCAGCCGGCCATCGATCAATGCTACAAAAAAAGTATTCAAACGGGAAAAGTAACCAGTCTGGTTTGCGACCTTTCCCAACCTTCACCTGGATTGGGGTTTGAAAACCAAGAGCGGGATGCCTTGATCAAGCGGTGGGAAGAGTTTGCTCCAGATGCGGTCCTTGCCTTGGCCTTGATCCATCATTTGAGCCTTGGAAACAATCTTCCGTTTGAGATGACGGCTGCTTTTTTTGCTAGATTCAGTCCTTACCTCATCATTGAATTTCCGCATCGGGAGGATAGCTGGGTTCAATTTTTATTGGACAGCAAACGGGACGCCCGCCATTTGTTTGATGGCTATCATGTGTCCGCTTTCGCGAAAGCGTACCAACAATACTTCAAACTGATCAAATCCACTCCTATTAAAGGTACCCATAGAACCCTGTTTTTGTTCCAACGTCATGAAGGATAAATTGCTGGCATACCTAAAGAACAACAAACACTATTGGTGGACTGTCAGTCTTTTGCCGGGTGCTGTTTTACTAGTTTTCCTGTACCAAAACAATTTTAGTCTGATCAACAGCGGTATTCAACTCCTTTATTTTTTGTTGGTCTTAATGGTGCTTCCTGCACTGGCTATAGGGCTTCTCGACTTTCTACTGCAAAAAATAAATCCGAAAAAACGAGCCTACTTGTATTATGTATTTTTGCTATTGCATATACTGATTTTTGGCGCTCTGATCATATTTATGGGGTGGCGGTGGAAAGGCCTAGTTTTAGGAATATTCATCATAGCCATCAGTGCACGTTGGTTGACAAGGCATTATAAAAAACTGGTGTTGCTTTTAGGCTTCATGTTGCTGGTGGGAATCGGTCAGCTCGCATTGCAAATATTTACAAATTCCTGGCAAGCATGGCATCCACAAACACAAGCTTTTGAAAAATGGACTTTTCAGTCTCGACCTAATATATACGTGATCCAACCGGATGGATATGTTGGACCCAACACCCTATCAAACCCACCTTATGCTTATGACAATGGTGAGTTCATGACATTTCTGGATGAGAAAGATTTTGCCATTCAGGAGAATTACCGCAGCAACTACCCTTCTACCCTCTCTTCCAATGCCTGCTTATTTACCGCACAGCATCATTATTTTCAAGGAAAGCATTCTCAGAACGAACTCCCAAGTGCCAGAGATGTTATTATGGGAGCCAATCCTGTTCTGCGCACGCTCAAAAATAACCAGTACCAGACCCATGCCATCCTAGAAAGCAATTACCTTCTGCTGAACAGGCCCACACTATTTTACGATCAGGTGAATATCAGCGACAATGAGCTGCCCTATTTTCCCTTTTTTTCAAAGGGGATAGACGTACAAGCTGGTTTGGAAAAAGCGTGGAAAAATTCAGAAAACGGACCACAATTTTTCTTTATCGAAATCTTAGAACCTGCTCACGTGACAACCTATGCTGCTAGTTCACAAGGCAAGGATCAGGAGCGTTTGGCTTACTTGAACCGACTAGATTCTGTCCATATAAAACTAGACAAACTCCTGAACAGTATTGAAGAAAAAGATCCGGATGCAGTAATCCTTGTTTTAGCAGACCATGGTGGTTTTGTGGGTTTTGATTCTACCGACCAGGCGATGAGCAAACCTATACAAAATCTCAGTTTGAAGAATAGTATTTTCCAAGCATTGTATGCAGTTAAGGCTCCGCAAAGCCTCAAAACCTCATTAATACAAGCTAAAAGTAGCATAGAGATATTCCCGAGGTTATTTGCCCAGCTGTCTGGACAAGACTTTCAGAATACAATGGAAAATGGTAGTTATCTGCGCATCAAAGGCGGCAATTCATCAGGTATTTACCGCTATTTTGATGACCAAGGGGAATCCGTAAGCTATCGCATGAACACTCAGGACTTGGAAGCTGGCAGTCGGTCTCTAAAGAAATAAAAGCCTGCGACCAATATAAAAAGGAGTATAGGGTGTATCAAAAATCTCCGCACGTAAAAGAGCGCCATTTTGCCCCATTCAGAGTCGAGGCTGAGTAAAATAATAAAAGTGAATAGAAGCCCTAAAAAGGCAAATAAATAAACCCAAAGTCCGGCAGCCACCAGTGCGTTTTTCTTGAACAAAAACCAGATAATCCAAAGAGAAATCACCATGTTGACCAAATATCTTAAAGCGGTAAACATCAGTAGGCTAAATCCATTGAATTCAGGAAGTGGTGTGGTTTGGAAACCTGCCTGAAAGTAAGATTTTAGCGGATCTACAAACAACCAATCTTCAAAAGCCCTTACCGCGACCAGCAAAAGAACCAACATCACCACCATGGCTGCACTATACCAGTTTTTAGGTTTCATCTACTTTTGGTTTTTTGATCCAGTATATCCACAAGAGTATGACACTACCGTAAATCACGGCTGGAAAAGCTAACTCATGTGCTTGATGTGCATATAATGGGTATTCTTTATAAATCATGCCCAGCAATACCAGTCTTACCAAGTTGACCAGATAGATCAGACCGATTCCTATCAAAAGGAACAACAAGGTTTTTTGCCAGGCTTTCGCGAAAGCGAGCACAAAAGACACAAATAAAATCATTACACTGACCGCATTGCAACCCTCTATGACTCTAAAAACCGCCTGTTCATCCATAAAAATAGTCACCGAAGGCAAATCAGGTGTATTGATGGCCCGCACTTCATAACCGAAAACCTCCAAGCCCAACTTGGTTTGATGACTGATTTGTGCCGTTACCGGATCAGGGAAGTGATAAGCATTCCAATCTTGTTGTAGATAAAAATAGTACAGCAGGGAAAGAAGCAGATAGATGCCCGCAAAAACTGCCACAAACTTAAAGATGGGAAAATAGGGTCTGAGGGACTTCAATACAGGTAATTTTTATGACAAAGTTAGTTATTTAACCAGAGTCCTGCGCTAGCTTTGCGTTTTTAAAACAGGCGCATGAAACTAGACGATCTTAAACCGACTATCATTGAGCTGGTAGGCCATCCCGAATTGGAAGTGCAAGAAAAGATGCAAGGAATTTGCGACCTACTGCAGGCCAATGTAGATACGTATGACTGGGTAGGTTTTTATATGGCTCATGACACCGAACCTACTTTGCACTTATGGAACCAGGCTGGTGAGCCTACTGATCATACCATCATTCCTTTTGGTAAAGGAATTTGTGGGCAGGTTGCCGTTTCCAACCAAAATTTTGTCGTGGATGATGTAAGCGCCCAGGATAATTATATCGCCTGTAGCATACATGTAAAAAGCGAGGTGGTCATCCCGCTGTTTAAAGATGGGAAAAATATTGGCCAAATTGATATTGACAGCCATACACCTCATGCTTTTGATGAAAAAGACGAGCGTTTTCTAGAATGGATCAACGCCCAGGTAGCCGAATTGCTATAAGTAGGCAATGAGACATTTCCTGTTGACTTTCTTTTTTGTTTGTACCTCTGTCCTTCTGGCAGGCGCCCAAACAGTCTATGTTACCAAAACAGGGACTAAATACCATAAAGAAAAATGCTTTCACCTCAAGGAATCCAAAATAGATATAGATCTAAAAAAGGCCTTGGAACGCGCCTATCAAGCCTGCAAACATTGTAAGCCTCAGTCTGGAAACACAAGCTCATCGGCTCAAGCAAATTCCTCATCAGCGATTGACCCACCAAAAAAGAATAAGGCAATCCAATGTATGGGAAAAACTCAAGCTGGACGCCGGTGCCAAAGAAAAACCAAGAATTCAAACGGTCGTTGTTATCAACATCAGTGATTGAATTCTATGATATATAACTAATTCTTTCGGGAGCGCACCTGCTGTTCCCAAGCCCAGGCGCTTGCCAATGCCTCTTCCAAACTATATTTAGATTTCCACCCTAACACGCGTTGGGCTTTATCGGTTTGTGCATAGGCGGCCACTACATCGCCCTCTCGACGATCTACGATTTTGTAATTGAGAGGTTGTCCGGTAGATTTTTCAAAAGCCCTAACTACTTCCATCACAGTAGAACCAGTACCAGTTCCTACGTTAAACACTTCAAAATTGTCATTAGCAGACTTTTCAATCAATCGTTGAAGTGCCGCCACATGGGCTTTGGCCAGATCCACCACATGGATATAATCCCTGATGGCCGTTCCATCTCGGGTGGGATAATCATCGCCAAAAACACTGAGCTGCTCCCGCACTCCAATGGCGGTCTGTGTAATATAAGGAACCAAATTCTGTGGAACACCTAGTGGTAACTCTCCAATTTTGGCGCTTTCATGGGCACCAATGGGATTGAAATACCTTAAAGCAATGGCACTTAGATTGGGTTTAACTCGACAGGTATCACGTATGATCTCCTCTCCGATCTGCTTTGTATTTCCATAAGGGGATTCTGCTGGCTTAATAGGAGCTGATTCGGTGATTGGGAGCTCGTCGGCCTGTCCGTAGACTGTACAAGACGAACTAAATATGAATCCCAACTCCCGATCCTGGACCTGTTGAAGCAATAATACCAACGCATTGACATTATTTTCATAATAAAGCAAGGGATTTTCCACACTTTCTCCTACCGCCTTGGAAGCCGCAAAATGTATGATACCACCTATATCGTTATGTCTATCAAAGAAATTGACTACACTTTCTTTTTCCCTTAGATCCAACTCTTCAAAAGTTGGTTGTACACCGGTGATGGATGCGATCTGGTCCACGACTTCTTTTGAAGTATTGGACAAATTATCGACGGCAATTACTTCATACCCCTGTTCTTGAAGTTCAACAACTACATGCGAACCTATAAACCCTAATCCTCCTGTGACTAATATCTTCATAGGAAACAAAGGTAGCGTTTCCCGAAAATGTTACATAAAAAAACGGCTATGTTCCCATAGCCGTTGATGACAAAATAAAAATTCAAGTCTTAGTCCTTCAATAATCCTCTGGATATCACGATCTTTTGAATTTCGCTGGTACCTTCATAGATCTGAGTAATCTTGGCATCACGCATCAAACGCTCAACATGGTATTCTTTGACATATCCATTTCCACCATGTACCTGAACAGCTTCTACGGTAACATCCATGGCCACCTGTGAGGCATAAAGTTTTGCCATAGCTCCACTCATGTCATAATTGCGCCCCTGATCTTTATCCCAGGCACTCTTCATCACCATATGACGAGCTGCAGTGATATTGGTATGCATATCTGCCAGTTTAAAAGCGATCGCCTGGTGGTTGCAGATTTCAGTCCCGAAGGCTTTACGCACTTTGGAATAATCCCTCGCCAATTCATATGCACCTGAAGCAATACCCAAGGCTTGTGCGGCGATACCTATCCGACCACCAGAAAGGGTCTTCATGGCAAATTTAAACCCAAAACCATCTTCACCTATGCGATTTTCCTTGGGTACTTTTACATCATTAAAAATAAGGGAGTGCGTATCACTTCCTCGTATCCCCAGCTTGTCTTCCTTCACTCCCACTTCAAAACCATCCCAATTCTTTTCTACGATAAAAGCATTGATGCCTTTGTGTTTTTTCTCCTTATCGGTTTGGGCGATTACCAAATAAAAATCTGCGCTACCTCCATTTGTGATCCAGTTTTTAGTTCCATTGAGTACGTAGTGGTCACCTTTATCTATAGCCGTTGTTTTTTGGGAAGTCGCATCACTACCCGCTTCTGGTTCAGACAAACAAAAAGCTCCGATAGATTCACCGGTAGTCAATTTGGTCAGGTACTTTTCTTTTTGGGCATCCGTACCATAAGTATCCAGCCCCCAACACACCAAACTGTTGTTGACAGAAACGATTACCGAGGCACTAGCATCGATCTTGGAGAGCTCTTCCATGACTAACACATAGGAGATGGTATCCATTCCACCACCGCCATACTGCGGATCAGCCATCATCCCCAGGAATCCTAGTTCGCCCATTTTCTTCACCTGTTCTGTAGGAAATTTTTGGTGGGTATCCCTTTCGATTACACCAGGCAATAATTCGGTTCTAGCGAAATCCCTTGCGGCATCCCTGATCATCAAATGCTCTTCTGTAAGACCAAAATCCATGTATTTCTTCTTTAGTTTTGTTTATTTTACGATTTTGCAAAGCTAATGCTATTTGCTCCGATTTTCAACACCTTTTTTAGATGAATCATCAGTACTATAACGTTTTAGGAGTCATGTCAGGCACTTCCCTGGACGGCATTGATATAGCGCACATTAGTTTGGTCTATAAAGACACCTGGACCTTTCAGATGCACCAAACCACGACAATTCCTTATCCAGATACCTGGAAGAGAGATTTGGCCCAGGCTGTAAAGTTGTCTAAAGCCGAGGTGGAGAAACTGGATCAGAACTACACACAGTTTTTGGCCGAACAGATCAATTATTTTGTCCAACAACACCAGATCACAGAGTTATTAGCGATATGCTCGCACGGTCATACGGTCTTTCACCGACCAGACCTGGGTTACACGCTTCAAATTGGAAATAGGGAGGAACTGGCCAAGCTTACCGGATATCGTGTGGTATGTGATTTTAGAACAGCCGATGTAGAATTGGGTGGACAGGGTGCTCCTTTGGTACCTATCGGCGATCAACTTTTGTTTGCCGATTATGACTATTGTTTGAATCTAGGTGGCTTTGCCAATGTGAGTCATGAGCATGAGGGAAATCGAATCGCCTATGACATTTGTCCGGTCAACGTAGTCATGAATAAATTGGCATCCCGTTTAGGGACTGAGTATGATAAAGGTGGCGCTTTCGCGAAAGCGGGAACCCCACACTCCCCCAGCATTGAACAATTGAACAATTTACCGTACTATCAACTTCCCGCCCCAAAATCCTTGGGGATGGAATGGGTCAATGAGTTTGTGTTCCCTATTTTGGAGACCATAGACCGACCTCAAGATGCCCTGGCTACCTTTATCGAGCATATTGCAGATCAGATTTATGAGGTACTGCCTGTTTCAAGCACTGTTTTAGTAACCGGAGGTGGCGCCTACAACAGGTTTCTGCTGGAGCGACTGCAAACCAAGGGGCTCAACCAGCTAGTTATCCCCCAATCCGAATTGGTAGAATTTAAAGAAGCCTTAATTTTTGGACTGCTAGGCGTATTGAGGTTGCGACACGCTAACAATTGTCTCTCAAGTGTTACTGGTGCCCAAAAGGATCATTCCAGTGGACGTGTTTTAGTCCCTTAAGAAAATCCAAAAAATTCGCTTTACAGGGGCGACAATGTTATATTTGTGCAAACTAACCTAAGGCTATGAAAGAACTGCTTAAACGTTATGAAAATGCTGATCCCGAGATCGTGTTCCACTGGAATGATCCAGAAACTGATGCCGAGGGATGGACAGTGATTAACAGTTTACGTGGCGGTGCTGCAGGTGGGGGAACGCGAATGCGCAGTGGTCTCGATAAAAATGAGGTGCTTTCTCTGGCCAAAACCATGGAGATCAAATTTACTGTCTCTGGCCCAGCCATAGGCGGAGCCAAATCAGGTATTAATTTTGATCCAGAAGATCCGCGTAAAAAAGGAGTCTTAGAACGCTGGTACAAAGCGGTTTCTCCACTACTGAAAAGTTATTACGGAACTGGTGGTGACCTCAATGTGGACGAAATTCATGAAGTTATTCCGATCACTGAAGAAAGTGGGGTTTGGCATCCACAGGAAGGTGTTTTTAACGGGCATTTTTCACCTAGCGAAGCAGATAAGATCAATCGCATAGGCCAATTGCGTCAAGGGGTGATCAAAGTAATCGAGAATCCAAGCTTCTCCCCAGACGTTTCCAGAAAATATACCGTTGCCGATATGATTACTGGATTTGGGGTCGCCGAAGCGGTTAAACACTACTATGATATCTACGGAGGAGATGTCAAAGGTAAACGAGCCGTTGTACAGGGTTTTGGGAATGTGGGTAGCGCAGCTGCTTTTTATTTATCTCAAATGGGGGCCAAAATTGTGGGCATCATTGACCGTGCTGGCGGATTGATCAACAAAGATGGATTTAGCTTTGAAGAGATCACCGAACTTTTTCTCAACAAAGATGGAAATGCGCTAAGAGCTAAGGATATGATTCCGTTTCAGGAAATCAATGAACGTATCTGGAAATTGGAGACAGAAATCTTTGCCCCTTGCGCAGCCTCTCGATTGATTAGTCAGGAGCAGATAGACACCATGATAGCCTCTGGATTGGAAGTAATTTCTTGTGGTGCCAATGTTCCTTTTGCAGATAAAGAAATCTTTTTTGGATCCATTATGGAACATACGGATGAAAAAGTAAGTCTGATCCCTGATTTTATATCCAATTGCGGTATGGCCAGGGTTTTTGCTTATTTCATGGAACGTCGGGTTCAAATGACTGATGAAGCCATTTTCAACGACACCAGCATGACGATCAGAAATGCTATCCAAAATACCTTCAACAACAACAGTTCAAAAACACAAATTAGTTCAACGGCATTTGAAATTGCCTTAAAACAACTTGTTTAATGAAATATTTTTTAGGGAATAGTCCCAAGTGGTTTAAATACACCATGATCGCCTTTTTATTGTTTAATGTGGTAGGATACTACACTTTGAGTGGTACCACAATGGGGTGGATTTTTATTGGCGAATTCATTTTTTGTTTGGCCATGGCGCTGAAGTGTTATCCATTACAATCTGGTGGTTTACTCGCCATCCAGGTACTTGCGCTGGGACTTACTCATCCCATGTACAAGATTGACCACGAAACGCATGAAGCGGTTTTGGATGAAGCCGGAAATCATGTTCTAGGTGGTGTGTATGCAGAAGTCGCCCAAAATCTAGAAGTGATTTTGCTATTGGTTTTTATGGTAGCGGGGATTTATTTTATGAAGCCTTTGTTGATGTACATTTTCGTTAAACTTTTTACCAAGGTCAAATCAAAATTATTGCTATCACTTGTTTTTGTAGTGATTAGTGCAGTCCTTTCTGCGTTTCTGGATGCTCTTACAGTAACGGCAGTATTGATTAGTGTGGGGCTTGGTTTTTACAATGTCTACCACAAAATACATTCTAGTGATTTGGACTTGGATGGGGACAATACACTCGATAGAAAGCAATTGAGCGGTGAAACCCTGGAGAAATTCCGCTCCTTTCTGCGTAGTTTGGTAATGCATGGTGTGGTAGGAACCGCGTTGGGTGGTGTTTGTACGATCGTCGGTGAACCACAAAACTTATTGATCGGGACTAAAATGAATTGGGATTTTATTGAGTTTTTCTCAGTGATGTCCGTCATTACTCTTCCCGTATTGGTTGCTGGAATATTGACAACCGTTTTATTGGAAACCACTAAAATATTCGGCTTTGGTGAAAAGATGCCACCAGTGGTTCGCCAGATTATTGAAGGTTGGATGGTAAAGCGTGACAAAGAACGTACTGCCAAGGAGAAATACGGATTGGTTGTGCAAGCGATTTCCGCTGTATTATTGATAGCCGGACTAGCACTTCATATTGCGCCAGTCGGCTTTATAGGATTGGGTTTGATTGTCGTTCAAACAGCATTTATGGGTATTACCGATGAGCATAGTCTAGGGAAGGCATTTGAAGAAGCTTTGCCTTTTACCGGCCTGCTCGTTGTCTTTTTTGTGATCGTCGCTATGATTCACGATCAACATCTGTTTGCGCCTATTATTGAATGGGCACTCGAGCAGGACCCTGCAAATCAACCGTCCATTTTCTATCTGGCCAACGGATTTCTGAGTATGATCTCGGATAACGTTTTTGTGGCCACCGTTTATATTAATGAGGTAAGTGCGGCCTATGAAGCTGGTCGTATAACAAGCGAACAATATAAGCACTTGGCCATTGCTATAAATACGGGAACAAACCTTCCATCAGTAGCGACGCCCAATGGACAAGCTGCCTTTTTGTTTTTATTGACCTCGGCATTGGCACCAGTTATCAATCTCTCCTACGGCCGCATGGTTAAAATGGCACTTCCTTATACGATAGTATTGACCCTGGTCGGCTTGGCCTGTGTCTGGTATTATTTGTAAACTTGATATACAGTCTATCAAAAGTTAGGCTGATGATAGAAAGTCTGATAAGTTTTACAGCTCAGCCACTTTAAACAATGAAAACACCATAAATTGCGTTATCAACGAAATTAATTGATTTTTAAATGAACCTACTTCTTCAAGAAACAGCTGCGGCTGCAGAACAGTCCAAACCCTTGGTCAACGAGGAATCAGAATCCCTGATCGGATTGATAAAGGCTGGTGGGCCTTCTGGAACTATTATCGTCATCATCCTGGCGGTTTTATTATTTGTTGCGCTTTACATTTATTTTGAGCGACTGATGAAGATCAAATCTAGTTCAAAGATTGATAGTAACTTTATGCTACAAATCAAAGATAATGTCTCTAATGGCCGTCTTGATGCTGCCAGAATGTTATGTGCAAAAGAAGATTCACCGGTAGCCCGATTGACTGAAAAAGGAATCAGTCGTATAGGATCTCCGCTGGAAGACATTAATAGCGCCATCGAGAATGCCGGAAAGCTAGAAGTTTATAAATTGGAAAAGAACGTGAGTATCCTCGCCACTATCGCCGGTGCAGCTCCCATGATTGGTTTCCTGGGAACGGTAATAGGTATGGTGTTGGCTTTTAGAACCCTCGCACAAGCTGGCGGAAGTGCTGATATGGGAAATCTGGCCGGAGGTATTTATACCGCAATGATAACGACCGTAGCAGGGCTTATTGTAGGAATCATTGCCTATATCGGATACAACCACCTTGTGGTCAAAACAGATAAAGTAGTACACCAGATGGAGGCCAATGCTGTCGACTTCCTTGACCTCTTGAACGAACCCGCATAAATATGAACCTAAGAGGAAGAAATAAGGTAAGTCCGGAATTTTCAATGTCATCTATGACTGACATTGTTTTCCTGCTTTTGGTATTCTTTTTGTTGACATCACCATCGATAACCCCAGAGGCCCTGGATCTTTTACTTCCTAGTGCGGGAGGGAAGACCTCTACCACTGGGAAAGTTACCGTAAGCATTTCTGAAGAAGGAGATTATTATGTCAATGACCAGCAGGCTACCATTGAAGATTTGGAAACTCGGATCATGGATGTATTGAAAGGTAAAGATAAGCCGACCATCATGTTGCGATCAGATAAGAATGCACCGGTGGACTACTCAGTCAAAGTCATGGATATAGCCAACAGGAATAAAGTACAAATTGTCCTCGCGGTGCGTAATAATTAGCCTTATGGGATACCTAAAAACCAAAGAACAGAAAATATCTGCCACAGTCAGTGTATTGTTGATCATTACATTGGTACTGATTTTCAGATTTGTTTCCCTAATTAATGTGATCGAACCACCTGAAGAAAGTGGTATCGCGATCAATTTTGGAAATACGGCGGTAGGATCGGGCCCCGTAGAACCAGCCAAAGCCACCAAGGTAACCCCAGAATCCAATCCAGAACCAGTCACCCAAGAAACGCCACAAGTAGATAATGTGGTGACGCAGGACAATACGGATGCACCCAGTGTCCCATCAGACCCAGAAAACACTGATCCAGTTACAAAACCCGTGGACAAACCTGTGGAAGCAAAACCAAAACCAAAGCCGAAACCCAGTTCATCTGTTTTAGATGCCTTAAATAGTGTTACGGGTGCAGAGACCGTTGATGGAGATACAGATACCGGTGAAGGGCCTGGAGACGGGCCTGGAAACAAAGGTGATATCAATGGGGATCCTTATGCCAATACCTACTATGGTGCGCCAGGAAGCGGTTCAGGAGGTAAGGGTTATGGTCTCGCTGGACGCGGAAAAGTAGCCGGACGAGGTGTCTCCCCAGATTGTTTTGAGACAGGACGTGTGATTGTAGAAATTCAGGTAGACCGTAACGGTAATGTCGTCAATGCCAAAGCTGTCAGCAAAGGTTCTACAAACATGGCCGACTGCCTTCAACGTGCAGCGGTCAAAAGTGCCAAAACCTATAAATTTAGTGCTGCACCCCAAGCTAAACCTATTCAGATAGGTTTTGTAGAAGTCAATTTCAAGGTGGGAGAATAACAGTGGATTACCGACAAACCCTGGACTGGCTCTACCGCCAACTCCCCATGTACCAACGATCGGGTACGATTGCTTTCAAAACCAAACTCGATAACAGTTATGCCCTGGATGCTTATTTGGGACATCCACATCATCAGTTCAAAAGTATACATGTAGCTGGAACAAACGGTAAAGGTTCTACCAGCCATATGCTGGCTTCTGTTTTTCAGGAAGCAGGTTACAAAGTAGGACTGTACACTTCCCCCCACCTCAAAGATTTTAGAGAAAGAATCAAAGTTAACGGTCAGCCATGCCCTACCGATTATGTGGTCGATTTTGTGGACCAACACCAAGAATTTCTTATCCATCAACAATTGTCATTTTTTGAAATGACGGTCGGAATGGCCTTTGACTATTTTGCTATTCAGGAGGTGGACATAGCCGTCATAGAAGTAGGCCTGGGCGGCCGCCTGGACAGCACCAATATTATTACCCCTGTCCTGAGTGTCATAACCAATATAGGTTGGGACCATATGAATATGCTCGGCAATAGCCTGGAAGCCATTGCAGCAGAAAAAGCAGGCATTATCAAAGATGAAATACCCGTGGTCATCGGTGAAAGCTTAGCTGAAACCAGAGCTGTTTTTGAACATATAGCCAATGAACGAAAAGCACCTATACATTTCGCGGAAGCAGCTCCCTTCTACCCTCATTCACTTGATTTAAAGGGATCTTATCAAAAATATAACGCCAGAACAGCATTTGTGACCTTGGAAATCTTAAAAAATGATGGATGGGAAATTGAGGAAACTCATATCGAAAAAGGATTGTCCAGTGTTGTCAAAAATACCGGATTGATGGGCAGATGGCAATGGCTTTCCCACGCGCCAAATACGGTTTGCGATACCGCTCACAACAAAGAAGGTCTACAACAAGTCATGCGACAATTGCAAGAGGAAGATTATCATCAATTACACTTGGTATTGGGTGTGGTCAACGATAAAGATTTGGATGCGATCTTACCCCTATTTCCTCGTAACGGGATGTATTATTTCTGCCGACCGGATATTCCCAGAGGTTTGGAGGCCGAAAAATTATCCGAAGCGGCGCTATCACATGGGCTCAAGGGAGATACCTACCGCAGTGTACAATCAGCCCTTCAAGCAGCCAGTAAGGCAGCTGGTCCTCGTGATTTGATCTACGTGGGCGGCAGCACATTCACCGTTGCAGAAGTGGTGTAATTAACCGCCTTTGAATCTGCGTTTCTTTTTCTTATCTGGATTAGTAAACAAGCGTTTAAAAAAGCCATCCCTTTTGGTAGGTTCACATTCCAGCGAACTGAGCACCTGGTCACTCGCCTGTGGAAAACGCGCACTGGTATAAGGTTTCATAGCTGGATCAGCATTCATTTTTTGCAAAAGCTTGGCCGAAATGGGAAGAGCTGCGTTAGCACCTTGCCCTACCCGGGTAGACTTAAAACCAATGCGGTGATCGTCAAAGCCCACCCAAGTGGCCACCACCAGTTGAGGAGTCACTGCCATAAACCAGGCGTCCTTATTGGACTGGGTTGTTCCTGTCTTTCCAGCGATATCATTACGCAAGCCGTACACTGATCTCATTCTGGTAGCCGTTCCACGATCGACCACAGATTCCATCATTGCAATCATTTGCTGTCGTGTAGTAGCAGAAAAGGCAGGCTCCATTACCTCGGGCTTTTTCCATTCCTCAATCAGATGGTCATCAGCATCTGTTATTTTGAGGAGGTAGTAAGGCTTGACAGGCCGCTGATCGTTGATAAATGCAGTGTAGGCTCCTGCCATTTCGGCAATACTCAGCTCTGCGGTACCTAAGGCCAGAGATGGCACTTTGGGAATTTCATTGTTAATGTTGAGCTTTCGCGAAAGCGATACTACCTCATCAATACCTGTTTTTTCCAGCACCTTGACTGAAATTGTATTGATGGAATGGGTCAAGGCTTCTTTTAAACTATAGTTCATGTATCGCTCGTCAATATCTCCTGAATTGGACGGACTCCAATCCTTGTGATTTTCATAGGCCACTTCTCTGGCCGAAATATAACTACAAGGCGTCATCCCTTTTTCCAATCCAGCCGTGTACACTATAGGCTTAAAGGTCGAACCTACTTGCCGCTTGCTGTTGGTGTGGTCATATTTGACCTGGCTAAAATCAGCACCTCCCACGTAGGCTTTGACCGCGCCATTGTTATCCAAAACCAGACTTCCTGTGCTGATACTTTTTAGTCGGTGCTTAAGACTGTCGGTCACTGATAAAGGCGTGCCCTCGACGACTAATTCAGAAGGCGTTTGAGACAAAGAGTCCAGTATTCTCTGATGGTCCAGGGAATTAGTTTTTAACTTTTGATAGCGGTCAGACTTTTTCATGGCCTGGAGATAAGCTGCGCCTGTATCACCCCAGGGAGCATGATCACCATATTCTGCCTCCATCTGTGGTTGAAGATTTTTCAAATGCTCGGTCGTTGCCTGTTCTGCATAAGTTTGAAGATCCTTATCCAGCGTCGTGTAAATTTTGAGTCCGCTGGTATACAAGTTCAGCGGATGCTCGTCGGTGCTGTTTTCTTTGCACCAGGTAAGTAGCTCTTGCCTCAAGCGCTCTCTAAAATAAGGGGCGATACCCGACTGTTCATCAAATTTGGCATAATCCAATTGCAGTGAATCGGTTTGGAACAGTTTCAATGAATCGGCAGTCAAATAGTTGTATTTAGCCATTTGGGACAATACCAAATTACGTCGTTCCGTGGCCCGCTGCGGATGTTGCTTAGGATGATAATAAGAAGTGGCTTTAAGCGTTCCGATTAAAGTAGCGGCTTCACTAGGACTGAGCTGACTTGCTGGCTTGTTAAAGAATTTACGAGAAGCGCTCTCTATACCATGGGTGTTCCCGCTAAATGGAACCGTATTGAGGTATAATTCGAGTATCTCCGGCTTGGTATAGATTGCTTCTAAGCGATTAGCGATGATGATTTCCTTGGTTTTGGCCACCGGCAGTGTAAAAACACCTTGATTCTGTCGCGCGAATAGGTTTTTGGCCAATTGTTGGGTCAAAGTACTTCCCCCTCCAGCAGATTTATCTTGAAGTAAAAGGGATTTAAAAAACACCCTGCCCATACTGCGGTAATCTACACCTGAGTGCTTATAAAATCTGGCATCTTCTGTTGCGATTAAAGCTTGCATAAGATGATCTGGTAAGCTATCTAATGCCACCGGCTGCCGATTTTCAATATAGAATTTACCGATCAGTCGATTTTTTGCATCGTAGATTTCTGAAGCTTTGTATAGGGAGAGTTGGCTTAGTTCTTTTTTGGCCGGTAGTTTACCCCACCAACCTATATACACAGTGCCGATGAACAAAACCAACAGCAGGAAACCGGCACCCAATACGATGCCTAGCCACCTCCCGATGCTGATGAGTTTATTTTTAAGGGATGGTTTCATAAAAAATCTGACTGCAAAAAAACACAATGTCTTTTTGAGGTACTGGTGGATTAACGCAACTTTAGCGGCTATGATATAACGGAAGCTAATTATTTTGATTTATTTTCAATTTATGTTTGCGCATTTACAAATCCATAGTATATTTGCACCCGCTAAGACAGGAATCAGTTCCTGGATAAGTAAAAGTCAAAATGACTTTAAATTATATCGGGCGCGTAGCTCAGTTGGTTCAGAGCACTTGGTTTACACCCAAGGGGTCAGGGGTTCGAATCCCTTCGCGCCCACAACGACAATCCCTTCTCATCGAGAAGGGATTTTTTTTGCGCTTCGGGATTCGAACAGCCAACGCACCCCCTGGCCCCTCACTAATGGCGTGCCTTTGGGGCACCCCATTACACGTTCGGTCCTCTTCGCGCCCACAACGACAATCCCTTCTCATCGAGAAGGGATTTTTTTTGCGCTTCGGGATTCGAACAGCCAACGCACCGCCTGGCCCCTCACTAATGGCGTGCCTTGGGGCACCCCATTGAACGTTCGGTCCTCTTCGCGCCCACAACGACAATCCCTTCTCATCGAGAAGGGATTTTTTTTGCGCTTCGGGAGCGGTAACTTGCTAAAAAAGTAGATGTTCATCAACATATAACAGGAAAGTATGAGCGTGAAGAAATGACGCCTAGTATAGAAGCTGCGGTAAAACTGGCTAATTTATTAGACACCACCGTAGGTTATCTACTTGGAGAAAATAAGGATAGTAAATTGCTTAAAGATCCTGCAATGCTTAAACGATGGCAGGATATTGAAAGCTTAGCTAACGAGAATAAAAATGGGATTCTCTATGCGCTAGACAATCTTCTTAAAGCGGCTAAGTTGAGGGCGATTTAGCGTATAAAAAAGCCTCTACTTTGCTGTAAAGGCTTGTCAATATTGTAAATGTTTAAACTGATAGAGCTTAAACAAGACTAAATCCTAATAATGCAATTATAATTAAGTAAATTATAATTAATATTTTTTTTAATTGTTTAAAATTGAGATTTAGATACAAGATTATCAAACCCGAAAAAAACATTAATAAAAACCATAATAACGAGGCTACATTATATTTTTGTGAATGAGTAACATTTGGTTGTTCTATAGAATAATATATTAAATTTAAAGAGATTAGTGTCCAAGCTAAAAAAAGTAGTTTTAATATAAAATTTAATATTCTTTTCAGTATCATAATTTTATTTAGAAATTATCCTCCATTATTTTCGTTAGAGCTCTCATTATTTATAATAACCTCATCAAACTGATAGTATCCACCATTTTTGATCAAGGAAAACCTATAGAGCTTTCTCAATATATTAGGGGATTACATCTGCAAAAAGCACTAAAAGTAAAAAAAATGGAAAAACGCATGTAGTCTGTGTCATCAAATCAATAACTCTCTAATAAAAATAAAACGGAAGCCATCTCTAACTTCACTTTTACTTTATCTCAAAATATTTTTCATCCCACTACAGTATCTTCCTCTTCTTTGGAAAGGATAAGAGGTGAGGAAAAAACGCTCTTATATCGCTACAAAAACTTCTATTAAATACTCTTATTACTCATACTCGGTACCAATGCCAAACTAGCACTAGCTATCATTCTAGCGCCAGCAGGCGAGGATAAGAGGTGAGGAAAAAAGCTCTTACATAGCTGTAAAGACTTCTCTATATTATTCATTTGCATTGCAAATGCCATATTAAAACAATAGCGATGCAATCGCGCGCGACGTGGATCGTCGGATTCATAAATTATTGATATTCAACATATATTATTAATCATTTTCTACAAGTACCATTTTAGGACATTAGCTAGTTTTAATCTTCAAATATGCTATCAGAATCATTTTCAAATGCATCAATAAAATCTTCATCAATTTCGGATTTTTCAAAAATATCTAGCATGTATTCATTTTCAGAATAACGAAATAATGTTATAAAACTACCATCTGATAGTTTTATTCTTAAATCTCTTTCGTACCAATCAACTTTAATTTCTTCAATAATTGACCCAACCTTATTTTTTATTGGTTCATATTGCTTAAAGATTGTTAAATCCTCTCCATATTTTTTCCTAGACAACTTCAAATCTTTTATTGATAAAATTTCATTTTCCAATAAAATAAATAAGTCAATATCTCCATTAGAAGAAAATTCATATAGTAAGTTTTTTAAAATCATATGATCCTCCATTATTTTTAGCTTCTTGACTTTGTGAATCATGATTTTGTGACTCACCATTATTATTATTGGTACTACCCTCTTTCGCTCTAGCTGTACCATTCATATCTTGAGAATTAATATCGACTATTCCAACTATTCGTAAATCAGTTAAAACACTTTCAATATTTTTGAGAACAACATCATTACTTTCAATAATGTTCACATCAAATTTAAACTCTTTTTGAGCTTCTCTTTGGCTGAATACTAACTACCCTTTTCCTTTTACCCAGATTGGATGAGCTGGCAAGCACTCAATAAAAGTTCCATCCTCAAAAATAACTTTGATATTCTTGTATTTCTTGATTTTATTAGGTATTCCAACAACCAAATCTTTCTCAAAAGCCATTGAATCCATAGTAAAACTCAAAATCTTATCCCCAGGTGTGATATCCTCTATGTTTTTAAATAAAAGTCTAATTATTAGATAAAAGCAAACTGAATAAAGCCAATTGTAAATTACAAGCAAAATGAAATTTTCAAACAAAATTATCCTTTATTTGTGTCCCCTGCAAGAAGAGGTTCAGGATCATTAAAAATAAAATCTAAAATCGCTACGGCTCTAGGATTTTTTCAATTGTAATCATTGATGGTATATTTATCCATATATACTGGATCATCATGATCAAGATTAGTTTGCTGCATATATGTAAGCTTGGCCGTTTTATAACCTACGATCTTTGTAAATAGAATAATTGCACCGGTAGAAGGTGTTAAATCTCATTTACAATTTTCTGGTAAAATACGATTCGAAGCGTTACCTATATATTTATAGTTTTCCTCTCCTGGCAAAGGCACTAAATCATAATCAGGTAAGTCCATTTCAATTACTTCGGTAAGTTCAAAGCATATATCCTTGTCTTTTATATACTCTAAAAAGCCTGATATGTATTCTATCTGTAGATCATAACCTCCTTGACCCTTTAAACTATTAAGAATACTTTCCTTAGAGGATTTAGGACTAAAAACAAAAAGGTTATCATTTAAAAATATTACATATTCATCTTGTCTTTTTAGATAGGAGCATTTATAAGAAATAATATTTTCCTCAATTGAATTCTCTTCATTACAATTGATAGATTTACAACTGATTATAAATAATATGATAATCGTACTAAAACATATTTTAATCATCTTCGATATAAATTTTTCTCAACTTTTGCTATTTTTTACTATCCTTTTCAAACTTTTTTCTAAGTTGATCGTAACTTGATTTGAGTTTTTCCTTTTTATCTTGAGAAAATTCCTCATCATTGTATACTGCTGGATATTTACCCTAAGCACTTGACATACCTCAGTGAAGTTGTTTAATTTCTCTTGTAAACTTAACAAAAGGAACTGCTTTGTGATTACAGTGACCTCCTGTTTTCTTATTAAATTCATCCATTATCAATTTCAAATTCTCACTAGTTATCACATCTATTAAAAGAGCTGTTCTTTTACCTGACAATAGTTGCACAAAGAAACCTGATTGATTTTGTGAATCACTATAAGGTTTTGAAATATCAGCACCGTGAAGAAACTCTGATTTGTCAACAGACGTATCGCCTAAATTAAGTTTATTATAATAATTAAAACTGACATTCATTTCTTTACCATAAATTTCAATTTCAGCAGAGGTCTCTACTCTATTACGATCGATGGAAATAGATTTATAGTCATCTTTATTGACAAATTCATCACCTATTAGTCTCGGTAATGCGTTAAACCTCGAGCCATCCGATGATTTTGACAACCAATGACCTTGTATAATTTGTTCTTTCAGCATCTTTATTCTTCTTTCAGCAATTCTTTTAGGACTTTTGAAGCTCATCTGGATCGTAAACACTAAGAGCCCCATCATTACACCCTACTTTCCACATGAATTTTTCTCTCACTTTACCTTCAAGACCCTTTGAATCTGCTCTCCTTATTGCAGCTTCTCTAGAGGTGACATGCTTCCTTATGTAAGGAATCATCCAAAATGGATGAGGAAATTCTCCGCCAACATCAATTATTGCAATCGGATTATTATTTGAGAACATCCCATAGAAAGTGTACTTGATCTATTTAAAAGAACGATTTTACCGCTTTCGCGAAAGCTTAAAATACAAGCAATTGAGTCAATATCGATACCATCGGGATAAAAGATTAAAATCTAATATTCTTTCCCTTAAAAAAGGAAAACCATCAATAGCTTTCCTTTTATTTGGCACTCCTTGTTTACTCTTGGTCACGAGCGATACGCTCGCGCCAGCTGGGTAGCCATTACACTGGCTGATATATTTAATATTTCCCTAGATTATCTCGTAGGTAAAACTGAACTGCTTATTGATGAAGATATTTCTAATCGTGTCATCACTATACAAAAGTTCCCTGAAGAAGACCACAAACACATCTTATACGCTCTCGATGCCATTACTAGAGATACTAAAGCTAGATTGGCGTATTCTTAATTTTCTAAGTTATTAAAACCATTTTGATTCAATATTTTTTAATTGATCGAAAACTTCCCATTCTTTAGGCATACTTTCTCTAACAAACCATTCAGCGCCAGATTGCAACCAATCTAGTCGATATTCTCGAACGCTTTTAATATGTGTGTCTTGAACACCAAATTCAACACCACAACATATACAAATATCAAATGACGCATCATTTTTGTCATACCATGTAGGCTCGGTGTATTTTAAACCACAACACCTGCACTTATATTCTTCCTTACTCATAGTTAAAATTCTCTTTCTGCTTGAGCGTCCCAATATTCTTGATTGCTATTAAATTAATGTCCTCTAGGGTTTGATGCTGTTTTTGGATTAGGTTTAAAAAAAGTTTTAGGTGTTCCCGTTGAGTCATACGAACCAAATATACCCGAATCTGGATCCCAAATTCTTATATCACCTTTTTTAGTAATCTTAAACTTAGCTACTTTAGGCGGATTAGTAAGAAAGTTAGCTGCTCTTTGTACATATTGAGTAGCGTTTGGTATATCAGGAAACTCAGCCCCATGTAGCTTAAAGCGATGTCTTGCATTTTTAATTCTATCACCCAATTTCCCTAAGGTCCATAAAGATCTTTTGGGGTTTCGACTCATCATGCCGTACACCATGGCAGTTCCAAAAGCTGGCGCTTCTTCATCACCCATAGATTCAATAGCATCTAATGTAGAGCTTATATGAATATTCTTTAACGCATTCCAAGTGTCTTTACCATGCTGTACTGGATTAGCAGCTAAATCTAATATATCACCTCCTGATTCATTTGATAGTTTCCAAATATTATATGTTAACCAATCATCTTCATTTTTTCGTTCATTATCCCTTTGATAGTAAAAAAGATGTTTACCGTTTGAATCAACAAAACCAGTTTGTTTGTCAGAGTCTTCCCAAGTAAATAACCTATTATATGCTATTATCCCAAGTGTGGTACCATTTGAGTCGTTTAGTTGAACAGCATTAGAAGGTACATCAAAAGTTGCCCCACCATAACCTGGTGGTTTAACACCTTGATCATACGGATCTACGTTGCTCCCATGCTCTGCTGTTTCAAAACCTTCAAGCTCTATTTTATCGATAGGTCTATTTCCGCTGAACTGATATGGTGTATACCAAAGATATTTAGCATCCAAAGGATCCACCGCAAAAAATCTACCCAACCTAGGATCATGCATCCTAATGGTATAATTATAACTATTCCCTTCACCATTCACTTCATCATCACGTTCTTGACCTTGGAAGCCATAACGATACACGTCAGAATCCACACTACCATGCCTGTTATTAAGTAACATCCCGTAAGGATCATAATCATTACAGGCAAAAACGTCCGGTTTAAAGTAATTGGGATCTGGAGAAGGAGCAACTATTGTTGAAACACGAAAGAGACGCTCTCGCCAGCTGGGAAAAGTATATATCATAAAATATTTCTAACTGCAGTATAGCAATCTATACATAGAATTATCTTTTATTTCATTTCATTTCCAATATACTCATAACTCTCGTAAATCTCAGGTGTTTCTAATCCTACTGTGGTAAGAAAAAAACTATGCGAACCTACTTTGGAAGAGTCTATAATGGTCGTATCAAATTTATTTATGACCTGACTAAACTGTTCTAAATAAATTGTACAATTTTCGCCTTTAATCCAACGTCCAGATTTTTTGTAATTAACGCTTTTAACAATATGAATGTAATTACTATCTGGTAAAAGTTTTATATAATCATCTTCGACGCTATTTGATTGATAATACCCAAAATTTATGTCTTGTTTTTCTACTGGACAATTGTTACAACTATACAGTAGTAGCAGGCTAACCGATGCAAGTGATGAAAGGAATTTAAGGTTTTTCTTTATTTTCATTGTATTGATCTATTGTTATATGAAGTCCAAATATTTGCATTTTATTAGATTATGGTACGTTTTGATTATCTAGACCCACTAAGTCAGTAGCTTGATGAAGGAGTAATGATCGTTTACCTGAAATGTTTGATAATTCAGTATCAAAACCATTGATTGCACCATTAGTATCAAGGGTCAGCGTCATTAAATAAATCATACCACCAATCACGATTGCGAGAGGGTCCTCTGTAATAGCTTCTAGGTACTCTTAACCCGACTCCTACAGTCCATCATACCAACCACTTTCACTAACAGCGTGGTCTGGACCAAATTCATACCCACCTTTAAATTCATTTTTGTTGTCTTTAATGAAGGTTTTCATATCCATATTAGTCATCTTAAGACGCTTCTAAAAATCACTTACAACTTCTTGAACAACTCTATTTCCTTCATTGAGGAGAGTGGTCATGGGATAATTATTTTCAAATGAAAATTGTACGACTCATATGCCTCTCTAGCTCCAGCCTTACCTGGATGGAATATTAGTTGCCTTAACCAATTTTGCTGATCCTCTAGATATGATAGAGCCACACCTCTCACATATTACTAAATTCCTATGGTGGTGTATCTATAACTCCAATATTTAACTGGCTTAAGAATAATATCAAATTGTTAACTCAACCACCGATCAAATTGACCAGCAGGATCAGAAAGATTCTAGAGCCAAATAAACGAAAAATACTACTGGGGATCATGACTTAAAGATGCAGGCAATCGGGATGGGTAGAACCCAAAAATTTTACTCAAACCTCATCGCCTTTACTGGACTGATGCGACTCACGATCAAAGAAGGCACCATCAATGCCAGTAAACAGACCATAAATGTACCCACGTTGAGCAATACCACATGCCACCATGAGATATAGACCGGCATACGAGAAACCTGGTAGGATTGGGGGTCCAGCGTCAGCGGACTCAAATAATACTGAATAGCGATCAATCCCAGACCGATAAGGTTACCAATAAGCAAACCTTTGAATACGAGGTTCATCGCATTATACAAGAATATTTTTCTGACCATCCAGTTTTCTGCACCCAGTGATTTAAGTACGCCTATCATATGGGTACGATCCAGAATCAATACTAATAATGCGGTAATCATATTGATGATTCCCACGATAAGAATGATACCAATAATTCCAAAAATATTACCATCCAACAAAGCCAACCATTGGAAAATCGCTGGCAACTCTTGTTCGATGGTCATCGCATTCATGTTAGAGGGTGTATTCATTTGGATTCGCTCTCCGACCGCATTTAATTCATCAAAATCTTCAATAAATATTTCAAATTTCCCCACTTGATCAGGCGCCCATTGATTGATACGTTGTACATTTTTAATATCTCCTATGATAAATTTACTATCGTATTCTTCCAGACCGCTGTCGTAAATACCGGCTATGGTAAATCCTTTGGCGGTTGGTTCTTGCCCATTAGCTTTCATAAAATAAGTAGGCGCCTTGTCTCCTACCTTTAATTGTAACCTGGCAGCAATTTCATCTGAGATCAGAATTTCTTTACCGATGTCTTCCTGATTAATTTCGGGAACACGGCCCTCAATAATAAAGTCGGCAAAATATTCCCAACGATAATCTGTACCGACACCTTTAAAGATGATACCTTCAAAATCGGTTGAAGTACGGATCATCCCGCCTTTTGTGGCTACCGCCTGGATATGGGTAACTTCTGGAACAGCCGTAAATTCAGGATAAAAGTCCTGGTCAATAGAAATGGGTTTAATGGTAGTAATCGAGTTGTTGCGATCAAAGAGGGAAACTCCCACATGGCCGTTGAAGGCGCTGACCTTTTCCTTGATTTTCTTTTGCAAACCGACACCAGTGGCAATCGCAATAAGCATCACGACTACACCAATGGCAATGGCAGCAATCGCGATTTTAATTATCGGTGCACTTACGCTATTTTTATAGTTCGTACTACTACGTACCCTTTTAGCAATGAAATACTCTAGATTCACATTTTCCTTTTCTCTGTTCAAATATACCATAATCGCCTGTGTTGGTTGCTGTACAGCCTGCAATTCCAATGGAAGGGTTCAGGATACGCATACGATAAGCTCCAGGGACCCTCAAGTGTATGCCAGCGCCAATGAAATTGTGTTGGATACCAAGAATAATACACCAGTTCCGGCAGCCGATCTCATTGGAAAATGGGTGGCTGATTTAAGGGGTAAACGTGTGGCCATCGTAGGCAATCAAACCAGTGTCGTACAAACTGGTGATACCATCAGGTTTGATTCCTGGAATAAAAGTCCTCAATTGCGATTCACGCATTTGGTAGATACATTACTCAGCTACAAGGTGGATATCCGCAGGGTATTTGCACCGGAACATGGTTTTAGAGGAACCGCCGATGCCGGAGCCAAAGTAAGCGATGGCGTGGACGAGAAAACTGGTCTTGCCATCATCTCCCTGTACGGTAACAATAAAAAACCCACCAGAGAGCAATTGGAGGATGTTGATGTGATTCTGTTTGATATTCAGGATGTAGGTGCTAGATTTTATACTTATATCTCCACCCTGCATTATGTGATGGAAGCCGCGGCACAATACGGCAAAAAAGTGATTGTTTTGGATCGCCCCAATCCCAATGGTCATTATGTGGATGGGCCGATTCTGGAAAAAGAACACCAAAGTTTTGTAGGCATGCACCCGGTTCCTGTGGTACATGGTATGACCATGGGAGAATACGCCCAAATGATTAAGGGAGAAAAATGGTTGGAAGGTGGTCTGCAACCAGAATTACAGGTGATCAAATGCGAGAATTACAATCACCAAACTCCATATAGCATTCCTATCCCGCCATCCCCTAATTTACCCAACGATCAGGCAATTAATTTGTACCCTAGCCTCTGCTTCTTTGAAGGCACTGATGTGAGTGTAGGTCGTGGCACCGACATGCAGTTTCAGGTATACGGCTCGCCCTCGCTGGTGCGGTACGATGGTTTTGCTTTTACACCATCGCCAAACCTTGGCGCAAAAAGGCCAAAATTTAATGGTAAAAAATGTTATGGTGTGGATTTAAGGGAACACCCCAAGTTAGAAAAATTGATTTTGGATTTTGTAGTGGACGCTTTCGCGAAAGCGCCGACTAAAACCAACTTTTTCAATTCCTTCTTTACCAAGCTAGCCGGTACTGAACAATTGAGAAAACAGATCGAAAGCGGAATGACCGCTGGTGAAATTAGCGCTACCTGGGAAGCTGGGATCAAAGATTATTTATTCATGAGACAAAAATATCTGCTATACGATTAATTAAAACTACCTGACCATGCCCTCTTTTTTTGACCAACACACCTATGAAGATTTACGGGAAAGATTGCAAATCTTGCGACCCAATGCAACGGCCCAATGGGGTAAAATGGATGCTGCTCAAATGCTTAAGCACTGCCAATACCCACTGCAGATTGCGCTGGGAAAAGAAAAAATGAAATTAAAACCCAACTGGCTGATCAAGTTCTTTTTTAAGAAAATGCTGTACAGTCCACGTCCCTACCATAAAAATTCGCCAACAGTTCCCAGTTTTGTCGTAGATAAAAAGAAGGATTTTGAAAGTGAAAAAGAAAAGTTGGACCAGTGGATGCAGGAACTCTGGTACGATCGAGACAACACTAATAGACGACCACATCCGGTATTCGGTTCATTTACAAAAGAACAATGGGGCGTCATGCAATACAAGCACCTGGACCATCATTTTAGACAATTTGGGGTTTAATTCTACTATTTGGTTACCCATTGAAGGACATCGAATTTATTACCTGAAGCTTTGACTAACAAAGACTAATCCCATGGCTGAATGCTCAGCTCTTCTTTAATTCCTCATGGAATTGAAGAATACTGGCCATACTGCGTTTATCGATACGTTGCAAATGGTTGATTGCCATTTCAAGTTCGTGCATGAGTTGATCAAATTTACCAGATTGGAACATGCTTCGACCAGGGTTTGAAAAGGCTCCGCCTGTTACAATAGATTCCTTAAGGTCATCAATACTGTCAATGTTTGGTATAGGGACAAAATCTTCTGCTGTAAATCTGGCTAGATCAGCGTTGAGTGAAGAAAAGCTTCTCCCTACCCGATCGGCGTATAAATTAAGCACGGCTTCTGTCACTTCTCCCTGCTCTTGTAATTTAGCCAATTCCTGCATAAGATCAGCCCTAACCTTGATTGCAGATTGAAAGAAACTGGTGATGCGCTCGTGCTGAACGTATTTCTTTAGCAATTCCTGGTCTTTACCGTTTGCTTTAGCCCAATGATAGTGGGTCCCAAAATAACGCAAGTCCCAATCCTTAAAATCATTGTTCAGTCTATCTTCGCGATCAGCTTGAACCACCTCGTAAGCCAAGGGCAAGTCTTTTTTACGATAGCTGGTATTATTATACTCAAATGTTTTGAGTTTGCTTTGACCACTGGCCATGGCTTGGATGGTAGATAATTGATCCTTTAGCTGATTGATGGGATACATTATCGTTTTGAGTTGAGATTTTAATTCATAAACCTGCTGGCTAAGATCTAGATGATCAACCTCTAAGTCAAGCATTTTTTCTTCGGTAGGAGGAAATACAAACCGATCATCAAAAGCATCATGATATTCCTCTAACAATTCTGCCCCAGCGTTTTCTGTGGTTATAAATGACTGAAAAGCATCTGCTGATACAGGATCTTTGATGGTATTATTCAGGTACTTTTCATATACCAAAGTGGTCAATTGCTTCTGGATCTTTTCCTTTTCAGCAAATAATTCCCAGGCTGACCTCTCATCCAATTCACATTCTACGTAAGGTGTTTTAGCATTGGTCTCTCTAAGATCATTTGGCGGATGGCTGGCGTACATACCGACTTTTGAGTGCTCAGACGTGCTGAAGTATAGTTTACCACCTCTTTCGTCCAGTGGCATTTGGGAAAGTGATTCTGTGATTAGAGCCTTCTTTTTCGAGAAAGCGATATCATTGTGGTGATAGACATTATCCACACCCATTCCCTTCTGCCCAGCGAGGTAGGCGTGATTCAAGGTAGCATTCCAACATTCAGCGCCATGATCCAATTTCCACAGAGAAGAAATGATGGCCTCGCTTCCAGTGGTACTGATGGCTACTTTGTCTGCATTAAATTCCATCTCGCGACTCAAAGAAGAATACACCAGGTTTAAGAATTGATAGAACAAGGCCAAGATCTGACGAATGATCCAGATCACAGGAGTGATCACCCATGCAGCAACAGCCAATCTGAGGTCCGCACGTCGCCAATTATCCAACGCATTGTCCCAGGAATCCCTGGAATAGATCATATCGTGAATGATGGTATTGGCTGATATGATATAACTACCGATACGCATACTGCGTTGGGCAAAGTGGCCAAATTCATGGGCAATCACCGCTTTGAATTCGGTTAAATTCAGGCAGGCTACCAAACCTAGTCCGATGGTAAGATTCTTACGGGTTGGAAAAATCAGGCTCATCCATAGATTGGAATATGACACATAGGCATTTACATCAGGATCAACAAAGACGTGTTTGGGTTTTGGGGCTCCGGTTTCCCGACACACCTCCATCACAAATTCCTTCAGCACAGGATTCTTGTCCAGGTCAATCCGAATCCGGTTATCTGGTTGAATGTTTTTGAGCTTGAAGATAAACTTAAGTGTGAAAGCAAGTAACATTCCTGCTCCCGCTACCGCTCCTATTTTTAACAATATGGTGAGCTTGTTAATAGATACGATTGGGTACATCACCGCTTGATACAGTAACCATACCATAGCCGTCACCAAAGCAGCATAAAGCATAAAAAACAAAATAACTGCTGCAATAGCCAGCGTAGCTTTGATTTTATAACTGCTAGGTAATTTGGTAAATCGTTGTGGAACTTGCGCTGGACTAGGCGGATAATAACTAATCGAATTCATATGGTTGGTCTTGGGTTGATGCCAAACATATAAAGAACTGGACTAAAAATGAAAAAAAACCACCCACAGTCGTGATCGTTCTTATTTCATCGAGAAATTCCCCAAGAATTTAATCATTCAACATCGACCAAAGTCGGTCCTTGAGTTCAGTCAATTGGAACTGGGAGATGGAAGAAATAAACATATAGGGCGCACCATTAAAGGCTCCCTCTTCATCTAATGCTTCCTTCATCTGCTGCATGAGTTCGCTATCCAACATGTCGGACTTAGAAATAGCAATAAAGCGCTCCTTGTCCAACATTTCAGGGTTGTATTTTTTGAGTTCGTTGACCAATATTTCATACTCCGCATTGATATCATCAGCATCTGCAGGGATCAGGAACAACAGGGTCGAATTGCGCTCGATATGTCTTAAAAACCGATGACCTAATCCTTTTCCTTCGGCTGCGCCTTCAATCAGACCTGGGATATCAGCCATGACAAAAGTTTTGAAGTCGCGATATTCCACAATACCCAGATTAGGTTTCAGTGTTGTGAACTCATAGTTGGCAATCTTGGGTTTGGCTGCGGTCAACACCGATAATAAAGTGGATTTACCTGCATTGGGAAAACCTACTAATCCGACATCGGCCAGCACTTTGAGTTCAAAAGTTACATCTAGGGCTTCTCCTTCAGTACCTGGTTGTGCATATCGCGGTGTTTGACGGGTAGCACTTTTAAAATGCCAGTTTCCTCTTCCGCCCATACCTCCTTGGGCTACAACGAATTCCTCATCGTGTTCCATGACCTCATGGATGACTTCCCCGGTATCAGAATTACGCACCACCGTTCCTAAAGGTAGTTCGATATAGATATCCTCTCCATCCTCTCCGGTACGTCGCTGTTTGGCTCCGTTTCCTCCTTGAGCAGCTTTGAAATGTCTTTTATATTTAAAATGGTAAAGTGTCCAAAGATTTTGGTTGCCTTTTAAAATAATGTGACCACCACGACCTCCATCACCACCATCCGGACCACCTTTTTCCACATATTTCTCACGGTGAAGGTGGGTACTCCCCTTTCCTCCGCGACCGGATTCCAGGTGTACCTTGGTATAGTCTACAAAATTTCCTTCTGTCATTATTTCTTTTTTTAGCCCATCATTTGATAAGGATGCTTAATCGGCAATTTGGGTGAAACGCAACAACCTGTTCAGCAGTAGGCCTGATATCATTTAGAGCAATGGAGTGAAAAGCCGATGGTTATTCCTCCCATCTACATGCTCAATGCTGCATGCTCTAGAGTTGATCAAACTCTACACTCAATCGCTCTGTAATTTCATCCAGTTGGCCTACCCCATTCACACCTCGGTATTTGTTTTGTCCGGCATAATAATCTTTTAAAGGTGCAGTCTGATCATAATACACTTTGATACGCTCGCGTATGACTTCTTCATTCGCGTCATCGGCACGGCCACTGTCCTTACCTCTGGCCAGGAGTCGTTCCACCAAGATCTCGTCATCTACTTCAAGGGCGACCATTCCGGCAACCTCGGTATCTTTTGAAGCGAGCAAATCGTCCAATGCTTTGGCCTGGGCATCGGTACGTGGGAATCCGTCAAAAATAAATCCAGCGGCATCGGGATGGTTTTCGACTTCAGCCTTCAACATTTTAATGGTGACCTCATCTGGCACTAAATTACCTTTATCCATATAAGATTTGGCCAATGCACCGAGTTCGGTCTCATTTTTAATGTTATAGCGGAATACATCACCCGTAGAGATATGTACGAGTCCGTATTTTTCCTTGAGGCGTTGGGCCTGGGTTCCTTTTCCCGCTCCCGGAGGACCGAATAAAACGATGTTTTTCATGCGTTCAGTTTGTACGTAAAGTTCGGGCAGGTTGCGCCCGAGGTTGTTATAATCCATGCCGTATCCCACGACAAATTTGTTTTCGATATTCTTGCCCACATAATCGATGCGCTGCTCCTGCTGGTACACATCTGGTTTCATAAACAAGGTGGCAATCAACAATTCCTTGGGCTGATGTTGTTGTAGCTTTCGCGAAAGCGATACCACCGTCAATCCAGTATCCACAATATCTTCCACCACCACGACCGTGCGTCCCTGTAGATCGATGTCCAACGAATCATCTATGCGCACCTCGCCAGTGGATTGGGTACCTTCATAACTTTTGGCCGTCAGGAAGCCGACCTCGCAGTCATGATGAAACTTACGCGTAAGATCAGCCAGCACCATATAGCTCCCGTTGAGTATCCCAATAAAAACCGGGCGTTTATCGGCCAGGTCACGGTTGAGCTGGTAGGCCAGGTTATCGACCGCATCGCTGATTTCCTGGGTGCTTAAAAATGGTTTGAAATACAGATCGTGTAATTGGATCACCGCTATAGGATTTGGTGCAAAGATACGGGATATGAACACGAGGCGCAATGCAGCCAACTCGCCTGAAAAAAGGCACAACTTTTTAAGAGGGCTGCAACATATAATTCAACTCAAGCCCCTATTTTTGGGTCATGGGACAATCACAATTTTCATCAGATTTTACATTGGGTATTTTGGGCGGTGGCCAATTGGGCAAAATGATGCTCTACACCACCCGCAAATGGGACATAGCTACGTATGTCATGGACAAAGATGATACGGCACCTTCTTTTGAAGGCTGTACGGTCTATTTTGAAGGGGACATCATGGATTATGAGGCGGTCATGGAATTTGGCGAACAAGTAGATGTGTTGACCATCGAGATCGAAAACATAAATGTTCAAGCCCTACAAGACCTGGAAGACAAAGGAGTTGCTGTTTCTCCCAGTGCACGCGTATTGCGTACGATCAGAAACAAGGCTATCCAAAAGAAATTTTACCAATCCCACGACATTCCAACCGCAGCTTTTGAAGTGTATGAAAAACCTCAGCTCAAGCACGATCGTGAATATCCGTTTATCTGGAAAAGTGCCGAGGGTGGTTATGATGGCAAAGGAGTAAAAGTGATAAGAACAGCCGCCGACCTGGAAGACTTACCCGCCCAAGAATGTATTTATGAAGACATGGTGGACTTTGATCTGGAGTTGGCTGTGATTGTGGCCCGTAATGCCAGTGGTGTGATGACCACTTACCCGGTGGTAGAGATGGAATTTCATCCAGAGGCCAACCAGGTAGAATATGTCATCTGCCCGGCCCGAATCAATCTGGACATCTCTGACCGAGCCCGAGCACTGGCACTGGAAGTTTCCAAAGCCTATGACCACGTAGGTTTACTGGCCGTAGAAATGTTCCTGACCAAGACTGGCGAACTATTGGTCAACGAGGTAGCACCGCGTCCCCATAATTCTGGACATTACAGTATAGAGGGAGCCTATACAGACCAATTTGAACAACACATACGTTGTGTTTGCAACCTGCCTTTGGGCGCTACAGACAGTACGGTAGGCAGTGTAATGGTCAATCTGGTTGGTGCCGAAGGACATACCGGCCCAGTACTTTATGAGGGGATTGAGGAGATTTTAGCCTTGCCAGGCGTAACACCGCATATTTACGGTAAAAAAGAAACCCGTCCCTTTAGAAAAATGGGCCATGTGACCATTGTAGCCGATGATGTAGTCGCTGCTCGCGAACTCGCCGAAGAGGTCAAAGCTAAGATTAAGGTGGTGTCGGTGGGGGCGTGATAATCGTATTCCTGCGGGGAATTGATGATATCTGATTTTGTTAAAAAAATGCTTGTGCGAAAAAGCACTTTCAGTGATTATCTTTCCAGAGCTGATCTACGATGTTGAGTTTTAAGGTTTCCTATTGAAATGTGTTCATTGGAGATATTTCATCGTGCCTAATTAAGCCTAACCTGAATTAGGAACTGATTTTCAAAAGTTTGATATTAAAAAGGATAAGAAAGATATTGAACAAATTAAAAACTATTTTAATGCTATACAGGAAGAGAAATAGAGTCATTTTATTGCTTATAGTTTTATTATTGGCAGTCGTTTCATGTAAAAAGGGTGGAATTAATGATCAGGATATTGAAAATAAGTCAGAAGTTAGCCCAATTGAAAAAGTTGAATTATGCTTTTTAAAAACTGAAAATGATACAATATCTATACTTTTTGGTGAAAATATAGATCAGAATCTTTCGGTAAATAAGAATCTGATTATGACTAAGTCTGATGAGGATGACATAAGTGGATGCTGTGAAGCCCTCGTTGCAAAAACAAATTACGACAACGTACAACTTAAACAGATACTGTATTTTAGAAATAATTTGCTTGAAGAGGCAAGTATTTCATTACGATCTACCTCAGAACGAGACTTATTTAAATTCATTGTTGAGTTTGTTTGTTTAGATAATAAAACTTTCACTTTTTTCTCAGGAAGAGATGGAGGTCCAAATGAAGTCGTTTTTGATTTTGAATTATGAAATACTCCAACCACGCTCCCAGCTGGCGCCTAGTTGCACTGGGCTTGCACGCCAGAGTAAGAATTCTGAAGCCTCAGGCCCACGCTGGCGCCGAGTTGTACTAGGTGACCATGTAAGAGTGAAAGGAATGAGAGAAGCTACCTTTAATAGGCGGTTTTTTTTTGCGCAAGCTTTTGCTTTTTTACTAATAAAAAACTAGATCATTCTTGTATAGCTTGTATTTTTAAGCTTTCGCGAAAGCGGTAAAATCGTTCTTTTAAATAGATCAGGTACTCTTCTTATGGGATGCTGTTGAATGATAGACATGGATCGGTGGATAGCGACGCGTATCGCTATGAGTTTAATAGATTTGAGCGTGAGAAAGTTTAAAGGTGAAGTTAAACATTTTTCATCTTCATGGAGAAGTGATGATCCAAGGCTCGGTAGATGGTTGAAATGGATCCGAAAGCCAAATTATTGCCTGAGGAATCACCATATTCATTCGCTAATAATATGCCGATATTTGGTAGTGATCCCTAAGGCCTCCTTTGCCCACCTTGTATTGTAATTGGCCTTTTACGATTTCCTGAAATAGCTGTGGCACTTACAATGAGCTCTAAATTAGATAGGCAGAATTGTATTAGAGCTAAACAACTATAAGAGAAGTGGCTATTGTATACGGTAACTGGTGGAACTGTCATTGGTAAAGGTCAGATGGCGGTTGAACTTAGAAGAGAATTAACTAAGCAATTTTTATCTCAACAGGCTATTAATTCAAGAATAGAATTGATTGACGGCGTTTTTGTTAAACAGGATTTGAGAGATTTTGATATGGAAGCGATAGCAATTGAATCATTTTTAAGCATTGATTTAGCAGATGCCTATATAGGAAAACTGGATATTGGAAAATTAAATTCCACTCTAGCAAGTACATGCATAGATATAACTCCAGACGAACTCTCAGTTATAGGTTTTTCGATAGAGCATGATGGGGTAAGAAATAAAGGAGATGGAATGGAGATAAGTGTGGATTTAATATTTGGCTTTTTATCAGAGTTCTCGGATAGTAAAATAACGAAATTAAATTATAAAAAGACAGTTCGAAAACTAATAAGTGAAGGTGATAAAGCTACACAATCGTTAAATCAGATGAACTTAAAGCACAATTAGGAGAACAAGGCTATTTAGATTTTATAAAATCGATTGATATAGAAGGGATTAATTATAGAGAAAGACCTGAAGTGAAAACTGATAATACTAGAGTTGTAAAACCAAGTCGATTTACACAAAAAAAGAGAAAAAAAAATGTGGAGCTTATATTCATACCTATTAATCCAACATCATATGAGTTTAAACAAGGGTAATTATTTTTCAAAAAACCATGTAATTTTCTTCATAATTTTCACTTTGCTAATGCTGAAATACTTAAATACTCGATTCGAAGATGTTCAACATAGTATTATTGCTTTAATTGGCTGTTTTATATTTCCTGCAATTGTGGTCGGTATTTTAATTATTTTAAAAAAATAGTTTCTCATTTTGAAAAATTTAAAGTCTTAAGTCTAGAATGCTCTTTAGACTTCGTATTTTTTCATGCTTGAGAGAATACTAAGAATAGATGAAGGACTTTCATTTTATTCATCTGTAACAGTTGTCGGATTAAAATTATTTTCAATTCTAATTAAATTATAATCACGTCCTTTACATTGAGGTTGTTAACTTTCTACTAGCGATGAGTACGATAGGATCAATTAATTAACATCCAAACTAGTAATATAATCAGAACTCTTAAATTCAATTATTAATCCAACAATACTTCCGTTACTATCGATTAAATAGTCCACCCCATTATTGAATTCATTTTGTGAGTAAAAACTAGGCTGTCCTAAGTAGCCAAAAACAATCGCAATAGAAGTTTCATTCATACGAATAAATGATAACTCTTCATTATCTACCTTAGTGTAATTATGATTATCATAATCAAAATTACAATTCAATCTAATCAATTCCCTTTCTCTTCCATAGGACGTCAGATTATTTAAAAATTCAAAATTATCAACTATAGCATCTTTGATTGTTATGAACGATATATTATATATAACACGGCTATCTTTATCTACTGAAAGTTCAACGAAACTTGCATTTCTACTATAATATTTTATAGTAATTACTTCATTGACGGATTTCTTGAAAAAATCTTCTGCTAAAATATCCAAAGGTAGATAGATATCGTCCTGATAAGAACGTATCGCATATTTATGACCTAGGTTAACTGAATCAATCATATAATTGTGAAAAATGTTTAACTGATGGCAATACATCTGCTTTTTCAGAGGCATAAAATATTATTTATTACCACCTAAACATAAAAGCTTTATCGAATTCAATAGGATCATTTGTCCTTCTGACAACATTATCAATTGCATTAAAAATTGAATTTTGAAATATTAATACCCATAAAGCTTGATGTTTTGGTCCAAATTTATCAGAATTTTTACGCAACTCCTACAAATTTATCATTGCGTACGGAGTGACGCGGACATTTTTTTCAGCAAATAATAATTAAAATTTAGGAATGTGAAACCCCTGTAGCAGCGGCTTGACTTAGAGATTTTCTCAAAGTAAAAAACTCTTGCAGACCTCCAAGGTAAAGGCATAGCAAGGAGTACAGTCATTTTGAAAAATCAGAGCATTCCGCTTTTTAATGTGATTCCCATGTTTTTCTAAGTTAATATTTGGAATATTTTTAACGCCCTCTACGGCACCATCAAGACTTCCCTCAGGATCTGAAACAAACTCTAAAGTAGATTGCCCTGCCACGTGAAATACCGATTAGATTCCCCAATTGGCAGCTAATATATACTACATGTTTTCTCATCCGTTGGTGAAACTACATCACTGGGAAAGGCAGAACTTATACAACAATCAATCAGACTGGTATGCTTCTATCAATCATACTCATTAATTCCGTATAAAATCTGTTTCATTTTGCTACCATTAATTTCTACTGGACGGTACGCATTATTAAACTTCTCGATACTTATACTAACGTTCTCTTTGATCTTGGCATATTCCATGGGGATTTTGGTAGCACATTGTTCTTCATTTTCATAGCTGTTCAACATAATCGAAAATTTTTCATAGAACTTTGCACTTTGATCAATATGTGCGTTGTAAAGTGAGATAAATTGTAACAGACGATCAATAGGGAATTCCAAATCAATCTGCATTTTGTGGGCTTTATATTGTTGGTCTGGATCTCTCAATGCCCTATCCATACGTTCTAAATACTGACCCAAATGATCCCTGACATTTTCCCAATCGTCAGTTTTCCGGCATTCCTTTAATGGCCACGGGTAATCAATCGGCTTTGTATAATCAGTAAACAACTGTTGTAATTCAATTAAAATATTATCATTGCTTTTTTGCAGGAAAGCAGTCTCAAAATAAATGGTATTTAAGTCTTGATGCATTCTTAAAGTAAAATCTAGAATGCATTCCACCTCATCCAGTAAAACCTGTTTTTCCCTTTTATCAGATCCAGGTTGATGAAAAAGCGAAACCAGAGAATGCACCACAGACGTATAAAGGTTGTTCCCTAAAATTCCCTTGAGTTGAAAACCAGATTTTTTATCCTGATTTTGCACCAATTCTTCCTTCATTTTTACGAATTCTGGATATTGGTTGGGGTTGCTCAGTTTATTGATCTCGTGAAAAGTGCTTACCGAGGCAAAATGATGATCCAGCGTCAATGACTTCTCATACAAAATTTTGATAATTTGAAGTCCTTTTAAATATCTTACTTTGCTAATTTCAGATTGCTCATCCACAAACAATTGATGAAGGTTCTTTTTAATGTAGTTGAGCTGCCATAAAACGTCAATCTTTTCAATGGCCGCCAGATTATAGCTTAAAGCTTGCTCTAGCCGAATTCTTTTTATAGATAAAGGTTTTCTTTTGAGATGGAATTTCAGTTGTATACCCTGTACCTCATCCATCAGCGACGCAATTACCTTATTGACATCCTCATCAACTGGACTTTCAGCCGCAAAGGCTGAAGGCATTACAATCATACAACCCATCAATATCAGTATTAGCTTTAGCGACTTCATAACACAAAAGTTTTGAATTGGATAAAACACTCATTTGCTACACGGACCACTGAATATTTTCCAGCGGGTATCTCCACAGGCTTATCGGATATTTTAAGCCTGGAACTTGTCAGGGCATCTATGACCAAAGACTCTTTTAGCCAAAAGTGAGTGGATTTGGAGTCAGAATCCTGTTTTGCGGAATATTCTAATTCGCCTTGCAAGCCATGGGTTTTGGCACTAAGCCTTAGTACCAGTGTACCACCATCCTTGTATTTAGCAAACGCGTTAGCCTGCTCAGAATCCTCGGAAATCCTAAAACTACAAATACCTCCACGTCTCAGGCAATCAGAGTAGAGTCCAAACTTGAGATTTACGGGAGTTTCTGCCTTGGCATCATTTATCCAGAGGAAGCCAAACACCTCAAACAGGATAAATCCGCTCAACACGCTACGAACGATGTAATTATTCATAAGGCTATGGTATTATTTGAGTTCGTAGCGCAAGAAGAGTCCTGCTGTTGTGATAGCCCCAGGTGAGACTTGGGTGTAGGTATTAATCACTTGAGCTCCAAAATTTACCTTCTTGAAGGTTCGCCATGCCAGCCTAGCTCCTATATCTAACCCGCCTCCTTCATCCTTTGTTAGTTGTAATCGGTCATCAAAAGCCACCCAACAAATACCAATCACCGATTCCACCCGTAGATTAGAATCCCGGTTGAATCTATAGGTCAATTGAAGGCCACCTTTGTTCAAATCATAGTTATTTTCAAGAATTGGCGAATAAATCTGTGCGTAAGCGGCATAAGCACCTAGAGCAACTTGCTGATTGATATGGTAGGAAATAGAGCCTTCAAAATTATAACCAGCGTCTTCTTCAACAAATTGATAATTGGTATGCAATGTAGCGTCAAATTCAGTTTGACCTAAACATACCAAACCAATCAGGTAGACCAGTACGGCTACTGTTAGTGAATATTTCATAATAATGATTTTAGCGATTAAAGATCAAACTAGGGTTGATTCCTTTTCTTGATCTTAAAGTCTCCACCCTAATTTTTAGGCGTAAAAACAGTTTATTCTAGTTGTCGCTTTCGCGAAAGCGCAACAAAACAAATGGACGACCAACTTGTGGTTACGAACTATGCATATCTATAAAGCAACTCCTTTAAAATCTGTGTTTGTTGAAATTTTGCACCATAACAACATCCTTCATGTTGAGGAAAAAATCAACTGGTATATAAACCAACTCTTTTCGTCGCAGGGCATTGGCATAAAAATTAGTCAGCGGCTTCCTAATAGGCAGGTAAGCAAACCTTACCGGATTGACCTCTTCCAACACTAATTTTACAAATTCCGAACAATAGAATTGAAGCCCATTTCCCAAACGGAAATCATGATCAAACAAAATGAATTTCTTCTCCCATTTTTTCAAAATAAGGTTCAACCTATCAGCCTCGCCATGTGGTAATTTGATTTTATAGATAGTGTAATACTCAACCATTGCGTCAGAAATAAATGATAGCATATCTTCCTTTTGCAAGGCACTTTCCCCAGGCGCAGCACCCACATTGACATGATAAATCTGAATCACATCATTTTGCTTGATTCCAATACCAATATGGGTAGAATATTTATCCTTAAGATTAAAATCTGCGGCGATAAAATTTCTTTTGCCAGCTGTGGATCGAGTGACCAAATAAGCTTCATTTGCTTGAGCAATCACCAATTGTGAACACAGGATCGCCAACAATCCAAAGAGACAGCTTTTCATAACCTTAAACTTGCGAACACTCCGCCGTTCAAAATTCCTCCAGGTGCAATGTGATTATAGGTAGTAAGCATTCTAAATCCGTAATTGAATTTTTTCTGTCTCCGAAAAAGTACCTGGATTCCAAAATCCAATCCCAACCCTTGATTATCCTCGCTTAAAAAGTCATCTGGATATTGCAGGAAAGAAAATCCAAAAATACTCTCAAGTTGGATATTTTCTGATTGAGCAAATGCGTAGTTTCCTCTCAGGCCCAATCCGAATAATTCATAATTTGTTTCAGTTTCATCTTGCTCCATCCAGGCTTGAGAGAAAGCCAGTTCCACGGAAAATCTGGGCGCAAAATAATACTCAACTGCACCCTCTACATGTATTCCCCTGTCCTCCTTTATCAATTGTTGATAGAGACGGGCATTGGTAGCAATATCCCCTGTTTGAGCGCACAGGTTGGTAGAAATATAAAACAATGCAATAAGTGCTTGAAATCTAAATAGCTTTTTCATACGAACGATGGTTTATAAATTATAATTTGTGTAATTAAGATTGATTCAAAAACTTTTGAATTTTTACTGGTTTCGTAATATTTAAATCTGAGAAAAAATGTCGACACAACTTTTAATCCTCATGCCAACTAGAATCCAACTGCCGCAGCACTTCAATGGTACCGGAGATATGTCTCTTACCGAAAGCGATAATGATTTTATCGCTTTGTGAATGATGAATTTGCTCTGCTAAGCTTTTGTTTCTGTATTGCAGAATAAATTCCTGATTAAATATTTTCCGTGCTTTTTTCAAATCTTCGCTTTTAGATTTGCAACTATACTCTTCAGAAAGTGGTGTGATCAAATCGCAAGAGTCTAATTCGATTTCTTTGTATTTATTTTCATATTCTTCAATCAATTTCTGTATACTAACATCCCCATTTTTAGGATTTGACTTAATGGAATACAACAAATTGGCCTTGGGTTGATTCATGTATTTTTCTGGCACCTTGAACTGACCCAGTAATTTATGCTCAACGCTATCCAAGTAACCATTCTTAGGTAGAGCGAACCCAAAAAGCTTTCTGAGTTTTTTCTCATAAATTGTATCTTGATGCGTTTTTAGATTTTTACCTGTCCCTTCATAAAAAACTTCATAACCTTGTTTACCCAATGAGTCAGTTAAAGTATATACCGATTGGTAAAATGATTTAACACCAACATGATGCATCGGCAAAAAGACTACCTGCTTACTGTTATTGGTCAATCGAATAGGCTTGACCCTTTTCTGGTTTGCACCTACACCGATCAACAAAAGAGAAGTACACGAGCAAACTAGAAACGAACTTCCAATGACAAATAAAATTTTAATATTTTTCATATAGCTGAATTTAGCTCCTCTGAAAATTTTCAGAGGAGCATGAATTACCCTAGTATCTCTATTAGGAATACTACCACTCGGACTATGATATCCCAATTCCTATCCAAAAAATCGAACAAATTTTGCAGATGACAGCCAATCTGGTACCATCTGCACTTCTTTTTCATTTTGGAATCCTTGTATAAATTGTTTTGAATGAATTCGTTTTCATCTAGTCCAAATAAATCCTTATCGGATTTATTTGAGTTGAAACGGAGAAAAATGACTGCTGCCGCCATCTCTTTACCAGGATCAGTATCTATAATATCCTTTGATGCAACCCCTTTTTCTAAATAATAGAATCCTTTTTTTAGAAGAGCTTTACCTTCTGCAGGAATGTCATTAACCTCTTGTCTACCCAAGAGGTTTTCCACAAAGGCCTCCTCATTCATTCCCTCCTCATAATAAGGTTTTAAAGCGTCAACAAAAGATGCCATTCCTATGCTAAGTTCATTTTTGATGAATGAGCGATCGGCATTGCTAAATTTTTGTTGTTGAGCATGAATTTGAATCGCGAATAAGACGAAAAATGCAGTTATCCATTTGGATATTCGACAATATTTTGAAATTTTCATATGTTAACATTTAATTGTAGTACCTACTCTATACGTTTTTCGGTAATCACGGCTGTTTAAAGTGTCTTAGCTTACACTCTTCAATACAGATGGCAAACTGCCGGGACCTTGTAGAGATACAATTAGACGGTCAATCAAAATATCTGAATTGGTTTTAGCGAATCGGTGAGCGCCTATTACCTGGTAAAGGACTGCTTTCTTTTTGATAATATTCTACATGCTTATGATTGTTTTGATGTTTATAGTAATAGTGTGTAATCTGTAAATTTATCATTGTGATAGGCTAAAGATATAGCGTTAAAACACCTATTGACAAGTAGATAAAGTCTGTATTTATGAATATCGATAGCATATTCATAAAAAACAGTTGATAATTTTTATTCCGCAACTGATAATTTCTACCTTTATTTTGACAATTAAAAACAGTTCATATAAAAACCTAAAACCAACTCTTTTGAAGCACTCTTCAAACCCTACATATCAACTTCTCAATCAGTACTGTTTGCGGACTCCACTTTACCCCTTGGAGATGCTTGATCGGCTTATGGATGGACAGGAGCTTGATAAAGCTGATTGGAATAAACTGTTACAAGATGAACTTTTTCAGCAGTCCATTTATGTCTCGTCTCCTTTCTTATATAAACGTATGCAAGCCTGGAAGAATTCAGATTTATCGACTGATCAAGTTCAACGCCTCCAACATACGTTACTGAAATATTTCACAAGGATCAGTAGCCGCTGTACACCATTTGGTCTTTTTGCAGGTTGCTCTTCTGGTGAATTCGCCGAGAATACTCATATAATAATAGGACCGCCCTCTTCGCATCAAAAACATACGCGTTTAGATTTTAGCCTTATGGCTAACATGATCCAGCAACTGTCTCAGAACCCTGCATTGGTTGAACAGTTGAGATACACACCTAACGACAGTCTTTATAAAGTCTACGATCATTACAGGTATGTTGAACACATGGCCGAAAATGAAGCCCGATCATACTCCCTCGAAGGCATCAAATGTTCTGAAGCCTTAGGATTGGTGATAGAGAAATCTAAAAAAGGAATAAGCTTGAGCAACTTAACTCAGATCCTCACCGGCGAAAACTATGACAAAAACGATGTTGCAGCATTTATTCAACAATTGCAGGACCACCAATTGTTGATTCCAGATATAGCTTTGGGTACGATCGGCGCCGACGCTCTAAGCCAGATCATCAATAAATACCATGATAATGAAATCGTCCAGGAAACACTTCTTCCTTTGTGGAGGAAGATTGAAAAGATTAATCAATCGAACTCTGAGGTCATCAATCTGTTTCAGTGTGTGGAGGGGAAAATCAAAAAAATGGGATTGGATCACCAAGGCAGAAGCATATTTCATACTGAATTAGAAGTAAAAACAAATAGCAATCAACTGGCGGATTCGTTCAAGAAAGAGCTAATTGAAGTGTTTAACTATTTATCCCGTACGACAGTTAGAACAAAAAATAATGTGCTTGATCAATTCAAAAAAGAATTTTTAGAAAGGTATGGTACAAAAGAGGTTCAATTGGGATTAGTATTGGATACAGAATCTGGTATTGGATACGGCGAACATATTCGGGACAGTCAAGGCTTTTTGGACGAGTTAAGAGGTGCTGACTTCAGTCAAAATTCTGCAATTCGCGTCAAATGGTCGAAATTGGATATGATGATGCAATTGAAACTGCATCTCGCGTTGGGGCGAAATGACTACGAAATACAATTATCATCCAAAGATTTTGAGCAATTTCCAGAACAGGATCTGCCCTTACCAGATACATTCTCAAGTATGATAGAGCTATATGATTCGGCGCTATTCCTACGAGGCTTCTCGGGTACAAGTGCGGTAAACCTACTGGGGAGATTTGCTCAAAAAAACAAAGGATTGTTGGAACAGGTCGAAAAGATTTCCTTAATGGAACAACAAATGAATCCCGACGCAATCTTAGCAGAAATCAATCATCTACCGCATTTAAAAGCTGGAAATATTCTTCAACGTCCAACATTTAGAAGTTTTGAAATTCCTTATTTGAGCCAATCGCATTTACCCGCAAATCATCAACTCAATATTTCTGACTTAATGATTTCGCTTAAAGAAAACAGGTTGGTGCTGCGCTCAAAAAAATGGAATAAAGTTGTCCTTCCACGATTGGGGAATGCACATAATTACCAAGGTAGCACCCTGCCTTTATACAGATTTCTTTGTGACCTTCAGTCGCAAAAAGAGCAAGATTATGTTGGCTTTTCATGGAACAATATCTATCACTCTGCAGATTTTCTGCCAAGAGTCAGGTTCAAGAACATCATATTGGCCAAAGCCACTTGGACCATTAAAACAGCGGACTTCAAGACGCTGATGGAAAGCGCAGACATCTTAACAGCTGTGCTTGCCTGGCGCATAGAAAAGAAGATCCCATTATATGTTCAATTGATCGAAGGAGATAATCAGTTATTGGTTAAAATGACCCATATCGATGGATTGCAAATGTTACTTGATGCCGTGAAGACCAAAAAATCTTTTCATATCCAAGAATATTTATTTTATGACAAAGGAAGTCCAATTAAAGATGCTCAGGGAAATACTTATGCCAACGAATTCATCTTTTCCCTTTACAATCAGGAGCGACTGACTAAATTCTCTCAGAACATTCCCTCCATCAGCGATACTCTGCCAGTATCAGAATCCATAGGTGCAGTGCAGGTATTTAAACAAAATAGTCAACAATGAACATGATTTTACAGGAAACTAGCGATATGGTACAGCGACAATTCTTTGTTGGGGATGAGTGGATCTATTATCACATTTATTGCGGGCCCCAGACTGCAGATGATCTTTTAATCAGGATTATTGAACCATTTTGTCAACAGGTCATAAAAGATGGAACTATCTTACAATGGTTTTACCTACGCTATTCAGACCCATATCCACACCTGAGAGTACGCTTGAAATTAAAAAACATACTTGATACCTCCCTGATACTTCAAGAATTCCGATCGCTGTTCAACCAACATCTGGCAGAAGGTCTTATATGGAACCTAACTTTAAATAGCTACCAGCGGGAGCTAGAGCGATACGGGCAAGTAAGTATGGAGCTGTCTGAGTATATTTTTTGGTGGGACAGTCTGCAAGCTGTTGAAATCATACGGAACAACTCCTCAGAAATAGATAGGTTTTGTGATTGCTTTTCTTGGATTGAATTTTTGATTAAATCTTTTGAGCTTGATCAAGAGGCAGAGGGCAACTTCATAGCTAGGCAGCAAGCATCATTTAGAGCAGAGTTTGGGGTAGACAAAGTGATCAACAAAAAGTTAAATATTAAATATAAAAATCTTGAATCACAGCTGCTGACCAATAAAAATGAAAAAGAACAAATCGCGCATGAAATTACAAAGGCTGTACAGGCCATACAAGCGCTTAAAGCGAAAAACCAACTTGATGTACCCATAACGGATTTGATGGCCAGCTATATCCACATGAGCATCAATCGGATGTTCAGATCAGAACAACGTTTATACGAAATGACGATTTACGACTTTTTAAAGAAAAAATACGATTCATTAATTGCGAGGTATGGAACGATATAAATACATCATCACTTATTTAATATTAATTGTACCGCTGTTCTTATGGGGACAACTTGAAACACCTAAGGGAAATGATCGAGTTTACAACGACCTACTGAATGAATTTAGTAACGCGCCATCAAATGAAAAAAGAAGATTTGTTGCGGATAAAATTATCACCAAAGCAAAAACTGAAAAAAACAAAAAATATCTGATCATCGGGTATAACTGTCAGGCAGTATTATACGAAAACGAAAAGGCATTGTCCTATGCTGATAGTATTATACAGATTACTAAAACCGACATAGGTCACATGTATCCAATGGAAGCCTTTAAAATCAAGGGAGATCATTATTTCAACCAGACGATGTTTAAGGAAGCTTTCAATCAATACCTACAGGTAGCCAACTACGCTGAAATAGCAAATAGCAAAGAATATCAACTTATTGCGGAATACAACATAGCTGATCTGAAGCGCAGACTGAATGAAAAGGAAGAGGCACTTGCAGGCTATAGAAAAGTTTGGGAGGGATTGCAGAGAGGCGAAATAAAAATGAGCGATACTTTATTATATATGAGCAGCTTACATTCAATTGCTAACATTTTCACTGACCTCAACAATCCTGATTCCGCTTCCTACTACAACCGATTGGGATATCGAAAAGCCGTCGAATATAACTTTTTTGATGAAGATCATCATTTCGCTTTAAATCAAGGAGTAAGCCATTACCAAAGGGGTGAATATCAGATTGCGTTAGATAGCTTAATTAAACATACAGCCTACTACGAACTACAGCCATCAGCTAATAACATGCCTTACGCTTATTATTACTTAGGTAAGGTATATCAAAAATTAAATCAACAGGATTCATCGGTCTTATATTTTAAAAAAGTGGACAGCTTATTTAAGCATAATAATACTGCCCATAATATTATTAAAGATTCATATGCGGAACTAGTCAATTTTTATAAAGATGAGGGTGATTTGCAACACCAAATTTATTACACCAATCAGCTGATCATAGTAGACAGTTTACTTACAGATGAGAAAATGTTTCTCAGCACAGGAATCTATAAGAAATACGATATTCCAAGACTCAGGGAGGAGAAACGAAAAGCAATACTAGAACTCAGTAAAAAAGAAAAGGATTTTCAGATTGTTAAATTATCTATGCTTCTTTTACTTACACTAACTGTGCTGACTTCTTTATTTCAGTTTTATAACAAAACACTTTACAAAAGAAAGTTTAAAAATTTGATTGGTGACAAATTGGGTCGAGAAGTAAAGCCAATACCAGATAAAAAGAAACAAGTTGTAGGCCTGAGTGGAAAGAACTCGTTGACTTATACAGATAACTCTAAAAAGAAATTAAATATACCTGAAATTACAATAAAGGACATTCTTAATAGGTTGTCAAAATTTGAGGAAGAGAAGGGATATTTAGATATAGATGTTACCTTAAATTCTTTAGCAAAAGAAATCAATTCGAATAGTAATTATGTTTCAAAGATAGTGAACCACTATAAAAAACAATCCTTTGCCAATTATTTGAATCAGCTCAGAATTGATCATTTCGTTGAAAGGGCCAAAGTAGACCCCAAAATTAAAAGATATACCATCAAAGCTATTGCGAATGAATTTGGTTTTAGGTCGTCTGAATCATTTTCCAAAGCCTTTCAAAAATTAAATGGCATAAAACCTTCATTCTTTTTACGAGAAATTGATGTCTCAAAAAAAGAAACCTAAATTCTTGAATTTAATGCATATAGGCCGTAAAAACTGTATACGTAGTCAGACTCTATTATAATTTAGCTGTCATCAAAACAATTATTATGAAAAAGAAACCTATTTCCTTAGACAAATTTAGGATTCACACTATCAAGAAAAAAGAACACATAATAGGAGGAAACAATAATACCGGCAAAAATCCTGACCCAGACACGGGAACAGGTAGATTAGGCAGGTACAAACAAGTTTGTATTGATGAATCTAGAAGGGTAGTTTACGTTTTAAGGGTAGAAACTAGTCTATGAAGAAAAGAAAACTCATTATTTCCATATTTGTTCTTGCATTGATTTGCTCGTGCAACTCCCAATCATTTATTAAAAAGGAGAGCATTAAGGAAAGCTCAATGGAACCCTCAATGCTCGGAACTGATAGTCTAAAAAATTGGCATGTGTCCAGTATTGGACTCAATAAATTGGCAGGAATAAACCTTCATTCGATACGTAAATTTGATTATACAGAACACAAATCAGTTACAGTCGCTGTAATTGATAGTGAAATAGATTTTAAACATGATTTTTTAAAACTCAACATATGGTTCAACCCTCTTGAGGTTCCAGGCAATGGAATTGATGATGATACGAACGGGTACATAGATGACCACAGTGGATGGAATTTTTTGGGCAATTTATGTAACAAAAATACTAGATATGCCCATTTTGAATCCACAAGGATTTTAAAAGAGTTGAAAAATTCAAATAAATCAAGTTCGTATGAAAAATTGGAATCTTTAAGGTCTAATTATAAGAAATTATTGGAGGAGGGAAAGTTTAACAAGACCAACAATGATGCAGTTTTAGCGGAATATAGAGAATTGCAAAAGGAATTTGATTCTATTTTACATAAAAGGGCTTACGATCTTAAAGCGATTGACAGTCTCAAACTTCAAATAAAAAACGATTCTTTACTCTTTAAAAGAGCATCTTATTGGGGAGAATTACTTTCATACAACATGACAGAGGAATACTTATTATTTCACAAAAAACGCTCCGATAGTATTTATTTTAAATCTCTTAATTTAAATTACGATGATCGTAATATCCAAAATGATGATTCCAGAGACTTAAACGACCACAAGTATGGAACACCCTTAGGGTTATTTGATAACACCCTGAACCATGGCACACAAATGGCAGGTATTATTGTCGGAATTGCCCCAGAAAAAACTAAATTAATGTCTTTGGCGATATCAGCAATTGGCGATGAACATGATAAAGATATTGCGCTGGCGATCCGGTATGCGGTAGACAATGGAGCTAAAGTCATCAATATGAGTTTTTGGAAGCACTTTAGTATGCACAAGGAATGGGTTGATGAGGCTATAAAGTATGCAGCTGATAATGACGTTGTAATAATCAGTATTGCTGGAAATGACGGCATTGATTTATCCGAAAGCTTCAAATATCCTGATGACATTAATGAGCTGCGAGAAGAATTCGTAGACAATTTTTTAACAGTAGGTGCCAGCTCATATACAATTGATGAAAATCTAAAGCCAAAATATTCTAATTATGGAAAAAACGATGTAGACATATTCGCTCCAGGTGAAAGAATCTTCACAACAACCAAAAATAATGGTTTTACGAAATATTCGGACGGCACATCTTCAGCAGCAGCTGTAACCTCCGGCGTCGCAGCTTTAATAAGATCCTATTATCCGAGCCTTACCGCTCCTGAAGTCAAACATATCTTAATGGAATCTGGAGTCACTTATACCGTCTCGGTACCAACCCCTACAAAGGAAAACCCAGAGAGGATGACTCCGTTTAATGAACTTTCAAAATCGGGTAAGATATTGAATGCCTATAATGCTATTAAAATGGCTGATAGTGTTGTTAGGTCTAGATAACAAACGCCCAAAATTGGACTTAATTTAAAGTAAGAAAATTAACTATATGCGGAGATTTTGGTTTTATATTATTATTATGGGGTTATTGCTTTTCACCTCATGCATCTCAAAAGTATTGGATCAATCAGGTATTAAATTTCATTCTGATCCTAAGATCTCCCGTTCCACCCCATGGCATCTTCAAAAAAGAATTCCTGATAGCACGGCGTCGATTGACTTTGTAGACGTTGGTAGATTTCTAAAAAAAATTGAACCGGCAACGGTAATAGTAGCGGTGCTGGATACACCTATGGAAATCAGTCATGATAGCTTAAAAGATCACATTTGGGTGAATCAAGATGAAATACCGGGAAATCAAATTGATGATGATAATAATGGGTATGTTGACGATATCAATGGATGGAATTACATTGCAAATCTGAATGACGACCATAATCTGTATGTCAATCTGGAAAGTACGCGTATTTTAAAATCAATTGGTGTGACTCGATTGAACGAATCGATAATATTACCGAATTATAAAGATCCAATTAGAGCAAAATATTATCAAACCGTATTAGCACATTATAAAGAAAGAAAAGCTAATCTTTTAAGATTAAAAAAAAATTATGAAAGGCTTGATCGATATTATTATGGTGTCATGGAAGAGGTCCAACCTTATTTCAATGATCGTGAGATTACACTTAAAGCGATAGATAGTTTAGAAAAAGCAAAATCTGCAGATATCGATAGTTTGAATTTTGTCGCATTACGAGAATTCGAAAAGTATAACATCAATTCGCGCTACGTAGATTCTCTGAGAAACCACTATACGCAATTACATGATTTACTCACAGACTTGGACTACAATGATCGACAAATCCAAGGAGATGATGCTAATAATTTAAACGATAGGACATATGGATCGCCTAAAATTAATGTTCATACCGATCTTTTAGATCATGCCAATCCAGTTGCTGGTATTATCTTAGGCTTAAATCATGGCAACTCAATAAAGCTCATGTCGCTTGCCACATCTTGTTATGGAGATGAGAACGACAAAGACATAGCCCTGGCCATTCGCTATGCCGTGGATAATGGGGCCAAGGTGATCAATATGAGTTTCTGGAAGCATTTTTCACTACACCAAAACTGGGTTCATGATGCTATCAAATATGCGGCTGAAAAAGATGTGCTGATCATTTCGATTGCAGGTAATGATGGACTAAATATTCAAGATTTCCCTAAATACCCCAATGATACCGACCAAAATGGCAGGGAAATTACTGATAATTTCATGTTAATCGGGGCCAGCAATCGTTATGTTAACCATGAACCTCTTGTAGACTTCAGCAACTACGGTAAAATAGACGTGGATCTCTTTGCACCTGGAATTGATATTTATACCGCTGGATCAAACAACACCATGATTGAGGATTTTGATGGCACCAGCGCTGCAGCACCTATCGTTTCCGGCGTCGCAGCTTTGATAAGATCCTATTATCCGAGCCTTACCGCTCCTGAAGTCAAACATATCTTAATGGAATCTGGAGTCACTTATACCGTCAAAGTGCCCACACCTACAGAGACAGATCCAGAAAAAACAACTCCGTTTAACGAACTCTCAAAATCGGGTAAGATTTTAAATGCCCATAATGCTATTAAAATGGCTGATCGTCTTATGAGTACCCGCCAGTGATCAGTTGAATAATAAAGTGTGGCTATTCGGGCAGATAATATGTTCTAGGATGGTAAAATGAGCAAGAATCTTTAATGATAGAAAATCCTTACCTTTACCACAAACAACTATGTTGTTTTGGTTTTAGCGAACCCGGAGAGCCTTTACCCAGTAAAGGCTTTCTTTTTATACAGATTTCAAAAAATAGAATTCAGCCGAGACCAGTTTAGAATAATAAAGGGCAAATTCCTCATCAACATTCCCGTCCACTCCTACCAAATAAAGAAAATGTTGAATTCAGAATTTAAGAATTCAGAACTCTGCACTCCTAAAATTTTAAGGAGTACTCACACTTACCTCCAGAACTTTCCCATTATAATACTTATGGCCGGTCAGGCCAAAATCGGCAATATAAGCTGCCATTTCCGCGGCATTTAGTGGTGCTTCATATCCTGGAAATGCCTCGGCCAACATTTCGGTTTGGACGGCTCCTAGGGCCAAGGTGTTGAATTTGGGCCCACTCTCCTTATACTCTTCGGCCAACAACTCAAATAAAGTAATCACCGCCGCTTTGGCACTGGAATAGGCTGCCAATCCAGGAAATTTTGCGCTGCCCTGAATTCCACCCATCGAACTAATCGCTACCACATGGGATTGCGCATGGAAAGCAGGCATAAGCGCTTGTGTCAACGCCGCAACTCCAAACACATTCACTTGATAACACTGCTGGAAATCTTCTGCAGTGATTGCCGCAAAGGGCTTGTTGACCAACATGCCAGCATTGTGAATCAACACATCTACTCGATCGTGATTAGACAATATCTCCGTTGCCGCATCATCTATACTCTTGGATTGGGTAAGGTCGGTGGAAATGGCGGTAATACGTGCATGACCTAACGCAATCATTGGTTCTCGCTTTCGCGAAAGCGCCACGACCGTATGTCCGGCATTTGCTAGTAACTGTATCAGCTCATACCCAATCCCTCGACTCGCACCGGTAACCACAATTGTTTTACTCATCTGCAGTAGGCTTCATGATTAATCGATCTCCATTGACCACGGCAAAAACGCCAGGCATCAATGCATTGATCAACTCGGCCATATGAGAGGTATCAACCAGCGCAAACTCATCTCCCACCTTGTGATAGTGATCAAAATTAGTAAAATCAAATGTGCTAAAGGTTTGTGCGGGCACCTGAAAAGCATTGTAAAATGGATAATTATCCGAGCGCATGAACAAATTATAGGTAGCGGCTTGATCTAATTTTCCTGTGACCTGACGCTGGATATTAGATGTATTAAAAACCTCGGCCATATTGGAAAGATCATGTCCTGTCAAATAAGCGAGGTAAGGTCGGTTTACCATGGGTGTTCCGGTCATTTCAAAATTGAGCATGGCCACCACATCGTGCCCATCCTGTTTCATGCGTTGAGCCAGATGCTTTGATCCCAATAATCCCTTTTCTTCTGCGGAAAACAATGCAAAAACAACCGTTCGCCTATTAAAATCTGCTTGCTTTAAGATTTTGGCCATCGCCATTACAGTGGCAGTTCCTGTAGCATTGTCGTTGGCACCATTAGCAATACTATCGCCGGCTACGGCCTGTACCATGCCTATATGGTCATAATGGGCACCGATCACAACGATCTCTTTCTGCATTTCACGATCTGTACCTGGTAACATTGCCACCACATTAAAGGCGTCTTTCCCTTCTACCTGAAAAAGATCCCTATAGCTTTCAAAGAAAGGTTCAATCTTCATTTGCTGAAATTGCTCCTGTAAATAATATGCCGCCAGATTAATCCCTTTACTTCCCGTATCCCTACCTGCAAGCGCATCACTGGAGAGATATTCAACATCAGCAGCAACAGAGGCTGCATCGATTTTATCAAACTCAACTTGGGCATTTTCACGGGAATTTGAAATGGATTCCTGCATACGCTCTAGACGTTTTTGACTAGAACAGGAAACCAAAAAGATGAAGGCTGACACTAATAAAATTTGGTTCATAAATGGGTTTTATGTGGTAAAGATAAGCAGTGCGCTGGTTTTTATCAGCTTAATTCCATAAAGCCTATACCTGAACACCATTTGCGCCGAGGGTGGGGTACCTGACCAGTTCGTTAAAAACCAACAACGGGACCAAAAAAGTCAATGTGAATAAAAAATCCTTTCGTTGAAAGATCGCTTAGCCCATAGGTGGGAAAGCTCAGTTCCAAGGAAAGGATCTCAATGTGTTGTTATATTACTCAGTATATACAGGCGACAACCTATACGTACATCACAATTGGATTTTCAATATAGGATTTAAAGGTTTGCAAAAATGCAGCACCAGTGGCCCCATCTACCGTTCTGTGATCACAAGCCAGCGTGATCTTCATTACGTTACCGATAACCATCTGACCATCTTTGACCACTGGCTTCTGTACAATCGCCCCTACAGACATGATCGCACTGTTGGGTTGATTGATGATAGAAGTAAATTCGGTAATTCCAAACATTCCCAAATTGGAGATGGTAAAAGTACTGCCCTCCATTTCTTTGGGTTGAAGTTTTTTGTTTCTTGCTTTTCCAGCCAACTCCTTTACATTGGCACCGATTTGCTGCAAACTCATTTGATCGGCAAATGGTAATACAGGAACCAACAGACCGTCATCTACCGCCACAGCTACCCCAATATGGATATGCTTGGCAACGATCGTGTTCTTCTCAGTCCACTGTGTATTGACCTTAGGATGTTTGCGTAACGCCATGGCAGCCGCCTTGATGACCATATCATTAAAACTGATTTTGGTATCCGGCAATTCGTTAATGGCCTTACGACTTGCTATGGCATTGTCCATATCCAGATCAAGTCCCAGGTAATAATGTGGTGCGGTAAATTTGGATTGCCCCAAACGTTTGGCGATGGTTTTACGCATCTGCGAGTTGGGAATTTCTTCAAACTCTTCTTTCCCCACAGGAATATAATTCTGAGCTCCGCTAGCGTTAGCAGCAGATGGTGTAAAGTTTTCGATGTCCGACTTCACAATACGCCCATTCTCTCCAGATCCTTGAACTTGTGCAAGATCGATTCCTTTTTCTTCAGCCATTTTCTTTGCCAATGGCGAGGCAAAAATTCGGCCGCCAGAAGCGTTTGAACTCTTTGATGATTCGTTGGACTTGGTGGCAGAGGAAGCTGGCACAACATTTTTATCTGCTGCAGATTTTTCTTCCTCTTTAGTAGCGGACTTCTCCTTTTTATCAGCCTTTTTAGGCTCCTCTTTTTTACTTTCTTTCTTTGGCGCATCATCCAATTTTACATTGGAAACATCTGCTCCTTCAGGTCCGATGATGGCCAGCAAAGCATCAACTTTGGCGGTTTCTCCTTCTTGAATGCCAATCTTAAGTAGCGTACCAGAATTAAAAGACTCAAATTCCATCGTAGCCTTATCCGTCTCGATTTCAGCCAAAATGTCCCCTTCCTCTACTTGATCTCCTTCTTTTTTCAACCAGGCCGCTACGGTACCTTCTTCCATGGTGTCACTCAACCTGGGCATAGTGACGATAACTACACCTTCTGGCAAATCATCTCCACCAGAAGCAGCTTCATCACTTTCAGCGTCGGCTGAGTCTTCTTGCTCTTCGTCTTCCTCTTCACTAGAGGCTTCGGTATCTTTTTCTTCTTTTTTACCGTCATCACCAGACCCACCTTCCAGTAAATCTGAGATATCTTCTCCTTCTTCACCAATGATACAAAGCAATTGGTCTACAGGTGCTGTTTCACCTTCTTGCACACCAATGTGTAGCAAGGTTCCAGAATTAAAAGACTCAAATTCCATGGTCGCCTTATCGGTTTCGATCTCGGCCAGGATATCACCTTCTTCTACCTTATCTCCTACTTGTTTCAACCACGTTGCCACAACACCTTCTTCCATGGTGTCGCTCAATCGTGGCATGTTAATTACCTCTGCCATGAATTAAGATTTTGCTGGTAAAAATGGATAGTCTTCTTGTTCGTATACTGCATCATACATTACGTTGATGTCTGGGAACGGAGATTCTTCGGCAAACTTTTCACATTCTGCCACACGTTCTTTGACGCGTTTATCCATTGTTTTGATTTCGTCTTCACTAACACCGTGTTCTTCCATCAATCTGTCTTTCACCTGAGTAATAGGATCGATTTTCTGGTATTCGGCTACCTCGTCTTTTGTGCGGTATTTTTGAGCATCACTCATGGAGTGACCTCTATAGCGGTAAGTTTTCAACTCAAGGAACGTTGGTCCGCCTCCTGATCGTGCTCTCTCGATGGCTTCATGCATCGCCTCAGCTACTTTTTCAGGATCCATCGCGTCCACAGGTCCACAAGGCATCTCATAGCCCAGACCCAGTTTCCATATGTCTTCGTGATTGGCTGTACGGGCGACGCTGGTTCCCATGGCATATCCATTATTTTCCACACAGAAAACAACTGGCAGGTTCCACAACATGGCCAGGTTAAAAGTCTCATGTAGGGATCCTTGTCGGGCAGCACCATCACCAAAAAAGGTCAAGGTTACGGCATCAACATCATGATATTTATCACCAAAAGCAATTCCTGCTCCCAGCGGTATTTGTCCACCTACGATACCATGTCCGCCGTAAAAACGGTGTTCCTTGGAGAAGATATGCATTGATCCTCCCAGACCCTGCGAGGTTCCAGTGGCTTTTCCATAAAGCTCTGCCATAACTCTTTTGGGGTCCACGCCCATTCCGATGGGCTGTACATGGTTACGATAAGCGGTGATCATTTTGTCCTTGGTAAGATCCATGGCATGCAGCGCACCGGCAAGTATAGCTTCCTGACCATTATATAAATGCAGGAATCCCCTTACCTTTTGTTGAATGTAAACTTGTGCCAGCTTGTCCTCAAACTTTCTCCAGAAGAGCATTTCCTCATACCAATTGAGCAGGACCTCCTTAGTGACTTTTTTCATGTAGTATAGTTGTTAATGTTTCCGCTTTCGCGAAAGCAGAACAAAAATAGAGCAAAAAAGGGGAAAGAAAAACCCATTGACGGGTTAAAAAAGTACGCAATCGTTATAAATAATCCCGATCAAAAACCAAAGGAAGCAAATCTTTAAGTGAGGATGATTTTGCCACCTTTCCAGCAGCGCCCATAAAAAGGAGTTGAATAGGAGTACCTTGATTGTTTTCGTATTCTGCAATAGACTGACGACATGCCCCACATGGCGGAACTGGTTTAGTCAAGGAATTATCTTTTGGACCGGCAGTGATGGCTAATTTCTTGACCGCTACACCCGGAAATCTAGATCCCGCATAAAAAATCGCTACACGCTCGGCACAAAGTCCGGAAGGATAAGCGGCATTTTCCTGATTATTTCCAGTGATAACTTCTCCATTTTCAAGCAGCAGCGCACAACCTACGCTGAAAGAGGAATATGGTGCATAGGCACGACCACGGGCATCAATAGCTTGTTGCATCAAGGACTGATCCTGCTCAGCAAGCTCATGAATACCCTCATAAACATCTAGCGTAGTATGTATATCAACCTTTTTTATGGTCTAGTATTCTGTGTATTCGTCTCCAAAGTTGAAAGTCAATCCAAATCTAAGTGTACCTTCAAGCGGACTATTTACACGGCTGGTACTGAAAAGGTAAGACAAGTCAATTCCAATCTGGGAAAATTCAAAACCTGCACCCAAGGCCAAAAATTTACGGGCACCTTTTTCATCCGCTTCATTGAAGTATCCTGCTCTTACGGCAAAGCTATCGTCATAGGTGTACTCTGCCCCCAAAGCCCATGTTATTTCCTTTACTTCTTCAGAGAATCCTCCAGGAGCATCTCCAAAAGATTGAAAGATTCCATTGATAAAGCTCACGTCATCATCCTGACCTTCCAGAATTTCTCTCTGAACACCATTCATATTCTCATCTCCATTCTCACGTACTGGAGGCGTGGGTACCAACAGCTTATTGAATTCTGCAGTGACACCGACCTTGCTAAATCCATCGTTTAAAATAAAATCAAACCCACCTCCCAATGCCAGATTGGTCGGAATAAAGTTTTCTTGGCCTCCCGTATCATATTGAACTTTTGGTCCAATATTACTGATATTGAATCCACCGCGCCATCTTCCATTGAAGTTATCAAAAGCCTGCTCTTCAGATTGGTAGTACCCAGACACATCCACACCAAAACTATTGGCGGCGCTGGCATCATTATCTACACCTTGAATACGCAAATCAGACCGCAGATACCTACCGGTTACTGCCATAGAAAATTGCTCACTCAACTTTAATGAATAGGTGGCATCTAAAACAAATTCGTTAGGGTTCTCTTCCCTGAAATCACCTTCCTGACCTGTTTCAGTTAGTGTTATTGACCCCAAAGAAAAGTAGCGCAAACTCGCCGCAAAAGCACTCTGCTCATTAAATCTATTGGCATACACCAATTGAGCAATCGCAATATCATCGACCAGATTACCTAGATAAGGCGTATAAGCAACGCCAAATTTATGCTGCTGATCGCTAAAGGAATATTTAGATGGGTTCCATTGTTGGGACCAAGCATCTGGACTGGTCGCCACTCCCATATCTCCCATACCGGCCGCTCTAGGATCTCCAGCAATTCGCAAAAAGGGTAAAGCCGTTGTGATCACTCTCGAATCCGTAGCAGAGTCTTGGGCCTGGGCTGCCCGCGGTAAAGCAAATAGCGCAACAACGAATAATAGGAATAATTTCTTCATCAAATCATTTTATGGGATCGCAAATATATAGCAATCAGTCTTATTAAAGGATAACCAGCTTTTCGATCTTGCTGCTGGTTTCATTAGCTAACGTGGATTTTACCGTAATCTTATATACATACACTCCTTTTCCTAATTTTTGTCCAAAGTCATCTCGACCGTCCCAGGTGATGTCTCTAGAGGTAAAGCCTGTAGTCGTAACACTGCGGTTCTGACTCCACACTACTTTTCCTGACACTGTCATCACCTGCACTTGGACATCTAAAGGCTCAAACGGACGATTGTGATTGAACCAGAACTCGGTATAGCTCGTAAAAGGATTGGGATAGTTGAGCACACGGGTGAGTTGTACCCCATCAACATCAGATACCACAAATTGTATTTCTCCCATGGCACTGTTGTTATAGGTATCCCAGGCTGTCAACTTCAATGTATGTAGCCCTGGCTCAATGTCCCGTAAAGGAAAATAAACTTTTCCTTTACTGAAGTCATCTGGGTCAGCTTCATAATAATCATTAAGAATAAAAGGATTGGCCTCATCTCCATCCAAAATAGCAGTGATATCATGACCTATACCACTGGAGGTATTGATCCCGCTGTCATCATTTAAGAAAGCCAATAAAAATGGACTGCTGTCCGTAATACCACCAGAGACAAAGTTAGTATCATTCATAAAGAGTTCGACCTCTGGACCTATATCGTCTGTAGGAGCATTTGGATTCACACCACCAATACGTAGATCCAACGAATACCCATTTTGATCTTCTGGTTGATTATCTCTCTTGGCATAAAATGACACCCGGCCATTACCAATGGGTATCTGGGTATCCCTCGGTAGGATAAATTCGCTTTCAAAAACACCATTTTGGACCGTGGCTTGCCCCCTAAATAGCACCTCACCCAACTGTTCAAAAGGTAGTACAATCAGAGTGCCGTTGGTATCACGTGTTTGATCATTTGCATTTGTGGTACGATTGATCGGCTTATCGTAAACTGTGATAGAGACCTGGCCGCTGTAATCACTGAGTAAAGTACCAGATGTTGTTTGTATCTCACCTCCTAGCTTCACTCGGTCCAAAGCACGTAATACTTCAGTATTTCCGTTGACAGGAGAGTCATTAACACTGGTCAACACCACTCTTGGAGAAGGAAAAGCTAATCTAAGTGCTGGATCGCCCACAAAGGCAATGACGCGACGACCAGGACGATTTTGAAACCTTGGATCTACCTTGGCAAGTCTTAAGGCTTCGGCCATGGAAATGGGCTCCAAATTATTATAGCCAAAAAGGTATTGGTCGAGAATATTGTTAAAAGCCTCGCCATCGCTGATAAAAATCAGACGATTGGTGGCCACCATGGAAATTGCTCCGCCACGCGGATTCAAATAAGTTAACTCGCCACCACTGATCCGTAAGGGATTGTCAAATCGGGTAAACTCACAGGTGACTGTAATGAAAAGCGGTAAGGTATTTGGATGCCTGAGATTCTCAACCATGGACTGGGTAATGATAAATTCGCGAGCCAATCCATCTTCATTACCATGTCCAAAATAATTGATCACCAAAGAACCTTGTTCAAAAGCATTAATAACATCTTCAACTGCATCCGGATACTTTGGACCTCCGGCGGTACTGAATTGCTGATAACTGTCCAGTAGTATTTTATTGACATTATAGTCAGGTCGATTCGCTGCAATTTCATCTGCCAAGTCATTGACATTGACTTGCAGTGAGGCATCAGAACGAATATCTACATCATCTCCTATCAGGGAGATGTTGTTTCTCCAACGGTCAAAAGCAGGCTCGGCAGTATAACTGATCACTTTATCCACCATTTCCCGGGCTTCTTGTAGGTCGCTTACAATCATTCTACCTACCGCCAAATCACTGAGATTATTGGTTGCTACATCACCCTCGCCGTTATCCATAAAAGTGTAGAAATCATCAGCACAATAAGAAGACACCAAGGACGTACTATTGGCCGACAGAAAGGCAGGTACAATATTATCACGGACCCGGATCCGGTCTTTGTAGTCAAAACTAGCATCCCCAAAAAGATTGAGGTATTGAATACGACGTGCAGGCGAGGAGGCATTGTCATAAATGTAACGTACCAGATTCCTGATGGCACTAATATCTTGGCGCCCTTCAGAAAATTCGTTGTAAATCTCCTGCAGTGTTACAACCTTAGTGTTCAGATTACTTTCTGCAATATGATAATTGGCAAGTCGTTGCGCTTCTGAACGTAAAAAATCTGGAGTAACAATGAGGTAATCAATATCTCTAAAATTCCCTGACCCATCATTAAATATCGTTCCTTTTAAGTTCTGGTTAGCCACTCTGGACTCTCTAGCACTTTGAACATTATAAAAATTACTGGGGTCAATGGCAACGTATTCCTTCACCTGACCTGCTTCATCCAGAAAAGAAAAGTTGGGATCAGCGGTAGCATTCACCACTTTATTAATATTATAAGGATCGCTGACATCCCAGACTTCTGTAATATTTCCTGAATTGCTGAATTGAAATCTCGCATTTCCAGCCTGCGTTGCTGCATCTGGATTTCTAAACCTGAATTGCTGTCCAATCCCAGTGAGTTGTTGCGGCACCTCGAGACTAATATAGTCCAGGTATCCCCTTGCACCTGGATTTCCTGCGTTGTCATAACTCACCACCACCGAAAATTGATTTGAGGATATCGTGAGGTTATTTCTGAAACCAGTCACCCTACGGGCGGCATTGATATTATCTCGGCTACCGTTATTGACGAGACCAGTGAGTGAAGTTCCGCCGGCAGGCTGACCGTCAATTGTAAAAGTGAAGGAAGTAGTATTGTCGGCAATTGCACCAGTCGCGATGCGGGATCGGGCTGGTCGCGAACTTATCACGTTGTTAAATTCAAAGTCGAAACTCTGCTCTGGTTCAAAATCAAAACGCTCTCCATACCAAATGCGGCCGATAGAAGCAATATTAACATCATCAACTTCATGGTGCTGCCGAGCATAAAAATAATCGTAAGTGATGGAGGCTGGTCCATTTGGCTGAGCAAGAGGTAGAATACGTTTCCCAGGACCACCATCCACAGTGATATAATAGTAGGATTCATCGGAATAAGGATTGATGAAACTATCATTATCAGCTACATATTCGGTATCTGTAGCGATACCATAGAATAAAATTTGATCTCCATTATCAAAACGTCCGTCCTCTGAGCCTGTAACGCTAATGGCGATTTCTGGCGGGTCATAAAATTGATCATCACTATTGATGATGGGTAGCGAGGTACCTCCATGTCCGTAAACTTTGATATTGTTTGGATTAACCCTGGAAAGATCAATCCCCAAATTAGAAAGAAAGGAACCAGTAATGCGGTGTACACCTGTTTGAGTCACCCTAAATCTATACCAATTACCCGAAGCCAACACTGAATTCCCAAAATTGGCATTTTTAGCGGTCTGAGCTTTAGATAAACCTGAACTCGAGGTTTTGAAAGAATAACTAAAAGAAAGCAAACGTCTTAATTGATTGCCTTCCTTATATATAGGACTAACACTAATTTGAGCATAATTGCGCTTTCGCGAAAGCGCATTCCTCAAACTGTATGTTAAACCTTGAGGGATTTGGGAAATATCTAATTGGCCGATCTCCTGTCTGCCCATACGCTCTGATCGCACGTTTGTAATCTGCAACGAAAACTCTTCTACCGATCCAGTTACTTCTTGGCTTTTAATCCACTGTAACTTGGAACCATCATAAACGTGGTGCTTGGAAAAAAAAGGAACTTTCCATTCTTGATCGCCGATTACATGCGTTGCAAACCCATCCCATTCTAGGACAACAGACTGATTTTGAGCCTTTGAAAAAAGGAAAGAACCAAAGATAAGTAGACAATAGAATGATCTCATGGTTTAATAAACGGCATTAGACATGCAATAGTATATAAAAAATAAGCCCTAAAAAATCAAAATTCGCTATAATAAAAGTTATTCATCGGCGTTTTAAAGGCTTAAACGACAAATGTAACGTGAATAATGTTAATTAATGCTTTCATATTAGATCGAAAATATTATATTGCGACTCATTTTTCAAAACAAATTCTTAAAATGAAGAAGTACCTTGCACTTAAAGCAGCCTTTGCACTCTTCACCGGTTTTTTACTGGTGAGCTGTGGCGGTGGAAATGACTACACCACCACCTCTCGTGGTACCGGATGGGACGTTACGGGAAAAAATGGATTTGAACTGAACACTAAATATAATGAACAGGAAACTGGCCCAGGTCTTGTCTTTATTGAAGGTGGTACTTTTACCATGGGACGTGTAAAGGATGATCCTATGCACGACTGGAACAACACACCTAACCAGCAACACGTACAATCTTTTTACATTGACGAAACAGAAGTTACCAATGGAATGTACTTGGAGATGTTGGAATACATCAAGGCAGTTTTCCCTCCAGAAGATGAAGAATATCGTAACATTTACAACGGTGCTGTACCAGATACGTTGGTATGGAGAAACCGATTGGGTTACAATGAAGAGATGACCAAGAACTACTTGCGTCACCCGGCTTACCAAAACTACCCAGTAGTTGGTGTGACCTGGATCCAATCTGTAGAATATGCTAACTGGCGAACTGACCGTGTTAACCAATTGATACTTCAGGAAGAAGGTTATACTGGAAAGAACTCTCTTTCTACAAGAGATGCATCTAAGACATTCAGTACAGAAACTTATCTAAATGCACCTACCCTTGCCTATGGAGGTGACTCCACTTTGACAAGAGGTGGTAAGAAGTCTGAACAAGTTCAGAGAAAGAAAGAATCTAAAGCAGCCAAGGACAGTACAGAAGTAAGCGGGCTTTATGTCACCAGAAAAGATGGTGTATTGCTTCCCGCCTATAGACTGCCTACTGAGGCTGAGTGGGAATACGCTGCTCTTGGACTAGGAAGCTTGCGTGAGTACAATGCCTACAGAGGTAGAAAGAAATATCCATGGGATGGTCAATATACCCGTAGTGGTAAGAGAAAAACCCGTGGAGATCATTTGGCTAACTTCAAGCAGGGAGACGGTGACTATGGAGGAATCGCTGGATGGAGTGATGATGGTGCAGACATCACTGCAGAAGTAAAAACATATGAGCCTAACGACTTTGGCGTCTATGAAATGGCTGGAAACGTTTCTGAATGGGTAGCCGATGTTTATCGCCCCATCGTAGACGATGAATTCAACGACTTTAACTACTACAGGGGTAACGTTTACACCAGAAACAAAATTGGTCCTGACGGAATGATCGCTGTGGTTAGCGCTGACTCTATTCCTTATGATACGTTGAGCAATGGTAAAGTGATCGCGAGATCTTACCCAGGTGAGATCCAGCAGGAGTCCATTGATGACAATGAAACTTATTTGAGAACTAACTTTGACAGAAGTGATAACCGTAACTTCCGTGATGGGGATGCTCAATCTACCAAGTATTTTGACAATAGAAACACTCTTGAAGAGAACAACAATAACCGTATGTACAACTCACCAAAACACAAGGTGAGTGCGGATTCATTAGGAAACTTGGATCGTCAGTATGACAAGAGCGACACCCGTACTTCTTTGATAGACGATGAAGTACGCGTGATCAAAGGTGGATCATGGAGAGATAGAGCTTACTGGCTAGATCCAGCTACCCGAAGATTTTACCCTCAAGACATGGCCAAGGATGACCTAGGTTTCCGTTGTGCGATGTCACGCGTAGGTTCCAAGTCTAAAAAGAACAAGACACCTAGGAACTAATAAGTTTTGAAAAATGTAAAAGCCCTTTTTCCTAAAGGGCTTTTTTTTGCGCTATTTTTAAGCAATGATTCAAGAATTATATCAACGCTTCCTCGACTCCAAGGGAGCACATACAGACACGAGAAGCCTTGAGAAAGGTCATTTCTTTATCGCTCTGAAAGGAGAGCGATTTGACGCCAACGAATACGTACAGCAAGCGCTGGATCTAGGAGCTCACCATGTAGTCACTAGTGATTCACAATGGCAGGATCAGGACAAGGTCACCGTAGTTCCCAATACGCTGGAAAGCTTGCAACAACTAGCGACACACCATAGAAATGCCTTAGGTATACCAGTAGTAGCCCTTACCGGAAGTAACGGAAAAACCACCACAAAGGAATTGATCTGTGCTGTCTTAGCCACAGAATTTAACGTCACTGGGACCCGTGGAAACCTCAACAACCATATTGGCGTGCCCCTCACCTTGCTGTCCATGAACAAGTCTACTCAGATAGGCATTGTTGAAATGGGCGCCAATCATCAAGGTGAAATAGCCGCACTTGCAGAAATCGCACAACCTGACTTTGGATTAATCACCAATTACGGTAAGGCACATCTGGAAGGCTTTGGCGGTGTGGACGGTATAAAAAAAGGGAAAAGTGAACTTTACGAGTACCTAAAGGAATCCGATGGAACGGCTATTGTGGGACGTTGGGATCCTGAACAAATCGTACGTAGCGCAGGAATAAAGCAAATATTTACTCCTCAAAGCGCACAGCTCCACACTGAAATTGACCCTATTTTATTTACTATAGATGGGCTATTGATACGCACCCAACTTACGGGAACGTATAATTACCACAATGCAGTTTTTGCCTATACGGTAGGTAAAACACTGGGGGTTTCCTCAGAAAATTTAAAAAAAGGAATTGCATCCTACCAACCTAGCAACAACAGGTCGCAAATCATTGAAATAGGAAAGACTAAGATTATTTTGGATGCTTACAATGCCAATCCCAGTAGCATGAAAGTAGCCCTGGAAAATCTCTCCCGACAATCTACTAAACATCGGGTCGCCATCTTAGGAGACATGTTTGAGCTGGGAATCTACGCAAAGGAAGAACATCAAGAAATAGCCGCTTACGCCAATAAATTGGGAATCGACGAGATACATCTGGTAGGTGAAAATTTTATGGAGATAGGCGGGAAATTTAAAACTCACAAAGACCTCTCTCAGTCCTGGTCATTAAACCCTACCAAAGAGCAAGTTATCTTGATCAAAGGTTCGAGAGGAATGACCTTAGAGCAATTACTCAAGGAATGGACTTGAGAAAAGCTGATTTTTTTTGAAAAAACACAGAGAAAAGCTTTTATCAAATTAAATATTATGTAAATTTGCCACCGCTTTAAAGCAAAAAGGTACCTTAGCTCAGTTGGTAGAGCAATGGACTGAAAATCCATGTGTCCCTGGTTCGATTCCTGGAGGTACCACCTTAGAAAGCCCTGTATTTGCAGGGCTTTCTCTATTTAGGAGCTTGATATGAGAAAATTCGAGCTCATAATTAATCGGCAAAAAAATCGAATCGAAATCTCAACGCCGCTCAACACATACACCATTCCGCACGTGTACGTGCCAAAGAAGATCCGTAATCGGCCGAATTCCTATGTCGTAAAACCAAACGAGCAAATCTTGGTCACCTGGTCCCATTGGAATGAAGAAAAGGGAAAGAAAGTTGAGATCAAAAGAAGTGCTACCATCAAACAATGGAAAACACTGGGAGAACAAAAGCAATGGGCTAAGGCTATGGCCGAAGCGTATCATTTGCTGCTAAAGGAAGGCTTCAATCCTTTTGATGAAGAAAAGGCCTCAACGGCTCCAGCACCATCAGATCCTTTGTTACATGACTTAAAAATCGCCCTGGATAGCCGGGAAGGCATCATTGCCGCCCCTACCTTCCAGGACTACACACGTTCATATAATTATTTCAGTTCTTGGCTGAAAACTACTGTACACAAAAATATGTTGACTACATCTGACCAATTAGGACATGTGCTTGACCTATATTTTAAAAAGCTAAGAAACGATGACACCAATCCAACCTACTACAATAATCAAAGAGCTAATCTTTCAGCCTTATTTAAGCAGCTAGTTAAACGACGCTTATTATTAGCCAATCCAGTTGCAGTTATCGATAAGTTAAAGGCTGATCCCGTAAAAAACAAACCTTTTACAGATCAGCAGATCAAGGACAACACAAAATGGATGGAGTCCAATGACCTTGCCCTACTCTTCTTTCTTAGAGTCATGGCCTACACATTTCTTCGGCCAAAGGAAATCATGCGTCTAAAATGCGGAAATATTGATTTTTCCAGAAACTTGATATCGGTTAAAACCAAGTCTACCAAGACCGAGCACGTGGCCATGGTTCCGCAACTTCGCGAATTATTAATTGAAAAAGGAGTACATCAATTAGCAAGCAGCTTTGATTTGATCCACCATTCAGGAACGCCACAGACTTGGAATGCTACCCTTGCCCACAAACAGCGCCTTTTTGGAAAAAGATTTATCAAGCTGAGGGAAGCCATGGGTTACGGAGAGCTATACACCATCTACAGCTACAGACACACCATGGCGCTAAAAGTGTATGAATCTTTTCAAAATGATGGGCTAAATCATGATGAAATTCTACTAAAGATGAAGGAGGTGACCAGGCATAAATCTATAGCCGGACTTAAAAACTATTTGCGTGGAATCGGAGCTGGAGTAGTTTCTGATTTTGGACACCGCATTTCCTTAGACATATAATGCCTGCAAAACTTAGCGATGCCGGTAAGATCCAGGAATTATTTTGCAGGCAGTATTTTCTCAGCGCTCTCCGGATCCGTCACCTTGGTATTTCATTATTGCTGGCATTTTTAATTTAGCAGCAAGGGTTGATTGCTCCAATCTGAGTTTTCATACTGACTTGAAGACTTATTATCATTGTTGTCTTCAGATTGCATTTCGGCGTCATCATGGATCATTTTTCTCTGACTGACGTTATACCTTAAACCTATAGTGTTACCTCTATTTTTGAGCACTTCGACATAGTTGTTGACGAATGTATTGTCGACTTTAAAGACTTTGAGTCGGACATTGGCATCATAATCCGTCTTAACACCACCTCGAGCCTTCCCATCTGCATTTTGCTGGAATATGAATACAAACCTAGTTTTGGGAAACTGTTTTCTCAGTTTATTGAATTCCTTAACGTGAGCGTTCAACTCCTGGAAGGAATCAATGATTACCCAATCAAAATGAGGAGCGACTTTTTGTACTGTGGTAATTCCTTCTGGAGCCTCACCCATGACCTGTATTTTCCTTTGTCTCTCCAGAGCAATATTTCTGTCAAAGGCCGCTTGTGTATCTTTAGACTGCAGGCCTCCTTGTTCCAGGTCCAAATAAGCAAGTGAATCCCCATTCTCGATTATTGCATCTGCCAATTGAGTCAAAAATTCAGTCTTTCCTGCATGGGGGTCTCCTGTAATTTGAATGGCTAATTTGAATGCCTGCAGTTCTCCCAACAGTTTACCAATCTCTCCAGGAAGAGTGAATGTGTCAATCTCGACATCACTTGCGCCGTTGTCAAAGAGTTTGGCCACATCTTTTGGAAGATTTGAATTCACTGATTCCACACGAGAATTATTTTCGGGTTTCATCACTACTATATCTGCAGTATCTTCAAATACATCTTTAACGATATCTACAATTTCTGCAAATGTTTCCTCCTCATGTTCAACAGGATTCGCCAGGGCTTCCTTCTTTTTTTTTGAATTTTCTTGAAGGAGTTTTGCGTCCGATTCCGCCATAGCTTGAAGGTGCTTAAATTCGGATAGTTTGAGCTTCTTAAATATTTCATGAATTACCACACCATCTTTTCTTTCAACCAACTCTACAATAGCTTTATAAGTTCCTCCTGAAAAATCAATGAGATCCATTCCTACCCAGAGTATATTGGCGGAAGTACGAATGATTGCATCAGCATTATTGATGGATTTAGATAAATCGATCAGATTATAGAAGGAAGGGCCCTTTGGATCCTGATCAATAATGTTGGCCAATACTGCTTTAGGGATTTTGATCAATTTTCTATCTGTATGATCTGAAAGAGTATCTGACACTTCACCTACCTTAATCATTCTTTCTGGTACCTTCAGTCCATACTTTAATTTGATTACCGTCTCCTGGTATTTTAATTTGTTACTGACAATATCCTCTGGAGCGGCCAGTCCAGGTTCTGAAATTACCTCAAATAAGTTGAGCTGTCGTTTTTTGAGTTTGCCGGTTGGTTTACTTTGCAATGCCTGAATTTCTTTCAGTATTGCTTCGCGTTTAGTAGCAGGTTTCCTTTTCCTTGACTTCGGCCTTTTCTTCTTGGCCTGTGTTGAATTATTTTTGGTATCCACTTTCTTCACCTTGGCCTTTTCTTCCTTACGCCTTTTTGCTTGAGCCTGAAGCACCAGATCCACATATTTTGGGGTACCGTTTGTATTTCTCTGAAGAAAATATTCAGCGGCACGTTGTGCATTGGCAAATGCCGTGACCAATGTCTCAGGATCCTCACCTATTTGTCTTTTAAGACCATCAATGAATGATTTCAAGTAGTCTGCAGTGTGCTCAATGTGAAAATTGAGAATTCCTGCTTCGGCCGTGAGATAGGAAGCTCCGATTTCCGCGACAAGCTCCTCTTTGTTGTATTGCGGGTCAAATTGCTTTGCTCCCATTACTCTATGCAGACGCTTTGAAGATCCGGTAGAGTGAATAATCTCATGAAAGAGTGTAGCATAATATCTGGCAGCTTCAGGAAATTGTTCCTTCTTCGGCATCACTACTTTATCCTCTCTCCTGGTATAATATGCTTGATCTTGTGCCTCATGAATAATTTTAACCCGTGGACTTGGTCTGCTCTCAACCATGGCATCAGCGACCTCAATTGAATTCTCCCACTGGTTCTTTCGACCAGGAATATAATCCCGGTTATCAAAATTGAATTTGATTCCAGTGACATCATCCGCAGAGTAAACTTGTGTCGTAGTGAGAAACCTTCTAAAACAATCGTTAATGGTTGATTCCAGGACACCTCCCTTGTATTGAAAATTGTCAGTCAACCATGCTCTCATCTTATTTTCAGAGTAGGTGATATATTTATCATCGTCATTTTCAAACACCCACATCACCCCGGCAACAAAAAGAGTTATTTGTTTAGCCGTTTTCTTGAGCTTTCCCCTTTTTCGTTTGATGGTATTGGGTGTGATAAAAAATGGATTGCTGACTGGTTGTTTCAGCTGATCATCAATCATTAGTTGATTCAAAATGGAATATGGTTTGTTTGTCGCATAGCTCAGATACATATTATACTCCACATCACCTTCAATTTTTGACGGCTTAACCCATGGTTTATTCCATGGAATGCTTTTATGATCCTCAATAGATTTCAAAATCTTATTATTGATCGTCTCATATAGTTCTGACAGATCCATCGCTTCTGGTTTTGCCAATCCTTTGGGAAGATCGTTGGGATCAAAAGAATCAAAAGCCTGATTATAATCACATCTCAGTGTTGGTAAAAAAGGTCGATACAGACCAAGCTCAAAGGATTTAGCCGTAGGAAAATCATCCAGTACTCCTATAGTACGCATATAAACATCCTTCTGACCATTGGCCAGTGCCCAAACGCATATCTCCTCAAGTCGTTGTCTACTTACTTCATTGCGAAGCTCGTTTTCGAGAGTTTTGATATCAATCATTTTCAATAAGGTATGTGGTTCCCAAAATGTCAATTTCTACTGCAGTACGAATTCCGGATATACTTTGGATCAACGGCAGCAATTTGGTGATACTGCCTTGGAACTGGATGTTTTTGATTTCGGTATAGCTATTGGCCGGGATAGAAATGCTTTCCTGGTTCACTGTAGTTTGGGCAATCACATTCCCAGCGATATCCTTTACAAATACTCGGGTGACCTTTACAACTCCAAAACCATCAATGGTAAAATCTTCTGCAGTAGGGTTTGTGATCCTGATATCCAATTTCGCAAAAACATCCGGCGCTCTGAATTTGATACTATCCAAATCCACCCTGCTCACCCTAATCTTTAATTGATCTATTTGTTTAGAATAATCTTTTGCAGCTTGATTGCCAACCAAGGATAGCCCAACCAGTCCGGCCGCTACAGCTCCCATCAATACATATGTCTTATTCATCTTGAAAATTTTTATATACAGGAAAAGCTACAGTCGTGATAACTGCAGCTGATCCTAACCATGAAAATTCATTTTTCTTTTTTATCAATTACAATAGTCTCGGTTCGCCCGCAGTCATCTTTGATAATAACCGTGGCTTTCTTGCGTCCAAATAACCTGGTTTTGATACCGAGGAAGCTCCACTGGTTTCTTTCCCAGTAGGAGATTACATCGCTTTTATTTTTGAACTTTCTATCAGTTATATTTAATGACAGTGTGTCGTTGTCATAAGCTACGTACCCCTTAATGATCATGCACTTGGTACTATCTACTACGGGAATTTTGAGATTCCTATTTTCCTTTATAGCATCAAGTATTGGCGTAAGGTCCTGCTGACGGTTTTGTGTATCGCGATAGCTCAGGCTCTGAGTGATTACTTTTTCTATCCTATTGATGCGAATTCGCTCCTCCTTCAAGAAATTATGTAGAGCAGTATCCTGGTATTGAAGATATTCTTTCAGCTCATCCTTCGTGTAGCTTTTCTGCATAAATCTAAGACTATCGAACTTTCTTATAGATACTGCATTGTTGGATAGTCTAGTGTTTTCCTCTTTTTGATATTCATAATCCTTCCAGAAGAACACGGCGGCGATCACTGCAATTATGATAAGCAATGTTTTAATCCTGTTCCAGGTAAGAAAACTGAGAATATTTGTTACCATTATCATGCTAAATCAATATAACCGTTGGTCATCTGGTTTGATAAATATTTCTGACGAAGAGCAGCCATCGAATAGCCAAAATCATCCTGGAAATGCGGCTTGTCCACAAAGGACCTCCAGTCTCCACCCCAAGAAAATCGAAAGGACTTTCCTAGCTTTCCAATCTTAGACCAATTTGCATTGTTCCACAAAGCACGTCCGTTTTTGATCTCGACCACATCAAATGCTAAAGCGTAGTTGTGCCAGCTCTCTCCAGCTTCTGCATTAGTGACAATACTCCCAGGAAGGGTTCTCCCTTGATTATATAATCTGGTTTGTTCGTCCCAGGTTCTATATCCCGAAGTGACTCTCAATTTGATTCCTTGACGTTCTGCTTCATTGATAAACGCCCTTACCCTATTTCTGATTTTTGGGTGTAATGTATTGATTCGTCTTTCTGAATGAATGTCCCAAACTGCAGATTCTATTTTCGCCATAATTGTTTTTCTATAAATGATCATCGTCAACAGCCCTATGCCCAAGGCCGTTCCAGATATTCCCAACATCACTTTCTCTTTTTTATTCATGTTTCGGCTGGTGTGATATAAAAGCCCTCGTCCAATAAATTGATAAGCTCCAATGTGTCTTTATCATCATTATTCACTCTGACAAGTAGTGGTTTGACATACTTCCACTGCATCTGCATTCCTTGTTTCTCATATCGTTCTTGCTGGAGCTCCAGTCTTAACCGATCGTTTTCCCTTTCAGCCAGTGATCGGAGCTCACGCTCTTGGTCAACCTCCTGTTCTTTCTCCTCTAGTTTCAGCTTTCGAGCCTCAAAATAATTCTTAGTAGCATCCACTATCCACTTGGCGCTACCTATAATCGCGACAACACCGCCGATAATGGAACCGATGATTCCAGTCTCATTCCCATCCATCAGCTAGTTTTAAAGAGTTCAGTAATTCTTGTTTGTTAGTGTGGTTGGAGATATTCAGGATGATGCTTTCGCGAAAGCGAATTTTCAACTCCTTTTCTTTTTCTTCTTTAGCGTTAGCCAGCTTCTTCTTGTGAATATCCACTGGAATTTGGGCCCTGGTAAATATTGTACGGAAACGGAAGTAGGCAATGGCGGTCACTACGGTTATGGCTGCACAAAAAGCACACACCATTGCCAGGGGCAACGTATGAATAATTAATCTTAAATGAACGTAACGAAATAGATAGAACGCTAATGAAAAATTCATCAAGGCTGTCAACAGGAAAACAGTGTTGAAAAGCCTGATCACTGGGCCACGTTTATAATATGCACGATTTTCCTGCTTGAGCAAAACCAGTTTATTGGTCACGACAAATGAAAAATTTGCAAGAGCACTTATCACAAGAGCTGTTACTATTATGACCCCAATAATTTCTTCAATACCCATTATTTTAAATTTTAATGTATAAGTTGATGTAACCTGATAACCGCCCGAGAAGTGAAGGCAGATCTGGTCGTGATCTGTAGTTGGCTTGCCATCCGATCCCTACAATTTGATTAAAGTGATACCTGAATTCTCCATTGACGCCAAGACTTGGCAGATACTCCTGCCAATGGGTATTTAGTCCGTGATCAGTAGTTTCCTTCCTGCTAATAATGCTCCAATCAAAACCAGCCAAAAACTCCAGCCTCCCAATAAACACCTGATAATTCTGACCAATTCCAATACCTCTATATCCTATATCTTCATAAGACTCCAGATAACCAAATGTTTCCCAAGGACCCTTCCAATCCAAACCGAACTTACCTAAGTAATTCAATCCTGCTGGATGACTTGTATCTTTATTATCGGTGCCAATCAAGGCTATTTTAGGATCTAGTCCAAAAGAAAAATAAATGTTCTTCAGATTGTTTTGAGCATTACAAACAAAGCTCCAGAAGAAGGAAATAATAACTATATAGTTTCTGTATTGAATCATTGTTTGAATTAAAATGGTTCGTTGTCTAGGTCTCCGAACAATAACACAGTATTGATACCTCTATTAAGTAAATAGACCATTCCAGGATTACTTATCTGGCTTATTCTGCCGCTCATAGGTTCTAAATTGAAATTGGCAGCAGGGGAAAACGTTAATGTTCCAGCTCCATTAAAAAGAATTGGCGTAATACCACCGCCAGACCATACTTCATTGCTAAGTTGAATGTTACAGTTATCAGTATCAACAACTAACAGTTTTGAGTTATCTAAGCTCTGGAAACTATAATTTGCAGCAGTGATAGATTTATAAGTTTTCATCACAGACAACATCCCACCGAAACGCGGCCAGAAAACATCTACATTATTTCCGTTATAGGTTCCATCCAAATAAACCCTAGTCCTTGGACTATCCTGATTAAATAAGTGCCTAACAAATATGTTGGACTTATAAATTGAGGAAGCTCGTAAAGTTCCGTTTTTGACTTCTACGTTACCCTTAGTTATCTCAATCTTAGCAGATTCGGAAAAGTTATTTTTATTTCCTAATGCTAATTTATAGTTGTCAGTGTCAACTTCTCCGGTCTCAACAACACCCTGATAATCCACTCCTGGTGGACTTGGAGGAGGCAATTTATCCTCAATACGTTCATCTACATAAGCAGCATCCAATTGAGTAGGCTCCTGGATCCAACGCCCGTTATACACGATATAGTTGATAGACCGATCTTTGTTATTACTTGCCACCCAAGTTGGCAAAGGCAAAGGAAATGCTTCAATGACAGCGCCAACACTGACAAAATATCCTTTGAAATCTTCATCCCCATACGGTTGCCAAATTGCATCATTGGTATCAAAAAACCAACGTTGGTCCGCTTGACCTTCACGTATCAAGTCGGCCTCGTTCCCTCCAGCTTGGGGAAGCGCCTGAATTTCTGCAACAGTTTCAAATGCTCCCAAGTAATTACTTAATGGAGCGGGCGATACTGAGCCTTGATATTTCACAATTCCCGTACTCATTTAGATTTTGGCCTTTACAGGTTTATCGCTTACAGCATATAAGGTCAGTGCCAGTGCCGAAGCACCAGCGCCAACCCATAACCAGGGAAACTTTCTCTTTTTCGCCGTAATTGTAATTTGATCAAGAGCATCTGCACCGAGCTTGATAAGGTTTTCAGGATTTAGTGTTTGTTTTAACTTACTTCCTTGATATTGGATAACCGCTTGAATCGGAGCAGCGATATTGGGAATGATAAAATTCCCTTCAAAATCACTCATGGCATAGTTACTTTCATCCACATAAACTGTAGCTCCTGATACCGGATCTCCTTCAGAATCCACGATAGTTCCTGTAATGCCAAATGCCGTTTGCATTGGTTTATCAGGGCCTAATGAAGCAGTAAATTGATTGTCCACTAAACTCCCCACACTTACAGGATCGTAAGGCAAGATGTAAGAGGCAGACTGATCAAAAGGCTTCACTCCATCTAAAGAACCTTGAGGGTTTAAAAAACCTTGGGCATTGTTAAGTAGGGCATCAAAGGCGCTCCCAGGCGCTGGATGATTATCGTAGTCATCCTGATATTGTTGGTCCATGGGTGGCTTGACCACATCAAGAGAATAGCCATAACTTCCTTTCACTGCAGTTCCCTGAACTAATTCATTACATGTATCGCACATACTTTTTTGATTTAGTTGATACAGACCTGCTTTCACCAACCATGCAACGGAAATAGTGTCCACAGGTCATCATCAACGAGTATTAGATTTTCAGATCTTGAACTTCAAGCCTGTAATATTCTGGGTTGAACCAATTAAACCCGCGTTCTTCAATGATCAGATACAACTTGGTAGGTTCGTAATAATCTCTTTGAAATGCATGGATTTCTCCAATGCGTTCTCCTGGATTGAACTTGACAGTTCCCTCAACATTTGTCCAGATCCCATCTATATTTTCTACTTTTCTGAGCTCCAAAAATTTTATCGCATCCAGGTCATCGCCAATGGCCTTACCAAAATCTTCCGGGACCAAATTTCCAGTCCCAAATTCATTGGAGTCCGACTGTTGATCACCAACTCTAGTCTGAGAATGATCTTTACCCTTCTTGATTTTAGATATCACCACACCAGTAGTAACAAGTGCTGCAATAGCAACCACGCCCCCGCCAATCCAAATATGTTTTTGATTTTCCGTCATATTCCAAATATTCCAGGAAGGCGTTTACGGATGATCTCAAGGTGTCTGTCATTCAGCTCGTTTTGTACCCAGTCCCTCAAACCTTTATTGGGCAGGAACCAGACATTTTCATCCGTTCCAAATCCAGCCGGTGAATAAGATCTCTCTCCAAACATTTCTCCAACCTTGATAAAGTCATTATGGGAGAGCTTCACCACCACGTCAAATACATCTTGACTCTTTGTAAAGCCAATCATTAGTTTATGCAGTTGTTCTGAGATAGCTCGAGTACGAACGTCAGAAAGTGTTGAAGCTGGAAGGGAAGGATCCTCAGATTCACTTCTATCATCTTCCAAAAGCCCAGAGACGACCCGGTACCCAACATATAACAGGACCGCACCACCAATTGTATAGGCAATGGGCTTGCGATTCTCATAAACGAATTTTCCTGCTTTGGCGATGAGTACCGGATTCATATCTTACTTAACAAACATTTTTATCATCCCGAACTTCTTGAGTAGCATGTTCTCAGCCTTCGGTAATTTCTTCAGTTCCACCAATTTTTCAAGTACCTCTGTGCTAGCTAGGTTAAGCTCAGACATAGCCTGATATCTTTTGTTGGTGTCTTTTGGGTCTTTCCCAAGTATTACTAATTGTTGCATTGGATTTGAATTTATAGTTGATGATATTTAAGCAACCTCGTCCAGGTTTTCTTCAGCCTGTTGTTGCTTTTCTTGATGTTCATGAATGAGCTCTCTGATTTGATCGTCAAAGCCTTCAAAATTCTTAATACAGTAGACCAGGGAAGTCATTTTTTGGTTCAACCGCTCATCATTGAGCTGCAGCAATATATTTTGCAACTGCTGGATCGTGGCTGGCAATTGAGTTGCTGATCTCTGTTCCACTTCAGGCTTGGCCAATTGACCTGCATTTTCTGATCCTGGGCGTTTTGTAAGCGACTCCAGAAAGTCCATGACTCTGAGGGCTACTCCATCTTGTTCAGCAATGGCCATCAATCGATCCTGAGTAGAGGGCTTGGAATCCTCGAATTCCTTAATCTTGTTTTCAGCTTTTTCCAGCCTCTCCTTTAATTCCATATTCTCACGTTCAAATCGATCGGCATCATGCTTCCTTTGATTTAAGTTTATGATCTCAGGCATACTGAGCCCTACGACTGCAGATTGAAACTCTGGAGCTGCCAAAGCTGGCTGGACTCCTGGAATTGCATAATTCCCAGGTGGAGCTTGTTGGGGTTGCTGATTCATAATCGTTACTGAGAATTTATTGTTACTCAACTGATTGGATGGAATCCTGTCATAGGAATTCCCTCGTTTCCTTTTGATCTCAAAATCTAATCGACTCAGGTTCTTCTGCTTGGCCAGCTGAGTGACATGACGGTATATGTCTCCATCTGGTACCATTCCAGCATGAATCCATATATGATCCTCTCCTCGATAATTCTTCTTCAGAATGGCATCTCCAAAATCTGGAGCCATGATCTTTACCGCCCAGGTAATATTCTGGTTCAATAGATCATCCAATCGTTTGATGTCCGGGTGTTTACTCATTGTTGCATGGTTTTCTACGAATAAAGCTGTAGCGCAATAGGTTGTTTCCCCCTCCAGAGAATGTCACCTTCACAGTTGTATTCAATATTGCCGTGTTTTGTGTAACAGGAAAAGATCCACCGGGTTTGATTGGCATGCCATTGACTGTGACCGTTGATGTACCTTCGTTTGTCAAACCAAGGTTAGAGCAATACTGAATGTCCCAATTGCTCTCATTTTTAGTCAATGTACCTACTTCCCAAAATCCAGAATCCTGCATGGCTTATCTTTTATACAAGTGAATATCCTCTTTTGGAATCACGATCAATTCAACCTGGAGGACATGGTCCGCTGCAAGGTTTTCATCATCGTGGGTTGCACGGATATCATATGGACCATCGCATTCAATCCATAATGGTTTTACTTGGCCCAGATAAGAGCCTCCTCCTGAAGCTCTCCTGAATGCTGAAATATGTCGAGACTCAACAACTGGGTTAGAGTTCTTCAGAATTTCAATCCTAGTGTTCTTTGGGGTGTTTCCCTCGTCGTCAAAAACAGCGATTCCTGCAAGTATGGCATTGGGCAATTGAACGGTGTTGTTCCCTCCGTTCCCTCCAGCTTCAAGGATAACATCTACTACTTTATCAAGTGATCTTGTATTCATATTCAATAGAATTAAGAAGCCCTACCCTGATCAGGGCAGGGCTTCAATTGGATAAATTGTTTACGGATTAAAGTCCGATAACTTCAAAACCACTTAGCACCATCGCCAAAGCAGCATTTTTTCCAGCTCCAGATTGTACAGATAGACCATTGGGCGTCTCCACCACTGCACTTTGTTCTGCCTCATCCTTAAGGGCAATGACTTTATTCAAGTCAATACCAGGCATTGAAATCTTATTAGCGTCACTGGAGATTCCCTTGGTGATCGTGCGCACAGAACGCTCGGTGATCACGTTTCTATCCGTTTGAATAGTCAGGATGGATTCATTGATTGCATCATCGCTGATGGCACCAAAAACGGCCGCCTCTGCAGTCACAGCTCCATCAGCTGCCAATCCAGTGGAAAGTTCGATTCTGTTGACTAAGAATCCTCGACCCTGAGCAAGTCGGTTTCCAGAATCAAAGTCATTCAAACCTTTTACTCTGTTTCCAGACTTTAGAAGTTCAATAGGACCAGACTTTCCGGCCACAAGCGCCTTCACTGTCAATTCACTTTCGCGAAGCTCATAAGCTCCTCTTTTGATTTTCCCATTCAGAGTGGGAGAAAAGTACCCTGCTTTTGCAAGATCTTGTACCAATCGATTGTTGTATTCAAAATTTTTCACAACGTTCTTATTTAGAGATTAATAATTCTTGATTTAGGCTTTTAGTAGCCTGACATTCTTCTGACTTGAGTATAGCCAGGCAAATCATTCTGGACTTCCTTTAAAGAACCATCCTCCTGAATGGTCTGAACTAAATCGGTATCCCATAGAGAAGCGTCAACGGTTTCAGGCATACCTATTTGCCCATCTACGCCATTGCTCATTCCAGCATCGTAACCCAACATTGCGTTTGTGAATTTTGACTGGAATCCTTTGTCATTGTACTGGTCGGTCCCAACTTGAACAGGGTCCCACAACTTCTGACTGATAAATTGGGTTGTATCGACAGTACCGACTATACCAACACCAGCAGATGCCCCCTGGGCGATTGCCGCGATAATATCATCACCGTTGATAAAAGTGATCCCTAACGCACCCAAAGCGGTTGCTATGTAAGAAACATTCTCACGGTGCGCTTTAGGTATATACATAGTGATCATTCGATAGAGCCATGCAAAGAATATTGCAGAGCCGTAAAATGCAGGGCGCTTTTTGTCATTTTTGGTTTTAGGAAGTCCTACTTTCATAACTTACTTTTTAGATTGCTTTTTTTGAGTTTGAGTTTTTTGTTCTGGATTGTTATTCTTTAGAACTGCGGCTCCAGCGGCCAAAGCTCCAATTATTGCCATTCCCCAGCCCACAGGGGCAAGTGAGAGTGTTTTTTCTTTTTTATCGTCAATTGTCTGTGGAGAGTTATCAGCATTCCCAGATGGAAGACTTCCAACTGGCTGATTATTGGTAGGATTAGCGCTTGTCTTCGGTGTCAGTTTATATACTGGAACTGTCCAATTGCCGAAAGCTGTAGTAGGCAACGTAGATCCGTGCCATCCACCCACTGTAGATATCTCCCTATCACGGGCCATTGGCCTTGTCCCTATTTGCTGAATTTGAAAGTATTGACCCACCCTCTGAGTTACAGCTTGTTGAAGTTTTTTCATTCCCTCTGCTGCCAATCTATTTCCTTCTTTAGTAGATGCAGATTGATCCCATTTTGATTTGGCAAAACGAGCCTGATAGTAATTCTCTGAGAAAAAGATGAACTTGTTAAAGGTTTCTTCTGTGATTGCTTGACTGATCCCGCTGGTTTTCAAAAAATGTTCGCCATCCAATTTTGCATCTTCGGTTCCCATCTCCGGGCTCCCAGAAGAGGAGCCCCCAAACAATCCTCCTATTACTCCTCCAATACTTGAACCAACTCCGGGAGGCAATCCAAACGCTGCAGCTGTAGCACCGCCAGCAATGGAACCAATTGCCGATCCCGCGCTGGTATCTCCAACTCCGGTTGAACCACCTGTATTGAAACCTCCTGATTGTAGATTTCCTCCAAGGTTACCTAGAAAGCTGTCAAAATTGAATCCTCCTGTACTGGCAGTCCCTGTTGTTGAGATTGCACCTCCTGAAGTACCACCGAAACCTATAGACGCAAAAGGATTTGTAATTCCTGTGGACTTCCCAGTGAATATCTGCGTGGATAGATCTGTTGAAGACTTTAAACCCGCGTCAACTAATGGATATTTGGTTCCATTGATGAAAAGAGTATTTTCTTCCATCTCTACGATAGGGTGTCTACCTTGATCTAAAATCCTTCTAAGATGATTCTTTGCTGCTTCAGCCATTTTTGCATTGGCGCCATGAGCTACCAATTCACGCATTACTGAAATAAAAACGGCTACATTATATTCTGTCACATTGAGATCCAAAGGAGATTTTAGACCCTTCGACTTTCTCTTTCTTATAGCTCTAGTCGTTCTTTTTTTAATTTCAGGTTTATAAAGTCCTTGGTGTATCATAATGATGTCATCTGCCTCACTGTTTGGCTGTTGTTCTGTAAAACTTGTTGTGCCGTCTACGGCTAGCTCCTCTCCTTGATGATGGATCACTAGATAAACATGTGACCAGTTTTCAGGATCTGTATAAACTTTCTTGATACGTCTTATAGAATGTGGAATTCCCAAGTTCATGAGAATACTGGAGGCGGTGATCGTAACCCCTTTACAGTCAATTCCAGTCAACCTTGCGGACTTTGCACATCCAGGGGACCGGATATCTTGTGTTTCACCATCCATCCTATACCGGTAATTCTCCCATAGGAATTTGTTAATTCCATGATGAAGCTTCAAGGGGTCCCGTCCGTACATTTTCAGAAACTCTTGGGAAATCCTTTTTGTGTGGTGCAAAGTCTCCTTTACCATTTGCGCCATTTTCTCTATCGTGAATCGGGTGTTGCCCCTACCCATGTATCGAGTTCTGCATTCGGTACCATCAATCATGTTGATTAACTTGGTATCCGTGGTCAAGGTTTTATTTAAAAGATCGTACTCAGTCATTCGTTTAATACTCCTACTGAGCCACAAATCTATTTTGAGGAATTCTGAGAATTCCACGAATCGACGAGAGGTGTAAGGAATCAGAGATTTTTACTTCAATCATCAAATTTTTGCGGGATTCATCGAAAAAATGCTGTCAAAACGTACAACCTGCGTGGAATTCCGATAATTCCACACTGTTGATTCTTTATATTGCATGTACGACTATCGCTCAATCAATCGCTAGATTCCAATGAATATAGATACACTGGTGCCGTCAAAGGCACAACTGCTCAACATGTACAACAATTACCCCAAGCGCACACTCATGCGCATCATCCATGACGTCCAAACTAAGTACGGGGAAAGACCAGAACGCAAAAGACTTCACTGTCTGACCATTCCTGAATTTAGAGAATTGCGGGAAGAGCTAGGCGAACCATTGTTTGATACATTGGGTAGGAGATTGGCCAGTTAGGTAATCGACTAAGTGATATAAATGATTCTTAACCAACAGCAAATAAAAAGGAGAATCAGACAGCACTCATTATTTGCCTGCACTTTCTTTCCTTCAAGCATCCCGATCCGGCAGGATCCTCCATTGAACTGCCTGCAATTCATGTACTAGTCGTTTTTTATTCTTTAATTTGATCCAGAATATGATCCTGAAGTAATCATATATCTTTGTTGTGCTTCATGCATAAAACCGTTCATGAAAACAAGAATTAAAAGATGAAATTGAAGATATTCTTTTCTTGGCAGATGACTACAGATGCCAAATACAATAAATATTTCATATTGGATTGCATAGAAAAAGCTGTCAAGAAACTAAAAAACAAGCCCGAACTAAAGGAGGTTGAATTCGAAATAGAAGAAGGTATCTCAGGCGAACCAGGCTCCGTTCAATTAGCCTCCACAATCATGGATAAAAGAATTCCAAATTGTGATATATTCATTGCTGACTTATCTATAATTAATCATAATTTCCCTGATACAATCCCTCCTGAGGTTCAAAAAGTCTTAAGAGAAACGCAAAAACCAACACCAAACCCAAATGTTCTTTTAGAATATGGTATTGCATATAAATCTATTCAAGAAGAAAGAATAATTGGAATTGTAAATGGAACCTTAGGTTCATTAAAGGAAAATCAAGAATTACTTCCTTTTGATATAAAACACCTGAGATTTCCTGTCGAATATAACTTTTCACCGGAAGTTAACGATAAAGAAAAAGCTCAAAATCAATTAGTATCCAGACTAGTTGGAGCCATTAAAGAAACTGCAATTTTTGCACTTCAACATCAAAAAGATAAGTACAAACCCTTATCTGTATGGGGTGATTGGGAAAGAACGACAAATACATCTCAGAAATATTATTCTAGCGAGTTTATTAGTGAAATAACAAAGCAAATTTTAAGTGGTATTAGGAACCCAAATGAGAGTGTTCGATTAATTGGTCTATCTGGGCTTGGTAAAACAAGAATTTTACTAGAAGCTTTCAGGGCTAATGAATCAGAAGAATCTATATACTTAAATAGCAGAGTTCTCTACCTAAATTGTAATTATCATTCTAACGCTGATTATCAAGCTCTTTTCACAAGGCTGACAAGAGAACAGGAAGACAGAATTGTAATATTGGATAATTGCTCAAGAGCTCTTCATCGTCAGTTACTTCACTTTATTAAAAATGAAAACAATCGTATTTCCCTGATCACAATCGATTCTAATCCAGAAGAACTGGAGATAGATAAAATAAATGGAGTAAACTACATTTCAATCAAGAAAGAAGATTTATCGTCAATTGTTGATCAAATTCTTACCGAAGATATTGATGTATTGGGAAAGGATAATATTGAGAAAATAAAAGAGTTTTCTCAGGGTATTCCTTTAATGGCTGTACTTATAGGAGAAAGCATTAAAAACGGTGAAAAATTTATTGGTAAGTTAGACGATAAGGAACTTCTTGATAAACTTCTTGGTGAAAAGGGACAAAATGCTAGATATCGAACAATCTTAAAATCGTGTTCTATCTTTAACTATTTCGGCTATGAGGATGAATTAAAAACTCAGCTAGAATTTATTGCTAAAGATAAAAACATAACCAGCTTAACAGGAGATGACCAAGTAATCATTAATGAATTTCATGAAACCTGCACCCATTTCTTAAAACGAGAGATTTTTGAGAAAAAGGGTAGACTAATAGGTTTACGTCCTTTCCCATTAGCAATGTCGCTTGCACAGGAATGGCTTGAGCCATGTACACCCGATCGACTTCTAAATGTCATTACAAACATTGCAAAATTAAAAGAACCAGACAAGAAAAATCTATCTGAGGCTATAGCCGAACAAATGAAGTACCTCGGATATAATGATAAAGCCATATCCATTATTGAAAAAATTGTGGGGCCTCAAAGCCCTTTCGATAACGCGGGAGTTTTAAACTCTGAACTGGGTTCACGCCTCTTCCGCTCTTTTGTTGAAGTGAATCCAGTGGCTGTTTCTAAAAATTTAACAAGGGTCTTTTTAAATAAATCAAAAGAAGAATTATTAGAGATTAGTGAAGGGAGAAGAAATCTTATTTGGGTTTTAGAAAAGCTATGTTTTGATAAGAGAACATTTAACCAAAGTGCAAAGTTATTATTTGCTTTTGCTATTGCAGAAAATGAAACTTGGGCTAATAACGCAACTGGTCAATTCTTGCAATTATTCAAAATTCTACTGGCGGGTACAGAGGCTGATCTGGAAGAACGTTGGAAAATAATTGAATGGGGTTTGTCTAAGGAAAATGAGGAATACTACGAGCTTGCCATTAGAGCCATGAAATCTGGGTTAGCATATGGTCATTTTAGTAGGATGGGTGGAGCAGAAAGTCAAGGAAGCAAGAGACTTAGAGATTATCAGCCTACCGGTAATGAAGTAAGTGAGTACTGGACAAATATTCTAACCAAGTTAACACACATAGTAAAGACAGATAAAATACACTCTGAATCTGCGAGTGATGCTATTGCAAATAGTATTAGATCGATTTGTAATGCTCGCCTTGGCCATGTAATTATTCCTTTTGTTGAAGAAATATCAGTTCACAAAAAATATGATTGGGATGAGGGGTTGAAGGGGCTAAAGTATGCTAGGAAGTATGAGAGAGCATCATTGTCAAAAGACTTATTGGAAAAAATTAATGCACTAATTAACTCTTTGACAAAAATGGACTTTGTAACTAGATATAAAACAATATCCAGTTCCTACCATTTAGACAATGACGAATCCTATTCTAGTGAAAAGGTTAAGGATGCTATAATCAAATTGGCAGATGAGTTTATCATTGACCAATTATCCTGGGAGGAACATTTTCCTGTTTTTTACACCAATCAGCAAGTATATTCGTATCATTTCGGTAAAAGGATTTATGAACTGATACGGAATAATGCTGATAAAGTTGATGCGTTCATTGACCTATCAATAAACACTATTACCGATCTAAAAAGAGAAGAAAGGAATCTTACAGTTTTTGGTGGTTTCATAGCTGAAGCAAACTCTAAAATTAAAGAAGGCTTTTACATATCGCTTTCGAGAAATGAGGAGCTGAACTATCTCCTGTTTTATTTCCTTTCAATTGATGCTGAAGGAAAAAGATACTTCAGATTATTATTTGAACTTATCGAAAGTGGTAGGTGTGAATTAACAAATTTTGATGTATTTAGCTACAGCAACTCATTAAATCGATGCGATTTTGATGAATTAGAAGACTTTAGTAGTAAGCTATTTAAATATGGTGATGAAGGCTATGCACTAGTTTTTGATTTATTTTTTAATCTTGGTTATAATGACGATGAGCTAAAAACTACTCTCACACCCATTTTCAAAAAATGCATTTTTAGATTAGGAGCTTCTAAGAAAGAAAAAAGACAGCTTGACAATTATAAATGGTCGCAAACAATCTGTTCAATCTTATCTTCAAGTGATGAGTCAAAGCTTGCTGTATTTATCAACGGATCAATAATCGAATCAATTTCCTGGGATAATTCCTATCATCTCGACAATGATGCTCAAAGAATTTATGAGATTCTAATGAAAATTCACTTTCAATCTATTTGGAAAGACCTTTCAACCGCTTTGTTGTCAAAAGAGGATGACTATATCAAGTTTTATGGTCTAAAGCATATTCTTGGCTCACACATTGGGGGTGTAAGAAGAAGTGTTGGAGTTTTATTTGATGGAGACATTGACTTGATTTTTGAATGGTGTAAATCCAATCAACCTCTAGCTCCAGCAAGACTAGCTGAACTTGTTCCGATTTATGGAGAAAATAATAATCAGTATTCAATATGGCATCCAATAGCCAAAAGACTTATTGATGAATTTGGCAGCATTGAAGAAGTGCTAAGAAATTTAAGCTCAAATATGGAGACATATTCTTGGACAGGTTCAGTCGTGCCTCTTCTGGAAGCAAAAAAGGAACTGTTTAAGTCAATTGAAAATCATGAAATACAACTTGTTGCGGAATGGGCTACTAAATACTTGTCTTATGCTGATGAACAAATAAGGCAAGAAAAGAATCGAGATGAAGAAATGTATCTATGAAAAGCACGCAAGCACAACATTGTATAAGCGTAATGCGGTCTGAACAGCTAAAAATGAGCATTTTTGCTACTAAGATACTTTGCGTTGGGCGGACAGTGAATCGCTCCGAAATCCCGCACTACGCTTATACTTGACCGTTTACTTCAGGTTTAAGATCTAACATTTTCTTTCAAAAAATCATTTGACACCTATCTGAAACAAATCAAATGCGGCCGTCCAGGGATTCTTGGTCTCAATATCAAAAATTTCCTGTATCAGGTTATCAATCAATTCCCGCTGTCTCAACTGCATTTGCTGGTGAGTAGTTTCCATCTTGAGCAATCCATCGTAGATGATTTCAGCCTCGTATTTGTAAAATTCAAAACTGCCCTTTCCTGTGAACTTTCTTGAGTTGTACTTGAACTGGATGTCCTTAAATATCTTGGCCGCAATGTTCAGCTTCAATTTGTGTAGAGCTGCCCGATCACCGGTATAGGTGGAAACTACTATATCTGCCTGGAAAAATGTTTTAAGAGCTTCAACCAGTACCTCAATTGTGAGGCACTGATCATACTTAACCTTTATGGTTGGAATTCTCATAATTCCTGAATGTTTTTAATGTGCTCAATAAACTCAAACTCTGGACGGTCTGGTTCGCGATTCAAATAGAATATGGGATAAAACGGAAAATTGAACTTCCTTTTCCAACGTACCAGCATAGCGGTGGCTATGGCACTATCAGATTTTTGATAAGCTTCATCGTTCCAGTTGGAGTACCAAGCTCGAGAATTACCTGCTGGATCTGACCACCACATTTTTATCCGGCTGCAGTTCTTACAGCTTAGTTTTGCCTTTGGGGTGCAGGTGCAGTTGTTATTTCTCCCCATCTACATCTGCTTTCATATGGAAACTCAAGCCTCTGAGCAGTTTTACAATAGCCTCCCATCTTGACTTGTACAGCTCCATGTCATTTCTATACTGATTTCTGGAGATTCTCAGATTGTTCATTTCCCGATGGTCCTCCAGCATCTTGTCAATGGCTTTGGATTTACTGGGGATATCGTGGGATTCCATGTAGGCTTCCAACATTTCTTGGGCTTTAGGACTTAGGTTTCTAATCGTTAAGTGCATATTGAAGTCAGTTTTATGTACATATTATTGAATGTTTGATTGTTTTGCTGGCGTTTTTGGTTTCCTGGTGGCAGCTGCAGAAAGAATAATGCCTGCATTTATGGATTGTGCTTCGGTAATTGCCGAAATTGCACGTCTGCAATGATTCGGTCAATCTGTTTTGATACAGATTTTAACAGCTCGCTATTGCAATAGGAATCCAAACGTTCCCTGGTCCATTCTGTATTTTTAGGATCCAAGTATCTGGAAGCTGCCTTTCGGGCCTTGGTATAATCATTCCTGAGTCGTTTCATCTGCCGGTTTGATTTGATCTTGGTATTGATCTCCAGGATCTTGATCATCCGGCGCTCTCGCTCGGCCCTGCGCGTGGCCGTTTGTCGGTCTATTTTTTGGGCTCGTTGTTCCAGGTTCCAAAAGCTGATCTTTGATCCTCTCCAGAGATACTCATAAGCAAAGCGCGGGAAATAGTCGGTATTCTTTTTGAAACTGTAATCAGCCATACGGATCATGCGTTTGTACACCTTGAGCTGGTCCAGAATCTCTTGTTTTGAAAACACCTTACCGGTAAAAATCTTAAAAAGATTTTTGTCTATGTCCTGCAAAGCTTTGGACCAGTGGTATGGTTTCATTTGATAATGTTTGTCGATTCCTACATAAATCCGGGCAAAACACTTGAGAAATTCCTGATCGATCACCTTTTTAAAGTCCTGCCGGGTCAAGCTTCCCTCCTGCACTTCCCACTGAAGATCCTCATTGGGAATTGGCTCATAATGATCATAGAAATGTTCAGAAAGCTTTCGCGAAAGCGTAAATACATCCTGTACTCCAGCTAATAGTTCTATGCTTTTCGCCTGGGCCCGGCCGTTCTTTTCTGTTTTTGGAGCAATGCGGGCGGCCGGATCAGTTTCATTTTTCTGGAGCGCGGGAGGAATATTTATTTTTTTAACGTTCTGAAGCACGGGATCTGATTTAAAAGTTTGCACGCAATTGGTGTTCTGGTTCTGTTCTGGTTCATCTGCCGTAGGCGCCTTTGCGCCGTTCCGCATATCATTGAAGTTGGAAACTTCTTTTCTTTCTTTAAGGATTTCTAATGTTCTGGTTAAAGGGCCACCTAACAGTGTACTTTTTGTACACTCTGAATCCTTAGAAGATTGATCCTGAGCACTTAAAGAATTTTCAGATTCCTGGGGTTTTGGAGTCGGTTTTTGTGGTTTTTTAGGACCCTTTTTAGGCTCTTTCTCTTGAATATTAAGCAGTTTGGGGTTGAAATATATCTCGCTGGTTGCACGTGCGCCATGGCTGATAAATTGAAGAATTCCCGCGGCCTCCAGACGTTTGATCTGTCTTAGTACTGTTCTGTTGTCACACGACAATTGACGCAAGCCATCTTGTTTATATCTCAGTATGCGGTCACTATTTGTCTCGAGAGCAGGTAATGGTATCACCAGACTTAGATTGTTCTGCCGGCGTTTGGCGACATGAGCCGTAAGCTGTGCGCAATAGTATTTTAAAAGCACCGAGAGCAGTACATCATAGCTCTGCTTTAAGGGCTGTTTGCGCTCCAGTAAGTAATTGGTGCCATGCTCTACGTTGAACTCATGAATGAGCTCATTCCAGGCGGTCGGATCGGGATCATGCTTGCGGGCCTTCTTCTTCCTGGCCAATCTCATGATTGACTTTTGCCTCAGTTCTGTCCTGGTCGTCTTGGATTCTTCCAGTCGTTCCCTTTCTGCATTGTAGTTGTCCACTTGTATATTAAACTCTTCACAGTGGGAAGCATATTGATCATAAAGGATCCGATAGTTGATGGTCATGGAAGTAGTTATGTCCCGACCCTCCATAAATGGTGACCTATATAATTTATGACCAAATCTATTTTCTGATCTGGGTCCGTCTTTAGGTTCCAGGAATTGTGGTAATTGTAACGCGGAATTCATAAATTTGGGGAAGCTTTTATGTTTGTCGAGTTATTTAATCTGAGATTCAAAGCCTCCAGCTCTGTTAGGACGTTCTCAAATAGGTTTGAGCGAAAGTCTATGTTGAGTCTATCAGCAATCTCCTCATATACGTCTAGGGTAACATCTTTGAAGTGCTGATTCACGTCCTGACGATCAGGGTACTGAAAATCCCATAGCTGAAGCTCGAGGGAGTAGTATTTTTCTAGGAATTGATTAATTGTCATGTGTAGTTGGGGTCTTAATGTTCATTAATTCAAGAAGTATGGCGCCTACAGTGACACCGGTATCCACCTTGAAGTAGTCATCTATCCTGACGGTCTGGCCAATCTTGACGTCCTTGATGTTGGTGTTTGGGCAAAGACTTAGATGCATCAAAAAGCCATTGTAGGTTTTTGGAGTTTTTATGGAAGAAATTGCACCATCACCAACGCAGGTCTCTAAAAGTTCTCGTATGGTCATATCTAAGGCTCTGTTATAACTTGTAGATTATTGATAAGGATCTCACGGGCCCGAATGCACTGATCCAATTTGGCCGTGTATTCTGGTTCCAGGTCTCCCCAATCATTTTTACTATCCTCATTCATGCGCTTGAGGGCCCGGCTTAGCCGATTGATTTCCTCGCTGATCAATACTATAGCGTGATCCATATATGTCTTATTAAATGGACCACACCTAGCAATAGCGCAATTCCTAAAAGGAATACCAAGACATCCAGTAGGAAAATCTGTCTCTTGATACGTTCTTCTTTCTTATCCAATTCCTCAAGTCTCGCTTTCGCGAAAGCGGGATCGACATCTCTTCTTTGCGTTGCGTTTTTAGGTTCTGAGATCATAATTCTTCTTTTAGTAATAGCTCACCTCCGGTATAGAACCCGATGAAAAACAGGTCCGAAAAAAGTTGTGACTGGAAGGTTTGCTCTTCATCCACGATAAATCCAACAATTGCATGATGCTGATGATAGACTACTCCGCGTAGTTTTATGGATCTACTCTTCAAATAAAGGCTATCGGAATTCTTGAATTCCTCCAACTGCTTTCCTATCTTTTTTTCTACGGTGATAGTGATTAGTTTCTCACTCATGACTTATAAATTGAAATGGATACAGATACCGGGTCATTTTCTGTCCGGGCAATTCTTTTCCCTTGAAAACAAGGCAGGAACTTCCATAAGGGAAGCAGCGTGTATATGGTGTAGATCATTGTCCTATCACTTTTTGTTGTTTCTATGAGCGCACTAGCGTCAATGCGCGTCAATTTTTTACAAATAGCATCGCCCACGCTGGGCAATACAAGTTGTCGTTGATGATGACCTGTTTGAGGTGTGTACATGTTGTGGAATTTTTAAAATTTCTATTGATGTTTCATGGCTCATCAAGGGTTGCATCCTTGATGGTTCATGGTTTTAGCCAGGTGGTTTTTTCTTGTCGATTGTCATGTATTCAATTGTATATAGCCGTGGACAATGCTCCAGTGAACGTGTCCACGGCATGAAAGGAGCCTTAGCCCGCATTTGGTCTCTTTTGTTTGCGCTCTTCCTCCAGCTTTAATAGCATGGCCTTCATGGCGGTGATATTGTTAGTGTAATAATCAAATGACGCCTGGGCATCGCTCACAGGTGGTGCCGGTTCCCGGATAGCGTCCAGCAATGCATCTGCCTTCCTCCTTTCGGCTGGAGACAACATTTCATAAAATTGCGCAACTGCTATTGCTGACATCGATTATTACTTATATTTGTACCTCTTCGCATCTTAAGTGGAATTTTGATGCTATTGAAGTTTCAAAAGCCCGTAGCTCAAGCGCCGGGCTTTTTTGTTATATGGCCATACGTTCCTGGCCGATGTTTTTAATATCCTGTTTTGTAAGATCTTTTACTTCATTTCGGAGCATTTCACTCATTGCTGTAATTGTCGCGAGCTTTTTGACCTCTATGAGGCTATAAAACTCCTTTCCGGCGTAATACATATCGCGTTGTTGTTTGAGCGTGAACATATTCATAGCCTTGTCGTGAACCGAAAGAAACCTAAGTGCCGCACTTATAGAACATTGGGTTCTGATCATGATCTCAGTTGCATTGGCATAAACATTAATGCAGTTCTGGACCACACGCTGAGTTTTAAACTTTTTGGATGATGACATGATCTTTTTAGTATCTTAATAGGGCAATGATACACCAAATAAATGTTTTTCACACTATAAAAAGTATTTAAACACCGCTTTGAGGTATTAATACACCAAAAAACACAGGTAAAATCCACCTTTTCGGTGTGTATATTATTTTTTTATGAAAAGATTGAGTTCTATCAATTTAAACTATATCGCTAAGTATTTAAACTGGCGAATTGTTGATTTTGCTAGCGAGTATAACCTTAAACATCAAACCGCGAGCAGGTATTTTAAGGATAGAGATTTACCGATAGATCTAGCGATTCAACTGGCTGAGAGACTAAATATCAGTCTTGACTACATATATAGATATGAAATAACAGATAGTTATTTAAGGAGTAAGGATCCAGGATACCTTCAAAACACTATTGAGGAGACTGGAGAACTTCCAAAGCATGCGCAACCAGGTATGGAGGATCTAGCGGCCAAGGCCTTGCAGCAATTGATCGATGAAAGTGTGAAAAGGGCTTTGAAAGAAAGGGACAATGAAGAAAACAGCAGTAAAACCGCTTAAAGATCGTCTGGACAAAAAATCGGCAATAATAGGAATTGTGGAATTCCTTGCCATGAGTATAGATACTTAAATGTAAAAATCGAATGCCAACCACGTATAAATTATGATTGATAATAGCTAGGCAATTACCGGTTGCGATAGTCGTATTGAGCACCCGGGAAAGCCTGGCTTCTTCAATTAAGTGAAGAGCGATAGTCGTATCCTGCAATATAAGCTATCTAAGTAATGGAATTTTGAAAATTCCCGAGCAGGCATTTTTCCAGCTGCAGCAGCTGGGCCTTAATTATTTGCCTTTTTGATAATCTATTTATGCTGCATGAATTTAAGTCTTTCAGGTATTTTGTTTCTGCTTTTTTTTCAATCAAACGAAAATAAGGCCCGTTAGGCCACAACACTTAAATAATCCTTATAAGAAGTCCAAAAAGTAAAAGAAGGAAAGAAGGAAAGAAGGAAAGAAGGAAAGTATATAAGGATACTACCGACAAATTACACGATAGTTATAATCATTTTTAGAAAAGATTTTGGAACATAAATTGCAGCATTGAAGGCAACTAATATTACTCATTGATGAGTGTTATGTAATATACAGACACTTTATGGAATAATTATAATATATTTATCTCAAATAATTTAACTTTAAATAAAACCTACGAACCCAATGTACTCATGCTATGACATAGCGAAAAAATTTCTAAGCTTTGCTGAAGAAGAAGGTAGTCCCATGACCCCAATGAAGCTGTTAAAACTAACTTACATAGCTCATGGATATTATTTGGCTTTTTATGGCGAACCTCTCTTTAAAGAAGAAATCCAGGCTTGGAAATATGGACCAGTCATTCCTCGACTTTACTTTACAATCAAAATATTTGGTCAAGATTCAGTGTCCTTCAGTGCCTTAGACTCATTGTCAAATTCAGAAATAAAGAAAAAAGATGAAAAGTTTTTGAGATCAGTATACAATGCTTATAAGAGATTTACTGGACTAGAGCTTTCTTCCAAAACTCACACGGAAGATACTCCATGGGCACAAACCTATAATGGTTATCATTATCAGCAAATTGATAACAATCTTATAAAGGATTATTATAAAAAAAAGGTCAATCAAGTTTCGAATGGCTAAACAAAGAAAGCGAGATAATTTAAATCAAGATTACGAGGAGTACTTTGGGAGCTTTAACCCTGAACCTATCAATGATAAAAACGATTCTAAATCTGAGGAAGAAAACGACACTCTTTTTAAAGGTTCTCTAGAATCACTCCCCGATTGGATCGACCACAAAAAATTCTATCTTACCAAACAAGATCGTGATCAAGAGCGTACTTTAAGAAAACAAAATGCCCTTAAAGCTTTTGTTTTGACATGTATATGGAAAGCTTTCATTATTATACTAATTCTGCTTAAAGGTTTCAGTTTTTGCGGATTTGACTTAAATCAAGTGGAATTTTTATTTGTTATGGGCTCTCTAACCACCTCAGTCTTTCTATTTTATTTATTGGTGATGAAGTATCTTTTTGAGAGAAAAAAGCCGAAATAATTACAGCATTGGACTATGGTTTAAAATGGATACGACTATGTCCATCACAAAAGTTACGCATTTACGAATACGGGTCGACAATCCTTCTGCACTAGTCATACATCACGATTTACATTTTCCTTATTTATAAAAAAACTGCTATCTTGATAATCGCAAATAAAATCGATTACGTTACATTTGCAGCCCGTTTCGATCGGTTGCTTGTAGAACAATCCGTTGAGAATCAGTCCTGGGATTTTGTTGCCTCTATAGTGCTGCAGCCTGAAAATCCATGTGTCCCTGGTTCGATTCCTGGAGGTACCACAAAAGCCCGATCAAAAAGATCGGGTTTTTTGTTGATCACGGCAGTATTGGTTCACAAGCCCAGCTGCACTACTGTTAATATGTGCTAAACCTTTGTGTGGACATATGGCAGTAGCAGACAAGTGTTTTACATTTGTCCCAGCACAGGCAAAATGCCGTGTACAACCATAACAAATTGTGGGATTAGCTCAGTTGGTTTAGAGCGTTACGTTGACATCGTAGAGGTCGCTGGTTCGAATCCAGTATCCCACACAAGAAGGACCAATGATTGTAGTAGTAGATGTAGGTAACACCTCGATCAAACTTGCGGTAATGCAGCAGCAGGAGCCCCTCCTACTCTACCGAACGGATTCCAATGGACTTCAACCTCGCCTCACCGATATCAAAGAAAAGTATCCAGACATAGCTACTGTCGCAATTTGTGCTGTAGGAAAAATGGATGCAGCCTTTCGTCAGGTCCTGGAGCAGTATTTTACAGAGATTTTTGAACTTCGCCCCACAATGCATCTACCCTTCACCAACACCTATCAAAGTGAAACCATAGGAATGGATCGTTTGGCATTGATGGCTGGAGCACAACAATTGCGTAAGGAACAACAGGCCGTTTTGGTCATTGACGCTGGAACCTGTATCACATATGACCTGTTGAACAAGGACAATCAATATTTAGGCGGAGCTATTTCCCCTGGATTGCGTTTGAGGTATGAGTCCCTGCATAATTTTACAGCCCGATTACCGTTGTTGGAAAAAGAAAATGTAGAGGATTTTATAGGAAAAACAACAGCATCCTCCATGCATAGTGGGGTGATCAATGGGGCTACCCAAGAAATTCAAGGGGTAATCAATCAATATAAAGAACGATTTGACCATTTAGAGATCTTTATCACTGGTGGAGACGCCGATCTATTGGTCAAACAACTAAAAAACCGTTTCTTTGCCACGCCTTTTTTGATGCTTCAAGGCATAGAACAGCTTTACAATTTTAATCACAATTTATGATCAGAAGTATAATCATTGCGGTAATCCTTATGGCCAGCAGTTACAGTTTGGCCCAATCGCGTACTTCTTCCCCTTATTCCTTTTTCGGATTGGGACAGGAAACTTTTAAAGGCACCATTGAAAACAGGAGCATGGGAAGCATGCTCACTTATGCCGATAGTGTGCATATTAATTTACGTAATCCCGCAGCCTATGGAAGACTGCGTCTAACCACTTACACCATTGGAGGCGTCCATACAGAAACCTGGGCTTCTACTGAAAATGACAATGACACCTATGATGCGACAACCATCGAATACGTGAGCATCGGGATTCCAGTAGGGCGTCGCACTGCCTTTGGGTTTGGACTTATTCCTTTTAATTCCGTAGGATACGAAATTGGAAATATTTCTCCCACCAATTATACCAGATTCACGGGTGAGGGAAGTATCAACCGGGCTTATTTTAGCTTAGGTTACCAACTTTTGGATGCCTTAAGCCTGGGTGCTGAGTTTCGATATAATTTTGGTGAGGAAACCAACTCCTCCAGTGTTGCGATTAATACAGTCCAATTTGGAACCAATGAAACCAATGAGACCGATTTCAGCGGAGTTTCTTATAACTTTGGTCTGCATTTTCAGAAAATGATCAGTGATGACATGGAATTGCAAGCCAGCGCTGTCTATTCCCCAGAAAGCGATCTAAACGCCAAAAGTGAACGTAATTTGTCTAGCTTTTTCTTAAGGCAAGACCTGACAGAATCCATTGTCAATACTCAGGTTACAGAGACCAGCAATGAAGACGTTAAACTACCTTCTGAACTCACCTTGGGCATTGGGTTGGGAAAACCCTTGAAATGGAATATCGGTTTAGAATATGTGCAAAAAGGTAGTAGCTCTTTGACTGACAGAACCTTTGTTCCACAAAATGCTACATTTACCGATGCAAACATTATTAGAGCTGGTGGATTTTATATTCCCAATTACAATAGTATTACAAGTTATTGGGACAGAGTTGTTTACAGAGGCGGCGTGCGCTATGAAGAATTGGGGTTGGAGCTCAGGGGTGAAAACATAACCGAGTTTGGCATATCTTTTGGACTAGGATTGCCAGTGGGACGATCCAACGCCTTTTCAAATGCCAATATCGGCTTTGAATACGGACAAAGAGGGACAACGGATGCAGGGCTGATTAAAGAAGATTTTTTCAGCATTTCCATTGGACTTTCGCTAAATGACAGATGGTTCCAGAAAAGAAAATACAACTAAGTACTTAATATACCCTTATTATGAAATTAAAGAAAAATATCATCTTGGCAGGTATGGCTGTTTTTAGTGTCGCTTTCGCGAAAGCGCAGCAACCTAATGACTGTAATGTCATGTTGAGTATCTATGCGGAAAACGCAAAAGCTAAGAATTACGACGAAGCCTACAAACAGTTGGGGCAGCTGATGGAGAAATGTCCAGATGCCAGCGCCGCTATTTATCAATACGGGGAAAGAATTTACGAGGACCGTTTGAAAAAGAAAAAGGGTGATGAAAAGGAAAACGTTGAAGGTCTATTAAAGATGTTGACTACCCAGGCAGAGAAATTTCCAGACGTAGTAAATGAGACCAAAAAACAAATGGAAGCAGCCAGCGTCATGTTTAAATATGATGTAGGTACTGAGGACGAGCAATACAAAATCCTAAACAGTCTATTTAATAAAGACAGAAAGAACTTTACGGATCCAAAGGCGATGATGACTTATTTCAAACTGGCTGAAAAAAGATACGGTGCCGGTAAAATGGATTTGCAGGGATTATTTGATATCTATGACGCCTTGACTGCACACATTGAAGATCTTCAAGACGAACGATCCAAGGTAGTTACTACATTATTGGATAAAGAACAGGAAGGCAGTATTACGCAAACTGAGGAAAAGCAGATGAAAAATCAGCAAATCAACCTCAAGAATTACGGTATCGTAATGGGTAGTGTGAATGGAACCTTAGGAGCCTTGGCCGACTGTGACAAACTGATTCCATTGTATGATGCTGAGTTTGATGCCAACAGCACCAATAAGGGTTGGTTGAGCAATGTTTTAGTAAGACTTCAGAAAAAAGAATGTACAGATGCACCTCTTTATATAAAGTCTGTAAAAGCATTGCATGCCATGAATCCGAGCGCAAAAACTGCCTATGGACTGGGTAATATCGCTACCAATGATGCAGAGAAACTAAAATATTGGGACGAAGCTATTGCTCTGGGTGTAGACAAAGATCTGGAAGCCAATATTCACTACAAGAAAGCCACTATTTACAAGAATAAAGGACAAAATAGTAGCGCTAAAAAAGAATACCTTTTGGCTACTAAAGCTAAGCCTTCTTTTGGATTGCCTTATTTGCGTATCGCAGACATGATTGCCCAAAGTACCGGTAGCTGCGGAAGTAATCCTTTTGAAAAAAGAGCCATTAACTGGGTAGCTGCCAGATATGCAGATCGCGCTGCTAGTGTAGATCCGTCTATCAAAAGCACTGCTCAAAAAACCGCAGCCAGCTATAGAGCGGCGGCTCCAAGCAAGCAGATGGTATTTACCAGCAATTATAAATCTGGTAGCACAATCTCCTTTAATTGCTGGATCGGTGAATCGGTAAGAATTCCATAGTGAATAGGTATTTATTGCATATCATATCGCAGATCACGGCCATGGCCGTGATCTGTTTTTTGGCCTCCTGCCAAGACAATCTGAAAGCTATTGAGAAAATGGAAATGTCCAGTAACGAACCTATAGGAGAGGTCGAAAATATGCTGCTCAAACATACGGATAGCGGTAAGCTAAAGCTGAGTCTTCAAGGCAAGAACATGCTGGATTTTTCTAATGATGATTTTCCTTACACTCATTTTCCAGACGGTATTAAAGTCACCATTTACGAGACGCTTCAAGACAGCACAGCGATTACTACCATTCTAGCAGATCAGGCTACCAGTTATGATCTCACGGACATCGTCGACCTGAGAGGCAATGTCAGAATTATAAGGGCTGATGGTAATACCTTTGCTGGCGATCAACTGTATTGGGATCAATCCGATAAATGGATATTCACCAACCAAGCCTTTGAAACCAGACTGAAAGATGCAGAAACACAGGCAGATTTGGGTAACACCTCTGGAACAGTTCTGGATTCGGATGAAAACCTTAAATTAGTACAAGTAAGGAAAGCAGATGATGCCTTTTTGATAAACCAAGACAATGAGTAAATTCTTTAAATATTTTGAGTACGCCTATCTCATTTTTGCTGTCGTTTTTATTGCGACGGGAATCTATGAATATGAGGTCACACCCAACAGATCCTATTTGATGTTTGCCATGGCTGCAGTGGCAATTTTTATGTTTTTCTTTAAGCGACGTTTTCGTCGTAGATTTGAGGATCGCAACAAATAAATATGCTCACGCAGATCCTGATCATATTGCTGATGTTGGTGCTCAGTGCTTTTTTTTCTGGCATGGAGATCGCCTACGTATCTTCCAATAAAATCCATATTGAATTAGAAAAGCGCCAAAATGACTTTATTGGTCGGATTTTAGGTAACCTTACTGCCCAACCTTCCAAGTTCATCATCACCATGCTGATTGGGAACAGCATTGCCCTTGTGGTTTACGGGATCTTTGCTGGTGAACTCCTTACTACATTACTGGGCGATATTTACGCTCCTATTTCAGAAGGATTTAAGGGAATTTTGGTTCAAACTAGTATTACCACTATCGTGATTCTGTTGACCGCTGAGTTTCTTCCCAAGGTTTTCTTTCAAATCTATTCCAATGAACTTTTAAAATTTTTTGCCCTGCCTGCCTACCTGTTTTATCTGGTATTCTGGCCTGTTTCTTGGTTTTGTATTCAAATTTCAGATTTTATCTTGAAAACTTTCTTCAAGTCCGATGGGGATGAAGTGCAGCTTTCTTTTTCAAAATTGGAACTAGGAAATTACATCACCGAACAAATGGAAAGCGCGCAGGAGCAGGAGGATGTAGATACTGAAATTCAAATCTTTCAGAATGCACTGGACTTCGGAGGTCTTAAGGCCAGGGAAGTGATGGTGCCAAGAACAGAAATGATCGCTGTTCATCAAGACACAGACCTTAAAGAACTCAACAAAAAGTTCGTAGCGTCTGGACTTTCAAAAATCCTGATTCACGAAGACACCATTGATGATATCACTGGTTATGTACATAGTTTTGACCTATTCAATGCACCAGAAAGTATCCAGAATATCAAACGCAACGTGATCAACGTGCCTGAGACCATGCTGGCCAAGGACGTGCTCAATCTATTGATCAAAAGACACAAGAGCATCGCCATCGTACTAGACGAATATGGCGGAACCAGCGGTTTGATCACTGTAGAAGATATCATCGAGGAATTATTTGGTGAAATAGAAGACGAACACGACTCTGATCAATTGATCGATCAGCAGATCAATGAACGCGAATTTAAATTAAGTGCCAGATTGGAAGTCGACCAAATCAATGAAAATTATAAAATCGACCTTCCTGAAAGTGACCAATACGAGACCCTAGGAGGACTAATCACCCATGCCACTGCAGGAATTCCTGATGAAGGAGAAGAAGTTTTGATCGATGGAAATCACTTTAAAATTCTTGAAAAATCAGACAACAAAATTGATCTGGTCTATCTGACCTTGGGTGAAAAAGAGTAAGGCGAGGTGTTCTTTCAGCTCCTATCACAAATGATCAATTGTTCACTTTATCCAAGAAAAAAAGTCCGATAGCCTTTTATCGCAACCCGAATACAAACAACCCATAAACCTGTTGGCACACCAAGTACTATTAACTTTGATTTTTATAGGTTTATCGGTGCTGGAGGCTTTATTTATTTAGTGGAAAACACTATTTTCGCCCACACTAAAAATTAATAGCAAAATAAGATGGCGATATTAGGTAAAATTAGAAATCAAGGAGTAATTCTGATTTTAGTGATTGCACTCGCATTGTTTGCGTTCATCATTCAAGGGGTGTTGACCTCTGGTGGTCAGAAACAAGGCAATGCAGTAGGATATGTAGGTGACACAGAAATTTCATTCGAGGAATTCGGTCGCAAAGTCGATAATTATACCCAACGTGCTAATGGTATCACTACTGTCCAGGCAGTGAACACGCTTTGGGAACAGGAAGTGCGCGATGCCGTTCTGGAACAGCAAATCCAAGAAGCAGGTGTAGCAGTAACTGATGAACAAGTGGCTGATTTAGTTAAAGACGCCTATAGAAGCAACCCACAATTTCAGAATGAGGATGGCAGCTTTTCTGAGGCTAAATTCAAGACTTTTATTGATACGCAATTCAGCGGCACCAACGCATCTATCTGGAACGATTATGTAAATGGGCAAGCTAAGACTGCCCGCCAAAACCAATTCTTCAATCTATTGAAATCTGGGTTGATCGCCACAGCTGCTGAAGGAGAAATGGAATACCGCATGGAAAATGACAAACGCAGTTTCCAATATGTGAACATTCCGTATACTTCTATTCCTGATAGCACAGTAGAGGTAACCAAGGCCGAGATTGAAGCTTATGTAGAAGATCACAAAAAACAATTTGAGGTGGAAGCCCAGCGCGATCTTCAATTTGTTCTATTTGAGGATAAAGCCTCTCAAGCAGATAAAGACGCCCTGAAAGCCGAATTGAGTAAGCGCTTAACCGCTGAAAATCAGGTTTATAATGAAAACACGAAACAATATTATGATATCCCAGCGTTCAGTGAGGCAGAAGATGTAGAACTCTACGTAAACCAGTACAGTGAGGAATCATATGACCCGATGTACACCATGGTATCTAAGCTTCCAGCCCCGGCCAGAAAAGCGGCCACAGCTGAGATAGGAAGTACTGTAGGTCCTTATCAAGAAGGGGAAATGATGAAACTGGCCCTGATCGAGGACAAAAAAACAATCAATGACAGTGTTCAAAACCGTCACATACTGGTTGCCTATGCCGGCGCTACCCGTTCACAGGCTACCAGAACCAAAGAGGAAGCTGAAAAAGTAGCTGACAGCATTCTGGCTACTATTGGTCAAAGCAAATCCGTATTTGATTCAAAATTTGATTACTTTAAGGAAAATACTGAGGTGGCTAAAGCAGAAGACATTGGTTGGGTAGTTTACTCCGGTAATGCCAAAAACTTTGCTCCTGGATTTACTGAATTCCTTTTTAGTAACGAAGAGGGAACTATTGGAATAGCTGAATCTTCTTTTGGATACCACATCATCAGAATTGACGAAGCCAAAGCTCCTGAAGAGGCGGTAAAACTAGCGACCATTTCAAAAAAGATCTACCCGTCCAAGAAAACTGGAAATGACATTTACACCAAAACGGTCAAATTCCAACAAGCAGCAGAAAAAGGTGATTTTACTGCCTTGGCCAAAGATAACAATGTGGTGGCTACACCTGTTAGCAACCTCAAGCCGTTGGATGAAACCCTTCCTACTATTGGAAAAAACAGATCTATCGTCAAGTGGGCTTTTGAGGAGGACACTGAGGTAGGTGATGTGAAAAGATTTGAAACTGCTCAAGGATTTGTCGTAGCCAAAGTAACTGGTGCGAATGAAGCCGGAAACATGTCCAGCGAAGAAGCCAGCGCCAAAGTAACTCCTATCTTGAGAAAGAATAAAAAAGCACGTATGATCATGGACAAGATTCAATCCAACGATCTGAGTACGATTGCAAAAAATCAAAGTCAAGTTCTTAAAACAGCTTCACAAATCTCTCGTAAGAATCCGACTATTCCAGGAGCTGGTGACGAACCACTAGTAGTGGGAACTGCTTTTGGTCTAGCACAAGACGCAACATCTAAACCTATCAAAGGTGATACTGGCGTGTTTGTGATTAAAGTGACCGAGATCACTGATGCTCCAGATTTGCAAAATTATGCATCAAATGCCAATACTTTGGCTAATCAAGCTGCTAATCAATCCACTTCTAAACTGGTGGAGGCTTTGAAAAAAAGCGTCGAAATAGAAGACAACAGAGTCATCTTCTATTAATTCTCTGACACAATACCTACAATAAAAAAGGCCGCTTTTGAAAGCGGCCTTTTTTTATATTTTCTCTTCCCTGATAATTTAGCGTATCAGCTCATTCCATTCCCTGATATCTTGGTAATTTCTCTGCCTGAAGTAATCGCGCTCTTGCGCACCGCCGGTAGCCATTACAAAATCACCTCCCCAGCCTCCAAGGGATTTTATCGACCCAGGATAGTCTGCAAAAAGCCTTTCCTTGACGGGCAAAATACCTACCAATGGTGCGATCAGTCCTTCGTGTTCGTCGATGAGTGCCTTAAAGACAGTCAAATCATTGGAAGCATTTAGAAAAGCTTTTGGCATCTCTACCAGACGTGAGCGAACATCTGATGTCAGTCGGGAAGACTGATAGCTAGCAATGCTTTCCCGACTGTTCTGCTTGCGGTTCAAATACACGAAAAATAATTCATCTTTTATGGCTGGATCCCAGTTCACGGTTTCTACCTTGGGACGCACTGGATCGTACGTATATGTGATAGGCTTTTGGGCAGTCGCACAGGCAACGTCATATCCACTCCCTCCAAAAGCACGAAATTGTAAGGCAAAGGGATCACAACCTAACCACTGCGCAATCATACTAATCAAAGTCGAACTGGTACCCATACCTGACTTTCGGTCAAAATCCAACTCGGTAACCGCATCAAAACCATGCAAGGATCTAATCGAGGACAAATGAAGTGCGTGATTGAGAATTTCGGCCAGTTTTATACTGATCGGATTGTCACAATCAATGCAGTCCGAATAAAGATCATGCACGTTAGTCGACAATTCAAACCACAGACTTCCATCCACATCGTAACTCTTCCAGTTAATCTGCTGGTCCTCTCTGGGTGTTATGACCAAACGCTGGTCCAATTTTAAAGGTACAGCAAGAGCGGGAACAGCGTCAAGTACCGCATACTCCCCAGTAATCAAAAATTTACCGTGTGCAGAAAAAACCCTTTGCTCCAAATTCTATCCTTTTGATTCAAAGATAAGTGCTTAGCCGATCTATGAAGCGGCATCTTGGTCAAATTTAACAGTAGTCTGCCGATTACGATTGACATATAGTTGCGTTACATCAGGTCTGGAATAATGTCCTGCGGGATCAAAATTTTGTCGTTCTTCAAACACACGGTGCAGATCCAAATTTGCATAGATAATTTGCTCTGATCCAATTTGCGGCTCCACGATCCATTCTCCGTCTGGACCTGCGATACAACTACCTCCATTTGTTAAAACCTCAGGCGCTTGAGATAAAATTTCCTCCAAATGCGGTGTATCCTTAGGAAAATCAGTTTTACTCATCAGGCTGGAAACAGATAAAACATAACAACGGCCTTCCCTGGCGATAAATCTGGTAATATCCCTGGTGTTGTGATCACTACCTGGCCAGCAGGCGACATGCAAATTAGTACCTTGGGCATACATGGCGGCACGTGGTAAAGGCATCCAATTTTCCCAGCAGTTGAGGCCACTCAAGGTAAAACCTTTTAATTGATGAGTAACCAAACCATGGCCATCACCCGGTGACCAGGTCAAACGTTCATCATAGGTAGGTTGTAATTTTCGGTGCACGCTTTGTACAACTCCACTGGCATCGATGTATACCATACTGGCATAAAGACTGTGTCCGCCCCTGTCCTGCGGGCGCTCGATTATGCCTAAATAGATGGAAAGGTTGTTCGCTTTCGCGAAAGCGCAAACCTCCTCCAAATCTCCCTGCTCAATACTGATCGCATTTAAAGCGTAATGACGGTGCAATTCCTTGACCACTGTTTTGTTCCAAGACGCCCCATCGGTGAGCGCGAGCCAAAAAGGATAACCTGGCAATAGGGCTTCTCCAAATACCGCTAATTCCGCTCCCTGATCGGCTGCGTCTTCCAGGCGGGTGATGATCTTTTTAAGCGTTGCTTGCTTGTTTAACCATACAGGTGAAATTTGTACCAAGGCAACTTTGATGTGCTGTGATCTCATGTGGTAAACGATTGAATACGATCAATAATGGCGGGAAGATCAATCAGTAAAATAGAAAATACCCCAGCGCTGATGATCACTTTCAGTATAAAATGAATTAAAAGATATTCCCTCTTGCGGCGAGAAGACCAGATCAATGGCAGGCACACCATTAAGGCACCACCAATTAAGGCAAAATAATACTTCATGTAGCCGATATCAAAATAAGTGATCAAGACGGCGATGGGAAAAATCGTCAACAAAGTGAGCAGCGTGTAAAATTGCTTGGAACGTCGCTCTCCCAATACTACGGGAATGGTGCGATAATTCTGTGCCAGATCTCCTCTAAGATTCTCAAGGTCCTTGATCAACTCCCTCATACCTATGATCAAAAACAAAAAGCCACCGTGCACCAGAATGACTGGATAAAAATTGCGGTAATACATAAACAGCACAAAAAAGGGCGTGATCGCCAATAGGGCTGCCATCAAGTTTCCCAAAAACAAAACCCTTTTAAGCTTATGGGAATATAACCACATGGCAAAAATATAGGCTGCATAGAACATCCCAGCCCGCCATGAAACCAACATTCCCAACACAAAAGCCAGAAAATTCATGCCAAAATAAACGGACCAAAGGGTGTGCCTACTCAATTGATGTTCCAACAAAGTTTTTTGTGGACGATTGATCAGGTCTTTTTCCCGATCATAAAAATTATTAATGATATAGCCGCCAGCGATTGCAGCAGCGCTCGCCAGTACGATGAGCCAAAGCCTGTAATCCAGCAGTATATCTTTAACCCTTAATTCAGGAGCAATGATAAATATTGCAGCCAGCAGTTGTGCGATCGCCACCAATATAATATTGTACAAGCGCACCGAGGAAAATAAGCTCAATATCTTGACCACCAAGGTCTTGATGCTTTGACGCGTGCCCCATGAATAAGTCTGCTCCTGATTCATTGTTGCTAAGGTACGCTATAAGCTTCAAGCGTAAATCCGTAAAGCGTTAAAGAATCTTAAGCTAACTATCTCGCCACAGTCATTTATGGCTTCACCTCCTTAATTTCCACACGTTGTCCCTGGCTATGACTGGAAAATTCGGGAGCATACATGCTCTCGATACTAGTGATTCCATTGGAAAAATTACCAGCATTGTTGGCTCTTAATTCATACTCAAAAACGTAGGTTCCCTTATTCAAGCGATCAAAGAAAAAATGTGTAGCCACATCTTTGGTGCTTTGGTAGTAGCCTAGCCCATCTTGCCATTTATAGGTAGAAATCACATCCACCGGTTCAAACCCACTGGCCCGCATATCCTTGAGGTGTATAAAATTCATATCTGCGTTGGACCTGATCTCTATACGTACGGTTACCAGATCGCCTATCGCTAAAGGTTCAGATGGTGTAATCGCTTCCAAACGGTCACCAGAATTATTGCTAACTTTTTTAAACAAGGACTTTTTGACCGACAAGGGACCATTCTCATCGTCGCGTAAGATCTTATCCATGTCCTCAAAATATTGCCAATACAGACCGCCGTATCCTGTTGTCTCTGAACGATTGGTAACCTCCATTGTGGCGTGGGCTTTGGTGATTTCATCGGCGTCCAGCTTAATTTTGAAATATCCAGACCCAGCTTCTTTTTGCACTTCCTGCATTTTTTGTTGTGGTAAGGGTTTTCCAGCCCATTCAAATCTTGTTTTTTCCTGTGTATCCAACCAAGACTTGTCGTGCAGCAACAAGGCATAAGTGGCATCAGCGGTCGCCTTAGTTGACTTCCAGCGATTGGTCCTCTTGTTTTTAAGCAACCACACCTGTAGTTCTTCAATGATTTGATCATCCTGTATAATTTCAGCAAATGCCTCTACCGCCAGTGCATGTGTTTCAATATTACTTTCATACCAATTCCACGAGTTGGTATTGGACTTCCAGTACATCCCGCTTTCTTTGGTGCTTACGGCAGTTTGCCGGAGACCTTCCATAATTTTAGCAGCAAGTTTGGTTTTGTTTTCACGATGCAAAACGATAGCCATTAATAATTGCTGATAGAGGCTGGCACTAGAGAAATTGGTTTCCGCTTTCGCGAAAGCGATATTTTTTGCTTCTCGTAACAACTTATCTTCTCGAGAAGATGGACTATCAAAACTTCGGGCATATTGATAATGCCAATAGCCCACACCAAAAGAATAATCTTCCAGGTTCTTGTGATCTTTAAGGTACAATTGGAGACGACGCTTCCATTCGGCATCCACGGCCTGAATAGCGTTGCGATAAATACGATCGGTCTGCGGTCGATGACCATCATTGATATCGAGTCTGTTCAAATGCCCCATTCCAGCCGCAATATGTCTGGTGATATATTCATTTATCCTACCGCCTTTGAACCAGGGAAAGCCACCATTGCCCAATTGTAATGCCTCTAGCTTGGCCAGTGTTTTACGTTTTGCCTTGGCCGTCCGGTTCAGGTCAAAGAGTGTTGCCAGGCGCTGTTGCTGCTCTGTTTCAGATTGCGCATCCCGCAGCCAGGGCGTGTGGGCAATAACAACGCTTTTCAATTCCTGATTGCGCTCCAGCAGACTCGCATCCTGACCTGAGGCAGACCAACTATCAAAGACAGCCTTGACCTTGGGATGACTATTCAAAATGTGTGCAGCAACTGCGTTGGCATAATAGCGAGAAAAGGTCTGTTCTGCACATTCATGCTCATATTCCATCAGGTAGGGAAGAGATTTGATGGCATACCAATTCGGGTTTGAGGTATATTCAAAAACCATTTGGTGATTGTCCAGACTGCTGGAAGTATTCTCGAGTAGCCCATCCATGGTGAGGCTTTGTTTTTCCCCTGCCCTCACCCAAAATGCTCTGGATTCAGTGACCAGCATCCTATTGGTTATAACGGGCAGCAGATTTTCCTCCCCATCAGAAAAGTCACCCGCCTGTGCAAGCACCCTATACGTTACCGCCTGGGTACCAACGGGAACAATAAATTCCCAGTTCACCGATGTATTGCCACCCTGATCAATTTGAAAACTTTTATCTGGCTGCCGATTTTGTAGAGCCTTATCTATAGGCTGCATGCTCAACGCATCAAAGAGCTGAAGTCGGGCTGTACCTTGCATAGGGCCATCGCTGAGATTAGCGATTTTGGTGGAAAATCTAATGGTATCCTTCTCCCTGAGGAATCTGGGTGCATTGGGAACCAGACTCAATTCTTTTTGGGTGATGACCTCCTGGGTGAATCGGGCAGTCTCTGCTTGCTTGTTATGGGCAAACAATCTGAATTTCCATTGGGTCAACATCTCTGGCGAGCGGAAAGAAAACTTCAAGTTACCCTGATTATCTGTCATTAATTGAGGAAGAAAAAAGGCTGTTTCTTTTAAGTCCTTGCGGACTTGTACGTTGGAAAAATCTACTGATTTAGTATTTTGAGCCTCAGTATTTGAGCCTGTCTGATTTAAGTCTCCGATGGAATCCATAGGAGTATCTGCTGGACTACCGTCCTTATCATCTAACATCATATCCATCTCAACGACTTCTTCATTAACGACTACAGCTGAGGAAACACTGGACCTTTTACTAGACTTCATTCGATAACCCGACACCACAACTGCATCCAATTGGCTAACATTGTCTTCCAAAACAATGGTGATTACCCTGTCTTTCCTGACTTTGATCTGCTGGGTTTGGAAACCGATGTAATTCACCACCAGCGTATCTCCTGTATCTGCTTCAATGGCAAAATGACCATCAAAATCCGTGGTACTTCCTACGGTGGTGCCTTTAACTACTACTGTTACCCCATATAAAGGTTCACCATTGATATCCATCACTTTTCCTACAATTTTACCCGGAACAGCTTTGGGCGGTTGAAGTTTGGCGGCAAGTCTATTCTTATACCTTCTGTATTCCCAATTAAAATTTTGAAAGGTCAACCCGTAAAAATTCCAGCGGTCGAACAGTAGCTGGGGTGTGTTTTTACGATCATAATCTAATTGAACATAGGCATTGTTAGAAGTTTTGGCCGTCATTTGCTCAAAAAAAGACGGGTTGTAACGCTGCCTGTTGCTATAAAAAGAAAAATCACTCCATCGACTTATGGCAAATTCGTCCAAACTCTGATCGTACATACTGGCCAGTACCTCGGCTTCCATCGCTTTACCAGCCTCATTTTTCAGGGTAAAAGACCACTCTTCGTTCACACCGGGATAGAGTTTGTTTCTAAAGCTCTGTGTGGTAATTTGATACGGATCTTTGACCTTTTGAGGCAATCGAGCCATCAATCTACCTGTTTCATAATGGTTTTCCCGTTGGGCAGCATACCAAAAATTGAGGGTGCCATTTTCATGTTTGGTCAGATCAAAGCTTTTTGATGTCTTGCCTTGAGTGATGAAAAAAGTATAATCCTCTACCAATTCCTGTTCATCATAAGTCACCAGGTGCACATACACACCATCCATACTCGTAAAGAAATCCACATTGGCAATCCCATCCTTTATTTCCATCTGATGAGATATCAAGCTGGGAACTGGCGGCAAGGATGGATTTGCCCATAAAGGTTTTTGCTCGATCTGCTCCACAACCTCTTCTACCTGATCTAGATCTTTTCCTTGATCCGCCTCAATGGCTTTGGCATAAATGACATATTCTCCATTTTTCCATTCCTGGGTAATAGGCAATTGAATGGTCATCAATGAATCTGTGGTGATGCGTTTTTTAAAAAGTATGGGCGCCTGTTTCCATTGGTCCTGTTCCTGTGCGTATCTGGGAGGACCATAAGGAAACTTTAGTTCATAAGCAGCTTCATCCAATTCGTGAAACTCGGCTGAGGGTAGTTGTGAAGGAACAACCACATGATCAGGTTGGCGTGGTCTACGGATTTGAACTTCAATGATGGCCTTGATGGGCTCTCCATTGAGATTCTGGGCATAAACACTTAACTCATTGTTGTCTGGACCCAAAACGCCCGGAGCATTGATCAGTAATTCGATAGGCTGACGACCTATGCGCAAACTCTTAGTCCCAGTACGTGTTTCTCCATTGACGTCAGTAATACTCGTTTGGATCGTGTAGGTATAAATGGGATGAATATCTTTTTGCACCAATTCCTGATCGGGTGAGGCCAGAAAGGATAAGATCACTTTTCCTTTGTCATCGGTAGTGAATTCGGCTTCCAGCTCGTCGCTATCGATGATGACTTGCTCGTCAGACGGATAGTAGCCAGAATATTTCCACCACGGCACAAAGGCTTGACGAGTCACTTTATAATGAACATCAGCACCGGTGATATTGGACCCCAAATAGGCTTTCGCGAAAGCGGTAACCTGAACACTATCATTAATCGCATAAGATGTTTTCATTTGCTCAAAGTCCACTTCAAACCTGGGTCGCTTATATTCTTCGACCTGAAAAGAGGTTACTCTACTGGACATTCCCTCAAAGTATTTCAATCCACTTTTTAATGCATTGCTATTTACGGGTACCGCCTCAATCCGAAATTGTCCAGTTAGACTTTCTTCTGGCAGGTTAAACTCACCGTGGTAGCTACCAAAATCATTGGTCGTCATTTCTTGGGTAAAAACTTCTGAACCATTGACATCGGTCACACTGATCTTAAAGCTTTGGTCTGTTACAATATTGGTTTGCTCTTGGTAATGCGAAAGCACAATTCCTTTGAAATAAACGGTCTGTCCGGGCCTGTAAATCGCACGATCCAAATACATAAATGTACGTACCTGGGTTTGCTCTCTCTGACGCGTATTGCGGTAATCGTAGTGGTAAAAGCTTTCTGAAATAGTATCCCCTGATTTGAAAGCCATGATACGTTGGTAGCGATCGTTGAAAGGGCTGATACTTGCCAAACCATTTTGGTCAGTAGTCGCCCTCCGACTCCCTTTACCATCTTGTCTGGATAGCAGTAGCGATACATCTTTCAGGGGTTTCCCGGACTCCCGATCCAGGACGCGAATTTCTGATCTTTTGCCCTTATTATTTTTGAAAATCGATAAGCTACTGACTTGAATTATGGCGCCTGCGATTTGTAATTCTTCTTTGCCTGGATGGGTGACAAGTAGCAAGTAGGTGCCAGCTTGTAGTGGAGGAGCTTCAAATTCATAACTATGAGCAAAAGTATCATCGGCGCTTGGAAGATCCACTTTCTTAGTGAATTGAATGCGATCACCTCGTTGAGCACTGCGGAGTTCGCTGCGATAAATAGAGTCTCGGTAACCTTGACGCTGAGAAAAATCATGTTCTACTTTGATGTAATATAATGTAGCCTGATCGACATTAGAATAATTCACCACGCCCAAATGAGGCCGATTAGGCAGGATGCGACTTTGGGATTGCACGCCCAATTGAGGGGTATAGATTTCGGATAGCAATGCAGCTGCTTGAAGTCCGCCAAAAGAATCCATATAATCTTCAACCGCCAGTTTGGCCAGGTTGATCGCCTTAGATCGCAGCTCATCACGCTTTTCCTTTTCTACTGACGAACTTTGATCATAATAGTATCTGGCGAGTTGGGCATCAACCATGGCGCGTTCTGACTTGCTGGCATATTCTTTTTGCAATCGCTCGTGAAATTTAACAAATCTGGGTTGAGACTTTTGTGAATCCAGAAATTGCAACTCATAGGCGAGCCGATTCAATACGATCGCCACGTAAGGTGCGTCATTACCTTTTTGCTTGTGCCAGTGCTCGAGACCTGCAAAGAGTTGCAGCACATCATATTTGGAATAAATACTGTCTCCTACTGGTCGTTTGGTCTGCAGGAGTTGGTCAGTAGGTAGAAAAGCATTGGCTTCTGTGATGGTATAAGACGCTTTAGGACGGGTCAAGTTCATAAAGTCAGCTTTATAGAATTCCAGGGCCTGATGACTCAATAAATCCAGCAAACTAGGCCTTAAGGACCGACCGGTTGGATTTAGGGAAAGAATAGCTTCATAGTCAGTGACTGGTATTTTACTTAAGTCTTTTTTGCTTTCCAAAGAAGCCTGAAAATGCTGATCAATTTCAGCATAAAAAGTAGAGACATCCCAAGTCTTAAAATCCGATAATGCGTTGGTAGCGCCAGCCGTACGGTTTTGGATCTGCCAGCGATTTTGCATCACATACTGGCTCAATAGCTGTGCATAGATATTATGGTAAATATTCCTTTGCGGAAACTTTGATTGATCAATCAGTTGTTGGAGTTCGCTCAGAATTTTTTGCTGGGCGTCTTCGGTTTTGACCATGTCAAATTTGGCTTTAAACAGAAAGCTCTTCACCAGTTGATCATGATCTTTCTTTCTTCTAGCACGTTTGGTCAGGTTCTCCACCAAGGATTGAGCTTCTTCAATTTTATTTTCAACTTCCAGTTGTTCTACCTTTTGCCATTGCTCTTGATAGTAATCCTGGGCGGTGCACAAGCAACCCCATAGCATTAAAATCCACACCGATAATTTCATAAGACAAGCATTTTCAATAAAGGTACAAGCTTAGCTTCAATCCTAGAGGTCATAATGAGTAAAAGCTGCATTTCGATGAGCCAGTGTGATTTTGGTTTGCTTTTTGATATTTTTACAGCATGAGATATGTCTTTTTAGGAATGCTATTTTTTGTGGGCTTTACTGCTTACGGTCAGTCCGCTTTCGCGAAAGCGGAGAAATTATATCGCAACAAACAATACGAGAAGGCACTGGTAGCCTTTGAAAAATTGTACGAGCAAGACAAGAATAATTTGGATGTGATCGAACGCATAGGAGATATTGCTGGTCACAGAAAAGATTTCAAAACCGCCATGTCGTATTACAAAGTCCTGGTAGAAGAAAAACCCAATGATGCCCACTACAACTTTAAATATGGAGGTTCTATGGGTCTGTATGCCAAGGGAGCTTCAAAATTTAAAGCCCTAGGCATGTTGGACGATATCAAATATTATTTAAAAAAGGCAGCAAAATTGGATCCTAACCATATAGAATCCAGACATGCGCTATCCCAACTCTACTGTGAATTACCTGGAATCGTAGGCGGGTCGATCAGTAAAAGTAGATCTTATGCTGACGACCTTTTAAAAATATCTCCAGTGGATGGACATTTGGCCCATGGCTTCATAGATGAGTATGAAGAGGATTACGAGGCGGCGATCAATTCGTACACCAAGGCAGTAGAGACAGGTGGCTCATTGCTCACTTACCGTAGGCTTGCTGCAGTTTATGCCGATAAGCTGGACCAGAAGTCAATGGCGCTAGACGTACTAAGAGAGGCTGCGAAAACGCATGGAGAAGCTTCTTTAAAAAAAGAGATAGAGCAACTGGAAAGCGAGTTGGCAGTAGGTGATTGACCCCAATATTCCTTAGTTTTACCACAACCGCTAAAAATTCATGTCATGCGCGTACATTTTATTGCCATCGGTGGTAGTGCCATGCACAATCTGGCTCTGGCCTTACATGCCAAAGGCTACAAGGTCACTGGTAGCGACGATACCATCTTTGAACCCAGCAAAACCAGATTGGACAATTGCGGATTACTGCCAGAGGCCTTTGGCTGGTTTCCCGACAAGATCACGACTGATCTGGACGCGGTTATCCTAGGCATGCATGCCAAAAAAGATAATCCGGAGTTGCTCCGCGCACAGGAATTGGGGCTTAAAATTTATTCTTACCCAGAATATCTTTACGAACAAGCCAAAGATAAAACTAGAGTGGTCATAGGTGGATCCCACGGAAAGACCACCATTACTTCTATGATATTGCATGTCATGCATTACCACGACAAAAACGTGGATTATATGGTGGGTGCGCAATTGGAAGGCTTTGATACCATGGTCCACCTCACTGATGAAAACGAATTCATAGTGTTGGAAGGAGATGAATATTTGTCCAGTCCGATTGACCGACGACCTAAGTTTCACCTATACGAACCCAACATTGCATTGATATCTGGTATAGCCTGGGATCATATCAATGTATTTCCTACTTACCAAAATTACCTCAGCCAATTCGAGCAATTTGTAGCGTTGATGAGAGATGGTAGTATTTTGGTCTATAATGAAGAGGATCCCGCCGTCAGGGAAATTGCAGAGAATGCTACTCAACCCACCAGAAAACATGCCTACACAACACCAGAACACCAAATCATTGATGGCACCACTTATCTGGACACCCCAGAAGGAGATATGCCTATCGAAATTTTTGGAAATCACAACTTGAGCAATCTGGCTGGAGCCAAATGGATCTGCCAACACATGGGCGTTGACGAAGACGATTTCTATGAAGCCATTGCCAGCTTCAAAGGAGCTTCTAAACGTCTGGAAAAAATAGCAGAGTCAGCGTCCAGTGTGATCTACAAGGATTTTGCCCATTCTCCCAGTAAAGTAGCGGCTACCACAGCGGCAGTAGCGCATCAATATGCCGAACGTAAGTTGATTGCCTGTCTGGAATTACATACCTATTCAAGTCTTAATCCTGAATTTTTGAAGGAGTATGCGCATGCTTTAGATGCGGCCGAACTAGCCGTAGTTTTTTACAGCCCCGATGCAGTGGCCATCAAACAATTGGCACCAGTTTCCCCAGAACAAATCATGCAAGCCTTTGATCGGGATGACCTTATTGTGATGACCGATCCGGCCAACTTTAAATCTTGGTTATTTCAACAGGAACTGAACCAAACTGCGTTGTTATTGATGAGCAGTGGTAATTATGGTGGACTGGATTTTGATCAATTGCAGGAATTGATTGGATAGATTAAATCTGTTTATCCCTTATCAACCAGCTATTTAAATAGGCACTTCAAAGCAATTGAAGGATTGATTAAAATTAATTTTCAATAATTTCTGAAAGTTTAATAATATTTCATACATTTGTCCCATGCAATTGGAAGAAGGACGACATAAGTTTATTCAGGCATGGGGATCTCTGGGAAGTTCATGGGGAATCAACAAGAGTATGGCACAGATCCACGCCTTGTTGCTCAGTACACCAGAAGGATTGAGCACCGATGAAATCATGGAAAGAATACAGCTGAGTAGAGGGAATGTCAATACCAACTTGCGTGAACTCATCAACTGGAAATTGGTCAGGAAGGAAACCATTCTAGGTGAGCGTAAAGAATTTTTTGTGGCCGATCATGACGTACACTCCATCGCGCAGCACATCATGGAGGAAAGAAAACGCAGGGAACTGGAACCGGTACGTAGATTACTTCAGCAATTGATCAGCACTCAATTTAAAGGTAACCCGGAAGAAATTAAACATTTTCAAGAGTTGCTAAAAGATCTGGCAGACTTTGTCCATCAAATGGAAAATCTAACCAACCTTATGACTAAAATCAACAATAACAACTATATGAAAAAATTGATCAAAGCATTGTCCTGATCTTTTTTATTTGTAACAAACTTTCATTTTTTATTGAAAGTTTAAAAACAAAAATTATGTACAACCTGGTTTCCTATAGCTTTTATTTTCTTTTGGTATGCTCTGTCATTCTATACGTGGGACATCTGTGCTACCGGAACGGTCATGTTTTTATACATGCTTTGATACCAGCTTCCCCAGACCTCAATCATCAAATCAATAGGTTGCTGTTGGTAGGCTATTATCTGGTCAACTTAGGTTATGCTATTTATATCATTTCAGAATGGGAGCAATTACAAGATTGGCGCACAGCAGCCGAAAGTCTTGCCCGTCATTTATCTCAAATCATCTTAATGCTGGGATTGCTTCATTATGTCAACATCGCCGCTTTGCGGTTGTTTTTAAAACCTTATCAATCTTTTAAATCTTAAATTATGGAAATTTCAAAAATTCTAATTGGTTACCTTATCTATTTACCTGTTATTCTATGCATGACCTTTTTTGTCTCACGCACGCTCTTTAAAAACGGGAAGATATTCATGCTAGATATCTTTCATGGCAGGGAGGATATTGCCCAATCTACCAACAAACTCTTTGAGGTTGGATTTTATCTGCTTAATTTAGGGTTTGGACTGTGGATCCTAGAAATTAGCGGTCGTTTTGAAAATACCTACCAACACCTCATCGAGATATTAAGCAGCAAGATAGGTGGTTTCTCCATCTATTTAGGAATCATGCTATTTTTTAATCTTCTACTCTTTTTCCGAGGAAGAAAGCGCAGTAAAAATTCGCACAAAAAGCAAATCCAGCGTGAAGTGATCATAAAACGTCCCCAAGCCTAAGATGAAAACAATTGTTATAGCTGGCGGTTCCGGTTTCTTGGGAACCGCCTTAAGCAAATATTTTAATAAGAAGGGATACAGGATAATTATGCTTTCGCGAAAGCGAAAACCATCAACATCCTCACCTAACAACGACATCCTACATGTACATTGGGACGGAAAAAACATAGGGCCGTGGGTCCAACAGCTTGAAGGTGCTGAAGCACTGATCAATCTTTCAGGAAAATCAGTAGACTGTCGCTATTCATCCAATAATAGGAAAGCAATTTTGGATTCCCGGATTCTAAGTACTAAAGTGCTCAATCTTGCAATGGATCAGGCAACCAAAAAACCTGGATGTTTTATTAATTCAAGTACAGCCACCATATATATTCATTCTGAAACTCGATTGAACACGGAGTCCAATGGAATCATAGGCGATGACTTCTCCATGAATGTGGCCAAAAGTTGGGAGAACGAATTCTTTTCCAAGTCCTGGAAAGAAACGCGAAAAGTTGCGCTGCGCACTTCCATCGTGTTGGGGAATACAGGAGGAGCCTTCCCTAAATTAAAAAGTATAGTGCGATGTGGACTGGGCGGTCAACAAGGTAACGGAAGACAAATGCTCAGTTGGATACACCTGGTAGATTTTTGTAAGGGAGTAGACCATTTGATAAGCGGCACGCTTGAAGGTCCAGTTAATCTGACTGCGCTTGAACCTGTGACAAATAAAGAATTTATGCAAGCCCTAAGAAGTCAAATGGGTATCGGAATAGGAATTCCCCAACCTAAATGGCTGATAGAATTGGGGTGTGTCTTAATGCGTACAGAGTCCGAGCTGGTTTTAAAAAGTCGGAATGTATATCCCGAGCGCTTGTTGAAGGATGGCTTCAAGTTTGAGCACCCCAAGTTGGAAGGTGCCTTGAAAGTACTAGTTTATCCTTCCAGCACCACAGAACCTGCAACACTGTCGTGAATGGCTTGTTTGCGATCACTACCACTGATCGTAAGCAGTGAAACCCAACCCAACAACAATTTTAACAGCGTACGAATCGCCGCTTTGTGCAATGGAATGGCCTGCTGGTCATCATTTTGTCGGGTCACTTTGATGTTGATGAACATATGACCTACCGTCCCTTTAAATAGGCTGAGAAAAATCGGTTCGTATAGCAGAAAATAGGATATAAACAGCCCCAATCTTACATAATCAGGCACATCCTCCATTGTACTTAAAAATTCTGAGGTCATATAAAGCAAAGCGATCAGAATGATCTGATCGACTACCAGCGCTTTCACTCGCTGGGGAAGGTTGGCATATTGCATATGTAATCACTAGAGTTTTTCGGTTGATTTACTGGTTGTCACGTAATAATCCGGATCCACTTTGACTTCAACAAGGCTCTTTGTTAGTTTAATCGATTGGGTTTCAGTAGTCGGATAAATCCAGTGTGACTCGCCCACCCCTATTAATTCAACCGGCATTTTGAATCCATCTACCACATTGTTCCATCGATATTGCAATATTCCACCCTTCAAATGATATTCCAAAACAGGAATGCGTACATCGCGTAAATATTGATCAAAAAAGGCATCCAGTTCCATACCCGTAGCCTCAGATAAAAAGCCTTCAATTTCTTGGGTTGTCACAATCTGATGACGGAACTTTAGGTTCATCTCTCTTAATATTCGACGCCATTTGTCATCGTCATTTACGAGTTGTCTGATCATGTGAATCATGTTGGCACCCTTATAGTACATATCTCCACTGCCCTCATGGTTGACATCGTAAAGACCAATGATAGGTCTGTCATTTTCAATATTAGTGCGGGTCCCAATTACATAGGCCGCGCTGGCTTCTTGACCATAATAATAATCCAAGAATAAATTTTCAGCATAAGCGGTGAAGCTTTCATGGATCCACATATCGGCGATATCTTGATTGGTAATGCTATTGGCAAACCATTCATGGCCTGCTTCATGGATAATAATAAAATCAAATTTCAGCCCCCAACCAGTGTCTGATAGATCCATTCCCAAATAGCCCTTCCGGAATTTATTTCCGTAAGTCACCGAGCTCTGATGCTCCATCCCTAAATAGGGTACTTCCACTAATTTAAAGCTATCCTCATAAAAAGGATATGGCCCAAACCAATGTTCAAATGCTTTCATCATTCTACCTGCATCGGTAAAGTGTTTTTTAGCTTTTTCCAGATGATGCTCCAACACGTAATAATCCATATCAAGGTCTCCTGCCTCTCCCGGATAAACTTCAGAGAAATGGGCATAATTCCCAATATTGATGTTGACACCGTAATTGTTAATAGGGTTCTTGACTTCCCAAACATAAGTGGTGGTGTCGTCCTTGTGTTCTTGGGTATCTACTAACCGACCGTTGGACACATTCATCAAGTCTGAAGGCACCCTGACACCAATGCGCATTCCTTCAGGTTCCTGATACATATGATCTTTACAGGGCCACCAAACACTTGCTCCCAACCCTTGATTGGAGGTGGCAATAAAATGGTTCCCCTGACTATCTTTTTTCCATGAAAAACCACCATCCCAAGGCGCATTTTTGGCCTCTCGTGGATGTCCTTGGAAATCTATAGTCAACTCCATTTCTGCTCCTTGAGGTTGAGGATTTGCCATTTCAATGAAATAAACATTTCCCTCGCGACGGTACTGGAGTTCATTGCCGTTTTGAACCACCTTGGTCATTTCCATGGGTGCCTGCAGGTCAATTTGCATGGTGTTATAAGGCTTGATTACGGTATAAGAAATGGTGTTGCTACCTTTAATGTATTTCTTTTCAGGCCAAACTTGGACATCAAGATCATAGTATTTAAGATCCCACCAAGCGCGTTCTGGTGTTATGGATCCGCGCAGACTGTCCTGCCGATCAAATTGCTGACGGTCTCTGAGTAATTGTGCTTCCACCTGACCTACCATACCGAATAGGATGAGCAAAAGAATTATTTTTTTGTTCATAAATTAAAAATGGGGCGTTATAAGCTACAATATTTACAATAATCTAGCCACGATATTTTTGAATAGATTCCTTGATGCGTTCGATGCGATTATCCGGATCAGGGTGGGTACTCTGGAATTCGGGTGTGCGATTAGGACCAGCCGCAGATTTAAGGATCTGCATAACACCAATCAGCGCTTCAGGCTCGTACCCAGCATCCAGCATCATTTTAACTCCCAGGTCATCACTTTGCAACTCATCATCTCTCCCGTATTTCATGTTGATCATTTGGGTCACGGCTGCCGCGGCCTGACCTGCTCCTTCTACACCTACACTTACTCCGGTTACGACACCGTTAGAAAGACTTTGCTGACTGATACGTGCTGCGCTGTGTTTGGCAATGACGTGACCGATTTCATGTCCCAAGACTCCTGCTAGCTGATCAACATTTTCTAATTGTGAAAACAAGGCCATGGTAATAAAGCATTGGCCTCCTGGCAAGGCAAAAGCATTGATAGTACGTTCATCGGCAAGCAGGTGAAATTCAAACTTGTATTCAGTTTCTCTGGCGATACTGCTATTGACCAATTTCATTCCCACCTCATCAACCAGATCCTGATATTCTTGATTGGAATAAAGCCCTCCATGTTGTTCGATCATGCTGGGAGCCGCCTGAAGCCCCAAAGCGATTTCCTCTTGGACTGTCAAATCTATGTATTGTGTCTCGCCAGTATGCTCATTGGTAGATGCGCTAGAGCAATATTTGACGACGGCAAACAGTACAATAGCGAGTCCGATAAATAATCTAATTTTTCCTGCTCCGCGTTTCATGGTTTGGTTTTACAAAAGACTAATTTAAGCAAATCAGTGCTTTAATTCCGGATTTATTCCCTGGATATGTTCCTCCCAATACCGCTTTAAACGATGATCACTGATTTGATCCATTCCGGTGATCTTCTGTTGTCTTAGAAAATTGGCCAGGTCGATATGTTGAAGGTATTGTTGGTATCGCTTTCGCGAAAGCGGTGCAAAGCTATAGTGCCAGGGCTCATATTTGAAACCTGTGCGTTGTTCATTCAAGGTGTATACCAGTTCAAAACCATAGGTCGATCCATTCAGTTCCATCCATTCCTTCAGTCGGCAAAAAGGTCCAGTCCCATGAAACTTTGATGGTACCAAAACATCACCATTATAATCGGCTCCAGCATCTATGATATCGATATCTGTTCCCCAATGATGCCTGGAGGTACCTGGAACCGTGCTATATTCCACGATTTTATCGAAAATGGAATCTGGACCCAATCCTTGGGATTCGTATTTTTTATATTTACGCTTCCAGATGGCAGCTTGACGGTCAAAGCTGCGATAACCAGACACAATTTGGATCTTAATTCCATCTTTTAAAGCTGCTGCTTTCATCTGTTCAAAAGCTTTCTGTGCCTTAGGTTCAAGCAAATTTTCAGGATTGGAAGATTGACCAGTAAGGGTCGATATTTCCTGGGCTTGCAAGCCTGTAGTTATCATGAAGATCACAATGAAGAAGTATTTCATAATTTCTTGAACATTTTAAGGTGCGGTCCTATTCCTGGAACCTCAAAGATCTCTCCGGTAATTTGATAACCTTGAGCTTCATAGAAACTTACAGCTCCTGCACGAGCGTTGAACCACAGTACTTTGATCTGTTTGTCTTTTAACTCTTCCAGGGCTTTCTTCAGCAGTCGCTTCCCAATGTTCTTGCCTTGATATTGCTCTAAAACGGCCATCCCGCGTAATTGATAACATTGGTGGATCTTAAGTTCTGCAATCTCTGGAATATGAATATCCTTATTCATCAAAAAAGTGGCAACGCCTACCAGTTGATCTTGATCAAAAGCACCGAGATGAAAGGTAGTACCCAAGTCATCGCCGCTAAATCGGCATTCCTCCATGGGGCGTCCCTTTCTCAATACTGGATGTCTCACAGGAAAGGTTTCCCGGGCAGTGATAGGTCTGATCTCCATTCGTTTATTTTGTAATCCTATAATATCTTGCAGGCTCTCTGTTTTCCCATAGAAACCTATGGGTCAAATGCATGCCTAATTTTTCAACCACTTTTTGTGACCCTAGGTTGAGTTCATGAACATAAGCAATAATGCTAGATAAAGCCTGATCCGAAAAAGCATGATCAAAAATGCATTGGCCAGCTTCAGTGGCAAATCCCTTACCCCAATGACGCCTAAAAAATCTATACCCAATATCGATTTCCTGCTCTTCTTCTTGCCAATTTAAACCAGCCCAACCTAAAAATTCCAGGGTTTCTTTATGAACAACGCCTAGACGACCAATTCCGTATTTACCATTTGGACTCTCCGAAGTATGGCCATATTTTTCAATAAACTCGAGGGCTTCTTTTAGATCTTTGAAAGGCTTATCCCCAGTATAGCGCATGACCTCCTCGTCATTGTTTAATTCCAATAAATATGGCGCGTCCTCAGGTTGAAAAGGCCGCAACAACAAGCGCTTGGATTCCAATCTCAGATTCATACCCTGAGGTGATTCCATTCTGAGTGACGATCAAATACCACTTCGGCAAATGGACACAAAGGATTGATCTTCCTTTTATTCTCATTGGCAAATTCATAAATCCTTTTAACCAATCTGCTACCTAGTCCTTTACCTTCCTGCGAAGGCTGGACCTCAGTATGATCAATGACCATGACGTCATCATTGATGGAATATGTTAGCTCTGCAATGGTTTGATGATCCTGCTTGATATAAAAAATACCTCTAGAATCGTTTTCACTGTGTTGTATGGGAAGCATAGTTCAAAAAGATTAATTTTTAAAGGCCTTGAAATTAAGATCAGCGGACTTAAATTTAAGTTGATTTGCTGAGTTGGGCAAAATCATAACCGGGAAGCACCTCAATTGCGGGTTGACCAGCTCTAAAAACACGGGCTTGGTGAGGCCCAATCAATATTTCAGTATCACCTTGCACTCGAATATAACTTCCTTCCCGCAAGCCAACGACAGGAATTCTATTGTAGCAGTGAAACTCAGCGATGCGCTGTTCCCTTGTTTCACCCATATGTGTTGAACCTGGGATGGGATCGAGGTAATGAGCATTGATATTATAACCCAAGGCCCCTGTAGTCTTAAAGCTGGGCGGCATAACGATAGGCATATCATTAGTTGTGCGCATATTGAGCCCACAGATATTACTGCCAGCACTGGTGCCTAAATAAAAGACCCCTTCATACATTCGCTTTCTTAAGGTTGACATTAAATCAAGTTGATACAACTGTTCTACTAAGACAAAAGTATTTCCACCACCAGTAAAGATAGCTGGCGTTTTTTCCAGTGCCGCTATGGGGTCGTAATATTCGTGGATACCTGTAACCTTGATACCGCTAGGTTCCAAAATATTCTTAACTTTTTCAGTGTAATTATCATGAGAAATACCTCCTGGACGAGCAAATGGAATAAACAATACCTCCTCACAATGTAGCTGGCGCAACTCCTGAAGGAGTTGATCTTTTAAATAGGCCAGATATTCACTACCATGTAAAGTAGAAGTGCTGGCCACCATCATATTTCTCATAAAACACAGACTTGAATGTCGTTAAACATAGTTAATGGGCTACAATTATAGGCTTAAATAGACGTTATTTGTAGTATCCTGGCCTGTTTGACATTTTTTTGGCTTTAGCTTTTCAGGTCTTATTCTCCAATTATGAAACGATTGCTTTTTTTGACCATATTCTTAATGACAGTATGCTCGCTGGCCCAAACAGACCGTGTCCAAATTCAGGGCACAATATTGGATGCTTTGGGCGATCCTATTGAAGGCATAGCTATTTTTAATCAGGGATCACTAGAAGGCACCGTGTCCAATGAAGCTGGTCAATTTTATATTCATGCGCGAACTGGTGATCGTCTGGCTTTTAAAGCTGTGCAATACGAATCTTTTGTACTGACCGTATCAGCATCGGTTATTGAAAAAAGAGAAGCGCAGCTTTCTTTGAGAGAAGGCGTTAATGTGTTGGACGAAGTGGTAATTGATGATGGATTGATGCAGATTGATGTAAAGAGAATTAGCGTGGACCCAAAATTGGACATGGTCAGTGAATCCAACGTACGCACAAGAGCCGTAGACAGGATGGAAAACACCTTTTCTGATCGGGTCAAACAACCTGAAGAATATGCCATTCGTAATGAGGCATTTAACCAAAGCCAACCCAGATTTAACATGATCAACATTTTTGGCGCCTTGGCATCCATGGCCCTGATAGGTAATCTGGATGGATTAAATTTTAAAACCAGTTCGGGTCCAAAACCCACTAAGAAAGAATTTGATGTTTATGTTCTAAAGAACAAATTCAGTACGGAATATCTATTGGATTACCTTAAGATCCCTGAGGAGGACCTCTATGAGTTTATGTATTTTGCCAAAGATCACGGTTTGAATGAAAGCATGTTTAAACCAGAAAACGAGTTAAAACTACTGGAGTTTCTTTCAGTTCAGGCCGAAAGATTTAAGAAAAAGAAAGGCTACTAAGCTTATCTATATAGCCTCAAATAAATAAAAAGTCATGCAAAAGAGTCGATTAATTTGGATCATGCTAATCTTAAGTGCTGTAATACAAACTTCTTGTGATAGCGATGACGATGTGGTGTTGCCTCAAATTGTATTCAATGAATTTTGCTATGGCCCAGATCAAGAAATTTTTGTCTCTGACGCGGGTTATTCCAATGATATCATCATGATAAACACCGATACTTTTAACACTCCCATAAAAATTACAGACGCCAACTTTAGCTTAAACAATAATAATCTCGAGGGTTCTGGTTTTTTATTAGAACTAAGTTTTTATGGCAATCGGGCACAAGGATTCCAAGAAGGAATTTATAACATTTCGAACGATCAAGAAGTGGGAAATGTAATTGCAGGATATAATTCCCAGTTTGATAGTAATAATTTGAATCCTCTAGTCAATTTTTCAGACGGATATGTCATCCTTCAAGCTTATAGGAATGGATATGTTATTGAAGTTAATGCGACTGACTTCAATGGAGATGGATTTCACGGGATATTCGCTGGCCCGATCATCCCATTGGATTAATTCTAATATTTAGTAGTTCATGTTATCCTACAGAAACAATATTTTAAAGAGCCTTTTTGCCGTCAATTTTTTGTTCGTATGCGTGGTGCCGTCTTTCGCTAGCACGCCAGTATTCCATAAGCCTATTGATCTGGATGTAGAAGAATGTCCTATTCAATTGGATTTGCTGGAATGGCATAAATACTATATCTCCGTCTCTAATGTAAAGTATAACGCTTCCGCGAAAAGCCTGCAAATGGTCAGTAGGTTTTTTATCGACGATATGGAGGACGTATTAAATGCCAGGTTATCACAACCCGTAGTGCTGGGAGATCCAGAAGGTCTAGAAGAACTCAAACCTATATTGGGTGGATATATTTCCAAAAAGTTATCCGTACAATTGGATGGTAAAACAGCAGATGTACGATTTTTAGGAGCCGAATATGAATCCGACCAAATCCTACTTTATATTGAAATACCTGCCCAGCAGGCCCCTCAGCAAGTCAGTATGGGTTTTACGGCTTTATTAGAATTGTTTTCGGAGCAAAGAAACCTGATTCACCTTAAAATTAGAGGGAAGCGAAAAACATTATTAATCCACCAAAGTCAGAATTCTGATAGTGTAAAGTTTTAGTTAAACTCTTTATAAACACTTCATATTCCTTAATTTAGCGAACCTTAATTTAAATTAGTTACATGAAATCAGTTAAACTATTGTTTATCAGCATGATGCTATTGTCATTTGGCGCTGTCGCACAGGAAGACACGCAAAAAGACGAGCCGAAAGCAGAGGAACATGAGAACATTAATAAATTCCGCCAGCTGTATCAGGAATTTTCCACACCCAATCAATACCGCAGTGCCAGTGGAGCACCGGGACCTAAATACTACCAACAGCGGGCCGATTATAAAATGGATATCCGTCTTGATGATCCCAATCACCATATCTACGGTTACGAAACTATAACCTACACCAACAACTCACCAGATGTCCTGGACTATCTTTGGGTACAGTTGGATCAAAATGTGCGTGCCAAAGACTCCAAATCTCCATTGATTGAAGGAGGTGGTGTCCAGCCATTTATGCAGACAAGTGCCTTTACAAGCTCTTATTTAAAAGAACCTTTTGACGGTGGTTTTAATATCACTAAAGTCTTGGACGATGATGGTAAGCCGTTAAAATACATGATCAACCAAACCATGATGCGGGTAGAAATGCCTAAAAAACTTAAGCCTGGTAAAAGCTTTGAGTTTGATATCGAATGGGATTACAATATCAACAACCATGTTGATGGAAGAGGTCGTAGCGGTTACGAGCAATTCCCTGACGGTCATAGAGCCTACGTGATTGCGCAGTTCTATCCTAGAATGGCAGTTTATAACGACGTTGAAGGATGGCAGAACAGCCAGTTCTGGGGTCGTGATGAGTTTGCCCTTCCTTTTGGAACTTTTGAAGTGAATATTACCGTACCAGAAGATCACTGGTTGGATGGAACTGGAAAACTTCAGAACCGTAAAGAAGTTTATACTGATACCGAGCTAAAGAGGTATGAGCGTGCTACCAAAAGTTATGACGAACCTGTAGTTATTAGAACTCAGGAAGAAGCTGAAAAACTAGCGATGATGTCAGGCGCAAAAGGCACCAAAACCTGGGAATTAAAAGCAGACTATGTTCGTGATTTTGGCTGGACATCCTCCCGTCGATACGTAGCTGATGCGATGGCCGTTAAAGTAGGAGGAAAAGATATAATGGCTGTTTCCATCTACCCACCAGAAGGTAATCCGCTATGGGAGCAATGGTCTACAAAAGCCGTAGCCCAGACCCTAAAGTCTTATTCCCGCATGACCTTTGATTACCCTTACCACAAGGCGATCTCCGTTCATGCCAAGAATCAAGGAATGGAATATCCTATGATCTGCTGGAATTATGGTCGTCCAGACGAAAGTGGAAATTATAGCGACCGGGTTAAGTTTGGAATGATCTCGGTGATCATACATGAAGTTGGACACAACTACTTCCCAATGATCGTCAACAGTGATGAGCGCCAATGGACTTGGATGGATGAAGGACTGAACACTTTTGTGCAATATGTAGCCGAAAAGGATTTTGGTGAAAATTACCCTGAAGCTATTGAAGGTTTGGATGCCTATCCCTCACGTAGAGGTCCTGCAGCATTAATCGTCCCTTATATGGCTGGCGATCAACGCTACATCGCTCCTATCATGAGTAAAGGTTTGAATACCTACCAATTTGGTTCCAATGCCTATGGAAAACCTGCCACCGCCTTGAATATTCTAAGGGAGACGGTCATGGGACGTGATTTGTTTGACTATGCTTTCCGTACTTATTCCCAACGCTGGATGTTTAAGCACCCCACCCCTGAAGATTTTTTCCGCACCATGGAAGACGCCAGTGCGGTAGATCTAGATTGGTTCTGGAGAGGATGGTTCTACACCACGCAGTACAATGACATGGGGCTAAAGTCAGTAGACGAATATTTTGTGTCCAGCGAAATGAATACTGCCATGATTGAATATCTTGAAGAGAGAGGTATTGATAAAAGCCGTGTTCCGCAACTGGTATACATGGTCAAAAAAGGCAGTGATGAATATAATGAGGAACTAAATGGCAAAGAGCCATCTGAAGTAGTTAGCGAGTTGAAAACCTATATGATGGACAACTTTACCGCTGAAGAAAGAGCGGCCATGAAAGCTCCAAAATACTTCTATGAAATTACTGTAGAAAAACCAGGAGGTCTGGTAATGCCCATCATTCTGGAATACACTTATGCTGATGGAACCAAAGAAACGGTTACTCATCCTGCTGAGATATGGAGATATAACGACAAGGAAGTTGGAATCAGTAAAGCCAGTGATAAGGAAATTGTTGGTATCGTGATTGACCCAAATCTTGAAACTGCTGATATTGATACTTCAAATAATACATGGCCTGCAGAACCTACTGTAGACAAATTTGAGGAGATGAAGCAATAAGCTTGTACGACAATTTTTAAAAGCCGGATTCACAATGAATTCGGCTTTTTTGTGTTTATAGCTATGCTAGCCTTTATCTTTATCCCATGAAACATTCGTATTTACTGATCTTACTCCTGTTGATACTACCCGGGTGCGATGATCCATCGTTGGATCAAGGCGATACTTCAGGTGATGAGATTTTGGAGCCTATGCCATCATTGGTCGAGTTGTCTTCTATCGATATTGCAGAAAATCAACCAGGCAACATTACGGATCAAATACAACTCTCTTACGATAATAACGGATTGATCGAATTAATCAACTTCGGCGGAAGCTTAAATCTTACCTATGAATTAACCTATGCTGATAATAATAGGCTCATTGGAATACAGTCTTCTGGCAATAATTCTATTGCCTATACCATCAATTATCCCGCTGATGAAATTGTGATGAGTTTTACAGAGGGAAACACACAGATCGAACGACGACTATTCACAGACACACAAAACCGCATCAATAGAATTTTAGAATTTTCTACAGATAGCAATGGAAATAGAATGCAGTCTTTAGATCGCAGGTTTGAGTATAACCAAAATTTTAATGTAACACGCATCAACAACTTTGACGCAGCTTCCAACCTAATTTCTTATGTAGAATTAGACTATGAATTCAACAACAACCCTTTCAGGGATATGAATGATGTATTGCGCTTGCTCCTTTTTCCTGATTTTGTTCCTTACACCCGCTATCTACCGTTGGAACAGAGGGAATTTAGTTTGACCTCAGGCAATACAGTTTTACTGCGTAGCATTAGTTATACCTACCAACTCAGAGAAGATCAATTCCCTGTTTCCCGAGAGGTAACCCTCACGGAGATGTCAGGCAGTACTACGAGTTTTGAATTTTTTAATTACCGTTGATTTTAACGCGCTTGAACAAGGATGGAAATTACTATACCCTATCTTTGCCATATGAATGCGTTACCGCTTTTTATTAGTACTCCAGAGCTCATGATTGTGGGTTTAGTGGTTATTCTGGTTTTTGGTGCTGACAAGCTTCCAGAAATTGCAAGAGGTCTCGGCAGGGCCATGAAAACAGTACGTAATGCCACAGATGATATTAAAAACGAAATCACTAAAAGTGCAGACGAGCATGGTTTTACCGGTGATATCAAGGAAATATCACAAAAGATAGAGGAGGTGAAGGATGAAATAGAAGAGACTGGCTCCATCAAGCGTAAATTTTAATGTGGGAACAACTCGTTGAAATAGATCAGGATATTTTTAGATTCATCAACAGCCTGGAGATCGGCCGATTTCAGGAATTCTGGCTATTTATTACACAGATCAGATATTGGATTCCCCTGTACTTTCTTTTCTTTTATCTGCTCTACCGATACCACAAACGAAACGAAGGATGGTTATCTATAGGAGCTCTACTCTCCCTGGTCGCTATCACACTATTCTTGACTGATTGGGTTAAAAACATGGTAGAGCGCCTCAGACCTAACAATGAACCAATGTTGATGGACAGTATTATCATTCTTCAAAAGCCAGAAAATTTTAGCTTTTGGAGCGGACATAGTGCTGTAAGCTTTGCTATTACTACTTTTGTGGTATTTTGTTTAAAACGTCAAGGTGCTCAACCCTGGATATATTTATTTTACCTGTGGCCCATCCTTTTTGCCCTTTCTAGAATTTTTGTCGGCGTTCACTATCCAGCCGACATCAGTGTCGGAATGCTGGTGGGATTAACCCTGGGATATGTGGGATGCGTGCTTTTTTACAAGATACTAGATCAATTCAAATTACGCGACTCAAGGTCAGACCATCCCTGACAGAAAGCAATACGGTTTGTAATCTGGGATCTTCCTTGAGCAATCGGTTATATTCCAACAATACGGGAGTAGATGAATCCTTTTTTTGTACTGGTTCTACTACTTTGCCATGCCATAAAACATTATCAGAAATAATTAAACTACCTGCATGAACTTTCTCCATGATCTGATGGAAATAGGTAATGTAATTAGGCTTATCGGCATCAATAAAGACCAAATCAAAAGACCCTTCTAGCCCAGGAATTATTTCCGTGGCATCCCCAATGAGTTGGCTGAAATGAATAGGACCCTTACCTGTAGATTCAAGCTCCCGATTGTATTTCTCAAAATAGCTAGAGGTGAGTTCTTCCAACTCTTCATTAATATCGATCGTTATCAACTCTGCGCCGTTAGGCATGCCTTCAGCAAGACACAGCGCTGAGTATCCGGTAAAGGTGCCAATCTCCAACACGCGTTTCGGAGTGACCAGTTGAGAGATCATACTTAAGACCCTGCCTTGGTAAGCCCCAGAAAGCATAATAGGCTGCAACACCTTTTGATAAGTTTCACGTGTCAAGTCTTGCAACAAAACAGGCTCCTCCTGGCTGTGGCTCACGATATACTCGTCAAGATTTTTAGGAAGAAAAAACATAATATTTTTATGTGGTTCGGATCAATGATCGTAACTCATTCGATGGGCATCTAGTTTTACAAAAATAAATAGGAGTATAGTAAAGCCCCATAAACCGCTACCCCCATAGCTCATAAAAGGCAAAGGAATTCCTACCGTGGGCAGCAAACCGATAACCATACCTATATTGACAAAAAAGTGCAGAAAAAAAATACCCGCCACACCGTAGCCATAAATACGTGCAAACTGGTTGCGTTGGCGTTCAGCCATGATGATGATGCGGTATATCAACAGCATGAAGAAGACAATCACTAGGGTCGCTCCCAGAAATCCGCTGACTTCACCCACGGCGCTAAAAACAAAATCGGTATGCTGTTCAGGCACATAGCCTCCTCTGGTTTGCGTAGCCTCTGACAGACTTTTTCCAGTCCACCCTCCATTGCCCAGTGCAATCTCACTTTGGTTGATATTGTATCCAATACCAGCGTCATCCTCTACCCTTCCTAATACAATATTGATTCGGTTCCTGTGACGATCTTTGAGTACATTCTCAAAGATATAACTGGAAGACAAAGAATAACCCATGCAAACTATTCCAGCTATAATATACACATAAGGATTGGGTTTGGGTAGGCGCTTTTTGTGATTCCGCTTTCGCGAAAGCGTATACATCAAAGCCAATACAGCGACCACGATTAAAAAGATCCACCAAATACTGATGACCAGGGATCCCAAAAATAAAGCCAGAGCTATGACTCCAAGGCTCAAGTACCACAAAGACAAGCCTTCACGGTGTAAGGCGAAGAAAAAGGCTGCATAGACCAAAGCACTTCCAGGATCAGGTTGGGGGATAATCAACAGCATGGGAAGTAAAATGATCCCAGCTACGATCATAAAATCCTTGGGGTTTTTAAGGGAAACATTCAGCTGGCTTAGGTACTTGGCAACGGCTAAAGCTGTAGCACATTTGGCAAATTCGCTAGGTTGTAATGTCATGGGACCAATACCGTACCAGGATACCGCCCCATTGATTTCCTTCCCAAACACAAAGAGTCCGATCAGGGAAATTAAGGCAATGATATAAATCAATCCCGCAAATCTTTCGTAAAATTTGACCTCAATCGCTAGAATGATAACGATGAGAAATAAGGCCATTCCTATCCAAAGGAGCTGTTTACCGTACACCATTTCCATATCCAACAAACTACCATGTTCCACGACTGGCGCAGCGCTATAGATACTGAACCACCCCATCACTACTAGGCCCATGTATATCAATATGGTCCATGGATCATAGCGTGGCTTATCTCCTATTCCCATATTATTTTAGGATATCGTTTGGGTCTGGACGATGCAGGCTATCTCCTGGCTTGATCAAACCATTATCTATAGCCTCGTTGATCTTGAATTCCTTCCCACTGTAGGGTTTGGCATATTCGTACTCAAGACTGTGGGTCATGAGGTAGTTTTCCAAATCTGTACGCGTGATTTCGCCTTTGATGTGTTTTTCAATTAACAGACTCGCAATTTTGGCCGCATATCTGGAGCCCCAATATCCATTTTCGATAAAGACAGCCAGAGCTATTTGCGGATCATCCTTTGGGGCAAATGCGATAAACACTGAGTGGTCAGTAAGTTGGACAGTTTTACCGTCGATTTTAGTTTTGTTTTCTACCGTACCCGTCTTACCACAGATCTCGATTCCTGGCACCTGTACCCATTTTGCGGTTCCGGAATTGTACACCTCGTTCATACCCTCGATCACTGGCTCAAAGTGTTGGGGATCGATGGTAGTAAAATGCTTTTCGGTATACTTTGGATCATTGATAGGTTTGCCATTCATTGCTTTGATGATGTGCGGCGTATAATAATAACCTCTATTGGCGATGGCTGCCGTCATATTGGCCAATTGGATAGGAGTAGTAGCCACTTCTCCCTGTCCAATCGCGTTAGATATGGTCATGGGTGCATACCATTTGTATTTGGTTCTGGCATTGTAATAGTCGCCGTCGGGTATTCTCCCAGGCAAACCTACAGGCAGATCATAACCCAGAAAATTCCCCAATCCAAAACTGGTCACATGCTTATTCCAGGTATCCATTCCTTCTGCACTGGTGTCGCCTTTTTCAATGATACGTCGGTACACCTGAGCAAAATAAGAGTTGCAACTTTCCGCAATACCTTTTTCCATCGCCAGCGGACTAGCATGCGCATGACAACCTAACTTTTTACGCCCTCCATAATCATAGCCATGGTTACACCGGAAACGCTCACTAGTTGAAACCACACCTTCCTGTAAGCCCACTAAAGCGTTAATGACTTTAAAAGGAGATCCAGGAGAGTATTGTGCCTGCAATGCACGATTCACATTAGGCAATCGCACCGAGTCACGGATGATGGCGTTAATATTCTTTGATCTGTCCCTTCCCATTAAGATACTGGGATCGTAATTGGGGGCGGTCACCAGGCTTAAAATCTCACCTGTTTTCGGCTGAATCGCCACAATACCACCGCGTTTGTTGACCATGAGTTGTTCTGCATAGGCCTGTAGTTCTGTGTCCAGAGTTACCGTCAGGTCAGTTCCTGCTACTGGATCCAGGTTTTGGCTTCCTTCTTTATAAGGTTTTATTGCTCTGCCGAAATGGTCTCGGGTATATTTTTTATAGCCTTTTTCACCTCTTAGCTCCTCTTCATATTGTAATTCGATCCCGCTTTTACCTGCCAGATCACCCAACTGATAGTAATCATCCTGTTCAATCTTGGCCTGGTTGACCTCTCTGATATATCCAAGTACACTCGCACTATGGTCGACCATGTATTTGCGCAGCGAACGGCGCTGGATATAGAAACCGGGGAATTTTCTCAATTTCTCCTGTAAGGGCGCATATTCCAGTTGCGTAAGTTGAGGAATCACAACACTGGGTTTGCGCCAGGACCAATGCTTGGCGTCGGCGATCTTTTTGCTCAGGTGTTCTTTTTTTATTTGTAGGAGTTGACACAACTGTAACGTATCAAATTCCTTGACCTCATTTGGAATGATCATTACATCATAAGCCACCTGATTAGCCACCATCAATTCTCCATTGCGATCATAGATAAACCCACGCTCAGGATATTCATATACGGTTTTTACAGCATTGTTTTCGGCCTGGACTTTTAAATCATCAGACAAGATCTGTAGATAAAACAATCTACCGATGTAGATACATCCGACCAAGGTGACAATAAATAAAAGCAAAAGCTTTTTCATGATTTGAACTTAGGTTTGAACAATAACAAAAATAAGCTGTTGACCACTAGACTCGCCAGCCCAACAACCAACGTGAGTTTCATGGTATAAATTATTTGTTGGTTGTTAAAAATTACCAAGCCAAAAAACACCAAATGATGCACATTTACACACAAGATTAAAAACAACAACAACCTATCCAAAGGTGACCTTAAAAGCTTGATGTTTTTCATGGCATAACCTTCCCCAAACACCAACCGCAGCCAGAAGGGTCGAGTAAATGCTAAAGTCAGACAGGCAGCCGCATGTGCACCACCCGTATCTTGAAAGGTATCCATGATTAAGCCTAAGAAAAAAGCGACCAACATAAAATAAGCCGGCTTATTTTCTAATGGATACAGCACCAAAAACAATAGGTAAACCATCGGGTTGATATAGCCCATAAAATTGATCTGATCAAACAGGAACAACTGGGCGAGCAACAGCACCACAAACCTCAACAGATTATTTAAAAAACTACTATTCATTGGTCCCCAAAGTATCTATAACCTGACGTGCTGCTTTGTCTCTATTTTTTATAACACTTACATATCCTAAATCCGTCATATCATTAAAAAGCGCCACATCAATTTGGTAGCGACTGCCATTTTCTACCAGTCGGGCATCTTTAACTGTACCGATCAGAATATCTGGAGGGAAGGTCGTAGACTGGCGTCCAGTGATGATGGTATCTCCTTTTTTGACCTGGGCGAGCCTGGGCACGTCCTGCAAACTCATCACATAAGGATCCTTCCCTTCCCACTTTAAGGAACCAATGGTCGAAGTTCCCTTGATCTGGGCGTTGAGAGACATCTGCGAATTCAGGATCGAAATCACTCGGGCGTATCTATCGCTGGCAATATCCACGATTCCAACGATTCCAGTGGGAGCAATGACACCCATGTCTGGTTCTACCCCTTGTTCCATTCCTATATCTATGGTGATATAATTATCAGTTTTGTAATAATCATTTTTGATTACCCTAGCCGGCTGTATCGTATAAGGCAAACTATCTGAAAAATAGGTAGTCTGTTCAGGACCTGGTAAACTATCCGCCAGTTCCAATAGCCTCATGCGTAATCGGGCATTTTCCTCGCTCAAGCGTTGGTTTTGGTCTTGCAAATCAAAATAATCATATATCCCACTGCGTGTATCCATGAAGCTCCCAGTAATCCTGCCGGTAGAATGGATAAAAGTATTTCTGTGGTAATTATGGGATTGCACGGTAAAGACCAGAGCTATCACCAATAAGAAAAGGTACAGCAACAAGTTTCTGTATTTGATCAGAAAATTGAGGATTTGTTGCATTTGCCTTTACTTCAATAAAAAAATCGGTATCAATATTTATTGGCCAAAACACTTTTGTATTTGTCCAGGTTTTTTAAGGTAAGACCTGTTCCTCTTACAACAGCCCTCAACGGATCCTCTGCGATATATACTGGTAAATCCGTTTTCTGGGACAATCGTTTGTCCAGACCTCTCAGCATGGACCCTCCACCCGCTAGGTAAATACCTGTATTATAAATATCGGCAGCCAGTTCTGGTGGTGTTTGGGAAAGCGTCTCCATCACGGCATCCTCGACACGCAAGATTGATTTATCCAGTGCCTTGGCAATTTCCCTATACCCGATTTTTACCTCTTTGGGTTTTCCCGTCAACAAGTCACGACCCTGAACACTCATCTCTTCTGGCGGTACTTCCAGGTCTTCTGTTGCAGCCCCGATTTGTATCTTGATTTTTTCCGCGGTACGCTCACCTACATATAAGTTGTGTTGGGTACGCATGTAATACACGATATCATTGGTAAAAACATCCCCAGCAATCTTAACGGATTTGTCACAAACAATTCCGCCCAAAGCAATCACCGCAATCTCTGTAGTTCCTCCACCTATATCTACGATCATGTTTCCTTTGGGTTGCATGATATCCACCCCAATACCTATAGCTGCGGCCATAGGTTCATGAATCAGATAAACTTCCTTACCATTCACACGTTCGGCACTGTCTTTTACAGCACGCATTTCCACTTCGGTAATTCCTGAAGGGATACAAATCACCATGCGCAGGGAAGGCGGGAATAACTTTTTCTTTAATGCGGGAATTTCCTTAATGAACATGGAAATCATTTTTTCGCTCGCATCAAAATCGGCGATAACACCATCCTTCAATGGTCGAATGGTCTTGATGTTTTCATGGGTTTTTCCCTGCATCATTGCAGCTTCCTTACCCACGGCGATAATTTTACCGGTAGCACGGTTACGGGCAACGATGGATGGGCTATCTACTACCACTTTACCATTGTGGACGATAAGTGTATTGGCCGTACCTAGGTCGATCGCAATATCCTCTGTCAGAAAGTCAAAAAATCCCATAAAAAAAGGGGAAAAAGGTTAATATTTAGGGTTTTGCAAAGCTAAGACAATTTCTAGTGTTTGAAGTGTCTTGTACCTGTGAAAACCATAGCAATATCATTTTTATTGCAATATTCGATGGAAAGTTCGTCTTTGATCGATCCTCCAGGTTGAATAACCGCTGTAATTCCAGCCTTATCGGCAATTTCCACACAATCTGGAAAAGGGAAAAATGCATCACTGGCCATTACCGCTCCCTCCAGTTCAAATTCAAATGAGTTGGCTTTATGTATGGCTTGATTGAGCGCATCCACCCTACTGGTCTGACCCGTACCGCTGGCACAAAGTTGTTTGTTTTTGGCCAGTACAATGGTATTAGATTTCGTGTGTTTGCAGATTTTGGAAGCAAATAGCAAATCGCTGATTTGTTCTTGTGTGGGGGACAGATGAGTGGCCGTTTTAAGATCTTCGGTCATATCGGTCTTCAGGTTAGGATCCTGAACCAGGTATCCATTGAGCGAAGCCCTTACCTCAAGTTTGTTGGTATCTCGCTTTCGCGAAAGCGCACCATCCACCAATTCCAGCATGATTCTGTTCTTTTTACCTTTCAACACCTCAAGCGCATCAGAAGCAAAAGAAGGAGCAATAACTACCTCACAGAATAATTTGTGGATCTCTTCGGCCGTGGCCAGGTCAATTTCAGTATTGGTGATCAGAATTCCTCCAAAGGCAGATACCGGATCCCCAGCTAAAGCATCCACATAGGCTTCATACACTGAGTTACGCTGCGCAACACCACAAGCATTATTGTGTTTAAAGATGGCAAATGTTGGATCTTCTCCTACAAATTCACTCATTAAATTCACAGCCGCATCCACATCCAACAAATTGTTATAAGACAACGCCTTACCGTGATGCTTGATAAACATCTCGTTGAAATCACCATAGAACCAACCTCGCTGATGCGGATTTTCGCCATAACGCAAAGGCATCACATGGGTTTCACTCACCTTTAAGGCTTTATCGGTCGTGTCTCCAGCAAAATAGTTATAAATCGCACTGTCGTAGTGGGAAGAAATATTAAAACAACTGGCTGCAAACTTCTTACGTTGTTCAAGAGTCGTGGTGCCATTCCCAGATTCCAATACTTCCAATAGATCTGAATAGTCGTCCATGGTACCTACACAAAGGGTATCCTTGTAGTTTTTGGCACCAGCACGTATTAAAGAAATCCCACCAATATCGATCTTTTCAATAATATTCTGCTCGTCAGCACCACTGGCGACGGTTTTTTCAAATGGATAAAGGTCCACAATCACGATGTCGATCTGTGGGATATCAAATTCGACCAGTTGGGCTTCATCTCCATCATGCCCCCTGCGATTCAGGATACCACCAAAAACTTTGGGATGCAATGTTTTAACCCGGCCACCCAGAATCGATGGATACGAAGTTACATCTTCTACGGGAACCACATCGATTCCCAGATCTTTGATAAATTTTTCGGTTCCCCCAGTGGAATAAATCGTGATGCCCAATTCATTCATCTTTTGAACGATAGGAGCTAGTCCGTCTTTGTGAAATACGGAAATCAGCGCGCTTTTGGCAGCAATTTGGCTCATGTTGTTTGCTTATTTGTGGAAAGACCCAAAAATAACCCAATACAAACAATAGCCCCCACAATTTAGTACACTATTCCGCCAAAGTATTCAACATATAGTGGACAATCGCAAAACAGATGGGGTCCTGAACTCTTCCTCTTTAATTATAACCGCCGCTTCGTCCTACTTTGGCCCTACTTACTTCCTTTTTCAGCCTTGCTTACCTTTGTGACAAAACAATTCATTCCAACAGAGGTTTACTCATAAGCCTGCAAAATTATTTGATGAAATATAGCCCAAGCCAACTTGTAGAAAAAACCAAGGCCTTTGTCCAGGATCGTCTTAAAAATGCCGAAGGTGGACACGATTGGTTTCATATCCAACGGGTGTACAATAATGCGATGCAAATCGCTTCCCAGGAAAACGGACATGATGTATTGGTGGTACAAATGGCAGCTCTTCTCCACGATATTGCTGATTCAAAATTTCACGACGGGAATGAAGAAATAGGCCCACGCATTGCACTGGAGTTTATGGCGTCCGTTGGTTTGGCTCAAGCGACAAGCCAACATGTCGTAAAAATTATTGAAAATATATCCTTTAAGGGTGGTCACGGAGAAGGTACTTTTGATAGTCTCGAATTGCAAATTGTCCGTGACGCCGACCGTTTGGATGCAATGGGAGCAATAGGTATTGCGCGTACCTTCAATTTCGGCGGATTTAAAAACAATGCTATTTACGATCCGGCAATTCCTCCCAACCCGGGCATGGACAAGGAAACCTACAAAAAAGCCAACCAGCCTACCCTGAACCATTTCCACGAGAAATTATTATTACTCAAAGATCTCATGCATACCACTACTGGCAGGCAACTTGCAGAAGCCCGTCATGAATTTATGGTTCAATATCTAGCACAATTTCACGCAGAGTGGAACGGAAAAAGATAAACCTACAAACAAGGAATAGCCTTTTATTGCTATCCAATAATGTAAAAAGCTTTTTGAATGCAATCCTTAGCGATATACAGCTATTGAATTTTGAGCATTTAGATCAATTATCATTTGTTCCTCAATTATCATTGTCGCGCCTAATCAAATAAAATTCCAAATTCCGATTTATGAACCCAGGTCCATTCCAGCAAAATAAACGACAGTTTTTCCTGATTAAGATACAGTATCTGGGGTTTAGATTTCACGGTTGGCAAAAGCAACCCAATAATATACCTACTGTGGAACGCATGGTATTGCGCACGCTTAGGTACGTTTTTGACCATGGTAAATTTAAGGTACTCGCTGCTGGTAGAACAGACGCCAAGGTAAGCGTGAACGAAACTTGGATCGAATTGTTTTTGGATGACAGTGATCCACTGAATACAGCTGAATTCCTGAAGGAATTTAATCTTAACCTGCCCAGTGATATCCGGGCATTAGAGATCAAGGTCACGGATGCCAATTTTAATATCATTCAAGCGCCAAAAACCAAGGAATACATTTATTTGTTTTCCCACGGTGAGAAATTTCATCCGTTCTGCGCCTCTATGATGGTGTATATGAAAACTGAATTGGATATCCCATTGATGCAAAAAGCGGCCAAGAGTTTTGAAGGAACTCACGATTTTTGGTCCTATACCTATAAACCCTCCCCTACGACTGAAACCGAGGTCAGCATCACCTCAGCCAAAATTGAAATAAATGATTTATTTACAGCCAATTTTTTTCCAGAGGAGAGTTTTGTTTTTCGCGTAAGCGGGCAAGGATTCAAAAGGCATCAGGTACGTTTAATGATGGGGATGCTATTTGATCTGGGTATGCACAAACTCAGCTATGAGGATTTTCTCGAGACCCTGGACGGCAGCAAGCGCATTCATTTATCCCATATCGCCCCTCCCAGTGGGTTGATGCTCTATCGCACTGACATGCATTGAGTTGAAAAATAATATTGAAGGTGATGATTTCGTGACTTTCTGGTGCTATCTTTAACACATTCAAAAATTTACCTTATGAAAAATATTATAATGCTTATGGCCCTGCTATTGGGCGGTGGAAGTCTAATGGCGCAGGACTTTGTAAAAATGGACAAAAGTCCGATGGATGCTGCTTTTTATCCAGCACAGGCCGCAATGAGACAATTTGCCAAAACTGATGAAGCCAAAATGGCCTTGGAACCGAAAATCAGAGTACTTTATAGTCGTCCTTACCTCAACGGCAGAACTATATTCCGCAGTACGGACGATAGGGAAGATGGTATCACTAAGTATGGCGAGTCCTGGAGACTGGGCGCCAATGAAAGCACAGAGTTGTTGCTGATGCAGGATGCCAAAATTGGTGATCGTATGCTTAAGGCGGGTCGTTATTCTATTGTGGTCACACCTACAGCAGATAAATGGACTTTTCATATCAATGAAGAAAACGACGGATGGGGGAATTATTCCCACAAACCGTCCATGGACCTAGTCACCGTGAGCGTACCCGTTACTATGGCTGATGAAAGCTTGGAAAACCTGAGCATCGCCTTGTATTCCCCTGAGAAAAACAATGTGGTTCACCTCAAAACAGGTTGGGGTAACTACCGCGCAGAGCTGCCTATCGAACTCATGTAATCAGTCCGCAATTATTAATCGGCCACGCCAGGTCTCATCTACCTGGACCGTACCTGGTCGGGAAATCAATCTAACATCGCCGTAGCCAGCAATGGTTCCGGCGATTTTTTGTTTTACATCTATATTCCAAACATTTGTGCCTCGATGAAAAATTTGGGTGCGCTGTATCTCAAGATTTTCTGCTATCAAACGTCCATCGCCTTTTTGCCATTCCAAGAAAGCATCCTGGACGCTACCGGTCAAATAAAAGTTGCTCAGATTACTAGTTGTGATCCGTAATTCTCTCAGGTCCAGTTGCAAATCAAAATCACCGTTAGAATGATAAAAATCCTCTTCTGGACCATCATCAGAAATCAAATGTAAACGGTCATAGGAAAGCACGCCGTCACTTTCAATGGTTATTCCAGTACTGCTTCTGATCTCATTAATTTCAGGCGATGTTACCCGTATCGTTACCAAACCATAGTCCCGCACCACATTACATCCATTGTTGTTGACGATAACCAATTGTCCTTCTTGAACCGTACAGGAAACATCGTTCAATAGATTCTGACCAGTAATGACTTCCACTTGCTGATCAGGACCATCCACCATCACCAAACGTACCCGCTCTTCTACCAGAATTCGATCAAAGCTTTCCAGCTCCCGGATCTCAATGACTGGATCTCCGGCTGTTTGGGTACAATTCAGGCCATCCTCGGCATCACAGGACCACAGCAAGCTCAGGATCACAAGTAATCCAAGTTTATAGAAATTAAATCCCATCGATTGGTCAAAGTTAAAAGTTGATGGATGTATTACTTTTTTTCTCATTTTAATATTACTATTACCTGAATCTATAACCCATGCCAAAACTTACGCCTTCCGCAGCAGCTCCATGAGAATGAACAGTTACACTGGCAAAGACGTTCTCTGTAAGTCGTCTCTGCAGTCCAATACGATTGTAAATTCTGGATTCAAATGGTATGGGCCAGTACACATAGTAGCCCAGCTGAGTGAGCAGGCTGGTTTTCCCAAGGTGCAATTCATGACCAGCAAAGATTCCGACACGCTGGAAGTTTTCGTCACCATCTATTCCTTCCTCGGGAAAGCTATTGGCCAAATAATCCCGGTATTCTTTTAAAAATTCACCTATAAATAATTCTGTCCCTAGCTGCAAGCTGCTTTTGATATTGATGCGTTTATCGGCATAGAAGGAAAAGTCATAAAAGGGAAATTGACCACTACCTCTATAGTCGCTTTCATTGAATCCCATGCGTGCGACTACATTATAATGAATCTTTTCAGTAAAGCTTCTTTTTTCCCAATGCTTGAAGGGTGGGATCGATTGATGGTTCAGGATGTAGTTGAGTCCAGCTTGAAAAAACCAGGTATTGGTAGAATTGTTAGGTGCCCTCACATTGGCATTGGAATAGTGAATAATGCTTGCGCCTGCATGAATTCCCCATCCATTCCATATGTTTTCCTTTCTAAAGATGGCATTGAGGTAGGTGGAACTGGTTATCCTTGTCCCGTAGGCATTATTTCTGGGGTTATCTACCGGATCAAAAGGCTTAGTCGTATAAGCCAACCCCTGTCCGATACGGAACTGAAACATCCGGTCAAAGAAATGAAAATTATAATGTGCGTACAGACTATAAGCCTTTCCCAGGTCGCTGTTTTTCATATCTTGATAGGCACCGCTGATTCCCCAATCTGGAAAACCGTACCGAGATTCCCACTCTTGCTCGCCAAAAGTCTTACGGTTATAACTCAGCAGTACTGCCGTGGGGTGATGGGTGATCAAATGGGCGATATCTGGATTGTGTTCCAAAATTGTTCCATGCATCAAAGAAACATCTAGTGTGGCCACGCGGGGAGGAGATTCTTGGCCCTGGGCGATCAACGCTTTCGCGAAAGCAAAACACAATAAGAGATGCCAGCAGCTTTTTCCCATTTGCCGAAACTAGTATATCTAGATCCAATCCATTCCTAAATCATCCAAAAATCGATAAATGACAAAAAGTAAAGTTAAGACTAGAAAATGGCTTTGGCGATAGCTTCTATATTGTCACTTTTACCCATGCTGTAGAAATGTAGTACAGGGACACCATGTGCCATCAACTCTTTACATTGTGCTATACAGAACTCTACGCCTACTTGACGCACCGCTTTATTGTCCTTACAAGCCTCTACTGCCTGCACCAAATCTTCTGGAAGGTCTAAATGAAAGGTCTGCGGTAATAATTTTAAATGATTTTTGGTAGCCAATGGTTTAATTCCGGGAATGATAGGCACCTCGATTCCCATGTCCCGTGCCTGCTTGACAAACTCAAGGTACTTTTTGTTGTCAAAAAACATTTGTGTGACCACATAATCTGCACCGGCTTCCACCTTTTCCTTTAAACGTCTGAGGTCTGAAGCCATACTAGGAGATTCCTCATGTTTTTCAGGATAACCCGCCACTCCTATGCAAAAATCAACGTCACAGCTAATTTCTATCACATCATGTAGATAAGAGCCCTGATTGAGATCTTGAATCTGTCGCACCAGATCAATCGCATAGGCATGACCATCCTCGGTTTGTTCAAAACGACGTTCTTCTTTCCTGGCATCTCCTCGCAAGGCCATGACATTATCAATACCCAGGTACTGACAGTCCACAAGCAGATATTCTGTCTCCTGTTTGGTAAATCCACCGCAGAGCAAGTGAGGGACGGTATCCACTTGATAGCGGTTTTGAATGGAAGCACAAATTCCCAGCGAACCAGGTCTCATTCTGGTCAGTCGTTTTTCCAAAAGGCCATTGCCTTTGTTGATATAGATATATTCCTCTCGTGAAGTGGTTACATCAATAAAAGGCGGCTTAAATTCCATCAGCGGGTCAATATTGTCATATAACTGCTGGATAGATTTCCCTTTGACAGGCGGTATAATCTCAAAACTAAAGAGCGTAGACTCCGATTGCTTAATATGGTCAATGATTTTCATATAGTCTTAGTAGGTAAAGATCCGTGTTAATCGGCAATGTTGGGGGCCAGCCATTTTAGGGCTTTTTCCATGGCTATTTGTTTACGTTGGGCATATGACGACACCTGGTCCTTCTTGATTTTACCCAACCCAAAATACCTGGCCTCAGGATGAGCAAAATAATAACCTGAAACACTCGCAGCTGGCCACATGGCAAGACTCTCGGTCAAGCGTACGCCAGTATGGGATTCGACATCAAGCAATTCCCAGATGGTTTCCTTTTCCAGATGATCCGGACAGGCGGGATAGCCAGGTGCCGGACGTATTCCGGTATATTGTTCTTTAATAAGAGACTCGTTTTCCAGGTTTTCTTCACTGGCATACCCCCAATACTCTTTTCGTACCTTGAGGTGTAACATTTCGGCATAGGCTTCAGCGAGACGGTCGGCCAGGGCTTTGAGCATGATGGAATTGTAGTCATCGTGCTCGGCTTCAAAGGCTTTTGCTCTTTGCTCAACCCCAAAACCAGTTGTAACGCAAAAGGCACCTATATAATCCTGTTTGCCTGATTCCTTTGGAAGGATGTAATCAGCTAACGCCAGATTGGGTTTACCTTTTGCTTTTTTGGATTGTTGTCGTAAAGTTCTAAACGTATAGGTTTGCTCAGCCTGAACTTCAATATCATCTATTTGAACACTAGCGGCTGGAAACAGTCCAAAAACAGCTTTGGCCTCGAGCCAGTTTTCTTCAATGATCTTAGCCAGCATTTCTTGCGCATCTTTGAAAAGTTCGCGTGCCTGCTCTCCCACCACTTCATCTTCCAAAATATCAGGAAATCTACCGTGCAAATCCCAACTGCGGAAAAACGGTGACCAATCAATAAAGTTGACCAATTCATCCCAATCCACATCAGTGAGTACCTGAATCCCCAACTGATTCGGCATATAAGGGTCATAATCAGCCACATTCAGCTGTAATTTGTTGGCTCTAGCTTGTTCAATGCTTAAGTATTCTTTCTTTCGTGCTCTACCTAAAAAGTCCTTTCTCAGCTTAGCGTATTCTTCTTTTTTCGCTTTCGCGAAAGCGATATGATGATCATTCTCCTGTGGAAGCAATTCTCCTGCGATAGTTACTGCTCGACTCGCGTCATTTACATGTACGACAGTACAATCGTATTCAGGATCAATTTTTACCGCGGTGTGGGCCCGGGAAGTTGTCGCACCACCAATCATGAGTGGCACTTTAAAATTACGCCGATTCATTTCCTTGGCCAGAAAAACCATTTCATCGAGAGACGGTGTGATCAATCCGCTTAAACCAATGATATCCACCTGATGCTCTATGGCGGTATCTAAAATCTTTTCTGGCGGCACCATGACTCCCAAGTCGATGATTTCATAGTTGTTACAGGCCAGTACCACGGATACAATATTCTTTCCAATATCATGCACATCACCTTTGACCGTGGCCATGAGCACCTTACCATTAGTGGAAGCAACACCTTCTTTTTGCGCCTCAATGAATGGAAGTAGATAAGCTACCGCCTTTTTCATCACCCGGGCACTTTTGACCACCTGGGGCAAGAACATCTTACCACTACCGAACAAATCTCCTACCACATTCATCCCGGTCATCAAATGACCCTCGATCACTTCAATGGGTCGGTCCACAGATTGACGGGCTTCTTCCACATCCTGTTGAATATAAGCATCAATTCCCTTCACCAGGGATCTGGTAATGCGATCTTGAAGTGGATCCTGTCGCCAGGAATCATCTTTTTTGGCCACCCTAATATTTTGAGTAACCGACTCCGCATATTCGAGCAGTCGCTCGGTCGCATCATCCCGCTGGTTCAGCAATACATCTTCGACATAAGTGAGCAACACTGGATCGATATCGTCGTAGACCTCTAGGAGGGCAGGATTGACAATTCCCATATTCATTCCTGCCTTAATGGCGTGGTACAAGAAAGCGCTGTGCATGGCTTCCCTTACCTTATTGTTTCCCCTAAAACTAAAGCTCACATTACTCACACCGCCGCTCACACTGCAATAGGGTAGATTCTCTCTGACCCAAGCCGTTCCTCTAATGAAATCCAATGCGTTCAAGCGATGTTCTTCCATACCGGTGGCAACGGGAAAAATATTGAGGTCAAAAATTATATCTTCCGGTGGGAAGTTGATTTTATCTACGAGCAGCCGGTAACTGCGTTCAGCGATTTCGATACGGCGCTCAAAGGTGTCAGCTTGTCCTTTTTCATCAAAGGCCATAATGACTACAGCAGCCCCATAACGTTTGATTTTTTTGGCTTGTTCAAGAAACTCTTCTTCGCCTTCTTTTAGACTAATAGAATTGACTACGGATTTTCCTTGAACGACCTGAAGGCCAGCCTCGATAATTTCCCATTTGGAGGAATCAATCATGATGGGAACTCTGGCTATATCCGGCTCGGCTGCGATCAGATGGAGAAATCTTACCATGGCCTCTTTACCATCAATCAAACCATCATCCATATTGATATCAATGATCTGCGCACCATTTTCCACTTGTTCCCTGGCGATTTCAAGGGCTTCTTCAAAACTTCCCTCCTTAATTAGTCTTAAAAATTTCTTGGACCCAGCAACATTGGTACGCTCACCCACGTTGATAAAATTGCTTTCAGGGGTGATCACTAGTGGTTCTAGACCACTGAGTTTTAATGGTCGGATATTATTTGACATGGACTAGTGGGTTGGTTTTCGGTAGCGGTCTTGGGGAATAGTTTTGGGTAATATTGGCGATGGCCTCGATATGGGCCGGCGAGGTGCCGCAACAACCTCCAATGATGTTGACCAATGATTTTTCCAAATAAGTTTTGATCTGATCAGCCATCTGTTCAGGTGTTTGATCATATTCGCCAAAGGCATTGGGCAAACCTGCGTTGGGATAAGCGCTAATGGCAAAAGTTGATTTGGAGGCAACGGACTCGAGGTAGGGTGTAAGTTGTTGAGCGCCCAAGGCGCAATTAAATCCTACAGACAGCAACGGAATATGCTCAATGGAAATCAAAAAAGCCTCGGCCGTTTGACCACTTAATGTTCTACCCGAAGCATCTGTAATGGTACCACTTACCATCACTGGGATATCTAGGCCCATCTCTTCTTTGAGCTCTTCAATAGCAAAAAGAGCCGCCTTGGCATTTAGTGTATCAAAAACGGTTTCTACCAGTAGAATATCCACTCCTCCTTTGATCAATGCGGCTGCTTGTTGTTTGTAAGCTTGGCGCAATTCATCAAAACTAATGGCGCGATATCCTGGGTCGTTCACATCAGGAGACATACTGGCGGTCTTATTGGTTGGTCCTATTGCACCAGCGACATATCTGGGTTTATTGGGATCTTGTTCTGTGAATTTCTTTGCCACATCGCTAGCGATGCGCGCACTTTGCTCGTTGAGTTCGTCGACCAAGTGTTCCATCTGATAATCTGCCATGGCAATGCTGGTGGCCGAAAAAGTATTGGTTTCGACAATGTCGGCGCCGGCTTTGAAATAGGCTTCGTGCACGCCCGCAATGGCTTCTGGCTGGGTGATGGAAAGCAAATCATTATTTCCTTTCACATCACAAGGATGATCCTTGAATCGGTCGCCTCTAAAATCTGCTTCTTCAAATTTGTGCTTTTGCAACATGGTTCCCATGGCGCCATCCAACACGAGAATGCGTTTCTGGAGGATTTGTTGAATTGATGGTTTTGTCACTTGGTCTGTTTTTAAGTACGGCCAACACTACTGATAAATTTCGAGCTCACCAATGCAGCTATTAGGCTTAATGGAAAGTATGAAAATGAATAAAGAAAGATAAGTAATAGGACTTATGTTGTTATCTGCCCAGCGGACTGGTAGAATGAGGCACCTTCTACTTAAGTAGGGTTGCCAAGGCTTCAACGGGTCTATTCCCTTCACCTTTCTTTATAACAATCAGTATGTGTAAGAACAACGCAAATATGGCGGATGGAATCGAGCTGTGCAAGTTTTTGTATAAAAAGCATGACCTCCCAAATCACATAACATGAATGATTGAGCCTTTTAAGTTAGCTACAAAAAGGCTTTATGGGTCGTCGGTAGGGTATCGTCAAGAATAATTTTAGAGAATTTTAATCTTCTTCCGGAGCCAATTCAACGATCAGACCTTCCAAATCTGCAGAGATCGGGATTTGACATCCCAAGCGAGAATTTTCTTGAACGTTTTGCGCCTCCCATAACATGGCTTCCTCATCATCATTGCGTTCTCCCAGATCGTGATCGCTTATGATGTAGCACTGGCAAGTGGCACACATGGCCATACCGCCGCAAACCGCCTGTACCGGCAGTTCATAAGACTTACAGACTTCCATCAGGTTCATGTTCATGTCTGTAGGTGCGAGGACTTCATGCCTTACCCCTTCTCGGTCAATGATAGTAATGTTTACGTCAGACATTATTTACTCCCAATTTTTTTGACTACTGCTTTTTCGGCCACTTTACGGGATCCGTCAAATCCATCCACGCCGCCTACCGTTGTGTACTTCATGACATAACGTTTGTCGGGATAAATACGCTGATAAGCACTCTGGCACATCAGGGTAGCCTCATGAAATCCACAAAGAATAAGTTTAAGTTTTCCGGGATAGGTATTAACATCTCCAATCGCATAGATACCTGGAATATTGGTTTGGTAGTCCAGACTGTTATTCACCTTGATGGCATTCTTTTCAATTTCCAATCCCCAATCCGCAATGGGACCAAGTTTAGGTGCTAAACCAAATAGAGGAATAAAAGCATCGCATTGAATCTCTTCCATGCGTTTGGCTTCATCGTTGTGTTGTAATAATACCGCCTCCACTTTATCCTCTCCTTGGATTTTTAAGATTTCAGCTGGAGTGATGAGCCTGACCTTTTGCTGATCCACGAGCTCCTGCACTTTTTCGACACTGTCCAAGGCGCCTCTAAATTCTTCCCTGCGGTGAACCAGGGTTACTTCTTTGGCGATGTCGGCCAAGAAGATGGTCCAATCCAGAGCAGAATCTCCACCACCAGCCAATACAACCTTCTTATCACGATAGTCTTCAGGGTTTTTAATCATATAGGACAAGCCTTTATCTTCATAGCGATCAAGGTCGTCAATAGTTGGTTTTCTCGGTTCAAAAGAACCTAGTCCACCCGCAATGGCTACAACTTTGGCGTGGTGCTTTGTTCCCTTCCCTGTGGTCACAATAAAGCTTCCATCTTCTTGTTTTTCTATCGTTTCTGCCCGTTCACCCAAGGTAAAACCAGGCTGAAAAGGAGCGATTTGCTGCATGAGGTTATCGACCAAATCACCCGCTAGGACTTCTGGAAACCCAGGGATGTCGTAAATGGGCTTTTTGGGATAGAGCTCTGAACACTGCCCACCTGGCTGAGCCAACGCATCGATTAGGTGGCATTTTAACTTCAGCAATCCAGCTTCAAATACGGCAAACAACCCGGTAGGTCCAGCACCAATTATCAAAATATCAGTAGTGATCATTTGTTTCTCCATAGCAAGTTTAAGGCCAATAAATTAGCGAGCGCAAAGGTCGGCAACAGCAAGCGGTAAAACAAATTATATCTCAGGAATGGGATTGGGCAGTCTTACCCATCTCTATAATAGAAGATCGTTTTGATAAGAAATAACCTTACCAACGGACATAAAAAAACCACCTCTATTGATGGTGGCATTTTTGAACGGTCAGCACGCGAACTGTTAAAATAAGAAAACAGCCCATCTTAATATCATAATCAGCTCGCGATATATGACCTATCCAAAACTATTCGTTAAAACTTAACAGGTCAAAGATATATAAATAATTTAATCCTACCAACCAGATAGGTTAATAATGTATTAATAATATTATAAGAAAATTCTTATGTTATCGATAAAAATGATCTCGAATAATAACAATCTGGTATTTTCAAGACAAGAAAGAGAAAATAAATCACTCAATATCAATCGATTGTGATTTTCATTAAAAGAATAGAGGGGACTCCGCTTTCGCGAAAGCGCCAATAAATCACGGAAAACAGTTGACGAATAGGTGGTCAATGATCGATAAATCGGTAAGGCACTTAAGATAAATCGGCCAAGGTTTGGTTTTCCAGCACCTCCAGGGTATTATCCCGAACCAAAATCATGAGCTTGTTTACAGAGCAGGCGTCTTCATCTTTACAGTCCTCGCATTTCTCGTAAAAATTCAGACTCACGCATGGCAACATGGCAATAGGTCCTTCTAGGATGCGGTGGACGGTAGACATTCTTATCTTATCTGGTGTTTGCATCAGGTAATAACCGCCGCCTTTACCTTTGCGACTGCCCAATAAACTGTTCTTTCTGAGTTCCAACAGAATAGCCTCGAGAAATTTATGAGGAATATCTTCTGATTCGGCAATGGTAGCGATGGATACTGGAGTTTTGTTATCTAGGCGTGCAAGATAAGTAAGGGCTTTGATACCGTATTTTGTTTTTCTAGAGAGCATAGGCAAATCTAATTCATTCTACGTTATTATGCACTGCATAAAATATTGGATCAACAATCTCTTCAGTTATCAAATTGGAATACCTTTTAAAATCGTAACGCTGAAAAGATACTTCCATCCATCCATCCATCCAAATTCGGGCAAAAATAATCAGGACAGTAGCTCATTTTTGACAATTACAGTCATTGTAAACAAATTGAAATACAGTTCGTTAACTAAGTATCAAGAGGTTAAACGTTTTATCCTTACCTATTTTTTGATTTGTTCAAAGTTTTTGTACAATATTTAAACTACCTTTGCGTAGGTAAATACTTATAGATTTCCACCTCCTAAATTCAGCCGTATGATGATTGCCCAAAAACCAGTGAATGAATTGGCTAGATTATCGGCCTTGCATCAACTCAACATTCTGGATTCCCTTCCAGAAAAACAATACGACAACATCACTGAATTAGCAGCAGAAATCTGCGGAACAGATACCGCGGTGATCTCTTTGGTAGATAAGGATCGGCAGTGGTTCAAAAGTAAAATAGGGGTGAATTTTTGTGAAACCAACCGGGACATCGGTTTTTGCTCTCATGCGATCATGCAACCCATGTCGATCATGGAAATTACCAATGCCAGAGAAGATCACAGGTTCCAAAACAATCCCCTTGTTCAAAATGTTGAAAATCCAGTCATCTTTTATGCTGGGATGCCAATTCTCAGTCCGGATGGCCATGCTTTGGGTACGTTGTGTGTACTGCATCATAAACCCAAAAAATTGTCAGAACGACAAAAAAGATCCCTTACCCATCTGGCCACACAGGTTCAGGAGCTACTGAAGTTGAGACTGCTCAATCTACAACTAGAAAATTCCAAATCCCAGCTTAAAAAACACAATGATTTGCTTAAAGATTTTGCTGGAACTGTTTCCCATGATATGAAAATGCCTTTGGCCAATTTGATTCTCACTTCAGATATCCTAAATAAAAAGTATGCCGGCACCATCGACAATACCGGTAAAGAATACCTTTCCTATCTTAAAAAATCTTCTATCTCTCTTAGCAATTACATTACCAACATTTTGGAACATTACGAGAGTAGTTCATATGAAATCGATGACCGCAGCAATTTTGATCTGAATGATTTATTGGAAAACATCATCGAACTCATCAATATCAAGCACCATTGTGATATTCATCTGCCAGAGATGAATCATAATATTTATTGCAACCGGGTTGCCTTGGAGCAAATATTTTTGAATCTTATAGGGAACAGCATTAAATACAATGACAAAATTGAAACAGTGATCGATATCGAATTCGAGGAAACTGACTCTCATTATCTATTTAAAATCACTGATAATGGTAGAGGTATTCCCGAGGATCAATTGGACCGAATTTTTGAATTGTTTTCTACACTAGGTGAATACGATCGCGAAGGTTATAAAGGACACGGGATCGGACTTTCTACTGTCCAGAAGCTCGTCAATACCCTAGGGGGAGTTATTAATGTACATTCAGAACTGGGTAAATTCACCTGTTTTAGTTTCAATCTGGCCAAATAAATCGCGTAGAGTCCCCGCTTTCGCGAAAGCAAATCACCTGTTTCTATTCCTAGGTTTATTATCGAATTTAACGCACATTTAACAACCGTGCGGCAGCCATATATCGTATATCAATAAAAATAGATATATGAAACCAATCTTACTTTTCGTGCTTTTCTTTACCGTCTTCTCCTCTGCCCAAGTAGGTATTGGTACAGACGTACCAGCCGAAAGCAGTATCCTTCATATCACGACCAGCCTGGGCGATAAAGGATTACTGTTGCCCAGGGTGAATATCGCCAACTTGAATGATCAAGCACCCATCACTGGAAACATGGAGGAAAGTCTTCTGGTTTATAATGTCAATACAGGGACAGGAAAAGGATTTCACTTTTGGAATGGAACTATGTGGGAGCCGCTTTTGACACCTACGACCGCCGCCAATCAGGGAGGCAGCGATGAGTTCTGGAAGATTTCTGGGAACGCTGGAACCACCGCTGGTACAGACCCCTCCAGTAATTTTTTAGGTACCACAGATAATGTGGACCTGGTCTTGGCCACGAATTCCACGCAGCGCATGTTTTTTGATACCAGCGGACAAGTTGGGATAGGTGCTGGAGCACCAGATCAGCAATTACATTTACAGACCACGGCCAATGGACAAGGATTAAGAATTCAGAGAGGAAACGATTTTTCTGAGTTCACTCAAACAGACAACATTTTACGTATAAGGAATTCTGATGTCAATGGGCTATTGGTTTATAGATTCAATGGAAGCGATAAATTGGTAGTGGACCAAAACAGGATGTATCCAGTTGTCAATGCTACTGACAATGTAAGCACTACTGGTTATGATCTTGGGATATTTAGCAGACATTTCAGAAGGGTTTACACCCAAGGTATACATACCAATGACAATGCGACCGACGGAGGACTACGTATTAACATCGGTAGTGGCGGTAATACGACTGCAGATTATATGTTCAGTGATTTTGCGCATTTTCCCGTAGCAGACGGCGTTAAAAATTTAGGTCAAAGTGCAAATTCTTGGAACGAACTCTACTATAGAAATGCATTCAGAACATCTGACCGCAGAAAAAAAAGTAATATCCAAAAACTTAGCACAGGTTTAGAAACCATTAAAGGCCTGCAGACTTATCAATACACCTATACACAGGATCCAAAACAACGTCAGCAATTTGGGTTTATCGCCCAAGAGCTACAGGAATCCATTCCCAGTATCGTAAAGGTAGGCGAAGACATGGACAAATCCCTGGCTGTAGATTATGAACAACTGATTCCAGTGTTGGTCAAAGCGGTACAGGAGCAACAGTTGGAAATTGAAGCGTTAAAGAAACGATTGGCAGAACTTTCAGAATAAAAGTCCTGCCGATCTATTTTTATTGTAACGTTAAACTTCTATAAGTTTTTGACAATTGGTCTTGGCGACCTTTATTACATCAGACAGCAGACCACGCGCCGTAACCAATTTGCCCGCACCAGCTCCCTTGATCACCAATGGTTGTGCCGCATAACTTTCTGAATAGATCTCAAAAAAACCATCGCTTCCCTGCAATTGCCCGGCAGGACTATCCCTGTCCACCGCTTTTAACCGCACCTGCAACTTGGCATTTTGAACGTCTAGTTCTCCTAGATGACGAAGGACTTGATGAGGCTTTAATTCACGCTTACGTTGTTCGAGCAGCGGATCTAAGGCTGTGATTTTGGTTAGAAATTGGTTGAGACTGGCCGATTTTAAGTCAGGAATGATCAGGTCTTCTACTTCAATATCTTCCAATTCCAATTTTAATCCGGTTTCCCTAGCCAGCACCAGCAATTTCCGCGCTACATCATTGCCCGCAAGATCCTCTCTGGGATCAGGCTCGGTGTAACCTTCACTCAAGGCCTCCAGAACTATGCTAGAAAAAGATTGTGATTCTTCTGAAAAACGGTTGAAGATATAACTCAGCGATCCTGAAAAAACGCCATTCACGGTAAAGATTTCTTCACCACAGGCAACGAGATCGGCAATACTTTGCACGATAGGAAGACCAGCTCCTACATTGGTCTCATAAGCAAAACTGCGTTGATGTTGTCGAGCCAGCATTCTCAACTGGTCATAAAAATTTTGTCCTAAGGTATTGGCTATCTTATTGGCTGTCACCACATGAAATCCATGTTGGATCAACTCCGGATAACAAAGAGACAAAGCTTGACTAGCCGTGGCATCAACGGCAATTTTTTCTTGGTCATCAACCCGAGAAAATTGATAAAAGCTATCGGCTTCTCGCGTTTTTCCTTCCAGGGCAAAGTCGTTCCGCCAGTGCTGATCTATACCCTCTGGCTTGAACAGCACTTTGGTCGAATTGGCCAGGGCCACGATACGCAAATCTATATGCTGGTTCCGTTTAAAATAGGTTTGGGCATCTAGCACCTGTTTAATCAAGGTACTGCCCACGTTACCTATACCGAATAGGTAAATATGTATTTGTTTCATTAGTTAAATTTTGGATAGATCATTAGACCGATATACATTTTCGGTCCGTTGTCTGTTGTGCCGGGCATCCTGTGAGGCCACGGCGTTCAAAAATAGCAGCCAATATCTCGGCTACCTGATCATGCTCGATTAAAAAGGCATCATGCCCATGTACCGAAGCAATCTCGTGGTATTCCACCCGACCCGTACTCTTGAGTAATTCATAGGTATCCCGATCTTCAGCCGCTACAAAAAGTCCATCTGTGTCAATAGCGATCATCTCAATGGCTGTTTCAGATGTCGCAATGGCTTGTTTGAGATCCTGTGCATATTCACCAGCCGCATCTGCCGATGACAGCAAGTGATTCATCAATCGGTAGGCAGGCAAGGAAAATCTGCTTTTTAATTCTCTACCATGATGATCGAGCCAGCCCGTAACTTTAAAGGCTGATGAATCTCGACGACGAGCAAATTTTTCTTTGAGTCCGATGGGTGACCGATAAAAGGTCATGGCATGTTTACGAGCTACGGCAACTGGCGAATTCGACGTACGTAGAATCTCTTCCTGGATGTGACAGCAAGCTACTACCCAGTCGCTGGCTTTCCAATCGGCCGCTATAGGGACAATGGTTCCCAATAAACCAGGTTGCTGGACCAGTAATTCCCAAAGCAATGCACCTCCAATGCTCCCTCCTATTCCCAATTCAATATAATCGATACCCAATTGTTGTATCGCTTTCGCAAAAGCGGAGGCCACATCAGCCAGACACCAGTCTTTGTAATTAAAAACCAAATGGTCAACAATACCATCATGACCGTTGCCAGGAATATCAAAACACAACACTGTATATTGATCCGTATCAATCAATTTACCTGCTCCGACCAATTCAGGCCACCACTCGCCTACCGAAGAATTCCCGGTCAGCGCATGTGTCACCAGGATAATGGGCGCACTGTGTAAGCTGCGCCCACTGACCTGATAACTGAGGTTCAAATCCTGCCTGACTCCAGACTTCAGCTGGAAATCAGTCAATGTGATATGTTCTAATTTCTTGGACATTTAAACGGTCGCCTTGGCATAAATGCTGGCAAAAGCTTGTTCCAGATCTTGGATCAGATCCTCGACATTTTCTAATCCCACACTTAGCCTGATCAAATCCTTGGTGACTCCGGTACTGAGCTGGTCTTCATCCTTAAGTTGCTGGTGCGTGGTACTGGCTGGGTGAATAATCAGGGATTTACTGTCACCGATATTGGCGAGCAGCGAAAATACTTGCGCCTGATCCACTACCTTTTTGGCCGATTCATAGCCACCCTTGACCCCAAAAGTTACGATACCGCTTTGACCTTTAGGCAAGTATTCTTGGGCCAGGTTGAAGTATTCATTGTCTTTCAGTCCAGGGTAGTTGACCCAGGCGACTTCGGATTGGTCCTGTAACCACTCTGCCAATTTCAGGGCATTTTGGGAATGTTTTTCAATTCGCAGTTGCAAGGTTTCCAATCCCTGGATGATCTGCCAGGCATTAAAAGGTGAAATAGCACCTCCCAGATCACGGAGTCCCTCAATACGCACCTTGGCGATAAAAGCTGCTGCTTCCAGGGCTTCACTGTAAACCAAACCGTGGTAACCTGGACTAGGTTCAGTGAATTCCGGAAATTTTCCATTGGTCCAGTCAAAGGTTCCCGCATCAATGATTACACCTCCCAAAGCCGTTCCGTTTCCATTGATGTATTTGGTCAGGGAATGGATCACGATATTGGCTCCGTGTTCAATAGGATTGAGCAAATAAGGGGTAGCTACCGTATTGTCGACAATTAAAGGAATACGAGCTGATTTGGCTTGTGCACTAATCTTTTTCAGATCAAGTACATCCAATTTTGGGTTCCCCAAGGACTCGACAAATACAGCTCGGGTATTTTCTTGTACCGCTTTCGCGAAAGCGTCATCATCATTGGGATTGACAAAAGTAGTAGTGATCCCTAAACGCGGTAGGGTGACCGACAGCAAATTGTAGGTACCGCCGTAAAGCGAGTTGCTGGCTACAATGTGGTCGCCTGCGCGCAATAGCGTCAATAAAGTGGTGGAGATCGCACTTGTTCCTGAGGCGGTAGCTACTGCGGCAATTCCTCCCTCTAGTGCGGCCAATCGCTGTTCCAGCACATCTACCGTAGGATTGTTGATACGGGTGTAAATAAAACCAGGCTCGGCCAGAGAAAATAAATTGGCAGCGTGATCACTGTTGTTGAACACATAACTGGTGGATTGATACAATGGAACGGCACGTGTACCGCCATTGTTCTTAACATCATGACCTGCATGAAGGGCTTGGGTTGAAAACTGTTGTGACATAATAGTTTCTTTTAAAAATTAAAAAATTATTGAATGCCCAGAACCAATGAGAAATAGGAATTCCCTTTCCGTAAATGCTACGGAATGGAAAATCAAAAAAGAAACTTGTGGTAGAATAACCTACATTTTGTTTGCATCATCTTGTCCACCCTAATAGGCGTGGCAGAAATTAGCACCTTCTTCATTTTATTGTCGACTTAAATGAAGGGTTGCTAAGGAGTCGATGGGTCTGTTCCCTCGTCCTTTCTTGATAATTTCAGTATGGTTATGAACGTGAGTGTAAAGATTCAAAAATATAATCGGAATATCCAAATTATTGACGACATTTTTTGTCTATAAAATTAGTAGGGTAAAGATAATTAATAGATATAACTCTGTTTATCAGTCGTTTAAATAATGTAATATTTTTTCTTCGGGTGTAGTCCAGGACTTCATCTACTTGTAGAATATTGTCGCTTCAGAATGATATTTTGACAAGAATTGATCTTATTGTGCCAGGAATTTGTCCCGTATGACCTGATCCACTGGTTTGTTGTAGACTTTGCTTTCCAACCAAGAAATGATATCCAGATATAAAAAGGCCCTACGTTCATAGGGGTGATCCTCATAGACCCGCAATGTTTCCAACAGTTCCCTGAACGCATTTTTTAAGTCATGCGGATAAATATCCTGCAAGCCACGGATAAATTTGATCATCTCTTTTTGAACTGCATAAAGATCATTCATTTTAATCAGGAACTTATAGACCTCACGCAGGTGTTGGTCCAGGTGCTCATCCTGCCCTGCTTCATAATGCGCGATCAAGCTCAGGATACGGGAGAAACAAAGTAAATCCTCGCGAACGGTCAATGATTTGTTACCCGTGATCTTATCGAGATAGTGCACGGTTTCGGCATAGTTGCCTGACCCAAAATGCATACTGGCAAACTTGTAGTAAAATACCATTTCATGATGCTCATCGATACGATCGGTATATGCTGGCAATTGTTTTTCGATTTTGGGAATCAGCCCCAATCCCAGTTTGAAACTACCGTCAATAAAATGGGCATTGATCCGATTGAGGTTGATATAGAGAAAGCCCAGTGCTTCAATATTCTCATCTTTCGGAAAACTGTTGGATGCAGTGATTTGCTCAAACTGTTGCAAGCGCTGGTCAAACTTTACTTTTTGCTTGAGAAAAAACAAGGCCTCGAGCAGGTAATTGTTTCCTTTGAGAAAAAATACCGGATTGAGTTGAATCATATGTTGATGTTCCTCAAAAAGCTCCACCCATTTTAAGGCATATTTGTAGCAATTCAGGAAATCCTGCATTAAAAAGCTATACCATAAATAGGCCTTGTATAACCAAAGTTTCTCCCTAAAACCCAATTGTCGCAAGTCATAGTTGGGCAGACGTGCAGAAAAGTATTCGGTAATGCGTTTGCTTTGCTCTTCGTCTTTGACATAACCCGTCTTGAGCAAGATATTGTAAAGCTGCAGCGACAAATTAGACAATTTGGAAGCAATTACATTGGCGGCGCTCAGTTCCTTGGCTTGTATACAGAGCTCATCTGCACGAGTGCTGATACTGCGGGTGATGTACTGGCTTTCGATCACCTTTTCCAGTTCGACAATCTCAAAAGCCAGGTTTTTCTCCTCGTGAGAAACGGCCAGTTCCTTGGCTTTATCCAGAATCCGCAGACTTTGTTTGTATAGGCCTTTGTGATAAAGGATGGAAGCAAAATCCATTTGTTCTCGGATTTGCGAGCGTATGTTTTGGTGGGCCGGGTTAAGTTTAAGGCTCACCAGGATTTGACGGTACAAATGCATCTTGACATTGGCCAATTGTTTTTTGGTGACCTCGGTAGATTGAAGGATGTCTCGCTCGTTGTAGGATTTGGCCTTATTGAGCACATCAAAAAGTGACAGGAATTTACTGTGGTGATTGACGTCCAGCCTACCCACATAGAGTTTGAACTGCCTTTTTTCTGACTTCGTCAGGGACTTGATCAAGGTAAAAAGCATATCGTTTTGACCTTTAGTTATCATGCCAAGATTGTTATAGTTGTTTAATTATCAGTTCGTTAAAAAATTATTTCCCGTTTGAACATCGTATATACAACTGGCTTTTACCCAACGGAATAAGCTGGTAAATATAACTTAGTCTTTGGTAAAAACCCTAAACCTGCAATAGTATGGCGATCCAAAACATACAGATCTTTGATACCACCCTTAGGGATGGTGAGCAAGTTCCCGGATGCAAATTAAACACCGAGCAAAAAATAAAGATCGCACGTCAACTGGACCAGTTAGGCGTCGATGTGATAGAAGCTGGTTTTCCAGTGTCCAGTCCTGGAGATTTTGAATCGGTGGATGCCATTTCAAGGATTGTCAAAAACGCCAGTGTATGTGGTCTGACCAGGGCGGTAGAAAAAGACATCAAAACCGCGGCTCAGGCCTTAGAAAAAGCAGTCAAACCTAGAATTCATACAGGGATAGGCACCTCAGACTCGCATATAAAGTTTAAGTTCAATTCGGATCGGGAAAGTATTGTCCAACGGGCTTATGATGCGGTCAAATACGCCAAATCCTTTGTAGAAGATGTGGAATTTTATGCCGAAGATGCTGGACGTACTGATAATGCTTATTTAGCCCGGGTCTGTGAAGCTGCGATTAAAGCTGGTGCAACCGTACTGAACATTCCAGATACGACAGGATATTGCCTTCCAGCAGAATATGGGGCCAAAATCAAATACCTCAAAGAACACGTAAAAGGCATCGACAAAGCTATTCTTTCCGTCCACTGCCACAATGATTTAGGGTTGGCTACCGCTAACTCTATCGAAGGTGTCATTAACGGTGCTCGACAAATTGAATGTACCATCAATGGTATTGGAGAACGTGCGGGAAACACCGCACTCGAAGAAGTAGTCATGATTTTGAGACAACATCCCAGTTTGAACATGGATACGCGCATCGATAGTACCATGCTCTATGGAATGAGTCAGCTGGTAAGTGAGCATATGGGAATACGTACCCAACCCAACAAAGCTATCGTAGGTGCCAACGCCTTTGCTCATAGTTCGGGAATCCACCAGGACGGAGTGATCAAAAATCGAGAGACCTATGAGATTATAGATCCCAAAGAAGTTGGAGTAACCGAGTCGGCTATTGTGCTTACCGCCAGATCCGGACGGGCTGCACTCGCCTATCGGGCTAAACAGGTAGGCTACGAATTGACCAAATTGCAATTGGATCAGGTATATCAGCAATTTTTGGATTATGCAGATCGCCATAAAGAAGTGCACGATCAGGACATCCATATCATCGTAGAAAACAGTCATTTGTACAGAGAAATTATATCGGCTTAAAATTGAAAGACTGGTGCTGAATGTTGAGAAACAAGTGTAAATAGTGCTGGATGAAAAGAAAATTGAGAAAGATTTATGAAGAAAACATTATTTGATAAGGTCTGGGATGCACATGTGGTAGAATCCATTCCGGATGGCCCACAGGTGCTATATATTGACAAACACCTGATCCATGAAGTTACGAGTCCGCAGGCATTCCAGGAATTGGAAAACCGCGGTATTCCTGTTTTTAGACCCGACCAGATCGTCGCCACAGCCGACCACAATACGCCTACCCAAAACCAACACTTACCGGTCAAGGATGCCTTGTCCAGACAACAATTACAACAGCTCACCGAAAATTGCGAAAAGTACGGTATTACTCTTTATGGTTTGGGCCACCCCTATAATGGTATCGTTCATGTGATGGCACCAGAATTGGGTATCACCCAGCCAGGAATGAGCATTGTATGCGGTGACAGCCACACCTCTACCCATGGAGCTTTTGGCGCTATTGCCTTTGGCATAGGTACAAGCCAGGTCGCTCAGGTTTTTGCCAGTCAATGCCTATTACTCAGCAAACCTAAAAGTTTGCGGATCAGCGTTCGCGGCAAATTAAAAAAAGGAGTTCTGCCTAAGGATGTTATTCTGTATATCATTTCGCAAGTAGGTACCAATGCCGGCACTGGTTATTTCTGCGAATATGCTGGCGAGGTATTTGAAAATATGTCCATGGAAGGACGTATGACCGTTTGCAACATGAGCATTGAGATGGGCGCTCGAGGCGGAATGATCGCACCTGACCAGACCACTTATGATTATCTAGAAGGAAAACAATTTGCTCCTACTGGTGCCGACTGGGATAAAAAACTGGAGTATTGGAAAAGTCTGCCGACGGATCAGGGCGCCAAATTTGACAAAGAATATGAATTTGACGCCCAGGATATTGAGCCCATGCTTACCTATGGTACCAATCCAGGCATGGGAATTAAAATCAGTGAACCTATTCCTGTAGCTTCTAATACATCCTTTGAAAAATCACTCCAATACATGAATTTTAAACAAGGTAGCTCCTTACTGGATCAACCTATAGATTATGTATTTATCGGTAGTTGTACCAACTCGCGTATTGAAGATTTCAGGGCAGCCGCCAGTTATATTAAGGGAAAACAAAAAGCCCCACAAGTAACCGCATGGTTAGTTCCTGGCAGTAAACAGGTAGAAGCACAAATTGAGCAGGAAGGCTTAAAACAGATTTTTGAAGAAGCTGGTTTTGAATTGCGTCAACCCGGCTGCAGCGCCTGTTTGGCCATGAACGAAGACAAAATTCCCGCCGGCGCCTACTGTGTTTCTACTTCCAATCGAAATTTTGAAGGCCGTCAAGGTCCCGGAAGTCGTACTATTTTGGCGAGCCCGCTGATGGCCGCAGCGGTGGCAGTTGAAGGAAGAATTGTAGACATTACAGAACGGGTACCACAAGCATTATAACACTATGGAAAAATTTGAGCGATTGACATCCAGAGCGATCCCACTGCCGATTGAAAATATTGATACCGACCAGATCATTCCGGCGCGTTTTTTAAAGGCGACCACCCGTGCAGGTTTTGGCGATAACGCTTTTAGGGACTGGAGATTTGACAAGGAGGGAAAACCCGTAAAGGACTTTGTATTAAACGATCCCACCTACCAAGGCGAGATTTTGGTGGCAGGGAATAACTTCGGTTGTGGATCCAGTAGAGAACACGCAGCCTGGGCCTTGGCAGATTATGGTTTTAAGGTAATTGTCAGCAGTTTTTTTGCAGATATATTCAAAGGAAATGCCCTGAACAACGGACTGCTGCCCGTACAAGTAACGCCTGACTTTTTAAAAGTACTGATGGACACGATCCAGCGCCAACCTGACATCCGATTGGTTGTAGATCTTGAACAACAACATATCAAGGTAGAAGGCACCTCATTTAAGGAAGATTTTGACATTGATGTGTATAAAAAGACCTGTATGCTCAATGGATATGACGATATAGATTATTTATTAAGCAAAAAAGAAAAGATTGCTGCTTTTGAAAAGGCAGGAAGTAAGCTATGATGCTCTTGCGATAGCGATTGCAGTGGCATCTCCCGATGGAAATCGGGAATATAACGGAAAGCGCGGTTCTCTGGCTGTGGGCAGCCAGGGAAATCGCCCAGAAAACAAAAATCAACTTAGCACCACAAGTTTATGAAATTAGAGATTGCTGTATTGCCAGGCGACGGGATTGGGCCTGAAGTGACGGCCGAGTCCATCAAGGTATTGAAGGCGATTGCCTTGGAATTTGACCACAATTTTATTTTTACCCATGCGCCAGTTGGAGCTACGGCTATTGATTCGCACAATGATCCCTTGCCGGAAGAAAGTCTTTCATTGTGCCGACAAACAGACGCCATATTATTTGGTGCCATTGGACACCCTAAATACGACAACGACCCTAATGCTGCGGTACGACCGGAACAGGGGTTGTTAAAGCTGCGTAAGGAATTGGGGTTGTATGCCAATATACGCCCGGTACAGGCCTATGATGCCTTACTGGAACAATCGCCTTTAAAAAAGGAGCGGATTGCCGGGACCGACATCTCAATTTTTAGGGAGTTGACTGGCGGAATTTATTTTGGCGAAAAGCATTTGAGTGAAGATGGCCAACAGGCCTCGGATCTATGTGCGTACAGCGTAGAAGAAATCGAACGCATTACCCGAAAGGCTTTTGAGGCAGCGCAACACAGACGTAAAAAAGTGACGCTGGTAGACAAAGCCAATGTGCTGGAGACCTCCCGGTTGTGGAGACGTGTCGTCAAGGATATTGCGACCGATTATCCTGAGGTGGAGTTGGACTTTTTGTTTGTGGACAATGCCGCTATGCAATTGATTTTGCGACCCACTCAATTTGATGTGGTGCTGACCGAAAATCTTTTTGGCGATGTGATCAGCGATGAAGCCAGTGTGATCGGCGGATCCATCGGATTGCTAGCTTCGGCCTCTGTAGGAGATCGACATGCGATGTTTGAGCCTATCCACGGTTCGTTTCCAGAGGGCGCTGGTAAAGGAATTGCTAATCCGCTGGCCTCTATTTTAAGCGCGGCAATGTTGTTGGAACATTTTGGTTTGTACAGTGAGGCTGGCATGATCAAAACTGCTGTGGATCGATCCCTGGAATTAAAAATAACTACCCCCGACTTGCATCCCGAAAACACACAAATAACCACGTCGAAAGTGGGTGACTTTATTGAAGATTTTATTAGCCATCCTAATGATAGCAATATCAATTTTGCCAATGTGCATTTAGGACAAAGTACCATTATTTAGGAAGCGTTGAATTGGCCTCCCCTTGGGGAACACGTCCTGCCGAACACCTAACCAACCAACCGGCAGGACGGACTACCCGCCTTAGAAACGACCCTTGAACTGAGCACTCTACGGAGTGCTTTTTTTATGTATGGCTTTGTGGAACATCGATCAAAATGCCAGACTATTTTTTGAACAAAGGCTTTCGCGAAAAAAGTGAAACCATTCATGATGTACACTGAATAACACCTACCCAAGCATGCGATGATTCAGAGATCTTTATTAAATATGGGTAGATTTGAGTGGATTTAACGAGTTTTGCGTGATTTGAACCCTCATTTTATATCATGTGGTTTAATGTTTCACTCTGCTGCTCCTTATACAGTGTGCGGAAAGCAACCCAGCAGCAAAACTTGATCCGACTTGAGAACCATGCCAATTCTAGTCTTAATAATAATCTACGAAAACAAAACAATACTAAATCGACAAATTCGCGTTCCCTACACAGCCAACTCGCGATAAAGAACAATGTTGTGAGACATTTCAATCAACTGCCAAAAGCTAAATACACAATGAAAAATATTTTATTCCTGTTGCCCATTCTTATACTGATATTTCTAGGTTTTAAAAAACCGGGTAAAGAACCATCTGATTTCATTCCGAAAGGATATACTGAATTTGACAAGGTTTTTGGAGACCTCAATAAAGACGGGTTGGAGGATTGTGTTTTAATCATCAAAGAGACGAATACAGCTAACATCGTCACCAATCGTTTTGACGAAAAAGTGGACAGAAATAGACGTGGAATTATTGTCTTATTTAAAAGTGAGAAAGGTTATCAACTAGCCGATGAAAACTATAACTGCTTTTCATCAGAAAATGAAGATGGCGGAGTTTATTTCCCGCCAGAATTATGGATTAAAATTGAAAACGAAAAGCTTTACATCCATTACGGGCACGGCAGATATGGATATTGGGAATATACCTTCAGATATCAAAACTCAAATTTTGAATTGATTGGGTATGATTCAAGTAGCAATCGTGGACCAATCACACTGACAGAAACAAGTATCAATTTTTTGACAAAAAAGAAACTAATCAAGGAAAACTTAAATAAAAATGCAGCAGGTGAAGACGAAATGTTTAAGGAAACTTGGAGTAATGTTGAAATAAACAACCTAATTACACTGTCTGAAATAAAAGACTTTGATGAGTTAGAAATGATTAAATTTTAAATGACAACTCGTCCAGCACCCTCTAGGTGATTCACCGCCTGAGCGGTCAATATATCTTACTCTCATTTGACCTACCCATCGGAGAAATGAGCGCATTTTTGATTTTGAGTGATCAAACTGACACTGGCTCAACGATGGGGTTCTATTCTCATCTGGTCACCTGCGTTGCTTTGTACTTACCGTATTCATTTAATTTGAGCTTTGTTCATTGTTCTTATGCTATTATTGCTGTTCAGGTGAAGTTGACAAATAGGCAAAGCTTGCCGCTAAAAACCCAATTTACTTCTACGACTCTATGAGATTAGATTTATCTTTAGATGATAAACACCTGAAATAATAGACAAACACAGTCTACATCACCCGATAGTTTTTGGGAATAACCTTTAGACATTTTAGGATTTGACATTAAAACAAAAATGATAGATCTAATAAAACAGAATAAATTTGAAGAACTTGAACAGGAACTCTCGAATTCTGAAAATTCATTTGATATTCATAAATTCCTTTTCAAAGTAATTAAAGGACGAAAAGTTACGATTGACAGAGAAAGTTTTAAAGCTGAAAATATCATGAAGAATATTTTGAAGGTTTAGAGATCTATAAAGCACTTAATGAATCAGAAATTGATGAAGAACAACTTCAAGAATATTCAGACATATTAGTTCAGTTGGCTTTTAAGACTGGTGGATTCACAAAACTTATGGCAGATACCGCTATGAGAAATGGAGTTTATTTATCTGATATTGATATTTATAAAGTGCATTCTGATTTGAGAGCAAAATTCCAAGAATTTATTGATTTGCTTAAAGAAAAGAATGATCTAAAATCAATAGCTAATATTTCTGCTTCAAAAGCTCAAATAACTACCTCAATTGGAAATTTACTAAAGAAGGAAGATATAGGAAAAGATTTATTACAGTTTGCTGAATCTTATGCGAATGTTGGACAAACACAACAAGCTATTCAAATCTACCAAGGAATGTTGAGTGATTTTGAATGTGAATCTGTTAAAAATTCAAGTGGACTTTTCCCTGAAATGACCCAAGTAGACACAAGAACAAAAGCAGAAATCGAAATTTTCAAAAAGGCTAAAGAACAGTACGAACTCCTTTCTGGTTTGAAAGTGCCTGAGGTCAAAAGGGTACATCGAGATGATGACGAGCAGCCAGGAAAACTTGTTAATGAAGTGCATAACAAGGAAAAAGAAATGACTAAGGAAAGAAAGAGCAATGAATCAGGATTTCTTGGGAAACTTAAAAAAGTATTCAAGAAATAATAAGCACAATAAAAACATAAGTATAAGCGACTTATCGTCAACTTTATTCATATTACATTCCTTGTAATTCCTGTCCATAAAGGACATAAAAAATTAAAAACTCTTAAGAAAAAATGATAATAGATTTTGATAGCTTCTTTTTTACTGATTTTAAAATGATAATCATCATCGGAATTATAATTGCGCTAACCATTTTTTTTGCTTTGATTTTTAAGTATTTATCCAAGAAAAAAATAGATTCCTTAGTAAAAACAAAACATGTTGATCCTACAAGCTACCTCTTTGTAACGAACCTTATAACAGCACTTATTTTTATTGTAGGTTTTTCATTTGCTCTGATACAAATTCCTCAAATGAAGACTATAGGTCATTCTTTGTTAGCAGGTGCTGGAATCATATCACTTGTAGCAGGGTTAGCATCGCAACAGGCCTTAAGTAATATCATGAGTGGATTTCTCATTGTGATATTCAAACCATTCAAAATCAACGATAGAATTACATTTAACCAAACTTATACTGGAACTGTCGAAGAAATTAATTTAAGACAAGTGGTTCTTCGGGATTTTGAAAATAATAGGATTGTAGTACCCAACTCAGTTATTAGCTCTAATGTTATTGTCAATACCAACTTAAATGACACGAGAATTTGTAAAATGATTGAAATTGGAATTGGATATAATTCCGACATTGGAAGAGCTTTAAAATTGATGGAAGAAGAGGTTTTAAAACATCCGTTACATATAGATAATAGAACTGCAGCAGATGTAGAAAATAATGTGCCTGAAGTTGTTTCAAGAGTTACCGCATTGGGAAATTCTTCCATTACATTAAAAGTTTGGGCCTATTCGGACAATGCAGCCAATGGATTTATAATGTATTGTGATCTACTGCGCTCAATAAAAGAACGTTTTGACCGAGAAAACATAGAAATCCCCTACAACTACCAGAACATTATTATTAAAGAGACAAAATAAAGGCGCCACCACGACTACGGCTTTTATGAATTGTGTTTTTAAAATTTTCAACGGTGTTATTAATTTTAATCCGTTAATAATGAAATATTTATAGTCTCCAAATAAGGACTAACTTCTCCCTTTTCACAATGGTTTGTGAAGATTTACATACGATGTAACTCGCTCAACACCCTCTAGGTGATTCACCGCCTGAGCGGTCAATATATCTTACTCTCATTTGACCTACCCATCGGAGAAATGAGCGCCTTTTTGATTTTGAGTGATCAAACTGACACTGGCTTAACGATGGGGTTCCATTCTCATCTGTTCACCTGCGTTGCTTTGTACTTACCGTAATCATTTAATTTGAGCTGTGTTCATTGTTCTTATGCTATTATTGCTCTTCAAGTGAAGTTGACAAATAGGCAAAGCTTGCCGCTAAAAACCCAATTTACTTCTACAACTCTGTGAGATTAGATTTATCTTTAGATGATAAACACCTGAAATGATAGACAAACACGGTCTACATCACCCGATAGTTTTTGGGAATAACCTTTAGACATTTCAGGAGGGGGAGATTTGAGAAGACAACATCCTATGAATGAAAAAATAAGTTTAAAAGATGCTATTTCCATCGGCATTGGCGGTATGGTGGGAGGTGGAATTTTTGCCGTGCTTGGCCTTGCAGTTTCATTAGCCAAAGGTGGAACACCAGTTGCGTTTTGCTTTGCAGGCTTAATTGCCTTATTAACCGCCTATTCCTATGCCAAACTTTCAAAAAAATATCCGAAAGATGGCGGTACTGTTGAATTCGTTAATAGCCAATTTGGTCAAGGAATTTTTTCAGGTGGCATTAACAATCTTCTTTGGCTCAGTTATATTGTGATGCTTGCGCTCTATGCTTCGGCATTTGGTTCTTATGGTGCCGAATTAATTTCAATCACCGGTTCAAAAAATATTGATACACATATTTATCAAACGAGCATTCTCTTGTTGGCCCTGTTGATTAACTATTTGAGTGTAAAATTAGTGAGCGGCATAGAGTCTGTTGCAGTTATCATTAAACTACTGATTTTAATAGCTTTTATAGGTATAGGCTTTTACGGACTCTCAAACCATCCAGAAAATTTACATCAGCTTTCACCACCAAATTGGGAAAACCCACTACTCCTGCTCTCCGGCGGAATGGTAATTTTTGTAGCCTATGAAGGTTTTGAGCTGATTGCCAACTCGATTTCCGATCTGAAAAACAGAGATAAAAATACCGAAAAGGCTTATTTTGGAGCAGTGGGGTTTGTTATTGTCCTATATATCTTGATTGCTATCGTTACCGTAGGTGCTTTACCTTTCAATCAAATTGCAAGCGCTCAAGATTACGTTTTGGCCAAGGCTGCTGAACCAACCTTGGGGCATATTGGCTTTACAGTAATTACTATAACAGCCCTGATATCAACATTTTCTGCCATTAACGCCACTGTTCTAGGTAGTGGTCGTGTCAATTACGATATTGCCAAAGACAACGAATTACCAAAATATTTTTGCCACAAATTTTGGGGTAAACCAATAGGATTTTTGGTAACCGCCATTTTATCTGTTGCATTGGTCAACCTTTTCAATTTACAAAGCATATCTACCGCAGGAAGTGCTGGTTTTCTCTTGATTTTTGCAGTGGTCAACTTTATTGGATATAAAAAACACAAAGAATTAAACTCTAAAAAATGGATACACCTCTTGGCTGGTGTGTTGTGTATTTTAGCATTCATAACGCTATTAGTTCAGCAATTTGGGACAAATAGTATAGGTGTAATCGTCGCTGTTGGAATAATTATATTTTCATTCTTACTTGAATTCTTCTACAAAAAGAGGCAGGCCCATAAAGAACTGAGTTAAGAACACTTTCTTCAGCACTTTTTAATTCAGCACATGGTTGTTATTCTGCTTGCATTACATCCAACAGGTGATCGCTTATTTCCAGCCCTGCTTTTCATATTCGGAAGAAGTCTGATGCAATGCATTCGAGAAAATCCCCAGTATAGGTATTGTAGCATAAAACCCTGAATAATAGTTTTAGAGGAATAATTATCAACCTATAAATTTATGAAAACTCAAAATCTATTGATTTGTTTTATGTTCCTTTTTGTCGGAATGTATTCATTTGGACAGACCATTGCCAAAGACAATATGAAAAGTACAAAGGGAGAGACCAGAGCCAAAGGTCGTATCACCTGTACAAATCTGGCGACAATTTAAAATTAGACGTAAGCTTTGATGTTAGAAGAAGTGGGATGTCAGGCACTGGAAAAGGTGCTTATGGTCTAGTTATTTTTGATGAAAACTTTGAACCAGTTTTTAAGATTAAAAAAGGACTGACTGTCGGAGCGAAAGTTCCTCAAGGGACGAATTCAAAAAAATGGAAGAAAAATCTTACTATTACTAGAGAGAAAGTAAAAAAAATGGAAAAAGAGGGTGTTATTCTAGCATTTAACGTCAATGCTGTTTCTGACAAGTTAGGTATTCCAACAAGTCATGATGAATGGAAGGATGCTGTTACCGAGACGCTATCGCTTGGCAAGGAAATTATGGAGCTAACGGTTGGCGAATCGATGGAAAGAGGAGATTGGAAGTTTATAAAATTATTAGCTGTGGAAGTTAGAAAAACGCAGGACAATATAGACTGGTATAAGCAATAGCGATTTAAGTGTTTACTTGGATCGTTTTTGCGTTAAAAAAGTATCTTGCTTTCTGAAAACTTAGTGATTAAAGCCCGTAAATTTCCCATACCACACAGGGAACAACGACCGAGAAATAAAGAATGAACGAAAATGAAACAAAACGACTTCCACGATTGACTGCCATTTTAACGCAGTTGCAAACGAAGCGACTTTTGACTTCAACAGAATTAGCCAACAAGTTTTCGGTAAGCGTTAGAACAATCTATAGAGACATTCGAGCATTGGAACAAGCTGGAGTTCCCATCATCACAGAAGAAGGCAAAGGCTATTCATTAATGGAAGGTTATCAAATTCCGCCAGTAATGTTTACTGAATCTCAGGCCAACGCATTAATCACAGCCGAACAATTAGTATTAAAAAACAAAGATGCTTCCTTTGTAAAAGAGTATTCAGAAGCAATTGAAAAAGTCAAAGCGGTTTTGAAATACAATCTTCAAGACAAAGTCAATTTGTTATCTGAAAGGACAAGATTCAGTCAAAACCTGAATCGCGAAAGAAACAGTAACAATTTATCCGAATTACAATTTGCCTTGACTAATTTTCTACTTGTCAGTGTTGACTACTTAAATGCTGACAACAAGCCCACCTCTCGAATTTTAGAACCATTTGCCCTTCTAAGCACGGAAAATTGGTTGTTAGTTGCTTACTGCCGTTTACGGAAAGAATTTCGGTTTTTCCGTTTAGACAGAATTAAAAAATTACAAGTGCTCAACGAATATTTTGAACCACACAAAATGACCTTGCAAGAGTATTTTGATAAATATTATTAGGCTTATTTCCACCCCTGACATAGGGCTGTCACAACTCCAATTTAGTTTTGTCTCAAGTTAAATGAGTAAAATATTTTAAAATGGAAAAAAGAACGATTGACCCTTGGAAATGGGGTGAACAAACTAACTCTGCACAAGCTGTAGAAGTAAAAAAGGTAGAAGGAACTTTGTACTGTTCCGGCCAGGTTGCCATCGACGAGAACGGTGTGCCAAGTACCGCAGATATGCGTTCTCAATTAATTCAAACCATTCGGAATTTAGAAACGCTGATCAATGATGCCGGATATGAATGTAAAAACATTGTAAGACTCAATGTCTACACAACTTCAACACAAGATTTTTTCACAACATGTATGGATGTGTATGTGCCTTTTTTACAAAAGTACGGTATAAAACAAGCAACAAGCTTACTTGAAATTAAAGCACTTTTCGCTACTTTGACAATAGAATTAGAAGCCACAGTTGTCAAATAAAAACATAGATACATTTTGTCCAACAAGCCGTACAGATTGGCGAAATTGGTTAGTGGAAAATCACAAAACCAAGACATCTGTATGGCTCGTGTTTTATAAATACAAGTCAGAAAAGAAATCTATTAGTTGGAGTGATGCGGTGGATGAGGCTCTGTGTTTTGGTTGGATTGATAGCAAAAAACAGACCATTGACGAATTCAGTTATCGGCAATATTATTCAAAAAGAAAACCGAAGAGTACTTGGTCAAAATTCAACAAGGAGAAAGTAGAACAACTCATTAAAATTGGTTTGATGAAAGAATCTGGTTTGAAAAGTATTGAAGTGGCAAAGCAAAACGGTTCTTGGACAATTTTAGATGAAATAGAGCAATTGATCTTGCCACAAGACTTACAGGAAGCATTGATGAGTTCTAAAAATACTTTTGATTACTTTGACAGGCAAAGCAAATCCACCAAAAAAATGTTATTGTATTGGGTAGTTTCTGCCAAGCGACAAGAAACCAGACAAAACCGCATTGATGAAATTGCAAAATTGGCAAGCAACGGACAAAAGCCGAAACAATTCAGATAAATAAAAATTAGCTAACAATACCAAGCATAAGCAATAGCGGTGTGATTATAAACTTGAATCCCTTTTTCTCTTCACTTAAGTATTTTACAAATTGAAAAGTGGGTAGCTTAAAATCCCTTTATAGTGATATACGTCGCTGTTAAACCACATTAAATGGAAGAATCAAAATCTGTACAAAAGAAGTTTAAAAACATACAACTTCCATTTTATAAGGGCAGAATTGTAGTAAGCAACTTTTAAATGAATCATTTGTAACATGCTGAAGTCAATACTGGACTATAAATGGTAAAACCTTCCTTTGTCCTAAGCCTGATCAGGAAACTTACTGCGTATTTGGTCCAGACCCAGGTTGCCCATACTTCCTAAATGGGTATGCTGCTTGGACCGATCTGGCACATAACTGCCCTCCTGTACTTGTTGGCCGATCTGTTGGTAGGCATCTCTAAAACTGGCACCTTCCACGACCAACTGGTTGATGTTGTCTACGGTAAATAAGTATTCATATTTGGGCTCGTTTAGATCAATATCCTTGATAATAATCTGACGGATCGCATAATCAAAAATATCCAAGACCTCCTTAAGATCTTCTATGGTCTGTATCAGATTTTCCTTCAATAATTGGAAGTCTCTATGGTACCCGCTAGGAAGGTTATGGGAGATCAAGAGCATTTCGGTTTGTAGTGCCTGTATCTTGTTGCATTTCCCCCTGATCAGTTCAAAAACATCTGGATTTTTTTTATGTGGCATTATACTACTCCCAGTAGTCAATGCATCCGGAAAACTGATAAATCCAAAATTCTGGCTCATATATAAGCACACATCCATAGCGGCCTTGGACAAGGTTTGCGCAATTTGCCCCAGACTGGAAGCAATGATGCGCTCATTTCTTCCCCTGGTGAGTTGGGCAGCTACTACATTGTATTTTAGCTCAGCAAAATTTAATTGATCCGTGGTAAATTCCCGGTCAATAGGAAATGAACTCCCGTAGCCAGCTGCACTTCCCAGCGGATTCTGATCCACCACTTTCAAAGTAGCGTCCAGCATATAAACATCGTCAACCAGTAATTCTGCATAAGAAGAAAACCACAAACCAAAAGAGGACGGCATGGCTACCTGCAAATGTGTATATCCAGGAAGAAGCTTGTCTTTGTAGGTTTCGGCTAGCGACAATAAGGTCTCAAACAACTGATGAACCTGGCCTCTGATTTGACTAAGGTTATCTTTATAATACAATTGCAAAGCCACCAATACCTGGTCATTTCGGGATCTGGCCGTGTGGATTTTTTTGCCTACTTCACCCAATTGTTCGGTGAGTTCGTATTCAATTTTGGAATGAATATCCTCAAATTCATCATTGATGACAAAAGTTCCTTGCTCCAACTCCTGATCGATCCGGTCCAACCCTAACTCTAGTTGGTTTAATTCGGCTTCTGATAGCATCCCTACCTTTTTAAGCATTCGGGCATGCGCTCGAGATGCCTGCACATCATAAGTTGCGATGTATAGATCTGTTTGGCGGTCGTTTCCCACGGTAAATTGCTCCATTTTTTTATCGATGGCCAAGCCCTTTTCCCAAAGTTTCATAAAAGGTATATTATAAGATTTGCTGTAATATTTTGATATAAAGATCTATTCCCTCTTCAATTTCTGAAAGATAGATGAATTCGTCCGCGCTGTGTGACCTGGTACTATCGCCGGGACCTAATTTCAAGGAAGGTACGGTCAAACAGGCCTGATCAGAAAGGGTTGGTGAGCCATAAGTTTCCCTACCCAATGCCAATCCGGCTTGAACGAGTTCGTGGGAAACCGGGATCGAACTTGAGTTGAGTCTTAAGCTTCTGGCTTTGATTCGATCACAGGGCGCTTCTGTTTTCAGCAATTCAGCGATCTCCTGATTGCTGTATAAATCATTCACTCGTACATCTACCACCAGGTGCACCTCAGAAGGTATCGCATTATGTTGTACACCAGCATTGATTTGGGTCAAGGTCATCTTCACCTCTCCCAATTGATCTGAGATCCGTTCAAATTTATAATCCCGCAACCATTCCTGTAATGCAATGGAATTATAAATGGCATGATTGTCATTCGGATGTGCCGCATGTCCAGGAGTTCCTTCTACATAAACATCAAAGACCACGAGCCCCTTTTCGGCTACAGCCAACTGCATTTGAGTGGGCTCACCCACAATAGCTACATCGATGGGCGGTATGACCTCCAACATACTGTTCAAGCCGTTAGGACCGCTGCTTTCTTCTTCTGCACTGGCGACGATCACGAGATTATAAGCCAAATCATCTTGATGATAGAAATAAGCAAAGCTGGCCAGCAAGGATACCAAACAACCGCCGGCATCATTACTGCCCAAGCCATACAATTTGCCATCTACCAACACCGGATCAAATGGATCCTTGGTGTAGGCTTTGTTGGGTTGGACCGTATCGTGATGTGAATTGAGCAGCACCGTAGGTTTGGTTGCATCAAAATCTTTGTTCACCGACCAAATATTGTTCTGCCTACGTTGGTATTTGATGTCCTGGTCAGCCAGCCACCGCTCAATGAATAGGGCTGTATTCTGCTCTTCTCCAGAAAAGGATGGGGTACTAATCAGGTTTTTAAGCAATTCTATGGCGCTGACGGTAAGTTGGTTTTGCAGATTCATAAGCTTATTCTTGTACATTTATAATGTGGGTCACTTAGGATTTCCGGATGACCCAGGCTGATCTTTTCTACGCCATGATTCAAGGCATAAAAGCAATTTTTCAATTTTGGCAACATACCATCAGCGATGACACCTTGCTTTTTTAACCGGTCATAGTCTTTTTGATTCAATTGGGTCACCAGACTATCCTCATCTGATATATCCAGTAAGACTCCTGGTTTTTCGAAGCAATAGATCAGGCTGGTTGTATAAAATTCTGTCATCGCCACCGCGATTTCAGCCGCCATGGTATCTGCATTGGTGTTGAGTAATTGTCCGTTTCCATCATGGGTAATGGCACAAAATACAGGAACAACTGGCTGCGCTCCTTCCAGCCATTGGCTTAAAAAACCTGCATTGACTTTCTTTACATCACCCACCCAACCGTAATCCACAGGATCCACTGATCTTTTTTTGGACCTGACCAAGTCGGCATCCGCCCCAGTGAGTCCAATGGCCATACATCCAAAAGCTTGCAATTTAGCCACCATGAATTTATTTGTTTTACCAGCGTATACCATTACAGCTACTTCTAGCATATCGGTGTCGGTGATACGCCTTCCTTCCAACATCTGCACCTCCAAATCCAGCTTTTTGGCCAAAGCAGTAGCTGCACGTCCACCGCCGTGGATCAGGATTTTAGGACCCTGGATCCCAGCAAAATCAACCAGTACCTTTTTTAAGGCTTGGTCATCATCGATCAGGTGGCCGCCAATTTTCACAATCGTCAATGCCTTCATAGCTTTTCCAATATATTTTTCAACACGACTTGGGCTGAAAAGGTCCTGTTTCCCGCCTGTTGAATCACCAGGGACTGATCACTATCCAATACGGCATCTTCCACGACTACATTTCGGCGTACTGGCAAACAATGCATGAACCGGGCATGATTTAGTTTGTCGGTCGTCATCATCCATGATGGATCCTGCGATAACACCTTGCCGTAATTCTCAAACGAACTCCAGTTTTTTACGTAGACAAAATCTGCTTGCTCCAGCGCTTTTTCCTGATCGTAGATCACCGGAGTACCTTGCACAATGTTAGGGTCGAGTCCGTAGCCTTCAGGATGGGTAATACTTAGATCTACCTCAGCACGCTGCATGATTTGGATAAAAGAATTGGCCACCGCATGGGGTAAGGCTTTGGGGTGTGGCGCCCAAGACAATACCACCTTCGGTTGCTTTATGGTTTTGTTTTCTTCAATCGTGATCAAGTCTGCCAGTGCTTGCAGCGGGTGCTGGGTTGCGCTTTCCATATTGACCACAGGGATGCCAGCATATTTGATAAATGACTTCAACACCATTTCCTGTTGGTCGGCCTGTTTATCGGTCAGGCTGGGGAAAGCGCGAACAGCTAGCACGTCTGCGTATTGCGCAATTACTTGTGCGGCTTCCCTTACATGTTCAGAAGTATCGGCATTCATTATACTGCCATCGGCAAACTCGAGTTTCCAAGAGTCCGTAACGTTGAGTATTTGTACATCCATTCCCAGATTCTTGGCCGCATTTTCCGTACTCAGCCTGGTGCGTAAGCTGGCATTAAAAAAAAGCATCACCAGCGTTTTTCCTTTACCTAGAGTTTCAAAAGCACGTGGATTTCGCTTGAGCGAAAAGGCATCTTTAACCAAACTGTCCAACTCGCTGATATCCTGTATAGAGGTGTAATGCTTCATAAAGATGCTTTTAAGGCTTGAAAAAATCGATCCCAGTGTTGTGTTTGAACGGTCAATGGAGGTAGTATACGCAAGAGGTTAGGGTTTTTGGCACTTCCAGTAAAGATATGGTGCTCATAAAGTAGCTTTTTACGCAAATCAGACACTGGATAGTCAAACTCCAGACCCAGCATCAATCCGCGTCCCTTTAACTTCTTAATGGCCGGAATTTGCTCGACTTGTTGCTGCACATACGCCTGCTGCTGCTTGACATTTTTCATTAATTGTTCTTGCTCCAATACTTTCAGAACACTTAATCCAGCGACACAAGCCAAATGATTTCCACCAAAAGTGGTTCCCAACAACCCATGGGAAGCTTTAATGGAAGGATGGATTAAAATTCCGCCGACGGGAAAGCCATTACCCATACCTTTGGCCATAGAAATAATATCGGGTTCCAGACCGTGTTTTTGAAAGGCAAAGAATTCGCCACTGCGTCCAAAGCCCGACTGCACTTCATCAGCGATCAGCAGGCATTGATATTTTTTGCACAACCGCTGTAACTCCTTGAAAAATTCTCCTGCACCCTCGTCCAGACCACCCACGCCTTGAATACATTCCACGATTACCGCACAGCAATCCTTTCGCGAAAGCGCTATTTCTACCACCTCAAGATCCCCTAAATCGACCAGTTCCACTTGTTGCTGCCGATTGAGTGGGGCAATAATTTTTTGATTGTCTGTAGCTGCTACAGCGGCTGATGTACGTCCGTGAAATCCATTTTTAAAAGCAACAATTTTAGCTTTTCCTGTGTGAAAGGAAGCGAGTTTTAGCGCGTTTTCATTAGCTTCTGCGCCAGAGTTACATAGGAATAACTGGTAGTTGGCACAATCTGAGGCCTTAACCAGGGTCTCGGCATACTTAGACTGCAGCGGATTTTGAACCGCATTGCTATAAAAAGCCAATTGGTCCAATTGGGATTTTAGAGCCTTTACAAATTCTGGATGGGAATGGCCGATGGAAATCACCGCGTGACCACCGTAGAGATCAAGGTACTCATTACCCGATTCATCATAAACATAAACATCACGGCCTTTTACCGGATTTACATCGAATAAAGGATATACATCAAATAAGCTCATATCTGTCTCTCCTTGATATTATTAATTTTTTGAAAGGACGCGATCATTCCCTGAATAAGCGAAGAGCTCAGGCCTTTGTGTTCCATTTCGTTCAAGCCTTCAATTGTACATCCTTTGGGTGTAGTCACCTTGTCGATTTCTTCTTCAGGATGGTTCCCTGTATGGATAAGCAGGTTGGCGGCCCCTTCAGCCGTATGCATGGCTAACATTTGCGCTTCTTTGGCATCAAAACCCAATTGGATAGCCGCTTGGGTGCTGGCCCTGATCAAACGCATCCAAAAAGCAACGCCACTGGCACATACCACAGTGGCTGCCTGCATTTGCTCTTCAGGGATGACAAGGGTTGCTCCCAGTCTGTTAAAAATCGCCTGAGCCACTTTGATGCGTTGTTTTCCTTGTTCGCTACCACACAAACAGGTCATGGATTTACCGACGGCAATCGCTGTATTGGGCATCGCGCGGATAATATATCGATCTGCCCCAAGTGCCTCTTCCAGTCCCTGCAGCGTAAACCCAGTAACTGTAGAGATGAATACGTGATTATCGTGGAGTAAATGAACAGATTGTTCTAAGATATCTTTAAGGTGTGCGGGCTGCACAGCATAAATAATGATATCGCTGTTAGAAATGGCCTTTTCATTGTCTGATGTGATATGAACACCTTTAAAATCGGCAAATTCCTGCAAATCGGCTGTATTTCTTTTAGTGAGATACAAGCTGGTGATGGCATTCGTATCAATCAAGCCTTTGGCGATTGACCTGCCCAAGTTTCCGGTTCCTATAATCGCTATTTTCATGCTGTAGTTTTAAAAAAAGTTGGCTTTTAATTGGAGTCCCTGTTCTTCTGGGAAACCCAACATCAAATTCATATTCTGAATGGCTTGTCCTGAGGCCCCCTTCAGCAAATTATCAATGATACTGGTGATCAATACGTATTTCCCATGTTTTTCAAGGTGAAGAAAACACTTATTGGTGTTCACTACTTGTTTGAGGTGCAAAGGTGATGCAGCGCAGTGTACAAAGGCAGCATCTTTGTAACAATCAGCATAAATTTGCTTGATCTCTTCTAGACTGGCCTCAACTTCTGTATATGAAGTAGCAAAAATCCCCCTGCTGAAGTTCCCTCTATGGGGCAAAAACATCAAGGAGCCTATAGCTGCAGATTGTTGAGCAGACAGGCTCTCTTGGATCTCGTCCAGATGCTGGTGCTGGAAAGCCTTATAATGGGAAAAATTATTGTCCCGCCAGGTAAAATGCGTAGTAGGAGAAAGACTGGTTCCTGCACCAGTTGCACCTGTCACCGCGTTGATATGGACGTCTCTGGTTAAATATCCAGAGGATGCCAGGGGAAGTAAAGCCAATTGGATGGCCGTGGCAAAACAACCTGGATTGGCAATATATTGAGCCTTCTGCACCTTTTCTCGTTGCCATTCACTTAGCCCATAAACAAATGGGCTGGGATGACTTTTCCCTTTTAATAGCGGGTTTGCATCACGCTCAAGGCGAAAATCGTTGCTCAAATCAATGATCCGGGTAGTTGACGAAAACTCATGGGTAGTCAGGAACTCTTTAGAGTTTCCATGGCCTAGGCAAAGAAACAATACCTCAACCTCAGCATTGATTTGATCCGTAAAGTCTTGATCCATCGATCCCAAAAGATCTTGATGAATATGATGAATGGGGTTACCCGCATTGGAGGTAGAAAAAACGAAATCAAGCTCAACCTGCGGATGATTCAGCAACAACCGGATGAGTTCGCCAGCGGTATATCCCGCTCCTCCTATAATTCCTACTTTTATCATGAGGCATTAATTTGGTGATATACTTTATTGCTATTCCCCAGAATCTTGATAAAACCTCTGGCTTCCTGAGCATTCCATGCCGTGTTTTCTTCGCCATAAGTACCAAATTCTGCATTCATCAAATCTTGGTTGCTTTCCACACCTTCCAGGCTAAAGTGATATGGTTTTAAACGTACAAATACTTCCCCACTTACCTGCCGCTGACTGCTTTGTAAAAAAGCTTCCATATCCCTCATCACCGGATCCAGATACTGACCTTCATGAAGGTGCATTCCGTAGAAATTGGCCAGATAATCTTTATGCTGCAACTGCCATTTGCTGAGCACATGTTTTTCCAGTAAGTGATGTGCTTTAATAATCACCAAGGCGGCTGCCGCTTCAAAACCAACCCGGCCTTTGAGTCCAACAATGGTGTCCCCCACATGGATATCCCTGCCGATGGCATAAGCGCTTGCCTCGTTCTGTACCATTTGAATAAGCGCAACCGCAGTTCCGGTCTGTCCATTGACAGCGGCAAGTTCGCCATGTTGGAAAGAAAGTTGGAGCTCTTTGGGTTGGGTTTGATTCAACTGCGAGGGATAGGCTTCCTCCGGTAATGGATGTCTGGAAGTCAGGGTTTCGGATCCACCCACGCTGGTTCCCCATAATCCCTTATTGATGGAATACTGGGCTTTTTCCCAGGACAGATCGATTCCTTGTGCTTTGAGATAGTCGATTTCCTGCTTTCGCGAAAGCGATTGATCCCTTATGGGGGTGATAATTTCTATGGCTGGAGCCAGAGTTTGAAAGATCATGTCAAATCTCACCTGATCATTACCAGCTCCAGTGCTACCGTGAGCGATATAGGCAGCATCTATTTTTTTTGCATGGGTTACAATCTCGACGGCTTGCACTATACGCTCAGCACTGACCGATAAAGGATAAGTATTGTTTTTAAGTACATTTCCATAAATAAGGTATTTGACCACTTTTTGGTAAAAGGTCTCTACCGCATCGATAGCTGTAAAAGAAGCCACCCCCATTTTTATGGCATTGGACTCAATCGTCTTGATCTCATCGGTTGAAAAGCCACCGGTATTCACGCATACGGCATGTACTTCATAGCCGTGTTCCCTGGAAAGGGAGACAGCGCAGTAAGAGGTATCCAAACCACCACTATAGGCCAATACCAATTTCTTATTTTTTTTCATGGGAATCATTTTTAAGGATCAAGTGTTGTTTAATTTGTTTGAGCCGATCGAAAACCGATTTTTTGATGGGCTTGGTGTTGTTGGAGGCCTGTTTTTCTGGATCATAAATCATCCCGGTACACAGACACATGCGCTGTTCAGTACGCTGGAGGATATCGTAATTCTTACAGGTTTGACAACCGTTCCAGAATTGTTGGTCATCGGTGAGTTCTGAGAAAGTTACCGGACGATAGCCCAAATCACTGTTCATTTTCATCACTGCTAATCCGGTAGTGATGCTGAAAATTTTGGCTTCTGGGAATTTTTCCCTAGAAAGTAGAAAAACGCGTTTCTTGATCAATTTGGCCAGTCCCTGGTTGCGGTAATCCGGATGAACGATCAATCCAGAATTAGCGACAAATTTTCCGTGTCCCCATTGTTCTATATAGCAGAAGCCGGCAAACTTTTCGCCATCCAAGGCTATGACGGCATTCCCGTTTTGCATTTTGGTGCGGATATATTCTGGGGTGCGCTTGGCAATCCCGGTACCGCGCACTTTGGCGGCCTCGGCGATGGTATCACAGATGATAGGCGCATAAATGGTATGTTGACTATGGGCAATAACGATGTCCATGGTAATCGATTTGAGTGAATGAAAAAAAGCTGACTTGAAAAGAAGAACCGGACGCACCTGGTTCCCGATAAATGCTACACCCTTACGGGCGGCGATTCAACACACAGCGCAACAAAGGTGCCCCCTTGGAATTAAAGGGTTTGATACTGCTTAAAAATATGTGAGAAGAAAAAGTCAATGTGATAAGAATGAATAGTGAGAAAATACGGCCTGATTAAAAACGGCGACGGCGCTCCCTGCGGCGCAAGGGCATCGGTATTTTTTCCATATTCAGTGACTGACTCATAAAGTAAAAGTACTCTATTTTTTTAATTGACAAAAACATAACTGCAGATTTTAAGCTTATTATAATGGTTATCAGACCAGGAATTCAAAGAGCGTAGGATTATCATTCAGATAATCACCGTAAAAGTTCAAAGCTTTCATACGTTCCACGAGCGCGTCAAAATCTGCGGTATCCTTGAGTTCTATACCGACTACTGCCGATCCATTGATGCGGTTTGTTTTCTTGGTATATTCAAAATGAGTGATATCATCGTTTGGGCCCAAGACCTTTTCTACAAACTCTCTCAAAGCACCTGCCCGCTGTGGAAAACGAATGATAAAATAGTGTTTGAGCCTGGATTCCAGCAAAGCGCGTTCTTTGATTTCGGCCGTACGGGTGATATCGTTATTGCTTCCACTGATCACACATACTACATTCTTTCCCGTAATCTCTTGCTTTAGTTCGGCCAGGGCGGTGATGGACATGGCTCCTGCAGGTTCCACCACTATGGCCTGGCTGTTATATAAATCCAAGATGGTTTGACAAATGGCGCCTTCAGTCACTGCGATCACTTGAGATAGGTTTTGCTGGCAGATACCAAAATTACGATCTCCCACCCGCTTGACTGCTGCACCATCTACAAAGCTATCTATATGGGTTAAGGTAGTATTGACCTCATTGAACAATGAAGTACCCATTGATGGAGCTCCTTTGGGTTCAACCCCAATGATCTTGGTCGTTGGTGATAAATATTTAAGCACGCTAGACACGCCAGCGCTCAATCCACCTCCTCCAACAGGCATGATGACGTAGTCTACCGGCACTTTGGCTTGGTCAATAATTTCCAAACCAACTGTAGCCTGACCTTCAATCACTTGCTCATCGTCAAATGGGTGGATAAAAGTCATCCCAGCTTTTTTATTCTTTTCCATGGCAGCGGCATAAGCATCATCATAGGTATCACCTTGCATAAGGATAGTGATGTAGCTGCCCCCAAACATTCTGACCTGCTCAATTTTTTGGACAGGCGTAGGCGTGGGCATATAAATTACACCTTTACACTGTAGCAGTTTGCAGGACATAGCGACCCCTTGTGCATGATTGCCAGCACTGGCACAAACCACTCCTTTGTCCAGCTGTTCTTTGCTCAATGAGGAGATTTTGTTATAGGCTCCCCTAATTTTATAAGATCTGACAGGCTGTAGATCTTCTCGTTTAAAATAAACCGAGCAATCCCACTGGTCAGAATACCAGGCATTTAATTCCAAAGGTGTACGACAGGCCACGTCTTTCAGCCGTAAAGCAGCCTTCCGGATGTCTTCCAGTTTTGGATAATAGGCAAGTCGTTTGTCGTTCATGTTTATTTATTCAAAACTATTTCTGATAGTTATTAGATGGATTTCATAGCCGTCATGGAGTCCCTAAGTTTTTCACCTACAGATTCGATTGGATGATTTCTAATCGCTTTATTGACAGCAATTAGTTCCAGGTTATCCACTTGTTTCTTGGTTCGGGATGTTGAAGATGCTCCTTCCGTTTTATAGGCATAGTCTTGACCAATCAAGGATTTATCCAATTGATCTACAAAATCCGCAAGCAATGGCTTACAGGCATGATCAAATAGATAGCAACCATATTCTGCCGTGTCTGAAATGATCCTGTTCATCTCAAACAATTTTTTTCTGGCTACCGTATTGGCAATAAGCGGAAGTTCGTGCAAGGATTCGTAGTACGCACTTTCCTCTACAATTCCAGAGGCAACCATGGTTTCAAAAGCCAACTCGACTCCAGATTTGATAAAAGCCACCATTACCGTACCATGGTCAAAATATTCCTGTTCAGGCAGAGTAGCTTCTTGAGCGTTAGATTGCTCAAAGGCAGTATTCTCTGTAGCCGCTCGCCATTTCAGCAAATTAACATCATCATTGTGCCAATCTTCCATCATGGTGGCTGAGAAGTGACCTGACATGATATCGTCCATATGTTTTTCAAAGAGCGGCTTCAAAATTTGTTTCAGTTCTTCTGACAATTGATAGGCTTTTATCTTTGAAGCATTGTCCAAGCGATCCATCATATTGGTTATACCGCCATGTTTTAGGGCTTCTGTAATACGTTCCCATCCATATTGAATCAATCTGGAGGCATAGGATTCCTCGATGCCCAATTCGATCATACGATCAAATAAGAGGATGGATGCCGTTTGAAGCACCCCACACAAAATAGTTTGCTCTCCCATTAGATCGCTCTTGACTTCTGCCACAAAGGAAGATTCAAGAACCCCTGCGCGATGACCTCCTGTGGCAACGGCATAGGCCTTGGCCTGTTCCCAGCCTTTTCCTTCAGGGTCATTTTCTGGGTGTACTGCAATCAGGGTAGGTACTCCAAAACCTCTTTTATACTCCTCTCTAACTTCAGAACCCGGACATTTGGGAGCCACCATGATAACAGTGATGTCCTCTCTAATTTGTTGACCCTCCTCAACAATATTGAAGCCATGTGAGTAAGATAAAGTAGCTCCCTTCTTCATTAAGGGCATGACTGTTTCTACCACATTGGCATGTTGCTTGTCTGGCGTAAGATTCAAAACCAAATCAGCATTTGGGATCAATTCGTCATACGTTCCTACCTTAAAATCGTTTTCAGTTGCATTTTGATAAGAAGCACGCTTTGATTCGATGGCTTCTGGGCGTAAGGCATAAGAAATATCCAAACCAGAGTCTCTCATATTCAATCCCTGATTAAGTCCCTGTGCGCCGCAACCTATGATGGTAATTTTTTTGTTTTTTAAAGCTTGAACACCATCCTCAAACTCGGCTGGCTCCATAAATCTGCATTGAGAAAGCTGCTGCAGTTTTTGGGATAAGGATAAAGTGTTGAAATAATTTGACATGCTGAATAGTTTATGGGTTGAATGTTTGAAGTAATTTGGTGATTTCCATGGCCTCTTTGGTCACAGCGATTCGACCTGAACGGTTGAACTGTAGTATTCCAAAAGCACTGAGTTCGCGATAAAGCAAATCCACCTCGCTGCTACGACCTGATTTTTCTAGCACAAAGAAATCTTTATTGACTGTAACGATGCGTGCGTTGCTATCTTTAATGATATTTTGAATCTGGCGCTCTTCAAATAGAAGATCGGATTTGATTTTAAATAAACAGGATTCTTGGTAGATGGTTTCATCTTCGGTGTGGTAGTATGCCTTTATGACTTCTACCTGTTTTTCAATCTGGCCAATGATTTTCTTGATCTGATCTTCACTGACATTCACCAAAATGGTCCATCTGGAAACCTCATCAATTTCAGAAGCAGAGCTGTTAATACTTTCAATATTGACATGTCTACGTTGAAAAATCGCCGAAATACGATTGAGTAAACCAATATTATTTTCGGTATAGATGGATATGGTATAGCGTTCTTTATTTTCCATTGGGGTATGTTTTGGACGGTGAGTAGAGAAAAGCTTTTTTATTACTCGAGTCGACATTCAGACACTGAAGCTCCTGTTGGTATCATAGGAAACACATTGGCCTCCTTTTCTACACAAACCTCTAAAAAGTAGGAAGTTTTGGCTTCCATCATTTCTTTAATCGATTGCGCAAGTTCTTCTCTACGGGTGACTTTTTTGGCTGGTATTTGGTATCCTTCTGCAATTTTGACGAAATCAGGATTGGTCATTTCGGTGCTGGCATATCGTTTGTCAAAAAACAACTGTTGCCATTGACGTACCATACCTAAAAATTCATTATTAAGTACTAAGATCTTTACGGGTACCTTGGTTTGAAATATGGTTCCTAATTCTTGGATGGTCATTTGATAACCACCATCACCGATCACAGCCACCACCTCACGATCAGGGGCAGCCAACTTTGCGCCTATGGCAGCAGGCAAGGCAAAACCCATTGTTCCCAGACCGCCAGAGGTAATATTACTGCGTGTGTATTGAAACTGAGCGTACCTACAGGCAGCCATTTGATGTTGGCCTACATCGCTTACAATCGCCGCTTTTCCCTCAGACTCTTTATTGACCTGCGCGATAACTTCAGCCATGGTCAAACCTTCTGAACTGGGTTCCAAATCCTCTTTGATCACCTTTTCTATTTCAATCGCATGCAGCTTTTTAAAATTTTGGTGCCACTCGTCGTGTTTCCGCTCTTGCAGTAGCGGCATGATGGCGGCGAGTGTGTTTTTTACATCACCTAACACGGGTACATCAGCAAATACATTCTTGTGTACCTCGGCTGGATCGATTTCAAAATGAATGACTTTGGCTTGCTTGGCATACCGCTTGAGGTCGCCAGTTACCCTGTCGTCAAACCTCATTCCTATGGCAATGAGTACATCGCATTCATTGGTCAGCATATTGGGGGCGTAATTGCCGTGCATTCCTACCATTCCGACGTTGAGCGGGTGTGATGTAGGAAGCGCACTGGCTCCCAATATCGTCCATGCAGCGGGAATACCTGTTTTCTCTACAACAGCTTTAAACTCTTTTTCTGCTTCCCCCAGAATCACTCCCTGACCCCAAACGATCATGGGCTTTTGGGCCGCATTGATCAATTCGGCTGCTGCCTGCAATGAGGAAGAATCCGTTTCTGGTACAGGTTGATAGCTCCTGATGGAATGACATTTCGCGTAAGCAAAATCCAACTCCTCAAATTGGGCATTTTTGGTAATATCAATCAGAACCGGGCCTGGTCTTCCACTTTGAGCAATGTAGAAGGCTTTGGCCAAAACGGTCGGTATATCACTAGCCTTAGTAATTTGGGCGTTCCATTTGGTCACCGGAGTAGAAATTCCCACAATATCTGTTTCTTGAAAGGCATCAGTCCCCAGTAAATGGGAAGCGACCTGTCCAGTGATACAGACCATGGGCGTAGAATCAATCATCGCATCAGCCAGTCCAGTGATCAAGTTGGTTGCTCCAGGTCCGGAGGTTGCTACAGCTACACCAACTTTATTAGAAATACGGGCATAGCCTTGTGCCGCATGTGTAGCACCTTGCTCATGTCTGGTAAGTATATGTTTGAGTTGATCCTGGTAATGGTACAGTTTATCATAAAAAGGCATGATCGCCCCTCCAGGATATCCAAAAATTGTATCCACGCCTTCAGCGAGAAAACATTTGATGATGGCTTCTGCTCCTGATAAACGCTCCGTGTCTTTTGTTAAGGGAGCTTGCTTCAACGCTGTCTGTTCCTTCATAGCATAGGGATTTTGGATTAAAATTCGTCGGTCACACAACCTTGGGAGGCTGAGGATACGGTTCGGGCATATTTATAAAGTACGCCGCGATTAAACTTGAGTTGGGGTGCCTTCCACGCGGCTCTACGCTTTTCCAACTCTTCCTGGGACACCTCCAGGTGGATGGTATTGGTTTCGGCATTGATCGTGATGATATCGCCATCCTGCACAAGTGCAATGTTTCCACCATCCTGTGCTTCTGGCGTAATATGACCTACTACAAATCCGTGCGTACCTCCAGAGAATCTGCCGTCTGTTATCAAGGCCACCTCTTTGCCCAATCCAGCCCCCATAATTGCGGCGGTAGGCTTCAGCATTTCTGGCATGCCCGGACCACCTTTTGGGCCTTCGTAGCGGATCACCACCACATCTCCGGATTTCACTTTGCCATCCCTGATTCCATCGTTTGCCGCATATTCTCCATCAAAAACCCTGGCAGAACCAGAAAAGTATAAACCCTCTTTTCCAGTGATCTTGGCCACACTTCCTTCACTAGCAAGATTGCCGTAAAGCATTCTGAGGTGTCCAGAAATCTTGATGGGTGAATCGATGGTTTTAATTACGTCCTGCCCTGGCGTAAGTGGTGATACTGACGCCAGGTTTTCGGCAAGGGTTTGGCCAGTAACGGTTAAACAATCACCATGGAGCAAACCTTTTTCTAAAAGGTATTTCATCACTGCTGGAATACCACCTACCCGATGGACATCTTCCATAAGGTATTTTCCGCTGGGTTTAAGATCGGCCAAAAATGGTGTGTTATCGCTAATTTTTTGAAAGTCGGATAGGTCAAACGGAATTTGTGCAGCTCTGGCAATGGCTAGAAAATGGAGTACAGCATTGGTAGAACCACCTAGAATTGTAACCAGGCGTACTGCGTTCTCCAGAGATTTACGAGTGATAATATCAGAAGGTTTAATATCCTTCTCCAGCAACTTACGCACTGCTTTTCCCGCAGCGATGGACTCCTCTTTTTTATCTTGGCTCAAGGCTGGATTAGAAGAGTTAAAAGGTAACGACATGCCCAAGGCTTCAATGGCACTGGCCATGGTATTGGCTGTATACATACCACCGCAAGCACCGGCTCCTGGACAGGCTTTTTCTACAATGCTTTGGTATTCCTCTTCTTGCATCGTTCCAGCTACCTTGCTGCCCCAGGCCTCGAAGGCTGATACAACATCCAGTTTTTGGCCATTATGGCAACCAGAGTCAATGGTTCCTCCATACACCAAAACACAGGGCCTGTTCAAACGGATCATAGCCATAAGCGCACCCGGCATATTTTTATCGCACCCCACTACCGTCACCAAGGCATCATAACTCATGGCTTGAACAACGGTTTCCATGGAATCGGCAATAATATCTCTGGAAGGCAAGGAATAACGCATACCCGGAGTCCCCATGGAAATACCATCACTAACGCCAATTGTATTAAAAATAAGTCCGACCAAATCGCTGTCCTGAGTACCTTTCTTCACCAATTTGGCCAAGTCATTTAGGTGCATATTACACGGATTGCCCTCGTAGCCTGTACTGGCAATTCCTACAAAAGCCTTTTTTAAATCCTCACGGCTCAAGCCAATGGCATGTAGCATGGCCTGAGCTGCGGGTTGGGTAGGATCTTGGGTAACGGTTTTACTATATTTATTAATCATCAATTATCAGGTTGTTGGCAGGTCCGTATTTTCCTCATGACCTGGTTGTATCGCCTATTCTTTACCAAAACTAAAAAGCAACAATTCCCTTGAAACGGTTCAAAATCAATACTACTGTTGCCCAAAAGCAAAGACTTAGGTTTAGTAATCTCATTTACAATGATTTGAACCAATTCTATATATGATAGTCAAGGGTAGATCCAACCTGAGAATTGGATTTAAAAAAGCAACTTTTAATGCGCTGAACTTATGCCACCAGTAAAAACATCAGTTGTGAGGTAGCTGTCCCAGCAAGACTGAATCATATTTGAGATTACTACGAGGTGTTTCGTGGTTATGCATACCCTGCCCATTGTAATGAAATCAATTGATCTGATGGCTTACTTTAATTATCCTTTCTTAGGCTTGGGGAGAAACCTATGAGTTTATTACATTTGCCCTTCAGCATGAGGAAAGATTTGGCTGCTTGCGACCTCGTTCCATTGACAATGGAGCACAAACGCTAAAACAGTGTACTGCATATCAGACGACAGCCTATTTTTTCTTGTGATTATTAATCTTGCGAAGCTTGTACTGTTCACGCTTTCGCGAAAGCGCACATTTTAAAGATGCCATATTTATTTACATCAGAATCCGTGAGTGAAGGACACCCGGATAAAGTTGCTGACCAGATCAGCGATGCCTTATTGGACAACTTTCTTGCTTTTGATCCTGAGTCAAAAGTGGCCTGTGAAACCTTGGTCACTACTGGCCAGGTGGTATTGGCAGGTGAAGTAAAATCCAATACCTATATCGATGCTGCACAAATTGCCCGGGATGTAATCAACAAAATAGGTTATACCAAAGGTGCTTATCAATTCTCTGGAGATTCCTGTGGCGTCATATCCCTTATCCATGAGCAGTCCCAAGATATTAATCAAGGTGTAGATCGTGAAACCAAGGAAGACCAAGGCGCTGGTGATCAAGGAATGATGTTTGGGTATGCCACCAATGAGACTGAAAACTATATGCCGTTGGCGCTGGATATCTCTCACAAAATATTGATCGAACTAGCAGCTTTGCGCAGAGAAGCAGATCAAATCAACTACCTCAGGCCCGATGCCAAATCTCAGGTCACGATTGAGTACAGCGACGACAATGTACCACAACGTATAGATGCTATCGTTATATCCACCCAACATGACGAATTTTTGGAAGATGATGATGCGATGTTGGCCCAGATCAAAAAGGATTTGGTGGAGATATTAATACCGAGAGTGATAGCTCAATTACCAGAATATGCACAAAAGTTGTTTAACGACGACATCACTTACCATATAAATCCTACGGGTAAATTTGTAATTGGCGGGCCTCATGGTGATACTGGACTTACCGGTCGAAAGATTATTGTGGACACCTATGGAGGTAAAGGAGCTCATGGAGGAGGAGCCTTTTCAGGGAAAGATCCTTCCAAGGTAGATCGCAGCGCTGCCTACGCTTCCAGACACGTCGCTAAAAATCTGGTGGCCGCTGGATTGGCGAGCGAAGTGCTGGTACAGGTTTCCTACGCAATTGGAGTCGTTGAGCCAACTTCCATCAATGTAGAAACTTATGGCACTTCTACCTTAGATATGACCGATGGCGAAATTTCAAAAAAAGTAGCGGAAATTTTTGACATGCGACCAGCAGCGATTGAGTCCAGGTTGAAATTGAGAAATCCGATCTATAGCGATACAGCGGCCTATGGCCATATGGGTCGTACACCACGAATGGAGACTCTGGTGTTCGAATCGCCTTATAATGGGCGCGTCGAACGCGAAGTTGAATTGTTCACTTGGGAAAAGTTGGATTATGTAGATCAAGTGAAAGCAGCATTTGGTCTGTAGACGCTCACTGAGTAAATAATAGTTAAAAACCCCATTTCAATGATTTGAAATGGGGTTTTCGTTGAAAGCAACAATTAGACTTCTTATCTAAAGTTGTCGATAGACCTTTCGAGTGACTCGATTTTGGCGTCTACCTGAGCGTCAGTCCCAGTAATGACTTGTGTTTTGGAGATATTGGCTCCATTTTTTTTGGTGGTGATGGTTACCTCAGCAGTTACCAAACCTGTATCTTCATCTTGGGTTTTGAGAACTTTTATGTTGTCGGAAACATATTCTACTTCTTTCACCTCAGAAGACATATTTGCACCTAATTCCGTTTCATCGCTCAGGGTGTGTCCGCCCAAGATAGGAGCGACAACCAGACCTATCAAGCAGGTAAGTTTGATCAAAATATTCATGGATGGTCCAGAGGTATCTTTGAATGGGTCTCCGACAGTATCTCCAGTTACGGCAGCTTTATGAGCATCTGAACCTTTATAAGTCATTTTTCCATTGATTTCTACACCCGCCTCAAAAGACTTTTTAGCGTTGTCCCATGCACCACCAGCATTGTTTTGGAATATGGCCCATAAAACACCACTTACGGTTACTCCAGCCATATAACCACCCAGCATTTCGGCGATCAATACGTGGTTCATACCAAAAGCCATGGGTAAAAAGGCAATCACCAATGGAAATCCAATGGTAAGTAGACCTGGCAGCATCATTTCCTTAAGAGAAGCTTTGGTAGATATGTCTACACATTTATCATATTCTGGTTTACCCGTACCTTCCATGATACCGGCAATCTCTTTAAATTGACGCCGCACTTCCTGTACCATTTGCATAGCAGCTTTACCTACCGCATTCATGGCCAGCGCACTAAATACAACAGGTACCATCCCTCCCACAAACAGCATGGCTAATACGGGAGCTTTGAAAATATTGATCCCGTCAATTCCCGTAAAAGTTACGTATGCAGCAAATAAAGCTAGTGAGGTCAAGGCCGCAGAAGCGATCGCAAAACCTTTACCGGTAGCCGCAGTCGTATTTCCTACGGAATCCAAAATATCAGTTCGCTCTCTCACAATAGGATCTTGCTCACTCATCTCGGCAATACCACCTGCGTTGTCTGAAATAGGTCCGAATGCATCGATAGCCAATTGCATGGCGGTGGTGGCCATCATAGCACTTGCTGCCAAGGCAACACCGTAGAATCCAGCCAAGGCATAAGAAGCCCAAATGGCTCCGGCGAACAATAACACAGAAGGGAAAGTAGAGATCATCCCTGTCGCCAAACCGGCAATAATATTGGTTCCTGCACCAGTAGAAGACTGTTGAACGATTTTCAAAATCGGCTTTTTACCCAATCCAGTATAATATTCAGTCACTGACGAAATTACAGCGCCCACTACCAATCCAACCAAGGTAGCAAAGAACACATTCAAGGAAGATACCCTGAGATATCCTTCACCAAAGAATTTCATTTCCATGGTTTCTGGCAACATCCAGGTACATAATGCATAACAAGCGATGGCTACAAGTATAATAGAAGTCCAGTTACCTACATTCAATGCACCCATTACCTGAGCTTCCTTGGCTTCATTATTTTTGATCTTCACCAGCATGGTTCCGATCACTGAGATGATGATACCTACCCCAGCAATGGCCATCGGTAATAAGATAGGACCAATACCACCAAAAGCATCCATAAATCCATAATTGGCATCACCTGACATATCACCATTGAACTTGACCACATCGCGTATCACATAATTACCAAGTACCATCGCAGCCAAAACGGTAGCCACATAGGAACCGAATAAATCAGCACCCATACCTGCTACATCACCCACATTGTCACCAACATTATCTGCGATGGTGGCCGGGTTACGAGGATCGTCTTCTGGGATTCCAGCCTCTACTTTACCTACCAGGTCTGCTCCAACATCGGCAGCTTTAGTATAGATACCGCCGCCTACTCTAGCAAATAGAGCTATAGACTCTGCTCCTAGGGAAAATCCTGCCAAGGTTTCCAAGACAACAGTCATTAATTCGGTAGGTTGCAACTCGGCGCCATTGTAGGCTCCAGCCTCCCAAATACTACCCATAAAGTACCAATAGAAAAAGATAAAAAAGGCCGTTAGTCCCAATACCGCAAGACCGGCAACTCCCAATCCCATCACCGTTCCACCGCCAAAAGAAATTTTCAAGGCATTCGGCAAACTGGTACGTGCCGCCTGAGTGGTACGCACATTGGTTTTGGTAGCAATTTTCATCCCGATATTACCTGCATAAGCTGAAAACACAGCTCCGAAAACAAAAGCAATCACGATCATCCAGTGGGTCGTTGGGACTACAAAGGAAACTATGGCCAATAAGATGCTGACAATTACGACAAATATGGCTAACAAGCGGTATTCAGCTTTCAAGAACGCCAATGCTCCTTCATAAATATGGTCTGAAATCTCCTTCATACTGCCGTCACCGGCACTCTGTTTCATAACCCAAGATTTTTTGACGACCATGTAAACAAGGCCCAAAACAGCCAGCAATAGCGGCAGATAAATCATATATGATTCCATATGTTTTAAAGTATTTGGTTTTTAATGAGGCTAAATGTAATAAAATAATGTTAAGAAAACGATTGAGGATTCCTGATCCCATAATGTGGGTGTAACTGGGCGGACAAATGCACAAAAAAACTAGGGTTTGGTAAGAAAATAATAAAATAGGCAATTTTATTAGGCAACCTTTAAGCACTTTTTCCATCCAATCAAAAACCAACTACTGATGAGACGTCTCTTATACCTCTGTTTTTTTGCACTTAACTCATGTTTATTTTACGGCGGTGAGGATGATATTTTGACTGAACCCCCAAGTATTTACGAGCCCATCAGCGTCTCCAGGGCTGTATTGCACGCTCAAATAGAAATGACCGATCACCAGACGTCCATCAATACCGGCAAGATTTATATCAAAGACGATTTTCTATTTGTAATTGAAAAAGACATGGGAATCCATGTGTATGATAACAGTAACCGAAATACACCTGTACCTAAATTTTTCATCGCTATTGGCGGGATTACCGACATATCCATCAAGGGAAATTTGATCTACGCTCATCATTATACGGATCTGGTAGTCATAAGACCTGATTTTACCGTAGGTAATCTACAAATAGTACATATCAGCCCAGATGTTTTTCCACAACTTAAGACCCCAAACGGATGGTCAGCAGATCATTTTGAAATCCCTGAAGACCACATTATTATTGATTACAGAATCCTATAAACCATGAATAGAATAATTTTTCTCATTGCTTTGGCAACACTGGCGATTTCCTGCAGTGCCGATTCTGACAGCACTACATTCAACGATCAGGGTACTGGACAGGGTGGTTCTTTAGCCAGATTCATCATTGTAGAAGACTATCTCTATACCGTGGACGAGGAAAGCCTTCACGTTTTTGACATTCATCAAGCTGAAGCACCTGTAAAAGTGAATAGCCAATATATAGGTTTTGGTATTGAAACCATTTACTCGTTTGAAAACACATTGTTTTTAGGCAGCCAGCTGGGTATGTATATTTATGGGCTAGACGATCCGACCAGTCCGCAACTGCTGTCAGAAGCCAATCACCTGCGTTCCTGTGACCCGGTCGTCAGTAATTACAATTACACCTTTGTCAGTCTCCACACCAACGCCACCTGTCAGGGCCAACTGAATCAATTAGAGGTCTATGAAACTTCCGACCTTACTCATCCTGTTCTTCTGGGAACCATGCCTTTTGAACGGCCGATTGGTATGGGCATCTATCAGGATTATTTAATTTTATCGGATTTAGATAAGATCCGGTTTTTGGATATAACTAACCCAAGGTCTATCCATGTAGTGTACCAAATTACAGCCGATACTTATGATGTGATTGTAAGAGGCCATCAGCTTTTTGCGATTGGCCCAGAGGAGATCATCCAATTTGACCTAGATCCAGCACAAATAAGCAATACAACAATGATCAGCCGACTTACCTATTAAGTCTAAGCCTATTTTCATTAATTGTAACAACTCTCGAACCAGAAACATGGTACGGAAAGCTGTAAAAAAATATCATTAAGTAAGCCCTCTACAGTGAAAAATCTGTTGCGTAGTCTTAGAAACTAAACCCAAAACTACCAGTAACCGCAATACTTCTGGCGTCAGGCAGGTAGTTGTAACTTCCCCTGAAACTTACGTCTATGCGTAGGATCTTAAAGATATTGCCAATACCGGCACTGTATTCCCAGTAAATATCTTCTGGCGCCCGGTATTCTAGATTACTGCGGTTGATCGCAATATTTTCATCACTGATGGTTCCATATACTGCACGCAGCCCTACCAGCTCCCTAAGATTGAGATCTCTTAACCAAGGAACTCTAGAGAATAATCTACCGTTAAAATTATGATTGAGGTGAAGGGTGGTATATTGATCGGTAACGAACTCGTAAAAATTCATGGTGTTAAAAGCTCCAGCCAAGTTGAAGTAAGTCTGATTTCCTGGAATCACATCCAATAAAGCCAGGGGCACTTGTCCAAATGTTTTACCTGCCTCTACTCTAGCGGTAAGCTGACCGAAAGCCCCAATCTGAAATGGATGGGAATAATAAAATTGGGCCCGATTATAATTGAAATCACTATCCAAAAAATCTTCAATACCGCGGGTGTAGTTGACATATAGAATTGGATAGTCCCCATCATTGATGATCGTACGGTCTACGCCATAATTGGACGTTTTGCGACCTGGGGTATAAGTGGTAGTTAGGGATACATCGGTTTGGGACACCTCTCCAGTTACAATACTCGTCCCAGGAATTCTATAATCTAAACTAAACACACCTGGATTGGCAGTCTTAATTGTACGGTGACTTGCACCTATACGGAACTCCAGATTGTATAATGGTTCAAAACTCAGCCCAAAAGTGGATAGATTGATGGAGGAAAGCCTGCCGTTGTTTCCTGCAGTAATCAATGCACTGGATGCCAAGCTACGTCCCAAGACATCATTGGTATTGGTTAAGCTGGCGGCCAATTGCTCCACATCTCTCCTATTCCCACCATACAGGGTAAGTCGGCTCTTTTTGTCCAACAACCATTTTCCAGAAATCCCGTATTTAACTTTATCGTCTCTAAATCCGTAAGCCAGATAGCCCTCCAAACGCCAAGGATCATTTGCACCAAAATAAGTACGCCCACCTCCTCGTAATCGCAGTCCCTCTACCTCATTGAAACCAAACACAGAAAACACCGGACCAATATCAAAATTGTCAATCTCATAATAACCTGATGCCAGGATAGTCCCTAAATTATAAAGTCGCTTGAATTTTTTGTTTTCCTTGAGTGTGTCCAGCATCGTATAGACCTGCTTCTCGTCCTTGTTCAGTTTTTCCAAGCGATGCTCATCCCAATAGGCTTCATCCCTGTTGTATATTTCGGGATCATAGTCATTGACCCGGCGTCTGTAAAAATCTTCTGGCTTTTGCTCATCAAAACGATAATCATCAAATAAGGTGGTTCGTTTTCCGTATATGCCTTTGGATTTTTCTTTTTTATTGAGTGCAAAATCACTTAAAAAATAATCCCTGGTGATTAAGAAAAGACTATCGTTCAGTACATCGTATTCCTGCTCGATATAAATTTCTTTGACCCAGTTGATATTGGCGCTCTTAGTGGCCTGCATATTGATCTCTTTGATCGCATAAGAGTCTGCCGCCACCCAAAAATCTCCTTTAAAGGTGAGTTCGTTTTTCCTTCTGGGATAATAAACAATATTATAAGCTTCCACCCCATCGACCATGGCCGTGTCCCTCAGTACATAATTGTAAGTATCTATACCACTCTTCCCTACCGGACTGGTAAAACTTTTATCAAAGAACTTTAAATAGCGATCGTAAACATCAATATCGTTGTATAAATCCTTGACAAAAGCAATAATGGTTTGGTTTTGAGAGAAACCCGAGTTTTTATTGGCCTTGACATCTTCCTTCTCTTTGTTCAATTGATTATCCCCATAAACCGTAGACAAGGATTCATTAATAAAGATGGGTAAGTAGGTTTTACCGGTGACTTTACTGGTATCAGCATAGTCAAAAATAAATTCCATCCCCTTGAACAACTTTGAATTGATCATCGCGCTGTCGATGGTATTCATGTCAAATTCCAGTTTTTCATACTTGTCGTACTGGTATTGGTTGAATTGTGACAGGCCGTTTTTTCTGCGATTGGCCCAAACCTTGCGCAGGATATCAATGGCTGGATTGTTTTTCTTAGAGGTTTTCCCTGAGTACACTACCACCGCATCTAGCTCTGCCGTATCTGTGCTCAATTTAATGACCAAATCCAATTGCACTCGTCCCTCTAGCGGAACCAACTGTGTCTTATAACCTACAAAAGAAACCTCAATGTTCTCAAAGGTCTGGTCGGATTGTAGATAAAATCTCCCATCGTCATTGGAGATCGTCCCTTCACTAGATCCGGGAAACACCACATTGGCAAAAGGTACCGTATCACCAAACTCGTCGTATATCACGCCTCCTACCTTTGTCTGTGCCTGCAATCCAAAGCTGATCAAACAGAACAGCAGGATGGATATATGGGAGGATTTCGCTTTCGCGAAAGCGAGAAAATGCATTATGTACATGTAACAGATTAAATGGCCGAATATATACATACTTGCCTTAAGCCTAAGCATTCCGCCACAAAAAAAATGATGTTAACCTTTTTATGGATGAGTACATCAATAGATGAATGTAGCAAATTTCCGCTACTACCCATTTACTGTACAATAAATTTTTTGATTAATGAAATCACTACTTATACCACTCTGCTTTATTTTATTATCATTGACTGCTCATAGCCAGATAGGTATCAATACCAGTGACCCTAAGGCCAATTTGCATATTGCTGCCGGGAGTGTTGACGAACTCAATGGAATATTACTACCGCGAATGGACGAATTTCCTGCGCTTGTCAGTGCAGATCAGGATGGCTTAATGATTTATTGTACCGGATCAGGAACACCTGGCAAAGGTTATTGGTATTATGAGGACGGTAGTGGATGGAAAAAATTATTGGATGGGGATGGCAACGAATTTGATCGATTGACCCATCCAAAATTTCCAGATGGGATGAAAGGTATCGAACCCATCACCGCAGATTTATCCTTAGGTAATTATACCATTCCTGCGGGTAAAAACCTTTATATCACTTCAACTTTGACTAATAGCGGTAGTGCACAAGTCACATTAAATGTTTTTGACTCCACTCAATCCTTGCCTTTTGTATTGGTAAGCAACACCAGAGCTTCCTATGCGTATCCAAGTTTTCAGAATCCGCTGATCTGTAGGCAAAATGACTTTATTGGTGGAAATTGTGTGATCAATGGATTTATTGCTGACGCCACGGTTGATCCGATCTATGCAACTATGTCCTATATGGTTCCTGCAGGTAAGATATTTGTGTATTTAAATTCAAATCAACCAACCAATAATCCCATCAACGAAATAACGATTGACGGAATGCCCGTCGCTTTTTTAGGTACAAATAACGCTGATGGATCCAGCGCCAGACCTTCAGCTATGCCTTTATTTGCAGATGAAGGACAAATCGTTCACATGAGAAACTCTGGCGTGATGAACGGCTATCTTATCAACAAATAGAGAGGGCGCCTCTTAGCGTAACTTTCTCCTGTCAAACTGAGTCTCGTAAAAATTTTTACGTTTCCGATTATCAGAACGACTTCGACAAGCTCAGACTGACAAAATTCTAGCTGATGGGCTTTTTATAGGGAGCCTCCATCCACTGCAACAGAACAACTAGTTTTGCTTAATTGCGGTACATTACTTTCTTAACCCCTTCGATCACGTCTTCATGATTAGGCAGCCATTCGGCCAGTAAAACGGGCGAATAAGGTGCTGGTGTATCCTGGGTATTGATTTTATAAATAGGAGCATCCAGATAATCAAAAGCTTCCGCTTGTACCATATGGCTGATTTCAGTGGAAACGTTACCAAAAGGCCATGCCTCTTCAAGAATCACCAATCGGTTGGTTTTCTTTACACTTTCTAATATCGCTTCTTTATCATATGGACGTACAGTTCTCAAATCGATAATTTCGCATGAAATACCGTCTTTTTCCAGTTCTTCAGCAGCTTTATAGGCTTCTTTAATGATCTTTCCGAAAGAGATAATGGTCACATCCGTCCCTTCTCTTTTGAGCTCAGCCACGCCAATAGGCAGTACGTATTCATCCTCTGGCACCTCACCTTTGTCACCGTACATTTGCTCAGACTCCATAAAGATGACTGGATCATCATCGCGAATCGCAGCTTTCAATAAACCCTTAGCGTCATAAGGATTAGAAGGTACAATCACCTTTAAACCAGGAGTGTTGGCAAACCAATTTTCAAAAGCCTGCGAATGGGTAGCGGCCAGCTGTCCAGCACTGGCAGTTGGACCACGAAAAACGATCGGACATTTAAATTGACCCCCAGACATCTGGCGGATTTTCGCAGCGTTGTTGATGATTTGATCAATCCCAACCAACGAGAAGTTGAAGGTCATATATTCAACGATAGGTCGGTTTCCTGTCATGGTCGAACCGATAGCGATACCCGCAAAACCTAATTCTGAAATAGGTGTATCAATCACTCTTTTGGCACCAAATTCGTCCAACATACCTTTGGAGGCTTTGTAGGCACCGTTGTATTCTGCAACTTCTTCTCCCATCAAATAGACGGACTCATCTCGTCTCATCTCTTCACTCATCGCTTCGGCGATCGCCTCGCGGAACTGGATTGTCTTCATATGGAAATGATATTATCTCAATTTCAAGGAAACAAAAATAACCTACAGCAAGCAAGCATACTAAGAAATTTAGGTAAAAAACGTACAATTTTAAGGACCAATCATTACAGTTGAGACAACCTACTATTCTATTGGGCTTATTTTAACCTTTTGAAACCGGTTTTGCTAGCCATTGATTTTCAGGGCTTAAACAAAATTTGAAGATTTTTTTATTATGCATGCATAGTTTATTAGTGCTTTTTTCCTTAATTTCGCAATCGATTGAAAAACATCATTAAAGCCTATAAAACATGAAGATATTAGTATGTATCAGCCACGTGCCAGATACCACTTCAAAAATCAACTTTACCGATAACGATACCCAATTTGATACCAATGGTGTACAATTTGTCATTAATCCTAACGACGAATTTGGTTTGACCAGAGCCATGTGGTTCAAAGAAAAGCAAGGTGCTAGTGTAGATGTAGTGACCGTAGGAGGCGCTGATGTAGAACCTACTTTGCGTAAAGCCTTGGCTATAGGTGCAGACACAGCCATTAGAGTAGACACTCCAGCAACAGATGGATATGCTGTAGCTCAGCAAATCAGTGCGGTAGTTAAAGATGGTGGTTATGACCTAGTGATTGCTGGTCGTGAATCTATTGATTATAATGGCGGAATGGTTCCAGGAATGGTAGCTGCCATGACAGATGCCAGTTTTGTCAACACTTGTATTTCTTTGGAAATTGATGGCGATAAAGCGACGGCGATCCGTGAAATTGATGGTGGAAAAGAAACTGTTACCACTAGCCTTCCATTAGTCATTGGTGGTCAAAAAGGTTTGGTTGAGGAAAGTGATTTAAGAATACCTAATATGCGCGGTATCATGATGGCCAGAAAAAAACCGCTGAATGTCATTCCGGCGGTAGACGCCTCAGCTGAAACAGCGACCGTAAGCTTTGAAAAGCCAGCACCAAAAGGCCAAGTCACCTTGGTAGAGCCGGATAACTTGGACAAATTAATTGATTTATTGCACAATGAAGCAAAAGCCATATAAGTGGACTAAATGCTTTCATGACAACCATTACAGTTTAATTATTAGAGGTTCCGCTTTCGCGAAAGCGTTTTCACAAAAAGTCGTTTGACCAGCTGAGCCTACTTAAAATAGGAACGCGATTTCCAAACAAATCGCAACAAAAAAATAGAATATGTCAGTACTCGTATATACAGAATCAGAAAATGGGTCTTTTAAAAAGACTGCCTATGAAGTGGCTAGTTATGCCAAAGGAATTGCCGACATGATGGGCACCGATGTGGCAGCGGTTGCTTTTAATGCCAATGATGCCGGAGAGCTAGGGACCTATGGGGTAAGCAGTCTGCACAATATCAAAGACGATCAATTGTCACAATTCAAAGCTGCAGCTTATGCAAAAGCCATCGCCCAAACCGCTAAGGAAGTTGGCGCTAAGGTAGTGGTGATCAGTTCTAGTGCAGATGCTAAATATTTGGGCTCACTGCTGAGTGTCCATTTAGAAGCTGGATATGTTTCCAACGTAACTGAATTGCCATCTTCTACCGAGCCTTTTACAGTGAAACGCACGGTATTTACCAACAAAGCCTTTGCCAACAGCTCTATCAACACGGATGTAAAATTGGTTGGCCTCAGTAAAAACGCCTATGGACTAAAAGAAAACCCTACCGATTGTACAGTTAAGGAATTCACTCCATCTCTATCTGACGGTGACTTCATGGTAGAAGTACAGTCTGTAGATAAGGCTACAGATAAGGTCACTATTGCCGATGCAGAGATTGTGGTGAGTGCTGGACGTGGTCTAAAAGGACCAGAGAACTGGGGCATGATTGAAGAATTAGCTGATGTATTAGGTGCGGCCACCGCTTGTTCCAAGCCTGTAAGTGATATGGGATGGAGACCACACAGCGAGCACGTTGGACAAACTGGTAAACCAGTAGCTTCCAATTTATATATTGCTATTGGTATTTCAGGAGCCATTCAGCACCTGGCTGGTATCAACGCTTCCAAAGTTAAAGTTGTCATCAACACAGATGCAGAAGCTCCTTTCTTTAAGGCGGCAGACTATGGTGTAGTAGGCGATGCCTTTGAAGTAGTCCCTGTTTTGATTGAGAAACTGAAGGCCTTTAAAGCGGCAAATGCCTAGGAAAAAAAATAATTCGTTTAGAATTTCTTAGATTTAAGGCTGTGCAATACGAGAAAAATCTCATTTTTGCACAGCTTTTTCATTATATCAGTTCACAAAGCCACATGAGCCTAAAGCGATTAAACATTAGAGGCATCTCTTACAGTCAAACCCAAAATGGGGCCTATGCTCTAGTTTTAAAGGAAGTGGACGGTTCAAGGCAGTTGCCCATCGTGATTGGTGCTTTTGAGGCACAGAGTATTGCCATCGCACTGGAAAAAGAATTAAGTCCGCCGCGACCACTTACCCATGATTTATTTAAGAGTTTTGCCGAGCGATTTTCCATTGTGGTCAAGCAGGTGATCATCCATAAATTGGTGGATGGTGTATTTTACAGCAGCCTGATCTGTGAACGGGACAGGATTGAAGAAATTATCGATGCCCGTACAAGTGATGCTATCGCGTTGGCCGTTAGGTTTAAAGCGCCGGTATTTACCTATGAAAACATACTGGAAGAAGCCGGAATCCAACAGCACATTAAACCAGACAAGGAATTGGAGATGACTGAACTCGATGATGAGGAAATGATCGAGGAGCTAATCAGCACTGCCAGTTCAGAAGGAGAAGACTATAGCCGTTATAGTCTTAAGGAATTGAATAACATGCTGGCCGAAGCTGTTTCTAATGAAAATTATGAGCTAGCCGCCCAAATCAGAGACGAGATCTCCAAGCGTTAATCTCACTTCGTTTTTTATGACAAATCCATTACACCGACTCTGCAGTCTATTGTTGTTTATCTTTTTTATCAGCACCGGAGTCGCTCAGGAATCCATGGTTTCTATTGAAGGTACCTGGATCAATAGTCAACAATTCACAGCTGTCGATAGTACAGATTTCAAAGTGGATTCCCTTAGGTTTTTCAATGGAAACTTTGAATCCTTCAAGGCTGATGGAACTGTGGCTAGCGGAAATTACTCCTTAGCCAATAATCAGCTTAACTTACATTATTATCAACCCAAGGCTGTGACCAGTATTTTTGACGTACAATCCTTGACCAATGATGGATTGGTCATTGAAAACAGTCAGTACCGCTATGCATTTGAAAGTAAAACAGCGCCGCTGGAAACGACTGCTGTGGATCCTGTAGATAGCAAAGCTAGTTTTGCCATCGATCCTTCCAATGGATTGGGCTTTACCTTTGAGAGTTTTTATCGTGGGGTGATCGGTATAGTCTTTATTTTGGGTGTATGCTTTCTCTTGAGCGCCAATAGACGAAAGATCGACTGGAAACTTGTTGGGACTGGATTGTTCCTACAAATTGTATTTGCGGTATTAGTATTGGAGGTGGATTGGGTCGCAGCTGGATTTGATGCCGTTTCCAAAGGTGTAGTGAACTTTTTAAATACCGCAGAAGCAGGAGCAGATTTTGTATTTGGAAAATTGATCGATCCTTCAGCCAGCATGGGATACATTTTTGCCTTTAAAGTCTTGCCTACGATTGTATTCTTTTCGGCCTTTACTTCATTACTTTATTATCTAGGGATTCTGCAAAAGATCGTTTATGCCTTTGCTTGGGTGATGAGTAAAACCATGCGATTGAGTGGAGCAGAATCACTGGCAGCTGCTGCCAATATTTTTATCGGTCAAACTGAGGCGCCTTTGGTAGTTAAACCCTACTTAGAAAAAATGACCAAGTCTGAAATTCTATGCCTCATGGTCGGGGGAATGGCCACCATTGCGGGTGGTGTACTCGCGGCCTTTATTGCATTTTTAGGTGGAGACAGCGATGCTGAAAAAGTCATATTCACCAAGCACCTGCTCACGGCATCCATTATGAGCGCGCCTGCAGCCATATTGATCGCCAAAATGTTGTTCCCAGAAGACGCGCCTGAAAAAATTGACCGTAAATTGAATATCTCCAAAGATAAAATTGGTTCCAATGTATTGGATGCCATCTCTACTGGTACTACAGATGGTCTTAAACTTGCTGTCAATGTGGGAGCCATGCTTCTCGTGTTCACGGCTATTATGGCAGTAGTCAATTGGGGTCTGGGAGATCTGATTGGCGCACCCACCGGACTAAATGGTTGGATTGCTGACTCTACCGATGGTCGCTACGATAGTTTTTCCATGCAATATATCATGGGTAATTTGTTTTCTCCTGTGGCCTGGCTAATCGGCGTTCCTTCTGAAGACATCGTGAGCGTAGGGCAATTATTAGGGGAAAAAACAATATTGAATGAGTTTTTTGCCTATGGTTCATTAAGTACGCTTAAAAACACAGGTGTATTGACTAATTATCGATCCATTGTCATTTCTACCTATGCCCTGTGTGGTTTTGCCAATTTTGCCTCCATAGGTATTCAAATTGGCGGTATTGGTGTGCTGGCTCCTTCACAACGTAAGGTATTGGCAAAATTTGGTATTAAGGCACTTATCGGAGGTACCTGCGCAGCCTTGCTTACAGCTACCATCGCAGGGATGTTGTTCGGTTGATCAAAAATATTGATGAAACTTAGGTTTCTTAATGTTTTGTTAATCCAAATATTGTATCTTTGTTTTTAAAACCAGCTATTCACCGGCACATTTATGATTCCACAAGGTTACCATAAGAAATTTAATTATGATTTCGGCCAGTTGTTCTGTTATGACCATTATGTGATCGGCAAGCTGGACGAAGATTCATTGGTAACTACTACCCTTGCCACACAGCTTTTGTCAGATATACGATCCCACTATGGCAAAAATAAAGTGGTTTATATTTCCAACCGTGAATTCGGACATAGCGTAGATCCTAAAGTTTATAAGCTGATCAACCCCAAGCAAATGATTGGGATTGCGATCGTTGGAAACTCATCCATTCAACGTATCCAGGCCACTACAGAACAATCCCTGTACAACGGTTCATTTGGATATTTCAACAATATGGAAAGTGCAGTACTTTGGGCCAAAACATTTGTTCAGGATAAGCTAAGTAAACCTACCGGTTAATAACTGAGTATATCTTCTTGCACCCTGACTTTTATCTGATCTAAATTTTCGAGTATTTTGTGAAAGCTGGGACAACTAGCAAGGATCAATCCGTATGATTATGAAGCAATACCAAGATTTACTACAACTTATTTTGGATGAAGGTGTGGATAAAGGAGACCGCACAGGAACTGGAACTCGTAGCCTATTTGGACATCAGATGAGATTTGACCTCAGTGAAGGTTTTCCGTTGGTGACCACTAAAAAAGTACATCTAAAATCCATTATATACGAATTATTATGGTTGTTGTCTGGTGATACCAATATCAAATATTTAAAAGATAACAACGTACGCATTTGGAATGAATGGGCCGATGAAAACGGAGACCTAGGTCCTGTTTATGGACACCAATGGCGAAACTGGAACAGCGAGGGAATCGACCAGATTAAAGAAGTGATACATACCTTAAAAACCAATCCAGACAGTAGAAGAATGATGGTCACTGCGTGGAATCCAAGTGTTATGCCAGACACTAGCAAAAGTTTTGCCGAGAATGTATCTAACGGCAAAGCTGCCTTGCCCCCTTGTCATGCCTTTTTTCAATTTTACGTGGCCAATGGCAAACTGAGCTGTCAACTATACCAACGCAGTGCTGATGTATTTTTGGGTGTGCCATTTAACATTGCAAGTTATGCCTTGTTAACCATGATGATGGCCCAGGTTTGTGGTTATGAATACGGTGACTTCATTCACAGTTTTGGGGATGTTCACATTTACAATAATTTAAGGGAACAGGTGGAATTACAATTAACCAGAGCGCCCAGGCCATTGCCTACCATGCAACTGAACCCATCCGTCAAAAATATCTTTGATTTTACCTACGAAGACTTTAAGCTGGAAAATTATGATCCGCATCCGGCCATCAAAGGCGTTGTGGCGGTCTAAGTCAGTCAATATGAACAAGGCCATAGTCATTGTGCTTTTTTTAATGAGTGCAATCCAAGCTCAAGCGACTGCGCAGGATCCTTACGCTGGATATCGTGAGGTAGATACCATCAGTTTTCCAATGTCAGATCGTTTTTACGTGAAAAGATTGCGGGCAGAAGATACTGACCAACCCAATCAGGTCAAGGTAAGCTGGGTGGCACACAAATCTATCAAGAAATTTTTGGTGGAGATCAGAGATTCTAGTGTCAGCGAATTATTTTATCGTCAAATACAACGCAAAGACTTCATTATTGGACCGGCCAATGCTCATTACACAATCATGCCATTGTCCAATAATCTTTTGGGCAAACCAAAAACAGTCATCCACCGTCCCTTGACTGCGGCCCAACTTGCCCAACAAGTCACCCGAAAAAATGAAATCATATCAGATAGGGACCGACGTCATCAGGCCATTCAGAAGAGAAGAGAGCAGCTAAAAGCAGAAAAGGAATTAAGGGGAACGGTTCGGCTGATTGTAATAGGGGCAGTAATTTTAGGGCTGGCTATTTTTACCACCCTTGTCATTTTTCTCGTTCGCTACCTGACCAGACATCGAGATCCCAGGGAAAATAGGATTTTGGAAAACCGCGACTATTCAGATGGGTGGGAATAAGAAATGGATCATTGAAATGTATTTATCCCGCTAAAAAATATTCATCGAGGAAAAATATTCCATTGATTAATGCACATATTCATCAAGTAGATAGGCTTTAACGAGAGGTTAACGCTTTCGCGAAAGCGGAAAACCTAAAAACATCCTACTTTTGAAATACATGGCAACCCAGGCATCCTTTCTAAGCTTTTTTTCTGATACCAGAGCCCAGACCGAATTGATTTGTCGACCTCTCCAAACAGAGGATTATGTGGTGCAACCTATTGTAGATGTGTCGCCTCCCAAATGGCACCTAGGTCATACCACCTGGTTTTTTGAAGAATTTCTTTTGGATCCTTACCTACCTGGATACACCAGATATCATGATCAATATGCCTACGTATTCAATAGTTATTACGAAAGTGTCGGCAAACGTGTGGTGCGCACCGATAGGGGAAACCTTTCCCGACCCAGCGTAGAAGAAATTTATGCCTACCGCAGCCATGTAACTGAACACATGGCCGATTTGATACGCAATCATTTTTCTGAGGATTGGTTACCTGTATTGGAAATAGGTATCCATCACGAAAAGCAACATCAGGAATTATTGCTTACTGATATTAAATATATTCTGGGACATAATCCATTGTTGCCGATGTACGGTAAGACCGGGGATGAAGAATACTTTGAACCAACACCGGCTTCCATGATATCCATCCCAGAAGGAATTTATGAAGTCGGCTATGGAGGTGACAAATTTTGTTACGACAATGAAAAGCCTAAACATCGGGTCTTTCTGGAAGCTTACGAGATTTCCAAAAAGCTGGTAACCAATGGTGAGTGGTTAGATTTTATGGAAGACGGTGGTTACGAGAAGGTATTGCTTTGGCATACAGAAGGCTGGGATTGGGTAAAAAAGAATAAGATTGATAGTCCTATGTATTGGCACAATAGCCAAGGCCAATGGGAGCAATATCTTTTGAGTGGTACTCGACCCGTTGATAGTGAGGCAGCTGTTACCCATATTTCCTATTATGAGGCTTTTGCCTACGCACAATGGAAAGGCATGAGATTACCTACTGAATTTGAGTGGGAAGTGGCCCAATCTAACTTTAATCATGGCAAGAGATGGGAGTGGACAGAAAGTGCCTACCTACCCTATCCCAATTATCAAAAACCAGAAGGTGCTTTGGGAGAATATAATGGTAAGTTCATGGTGAATCAAAAAGTCCTGAGAGGCGGATCGATAGCCACGGCATCCCTTCACACCAGACCCACCTATAGAAATTTTTTCCATCCACCACTGCGTTGGCAGTTCACTAGCCTGAGATTGGCCCAATCTTTATGACAAAACAGGAATCCTTTCAACAGGAATTTGAAGATCACGTCCGTAAAGGACTAACGAGTTCGCCCAAATTTCTAAGTTCAAAATACATTTATGATGATAAAGGAGATGCTTTATTTCAGCAGATTATGGCGCTCCCTGAATATTACCTCACCAATGCCGAGTATAATATTATGGAGCGGTACGCCCCAGACTTACGCAAAAGATTTGGCAATGACAAAGGCTTTGATCTGATCGAGTTGGGTGCTGGTGACGGAAAAAAAACAAAAGTCTTACTGAGCGAATTAATTAACCACCAGACCAATTTTACTTATATTCCAATAGACATCAGCCAACACGCTTTAGATGATTTGGCTGAAAGGTTGACAGCAGAATGGCCTGAACTAGAGATTCAGCCGGAACAAGGCACCTATTTTAAGGTGCTAAAAGAGCTGTCTAGCTACAATGCCCGACCAAAGGTGATCATGGTTTTGGGGTCCAATATCGGTAACCTTAAACACGAAGCAGCGATTCAATTCTTGCATGAAATTCAGGAGAGCATGTCTCCGGCAGATTTGTTATTTATGGGATTTGACCAGAAGAAAGACCCGTTGACTATACAAACTGCCTATGCAGACCCAACTGGCGTCACCCAAGAATTCAACCGTAATCTGTTACATCGATTGAATCGGGAATTCGGTGCTGACTTTCCAGTCGAAATCTTTGAACATTGGGAGGCCTATGATCCAGAGTCCGGAACAGCCAAAAGTTACCTTATCGCCACCAAAGCCTGTAAAGTGCGATTAGAGAAGTTAAATTTGAATATTGATTTCAGACAATGGGAGACTATTCATACAGAGATCTCTCAGAAATACGACGATCCTACCGTGGAATGGCTCGCTGAACAAGCTTCACTAGAAATAGAAGAAATATTTGAAGACAGCGATCATCTTTTCAAGGATTATCTCTTCCGCAAACAATAAAAGTCTAGAAAATCAGTCGTCCAATTGGTCACGATAGTCCTCTGCCAGTTCTTGACCTGAAATATCGGTGACAGTCTGAATTTGCGGAGCATGTTTTTTAATCGTCAGCTCGACTCCTGACTTGAGGGTCATTTGATTGACGTGACATCCCACACAAGTTCCTAAAAGTCTCACGGTCACATCTTTATCATCTTTAATGGAAACTAATTCAATATCTCCATTATCCCGTTGTAAGAAGGGGCGGATTTCTTCCAGACCTGCTTCTACTGCTGCGGTAAGTTTTGCTCCAGTCATCATATTATTTTTTTACGGCACTGCAACCCGCCATGGTCGTAATCTGTATGGCTTTGGTAGGCGGCAAGGCATCATTTCTCCTTACCGTTTCAGAAACCACATTTCTTGTAATTTCCTCAAAGGCTTTTTCTATATCCGTTCCCTCTTGCATGGCGGCTGGACGACCTACGTCCCCAGCTTCTCTAATACTCTGTTGTAACGGTAATTCTCCTAGGAAAGGCACCTTCAAGTCCTCGGCCAAATGTCTGGCACCATCCTTACCGAAAATATGATATTTGTGATCCGGTAATTCTGGTGGAGTGAAATAAGCCATATTTTCTACGATACCTAGAACAGGTACATTGATACTTTCCTGTTGAAACATGGCCACTCCCTTACGTGCATCAGCCAGTGCAACATTTTGTGGGGTAGAAACTACGACAGCACCGGTTAAAGGAAGCGATTGCATAATACTCAAGTGGATATCTCCAGTTCCTGGTGGTAAATCCACGAGCAGGAAATCTAGATTTCCCCACGCGGCATCAAAAATCATTTGGTTCAACGCTTTGGCAGCCATTGGGCCTCGCCATACTACCGCCTGATCGGGTTGGGTAAAAAATCCAATGGAAAGCACCTTAACTCCATAACTTTCTACTGGTTTCATTTTTGATTTACCATCAACAGTAACAGATAGAGGTCGCTCGTTGATGATATCAAACATAATCGTCGCACTAGGACCATAAATATCAGCATCCAACAAACCTACCTTAAATCCCATTTTTGCTAGCGATACCGCAATATTGGCGGTAACAGTAGATTTTCCTACACCTCCTTTACCAGAGGCGACCGCTACGATATTATCTATACCTGGAATAGGTTTTCCTTTGATTTCAGGTTTCTTATCAGCGGTTTGTTGCACCTCAACTTTAAGGTTGACTTTTACCTCGGCTTTGGGGTGAACTTGATCGTGGATTGTCTTTAAGATGGACACTTCCACCTTTTTTTTAGCTTGAAGACTGGGATTATTAATAGTGATATCTACTACCACTTCTTCACCAAAAACCAATACGTTTTTAACGGCGCCGCTTTCCACCATGTTTTGACCCTCTCCTGGTACAGAAAGGCTTTCTAAGGCCTTGAGCACGTCTTTCTTTTCTATCTTCATTACAATTGTTAGAGACGACAAAGATAAGGTTCGAACGGATCAATTAAAAATCATTCTAAATAAAAGAAATGAGGTGTTTTATAAGGATTTATAGGGAATGACCAGTGGATTAGTCTTTCACGTAAGTGTAATCAATTTCATCGACCCTTAACAGTCTTACTTCATTCCCTAATTTAAATTCGACGGTTTCGCCAACCTTGGCGCCCATCAAGGCTTTGGCGATGGGTGTGGTAAAAGCGATTTTTCCCTCATTGACATTAGCTTCATCGACTCCAGTAATGGTGAATACCTGTTTGCTCTTTATCGCAGCATTATATAAACTAACCCTCGCCCCAAATCTCACTTCCCCTTGGGGCTGTTCCTGCAAGTCAATTGGTCTGGCACTGGCCAAACGCTCTTTTAAAAGTTGAATTTTGCCTGAAATTAAAGTTTGGACCCGTCTACGTTCTGTTTCATTGGTTTCAACGATATGACTGAAATCATGTTCCAATTGATCGAGCTCTTCTTTAAGTGCTTGATATCCTTGCGGAGTCACATAATTGATCACCTGATCTGGTAGTACTGCACGTTGCGGGATGATGACAGGTTCTTCTTGGTCCCCTTCTTTGACAAAACCTCTACTCATCGATAGCATATTTTTTCAAAGTATCCAGGCTTACGTGCTCTAATGCCTGAATTGCAGTAGCTTTTAAATAAATTTTTGGTGCTTTGCCTGCTTTTTCTGCCTCTACCCATCGCATCACGCAAAGACACCATTGATCGCCCTCCTGTAATCCTGGGAAATTATACCTCAGATTTGGTGTAGATAGGTCGTTACCCTTGGATTTGGTAAATTCCAAAAATTCTTTGTTCATCACCGCACAAACTACATGCGTACCATGATCTTCTAAGGCAGTCCTGCAAAAACCATCACGCCAATATCCAGTCATCGGATCTGTACAACAGGAAATCAGCGGATTTCCATAAACATTTTTTTGTTTGGGGTGTGAGGGTATTTCTTCCATGCCCTCAATGTAAGAAAATTAGGGGACGCCTATTGTGAAAATGCGGTTAATGGTTGAAAACTAATGATGTGAAACTAGTGTTGAATTTCAAATACCAAACTTTTCTTTCAGAATAACGGCCTGCCTTCTGGAAACCTTGACGATCGAACCATTTTTAAGTTTGATTTTGAAGCTACCTTTAAAATAGGGATCCACTTTATCGATATGCTCTAAATTAACGAGTTGCTGCCGATTGACCCTAAAAAACATGGCGTCATCTAATCGCTCTTCTATTTGGTGCAGTGATTTATAAATCATGGGGCATTGCGCACCCCAGTAAACCTTTGTGTAATTACCTTCCACTTCAAAAAGACTCACTTCTCCTACCTTAACCATCCAGCATCGCTCCCCATCCTTGATAAATAATTTGCTGTGAGCTTCCAGCATCTCCGATTTCTGGATACTTTCTGAATCATTAATATTCTCTAAAGCCTTTTCAATGGCTTTCTGGAATCTCGAAGCACTGATAGGTTTTAACAAGTAATCCAATGCGTTGTATTCAAAGGATTTGACTGCATATTCATCATAGGCGGTTGTAAAAATTACGCTAGGTACCCAGTCCACCGATTCCAATAATTCAAAGCCATCTCGACCAGGAAGGTGGATGTCCAAAAACATAAGGTCGGGTCGCTCACTCTTCATTATTTCTAGGGCTTGGTCAGCGTTTTCGGCCTCGCCAATTAACTCGATTTCTGGATAGGCTTTGATCAGTCGTTTAAGCTCATTGCGGGCCAAACGCGAATCTTCAACTATAATGGCTTTAACATCTTTCATGAGATAGGAATTAAGACGCTGGCCACTACCTTTTTCTCTTGCTCTTCCAAATGGAAGGAAGCTTTACCATCGTAAATAAGACGCAAACGCTCTTTGATGTTATTCACGCCCACCTGAGTCCCCTGAGTATCCTGCCTGAGCTGGCCATCGTTGGTCAATCTAATACTTACTTGATCTCCTACGATTGCTATATTTAATACTATTGAACCTCCTGCGGTGAGCTCAGAAACTCCGTGTTTGACTGCATTTTCCACCAGCATTTGTAACAGCATGGGTGGAACATCAACCGTCTGAAGACCTTCCTCAATATTTTCGTCATACGCCAGGCGATCCTCCAGGTGTATTTTGGCCAGAGCAATATAATTGCGCACTATTCCTAATTCCTCTTTCAAAGGAACCAGGTTTTGATTATTTCGCGTAAGCGAAAACCTCAACATTTCTGAAAGCTGGGTCAGCATATCTCTTGCCTTGTCTACATCTTCTAACATCAGCGCCCTGATGTTGTTCAAACTATTGAACATAAAATGTGGATTGACCTGTCCTTTAAGCGTGTTGAGCTGACTTTCTTTGGCCATATTTTCTAACCGTAATCGTTCCCACTTCATTTCCTGACTACGTAGAAAATAGGTAATGGCCACATATAATGCCAACCACAATACCAGGTAAATCACCGTATTGATATAGGCAATGACATATTGGGAAAGATTGCGATTCAACTGTTCAGGTTCAAAATAACCATACGCCCAGCCACATACATATTCTATCAGAAAAGTCAGTACGAATCCGAGCACCAATAAACTCAGCACAGTTTTTATCAATTTAATCCAACTCCATTCACCAGGCCATCCTATCCAATTTTTACATAAAAATCTCAAGCTATGGGAAGTCACTATCCCCAAAATGATGATAGACGCATTTTCCACCAAAATATAGTAGTGGCTCAAGCGGTTATCAATCCAAATTTTTGCGACCGCATTCAGGCCAAATGGTATTCCCCATCCTAGTACCTGTAGCAACCAGTATAAATGCTTCTGTGATAATTTCATGAGTGGATTGACAACAATTTTGTACTACAAAGGATCAATTTTAGCATCGCAAGGATATCAAGCAAGGTAATCCTAAAATAATCAATTGAATCTGCTATGGATCCATTCGGTCATAAGTTGTAAGACCGAGGGATCTATGGTTTGCTCAATAAGTGCATATTCATTGCTTCCACCTGTTTCTGCACGTTGAAAAAGGTGGTTGAGACCTTGGAGTTCTTTGATGCTGTAGTCTTTGAGTTTCGCTTTCGCGAAAGCGACTTCAAAACCAGGCAGGTTATCAGATGCAATCACCTGGTAATCCAGTGAGCCATTGAGTACTAGCGTGGGAACAGTGATTTTCTCCAGGTTCGGCTGTGGATCATAGGCAAGAAAAAAGCGCATCCATGGGGATGAAAATTCTTTGACAAACTTTTCAATATAGGTGTCGTTGTATTTAGGCTGAAGGCTTTCTGGTAAAGCAGATCTGCGCTGGGAAATCATTTTTATCAAATCCTTTTGCAGCTCTTCATCCGTGGCTTTAGGTGAGGAATTCATGTGCTTAAATATTTGCTCCATCAAATCCATCTCAGCTTGCAATTCGACAGTTGGTGCGCCTTGAAGGGCTGCGCTTTTTCTCATTTGTGGTAATAATACCTGATCACCTTTTATAGCAGGTCCTGCCAGCGATATAAAAAAGGCAACATCTTCTGGTTGTGCCGCCATGACAATCGGTGCGATTAATCCGCCCTCGCTATGGCCAATTAATCCGATTGCCTTGTCGTCGACATCATTTCTAGCTTTTAGAAATTGAATAGCCGCAGCTACATCTGTGGCAAAATCTGCACTCGTAGCACCGGCTTGAGTTCCCTCACTTTCCCCTACGCCACGATCATCAAACCTCAATACTGCGATACCCTGTCTGGTCAGGTGATCGGCCAGAACCCAGAAAGGTTCATGCCCAAAAATTTCCTCATTGCGGTTCTGTGGTCCAGAACCAGAAATCAAAATAGCTACCGGTGGCTGATTATTGTTTTGAGGAAGGGTCAAGGTTCCTGCCAGCTTGATACCGTTAGCTGCACTGTTGGTAAAAACCACTTCTTCTATTTGATAAGGAAATGGTGCTTTGGGTGTTTGAGGTCTGGTTGGTTCTTTGACGGTGTAGTTACCACGTTGAAGATTTAACGGCTGGCCACCTGGTCCTTGATTAAAAAAACCTTTAATCTCATCACCCGAAAGACTACCTTTATATTTGATTTTAAAGGAATTGAGCTCCAAAAAAATACTATCCTGCTTTACTTCTACCTTGTCCAGTGGAAAATAGGCCTCAGATTGTTTAGGACTTTGCATGCTGCCCTCGTAACCCTCACTGGTTTTGGTGATTTCAAAAACCAACGGTAAACCACCGATGCTGCCGTTCCAAGGTCCGACGAAATCTTGGGCTTGACTAAAAAAGGATGCCAAGATAAAGGCGATCCAAATACATTTTTGGGTGAAATTTTTCATGGATATAAATTTAAAGATCAATTCAAATCTATAGGCTATGACTCACGCTAGAAAGCAAATTATGACGAACGGTAATTGTTGAAAGTCCAACGGTTCAAAAAGGGTACCGGTTTTAAAAACTTAACGATCAGGCACTCAGCAACCTTTGTTTGAGTTCGCTCAACGGTTGTACACCAGCACCTTTCCACACCTGCTTACCATTTTTGAAGATCATAAAAGCAGGAACACCTCTGATGGCAAATTTTTGGGCGAGCGCCTGGTTCTTATCAACATCGATTTTGAGTATGCGCACTTGATCACCTAGATCTTTTTTCAGCTGATCCAATACAGGTAACATGGTCTGGCAAGGCCCACACCAAGTGGCGTAAAAATCGATTAAAACAGGGGCATCTCCGTTGGTGAGTTCTTTAAAACTGGCCATGATTTTTATTTTAAAAATACGATGGTTTTTGCTTGAATTACGTTAGGAATTTAATAAAGTAGCCTTGATCAAAAGGAGTAAATCGGGACGCTTACAAGTAAATCTCAATTAAATCTGCTGCCTTGGCCTCCCAGGTAATATCTTTTACCCCATGAGGCAGCAATAAGCATTGTCCCAGAGACAAAGCATAAGTTTTATCTTGATAATGACAGGTGGCGCTTCCCTTGACGCACATATAAATCACAAAAGAATCCAGTATATCCAAAGACCTGTCGATTCGGCCATTGAGCGACCAGAAGTTGGTTTTAAAATATGAAGATTGCACCAAAGAATTGGGCTGGTTAGGCTTCTTTAAATAATCTGTATGGTATTGGTCAGGCCTATTAAAGTCTATAGCCTTCAAGGCGAGTTCGGTATGCAATTCACGCTTCTGACCAGTACGTGCATCCTTACGGTCATAATCATAAATCCTGTAGGTAACATCAGAAGATTGTTGGATTTCTGCGAGCACCACGCCACTTCCTATGGCATGCACCCTTCCTGTAGGGATGTAAAATACATCACCTTCCTTCACAGGAATCTCATTGAGCACCTCTGGAAGACGTTTTTCCTGTATCAGCTTTTGATAATCAGCTTCATCAACATCTGTGTTAAAGCCTACAATAATACTTGCATCATCAAAGGAAGGCATGATATACCACATCTCATTTTTACCAAAAGATCCATGAAGCTGCCTGGCCAGGTCATCGCTGGGATGTACTTGAATGGACAATGGTTTTTTGGCATCAATAAATTTGATCAGTAAGGGAAATTTTCCCTCATATTGTTGATCAATACGTTCCCCCAACAATTCTGTTCCAAAATCTGCAATGAGGTCGTTCAAGGTTTTACCTTTATAATCCCCATTGCTGACCTTGGTTTCATTTCCAGGTACCGCGCTGATTTCCCATGATTCACCAATATTGTCTCCTTGAAATTCTTTATCGTAATCTGTTTTTAATTTGGTTCCTCCCCAGATGCGATATTGGAAGATAGGTTCAAATTTCAAGGGGTATTTTTTCATCAGTTCGGCTTGCATGCGGGCGCAATTTACAAAATAAGCCTGTTTTAACTAGCCATGATTAGATGGCTTGACTTTACTAGTGCGCCAAAACACGGTGATCGTCTTGAGATTGATCGATCAATTGATCTGAGGTATAAAATTTCGCTTTCGCGAAAGCGTACCCAAAACAATCCCTATCTTTACCTTGCTATGGAATCACCACCGCTTGAGGTACAGATCAAAACCCTGCCTTTATCGCCAGGCGTTTATCTATATTATGACAAAAAAGACCGGTTGTTATATGTAGGAAAGGCTAAAAAGCTGAAAAAGAGAGTAGCTTCCTATTTCAACAAAAGTCACGATAGTTTCCGTATCAAGACTATGGTAAAGAATATTCACCGCATCGAGCATATTGTGGTGGATACAGAGACTGATGCCCTCCTGTTGGAAAATAGCCTGATCAAGAGCCGTAACCCCAGGTATAACATCATGCTCAGGGATGACAAAACCTATCCCTGGTTGTGTATCAAGAAAGAACGTTTTCCCAGAATATTTCTCACCCGCAAAATGATCAAAGACGGCAGTGAATATTTTGGGCCATATACCAGTGTTCGGACTGTCCGAACTTTATTGGAGCTGGTAAAAACCTTATATCCCATACGCACCTGCAACTACGATCTGCAGCAGGATAAAATAAAGGAAGGGAAATTCAAGGTGTGTCTGGAATATCACATCGGAAATTGCCTAGGACCATGTGAGGGATTGCAAGACGAGACTTCCTATAACCGCAATATAGAAGCGATCAGAGGCATTGTAAAAGGAGACTTTAAGGATGCCGTGCAATATTTTACAGAATTAATGCAGGAACACGCCTCACGCATGGAATTTGAAGACGCTCAACGCATCAAAGACAAATTGGATGTATTGACGCGCTACAAAGCCAAATCTACCGTAGTCAATGCCACCATTTCAAACGTGGATGTGTTTTCTATCGCTAGCGATGAGGCCGCAGGATATGTGAATTATCTACAAATCAACCACGGCGCCATCACCAGATCCCATACTATGGAACTCAAGAAGCAATTGGATGAATCAGACAAGGAATTGCTAGAGCTGGCCATCGTAGAAATACGCAATAGGTTTGATTCCCTGTCCACAGAAATATATGTTCCATTTCATGTGAATTTAGGAGAAAATCTCAAGGTCACCATCCCTAAAGCAGGTGATAAAAAGCGGGTGGTCGAACTCTCTGAGCGCAATGCCAAATTCTTCCGACAAGAGCAGTTTAAAACCATTAAAATCGTGGATCCTGACCGACATGTGAACCGACTCATGGCACAAATGAAAGCTGATTTACGATTAGATGAAGAACCCAGGCATATGGAGTGTTTTGACAATTCCAATATCCAGGGAACCAATCCGGTCGCTGCCTGTGTGGTATTCAAGGATGGTAAACCCAGCAAGAAGGACTACCGGCATTTTAATATCAAAACGGTAGAAGGACCAGATGATTTTGCCAGCATGGAAGAAGTGGTTTACCGACGTTACCGAAGGTTGATGGAGGAAGATGAACCCCTACCGCAGTTGGTGATCGTTGATGGTGGAAAAGGTCAACTATCCAGCGGTGTAATTGCCCTAGAAAGACTTGGGCTAAGAGGCAAGGTTCCAATCATCGGCATTGCCAAAAGACTGGAAGAACTTTTTTACCCCAACGATCCCGTACCTTTATACCTGGACAAACGTTCTGAAAGTCTAAAAGTGATCCAACAGATGCGAAATGAAGCCCATAGATTTGGTATCTCTCATCATAGGAACAAAAGAAGTAAGCAGGCCATCGAAACCGAGCTTGACCAGATCCCTGGAATAGGAGAAAAAACGGCGGTTGAACTGCTTAAAAACTTTAGGAGCGTCAAACGGATCAAATCGGCTGAAAAAAAAGAACTTGCGGAAGTTATAGGCCCGTCCAAGGCACAGAAAATTATTGATTTTTATATCAATGCAGAAGAAGAATAACATACAACCCCTTTTTTTCATTGCGCTGTTGTTTTGCGCAAGTGTTGCCAGCGCTCAACAGGATAGCACAGCTACGATTCGTCCAATAAAAAAATCTGACCCCAAGATTGGTCTTGTTTTGTCGGGTGGAGGAGCCAAGGGTCTGGCACATATAGGCGCACTGAAGGTCATTGATTCTCTGGGTATAGAGGTGGATTATGTAGCCGGGACAAGTATGGGCGCAATTGTAGGTTCTCTATATGCCTCTGGCTACACAGGCCAGCAATTGGATTCTATATTCCAGACCATAAATTTTGATAATATTATCAGTGACGATATCCCTAGAAAAGCGAAAACCTTTTATGAACGTAGGGAGAACGAGAGATATGCCGTCACCCTACCTTTCAAGGATTTTTCAGTACAACTGCCTTCATCTTTGAGCAAGGGACAAAATATTTACAATTTGCTTTCCCGCTTATTGTCCAATGTTAAGTCAATTGACAATTTTGAAAATTTGCCCATCCCATTTTTCTGTATCGCTACGGATGTTACCACTGGTGAGGAAGTGGTATTAGACTCTGGATATTTGCCCAGGGCAGTGAATGCTAGCGGTGCTTTACCTTCCCTATTTGCCCCCGTAGAGATCGATGGCCGATTGTTAATTGACGGTGGAGTAACCGACAATTACCCAGTTGAGAAGTTACGGGCCAAAGGAATGGATATTATTATTGGCGTAGATGTTCAAGATGACCTCAGAACATTAGACGAACTAAATGGAGCATTAGATATTCTTACTCAGATCAATAATTTTCGTACCATCCACGATATGGAACAAAAGATCCCAAAAACTGATATTTATATCGCTCCAGATATCTCAGAATTCAGCGTGGTGTCTTTTGATCAAGGAAATAAAATCATTCAACGTGGGTTCACCGCAACTTCAAAAAAAATAAATCAACTCAAAGCCTACAGGCAAAGGAATTACCAAAAACCAGAATTGACCAATATTGCCCAGGATAGTATCTATTTGAAGTATCTGGATATCACCGGTAATGAGAATTACTCACGATCATTCATCAAGGGGCGATTCAAAATTAAAACACCCGGAATGGTGGCCTATGAGGATATCAATAATGGTATCAACAACCTGCAAGCGACCAATAATTTCAAAAAAATTAATTACGAAATTTTAGAAAAGAAAGTGGGTACCGTTTTGGAGATTAGGGTAGAAGAAAGCGATGTACGAAATTATCTTAGACTTGGACTGCATTATGACGAATTGCTACGCAGCGCCGCACTGGTTAATTTGAGCCGGAAGAATGTTCTATTTGACAATGATATTGTATCTGCCGACTTTATCGTGGGCGATAACATTCGGTACAACTTTGATTACTACATTGATAAAGGACGATATTGGTCTATTGGGCTCCACAGCGAATTTGTAAAATTCGAGCAAGACATTCGGGCTTCATTGGTTGAGGATATCAATAATAGTGTGCCACTTGGGGTCAATTCTATCGAAATTCAATACCGGGATTGGACCCAGCAGTTTTATCTTCAAACGAGTCTCGCAAAATCCTTTAATCTTGTTGCAGGAGCTGAAATTAAATCGCTTACCGCATTTACCGAAACACTTGAAACCAATGATTTAGAAAACGACCGCACGTATTTTTCAGATGGAACCTTAGGTAGCATTTACGGTAAAATTCTGTTGGATTCATACGACAATGCGCAGTTTCCTAACAGCGGCTGGTGGGTGCAGACAGACTTTCACTTGTATCTTTTTAACACCGAATTCGGGGATGATTTTAATGAATTCTCGATAGCACAGATTGAAGTGGGTAGAGCAATTAGTGCGGGTAAATGGACTTTAGCGTTGGATGCCATGCTGGGCATCAGTATTGGGCAGCATAATAATTCTTCCTTGGATTTCTACTTAGGAGGATACGGTGCCAGGCGCATTAATAATATAGTTCCTTTTTACGGTTATGACTTTATCAGCCTAGGTGGAGATACGATGCTCAATGCAGGGGCTGAGATCGACTATGAGATTTTCAAAAAAAACCACCTAAGTTTTGGTTTTAATCTGGCCAACGTGAGTGATGACCTTTTTGAGCGCAGGGACTGGTTTACCCAGGCGCAGTATGTCGGATATGCCTTGGGATATGGCATCGAGACCTTTTTGGGACCTATTAAATTGAAATACAGCTTCAGTCCGCAACAGGATGACGGGCAATTCTTTGTGCAATTGGGATATCGTTTTTAGACTCCGGCTTTATTCTGCAGTGTACTATTTCGCTTAAAGCGAAAAGTGTCAATGTTTCTTGTGATTTCAAAAACCTTAAAGGATAGAAAGAGCATCTGCTTTTAAGATAATGGTCCTCCATAAAAAAACATGAATTCACATGGAATGGTGCCAGAAATTTCCGAAATTTAGACCAAAGTTGACAGTCCATGCCATTTTATCACCAATTGGGGAAGATACCTCCCAAAAGACATACCCAATTTCGCAAGCCAGATGGTAGCTTGTATTCTGAGCAATTGTTTGGCACCATCGGTTTTGATGGAATGTCTACCAATTCGTATCATGAACACCGCCCCACACAGGTGAAGGAGATACGCCATCAATACAGCCTTAAACCTGAAATTGCGCTGGAAAACCACATCAAATCCTACAAATTGAGAGGTTTTGATATTCAACCTGAAGCAGATTATTTGGATAGCCGCAAAACTATTTTGGTCAATAGCGATGTTGCCATCATTCTCGCTGCACCCCAACAATCCATTACCGATTATTTTTATAAAAATAGTGACGCGGATGAATTGCTATTTGTACATAAGGGCACTGGAACCCTGAAAACACATTTGGGGAATCTTACGTTCAAATACGGAGATTATCTGTTAATTCCGAGAGGTATTATTTACCAAATTGACTTTGATACGGAGGACAACCGCTTGTTTATTGTAGAGAGCAGGCGACCTATTTACACCCCAAAACGTTATAGAAATTGGTTTGGCCAGTTATTGGAACATGCACCCTTTTGTGAAAGGGATTTAAGGAGACCTGAAAGTTTAGAAACCCACGATGAAAAAGGCGATTTCCTGATGAAGATCAAAAAACAGGATGATATGTTCGAGATGATCTATGCCACCCATCCTTTTGATGTGGTAGGTTATGATGGTTACAATTATCCTTATGCATTTTCCATTCACGATTTTGAACCGATCACCGGTAGAATACATCAACCGCCACCAGTACATCAAACCTTTGAAACAGACGCCTTTGTGGTATGCAGTTTTGTCCCTCGATTATACGATTACCATCCAGATGGAATACCCGCGCCATACAACCACAGCAATATCGACAGTGATGAAGTCTTGTATTATGTAGATGGGGACTTCATGAGTCGCAATGATATTGCCCCAGGTCACATCAGTTTACATCCAGCTGGCATACCCCATGGACCACATCCAGGCGCAGTAGAACGCAGTCTGGGTAAAAAAGAAACAGAAGAACTAGCCGTCATGGTCGATACCTTCAAGCCACTGATGCTTACAAAAGAAGCTTTGTCTATCGCCGACGAAAGTTACCACAAGAGCTGGTTGGAATAACAAAATCAGTATTATTGCAATCTAATTCATACTGCGTGCAAGAAAACAACCCCAATTACACTAATTCTGGGCAACAACAACCCGGATCACCAACAGGCCAGCGCTCCTATCGTTATGACTACGAAGGAGAAAAATTGGTTAACGACCCGGCCGCGCTCACTATAGCCATCATATCATTAGTGCTATACCTGATTGGTTGCATTTGTTATGGCCTGCTATCAATTTTGACCTTGGTGGGAAGCATCATCGCCTGGGTAATGGCTAATAAGGCCATAAGAATTTATCGTTCAGACCCTGAACGCTACAGCCGCAATACATATAAAAGTGTAAATGCGGGTAAGATTATCGGAATTATAGGTGCTGCTCTATCCGGAGTGACAGTGTTATTTTGGTTGATCATGCTAATTTTCTTTGGCGCTGTTTTTTCTCAAGCCTTGGATGGGAAGTTTGATCTTAAGGATTTCCAAGATCGAGCTTACGACGATTATGACGATGGGGCCACAGAAGACCTCTATGAAACCACTGATGATGACTGGGAATATATGGAAGATGACCAAGACTCTTTGGAGATGATGAAAGAGCCGATCATTGAAATAGAAGAAGTTCCAATAGATAGTATATAGAATGATGTATATTCAGCGAATGGACATTTCACCTCACTTGAGAGCCATGTGGTAACTAGTCCAGCTATCACATGTAAAAAATCCATTGCCTTAATTAAAAATAACATCATGCCAGCAGAAATAAAAAACCTCAAAGACCTTAAAAATACAGAGTACTCCTTAAAAAAAATGTTTACCGAGGCAGAAGACTTTCTTCCGCTTTTGGGAACGGATTATGTAGAGCTTTATGTCGGTAATGCAAAACAAAGCGCCCATTTTTACAAAACTGCCTTTGGTTTCCAATCCGAAGCTTATGCCGGACTGGAAACTGGTAAAAAAGACCGGGTATCTTATGTGTTAAGGCAGGGAAAAATTCGTCTTGTTCTCACCTCTCCCCTTCAAAAAGGCGGTGAAATCAATCGGCATATTGAAGAGCATGGTGATGGGGTTAAGGTAGTTGCTCTTTGGGTAGAAGATGCCCGAAAGGCCTTTGAGGAAACAAGAAAACGAGGTGCAAAACCTTTCATGACACCCACAGTGGAAACCGATGAACACGGTGAAGTAGTGCGATCTGGTATCTATACTTATGGGGAGACCGTTCATATTTTCGTTGAACGCAAGAATTATCAAGGTACTTTTCTACCCGGGTTCAAAAAATGGGAGTCTCACTACAACCCTGAGCCAGTAGGTCTTAAGTTTATTGACCACATGGTGGGGAACGTAGGTTGGGATGAAATGAATACATGGTGTAAGTTTTATGGTGAGGTAATGGGCTTCGCCCAAATTATCTCCTTTGCCGATGATGATATTTCTACCGAGTACACTGCCTTGATGAGCAAAGTGATGAGTAACGGTAACGGCAGGGTCAAATTTCCCATCAACGAGCCGGCTGAAGGAAAAAAGAAATCTCAAATCGAAGAGTATTTAGACTTCTATAATGGCCCAGGTGTACAACATATTGCAGTAGCGACGGATGATATAGTAGCTACGGTGAGTGCAATGCGGTCACGAGGAGTCGAATTCCTATACGTACCAGATGAATATTACGACGACCTGCTGGAGCGTGTGGGCGACATTGACGAGGACGTAGAGGTGCTCAAAAAGCATGGTATCTTAATTGACCGAGACGAGGAAGGATACCTTCTACAATTATTTACAAAGACCATCGTGGATCGACCTACTATGTTTATTGAGGTAATCCAGCGCAAGGGTGCACAATCCTTTGGTGTTGGTAACTTTAAAGCCTTATTTGAAGCCATAGAAAGAGAACAAGCTTTAAGAGGCACGCTTTAGGGTTTCATTGACTTGTTAAATAATTATGGAATGGACTTTGTAATTGGTATAGCGTGAAACCTATTTCACGTATTACGGTTTTAAGATATGAAAAAGACATTACTATTATTGCTAGCAGTTTTTGCAACGACCACAGCCTTTACTCCAGGTACGATTACTGATAATGAGCAACAGGCATTTGAAGAGGGAGAGTGGTTTAAATTTCGCATCCATTACGGCATGTTTAATGCGAGTTATGCAGAACTGAAGGTGAACAAATCCAGATTAAAAGGGAAACCTGTCTACCACATCAAAGGAACGGGTAAATCTACGGGCTTACTTCATCTGTTTTTTGAAGTAGATGACAAATATGAGACTTACATTGATCGGGAAACGGTAAAGCCTTACAGGTTCATCAGAAAGATTGATGAAGGCGGCCATACCAAGGACATTCAAATCGATTTTGATCATGAAGCGGGAACTGCCCTGGTTCACGACAAGAAGCACAAGAAAAAAACCACAGAAAGTATTCAACCGAATACCCAAGACATGGTCAGCGCTTTTTATCACTTACGCAATATCGTGGACATCGAGTCACTTGAAAAAGGCGACGAATTCAAATTGCCTATGTTTTTTGATAAGGAGAACTTTGATTTTAAGTTAAAATACTTAGGGGAAGAGACGATCAAAACCAAATTTGGCAAGGTAAAAGCCTTGCAATTCAGGCCCTATGTACAATCTGGAAGAGTTTTCAGGGAAGAAGAAAGTCTTACCGTTTGGATTTCTAAGGATGACAATAAAATTCCTTTGAGAATACAGGCAAAACTTGCCGTAGGGTCCTTAACTGCGGACCTGGATGCTTTTAAAGGCCTGAAGCACTCTTTCAAGATTCAGGTAGATTGAACGGTTTAAAATAGTTCACTTTGGAAACATATATCCTCGGCTCTGATAAATAGTGTTAATACGTTAAGACAATCTTAAAAAAGTATTGACAGACTCGCTGGGTATTAGTATTTTTGCCACATTCCAAAACTTAATGATGTCCAAAGAAATAAGTCCAGAAATAGCCGAGCGCATCTCTCTACTGGAAGATAAGTTCAAACACTCTGGTCAAGATATGTTGTCCTACCTGGACGGATTGCTCTATGACACCTATACCACCTACTGGGACTATATACGACTGGATACCTTGTTGAGTTTGCAGGTACCATCGACAGAATTTCCCGATGAAATGATCTTCATCGGTTACCATCAAATAACAGAGCTCTACTTTAAGCTGATCATCCACGAGCAACTTCAGATCATTGAAAACGAACACCTGACTGCTGCTTTTTTTGAGGAAAAGGTCAAGCGTATCAATCGGTATTTTAATGTATTGATCAACTCCTTTGAAGTGATGATCAAAGGAATGGAGCGAGAGCAATTCTTGAAATTCCGTATGTCTTTGTTACCCGCCAGTGGATTTCAGAGCGCACAATTCAGAATGATTGAATTTTACAGTACCGATCTGGAAAACCTGGTTCATGCTTCAAAGCGTTCTCGCTTTCGCGAAAGCGAAAACCATCAACCTGAATTATCAAATGCCTTTTCCATAGAAGATTATTTTGCTCAGATTTACTGGAAGAAAGGTGGCATTGATATGCACACAGGAGAAAAAACACTGACCCTGAAACAGTTTGAAAAAAGATATACGCCAAGGTTTTTAAGAATTGCGCATCAAGTGCAATCAACGAATCTGAATCAGCGTTATCTGAATCTTCCCAAAGAAGAACAAACAGAAAATTTGAGAACTGCTTTGCGGACATTAGATCAAAATGTCAATATCAACTGGTTGTTGATGCATATGGGTGCCGCCCACCGGTACCTAAGGAAGGAAGGAAAAGCAGTTCAGGCAACAGGAGGAACAAACTGGAAGGAATTTTTACCGCCCAGCTTTCAAAAAATATCCTTTTTCCCAAGTCTTTGGAGTTCTGAAGAACATGAAAACTGGGGAAAGCAGTGGGTAGATCATGTATTAAACACAAAATAGGAAATGAAAAAAATCTTTATCGCCAGCCTAGCCGTGACATTGATGCTTGCTTCCTGTAAAAACGATAAAATCGTTGAGACGGAACAGGAACTAGCCGTCACAGAGCCAGAAATTGTAGAACCAGTAATGAAGTATGGCTTTGACCTCAATGAATATGAGGTTTTTAAGGATACGGTTCACAGTGGTGACACTTTTGACGATTTGATAAAAGATCACTTGGTGGAAGGGCAAAGCTCTTTTCACACAGCAAATACGCTGAATGAAATCTATGATCTAAGACGCATTCAGGCCGGGAAACCTTTTAAAATCCTCAAGCGCAAGGACAGCATACACACACCAGAGGCTTTTATTTATGAACCCAGTAAACTGGATTACATAGTGGTAAAACTAACGGACAGCCTTGCCGCCTATCGAGATAAACATCCTATTTCTTTCAAAAGAAAAACAGCCAGCGGAATTATTGAAAGTTCGCTATCGCAAGCCATGGCAGATGAAGGTTTGGGTCAAAGTGCGATCGCCAAACTCTCTGATGTTTACCAATGGTCTATTGACTTTTTCAAACTTCAGAAAGGTGACCGATTCAAGATGATCTATCAGGAAAGATACATCAATGATAGTATTTATGCAGGGATAGAAGCCATTGAGGTAGCCGTTTTTGAAACCGATGACACGCCTTTCTATGCCTTTGATTACGTCACTGACAGCATCAAGGGTACCAGTGACTTTTACGACGAAAATGGAAAAACCCTGCGCAGTTTTTTCCTCAAGGCGCCGGTTAATTATTCAAGAATATCCTCCCGCTTTACCAAACGCAGATTCCACCCTGTCCAAAAACGATGGAAAGCGCACAAAGGAACCGATTATGCCGCTGCATATGGCACACCTATCGTTGCAACAGCCAATGGGGTAGTCACCAAATCAGGATATACAGGCGGAAATGGGAATTATGTAAAAATCAAGCACAACGGTACCTATTCCACCCAATACCTGCACATGACCAAAAGAAAAGTGAAGGTAGGACAACATGTCAAACAGGGTCAGGTCATAGGAACTGTGGGCAGTACAGGTTTGGCAACAGGCCCACACGTGTGTTATCGTTTTTGGGTGAATGGCGTACAAGTAGATCCTTATCGACAAAATCTACCCAGCGCTGACCCACTCCCTCAGGATCAAATGGAAGTCTATATGGACTTTATCGCTCCACTTAAGGAGGAGATTGATCTCTTACCCTTTAAGGAAGCCAAGGCAGATCCAATACTTTAGAATCAGTACAAGACTATGAAAAATATAAATCCAACATCCACAAATGCTTGGCAAAGGCTGCACGAGTTATTCCAAGATATGAAGGAATTCCAACTGAGAGATGCCTTCATCCACCATCCTGAACGCGGCAAAGAATTTTGCATCAGCCATGAAGACTTTTTTGTAGATCTGTCAAAGAATCTAATTACTCCAGAAATCAGCGCTGCTTTGAATGCATTGGCAGAAGAGTGCGGATTAGATCAGGCTATCCAAAGTTATTTTGGAGGGGAACGCATCAACGCGACAGAGGATCGTGCCGTTCTACACACCGCTCTACGTACAGACCAAGACACCGCACCAACTGCTGTAAAAGAAAAAGTCAAAGAAGCAGAGCTCAGTAAACAAAAGATGTTTGGATTTGTGGATGCTGTTCACAAAGGCAGCGCAACCACCTACAAAGGAGAAACTTTTGATACGGTGGTCAACATAGGCATCGGCGGTAGTGACTTAGGACCAGTAATGGTTTACGAGGCATTGCAGGCTTATAAAAACGATATGGAGCTCCACTTTGTATCCAATGTAGAAGGAGACCACGTGGAAGAAGTATTGAAAAAAATCAATCCTGAAACCACCTTGTTTGTGATTGTTTCAAAATCGTTTGGAACTCAGGAAACATTAACTAATGCCACTACAATCCGCAATTGGTTTATAGATCGATTGGGGAGAGATGCAGTTCCTCAACATTTTATTGCTGTAAGCAGTAATATTGATCGTGCTGTTGAATTTGGTATTGATAGAGAGAATATTTTCCCTATGTTCAATTGGGTAGGTGGTAGATTTTCTTTGTGGAGTACTGTTGGAATGTCCATTGCCTTAGGTGTAGGTACATCAAATTTTCAAGCCTTATTGGATGGAGCAGCGAGTATGGATGCTCATTTCAAAAACACATCCTTTGACCGTAATATTCCAGTCCAACTGGCGTTGCTCACCATATGGTACAACAATTTTTATGGCGCAGAGAGTGAGGCCGTCATCCCTTACACCCAATATCTCCACAGGTTACCCGCTTATCTACAGCAAGCGATTATGGAAAGTAATGGCAAAAGCGTAGATCGCAATGGTGATCGTGTAGACTACCAAACTGGAAATATTGTTTGGGGAGAACCAGGGACAAATTCGCAACACGCCTTTTTTCAATTAATTCATCAAGGAACTAAATTGATTCCTGCTCATTTTATCGCTTTCGCTAAAGCGAAATATGACCATCCAGACCACCACAACAAGCTCATGGCCAACTTTTTTGCTCAAACCAAGGCTTTGATGTTTGGCAAGACGGCTGCTGAAGCTCATGAAGACTTGATAAGATCAGGTAAATCAGGCGAAGAAATTGAAACACTGGTTCCTTTTAAAGTTTTTGAGGGCAACAAACCTACGACCACCATCTTAATTGACGAATTAACACCGCGCAGTCTAGGTAAACTGGTAGCCATGTATGAACACAAGATTTTTACCGAGGGAGTGATATGGAATATCTATAGCTATGATCAATGGGGAGTGGAATTAGGAAAGGTGCTTGCCGACGTTATTCTACACGACATTGAACATGTGAGTTCTACCGATCATGACGCCAGTACAGACCAACTTTTACAACGTTTTTATTCCAAAAAATAACAAGGCTCTGTTGTTCAGATAGATAGCGTTGATAACAATTGTATATCTTAATATTGGCTTAATATAGAAAAGCTGATTTGGGCTGTATTTTTGCAAAATCAAACTATAACTTTTTCTGACATGAACAGAACCATGAAATTTCTATTTGCACTCGGACTTTTCCTGAGTACGATGGCAGTTGGCGCGCAGGTTACCACCTCAAGCATCAACGGTCGTATCCTTGAGGCCGAAAATGAGCCCCTGTTGGGTGCCACTATCCAAGCGGTACACAACCCTACAGGCACCAATTATGGAAGTTCGACCGATATTGACGGGTATTACCGTATCAATAACTTGAGAGCTGGAGGTCCCTACACCATTACTATTTCCTATGTAGGGAAAAAAACAGAAGTTTTGGAGGGCATCAACCTTCAACTGGGAGAGTCCCAAAACATTTCTTTAACCATGGCTGATGAGGCCAACGCTCTGGATCAGGTAGTCATTAATGCTGTCAGGGATGGGATTTTTGATTCTGGAAAAACTGGAACTGAAACCAATATCTCTACCCGTGAGATCAACACACTTCCTACCACAACCAGAAATATCTCGGATTTATTGAGAAAAACTCCGCAAGCTGACGTAAGTGAGGATGGCGCGATCTCTCTTGGCGGACAAAACAACAGGTACAACTCCTTTTACGTGGATGGAACTGTTAACAATGATGTGTTTGGACTATCGTCAACAGGTACCAATGGGGGACAAATCGGCGTTAATCCAATCTCCCTGGACGCGATTGAATCTTTTTCCGTAAACCTAGCTCCCTTTGATGTACGTCAATCTGGTTTTGCCGGTGGTGCAATCAATGCTATCACCAGATCAGGAACTAATGAATTTTCTGGAAGTGTTTATGGATACTACAGAAATGAAGATCTGGCCGGAAAAACTCCAGGAGCTTTTGACGTAGAGGACAGAGAAAAACTGGATGAATTCAGTGCTCAACTTTACGGTGTACGTGTGGGCGGCCCTATTATCAAAGATAAATTGTTCTTTTTTGTCAATTATGAAAGACAAGATGAGGAAACACCGCGCTTTTTTGATGCCGATGGATACACTGGAAACTCTACAGTAGCAGAGCTCAATACCTTAAGACAAGGCTTGATCGACACATTTGGTTATGATCCTGGAAATTTTGAGGACGGAACCCAGACCTTGGTCTCTGACAAATTCTTAGCCAGACTGGACTATAACCTTAATGATAAGCACAGCTTTACTTTAAAGCACAATTATGTACGTGGGGAATCCAACTCGCCTAGCCTCAGTAACAGGGCTAACATCAATTTTGCAAATGCAGGTATATTCTTTCCATCAGAAACCAACTCAACTACCTTTGAGTGGAGAGCTACCAACGGAGGAAACTTGTCCAACAACTTGATCATTGGTTATACCACAGTGAATGATGACCGTGATCCTATAGGAAATCCTTTCCCCAGAGTAAGTATCGATGATGGCCAAAACAGTAGCATTACTTTTGGTTCAGAAGCTTTTTCTACGGCCAACCTCTTGGAACAATCTGTATTGACCGTGACCAACAACTTTGATATTCAGAAAGGTGCTCATAATATCACCATTGGTGGGAACTTTGAATATTTTGACGTACGTAACGTATTTGTACGTCAAAACTTTGGACAATACCAATTCTTGAGTCTTGCCGACTTTAATACTTATTTAAATGCAGATCCTAGCGATGATGTAGCAGCCGATGCTTATGATTATAGTTATTCACTGTTGGATCCAGCAGGTGTAGGTGGTGACGACATTCAGGCAGCTGCAGCTGCCTTTGAATATTCACAGTTAGGCCTCTATGCGCAGGATGCCTGGAATTTAACTGAAAACTTCAAATTGACATACGGCGTAAGATTTGATGTTCCTTTCTTCTCTACAGGAACAGTGAATGAAGACTTCAATACTAGAACTGTAGCCTTGCTAGAAGCAGCAGGAAAAGATCTTCAAGGAGCAAGAGTTGGAAAGGAAATCAAAAGTCAAATCCATGTTGCACCTCGAGTTGGATTTAACTGGGATGTCAACGGAGACAACAGCACACAAATCCGTGGAGGAATGGGTGTATTTACCTCTAGAATTCCGTTGGTATGGCCAGGTGGTACCTATAACAACAATGGTGTTTCTGTAGGTGGAGTTGATGAAAGAGATTTTGACAATGACGAGGTGTTCTTTGTAGGAGATCCAAACAACCAACCTATCGGAAATGGCGCTGCTCCAGGCAGCGGTCAACTAGGAGGTCAAATCGACTTGTTTGCTCCCGAATTTAAACTACCTCAAGTAATGAAGTACAACTTGGGAATCGATCAAAAATTGAAACTTTGGGGATTGATTGCTTCGGCAGATTTCCTTTATAATGAAACATTGAATAATGTTACTTACGAAAATCTGAATACAGTTGGACCACAAGGTAGCCTGAATGGCGCTGATGACAGATTGTACTGGAACAGAGATAGAATTGACAACACATACAGTAATATCTACTTAGGAACTAACACCAATGAGGGTTGGTCTTACAATGCGACTTTCAGTCTTACCAAGCCAGTCAAGAATGGTTTTGGCGGGCAGGTAGCCTATACCTATGGTAATGGTAAGTCGGTTTTTGAAGGTACGTCTTCTCAAAACAGTAGCCAGTGGAGAAATGTGGTAACCGTTAATGGTAAAAACACGGCCAGAAACGGTAATGATCTATTTGCAACCGGTCACCGCGTGACTGCCAACGCTACTTACGAAATCAATTGGAATGATAATATCCGTACTAGTTTTGGACTGTTCTATACAGGTCAAAATGGTCAGCGTATCTCCTATATCTATAATGAGGGACGTGATTTGTTAGGTGATGACTCAAGAGACAACGCCTTGATTTATATCCCGAGAAACCAATCTGAAATTAATCTGGTTCCAATTCTTGATGATGACACTGGTGCCACCATCTTTACTGCCCAACAGCAATGGGAAGCTTTGGATGCATTTATCGAGAATAATGACTACCTGAGCGAGCGTAGAGGTGAATATGCTGAGAGAAATGGTAGCCGTGCAAGCTGGAATCACAGCATTGATTTGAAAGTGCTACAGGACTTCTCCATTTATACTGGAGCCAATAAAGATAAAAGGAATACGCTACAATTATCCTTGGATCTATTCAACGTAGCCAACTTCTTGAATAAAGATTGGGGAGAGCGCACTTTTGTACCCAACTTTGGAGAGGTAGGATTAATCACTACCGAGCAAGGAGGTCCAGATCCAGAATTTACCTTTAATCCTTCATTTACCAATGATAGCATAGAAGTAGTAGATGACGGTGGTACACGTTCTTCAAGATGGCAAATGCAGGTCGGTCTTAGATATATCTTTAACTAAGCTAAACCTTCAAAAAAATTCTAGAACCCTGCTCAACTTTTGAGCAGGGTTTTTGATTTTAGAGTATTTTTGAATCAAATACTTTTTTATGTCAATAGAAACTATTGTTTTGAAAGCGCACTCCGGATGGGCCTATTTACTACTCATCGTTCTTACGATCGCAACGATCAATTCACTGATAGGTTATTTCGGTAAAAAAGAATTTGGAAATAAAGACTTTAGTCTGGCTTTAGTAGGCCTGATCGTCACTCATATCCAACTACTACTAGGAATCGCATTATATGTAACACCCAGTAATTTAGCTAGATGGGACGTTGAGGGTGCCATGGGAATTCCGGCTGTACGGTTGCTGATTCTAGAACATCCGTTAATGATGATCATAGCCGTAGCTCTGCTGACCATCGGTTACTCTAAACATAAAAAGAAAAGGGTGAGTCAGGGAAAATTTAAAATGTTGGCCATTTTCTATAGCCTCGCTTTAATCGTAGTGCTTTCCAGGTTACCTTGGACCCAATGGTTAGCTTAATTCCGCTTTCGCGAAAGCGACTTTAAGAGGATCACGACAAACGGGAGAGCCCAGCGGCACAACGAACCTGAGGTATTCACAACCAACGGGAGAAATAACAACTCAATCCAATTGTAGGGGGAAGTCTTTCCGTATCGCCGGCGATCATCTAGAAAACTATTTGCGGAAGGATAAGGGATATCTACAACTCATTGCATTTACTTTTATCATTCTGCCGGTTGGACTTTTTTAGGCGCAATCAATTCCAGGACTTGAAGTACCCGATCCACCGATCGAGCATTGTTGACCGTCAACAACAATCTCAGGCCAGCCCTGGTTTGCTTTTCCTTCATTTGCAAAAGCTTAGGATTGTTCTGCACCGCTTTAATGATATTCATAAACACAGGGGATTGATAGAATCCGCTCTGCTGGTCAGAAACAAAATATCCTACAAACTTACCCTGTTTCATCACCACTTTTTCAAGTCCCAGCCTTGCTGCCAGCCACTTCACCTGAACGCTGGTCAGCAATTGCTCTGCTTCCTCTGGCAAGGGTCCAAAACGATCTTCCAGCTCCTTACGGTAAGCCTCTAGACCTTTTTCATCCTCCACTTCGTTAAGTTTGGAATACAAGGCCAATCGCTCTGTGATTGAATTGATATAATCGTCTGGAAACAACAACTCAAAATCAGAATCTATACTCACATCGCTCACGTGCTTTTTGTCTTCTTCCTTTTGCTCGTATAATTCCGAAAATTCGTTTTCTTTTAATTCATTGATAGCTTCACTCAATATTTTTTGATAGGTATCAAATCCTATTTCGTTGATAAAGCCACTCTGTTCCCCTCCCAAAATATCTCCTGAACCACGAATTTCCAGATCTTTCATCGCAATGTTGAATCCGCTGCCCAATTCTGAAAACATTTCCAGCGCCTGAATACGTTTTCGGGCATCTTCGGTCATGACCTCGTAAGGTGGTGTGATGAAATAGCAAAAGGCTTTTTTGTTACTGCGTCCTACCCTACCGCGCATCTGGTGTAGGTCTGATAATCCAAAATTATTGGCATTGTTGATAAAGATCGTATTGGCGTTAGGAACATCCAGCCCACTTTCGATAATGGTAGTTGAAACCAAAACATCAAATTCTCCATTAATGAAAGCCAGCATCAGTTCTTCCAGCTTTTTACCTTCCATTTGCCCGTGCCCTATGCCTATTTTGGCATCTGGTACACTGCGCTGTATCATACCCGCTACTTCCTTGATGTTTTCAATACGGTTGTGGACAAAGAAAACCTGACCTCCACGAGAAATTTCATAGCTTATCGCATCACGTATGATTTCTTCGTTAAAACGCACCACCTTGGTTTCTACAGGATGACGGTTAGGTGGTGGTGTTTTGATCACACTTAGGTCCCTGGCTGCCATTAGCGAAAATTGGAGAGTACGAGGAATAGGAGTAGCTGTCAAAGTAAGGGTGTCAATGTTTTCCTTTAAGGTCTTGAGTTTATCCTTTACCGCTACACCAAATTTTTGTTCTTCATCAATAATCAATAAACCCAGATCCTTGAATTTAACCGCCTTATTCACCAGTTGGTGGGTACCAATGACTATGTCAATACTGCCGTCTTCCAGACCGTCAAGTACGGTTCTGCGCTCCTTGGCAGTTCGGAAACGGTTGAGGTAATCTACCTTTACCGGTAAGTCGGCTAGACGTTCCTTAAAGGTTTTGGCATGTTGGAATGCCAATATGGTCGTTGGAACCAGCACAGCGACTTGTTTCCCATTGACCGCTGCTTTAAACGCCGCCCTGATGGCTACTTCGGTCTTTCCAAAACCAACGTCACCACACACGAGTCTATCCATCGGACGATCGCTTTCCATGTCTTTTTTTACATCATCAGTAGCGGCACTCTGATCAGGGGTGTCTTCATAAATAAAACTGGCCTCCAGTTCATTTTGTAGATATCCGTCTGGAGCGTATTGGAAACCTTTTTTCGCCCTTCTTTTTGCATAAAGCTGGATCAGATCAAAGGCGATTTCCTTCACCTTCTTTTTAGTTTTAGCCTTCAACTTTTTCCAGGCAGGACTTCCCAGTTTATACACTTTAGGCGGTTTGCCATCCTTACTACTATACCTGGTAATTTTATGTAAAGAGTGGATGGAAACGTAAAGAATATCGCGCTCGCCGTAAACCAATTTGATGGCCTCCTGCTTTTGACCGTTGACATCAATTTTTTGCAGTCCTCCAAATTTTCCAATCCCGTGATCTATATGGGTTACATAATCACCGATTTCAAGCGTATTTAATTCTTTAAGCGTAATGGCCTGTTTTTTCGCATAACCATTCTTGAGGTGAAATTTATGGTAGCGATCAAAAATCTGATGATCTGTATAACAAGCAATCTTAAGGTCATGATCCAGAAAACCACGATAAATCGGCATGACCACTGTCTCGTATTGTACATCAGCTTGCATGTCCTCAAAAATGTCCTGAAAACGCTTGGCTTGCTGGTCGGTACCACAGAACAGGTAATTGGTATAGCCGTTTTCTTGATTTTCCTTCAGGTTTTCAATGAGCAAGTCAAACTGCTTATTAAATGAAGGTTGTGGTGACGTATGAAAGCCCAAATCGGTAGATCCGGCGGCGAACTCAAAATATTGAAAGTTTTGCAGTTGTTGTTTGATGAGACTGGCATCACAAAAAATTTCTCCTGGCAATAATTGTCTTACTTCTCCCTGCAATTCGTTGTAGGCTTGTTCCGCTTTCGCGAAAAGCGCATCCAACCTACCCAAGAGCAGGTCCATGTTCATGGAAAAGACCATTGTCTTACTTGAAACATATTGTAAAAAACTCTCCCTGCTCTCTTCAGATTTTTTGTGTTCCACATTAGGGATGATGGATATTTTCTTGATCTGTGTACTGGAAAGTTGGGTCTCTACATCAAAGATCCTGATTGAATCAATCTCATTGCCAAAAAACTCAATACGATAAGGCTCATCATTGGAGAAGGAAAACACATCCAAAATTCCACCACGCAGCGAAAACTCACCTGGTTCTGTTACAAAATCTACCCTTTTGAACTTGTATTCAAAGAGTACTTCATTGGCAAAATCGATTGAAATCTGATCGCCCACGGCAATTTTCAAGGTGTTTTTTTCCAGTTCTTTGCGGGTCACTACTTTTTCAAATAATGCATCTGGATAGGAAACAATTACTGCAGGTTTACGTCGTGAATTAATGCGATTGAGCACCTCAGCGCGCAGGAGTACATTGGCATTATCGGTTTCTTCTATTTGATAGGGTCGCCTGTAACTGCCCGGATAAAACAACACCCGATCCTCTCCGATCATACGTTCGAGATCGTTCAGATAGAAGGCAGCTTCTTCTTTATCGTTGGCGATGATCAAAAATGGATTTTCTGACGTTTCAAAAAGGATTTTTAATATTATGGATATCGCGCTTCCCTGTAGTCCACTAATTGTATATCTTCCCTGATCTTGCGATGCAAGTGATTGAAGCTGTTGTGTTTGTGACTGCTTGCGATATTGGTTGAGTATACTTGTAAAAGCCATAATTAATCCGCAAATATAAGTGCTGCTTCCAGCCTCTTCAACAATATTGAGAATTCTTTAATAGCTAGGGCTGGATCTACTTTATATCTTGTGGTATGAAAAAATTTGATGTGTTTGTGTTCGGCACTGGAACGGCTGGAAAATTGGTCGCTAAACAATGTGCCAAGGCTGGAAAGTCAGTGGCCATAATTGATAACCGGGCTTATGGTGGTACTTGCTCCCAACGCGGCTGCGATCCTAAAAAATTGATGTTGGCCTCTACCGAAGCCCTTCAATTGGCTCAGGACATGCAAGGTGATGGCATACAAGGAGACATCACTCTGGATTTCCATGCCGCCCACAGGTATGCACATCGATATGTGGATGACATCCCTAATAACACAGAAGAAGCCTTAAAAAAAGAAGGAATCACCTGCTTTCACGGTGAGGCTCATTTTGTGGATAGTCACCACATCGTACTCGAGGACCAGAAAATCCAATCTGATATTTTTGTGATCGCCACAGGAATGACAACACTGCCCTTGGGAATCCCAGGCGCCTCTCATTTGCTCACATCTGATGATTTTTTCCAATTGACAAAGGCACCAGAAAAAGTAGTGTTCGTCGGTGGCGGATACATAGGAATGGAATTCGGTCACATGCTGGCCAGAGCCGGCAGTAAAGTATACATTTTAGAAAAATCGGATCAGTTGTTGGGTCCGTTTGAAGCTTTTACCGCCAGTTTTGTCGAGCGGGCCTCTGAAGAACTGGGGATAGAAATCATCAAAAACGCCCAAGTTTCTAGCCTAGAGGAAAATGGAGATCGATTAACCGTCCATTATGCGATGGACGATGGGATGCATCAAATTACCGCTGATAAAGTATTTAATACCGCAGGAAGAGTCCCTTCCATCAGTAGTCTTCAATTGGAAAACGCTGGCGTGGTCACCGATAAAAAGGGCGTGGTGGTTAATAAATACCTTCAAAGCACCACCCAGGACCATTTTTATGCCTGCGGAGACGTATCCAGCAAAAGCCTACCTCTTACGCCATTGAGCAGCAGGGAGGCCAAAGTGGTTGCAGACAACATTACCAAGAATCCGCGTGAATTGGATATCCCAGCCATCCCCAGTGTTGTATTCACGCTTCCCAACTGTGCAGGAATAGGTCTGACTGAGCAACAAGCCAAGGAGCAAGGAAAAGATTACCAGATAATTCAAAAAGATGCGAGCGCCTGGTTCAATAACAAACGCATCAATGCCAACTTCTATGCATATAAATTGGTGGTGGAAAAATCCAGCGATTTGATTCTTGGGGCCCATATTGTTGGCCATGGTGCAAGCGAGCAAATCAATATGTTTGCGATAGCGATGAAAGCAAGAATGACAATGGATGCCTTACAGGATACTATATTTACTTATCCCAGTTGGGGCAACGATATCATAAGTTTTTAGTCGATCGCCATTGTTTAAATTTGATCAGTGGATGGGTATCCATATGCTGGCTGCCGTGATAAACCACAGCTATCAGTAAAAACAACGCTAGGGCAAAAGCCAAAATGCCGAGATAATTGACTGGCCCATTATAATGTCGTACACCGATCGCAACCAAGGCCCAAACGCATACCATGGCATATTCCCGCATATTTCTGAAATATAATATAGCCATATTCAAGGCAAACGCGACAAATATCATGACAGCGGTGGTAATGATTTGAGTGGATATGTGGATCTCAAAGATTCCGTTGAGAAATGCAGCTATGTTGGCGATAAGGGCCACACTGATCCACCCAGCATACAAACATAATGGCCACCACACAAAAGCAATGATGGGAAAGGGAGCATCCCAAATTTCCATATCCAACAATCGCACGCACATCAACAGACAAAACAGAATTCCGCACATAAATATGACTGAGGCCGCAATATGCTCATCTAACCAAAGCACTACCCAAAGCGTACAGAAAACATTGGCCGCCAGGAACCAGGGGCTCGTGGTTTTTACAACATCGGTGCGATAACTCTTTGTCTTGGATTGTTGGCCCTTAGAAAAAGCTGTGTAAACACCATAAATCCCAAATACCAGCAGCATTAGAAAAATCAATCCCCAAATGGAAAAAGCATAAGAAGCGGGAGTAAACAGATTATTGTATTCTGCGCTGAGCTCACCTACTGTTTTCCCATTGTAGTTTCCGTTGCTGGCATATGCGTTCCATGCGATTAGAATGATAACGCTTAATAAATTTAAAATGGAGATAGTTTTATTCGACATCAATCAAATATAAAAACGTGCTGGACTAAGCTCCACCTCTTTATCAATAATTTAGGGAATTGAAAGATCAGACAATCCATCCCATGGACCTGGCATGGGCTACAGCTTCCTTGGATTCTTTGACCAGTAGCATGGGGCAGATATCAAAATTATTTGCTTTGGATTGAACCCGCAGCATCTTTCTGCGGTGATTGACGCTGCGCAGATAAATCGCCAAAATTCGCTCTGGATACTGTTGCGCCACGTTGATATAGTAATCGGCGTCGTGCTCACCCGAATCCCCTATCAGAATAAATTTCATATTCGGATAGTGCTTTAGAATATTTAGCAACTCGTGTTCCTTGTGTGGCCTCTTTAATTTGGGCGTGCGGTCCCAAGGAGTTGGAAAGTCCCTTAACAAGATCGGGCCTTTGGGAAAACCGTGAAAATCGAGAAATTTTTCTAAATATTTATACAGGTTCCAGGGACTATTGCTCAAATAGAACATTGGATTCTGTGCTTTTGAGGAAGCCCCACGATGTAGGAGTTGGTAAAAACTGGCAGCTCCTTTGAGCGGCAGGCGGCGGTCATAATTTTTAAAGAAGGTATTGAAAGCCACACGCAGTTTTAAAAAACTGGTCACACCGGTATGCATGATGGTGTCATCAATATCGCTAATTACGCCAAATCCCGCATCTATGGGTGGTATCAAGGTTTCTCCCGGAAATTTATTGATCTTCAGCCTTTTTTGTTGTTTCGCTTTCGCGAAAGCGGCATTATCTTCATCAAAGGCTACGGAAATAGAAAGATAGCCCTCGTCATCGATCAAATCATATAGATCAAAATCTGTTTTTAGGTCAAATAGAAAATAACCCTCGTGGTCAGCTTTGGTCTCAAATTTTTTACCGTTGGGCAACGTAAGCACCACCAAGGCACTGCGTATCTCATCCGTAGCAAAGGTGCGCCAGGTGTTGCGTAAAGTTTGGTAAAGCGTTTGCTGTTCAAAATGTTTTAAGGGTTGATCCTCTAACGCACGACCGCGGACGTATAAATGACGCGGACCACTATAGGTGCGATAAACATCAAGAATCCAGGGATCACGTTCAAATATTGCCATGACGTGAAAATAGGAGTTTTAGCTCATGATTCCATCACAAAAGAAAAAAAAGCCCAATACTGACCACTTGATCAAGAAGCATTTCGCTGCTGTCTTATGGCAAACCAGATCGCCATCAGAAAAAGAAAAGAATACCAGATAAAAGCACGATTCCTTTCACCAGCCGCGATTTTGTAACCGATGATGCACAAACAAATCACACACATACTGATCAACAGCTTCCAGAACCATTTGGGAATCATAAGAATTATTTGGAAGTAAAGATAAAGGAATTCAGAAGTTCAGGCTAAGGTTCTTGGTCGACGCCGGTAGCCAGCTTAACGATTTCAACCCTTAGTTCTCGCCTTTTACAGCATGCAAATCTGTAAAATGCTGTCTTTCCTCATCAGGCAGAATTTCCATATTGTCCCAAATACCTGTTTCTAGTGTTTTGGCATATTCCATGGGCAAATGATGTTTTTTCATCTGTTCCATGGCGGTCAAATAATCATAGGGAACACGGATAAATTCGTAAGAAAAACCATTGGCATCATCCAAAATCATCGCCCAGGTCTGTGTGCTTCCGTCATTTGCTGGCATACCAATCACCCCAGGATTCAGCCAATACATTCCATTTTTTTTATCTGCAAATGGCAAACCGCAATGTCCGGCCAGAATTACTTCTACTCCTAATGCCTCAAAACTGGGTTGCTTGGCTTCCCAGGAACTGGAGGCAAATATAAATTCAGAAACATTTTCTGTAGAACCATGGACTACGCCTATGCTTTTGCCAGCGTAGGTAAATTGAATATGATCGGGTAATTGGTGAAAATAGGCTTCATACTGGGTATCCAGATATTGTTGAGCTTTACCCTCTCGCGCTGGGCGTGAAGCTCCTAAAGTCGCTTTACCGCTCTGCTCTCCCAAAGGTCGTGAAGCTCCTAAAGTCGCTTTCGCGAAAGCGTACCAGACCTCACTGAATCCGTCACAACGAGACCCAGCACTGAAATCACAGCCACAATCCTCTTCATCATCCCGCAACTGTATTTCTACATTGCCCAGAATACTGTAGGCACCCCAGCGCATCATACGCTCTAAACTCTCCCGAGGCTGACCGCAATAACCGATGATGTCACCGGTACAAATGCAATTTTGAGGAGCGATATCTTGCGCTTGGGCCAGTTGCATCACAGCATCCAGTGCTTGAAGGTTGCTGTACACACCTCCAAAAATGAGCATCTTGCCATTTTTTGTCCCTAAATCGAGAATTTTCTTATCCATAAGGGCGTCAAAAATAACAGAAAACTAGCCATAAGACCGTATATATTGATCCACAAAAGGCTGGCGTAAGAACCTTCAGTCAAGATCCAGGATTTTGGGAATACCTCAAAAACGAGTAGCAAACCAAATAATAATCCGCAAGCTACCGAAAGGAAATAACTGATGCGAGGCATTTTCCATTTCCACAACAGAAATACTGGAGTCAAGCCAATCACCATCGTACCGCTAATCGTAGTGGCGCTCAGAATCTCTGCATCCAAAAATACTGGGATAGTACCTATAACAGCAACAGTCACCATCATCCACCGACCAAAGCTGATCGACTTGTTCCATCCCAAATCAATACTGATCAATTTGGAAAAACTGGAAAAAGTACTATCCAAAGTACTGGCAGCACTGGTGACCATAATAAAGTTGATCACCAGCAACAATATCGCACCTAGTTTTTTGGCTACCTCTACAGCGGCCTGACCTTCGAGACCCGCCTGCTGTGCAAAAACTCCAACCAAACTGAAAAGGATGATACAAATTGCTCCCAGAAAGGATGCCCACAGGAAACTGCTCCTTGTGATTTTGGGCGAACTTATAAAACCTCTATCGGTCAATACGGGATCGTGAAAAGGATAGCTAAAGCTTTGTAAAAGGGCGGCAAAGAAAAGATTGAGTCCAGTAGACATCGACCAAGTACCAGCATCCCAAACTTGCTCGATCTGTGCAGTTTCATTCGTAAACAAAATGCTCAGGATGACCACCAACAACACAGCAAACAACAACATCTGTATGACATCGGTAAAAATAGAACTACTTAGACCACCTTTTAAAGTATAAGCCAGTGTAAGTAAAGTAAACAAAATAATGGCTATATAGTATGGCGTACTGCCCGTATCTCCAAAATAAGTACCGATCACCATGGTATTGGACCAAACTTCATTGAATAATCTCAGGCTTATTAACACTGAGAACAGCATCATGGCTTGTTTGCCATAACGATGGGTTAAAAAGTGGTGGATACTGGTATAACCACCTTTTGTGCGCAGTTGATAGATAAGGATGCCTGCCACGGCAAAGGATAAATAATAACCGGCATAGGCCACGCCTCCCACCAAGCCAAATTCGAGTCCAAGGTTGGCAGCATTAGTGATGCTTTTGGCAAAAATCCAGGAAATGATCAAGCTTCCGGTAAGCATCCACATATTGGGTTGTTTGCCTTTGTGCTGAGCTTTAAAAAACGTGGCTGCATCCTTGGCATAAGGAGCCAGAGCGAAAAACACCACACTTGTGCTGATCACCAAGAACCACTGGATCGCAGATATGGAAAAAATATCGGTCAAGATGGGTTGTGAAATAGGTTAGCGTTTTGTTTTATATCGTTCATCCTTGTCCTGATGATTTATTCATCCCACCATACAGGCACATTGATATCGTTGTCATTCGTGGCGGCGGCGGCTTGATTATAGTTTTCAGCGTTCAGGCTAGCCTCCTCTGCCGGATATGGCATCCTGACGGGAATTAAATTATTGTTTAAACTGGCTGAAATCGTTTTCAACTGTGGAAATCCTGTTCGTCTATACTCTATCCAGCCTTCGTATCCATTGATCACACTGGCCAACCATTTCTGGGTAATGATTTGCTCAATGGGATCTGCACCATTCCCGCCAAACGCAGCTTCATTAGACAAGTAATCAGAGGGTAGCGCTGTATTCCAATAAGCAAAAGCTTGAGTGACCGCTAATTCGTATAAATCCTGGGCAGGAGCATTGATCCATCCTCGTTGGGCCGCTTCGGCCAGCAAGAAATTGGTTTCCCAGGCGGTCATATAATTGGCTTTTAACTGGCCAGTATCCTCCCGGAAAATCGTTCCTGCCAAGGAATAGTCCGCTAGAGTGATAGAAGTAGAAGAGGCATCAATTCCATTCAGCAGCCCTTCATAGTCATCTCCATTTGAATTATTGGTCCGAGGACGAAATAATACATCAATCCTGGGATCACTGAGGTCTTCCAAGATCTCTTCCATGGTTTCACTCATGACAAAATTATTGAAGTCACCTGCACGCAATCTTGCCATCCTGAAATTATTGGGTTCTGTAGCAGCAAACTCAAAAACCGCCTGATCTGCATTGTATTGGATATAGTTCTGGTCGTCAAAAAGTTGCTGAAGTTCGCCACTTCTATTTTCACGCAGACCAATTCGCACCAAGGCTTTAATTTTCAAGCTATTGGCCATACGGATCCAGGCATCCAGATTACCATCAAATAGAACATCTCCTTCCAAGGCAATGCTACCGGAATAATTTTGAATAGCTGCGATACCCTGATCCAACAAATCCAACACACCCTCTGGTCCCAGATAGATATCTTCCTGGAGGTCATACATAGGTTCTACCGTACCTTCTGTTCCCTTAAAAGCTTCGCTATAAGGTATATCACCATAAAGATCAGTTAGTGTTGCAGCCATATAAGCTTTAAATATCAAGGCAGGCCCCTCATAGACAGCAAAGGCAGGAACCTCTCTAGACTGGTTAATGATGATTTCATTATCGCGAAGGTTGCGGTAAAACACTGACCACGGATTCCCGCCCAGCTGTGGACTCTTGAGGGCATGGCGGTCAAAAAGATTAAAGTCCAAGGCAGTCATATGTTGACTCAACAAGCCGCCAGCCACAAATCCCTCATAAGACATTTCCTCTCCATAGTTATAAATAACCTGACGTAACAGCAAGCTAGGCTGCACGTTTACAGGCGCATTGGGATTGGTATTTATCTGTTCAAAATCTGCTGTACAGGAAAAGAAAAATAACCCGAAGAAGGTGGCAATGTATATGTTGATGTTAATATTTTTCATGGGTGTGATGTTTTAAAATGAGATTCCGGCTTTGATCCCTAAACTGCGGGTTGAAGCATAGGACATATCTTCCACGCCATTCACAAATCCCTGTCCTTGAACAGCCAGTTGTTCAGGATCAAAATGCGGGATCTCGCTGAAGGCAAATAGATTTCGCCCGATTAGAGCTACCCTTAGGTCAGCACCACGCTGGAACAAGCCTAGTGCGTTCTCATTCAATTTAAAGTTATAGCCGATGGCGAATTGTCTAAGCTTGAGAAAACTGGCATCATAAACATTGTGCTCTTCATGGTTTCTATCATAAAACTGCCTGTAGTAGCTCTCAGCGCTCACTGGAACAGTATTTTGGACATAAACAGGGTTTTCTGGTGAACCAGTATTAATAACTCCATCAGCAATAATCCCTTCTTCCGGTCTAAAAGCCGTTTCTTCCAGTTGACCGCCAACAGCAGCCAGGGCTAAAGTTCTGGACACCAGAATACCACCTTGTCTCCAGTCTAACAAAAATGAAGCATCCCAATTTTTATAGCGAAACGAATTGTTGAAGCCCATGGTGAAATCTGCATTGTAATTCCCTAATTTTTTCAAATTGGGATCCGCAATGAATCTACCTTCTGGTGTCAACACGTATTCTCCCTCCTCATTGCGCAAGTACCCTGTACCATATAGGTCGCCTATTCTTCCTCCTTCTTCTACCTGATGCCAAACAGTTTGGTCCTGGCTATCATAAACTCTGGAATAAGCCAGGGTGAGCCTGCCCTCTTCCTGCGGGAGATCTTCCACCACCGCCCGATTGCTGGCAAAATTGATGGTAGTATTCCATTCAAAATCACCTCTGCGCACAGGAACTGCATTCAAAATGACTTCCATTCCTTGATTACGCACGGCACCGGCATTGACGACCTGCTGACTATAACCTGAAGCTATACCTATAGGTAATGAAAGGATCTGGTCTTTGGTCAAGGCATTGTAATAGGTAAAATCAATACCCAAGCGCTGGTTAAACATGCGTAAATCAAAACCTAGCTCTGTACTTGAGGTACGCTCAGGACGCAGGTTTTGGTTGGGAATAAAATCCTGATTAGAAAAGGTGGGTTGTGAGTTTACCGTGGTCTGAGCAATAAAAGTTCCTTGTGTTTGATAAGGATCTGTGTCGTTTCCTACCTGAGCATAGCTCGTGCGCAATTTGGCAAAATCTATTACTTCTGGCAGGCTGACCAATTTATTCAAGATCAGACTGGCTGATACGGATGGATAAAAGAACGACGTATTGTCTGCAGAAAAGGGTGTCGCTAATGCACTGGACCAATCGTTCCTGGCGGTCACATCCAGGTAGATCATTTCTTCATACCCTAATTTGGCAAACGCATACAAACTATTGATACGTTTTCTGCTCCTGAAGCCAAAACTTTCCAGCGGACTCGCAGCGTTGTTAATAGAGAAAATACCAGGTTGGGCCAGACTAGTGGTCTGCACCTGTGTCGTGGATGCGTTTTGGGAAAATCGATTTCCACCAGCATTAGCATTTAGGCTCCATTTACTCCACTGTTTTTGGTAAGTAAGCAACACATCTGTATTGATCTCTCTATAAAACACATCATGTTCTGCATAGGCGCCATTTCTGAACCTATTGGTAGAATAATTCCTTAGAAATCTTCTTTTTTCATTGCTGTAATCCATTCCAGAACGAATGCTCAATTTAAGATCAGGAGTCAGCTCCTGTTGCAGCGATAAATTTCCGAATAGACGGTCTCTGGTAAAGCTATTCCGGTTTTCCAATAGAATAAAATATGGATTGTCAAAAAAGGTGTAATTAAAAGAATACTGTTGAACCCCTTCCAAACCAGGTTGCCAGTATGACCTCAAATTACCAATATCCAGCGATCTGGGTCCCCAAGCCACTAGAGAATAATTAACGTTTTCACTACCATAACCATTGGAAGGTCGGTTGCCTGATTCACTGTTCACGTAATTGATGGAAGCATTAATCTGAGTAGAAGTTAAAGGCTGGAATTGAAGTTTGGCTGCGACGGTCTGTCGGTCCAGATCCACACCCGGAATAATACTTTCACTACGCAGATCAGTAAAACTGAGTCGATAGTTACCTTGGTCAAAACCATTACTCACGGCTATATTGTTGATAGCAGTGTAACCTGTCTCGTAGAAGTTCTTCAAATTATCAGGATGGCTTCTAAAGGCTGTGGGTGTAATGTCCAGACCATTGTACAATGAGGTATCACCTCCACGAACCTGGCTTCCATCCGGCAATAGTACCGGACTGTCAAATTGCGGAATCAAAATTCCCTGATCCAATCTGGGTCCCCAGGAATAGGTGATATTATCATTGATTCCTCCACCGAGACCATCTACAAACTCAAACTCACCGCTGTTACCCTGTCCGTATTCGTTCTGAAATTGTGGTAGTTGAAAAGCAGTATCTACAAAAAAACTGGTATTATAGCTGATACCGAGTCCCTGCTGCGATTTTCCATTTTTGGTCTCTATTATAATAACTCCATTTGAAGCCCTTGTTCCATAAAGAGCGGCAGCGGCCGGACCTTTTAAGACAGAAACGCTGGCGATATCATCTTGGTTAATTTCGGAGGCACCGTTTCCAAAATCAATTTCCTGAAAACCAGCAGCCGCCTCGTTGGTAAAATTAAAAACCGAATTGTTATTGACCGGTGTACCATCGACGATAAACAGCGGATTATTATTAGAAAAGCTGGCTTCTCCTCTAATGGTTATTTTTGAACTAGAACCTACACCGGTAGCCCCCTGGGTCACGCTAACACCAGCTATCTTACCTGCCAGATTATCAATCAAATTCACAGCTTTAACCTCTTGAATCTGGTCCTCTTCCAAGGTTTGAACCGCATAGCCCAATTCCCGCTCCCGACGTTTGACTCCCAGTGCAGTGACTACCACCTCATCTAGGGCTTCTCCTTCCTGCAGCACCACATTGAGATATTCACTGCCATCGTACAGCAGACGCTGGGTTTCGTAGCCTACAAAGGAAAACAGCAATACACTTTCTCCGTCGACTTGGAGTTCAAAATTTCCGTTGGTATCTGTGGTGGTTCCATTGCCAGTACCTTGTTCCAAAACACTGACAAAGGCCAGTGGCTCTCCAGCCGAATCAGTGACTCGGCCAGTCAAAGTTGTTTGCCCTATGCCAGCAAGACTGCACAGCAATAACAAAACAAGAATAATTTTTTTCATAAAATTGTTAGGGTATTGATTTTTTGATCCTTAAAGCAACTCCTCAGGTTGATTCATTGTCACAAGGACTTATTGTTATATGAATGAGATGATATGGTTAATAGATAGTATGGTCATTGGATCGCTTTCGCGAAAGCGACTTTAAAAACTTCACAGGCAACGGGTGAGCGCAGCCACAAAGCCAGTACACCAAACGATGTCAGCCTGGTGGACTGCCATTTTTCAGGCAATTCACCCGATGCTTACCAGCCGCATGTTTCCATAGCTGTGTAATTCAATCGCTTTGTTTTTCCCCCTTGGTTAGCAACAACCGCCACCGTCATAATGATAAGTGCTGTCGCTAATAAAGATGTCATCCCTATTTAGGTCACTTAAAGCCTGGGCGGTTTTGTCACAAATTGCCAGCGGCTGATTTTGCAACAACACGTGACCCTTTCCGTCATCAAATTGGCGGTCTTCCCCATAATAAATGGCAGCTTTTCCAGTGAAAATACAGGGCCCGTCTTCAGGCATGGGATCTTTGATGGCCGCTACCTCGATGGACTCTATGTAAATTAGTTCGTCGGTAGGATAATGCTTAGGATCCAAAATGCGATATGGCTTTCTGGCTCTTACTTCAATGGTACCAAAACCTACATCTGTAAGTGCCTTGATATATTGATCGATAGGCAGTGACCCACTTAAACAAAGCGCTCTGAGTCTATCATCTTCTCGCAGTGTTTGATTCATTTCTTGCTCACAGGTAGGATCGCTCATGACTAATCGACCATGGGGTTTAAGCACCCTGTACATCTCTTCAATGGCTTTTTTGAGATCCTCTTCCTTAAAAATATTGAACAGGCAGTTTTGGGCAGCTACATCTATGGAATTATCCTCTACAGGTAAATTTAAGGCGTCGCCCTGGTGTAATTCGATAAAATCACTGTGGAACCAATCGTTTTGCTCTTCGGCGATCTTAAAGTTTTTTCGGGAAGCCTCCAGCATTTCAGGAACCACATCAACGCCTACCACACCAGACTGCTGTCGGGAGAAATAGGAAAATTGGAGTAGTTCCATACCACCACCTACACCTACGTACAAGATACGCGGACTATTGGTCAGGTCGCGGGCATGTACGGTGGATCCGCAACCATAGTTCATTTCCTGCATGATCTTTGGGATCTTCAATCCAGGCAATTCCCATACCGGATTGGTAGTACAGCACAATCCCACATCTGGGATCAAGGCTGCATCTCTATACAATTCTTCAGTAGCGCTTAAGTAACTCATCTGATATTTTTTTACGGCTTTTGATTGAAAGCGATTTTGGTAATAAATAATTAAAAAGTCTTAGAATAATCTGTTTACTTTTTTAGGCAACTACGCCCTGACAACTGCTTCCAGCACCGGCTGTACAACCATAACAATGCTGTGAAATCTGGATATTTCTGTCCTGAAGTAAATCCTCATTATAGTCTTTGATATGTTGGATCTTGTGATTGACCTTCAAATCCAGCATTTGGTTGAAGTCGCAATCGTACAACCAACCATCCCAGGAAACAGAAATGGTATTCCGGCACATCACGTTTTTGACAGCCGCTGGGTTATATGCCTCTACCAAAGCGTACATATAGTCTTCATAATTTTCGCTGGCTACCAAATAATCCAAAAATCTAGCGATTGGCAGGTTAGTGATGGCAAAAAGATGGTGGAAATGAATACCAAAATCTTCCATCAAAGCAGTCTTCATCTCTTTTTCCATACTGGCTTGGTCACCTGGCAAGTAGGCACCACTGGGATTATACACTAAATCCAGCCTTAAGTCACTACCTGGCATCCCATATCCGCGCTCATTTAGTTCCTGTAGTGCTTTGATTGACTTATCAAACACGCCATCACCACGCTGCTTATCTGTTTTACCTCTTGTCCAGTGCGGCATGGAGGACACTACGTGGATATTGTGTTTCTTAAAGAAGTCGGGTAGATCATGGTACTTAGGGTTGGCTCGAATGATGGTGAGGTTGGATCGCACGATAAAGTCTTGGATACCAGCCTTGGCTGCTTCTTCTACAAACCATCGGAAGTCTGGGTTCATTTCAGGTGCTCCACCTGTCAGATCTAGGGTGTGCGCTCCAGTTGTTTTGATGACTTCCAATATTTGCCCCATGGTTTCCCTGGTCATGATTTCCTTACGGTCAGGTCCTGCATCTACGTGACAGTGCGCACAAACCTGATTACACATATAGCCTACATTTACTTGTAGTATTTCAAGTGTGTTGGGTCGCAAAGGCAACTCATCAATCTGCTTGATTTTATGGGCAAAAGAGGGTAATTCACCATTGGAAAATGGCTCGCCATTCAGTACGGCCAACTGCTTATTGATGTCGGCTAAATCAGATTCCCTTTTCTTCAGGGATTTTTTAGTATTTACTGCTACACTCATAAAGGTGTATGGTTTTAATAGGTTAAAGGTTCGGCAAAAAGCCAGGCTTTTTTAGGTACGATAATCAAGACCGTACAGTTTTCAGAAAGAACAATTACATCTCAAGTTTGTTGACCTTATTCATCATCTGTACACCGTGTACCAAGGTAGCACCACCTTTGATCGCTCCTGCCACGTGTACGGCTTCCATCATTTCTTCCTTGGTGATCCCACGTTTAAGACCATCGCCGGTATAAGCGTCAATGCAATAAGGACAGTGTACTGCATGAGAAACTGCCAGTGCAATCAAGGATTTCTCTCTGGCACTTAAAGCTCCTTCTTCAAAAACTTTCCCGTAATAGTCAAAGAATTTTTCTCCCAATTCCTCGCTCCATTCGGTAATAGCACCGAATTTTTTTAAGTCCTTGGGATCGTAATAGGTTTTTTGCATAATAATAAGATTTACCCACATCGAAATGCAGGTTAAAGCATATCGAATATGGAGGGATTTTAAATAAAATGATGATGATACCCAGCAGGATTTTACTCCAAACTCAGGTAAATATAGCGGCCGATTGCTCTAGCAGGATTGCGGAGAGCCTCTAGTAGGCGCTAAGCCATAGCTTAAGGAAAGTAAGCCCATTTGTACCGCACCAGAAGCTGTGACTCTTGAGAATAAGAGATGAGTAATCAGTTTGTTCAGCCATGGCTGTAGATGTCCAGCTGACAATAAATCTTTAAGATCACTAACCGAATCAAAATCGGACAAGGGTTCCAACAATAAGGTCTCGATGTCCAATTGTTTTAAACACTGATCCAAATCTTTGCTTAACCGGGACGAACACCAAGACAAGGATTCAAACAAACTTGATTGACCAGCCTTTGACAACTCATGATTATCTGGTAATTGAAGTCTTTGGAAATGTGATTTTGACATTCCCAGCAGATAAAAACCGCCGTCCAGGCTGGGGCCGATAACCATTTGATCTTTGCGCAAATTTTGTGTTGCAGACCTTAATAATTGAACACTTAACTCAGGTGTGTCATTCCCGATGGCGATGACCTGTTGATATCCCTTTTCAAAAAGGGAGTTGATGGAATATTCCAATCGCTCACCAAAAGACCGTCCACGCTGTTGGCGCTCTGAATGCCATTCGTAATCTAAACCAGTTTGCTGAACCATTTCAATGGTAAGTTCAGTCAGCATTTTGAATACAGAGGCCTGTTTACCGAAACCTTTATGCACAGCATCTACCTTACCTGAGTTGGCAAAGATGAGAATAGCGGTGTCTGTACGATTGTCGGAGTGCAAAATCATTTATTCTGTCACGAACTTAAGCGAATTTAATCTCAAAATGATCACAAAATTGCAATTTAAGAATCAATTGTAGGATTTCTGCTTTTTAGTGGATAGTAAAACTCCTCAAAGAAAAAGCCCGAAATAGACCGTACTCCTATATATAATCTATTCATTATTTGTGTGGCGCTTTCGCGAAAGCGAACTCCAGAGATTCACGGCTATCCAGAGAGCGCAGTGGTAACTACAGTTCCAGATAAGTCATCTTTTAGTGTATAGATAAAGTCATCTTTCCCCTCTAAAATCGGGTACATCGTTGTTAATTCACAATAGTACCTATCGGACCATATATGTACTATTACCAAATTTTTAAGTAAATTGTTTTTAAACCCTCAATATATTTGACGCATTATTAAAAATAATTGTTATGATTAAGATATTAGGAGTGATAATGGCTGTAGGTGGATCGATTGCACTAATTCTGGGCGTTCTAGGCGTATTCGGCACCATGGCTATGGGAGCCGCTACTTGGCCTTGCATCATTCTAGGAATAATTTTCTTTATTGCTGGAATTAGCTTGCTCAAGCACAGAAAAGACACAGATCAGGTATAAAAATAGGCCGTCCTAAAAGAAATTATATCCTAAAAAGCTGAACCTGTCGAAGCTTCTAATTTATGAATGTTAGAAATATCTTCGACAAGCTCAGACTCACCAAATTACTGTTGAAGGACTTTTTGGACGGCCTCTTTATCTTTAAGCCATATCCTTTAATCCACAATTTTTTCAAATAATCTATAACGATATGGTGGAAGATCAAGTACCATTTCCTCGGTAAGTGTTGCAGGACCTGGCTGCATTACAACCCTCACTTCACCACTCATACCGTAAATGACAGGAGATCTTTTTTCATCTGAAATATTGGCGACAAAATACACTGTGTGGCCATCCTTAGAGCGTTCAAAAGCATAGATATGTTCATCATCAGATGTTTTCAGGCGTTTATAAGCGGCGGCATTTTTCCCTCCATGAAGCGCAGGGTTCTCAGCTTTCAACTGACCTAATCTTTTCATCGCTTCCCAGACCCTACCTTTTTCCTTTGGAATGGAGTCTTTTTCAAAAAATTTTAATCGGTGATCTAAACCGTATTCTTGCCCTGAATAGATCAGTGGCATACCTGGAATAGTGTAAGACATGGATAGCATTAACTCGTGGGCTTGACCCATACGCTCTTGTACAGTGCCGTTCCAAGAATTCTCATCGTGATTAGTGATAAAGTTCATTAAAATATCATCCTCTTCATATTCTTCTTCAACCTTTTCCATATAGGCATCCCATTTCTCGACGGATGCTTTTCCCTGAGCCAGATTATTCATGATATGATGACCTTCCCAGTTGTATCCCATATCAAAGGATTTTTTGAAAAGATCCTTTTTCTCACTTTCGGCCAGCATGAAGACAGGCTTCTCCTTTTCAATCAGTGTGGTTGCATAGTCCCAAAATTCAGTAGGCACTTCATGGGCCACATCACATCTGAAACCATCGATGTCGTGCTTTTTAACCCAATACAGCATGGCTGATGACATGTCTTCCCACAAGTCTAAATTTCCATAATCCAAATCTGCCGTATCTGTCCAATCTGTCCCAATGGGGTGAGTAATTTCACCTTCGGCATTTCTGGTATAATACTCTTGATGCTTTTCCATCCATTTGTGATCCCAACCTGTATGATTGGCCACCCAGTCCATAATGACAAACATTCCGTTATCATGGGCGGTTTGAACCAATTCATTAAAGTCTTCCATGGTACCAAATTCAGGATTGATCGCTTCATAATCAGCGATCGCATAGTAACTACCCAGGTATTTCTTTCTTTCTTCAGGATCTTTGATATCCTCCACCATCAAATCTCCCTTGGCCTTGCGATTTTTTTCAGAAATAGGGAATACCGGCATTACCCAAATTATTTTTACTCCCAGCTCCTTTAATTGCGGAATGTCCTTGGTAAAGGCATCCAAGGTTCCTTCCGGAGAGTACTGTCGGATGTTGGCCTCATAGATCACGGCATTTTCCAAATCTGAGTCTTTGATGGGGCGATAGCCCTCCTCTTCTGTAACATTAACTGCAGGTTCTGCTTCTTTTTCTTCTTTGCAGGACCAAAGTGCTATCATCAACACGAATCCTAAAATATATTTATTCATTAGAAATTATTTTTTAATAAAACTTATTGCAGCTCCTCCTCCAGGAGCCAGATTCAAATATAATTCATCTTTGCTGGTCACCGTTTTGAACTCGGTGGTCAAGGCGGTAGGGTTTTCATCCCAATGTGCATCTGCTGCATCCAGATACATACGAGCCTCGTATTGGGCAGATTCTTCCAAAAAGTCAAGATTCACCTTGACCTCTCTGGCTTGTTCATCTGTAATACTTCCAAGGAACCAATTACCAGTTAGTTTTTCCTCTCTGGCGATGGTCACATGATCTCCTACTGCTCCATCCAGTACCCTTGTTTGTTTCCAATCTATACCCACTTCCTTAATAAATTGAAGGGCATCCGGCCTGGCGTTGTAATGTTCGGGAAGATCAGCTGCCATTTGGATTGGACTGTAGATCGCCACATATAAAGCCAGTTGGTGGGCAAGCGTGGTGTTGACCTGGTTCTCCTTTTTGTATTCGTCAAACTTAATGTTGACGATTCCAGGAGTAAAATCAATAGGGCCTGCCAGCATCCGGGTAAAGGCTACAATAGACAAATGTTCCGGCGGATTTCCTCCATCGGTAGCCCAAGCATTAAATTCCTGGCCGCGTAGTCCTTCCCTCGAGATCGTATTGGGATAGGTACGCCTTAAACCAGTAGCTTTGATGGGCTCATGGGCATTGATCGCCACTTGATACCCAGCAGCTTTTTCTACCGCTTGGTTATATTGGTTGACCATATATTGACCGTGGTGATACTCCCCTTTAGGTAGAATTTTACCCACGTAACCGGTCTTCACGGTATGCATACCCATTTCCTTCATCAATGAGTAGGCTGTATCTTGTTGTTTCTCATAGGTCTCAGTAGCCGCACTGGTCTCGTGGTGCATGATGATATCGACTCCTTTTTCTTTACCGTACGCCACTACTTCTTTGATATTGTAGTCTGGATAAGGCGTCACAAAATCAAAAACACCTTCCCGATCTTCAAAACCAATCCAGTTTTCCCAGCCCGTGTTCCAACCTTCCACCAGCACACCTTTCAGGTTATTGTCTGCTGCAAAATCAATCATATCCTTGACGTGCGCGGTAGTAGCACCATGGCGACCGTGTGCTTTTCCTGAGTCGATCCACTGATTATTTTCATCCCGGGTCATTCCATAATCCCAAGAGCTCTTATTCAGGTGCATTTCCCACCAGACTCCGGTGTACTTCATGGGTTTGAACCAAGAAACATCGCCTAATTTATTAGGTTCGTTGAGATTCAGGATCAAATGTGAGGCAATTAAGTCGGCAGCATTATCGGTCATCTGAATACTGCGCCAAGGTGTATGGAAAGGCAATTCCCGCTTTACTTTATAAGTGGTATTGGCCGACCCAACCAACTTACTCGTCAAATCATAATTGGTTGTATCCACGGCTAGCGTCATCCCTGCATAATCGACAAGGGCCGCCTCGTGAAAACTCAAATGCAGTCCATCTTTACCCACCATGGTTACCGGTGTATTTACCGCATTATGAGGAATATAAGTACTGGCTACATTGGGATGATCCCTTAAGGTAGTCGCATTGATTGTTGACAAAGCTGTCTCTTGATAGAGATGTTCATAAGTATCCCAATCACCCGGTTGCCAAAATGTTTTGTAATCCTCTGTCAAATTAAACTCAGTGTACTCATCAGCAATAAGTACCTCTTTCAAGTGTGGTTGTTCTGGAAATTCATACCTGAATCCCACGCCGTCATCAAAGAGCCTGAAAACTATATGCAGTTCTCTCGGCTTTTCTCCACTTTCTCTGAGTTTAAGCATGAGTTGATTGTGGTGGTTGCGAACTTTTTGATCTTCCCCCCAAGGCTGCTCCCAGGTCTCATCTACCGTGCTGATATGGGTACTCACAATTTGAAAGCCCGTTTTTAATGGAGCTGCATCTTCTAATTCAAAAGACATTTTGGAACTATCGATCACCACTTCATTTTTATACAATACGCGATAAAAAGCTTGGCCCTTTGTATCTACATTGGCCTCCAACTTCAGTTGCCCGTTGGGCGACATCAGCTCGGTGACAATTTCTTCATGAATTTGTGAGGGCTTACAGGACCACAACAATAATCCGCAACAAGCGACCCATAACATCTTCGGTATCATTTGCTTTCTGCTGTTTTAGTGGTCATTTGAATAATGGCAAAATTACCAGCGCGCACCTGGACATGGGTATCATTTTCAAGGGCATTGATCAGGTTGACTTCAGCCTGTTTAAAACGCTCATTTTTATCCAAGACATTCATGATCAATCGGTTTTCATTAAAATATACGATGGTCTCTTCGTTAAAATATCTGCGCTTGATGGACAAAATCCCATTGCCTTCTGCGATAACTTCGGTCGTACCGTACAAGAGTGACATGGAATCACGTCGCAATTTCACTAATGATTGAATCAATGATTTCAGTTCTTTTTCTTGCTCGCTCAGACCTTCAAATCTCATCATACGTCTATTGTCTGGATCGTTGGCACCTATCGCACCGTATTCATCGCCATAGTAAATTACAGGAACACCAGGTATACTCATATTATAGGCTTGCAACATACCTAAGCGGTTGTACGCACTGGGATCACTCATTTGAATATCGCGGGTCCAACCGGCAGCTTTGGCATCTTCATCAAATCGCACATCTCCACTGGCATAACTGATGAACCTCGCCCGATCTTGATTTCCAGAAATATTCCCCATCAGGTGATGGTGGCCGTAATAGCTCAGGCCTTTTTGAAGGGTTTCCACCAAGTTTCCGTAATTCAGGTCCGCTTTCGCGAAAGCGGAAACAGCAGCATCGTAATGGTTAAAGTCAAACTGCGCATCCAGCATTCCAGTATTCACGTAACTGCGTATCAGGTCGTAAGACCCATAGGTCTCACCGATTTGATAGATAGAACGCTTAGTTTGCTGACGGATCTTTTGGGTCAGGGTGCGCCAATATACCTCAGGTACATGTTTAGTAGCATCGTGGCGGAAACCGTCAATTTTATATTCCTTCATCCAATACATGGCTGAGTCAGTCATTTTTTCCACCACCTCTGGCTGGGAGAAATCCAACGTCGGCATAAAGGTATCAAACCAAGTGGTCAGTCGCTGATCGTCCCAACGTTCCGTGTTCAGACTCCCATCTTCGAGATAGAGATCAGTAGCCCATTCTGGGTGATTTTTATATACTGGATGTTCTTCATGGACGTGATTGGCTACATAATCCAGAATCACATTCATATCCCGATTGTGTGCTTCGTTGATAAGTTCCTCCAGCAATTCTTGATCACCCAGACGATCGTCGATTCTGGTACTTGAAATCGGCCAATATCCGTGATAACCGCTGAATTTAGTCTTTGGTTCAGGCCATAGTCCATAGGCCCCTTTTGGATTTTGAACAATTGGCGATAGCCACAGGCTGTTCACTCCCAAATCTTCAAAATAACCATCTTTGATTTTTTGTAGCACACCCGCCAGATCACCGCCCATATAATTGGCTTTGGGCAGGATATCGGCATCATCCACGGGTTTCGTATTTGCTGGATCTGCATCCAGAAATCGATCCACCATCATAAAATACAACACCTGGGTATGGAAATCTGTACGGGCCAGTTGATCAGGATCGGTTACCACTTGCCCGTCCTGCACTGGGATCAACAAGTCATTAGTCCGTCCAGATTGGTCGCTGGCATATACCCGGATGAGCTGGGTTTTATTGAGCCGATCATCCATCGGTATTTTCGGAATCTGCACGTTGTATGTGTTCCCGTTTCTGACAGTTTCTAACAATTGGTTTTCGTAAAGCACCACCACCTGCTCTAGGGGACCTGTGGTGGTAAAACTAAATCCGCTTTCCGTAATTTTTCCGTGGTTCAAGCGGGCAGGAATTCCTTTGGCTTTGTTTTCTACCACTCTATTAAATCCGCCCATACCATTAGATACCGTATGGGGCTCTGTTCCGCTAAGATTTTCCTCCTGTCCGTTCTCCAAAAACAGGTATTGAAAACTTCCTTCTGGAATGCTGGTCTCAAAAACCAACTCACCATTCTCTTCTAGGAGTGGTTGATTAACCCAATTGGTGAATTCGCCTTTGATCTCCACATCTGAAGCTGTGCCCGGGTAAACAATCCGAATCTGTTTTCCGGTGGGTTTGTATACTGGTATATCATTGCGTATTCCATCAGTCCATAGCGTAAGATAGCTGATATACGGTGCGTCTTCAGCCAATTCAAATGACTTCGCATCCGTATTTCCATTTTCAAGTCCAGAAGCTTTGATTCCCTTACCGTAGGTGATACTGTCTAAAGCATCCGTTTGCACGAGGTAGTCACTGACCAAAAAGCTGCTTTTTCCTTGGGAGGCATAAATGGGAGTAGTCATCGCCTGTATAATACTGGGTTTTGATTGGGATTGTTTCTCCTTATCTGAACCACAGGCATAAAGCAACAGTAGCGGTAATAGACATAAAATTTTTCTCATGTTTGTGTTGTTCATTTATTCATCCTGTTGTCAGCGCATGAGTCGGTCTGGAACGACAAGGTCAATCTCAAGCTAAGTTTACTCGTACGAGTCTCTGACGCATTTATAGCAGGAAATTTACCGAAGTTTAGTCCAGTATCAATTGATCAAAACTCGATCACCATACTGGTTTTCCCAGAGACCTTCATGTTTCCATCCAATTGAACGCTTTGATCAGTCAAAATATCATTTCCATTCTTGCGGTTTTGAATGTTCTCTTTAAATCTGGACATATTTAACACCACTTCCTGCGGATTGTTATTGATGATGACCATGACTTTTTCTGCTCCTTTTTCTCTAAAGTACACATAGCAATTGTTCTCAGGAACGTATTGAATCATCTTCCCTGTATGTAATACCGGGCTATTTTTGCGATAATTCATCAATGTCCTGGCGAAATCCTGAAAGCTTTTTTGGTACTCCGTGGGTTCGGTAAAAGCATTGACTTTGTCTCCTTTCCATCCACCTGGAAAATCTCTGCGTATATCGCCGTCGCCATTGGCATCACGATTACCCGCCATCCCAATTTCGTCTCCATAATAAATTTGAGGTATACCCCTAGTGGTCATCACTAAGGTCATTGCCAATTTATAGCTGGCCAGATCGCCATCGTACAGGCCATTGCCACTGAGGCGATTGGTATCGTGATTTCCAGCAAAAACGAGAATATTGTCCGGGTTGGGATAGAGAAAATCATTGACGAAGTTTTCATAAAAACGCACAACGCCTTTGTCCCATCCTTGTTGGTTCTCCTTAAATGCATGCATGATGGCCTCATGAAGTGTAAAGTCCATTACACTGGGTACATGGGTATTAAAATCCTGTATGGCCGCAATTTTTGAATCCTTTTGCCAAAATGCAATTTGAGCCTGATCAAGCAACCAGGTCTCTGCCACAATATTAAAGTTGGGGTACTCCTCCATAATCGTCTGGGTCCAAGCTGCAGTACCTTCTTTTTCTCCATAAGAATAAGTATCAACCCTAAGCCCATCCAGGTCTGCAAATTCTATCCACCAAATTGCATTCTGAATGAGGTAATTCAACACCAACGGATCTTCTTGATTGAGATCTGGCATCGAACTTACAAACCATCCCTTTTCAGCATACCGCTGGTCGCGCTTGCTGGCGTGAGGATCCATTTGGGAGGTTTGGCGATAGGAAGAATTGGCATATCCAGTCACAGGAAAATCCTTGCCCTTGTTATCATCAAATTGATGAATCCAGGTCTTGGTGGACAAGTCCTGCATCATCCAGTGGGTCGCTCCCCAGTGATTGGTCACATAATCCATGATCAACTTCATGTCTTTTTCATGCAACTCGGTGGCCAGACGCTGGTAATCTTCATTGGTCCCGTACCTGGGATCGATGCGGTAAACATCGCTCTGGGCATAAGTATGGTAGGAATAGGCCGCATCATTGTCTTCTAATAATGGTGTACTCCAAATGGCCGTGGCACCCAACTCGTCTATATAATCCAGATGGTCGATGATACCTTGAATATCGCCACCATGTCTTCCTCCCTTGATCTTTCGGTTGGCTTTTTCAGTCAGATCTGGATCGCTATCGTTGCTGGGGTCACCATTGGCAAAACGATCAGGCATCAACAGATAAATGATATCGCTGCTGTCAAACCCTCTTCTATTTTCAGAATCCGCACGTCGCTGAAGCAAATGAAAATCATATTCAAAATAGCTGTCGCCCTTATTTAAACTTATCCCATAAGAACCAGGAGCTTTATCGCTGGTATCCAAGGTCACAAATAAATAGTTCGGGTTTTCTGTTTTACGTAGCTTGACCACGGGCAAATCGGCCGAAACGCTGGCAGCACGGCCTATATCTTTACCGTATATCATCAATTCCACCTGGGAATGTTTCATTCCGGACCACCAAAACGGAGGTTCGACACGTTCAATGGATTGTGCAAATCCCGCTTTCGCGAAAGCGAAACAACAGCAAATCCCAACAAGCCTTACCAGATACTTCATAATTTAAGCGTTTACCATTTGAGGTTCCAGACTGTGTAATTCACCATTGATGATCACGTCTTGGGGGTGCTTACCTTCCAGTGTCACCTGGGTACCTGATTTGTTGACCTGCACATTCAGGATCTGATTCCTGAAATTGATCTTAAAACTAAAACTTTCCCATTGCTCAGGTAGTCTGGTAGTAAAGCTGGGCTTGTCATTAATGATTTGTAAGCCTCCGAAACCTTCTACAATACTCATCCAGGTTCCTGCCATACTGGTGATATGACAACCTTCTTCTACCTCCTTGTTATAATCATCAAGGTCCAGTCGTGAGGTACGCAGGTAAAATTCGTAGGCCTGATCCATACGGTCCAATTTGGCCGCCTGAATGCTGTGAACGCAAGGAGAAAGCGAACTCTCATGAACGGTCAATGGCTCGTAAAAATCAAAATGCTTTTGAAGTTCCTGGGTAGAAAAATGATCTTCAAAAAAGTAAAAACCTTGCAGAACATCAGCTTGTTTGATGTAACAGCTGCGCAGGATTCTGTCCCAACTCCATTTTTGGTTGATCGGTCGATTGTTTTTGGACAACTCGCTTACCGGAATGATTTCCTTGTCCAGGAATCCATCCTGTTGAAGGTAGATTCCTAACTCCTTATCATACGGCATGTACATGTGATCTGCCACATCCAACCAACCGGCCAATTCCTTGTCTGTCAGTTTGGTTTTGGCCATGACACGTTCATAATCGGTTTTATGGCCGTCCTTGACCTTGCTGATTTGTTCAAGCGTGTATCTTATACACCATTGCGCCAGGTAATTGGTATACCAGTTATTGTTTACATTGTTTTCATATTCGTTGGGACCAGTTACGCCCAATATCATGTATTGATTAGCACGTTGAGAGTAGGTGGCTCGCTGGTGCCAGAATCTAGCGATAGCGATCATTACCTCCAATCCCATTTCTGGAATATAGCTGAAATCACCCGTGTATCTTACGTAGTTGTAAATGGCAAAAACCATTGCGCCATTACGGTGAATTTCTTCAAAAGTAATCTCCCATTCATTATGAGATTCTTCTCCGTTCATGGTTACCATGGGATAAAGCGCAGCCCCATTTTCAAAACCTAGTTTTTCGGCATTTTCAATGGCTTTGTCCAGTTGTTCGTAGCGGTACTGGAGCAGATTACGAGCGACTTTTTGATCTTTGGTCGCCATGTAAAATGGTATACAATACGCCTCGGTATCCCAGTAGGTAGACCCTCCGTACTTCTCACCAGTAAATCCTTTCGGACCGATATTGAGCCTAGAATCCTTCCCCAGATAAGTTTGGTTCAGTTGGAAAATATTGAATCTTATTCCTTGCTGGGCTTTGAGATCACCGTCGATCTTGATGTCAGCCATCGCCCAAATCTTGTTCCAGGAATCAGCCTGTAATTTGAGTAAACTTTCATAACCGAGTTCGGTAGCCTTTTTCATTAAATTTTTGGCTGCGGGAAACAAATCAAAATGCTCGTGGTTCAGGCTAGAGGTATAACCGGCATATTTGCGTAAGGTTAAACTTTCGCCCTGAGCGATTTTCCCACCTGCTTTGTGTCTGACTACCGTATTGTTTTGGTCTAGATGGGTAGCGTATTGAACATGCTCACCATTCTTGTACAATTCGGATTGCATAAAAGTCGCTACATAAAAGTTAGTTTTATTGGTACGACTACGAATAAAGGCCTGGTGATCTTCAGAAACCAATTCCTCTACTTCCCAAAAGGCGTCATCCCAGTTAGAATCCTCATTGGTGATTCCAGCATCAATATAAGGTTCAAAAGAAATGTCGAGATCGCCCTGAACGGCAGTAACCTTATAATTAATGACAGCCAGTTCATCCATCTCCAAACTAAGGAAACGGCGGGCCACCACCTTGATGGCGTGCTCTTCATTTATCTGCGCAACAAAAGAACGCTCATACCAACCTTCCTTCATGTTGAGTTCGCGGCGATAATCTCTGACTTCCTGAACGTTGGCCAGATCCAATTCTTGCCCATTGACAAAGACATCGATACCGATAAAATTGGGTGCATTGAGTACTTTGGCAAAATATTCTGGATACCCATTCTTCCACCAACCTACACGGGTTTTATCTGGATAATAAACACCAGCCACATAACTACCCTGAAAAGTTTCACCAGAGTATTTTTCTTCAAAATTGGCGCGTTGTCCCATGGCTCCATTCCCAATAGAAAACAGACTTTCACTGGACTTTACCAGGGAAGGTTTCCATCCTTCTTCTATAATGGACCATGGATGGGGTATGATATATTCTTGATTCATTTCTTCTTATTTAATAGGCTGTTGATATAGTCTTCGGGCATTTGGGTAAAGGTTTGGAAAACCTCGTCTGCCTCTTTTAAAATTTGGGGATCTCCCAATCCGATGGAGATCATCCCTGCCGAATTGGCGGCTTGGATTCCAGCCAAGCTGTCTTCAAATACAACGCTTTCACTGGCTTGCATTTGCAATTGGCCACAAGCGCTGAGGAACACTTCGGGATCTGGTTTGGCTTTGGTCACATCGGTACCATCTACGATCACATCAAAGAGATTCATAATACCCAGTTTCTCCAGAATCGGACGCGCATTTTTACTAGCGCTACCCAAAGCGATAGGTTGTCCAGATTGGCGTAATTTGATAAGGAAATCGTGTACACCTGGTAGAATATCGTCTGTACTCAAGGTTTTGATGAGTTCAAGGTATTCTTGATTTTTCTGGGCCATTTTGGATTGAAACAAATCCTCAGAAATTTGTTTGTCTCCCCACTCCAAAATTTTCTTGAGAGAATTGACACGGGAAACCCCTTTGAGTTGTTCGTTTTCTTTTTCTGTAAAGTTGATGTCCAAGGAAGCTGCCAAACGTTGCCAAGCGACAAAATGAAACTTTGCCGTGTCTACGATAACACCATCCAGGTCAAATATGAATGCTTTTTTCTTCATGCTATTGCGGTCTTACTGTTGTTTCTGGGATAGCGACTTTTCTTGCGGTAGACACGTTCAATGTCAGTACGCCGGCAAGAATCATGGCACATCCGCCAATGAGCATCGCATATACTGGCTGGTCATTAAAAACGGTTCCGACGAGGTACCCTAATATACTGGCCGCAACCAGTTGAGGGATCACTATGAAAAAGTTAAATACCCCCATATAATAGCCCATCTTACTTGAAGGCAGAGAACCTGATAACATGGCATATGGAATGGATAAAATACTTGCCCAAGCGACACCCACACCTACCATACTCATCACTAATCCGATCCGATCACTGACAAAGTACACTGAGATAAGGCCTAAACCTCCTAGGATCAACGCGAGCATGTGGGTTACTTTATTGGAAGTTCTTTTGGCCACCACTGGCAAGAGAAAGGCCACCGCAGCTGCAACAGCGTTGTAAACACCAAACATGACTGAAACCCAATCTGCGGCGTCATTATATTCTTGAGAGGTTTTATCAAAGAAACCAAAAACGTGGCCAGTGACTGTGTCATTCATATAAATCCACATCGAGAAAAGTGCAAACCATGAAAAAAACTGAACGATAGCCAGCTGCTTCATGGTTTTGGGCATATTTTGCATATCGGTAATGATGATGGTAAAACCATTCTTGATACTTGCCCTTCTTAAAAGACCCACCACTATAAACAATATTCCAGCGACAATGAGTCCGATAGTCAAAATGTAAAGATCCTTCTTTAAATCACCTGTATAAACCCACGCGACACCAGCAGCACCCACAACGGACATAATGGCTCCATTAATGAATTGCCAATTGATATTTTTTTGAAGATCTTCCGGAGTATCTCTTTTAACAGCTTGCGAAGGCTCAGATTTTTCAAATTCCTTCATTTCTGCCGGAGAATACTCTTTTGATTTGAAAACTGTCCAAAGCACTGCGGTAAGAAATACTGCTGCTCCTGCATAAAATGAATAAGTTACAGAATCAGGAATTACACCTTCTGGTGCGGTGTTGCTAATCCCCAACCAGTTGGTGAAAATATAGGGAAGCAATGATCCAACTACGGCACCTATCCCAATGAAAAAGGATTGCATAGCAAAACCCAAAGCGCGTTGACGCTGAGGCAAGTTATCCCCCACAAAGGCACGGAAAGGCTCCATGGATATATTAATACTGGAGTCCATAATCCAAAGTACCCCAATGGCCATCCATAATGTACTTGAATTGGGCATAGCGATCAAGGCCAAAGAAGACAGAATGGCGCCGACCAAGAAATAAGGTCTCCTTCTACCGAGCTTTGTCCAGGTTCTATCACTGAAATAACCAATGATGGGTTGCACGATCAAACCCGTTAAAGGTGCAGCTAACCAATACACGGCAAGATCCTCTACTGGAGCATCTAGGGTAGAAAAAATTCTAGAGACGTTTGCATTTTGCAGGGCAAAACCAAACTGAATACCCAGGAATCCAAAACTCATGTTCCAGATGTCCCAGAAACCTAACTTAGGCTTTTGCATATCGTAATTAGATTTAATGACGATAAGCCTTATGACTTATCAAAACTTAAGTGTGTGAAGAAGATAAGTTTTGATGAGACGACCGAATAAAAAGTTCAATCGAATAAGACAAAGTTAAGAAAATTAAGGAGTTGATTCCCGCTCTACAAGTGAAGTTTTTACGACAACGGTTTCGTAACTTTCCTCTTTATGATCCTCGGCTTCTAGTTTTTCAATCAGTTTGCTGGCCGCCAGCGCGCCCATTTCTTCCCCGTTTTGGCTGATGGTTGTGAGTGTAGGACTCGCGTATTTAGAAAGCATTCCGTCTGTAAAAGCAACGATTGCTACATCTTGCGGAATCTTTTTACCCATGCGCTGTAAAGCCTTACTCGCGGTCACAGCAAAAAGTTCGTTTACTGCCACGATCCCGTCAAACTCATTTTCTTTTAGAAAATTTTCGATCAGATTATCGCAGTTTTCGGCGTCCTCTATTTTTAGCACCTGATGTTCTTCCATCTCAAACATGCGTTGTTGCAAGGCTTCCCTGAAGCCCTGGGTACGTAGTCTTCCCACACTTACATAGTCTACAGTAGAGATGATCCCTAGCTTTTTGCAACCTTTACGCAACAGGAATTCCGTCGCGGTATGGCTTGCTGACACGTCGTCAATGATGATCTGATCACATTGAATGTCTTTGGATACCCGATCAAACATCACGATAGGCATACCTTGATTAGTTACTTCCCTCAGGTGATGGAAATCCTGTTTAGACATGGTTTCCTTGGATAGAGACATGATAAATCCGTCAATACTACCGTTGGCCAGCATCTCCATATTCACCACTTCCTTATCAAAACTCTCTCCCGAAAGTGTAATAATGACTTGATAACCTTTTTCGTTAGCCACACGCTCTACTCCCGAAATAACTGTCGCAAAAAAATGATGAACAATTTCGGGAATGATGATTCCTATTTTTTTCGTTTTCTGATTTTTGAGACTCAGAGCAATGCTGTTGGGCTTGTAATTGAACTTTTTGGCATAGTCCTTTATCTTAGTACGGGTCTCCTCACTGATTTCATGAGAGTCCCGTAAAGCCTTAGAAACTGTTGATATAGAGACTTTTAAGTCGGTAGCTATTTTCTTGAGGGTTAACTTCTGAGGCATGAATCTGCTTTGGGGTTTGAAATGATGATGACGCTTTCGCGAAAGTGAAGATACCGATAAAATTCTACTAAAAAAAGTCGAAAACGTTTTCGTAAAATGTGGTAAGGATTACCTTTCCTTAACATTTAGTTTACATAATTTAGCCGCCGTGTGAGAAGATAGTTATTTCTAAATCATTAATTAAAAACAAGTAATGAATCAAAAAATCCAAATAACACTCTTGTTATTGATACTTCCACTGGTTGCATTTGCACAGAATGTGATTACTGGTACAGTGACAGAACCCAACGGCCTTCCAACATTGGGAGCCACCGTGCAGGTCAAGGGTACCAACAATGCCACGTCCACTGATTTTGACGGGAACTATACACTCAACGATGTGGCCGATGATGCTGTGTTGGTATTCTCCTATGTAGGTTATGTGACCCAAGAAGTTGCTGTAGATGGTCGTACGACGATCAATGTCCAATTGGAGGCAGATACCGCCGAGTTGGATACCATTGTTCTCATCGGTTATGGTAGTACCAGAAAAGAAAATGTAACCGCGGCACAAACGACGGTGGATGACGAAGAATTCAACAACGGTGCCATTACCTCTCCAGGACAATTGATCGCTGGTAAGGTGGCTGGTGTATCCGTAACCGCAGCCTCTGGACGCCCAGGCGATGGTCCTACAATTAGAGTTCGACCAGGTTCTACCCTAGGTGGAAACCAGGACGCCCTATATGTGGTAGATGGTGTTCCTTTAGATCAGCAAAACGCAAGTCTAAACAGTATCAACCCAGCAGATATAGAATCTTTTACCATTCTTAAGGACGCAAGTGCGACTGCTATATATGGTAACAGAGCATCCAATGGTGTGATCTTGATTACTACGAAAAAGGCAAAACTGAATAGTGATCTCAAACTGAGCTACAATGTACAGTACGCGATTGAAAAAGTACAGAACTATGCTGATGTACTTACCGCTGATGAATTCAGAGAACTCGTCGCTGAACAAGGTGCTGATACTTCCATTTTGGGAGATGCCAACACAGACTGGCAAAACGAAATCTACCAAAATGCAACTCGTGCGATGCATAATGTAGTAGCCGAAAAAGGTTTTAAAAACACCTCGATACGCGCTTCTTTGGGTTATACCAATGAAAACGGAACCTTGTTGAAATCAGGTTACGAGAGAGCTACTCTAGGACTGAATGTTCGTCAAAACTTCTTTGACGGCGACTTAAGGTTCACACTGACCTCTCAATTAGCTCAGGAAGAAATAAGAAATGCAGATGCAGGTGCCGTTGGCGCAGCAGTTGTTTTTGACCCAACCCAACCTATTTTCAATAATACAGGTGCTTTCGGTGGGTTCTTTGAATACACCAATTCTGTTGGTGCTGAACCTAATGCCCCTAGAAACCCGTTGGGCTTGTTAAACAGTTTAGATTCTGAATTGGACAATAGCCAGGCAAGAGTTAATTTGAACGCAGTGGTGAATATCAAGCCTATCGACGGTTTAAAATTCTATGGAAATGCTGGTATCGACTACAATGAATTTGATAGTTATTCCTTTAGGGAAGCTAATTCAGGAGTTGGCTCTTTAGGAACACAACGTGACTTTGGATTTGGTTTTAGAAGAAATCAACTGCTAGACGGGCGCTTTGAGTACAAAAAGTTGCTTGAATCTTTAGACACCGAGCTTGATGTAACCGTGGGTGGAAGTTATCAAAATTTCCTTCGCCAATCTGGAGGTAGAAACTTTGTAGTAGGTACTGGATTTCAAAATGCTCCTCTTGCCGTAGACGAAAATGTAATTGTAACTGGATTTGCCAGAACATCATTTGACATCATGGATAGATTGGTATTATCTGGAAGCTATTCCCGCAACGGTAGTTCAAGGTTCTCTGAAAATAACAGATGGGCCGATTTCTTTGGAGCTAGTGCTGCCTTGAAACTTACCAACACAGACTTTGTACAGAATAGTGGTTTCCTTTCACAATTGAAGCTAAGAGGAGGATACGGTGAAACAGGTCAACAGGACATACCAGTTTCCTTTGCTTTCCTTTCCGTATTTACTCCAGGACAGCCTCAGGCAGCTGTACAGTTTGGTGATGAATTTGTTACTACCATTCGTCCTGAGGGTTCTATTGACTTGAAGTGGGAGACCACAGGTCAATGGAATGCAGGTATTGACCTTGGATTCTTTGATAACCGCATTACCGGAAGTGTTGATGGTTTTTACAGAGAAACAGAGGATCTTTTGTTGTTTGGACCACTACCTGCTGGTGGATTGGAAAACGGAAGTTTCCAGAATGCTGGTTCTACACTTAGTAGAGGTATTGAATCCAGTTTGAGCATTAAAGTGATCCGTCAGGAAAATACCAATTGGACGCTGAGCGGAAATGCTACAGTACAGGAAATAGAGATTACCGATCTTGCTGGAGCCGCTAATACGCCAGTTGCGCAAGGAGGTATTTCAGGAGGTGTAGGTAATACGATCCAGGAATGGGCCGTAGGTTCTGACCCTACTGCTTTTCATGTATTCCGTCAGGTTTATGACGAACAAGGAAACCCTTTGGATGGCGTTTACGTAGATACCAACGGAGACAATATTATAAATGAGGCCGATCGCGTGAGATACAAAAAAGCCAATCACGATGTGTACTTTGGATTGACATCTAATTTTAACTATAAAAATCTAGATTTCAGCTTTACATTTAGAGGTGCCGCTGGTGGATACAATTATAACAATGTGGCTTCCAATGCAGCTAACTTTGCTAGTGTATTCCCCACAAATACGCAAAACCCTTTATACCTAAATACTCCATCAGATATCAATAATACACAATTCAGCAATCAGGAGCTGTTTTCTGATTATTATGTTCAAAAAGCTGATTTTGTTAAACTGGACAACGTTTCGTTAGGATACAATTTCCCTGGCGACTCAGTAGATATCAGGGCTTCCGTAACTGGAACCAATCTATTTACCATTACTGAATATGATGGGGTAGATCCAGAAGTATTTAACGGAATAGACAATAACCTGTTCCCTCGTAATAGAGGTGTGATTTTTGGACTAGGATTTACATTCAAATAAAAAAGCAATAACATGAAAATATACAAGTCAATTATCCTGTTATTTTTGGGAACCCTTGTTTTTACAGCGTGTGACGATGCACTGACTGTGGAGCCACAAGGTAACCAATTGACAGAAGAGGAAATCTTTCAAGACCCTGCTACTTATCGTGGCATCGTTGCCAAAGCCTACGCAGGCCTTGCAGTCGGTGGTCAAAGTGGTGGAGATGGCAATGCTGATATTTCTGGTATCGACGGTGGTTTTTCTAACTACCTGAGATTGTATTGGAATATGCAGGAACTCACTACTGATGAGGCCATCATTGGATGGAACGACGGAACTATCAAGGACCTTCACGGTCATGTGTGGAATGATGGTAATGAATTTATTAATGCCATGTTTTCCAGGATTAATTATCAAATAGCCGTTTGTAATGAATTTATTTCGTTAAGTACAGATGCCAAATTGGATCAATACAACGTACCAGCCGATGTTCGTGCAGAGGTAATGGAGTACCGGGCAGAAGCGAGATTCCTCAGGGCATACTCCTACTACCATGGAATGGATCTTTTTGGAACCATGCCTTTTACTGACGAAAATTCAAGTCTGGCCGACCTACCACCTGCCATTTCTAGGGCTGAATTATTTGATTTCATAGAAAGCGAACTTCTGGCGGTTGAAGATCAAATGGTGGACGCAAGAGCCAACGAATACGGTCGTGCTGACCGTGCTGCTCTTTGGATGCTTCTTGCCAAAATCTATATGAATGCAGAGGTTTACACTGGAACACCAAGATACGATGATGCACTGGTGCAGGTTAATAAAGTGATCAATGCCGGATACAGTATACCTAACGCACCATATAGCTATTTATTCCTTGCTGATAATGATCAGAATGGTGCACAAAACGAATTTATATGGACCATTAATTTTGATGGATTGAACACACAAACCTTCGGTGGCACCACTTATTTGACCCATGCTCCTGTCGGAGGTAGCATGAATGCGGCTCAATTTGGTATCAATGGTGGATGGGGTGGTATACGTACCACACCGCAATTTGTAGAGTTGTTCCCTAATGAAGAAAACTCAGATGATCAACGTGAAACTTTCTATACTGATGGACAGACCAAAGAAATCGGAGAAGTAAGTCCATTTACAGATGGTTTTGCCATTCAGAAGTTTAAAAACCTCAATACCGACGGTACGCCAGGAAAAGATCCTAATGGTGATTTTGTAGATATTGATTTTCCAGTTTTCCGCCTTGCTGATGCTTATTTGATGTATGCAGAAGCTACATTAAGAGGAGCAGCTGGAGGAAACAATGCTACTGCATTGAGCTATGTCAACGCATTAAGAGAAAGAGCTTACGGTAACACGAGTGGTAACATTACAGCGGGTGCGTTAACCCTTGACTTTATTCTGGATGAAAGAGCCAGAGAGTTACACTGGGAAACCCACAGACGCCAAGATCTTATCCGTTTCAACAAATTTACCTCCGGTAAGGTATGGGCCTGGAAAGGAAATGTTCCTAGTGGAACTACCACAGCCACTTTTAGAAGATTGCTACCTATCCCTGCTCAAGAAGTAAATCAAAATCCAAACCTTAGCCAGAACCCTGGTTACTAATTCATAAATCTATCATTACAATGAAAAAGTTTTCTATACTAATGTTGTCCTTCTTGGCGATTACCGCCATGATCTCCTGTGACGACGATAATGAAGAGTTGTTCACTACAGAACCTACCAGTGACTTCACATTCCGTTCAACCCCATCAGCTTCCTATGTGTTGACCTTTGATACCAAAGACAATTTGGCTGAGCGTTTATTGTGGAACGACTTGGAGTTTAGCACTCCTGTTGCTGTGACTTATGAAGTTCAAGCTTCTGCAGATGCGTCCAATTTTGATAATCCCGTGGTTGTAACTTCTACCAATGAAACCAGCGCTGCCCTATCAGTAGAGCGCTTAAATGAAGTGGCTGCTTCTGTAGGTTTGACACCGTTTACACCTGGTGTAGTTGCCATGCGTGTGAAAGCAAGTTTGGCAGATGCTTCTATGGAGCCACAATATACAGATGTCTTGAGCTTGAACGTTACCTCTTACACTACAGAAAGCCCTAGACTATGGGTGCCAGGTAACTATGCCGCTAGTAGTGGGTATGGTGCCGACTGGTCTCCAGGTGATGCCAACACCCCTTTCTTGGAAGCCGTAGAGTTTGGAAGCACTGAATTTGAAGGCTTTATATTTATGGATGTAGCCTCACCTGAATTTAAGTTTACTCCAGAGCAGGATTGGGATGAAGATTTTGGAGATAATGGAGCCGATGGTACACTAGATGCGGGTGGTGCCAACCTTACTGTGCCCGGTCCAGGATATTACTACATTACAGTAAATACTGACCCTGATGGAGATCCAGCTACCAATGACGGTACCTGGTCTGCCAGAGCTACCAGTTGGGCGATCATTGGAGCAGCTACTCCCAACGGATGGAGTGATCCTGACACAGATATGACGTACAACGCTGCTAGCAAAAAATGGGAAGTTACTGTAATGATGACTCAAGATAACTTCAAGTTTAGAGCCAATGATGATTGGGGAACACCAACCAATAATTTTGGTGCGGATGCAGACGTAACCAATGGTCTGCAATTCAACGCATCAGATATTTCCTTTGATCAAGCTCCTGGAAACTATCTTTTTGAGTTGGATCTAAGTCAGCCGCGTGCTTATACTTACACCGCAACATCGATATAAATTAAAACATGATGAAATCAAGGGCTGTTCGCAGCCCTTTTTTTTGCTCTAATAATACTTACTTGATGAAAAATTTTATTCTGGCCGTCTTGGCATTGTGTGGTATCGCTTTCGCGAAAGCGCAAGTCACTACCAGCCCGTCCACCCCTACACAGACCGATCAGGTTGTGCTCACCTTTGATTCTACTGGTACCGATCTAGAAAATGTATCTGGTACCCTTTATGCTTACACAGGGGTGACAGTGAATGGCAACCGCTGGCAAAATATTGTCAACGGCCCTTTTAATGACAATACAACTGCCCCAGCCTTTACCAACGTAGGCGGAAACATTTACCAACTTGATCTGGGAACGACGGTGGAGCAATTTTATGGTGTGGCTCCAGGTGATGTAGTTTCTGAAATATGTCTGGTGATCCGCAATTCCAGTGCTACGGCCCAAACCAATCCTGATATTTTCTTGGATATTTTTCCGCCTGGACTGAACGTGGCAATTACCTCACCTCAAGATGGTGACATTTTTAATATTAATGATTCGGTTACTATAAGCGGTGATTGCTCACAGAACACAGCTCTGAACATCAGTGTTAATGGGAATGCTGTGGCGACAGCCACCGCCATGAATATCTCGACAAATTATTCTTTTAACGCCTCAGGGAACTACGAAATCGTGGTTTCGGCTAATAATGGTACAGATACGGCGAGCGATAGTATAGACGTTTTTGTACCTGGAGTCACCCAAAATGTGCCAAGACCCGCAGGACTGAAGCATGGCGTCAATGAAAATGCAGATGGTTCAGTGACCTTCCTACTGGCTGCTCCACTCAAAAACGATGTGGTATTGGTGGGATCCTTTACCAACTGGAATCTGGACACGGCTTACCAAATGAATAAGGATGGTGATTATTTTTGGATCACCGTTCCTGCCTCTGAGTTCACGGCCAATACCGAATTTATGTATCAGTACTTGGTAGATTTTGAAATCAAAGTTGCCGATCCTTATAGCCAACTTATTTTGGATGAAAATAGCGATCCTTTTATCAAACCGGGTAACTATCCCAATCTTCCTGCTTATCCCACCGGAGAAACTGAGGGTGATATAACCTTATACACTTACCAAAAAACTCCGTATAACTGGACGGTCAATAATTTTGTGCGCCCAGACCAAGAAAACCTTGTGGTTTACGAACTTTTGGTACGAGATTTTTCAGAAGAGGACAGTTATCAACAAGTCATCGACCGAATAGATTATTTGGACGATCTAGGCGTAAACGCAATTGAATTCATGCCTATCAACGAGTTTGAAGGAACAGATAGTTGGGGTTACAATCCAAAATTACACGGTGCGATCGACAAGGCTTACGGAACTCCAGAAAAATTTAAAGAATTGGTCGACCTGTGTCATTCTAAAGGTATTGCCGTGATTATTGACGTGGTATACAATCACGCTTTTAGCCAAAGTCCTTTGTGCCAAATGTGGTGGGATGCCGCCAATTTCAGACCTGCTGCCGATAATCCGTATATGAACCCAGTCGCTAAACACGATTTCAATGTAGGTTACGACATGAACCATGAAAGTCCATGGACCAGAGAATACGTCAAGCAAACACTTCAGTTTTTAATCGACGAATACAAAGTGGATGGATTTAGGTTTGACCTGTCCAAGGGTTTTACCCAAAACAACACTTTAGGCAATGTTGGCGCTTGGAATGCCTACGACCAATCCCGTGTAGATATTCTAAACGATTACCGTTCAACCATATGGAACAATAACAGCAATGATATTTATATGATCTTGGAACACCTTGCCGTGGACAGCGAGGAAAAGGTGTTGGCCGATGTAGGTTTCATGCTATGGGGAAAAATGACGGATGCCTATAACCAGAATTCCATGGGTTATTCTACCAATGCAGATGTTTTCCGTACCTACTTTACCTCACGCAATTATAACGATCAGCATCTGGTAGCTTATGCAGAAAGTCACGATGAGCAACGTTTGATGTATAAAAACTTACAATTTGGAAACAATGTCAACCCGGCGCATGATGTGCGTAGTTTGCCGGTTGCACTGGATCGTCAGGAGGCAATCGCTGCCATTTTATACAGTATTCCCGGACCGAAAATGTTATGGCAATTCGGCGAGCTGGGTTATGAGATCGATATAGATTTCAATGGTCGAACAGGTCGCAAACCGATTCCGTGGACGTTGAACTATGATACAGATCAAGACCGTCTTGACTTGTATGAGGCCACAGCAACCATGATCAATTTTAAAACATTGTATCCCGACACTTTCAATAGTAGAAATAACAGCCTGGATGTATCGGGACTGGTTAAGCGTATTAATCTCAATGGAAGCCAGTTTGATGCCGTGGTGGTAGCAAACTTTGCAACAAGTACGCAAACGGTCGACCCTAACTTTTCACAGACTGGAGTCTGGTACGATTATTTTGGTAACAATAGTGTGGTCAATGTGACCAACACCAGCTCACCTATTAGTCTCCAGCCTGGAGAATATAAGTTATATACTACTCAGGCGCTGAATGACCCGCTGAGTACTGACGATGCGATTGGAGGAAACAATGCATTGGATATCCGTCTGTATCCGAATCCGACTGCTGATGTATTTAGGTTGTCGCAACCTGTAGATCAGATCATCTTGTTTAATAGTGCAGGTCAGAAGATAAAAAGTTATTCTGCAGAGGGAACCAGCTTTTCTACTAACGGATTATCCAGCGGACTCTATTTTTTACAGGTCACAGATAAGGATCGCGTACAAACACTAAAATTAATTAAAGAATAAAAAGCCTTCATTCGCAGTAGGATGGCGAGCGTAGTGTCAATTTCAAAGCCTGTCTGTCGACAGGCTTTTTTTGTTTATCGAGTATAAAGTCTTGCTATTTACAAACAATCAGCTACCTTAGGCGACTTAAAATCACAACCTTATGAAACATTTATTGAAAAGTCTATTGCTGGTAGCCTTATTTGCAGTAGCGTTAACCTCTTGTAGGGATGAAGAAAAGTCCCAAGAAGAAACCGTGAACGAAATGATCGAAAACGGAGATGAAGTAAAAGTTAAAGAAGACAAAGTCAAGATAGAGAACGAAGACGGTTCCGAGACCAAAATTAAATATGATGATGACGGTCAGGTTGAGAAAGTAAAGACAGATGATAATTCATAATCCCTATATGTGAATTTGAATTTCTGTCAGTGAAGCCTAGCCTCCTTAAGCTAGGCTTTATCTTTTCAACTATTTAAACAATTGCCTCTCCAATAGAAATGTGGTTAGGACAACATCAAAACTCTTGCGTACATCTACTGGCATATATTTGATCCTATTTTGCCCACAACGCAGTCTTAACCTGTCAAAATAAGCGCTGATCGCTTCTTGATAATCCTCCCGGATATTGTCTGCATATAAGTTGATATGTTCACCAGTTTCAACGTCGGTATAGCGAGTAGGTTGATTTGAAAAATTAAATTCCACTTCTGTGTCTCCGTCAAAAGTATGGAACAAAACAACGTCGTGCTTATTGTATTTCAGGTGACGCAGGGCTTCAAAAAGCTCATCTTCATGCCGGTCGCTTTGGAACATGTCGGTAAATAGAAGCACCAACGATCTGCGCTTGATGTTTTCCGCAATTTCATGTAAATATTTAAAGGTATCGGTTTGAGTGCCTTCCGGTGATTGTGATGCCATTTGATTCAACTGGTCCAACAACATATTATGGTGTCTTTCACTCCCCTTATCTGGAGCGTAGTACTCATAGCTATTGGAATAGATGCTCATACCTACTGCATCACGCTGCTTTTTTAATAGGTGCATGATGGAGGCTGCTGCCAGTGCACTAAATCCAATTTTGTTCAATGTTCCCAGACTTTGCTGTTTTGTCTTGGGGTAGTGCATGGATGGACTGTTGTCTAAAATCAAATGACACCGCAAATTGGTTTCCTCATCATAACGCTTGGTATAGAGCTTATCTGTTTTGGCATACAGCTTCCAGTCTATATGACGCGTACTCTCCCCTGGATTATAAATCTTGTGCTCAGCAAATTCTGCGCTAAAACCATGGAAAGGGGATTTATGCATTCCACTGATATAGCCCTCCACCACCTGGCTGGCCAACAATTGTAGATTTTTGAAACCAGTAGTTTTATTGAGTTCGTGCTGCAAATCCATAAGAAGTGAAGATAATAAAAATTATAGCTTGACAAGAAGCTGTAATCACTAAGGAAATGTATTTGAGTCATAGTGTTTTGCTTTCGCGAAAGCGAACTTAACAGACAATAGCTATCATCAATGTCTTTGCTGTAATCGGTTCAGCTCCCTTGGCTGACAAAAATGAGAAGGACGTATTCCATAGTAGTTGAGCACTATGCCACCTCCACCACCATTTTCCCTTTATTTTTACCGTCAAACAAATCAATAAATGCTTGCGGGATTTGATCAAAGCCCTGGACAATAGTTTCCTCATTGGTGAGCTTGCCTTCCTTCATCCACTTTGATAATTGCTGGATGCCCTCAGGAAAATCATCTTCAAAATTACGGACGATAAAGCCTTGCATTTTGACACTTTTCTTTACTAGGGTAGTTTCCAGTCTTGGGCCTTTGGGTACCTCTGTTTCGTTGTATAAAGAAATAGCACCACAATTAACGACCCTTCCGAACTGATTGATATTATTCATGGCCGCATCGAGAGTATAACTACCAACATTATCAAAATACACGTCAATTCCGTCAGGAGCCGATTGTTTGATGGCTTTGGAAAGTGAATCAGTTTTATTGTAATTGATACCCGCATCAAAACCGAACTTCTCTTGTATCAGCGTGATTTTTTCATCAGAGCCGGCGATGCCAATCACTTTCATTCCTTTGATCTTTCCGATCTGACCTACCACTGAGCCTACAGCGCCAGCCGCTCCAGATACAAGTAAACATTCTCCCTCTTTAGGTTGACCTATCTTGTTCAGGCCAAAATAGGCCGTAAGACCTGTCATTCCCAGTATACCTAAGTAAGCACTCAAAGGAGCCTGATCTGGATCTACCAGCCTGAGTCCATTGGCATCTGAAGTTTGGTATTTCTTCCAGGCTAGCATACCCGTGAGGTGATCCCCTTTCTTGTAGTTTTTATGGCGACTTTCAACCACTTCCGCAACAACAGCAGACTCGATGGGGGCGCCAACTTCAAATGGCGCGATATAGGATTTCTCATCCCGCATTCTTCCTCGTAGATAAGGATCAACGGAAACAAATCTTGTTTTCAGCAACACCTCCCCTTCTTTTGGGGTGGGTTGGTCAATATCTTCAAATTTAAAATCTGTGGATTGAGGTGTTCCTTCAGGTCGTTGTTTTAATATAATGCTCTGATTCATTTTTTCTTTTCAAGTTACGCCAATACAAGGACCAGCCCACTTAGACTTTTGCTAAAAAACCTGAGCCTAGTGTTAAAGTTGGCGTGTGTGGCCATTCAAATATCACCAATTGAGTCTGGCAGGCCGGTTCAGCGGTGTTGTATTGAAATAGAAAAGAAAGTCAATTGAAAAAAAAAGCCTGTAACAATAATTACAGGCTCGGCATTATATTGTTGTTGTAGTACTTTACAATAGAGCGTCTAGAGCGTCAGTATATGCATTCTTTGGAGCTACACCTACCTGACGACCCACCACTTCTCCGTTTTGGAAAACCAATACGGTTGGAATGTTACGCACGCCATATTTAGCGGCAAATTCTTGATTGGCATCAACATCTAGCTTACCCACTACAGCCTTATCCGTGTATTCTTCAGAAACCTCATCAATGATAGGTCCTACCATGCGACAAGGTCCACACCAGGCAGCCCAAAAGTCGACCATAACAGGTTTATCACTTTTTAATACAGTTTCTTCAAAATTTGCGTCAGTTATTTCTAGTGCCATTATATTTTTATTTGATTATTGAAATACAAAGTTAAGCAAAATCCTAGCATGCAACTTTAGCTCTATATTGTACTTACTTATAATGTTATGTGAGCTGTCAATGTATCAACTTACTCCGTAAGAGATCTCGTGTTTATCAAGAAAATGAAGTAATTCATTGTTGACATTGACCTTTTGAAACCTAGCAGACATATCTATACTAATTCTTTCCTCAAAATCTTTAAGGGTGAATTGTAATCGATGGTCACCTTCATGTCGATCCAAAACTTCTTTGAGCATCTCGATACGTTCTTCTAGGACTTCGTTGACATGAAATTCTATCGTAAGCTTTTTAGCTGCCGTAGCCATCACATCTTGTAATTGGGCCATTGCTGTAAAAAGGATTCGCGGATCCCTGGGTTTACCAGTGTTTTTATCAATCCAACCCTGTTGTATCTTAATTTTACAATGGATAAAGGTATTGGGTACCAGAAAATGTCTGAATTTCAAATAATCTTCTCCAAACATCCTAAATTCATGACTCTCTTCATAGTCCTCTAGGGTAAACATACCCCAAGGCTTGTTTTGTTTGGAAACCAAATGTCTTGTCTCAGAAATTACACCGCAAAAAGTGAGTTCGCGATTGACCAAAGGTTCCAGATTTTTAAGCGTAGATAGATTGGAGTTACAGAAAAACTCCATTTCTTTTTTATAATCATCCAGGGGATGTCCAGATATATAAATGCCTACGACTTCCTTTTCGCGCTTGAGTTTTTCCATAGTACCCCAATCTTCACAGTCTGGTAACTTAGGTTCTGGAATCTGCACCTCGCTAGCCTCACCAAACAAACTCACCTGCGCACTGTTTTCATTTTCTTGGAATTTCTGAGCATATTTGATCACCTGTTCGAGAAAGATCTGACCATTTTCTGACGCATGAAAGAACTGCGCTCTGTTTTCTCCTCCTAAACCATCAAATCCACCACTCAACGCCAATGCCTCAAAGGATTTCTTATTGGCAGCTCTTAAGTCGATGCGTTTGGCCATATCAAAAATACTTTGGTAGGGACCATCTTTCCTGTTTTCTATGATAGTCATCACCGCTGCATGCCCCAAACCTTTAACAGCTCCCATACCAAATCGTACCGCTCCTTTGGGGTTTACGGTAAATTTATAGTTGGATTCGTTCACATCTGGCCCTAGCACATCCAGACCCATCCTGCGGCACTCATCCATGAATTTAGTTACATCCTTGATGTTATTCATGTTGTTGGACAGGGTGGCGGCCATAAACTCTGCCGGATAATTGGCTTTGAGATAGGCTGTCTGATAGGCAATCCACGCATAGCATGTAGAATGCGATTTATTAAAAGCATAAGACGCAAATGCCTCCCAGTCCTTCCAAACCTTCTCTAAAATCGTTCTATCATGCCCATTGGCCTCTCCTGCATCCAAGAACTTAGGCTTCATCTTCTGAAGGGTAGCCATTTGCTTTTTCCCCATCGCTTTTCGCAGAACATCGGCATCACCTTTGGAAAAATTAGCCAGTTTCTGTGATAATAGCATTACCTGCTCCTGGTAAACGGTGATCCCATAAGTTTCCTGTAGATATTCCTCCATAGCATCCAGGTCATAGGAGATTTCCTTGCGGCCGTGTTTACGATCAATAAACTCTGGAATATACTCCAGAGGTCCAGGGCGATAGAGTGCGTTCATGGCGATCAAATCCGCAAATTGGGTAGGTTTGAGTTCGCGCATATATTTCTGCATCCCTACACTTTCGTATTGGAATATCCCTGTGGTCTCTCCGCGTTGGAATAGCTCGTAAGTTTTTTGATCGTCCAAGGGAATGGCTTCAATATCCAATTCAATATGGTGGCGCTCTTTGATAATGGCTACCGTATCCTTGATTTGACTCAACGTTTTAAGACCCAGGAAGTCCATTTTAAGCAAGCCAGCACTTTCCACCACCTCATTGTCAAATTGCGTAACGTAGAGATCAGAATTCTTGGCGGTGGCCACAGGAACAAAGTTCGTTAGATCATCCGGTGTAATGATGACTCCGCAGGCATGTACTCCTGTATTACGCACAGAACCTTCAAGAATTCGGGCTTTTTGAATCGTATCAGCGGTCAGGTCGTCACCTTCTGAAAGGGCCATCAATTCCCTGACCATATCAGCATCGTCACCGCGGAATTTACTCCCTACCTCATTTTCGCTTAAAGCGAAAATCTTCTTTAATTTGGCAAAGTCAGGAATCAGTTTGGCCACGCGATCAGCATCTGGAAGAGGCAAGTCCAAGGCTCTTGCTGTGTCCCTGATGGAGGATTTGGCCGCCATGGTTCCGTAAGTGATTATCTGCGCTACCTGGTTGGCTCCATATTTATCGATCACATAATCCATGACTTTATACCGATTTTCATCGTCAAAATCAATATCAATATCAGGCATGGAGACACGGTCAGGGTTGAGAAAACGCTCAAAAAGTAAGTCATAATGGATGGGATCCACATTGGTAATCCACAAACAATAGGCTACTGCACTTCCTGCCGCACTCCCACGTCCAGGTCCTACGGCCACATCCATCTCACGGGCAGCTTTAATAAAATCCCAAACAATGAGAAAATAACCTGGATAACCTGTGTTTTTGATGACATCAAGTTCAAAATCCAATCGCTCGCGGATTTCCTCAGAAAGCTCCTCACCATAGCGGATTTTCGCCCCTTCATAAGTCAGGTGTCTCAAATAAGCGTTTTCGCCGTTTTTGGTACCCTCAATCACGTCATTTGGATCCACAAATTGCTCTGGAATATCAAAGGCCGGTAGCAATACATCTCGCGCCAATTCATAGGCTTCAATTTTGTCCAGAACCCCTTGGATATTCAATATGGCCTCAGGCAGGTCTTTGAAGAGCTGCTTCATTTCCTGGGCGCTTTTAAAATAATACTCCTGATTAGGAAGTCCGTAACGATAGCCTCTTCCCCTTCCTATGGGCGTTGATTGTTTTTCGTTATCCTTGACACAAAGTAGGATGTCATGCGCATTGGCATCCTCCTTATGGATGTAATAGGTATTATTGGTAGCGATCAGTTGAAGATCGTGTTTTCTGGCCAGTTGGATCAGCACCTCATTGGCGCGATCTTCATCTTCCTGACCGTGGCGCATTAATTCCACATATAGATCATCCCCAAACTGCTCTTTCCACCACAACAAGGCTTCTTCAGCTTGCTTTTCCCCAATATTCAAAATCTTTGAAGGCACCTCACCGTACATATTTCCGGTGAGCACAATAAGATCTGATTTGAATTCTTGAATTAATTTTTTATCAATCCTGGGCATGTAGTAAAACCCATCTGTATAGGCTTTACTGGCCATTTTGGCGAGATTGTGATAACCGTTCTTGTTCTTGGCCAGTATGACGATTTGGTATCCATTGTCTTTGTGGGTACGATCGTGCATATCTTCACACACCTGAAATTCGCAACCTATGATAGGTTTCATGGGTTGTTTACCCTGTTGGTCTTCATCACCTGCAAGACTGCTGTTATAGGCATTGACAGCCCTCACAAAATGAAAGGCTCCCATCATATTGGCGTGATCTGTCATAGCCACCGCAGGCATGTCCTGAGCTGCGGCCGCATCGACCAAATCTTTTACACTGGCTGTGGATTGTAGAATGGAAAACTGACTGTGGTTATGTAAATGGGCAAAAGTGGCGCCACTGAGTTCATCTAGGTTCTCCTTAATTTCTTCCTTGGTAATTGAAGGCTCAGTATCTGTTTTTAATCGATCTGATGCTTTTTTAAGGTTGACGTGGTTGATACCAACTGGTTCAATCGTGATAGGATTGCTTTCGCGAAAGCGAACAAAATATTCAGGTTCCACACCCAATTGATCAGCGGTATATTGCTGTTGTCTTACCAATTCGAGGAAACAGCGTGTCGTGGCCTCTACATCTGCCGTGGCATTGTGGGCTTCACCAAAGGCCTCGTTGAATAGGAATTCATGTAACTCTGTAAGGGTGGGTAGTTTGAATTTTCCACCTCGACCACCCGGAATCTTACAAAGTTGCGCCGTATGCTCTGTACAGGTATCCAACACTGGCATTTCCTGTAAACGGTTGGCGGTTTTAGTTCGCTCAAATTCAGCTCCTGTCACGTTGAGATCAAACCTGAGGTTCTGTCCAACCACAAATTTGGTCTTTCCTAAAGCGATGTTGAATTCTTCCAACATCTCTTCCAGGGCAATTCCTTCCTTTTCTGCCAATGCCGTGGAAATTCCATGGATGCGCTCGGCATCATAGGGAATATCAAATCCATCAGGTCGGATAAGAAAATCTTTGGCCTCGATCAGGTTTCCCATCTTATCGTGAAGCTGCCAAGCGATTTGTACAACGCGAGGCCAATTGTCCACATCAGAAATTGGGGCGTCCCAACGCTTGGGAAGTCCAGTGGTTTCAGTATCAAATATCAGGTACATGCAGTCAGCCGCTTTACTCTAAATTACCTCTTCCAAGGAAATTTAAAAAATAGTCGTAGATCATTGAATTACAACCACCTACATCTTATTTCTTTGGAAGAATCAAGATTTTAAATATAACTCAAATTACTGCCGCAGGAAAATGTTTTTATCAACATTCAGGGTATTACCACCACCGATCTTATTTTAATTTGAACGCCACAAAAAGAAGAAAAGAAGTCGCTTTAAATCCTTTGTAATAAAAAAAGCCTGATCTAGTGGATCAGGCTTTTCTTATGAAATGGATATTGCTTAGGCAATCTCTTCCATCGCATTTACTTTATTCAATGCACCTTGAATGTTATCACGGTGCTTGGTTAGCAGACTTTTAGTAGATGGAGGCAATGTTGTCTCAGACAAAATTTCATTGTACTCTTCTACCGCGGACTTTTCTCCTCTGATAGCTTCTTCTAGAATCGCTTCTTCATTATCATAAGTAAATGTCGATTTGATATTCATCCAAGTGCGGTGTGCGTCACCTTTTACACTTGTTCCTTTATCTACTTCTTCGCCATAGCTTCTGATTTCATTTTTCAGCTCATGACCGAAGTTATATCGCTCCTGTTGTTGCTTTTCAAAGAAATCCTGCAACCTATTGCTTTCTACCTTGTCTTTGGCCAGTTTATATCCAGCTTCAGCATCGTAGTTTTTGGTAAGTAAATCGTTTAATTTATTGGAAACTTCTTTTGTGTAATTCATTGTATTAGCTTTTATGGTTAATAATTAATTTCATTACTAATATACGACGAACAACATGTTTGAAACGACTGATTATGATAGGTTTATATCAATTTTAGCCTGAGATTAAGAGGTTTTGAAGCTTAGGGCGTCAAACGTTAAATTACTTAACTACCATTGCCTGGTATTTAACAATCACGCCAATTCTAATTAGGGGGTTTCGCATCAGCGACAGTTCATAAAAAAGCCCCATCGATTGATGAGGCTTTTCGGTTCAAGTAAATAAGCAAGGTTTATGAGCCGCACATCTCGCAGTCATCGCCGTTGCTTGCGGCATCTTTTGCACGCTGGAGTATCTGACGATACTCTTCGGCACTCATTTCGTCATTTTCAGTGATCACATTCGTATTGGCGATTGGCTGAGTCTCATTCATGACCTTGGCTGCTGCAGGCGTGCTATCATCCACTTCCAGCGAAGTAGGCAACACCGTTTGCTGTGGAGCTCCTGCTGTTTTTACTACCTCTGGAGCTGATTTGCGTTCCTTGGTCACGGTAAACTTAATCGCATCTACTGCAGCCTTGGTCCTCAAGTAATACATACCCGTTTTAAGGCCACTCTTCCAAGCATAGAAGTGCATTGAAGTAAGTTTTGAAGTGGTCACATTTTCCATAAATAAGTTCAAGGATTGTGACTGATCAATAAAGTACCCGCGTTGTCTGGACATGTCAATGATATCTTTCATTTTCATTTCCCAAACCGTTTTATACAACTCTTTGATATCCTCTGGGATACCTTCGATAGCCTGAATAGAACCATTATTTCTCATAATGGCATTTTTAAGACTATCATCCCACAACCCTAGATCTACCAAATCTTTTAATAAATGCTTATTCACCACAATAAACTCTCCAGAAAGGGTTCTACGCGTATAGATATTAGAAGTGTAAGGCTCAAATGCCTCGTTGTTCCCCAGAATCTGGGAAGTACTAGCCGTAGGCATAGGCGCTACCAACAAAGAGTTACGCACACCGTGTTCCATCACCTTTTTCCTTAAATCGGCCCAATTCCATCTTCCACTTAATTCCTCATCCTTGATGTTCCACATATTGAATTGGAACTCACCTTGAGACATAGGCGAACCTTCAAAGGTAGAGTAAGCCCCTTCTTCCATTGCCATTTCCATGGATGCTTCACAAGCGGCAAAGTAAAGGGTTTCAAAAATTTCTCCGTTAAGTTTTTTGGCCTCATCACTGGTAAATGGCAGCCTTAACATGATAAAAGCATCAGCTAACCCCTGAATCCCCAATCCTACTGGTCGGTGACGCATATTGGAATTTTCAGCCTCTTTCACTGGATAGAAGTTTCTATCGATCACCTTGTTCAAGTTCCGGGTCACTCGTTTGGTTACCTTGTAAAGCGCCTTGTGATCAAAAGCTCCATCTTTTACAAACATGGGCAATGCAATGGAAGCCAAGTTACAAACCGCTACCTCATCTGGAGAGGTGTATTCCAGGATCTCCGTACAGAGGTTAGAAGAACGAATCGTTCCAAGGTTCTTTTGGTTGGACTTGCGGTTGGCCGCATCCTTGTACAACATATAAGGAGTTCCCGTTTCGATCTGTGACTCAAGGATCTTATCCCACAACTCTCTTGCTTTAATAGTCTTACGGCCTCTTCCTTCTTGCTCATATTGGGTGTAAAGCGCTTCAAACTCCTCTCCGTGTACATCATAAAGGTTAGGACATTCATTGGGACACATCAACGTCCAATCCTCATTGGCTTCTACACGCTTCATAAACAAGTCAGACATCCACATTGCATAGAAAAGGTCGCGCGCACGCATTTCTTCTTTCCCGTGGTTCTTTTTAAGTTCAAGGAAATCAAAAATATCTGCATGCCATGGTTCCATATAAATCGCAAAAGAACCTTTGCGCTTTCCACCTCCTTGGTCAACATATCTGGCCGTGTCGTTATACACCTTTAACATAGGTACAATTCCGTTGGAAGTTCCATTGGTTCCACCGATGTAAGAACCTCTTGCACGGATGTTGTGGATAGATAAACCTATTCCCCCTGCACTCTGGGAGATTTTGGCCGTTTGTTTCAACGTATCATAAATTCCTTCTATACTATCATCCTTCATGGTTAATAGGAAACATGAAGACATTTGAGGTTTTGGCGTTCCTGAATTGAATAATGTAGGTGTAGCGTGAGTAAAGAATTTTTTGGACATCAGTTCATAAGTCTCAATGGCTGCATCCAGGTCATCGATATGGATCCCTACAGAAACCCTCATCAACATGTGCTGTGGCCGCTCTGCAATCTGTCCGTTGATTTTCAACAGGTAACTACGCTCCAAAGTTTTAAACCCAAAATAATCGTATCCAAAATCACGGTTATAGATGATCGCAGAGTTCAGGCGATCTGCATTATCCTGAATAACCTTATAGACCTCATCACTAATCATGGGAGCCTTCTTCTCGGTACGCGGATTCACGTATTCATATAGGTCAGTGACTACTTCTGAAAAGGTTTTTTTGGTGTTCTTATGCAAGTTGGACACCGAGATACGTGCAGCTAGACGCGCATAATCCGGGTGCTGAGTAGTCATGGTGGCAGCAGTTTCTGCCGCAAGGTTGTCCAATTCGCTTGTGGTCACACCATCATAAAGACCATCGATTACCCGCATGGCTACTTTTACCGGGTCTACGTGATGGCTTAAACCATAACACAGTTTACGAACTCTAGCGGTAATCTTGTCAAACATTACCGGCTCCTTGTGACCGTCTCTTTTTACTACAAACATAATTGAACTGCTTTTTGGATAAGAGACAACGCGCCTGACCCGTGTCTCCTACATTGGGTTAATGATGGGGAAATCCAATGGATCACCCTTGATAATAAAATATAGTTGGGACAGCCTCATCGGCTGCACCTTGTTACATTACAAGAAACTAGAAATCGGCATCCAGGGAAAAGGAGTCCATTTCATTTTTGTCCTCTTTGGTACTGTTCATGACACCAGCCTTTTGGTATTCACCCACCCTTTTTTCAAAGAAGTTGGTTTTTCCTTGCAGGTTGATCATATCCATAAAATCAAATGGATTGGTCACATTGTACACCGGCTCACATTCAAGCTCAACCAATAAGCGGTCGGTGACAAACTCAAGGTATTGTGTCATTAACTTGGCATTCATACCAATAAGACTCGCGGGTAGGGATTCCGTGATAAATTCGCGTTCAATATCCAAGGCATCAACAATAATTTCTTTGATACGTTCCTTGGAAACTTTATTGACCAGGTGCTTGTTATGTAGGTGAACTGCAAAATCACAGTGCATACCTTCATCTCTAGAAATTAGCTCATTAGAGAATGTAAGTCCTGGCATCAATCCACGTTTTTTCAACCAAAAGATCGAACAAAACGCTCCTGAAAAGAATATACCTTCTACCGCGGCAAACGCGATCAAACGCTCGGCAAATGAAGGACTTTCCACCCATTTCAACGCCCACTCTGCCTTTTTCTTGATGGCTGGGAAGTTTTCAATGGCTTTAAATAACTTATCTTTTTCCTTGTCATCTTTTACATACGTGTCAATCAACAGGGAATAGGTTTCAGAATGGATGTTTTCCATCATAATCTGGAAACCATAGAAGAACTTGGCTTCTGAATACTGCACTTCATTAACAAAGTTTTCAGCCAGATTCTCATTGACAATTCCATCACTGGCCGCAAAGAAGGCCAAAATATGTTTGATGAAATAACGCTCGTCAGAATTAAGGGAGTTTTCCCAGTCTGTGATGTCCACGTGCAGATCTATCTCTTCAGCCGTCCAGATACAAGCCTGTTGCTTCTTATACCATTCCCATATATCGTGATGTTGGATCGGGAAGATCACAAAACGGTTAGGGTTTTCTTGAAGTATAGGTTCTTGAGTCGTCTGCATGTTGTCCATTTTTTCTCGTTAATTTCTAATGACTTGGGACTAACAAAGATGACAAAACTTTCCAGCGGTATGGATGAATTAACATTTGCATTTTGCACAAGTTTTCAACATGAGATTTTTCCTGCGCCCGGACAAAATGATCATTATAACCCTTTGAAGGAATGGATGTTAACATTTATCCATAATTCCATACCATTCATAGAACGAGGGATTTCAAACCCCCGTTTCCACGGCTATTGAACTTGATTTTTGACGTATTTTCCTACGTAATATCTGATCTTTGCTTAGAAGAAGTTATCCACGCTTTCGCGAAAGCGAAAAGACCAAATTCTAATTTTTCAAATGCAGATGTTGAGATTTAGGAATGATGTTCACGAGCAATTTCCTCGAGTTCGTCATACCAATCCACACCAAATTTACGGATCAAGGCTTCTTTGACAAACTGATACACCGGAACACCTAAATTTGCCCCTAATTCGCAGGCATCATCACAAATTTCCCACTTGTGATAATTGACCGCTTTAAAATCGGTGTATTCCTGAATGCGCACTGGATACAAGTGACAAGAGATGGGTTTATAAAAGTTAGTTTTTCCATCCCGGTAGGCGGCCTCAATTCCACACAAAGCAGTGCCATCCTCCTTAAACTGCGCATAGGCACATTCTGCTCCATCGACCAAGGGTGTTTCTAGCTCGCCATTCTCCCTTTCAATCCAGGTGCCCTGAGATTCAATAGCCGCAATGCCCTCAGGACGGAGGTAAGGTTTTACTTTTTCATATTCACGATCCAGAATATCCAATTCGGCAGTCTCCAATGGCGCACCCGCTTCACCGGCCACACAGCAAACTCCTTTACAAGCAGTCAGGTTGCAAACAAACTCTTTTTCTAACAAATCATCAGAAACAATAGTCTTACCCAGTTGAAACATATATGTGATTTTTGAGGGTTGCAAAGATACATATAACAGACACGTACACAGCATAGACAGATTGAGCGGTGCGTCTTGAGGTATATCGATCAGTTGAAGAAGCGCCTGGCTGAACTAAATTAATGTTTTTACGGGCTGCTAATTCATTTATATTTGCAATACACACATGCAGGCTATGAAATACAAACGTATTCTATTAAAACTATCTGGAGAAGCCCTAATGGGCGACCGACAATACGGAATCGATCCAGCCCGTCTGGCCGAATATGCGCAGGAAATCAAAGAGGTCACAGATAAAGGTATAGAAGTCGCTATTGTCATTGGAGGGGGAAATATCTTCAGAGGTGTGGCCGGAGCAAGTAACGGAATGGACCGTGTTCAAGGTGACCATATGGGCATGCTGGCTACAGTTATTAATGGATTAGCCTTACAAAGTGCGCTGGAGGATGCTGGCATACCTACCAGGTTACAAACTGCGATTAAAATTAATGAGGTGGCAGAGCCTTTTATTAGAAGGAAAGCGATGAGACACCTTGAAAAAGGTCGAGTGGTCATCTTTGGAGGTGGTACAGGGAATCCCTACTTTACTACAGATAGTGCCGCGGTCTTGAGAGCAATTGAAATCGAGGCAGACGTGATCTTAAAGGGAACCCGCGTAGATGGTATCTATACCGCTGATCCAGAGAAAGATAAAAGCGCTACCAAATTTGATTTTATCTCGTTTGATGATGTGCTGCGCAAAGGACTTAAGGTAATGGACACTACCGCTTTTACCCTGAGCCAAGAAAATGAATTGCCCATCATTGTTTTTGATATGAATACCAAGGGTAACCTCGTCAGGCTACTGAGCGGAGAAAATATAGGAACCAAAGTACAACTTTAAAAAAGCGGCAATATATTTGCTACAGCAGATCCAAAACATTTATAAGGATGAATGAAGAAATAAACTTTATACTGGACAGCACCAAGGAAAACATGGACCAGGCCATCAAGCACCTTGAGAAGCAACTTCTTAGCATACGTGCAGGAAAAGCCAGTGCCTCGATGTTGAGTACAGTACGCGTTGACTATTACGGCAGCCAAACTCCACTATCACAGGTGGCCAATATCAATACGCCAGATGCGCGTACCTTGAGCATTCAACCCTGGGAAAAAGGATTGATTAATGAGATTGAACGTGGTATCATGCTGGCCAATTTGGGGCTGAACCCCATGAATAATGGAGATAGCGTTATAATCAATGTTCCCGCACTTACCGAAGAACGCAGAAAAGAATTGGCCAAACAAGCAAAAGCAGAAGGCGAAGAAGCTAAAATTGGAGTGCGCAATGACCGTAAAACAGCCATGAATGATCTGAAAAAACTAGAGGTGTCTGAAGACATGCAAAAAAACGCCGAAGCAGATATTCAGGAATTGACCGATAAATACATCGCCAAGATCGACGAGCATATCACGGTCAAAGAAAAAGAAATCATGACTGTCTAAAAACAGCCTATGAAAATCAAAAAGCCAGCAGCCCATATGCTGGCTTTTTGATTTCACAATATTCTCTTAATGGAAGGCTGCCTACCTACCAATATTCTCTATTTTTATGTTTGATGAGCAATAAATTTTAATGAAATTTTTCACCGGAGTTTTTATCCTTTTTCTTAGTCTGGTCGCTCCTGCGCAAAACGATTCTGCATTTCCAGTAGATGATCTGATAACCAAGGTACTTATCTCTAAAAAGAAAAATAATCCCAGGCACAAATTCAATTCGTTTCAATACAATTCCTATGAGATCCTTAAAGTCAGTGGGGATCCTGAGGCCTTGACTGGTCCTGGCTATAAAAAAACTGAACTACGTAAAACCCTGAAAAAGACCGGAGTCCTTTTTGCCGAAAAGACTTCCAAGCACATTCACGATCACAAAGAGGGCTATAAAGAGATCATAACTGGCGCCTACATGCCTGGCTTTGATGAACCAGTTTACCCTATTTACAACATCAATTTCCAAAGCGAGCATTTATACAAAGACACTTATATCATATTAGACCAAGCCTATAAAAATCCGCTAGGTGATGATGGAAAGAATTTCTTCAATTTTAAGCGAATCTCTGACTCCCTGATCGACGGCAGGCCTGTAACTAAAGTCGGCTTCCGTCCCAAGAACGTGGAGGACAAAAGCTTGCTATCAGGCTATTTATATATCGATCAATTGAATTTTGCTGTAGCCAGAGCCATACTGGAGACCACTGGCGACATTAACATCAATGCAAACCATGATTTTGTCTATGATCCAGCCTTGGAGGTTTGGTTAGAAAGCTCCCGCAGTCTTTCTATACGCAAAGAAAAAACCAAGAAGGAACTTGAATTGTTTGGAGGCCGATTGGAGGTTGGTTTAGAAAGGGATAACAAAAAAAATAATACTGAGCCAGAGGAGCTTTATCTGATCATCCAGGCACGCAATACAGATTTTAAAACCAATAAGGAAATTACCTACGGTCGGCGCGGTCTCGAAATCGAAGTGCTGGACAGCGCCATTACCAAAAAGGAATCTTATTGGAAGGAATACCGCAACAACGATAGTTTCTCTACTACAGAATTAGCCTCGTTTGTGAACTTGGACAGTATAGTCGATGCCAGCCGAATTACAAGGCGACTAGAAACCCTGGACAAATTTAAAATTGGCTATTATCCAGTAGGGATCTTTGATATTGACCTGAAATACTTGGTTAAATTCAATGATTATGAAGCTTTCCGAGTCGGTATTGGGGGGCAGACCAATGAGAAACTAAGCGATTCTTTCAGAGTAGGCGGTTACCTGGCCTATGGAACCAAAGACGACACCTTTAAATACAATATCAACCTGGGTTATCGGTTGAACGAGGAGAAAAACACTTGGCTCAATATTTACAGGGAAGATGATATCACCGAATTTGCTGCAGAAAGTTTTCTGACCGACGCTCGGGTATATTCTCTATTTGAACCTCGGCTCATCAATATTCCTACCTTTTACTTGTATAGAGAGTACGGTTTATCACTTCAACAACGGCTGTTCCCTTCAGTAATCAGTGAGGTGTTGCTTTCGCGAAAGCGGATCAATCAAACCACCGCCTATCAATTTGCCCCAGAAGCTGATCCTAATGATGCCCTTGGGAATTACACCTTGTCAGAAATAGCCGTAGGTGTACGCTGGAGTCCGGTCAGTAAATTTATGCGTACGCCCAACGGCTATCAGGAAACAGAACGAGGCTACCCCATCCTGAGTGGGCAGCTTACTCAAGGAATCAAAGGCCTGGCAGGATCAAATTTTAATTACCTCAAGTTATCTGGCAAAATAGCCTATACGACTAAAAATCTGAACAACTCCTCTACAGACCTCAGTCTGGAAGGCCATTATGGTACTGGAAGAATACCACTCACCCACCTGTATCACGCCTATCCCAACGCCCCTAACAAGGATGAATTGCTACAGCGATTTTCAGTGGCAGGTAGGCGCAGTTTTGAAACCATGTTTTTTAACGAGTTCTTTTCTGACAAACTTCTGATCGGCCAGGTCAAGCACCGTTTGGCTCCTTTCAAAATTTTTCCCTTCCTGCAACCAGAGATGGTATTAATCACAAGAGCGGCCTGGGGAGATTTAGAACATCCGGATCGACATCTAAACATCGACTTCAAAACATTGGATAGAGGCTATTTTGAAAGCGGCTTTGAATTGAATAAATTGTTATTCGGTTTCGGTTTAAGCTTTACCTACCGGCATGGCCCTTATCATTTATCTGATTTTGAGGATAACCTGGCGATGAAGTTTACCTTCTACCTCGAACTATAACATATTGTGCAATGCATAATTTATAGTGCTGCATTATTCGATAATCCAATGTTAGCGAGTACCTTTGCAGGCCTTAAAAGCCCGCATGCAAAAGTTATTCAGTTTTAGTTTCTGGAATAGTATCGCCAGATTGATCCTGCGCAACCGAGAAATCTTATTGGGATTGATCTTGCTGGCTACTGTCGGTCTTGCCACCCAATGGCAACACATGCAGTTTACACATACCGAGGCCAATCTTTTACCTGATGATCATCCGGTCAATCAGGAATACAATGCTTTTCTGGATAGGTTTGGAGAAGAAGGTAATCTCATCATTCTAGGAATTGAGCAGGAATCTCTTGATACGTTTGAAAAGTTCAATCAATGGAACCAATTGGCCGACACCTTGTCTGGATTTCCAGAAATTGACTTTGTCTTATCTACTGCCAATCTACCTCAACTCAAAAAATCTGAAGACAACTCCAGGTTTATCATTGCACCATTATTACAGGAGCCTTTAAAAAATAATGAGGAGCTTGCTCAATATAAAGAGCAACTTTTCAACGATTTGCCATTTTATAAAAATCTTATTTTCTCAGAAAAAGACAGTGTAATACGCACTGCGGTCTACCTCAAAAAAGATATAGTCAATACGGCACTGCGCAAGGATTTCATCTTGCAGAAATTTCAACCCATCGTCAGCAACTTCAATACTGCCAGCGGCTTGGACATCCGTATATCGGGTATGCCATATATACGCACATTAAATGCCAAAAATATCGTAGATGAAATCGGTATGTTTTTGTTGGCCGCTCTATTGATCACCTCGGGAATATTCTTTTTCTTTTTTAGATCATGGCGGGCAACTTTTATCTCGATTGTCACCGTAATTATTGGTGTCATGTGGGCCTTTGGTATTTTAGGATTATTGAGATACGAGATCACTGTGCTTACGGCTTTGATTCCGCCGTTGATTATTGTGATTGGTATTCCCAACTGCATCTTCTTGATTAATAAATATCAACAAGAAATCAAAAAACACGGAAATCAGGCCAAGTCCCTACAACGCGTCATTACCAAAGTGGGAAATGCCACCTTGATGACCAATCTGACTACCGCCAGTGGTTTTGCCACCTTTATTTTTACCGATAGTAAGTTGCTGGTAGAGTTTGGGATCGTAGCTAGTATTTGTATTGTGGCCATCTTTATCATTAGCTTAATGTTGATCCCTATCATTTATAGCTATCTCCACGTTCCTAAAAAACGCCACTTGCAACACTTGCGCAAGCGATGGATCAGCGTATTTGTAGACAGAAACGAACGCATGGTCAGGGGCCAGCGTATTCCAATTTATATCACTAGTGTTGTGGTACTGATTTTCAGTTTTATTGGAATTTATCAAATCAAAGTTTCAGGTAGTCTGATAGAAGATATGCCCAAAAGCATGCAATTCTATAAGGATATCAAATTTTTTGAAGAGAGCTTTGACGGCATCATGCCCCTGGAGATTGTTATCAACACAAAGAAAAAGGAAGGTGTAACCAAGTCATCAACGCTCAAAAAGATCGACAAACTTGAGGAACATATTCTAGACACTCCAGAGTTATCCCGACCTATGTCCATTGTCTCTGCGGTAAAATATACCAAACAAGCATTTTACGGTGGTGATGCAGAATTCTATGATCTTCCAACCTCCAATGAGCGGCTTTTTATTGCGCCGCTTTTGAAAAAAAGCACCAATGATGTTTCCTTGATGCAAAGTTTTGTTGATAGTACAGGCCAGTACGCCCGAGTCACCACTTTTATGAAAGATATGGGTACAGACCGGATGGAAAGGGTAGAAGAAAATTTGAAGGAAAAAATACAGGTGATTTTTCCAGCAGATAAATTTGAAGTCTCCATGACCGGAAAGGCACTTGTTTTTAGAAAAGGGACAGACTACCTGATCAACAATCTGATACTTTCGCTTTCACTGGCCATAGTTTTAATTGCCCTGTTCATGGCCTGGATGTTTAAGTCACTGCGCATGATTTTTGTATCCCTGGTGCCTAACCTTTTGCCCTTATTACTCACCGCAGGTCTGATGGGCTACCTGGGGGTACCGATCAAACCATCCACCATACTGGTTTTTTCAATTGCCTTTGGTATCTCTGTGGATGATACCATCCACTTCTTGGCCAAGTACCGACAAGAGCTTATCGCTAATAATTGGAAGATTAAGAAGTCAGTATACGGCGCTTTACGCGAAACTGGTGTCAGTATGTTCTATACGTCTATCGTCCTGTTCTTCGGGTTTTCCACTTTTACCATCTCCAGTTTTGGCGGGACAGTAGCTTTGGGAGCATTGGTCAGTGCCACATTATTATTTGCCATGGCAGCCAATCTTTTGTTGCTCCCCAGCATGTTACTCTCTTTGGAGCGCAGTATCGCTAATGAACGCATCTTCAAGAAACCGGCCATCCCTATCATTCCGCCAGAAGCTGTGGATGAGGAGGAGTAAGTGATAAGCCATTTAAGCTGTGCAATCCAAACAAGTGAATACCGCCATTTTACTAATGATTCATTGTTCCTAAGCGGTATAAAAATTATATTTGCCGCTTATCATCACCAGACAACAATGAAGCGAATAGCCGATATACTTAAATCTGATCCTAGCATGGTCGAAATGACAGTCAAGGGATGGGTGCGTAGTTTTAGAAACGATAGATTTATCGCCCTAAATGACGGGTCCTGTATACATAATCTTCAATGCGTAATTGAGCCTGAAGACCATGATCAAGAAATACTGGATCAAATCAATGTGGCAGCGGCTGTAGCTGTGACAGGGACATTGGTAGAAAGCTCTGGTTCTGGACAGCGGGTGGAATTACAGTCCACCGCCATCAAAATACTGGCCACGGCCGATCCCGAGGATGTGAAGCGCACCGTCCTTTCACCCAAACGACACAAACTAGATACTTTAAGAGAGCAAGCCCACCTCAGGGTACGTACCAACACTTTTGGAGCTGTAATGCGTGTTAGGGCTGCGTTGTCATTTGCGATTCATAAATATTTTCAGGAGAAAGGATTTTATCAGGCACATACCCCAATCTTGACCGGAAGCGATGCGGAAGGAGCCGGTGAGATGTTTAGGGTATCCACGCTGGACCCCAAAAATATGCCCTTGACTGAGGATGGAGAAATTGATTATTCAAAAGATTTTTTTGGCAAAGAAGCCAACCTAACGGTCTCTGGACAATTGGAGGCAGAAACCTATGCAATGGGGTTAGGACAGGTTTACACATTTGGACCAACCTTTAGGGCAGAAAACTCTAACACTTCCAGGCACCTGGCAGAATTTTGGATGATCGAGCCAGAAGTGGCCTTCAATGACCTTGATGCCAATATGGACCTGGCCGAAGACTTTATTAAGTACGTGATAAAATATGCGCTAGACAATTGTTCGGATGATATCGATTTTCTGGAACAACGTTTGGAAAATGAGGACAAAACCAAACCTATGGCTGAGCGCAGTCCAATGCCTTTGCGTAAAAAACTAGAGTTTATTGGTAAGAACAACTTTAAAAGGGTTTCTTACACAGAAGCCATCGATATCCTGAAAAACTCTAAGCCCAATAAAAAGAAAAAGTTTAAATACCTGATCGAGGAATGGGGTGCAGATCTTCAATCCGAACATGAACGTTATCTCGTAGAGAAACATTTTGAATGTCCGGTAATCTTATTTGATTATCCCGCCAAAATTAAAGCTTTTTACATGCGCCTTAACGAGGCAGATGCAGAAGGACGTGAGACAGTACGTGCCATGGACATTCTTTTCCCTGGAATAGGCGAAATTGTAGGTGGCTCGCAACGGGAAGAGCGGTATGAAGTGTTGAAGAAAAAAATGGAGGACATGGGTATTCCAGAAGAAGAGTTGTGGTGGTACCTAGAGATGCGCAAATTCGGTAGTGTGGTTCACAGCGGATTTGGTCTTGGCTTTGAGCGCCTTGTAATGTTTGTCACCGGTATGGGTAATGTACGGGATGTGATTCCATATCCCAGGACTCCTGGTAGTGCCGAGTTCTGATCGGGTTATCGAGAAGTAACTCAAGCGGCTGTCTAAAAAGCCAAAAAATAACCAAGTTCTAAATTTGAGCTTGTCGAAAACCTGCTCAATATCAAAAATTTAAAAACCGCAACAGACTTAGCTTGACATTAAAAAGTGGCGGTTTATAGGCACTCTTTTCTGTTTGGCTCAAGGCCAAAGTAAGCAACCACGCTACAGATAAGGCTCAAGAATGCGTTACTAAATTGGTATTGGCCAGCGCTGCAGCAAAGTCTGTGTGATACAGTATGTAGTCAGTCACATTGTGCATAATCGTTATAATTTTAACAAGACCGCCACATTTCAAATGGGCTTTTATTATTTTTACAGGGATAACCCGTGATAGATGCTCAAACAATCATTAAATTTCAAATTATCCCAAAAACTTTCTCCTCAACAAATTCAGTTGATGAAGTTGATCCAATTGCCCACCCAGGCTTTTGAGCAACGGGTAAAATCAGAATTGGAAGAAAACCCTGCACTGGATAGCGGCAAGGAAAAATCAGAAGAAGATTTTGACGAATTTTCAAATCAGGATGACTATGATGAGGGCAACGATTCGATGGAAACAGAGATCGATGTAGATGATTATCTGAGTGATGATGAAATCCCGGATTATCGAACAAGAGCCAACAATTACAGTGCAGATGATGATGAGAAAAGTGTGCCTTATGCCGCTGGAAAATCATTTACCCAAACATTGATCGATCAATTGAACACCAGACGTCTGAGCGATGAGGATTATGCCATTGCCGAGTTTTTGGTGGGAAGTATTGACGCCAGCGGGTACATCAGACGTTCCCTGGAAGATATTACAGATGACCTAGCCTTTACCATGAATATCTACACCGAGGTAGAGAAAGTGGAGCGTATTCTGAAAACGGTTCAAGAACTAGATCCAGCGGGTGTTGGAGCAAGAAATCTCCAGGAGTGTTTATTGATACAGCTTTCGCGAAAGCGTCGTGATCAATCTAATGAACTGGCCATAAAATTGATCAAGGATTCTTTTGATGCATTTAGCAAGAAGCATTACAACAAACTCTTGGCCAAATATGACATTTCAGAGGATGAGCTCAGGGATGCCATTGAAGATATTGAGCACCTCAACCCTAAGCCAGGAGGATCTTACATGGGTGGAAGTACACGTATCGTGGAACAAGTGGTTCCAGATTTCACAATTAGAATCAAGGATGGTGAGTTGGAATTGACATTAAACGGTAGAAATGCTCCAGAGTTACACGTATCCAGAGACTATTCCAATATGTTGCGCGGCTATAAAGAGGCCAAGGAAAAAACCAAATCCCAGAAGGATGCGGTAATGTTTATCAAACAAAAACTGGATGGTGCCAAATGGTTTATAGAAGCTATTAAGCAAAGACAAGAAACACTTTATGTGACCATGTCCACCATCATGCACTACCAAAAAGAGTACTTTCTTACTGGCGATGAGCGTAATTTGAGACCCATGATCCTTAAAGACATTGCAGACGAGATTGATATGGATGTTTCCACCGTCTCTCGAGTCGCCAATTCCAAATACGTAGATACGCCCTATGGAACAAAGTTGATCAAAGAATTCTTTTCAGAATCGATGACCAACACCGATGGAGAAGAAGTCTCTACCAGAGAGATAAAAAAGATTTTGGAAACAGTGGTGAATGAGGAAAGCAAGAAAAAACCACTAACCGATCAAAAACTGGCTGAGATTTTAAAAGAAAAAGGATATCCTATCGCCCGAAGAACCGTGGCTAAATATCGCGAACAACTCGATATACCTGTAGCCCGTTTGAGGAAGGAAATCTGATTTATGAAGTGGTTCTTGCGCTTGTGGAGTTATATTGTCCACCCCCTATTTATACCCTCGGTTGTATCGCTTTGGTACTTTAATTATGCAGGATATACTGATGCCAGCCATATCCGCTTAAAGGTTTATTTGATCCTTATCCTTACGATTGCTATCCCGCTATTGATCTATACCATGCTAAAGATTATCGGTGCTGTGAAAAGCATACATTTACAGAGCACTAGAGAAAGGATTACTCCTTTGATCGTCTATGCTATACTCATTCTGATACTCCTGCGCAGTGGATTTAAAGACGGGCTGCATCTTCAGCTTTATTGTTTTTATTTGGGGATATTTGTGGCCACCTTGGTGAGTTTATTACTTACACTGTTGAAATACAAAATTAGCTTGCACATGCTTGGCATGGGTGGGGCTTTTGGATTTTTAATCACACTGTCTTTGATGCAAGGCATACCCCTACTCAGTATCATGGCTTTAACGGCTATAGCCTGTGGATTAACCGCAACTTCTAGATTGTATATGAAAGCCCACGTGGGTCACGAATTGGTTTTTGGTTTGTTCTTGGGCATTGCCTCCCAACTCTTGATGGCAAGTTATGCTTGAGTTGATAGAAAGGTTCAAGTATTATTCTTACAGGAAATAAAACATGATGCCAAACTTTATGGGTTGTAAATTGACCCTGTCACCAGATACAGTAACAGCGTTTTTATTAAACAAGGTTTGAAGGTCATATTTGATAAAGGCATTGAACCCACCGTTTCCAACACTAAGGGAGCCAGCAAATCTGAATCGGTTCAGTTCTTCCAAATTTCTTTTAATAATAGCGACTCCGTTATCATCAAATTTAGATCTAAAAGCATACATATACCCGAAAACGATACCACCATAGATACGCCAAAAATCGTATCTGGTAGCTGTTGAAGTGCGCCACCGAAATTCTAAGGGCACTTCAATCAAATTGGTGTGAAATCTGTTGGTGTTGATACTACTGCGATTCTCTAGAATGGAAAATTGGTTCTTGCCGGTATCCGTATCACTGATCAACAAATTAGAATTAAAAATATTACTTGACAATCCCAGACCAAGACCTATAGCCAGATTACGGCGTTTATTGATCGGCATATCTCGGATAAATCCCAAATGTAAACCACCAGAAAATCCGTTTTGGGAAAACGCTTGTGGCTCATTATTAATCAAGTTAAAGCTCAAACCTAAATAGAATTGATCTTCACGATAAAGGGAATCAACTACCTCGGGTATAACGTTGTCATCTGGAGCATCAGAAGTATCCTGTGCGCCCGACGAAAGGCCCAGCAATAATAAAATTAGTAAATAGATATATCTACACATACAGACAAATGTAAGCCAAAAAAATAGCCAGCTCTGGAGAGCTGGCTAAATTTTTACTCTGCCTTGCGACAGGTTATTTTCTGATGTTTCTTAATGGGTCACCTTCGGTAGCCGTATAATTGATTTTTAATGCATAAGCATCTCTCAATTCTTGTTTTACATCAGTAAGAATACCAACTTGGGCATCACGGTCGACTTTTAAAGAAACCATCATTTCATCCTTATCATCCTCATCCATGTCGTTACGCTTGGTGTTGACAAAGGTTTCCACATCTTCCACTCTGGAGATTTTATCCCCTAACTGTACAACTTCTGTTGTTCCGTATGTCTTTTGGAAATTAGGACTTGGTTTTCCGATATAGATATACACTAATTTATCCTTACTGGCCAGTTTTTCAACCTGATTAGCTTGTGGTAGTGTATTTTCAATCTGTAGTTCATCCTCCCTCATAACGGTAGCTACCATGAAGAAGAACAACAGCATAAATACGATGTCAGGAAGTGATGCCGTCGAAATTGCCGGCAAATCACCACTTTTCTTTTTCTTGAACTTTGACATAATTATTCTCTGTTTTGCGGTTCTGCTTCAGAGAGTTTTCTAGGAAACAAGTCCCTTACCCTCTCGATCTTCTCTTCCAACTGCTCATATTCTGGCGTATCCTTTTCATTGGCTGGCCATTCTTTCAAGCGGCTCTCCATGGATTCAAAGGTTTCGTTGTATAAACGTTTAGCTTCACGGTTACGCAGTATAGTATATGCCCTCACCAGCTCATTGGTCACAGTAATGTACATGCTATAGCTGGCTTGACGGTCATTGACCAAAGAAATTACAGCTTTTTCTGGATTATCAGATGATGCTGGATCTTTGGCTCCTCTACAATAAGAACACTCTGTACCATTGTCTAGGAAAGCCACAGCAGCTTCTGTCAGGTCTTTGATATCCATATCAGCCTCTTCCACCAGCAAACGGTTATCTGCGTTAACAATCACCTGAAAAATATTCTTTTTCTTGATAGGCGGCGGCACTGGATTGTCTTCAATCGGCGGTGGCAGCTTACTATCGATCCCGCTATCTACTTCAATCGTGGTAGTTACCAGGAAGAAGATCAATAATAGGAAAGCGATGTCTGCCATCGATCCGGCGTTTACTTCTGGGGCAGATCTTCTAGCCATAATTTATCGTTTAAGGATTTTGCTTACGCCTGACCAGACCACAGTTCCCACGGCTACAATTGCAAGGATGTAGAACATGTAAAGTGAGGCACCGATCAATTTGGAGGTCGATCCTTCAAGAGGCGCTCCTCCATCACCCTCAACAACCCTGCCAGAAGCATCTAGCACATAACCTTGTTCGTTCAGCGTTCCTGTTTCAGCAAATACAAAATAGCTAAGAGCGGCAACCAATGCCAGCAAACCCACTGAAATAAGTGATTTTTTAGCGGCATCTGGATTGGTAAACAAACCTTTGACTACAAAAATCAATACGAGTAGAATGGTCAGTCCCAAAATAATATAGGACAAAACCATCAGCGGGCTAACCGTTGCGGCCTGAATACCATCGTCGTTGGCTTTAATTGGGTCATCACCCACGATAAGCGTATAGAAAAAGAATCCCATAGCTACCAAGCTGAGTAACAGCACCAAATATTTTAATACTTTATGTAAAATCATGATGTCGTTCGTTTTTTAAAATGAATTACAGCTTACCATTCTTGTAGTCTACAAGAATGTCGATAAGTGTAATGGAAGCATCTTCCATATCGTTTACAATACTATCAATCTTGGCGACGATGTAATTGTAAAAGATTTGAAGAATAATGGCAACGATAAGACCAAATACGGTTGTAAGAAGAGCTACCTTAATACCTCCAGCAACAAGTGAAGGCTCCATAGTACCTGCTTCCTCAATACTGTTGAAGGAACCAATCATACCGATTACTGTTCCCATGAACCCAAGCATGGGAGCAAGAGCGATAAACAGGGATACCCAAGAAACGTTTTTTTCCAACTGTCCCATTTGCACACCACCATAAGCTACAACAGCTTTTTCGGCAGCTTCAATGCTTTCATCAGCACGGTCAAGTCCCTGATAATAGATAGAAGCAACAGGCCCTTTGGTATTTCTACAAACATCTTTAGCAGCTTCAATTCCACCAGTCTTCAGTGCATCTTCCACATCTGCGGCCAATTTCTTAGAATTGGTAGTGGAAAGGTTCAAATAGATAATTCTTTCAATGGCAATAGCAAGACCTAGAATTAAACATACCAATACGATGGACATGAATATAGGACCACCATCAATAAAGTTGTCCTTAAGTACTTGGTGAAAAGAGACCTTTTCTACCGTCTCAGGCTCATCCTGAATAAGTGCAGTGGCTGATGCGATACCAGTAACGCCAAAGGTCATGGCTGCGGTGAATAAAATTGAAAGTGATCGTTTCATTTGACTTTATTGATTTATTTGAATTTTCAAGTTAAGGGGTAAATATATAATATCTTGAATTAAAATAGCACAAGATTTGCTAAATGTATAGGAGAATGCTAGGGATTATACTTGATTCTGCCAAATTTGTATTATCCTGCTTTCAGCATTATCACCGACAAATCAAGGGATTAGCAAACGAAGTTGTCCTGAATGTTAGTTTTTTGTAAAATCTAGGCTGAAACGATTTAAAATGACGGTCTCAAATTTTTCAATCAACTATTCATTTAATACAAGACTAGGATCAGTCATTACAACTACTACCTAGAAATCGGAATTGGTCACAAAATAGCGCACCTAAATTGGGATCATAAAGCCTAATATAAACAGTCGGTTTTGTGTACGTTGTATCGCTGATCTGTCTTAACCTTTTTAGCACCCAAAATTGCCCCTGACCACTATTTTTGAACCCCCCATAACTACCTAAAATGCGAAAGCCCCGCAATAGCGGGGCTTTCAGGGATTGTACCTCAGGCCGGAATCGAACCGGCACGCCGTGAAGCATTGGATTTTGAATCCAACGTGTCTACCAATTCCACCACTGAGGCATTAGATAATTGGGACGGCAAAAGTAATAAATATTTTGACTTCCAACATTTATTTCAACAAAAAATAGCCAGCCAACTATAAAATAATAAGTACATTTGCAGCCTTAAAATCAAGACCCAAAGGTTTTTACTATGAGTTATGCCTTAAAAGATGCAAAATTATTCGGTTGTCGCCAGAGCATGGATCTTGCTGCAGCGATCGCTAAGGAATATGGTGCCGAACTGGGACAGGTGAATTTTTCCACCTTCAGTGACGGTGAGTTCCAGCCATCTTTTGAGGAATCGATTAGAGGCAGACGCATCTTCATCATCGGCTCTACCCAACCCAGTAGTGACCACTTGATGGAAATGCTTTTGATGATGGACGCGGCCAAAAGAGCCAGTGCCAGACATATCACAGCCGTTATTCCTTATTTTGGATGGGCGCGCCAAGATAGAAAGGATAAACCCAGGGTTCCCATAGGCGCAAAAATGATCGCCAAGATTCTTGAAACAGCCGGAGCCACACGTATTATCACAATGGATCTCCACGCTGACCAGATTCAGGGGTTCTTTGAAAAACCAGTGGATCATCTTTTTGCGAGTTCGCTATTTGTCCCGTACCTCAGGAGCCTGGACCTGCAAGACCTGACCATTGCCTCACCTGACATGGGTGGATCAAAGCGTGCATACGCTTACGCGAAAACGCTTGAAAGCGATGTGGTAGTTTGTTACAAGCAACGCCAGAAGGCCAATATCATCTCTCACATGGAATTGATTGGTGATGTGACTGGTAAAAATGTTGTCCTGGTAGATGACATGGTAGATACTGCAGGAACATTGACCAAAGCAGCCGACGTTATGATGGAACGTGGCGCCAAAAGCGTAAGAGCCATTTGTACGCATGCCATCCTATCTGGAAAGGCTTATGAGCGTATTGAACACTCAAAATTGCTGGAACTGATCGTTACAGACTCCATTCCTTTGAAGCAACAAAGCGAAAAAATTAGAGTACTGTCTTGTGCAGGACTATTTGCAGGAGTCATGCAAAGCGTGCAGAACAATCAGTCCATCAGCGATAATTTTATAATGTAATTTCATTCACTTAATATAAATCACATGAAATCAATCACGATCCCAGGATCTAAAAGAGAAAGCGTGGGCAAGAAAGCAACAAAAGCCTTACGTAATGCTGGATTGGTTCCTTGCGTAATTTACGGAGGAGACGACGTCATTCACTTTTCAGCAGAAGAAAAAGCTTTTAAAAATCTGATCTACACTCCAGATGCGCATACTGTGGTAATTGACTTGGGTAAAGATGGTACTTACCAAGCCATCGCTCAAGATATGCAATGGCACCCAGTTAGAGAATTGCTTCTACATGCAGACTTCTATCAAATTTTTGATGATAAGCCTGTATCAATGGATATCCCAGTAGTACTGGAAGGTACTGCCCGTGGTGTACTTAACGGTGGTGTCTTGAGACGTAACAATCGTAAACTTAAGGTAAGAGCAATTCCTGCTAACTTACCTGACTTTATCACTATCGATATCAGCGATATGAAGATCGGTCACAAGCGCTATGTCAGGGACTTGAGAGTTGATGAATATGAAATCCTTCACCCAGACAGTGTTGTGGTTTGTATGATCAAAACTTCACGTACCGCCATCGCAGAAGACGATGATGATGAAGAAGAAGAAGGAGAAGCTGCAGAAGGAGAAGCCGGAGATGTTCCAGCAACGGAGCAAGGAGAAGCTGCTTCAGAGTAAGCATCACTTTCTAAACTATACAAGCTGCAAGATTTACTTCTTGCAGCTTTTTTTATTTTTGTGACATGTGGACATGGCTCAAAAAATTAATGAACCGGCAGGAAAAAGCTTCACATCTGCTCATAGAAAAAGACCCCATGAAAAAATTTCTGATCGTAGGACTTGGTAATCCAGGTGCAAAATATGCAGAAACTCGTCATAACATCGGTTTTAAGGTATTGGATCAAATTGCGAAAGACAAAGAAGTTAGCTTTGAAACTATGAAATTAGGTGAACTTGCCACGATCAAACACAAAGGCAAGTCCATCATTTTACTTAAGCCCAACACCTTTATGAACCTCAGCGGGAAGGCTATTAAATACTATCTGAAACAGGAAAATATCGATATCGCTCAACTGTTGGTGATTACAGATGATCTCAATTTATCTTTTGGCGTCCTCAGAATGAAGGGTAAAGGAAGTGATGGCGGGCATAACGGACTTAAAGACACCCAGGTGCAATTGAACACGCCAAATTATCCAAGATTAAGGTTTGGTATTTCAGATGCTTTCTCCAAAGGAAGACAGGTAGATTATGTGCTGGGCGAATGGGATATGGAAGAACAAAAAGCCTTACCTGAACGATTATCCAAGGCCGCCGAAATGGCGCTGTCCTTTACCCATGCTGGTTTGGCCAATACCATGAACCAGTACAACGGAAAGTAATGGCTTGACAATCACCATTAGGTCTAGACCAATAATGACCAAAACCATCCTAAAAACCCTAGAATTAAAGATAGATTATTATAATTTGCAGCCACCTAAAGCCAGGAAAGATTGAAGACTTTTGCTCATATTGATGAATACGATATAACCTCTGGCAGCGTGGTGACCATAGGAACTTTTGATGGTGTACACCAAGGACATCAAAAGATCCTCAAACGCGTTGTAAAAACAGCCCAACAACACCAGCTAACTAGTCTTTTACTTACTTTTTTTCCTCATCCACGCATGGTATTGCAACCCGACCACGAATTGAAGTTGATCAATACCATAGACGAACGTGTTTCTTTGGTGGCCAATCAAGGCATAGATAACATCGTGATCCATCCTTTTTCCAAGGAATTTTCTAGAACCAGCGCCTCTGATTATGTGCAACACATATTAGTCGAACGATTAAAAGCCAAAGTCGTAGTCATCGGATATGACCATAGATTTGGCATCAACAGATCAGCCAGTATTTTGGAATTAAAAGCATTTGGTCAAGAATTTGGATTTGAAGTGGTTGAAATCTCTAAAAAAGAAGTAGAAGAAGTCGCAGTAAGCAGTACAAAGGTGCGCAATAGTCTGTCCCATGGAGATATCCAGGTGACCAACACCTATTTAAATCGGGATTTTAGCATTCAGGGAAAGGTAGTTTCTGGTAAGAAAATCGGTAGAACTATAGGTTATCCTACAGCCAACCTACATGTTCCTGAAACCTATAAAATGTTGCCTGCTACAGGAGTTTATATTACCAGTTCGATCATTGGGGGACATCGGGTTTACGGTATGACCAATATTGGCAATAACCCCACCGTCGCTTCCTCTAGCAAACAGACCATTGAAACCTATTATTTGAATAGGGAGGATGATCTTTATGGGCAACAAATGGAATTGTTTTTCCATAAAAGATTAAGAGATGAAAAGAAATTTGATTCCATGGATGAACTAATAGCAGCCATGAAATTGGATGAGCAAGAAACCAAAGCCTATGCACAGCACCTGGGATAAATGGCTGTTCACACAAGTGGACAATACTGCACTGGTACTATTCAGGATGATCTTTGGTTTGCTGCTGGCCAGTGAGGCCTTTGGCTCCATTGCTTTAGGTGCAGTACGGCGACTATTTATCGAACCCCAAACCACCTTTACCTTCATAGGTTTTGAATTTTTGGAGCCCCTTCCAGGCAATTGGATGTATGTGCTGTACAGTCTGATGGGAATCGCTGGACTAATGATCATGGTAGGCTACAAATATAGAGTAGCCATGACCTTCTATGCCATCACCTGGGCTTATGTTTATCTGCTGCAAAAATCAAGTTACAACAACCACTGTTACCTGCTCATGTTGCTGAACGTGATCATGATCTTTCTACCTGCACATCGATCAGCCTCTTTAGACGCAAAATTAAGTCCAGAAATTCGCCGCGAACACATGTCACGCTGGATCTACATTTTTATTATTAGTTTTATCTGGATTGTATATGCCTATGCGAGCGTGGCCAAATTTTATCCGGATTGGCTGGATGGTAGCTTTCCCAAATACCTGATGAGTACACGCGGTAAAAATTTTGATATCCTACAACACGACTGGGCGCACAAAAGCATTTTATATTTTGGATTATTCTTTGACCTGTTGATCGTACCCTTCCTATTGTGGAAACCTACCCGATGGATTGCCGTCGCAGCTTCCATATTTTTCCATCTTTTCAATAGTGTGGTATTCCAAATCGGCATTTTCCCTTACCTCGCTCTATCTTTTTTATTATTCTTTTTCCCAACCCAAACCCTGCACCGCAGATTGATCTGGAGAAAAACCTATTATGCGGCACGCGAAATTATTGTGCCAAAAACCAAAAGCTTTATAAGCATTGCCTGCGTCACCTTCTTACTGGTGATGTTGTTGTTGCCGCTGCGGCATTGGGCAATTCACGACGATGTTTTATGGACGGAAGAAGGACACCGATTAAGCTGGCGGATGATGTTGCGCAGCCGGAGTGGTATCGGCAGTTTTTATATAATAAATAAATCCACTGGCGAGAAGGAATATGTGCATTTGCCCAAGTATTTAAGTAGAAAACAACAGCGATCGGTACAGTCCAAACCTGATTTTATCTGGCAGTTTGCCCAAAAACTCGAAAAGATCTATGCCGAACAAGGGAAAGAAATTGAAGTCTATGCAGATGTCAAAGTGTCCATCAACGGCCGGCCCTTCCAGCAGCTCACCGATCCTGGTGTCGATCTCGCTGCCGAGGAATGGAATCATTTTGGACACCACGACTGGATCATGAAATCGGCGCTGTACCCTAGACAAACCCACTTAAAAAACTAAGTCCCTCCCTGAACCGATTTTCAAAGGATTATCCCTAATTTTACCCCTTAGTTTAAATCAGAACAGATGCTACAGATAGCACAAATACGCGAGCACAAAGAGGCATTTGCCACCGCCTTAAAAAAAAGGAATATCGACGCCATGCCATTATTGGAAAAAGCGATTTCCATTGATGAGAACAGACGCAGCTTACAAACACAATTGGATGAGACACTTGCCCAAAGCAACCAATTATCCAAGCAAATTGGCGGATTGTTTAAATCTGGTAAAACAGAGGAAGCCAATCAACTGAAGGAGCAAACTGCTGATTTAAAAACTAAATCCAAAAGTTTAGGAGATGAATTGAATCAGGCGGTTGAAGAATTACAGCAATTGCTGTATAATATCCCTAACATTCCGCAGGAAAGTGTGCCCGCAGGAAATTCTGATGAAGACAATGAGGTGGTATCCCAACATGGTGATATACCCCAATTACATACTGATGCTCAACCTCACTGGGAACTAGTCAAAAAATACGACATCATAGATTTTGAGTTAGGTAACAAGATTACAGGTGCCGGATTCCCAGTTTACAAAAACAAAGGAGCGAGATTACAACGGGCTTTGATCAACTATTTTCTGGATAAAAATACCGCAGCTGGATATCAGGAAATGCAAGTACCACATTTGGTGAATGAAGCGAGCGGTTATGGCACCGGACAATTACCAGACAAAGAAGGTCAGATGTACCATGTCGGTAACGATGATCTTTATCTCATTCCTACCGCCGAGGTTCCAATCACCAATATTTATCGCGGGGACTTACTGGAAGAAAAAGACCTACCTATTGCCATGACCGGCTACACTCCTTGCTTTAGAAGAGAAGCCGGATCTTACGGATCAGATGTAAGAGGGTTAAACCGACTGCACCAATTTGACAAGGTGGAAATCCTACGTATCGAACACCCTGATAATAGCGACGGTGCTCTGGATGCCATGGTTGTACACGTCAAAGAAATATTAGAAGAACTGGAACTCCCCTACCGAATTCTGCGCCTCTGTGGAGGAGATTTGGGATTCACTTCCAGCCTGACCTATGATTTTGAAGTCTACAGTACCGCCCAGGAAAAATGGCTAGAGGTGAGTAGTGTGTCCAATTTTAAGACATTTCAAGCGAACAGATTGAAATTAAGATATAGAAACGCCGACAAAGGCACGGAGCTTGCACATACGCTCAACGGTAGTGCGTTAGCCTTACCGCGTATTCTTGCCGGAATCTTGGAAAATTACCAAACAGAGGATGGTATCAACATCCCTAAGGTATTGATACCTTATTGCGGTTTCGACAAGATCGATTAACTTTAAGTCCTATGCGTTATGTGATCCTATTTATTGTGCTTCTATTGGCTGCCAACTTCTGTGACGGCCAGGATTCAAAGCTGGCGCAGAATTATATGGATCAGGGTGAGTTCACCAAAGCACTGAATATTTATCAGAAACTATATCAGCAGAATAAACGCAATCAAAATAATGTGTTTGCCCTGATTGATGTGTATCACGAGTTAGAACGCTATCAGAGTGTAGATTCCTTGCTGGACGATGCCCAATTGGGTTGGAGATCAGACCAGCCTTTCATCATTGAGCGTGGATATAACCAGGTGCTGCAAGGCAATGACAGTCTTGGGGAAATGTATTATCAAAAGGCCCTGTCAATAATCGACTCGCTTCCTCAAATGACCTATCAGATCGCTAACCGATTTGAGCGTCGCAATGAACTTGAAGAGGCGATCCAGGCTTACGAAATAGGCATGGCCGCCAACCCCAAACTCAATTTCACCTACCAACTGGCCCGGCTGTATGGCGAACAAGGCCAATTGGAAAAAATGTTTGACGTCAATATCAAGATGATTGAGGACAACGCCGTTTACAGGTCCAGGGCTCAGGCCATCTTTTCCCAATATGTGACAGATGATCCAGAAAACGAGGGAAATCAGTTACTGCGCAAAGTATTATTGTTGCGCTTACGCGAAAATCCAGACCCGATTTACAACCAATTGCTTTCCTGGCTGTTTGTCCAACAAAAAGATTTTGAGAAAGCTTTTATTCAAGAAAAAGCTATCTACAAACGCACCGAGTCCAATATGGACAACCTCCAAGATCTGGTCAACACCGCTTTGGACGAAGGGGATCTTGAAGCAGCAGAGTCGATTTTGGAATATATGATTTCCGAAACCCAGTCCAGAAGCGTCAAATATATTGCTCAAAGTCTTCAATTGCGAATAAAGGCCAATCGGTCTACCCCAGAACAATTCGACACGATTATAGCATCTTATGACAACCTGTTGAGCATCTACGGCCGCGACGCCGAAACCTTTAGGCTTCAGTTGGATTATGCCGATTTTCTCGCCTTTAAAGCTGATCAACCCAAAAAGGCCAGTGACATCCTTGTGGCACTTGAAAAGACTAATCTATCCAAATTTCAGCAAGCAGATGTTAAAATGAAACTGGCTGATATTTTGGTGCTTCAGGAGCAATTCAACCGGGCATTGATTTTATACAGCCAGGTCCAAAATGACTTACCCAACGATACCAGGGCGCAGGAAGCACAATTTAAAGTAGCACGGGCCAGCTATTTCCAAGGAGATTTTCCATGGAGCTTGACTCAACTCAAAGTCCTCCGCAGTGCCGCCAGTAAATTGATTGCCAATGATGCCATGGAACTGAGTTTGGTGATTTCAGACCACTCCTTGGAGGACACCACCTTTGTAGCTTTAAAAGCTTTCGCGAAAGCGGACCTGAAACAATACCAGAACAAAAGGAAAGAGGCCATCTCAGATTACAGTCAGCTATTATTGAATCACAAGGGTGACCCTATTGAGGATGAAGCCTTGGTCAAACAAGCCCAACTCTATCAGCAGGAAGGTGAATTTGAAAAAGCACGGAACAACTACCAGTTGGTCATCGAGAACTATGCCGATGGTATACTGGCAGATGATGCATATTACCAACTCGGCTTATTATATCAAGAGCACCTGGAAGATCCGATCAAGGCACAGGAGTATTTTGAAAAAATCATTTTCAATCATGCAGACAGCATTCATTTTGTAGACGCCAGACGACGCTACAGAAGTTTGAGAGGAGATGAAAACACCAAGGCTTTTTAGGCCAAAAATCTATACAATGATCATATATAACGTGACCTGTAATATGGAAGCAGGCGTAGAAGAGGAGTGGTTGGAATGGATTCGTGAGCACATCGCTCAGGTGCTGGGAACAGGATTGTTTATGGATGCCCGACTTACTCGTGTTTTGGTCCAGGAAAACGATGGTTCAAGCACGTTTTCTATCCAGTACAAGGCGAGGGATCGGGAAGCCTTAGATATTTATTATGACCGGTATGCACCTGCCTTGCGACAGCAGTCCATGGATAAATTTGGCGAGCGCGTACTCGCTTTCCGTACAGAGTTGGAATTGATCGATGAATACCGGGTACACGGCAGCCTTAATTAAACCAGCTCCAAACCTCTTCACGATTAAGACATAAAGTAGATTCTTTGGGAAAATTCAAGAAAAAAAACAAGGGTGCAAAGCACGGTAGCGATAAGGGAGTGACGGCCAAAAAGCACCTGGGCCAGCATTTCCTGAAGGATGATCAAGTAGCCATGCGTATTGCTGATTGCCTGAGTTATAAGGGCTATGAGCAAGTACTGGAGATTGGGCCTGGAACTGGCGTACTGACCAAACATGTCATCAGAAAAGGTTTAAAAGTCACCGCGATGGAATTGGACAGGGAGTCGGTGGTGTATTTAAAACACAGCTTCCCAATTGAACACGCCAAGATCGTGAATCAGGAAAACTTTCAGGTGTTAGAAGCAGATTTTTTAAAGCAGGACCTCCAGGATGTTTTTGAAAAGGAAGACTTTGCGGTAATCGGTAACTTTCCTTACAACATCAGTAGCCAGATCGTTTTTAAAACACTGGACCATCGGGATCAGATACCAGAATTTGGCGGTATGTTTCAGAAAGAAGTAGCCCAACGCATTTGTGCGACCCATGGCTCAAAAACTTACGGCATATTGTCGGTTTTGACCCAAGCATATTATGATGCCACCTACTTATTTACCGTTGGCCCAGATGTATTTAATCCGCCGCCCAAAGTAGATAGCGGTGTACTGATTCTTTCCCGCAAACCGGATTACGATCGGATAGGCTGTTCTTACCAGAGTTTAAGAAAACTAGTAAAACTTGCCTTCCAACAACGTCGTAAAACATTGCGCAACAGTTTAAAGTCCTTGAGCCTACCAGACGAATGGAAGGAAAGGGAGTTGTTTGGACTCAGGCCAGAACAGATCAGCGTTGATCAGTTTGTGGCATTGGCTATTGAGGTGGAGGAATTGAGCTGACTAACTTTGGCGCCCCATTAACTCCAGTGAGAATTGTCTTAGTTTTTCCTTCTCGTCATCGGCCACCGCCAATTGATCAATGATATTGAGGGCTTTCTGGGTGTAGGAAGAAATGGCATCCAGGGTAGCCTGTGCCCCACCACTATCGGTAAATAGTTTTTTAACAGCTTCCTTTTTGTTTCTGATTTGCTCATCCGAAAGTTGGTGGTGGTGTTGGGCAAACCATTTTTTTAAGGATGCTGCGTACTTAGGGTCTTCCAAGCTTTTGAGATAGAGAAAAGTCTTTTTGTTTTCGCGTATATCGCCGCCTACTTCCTTACCAAAACTTTCTGGATCCCCAAATGCATCCAAATAATCATCCATCAATTGAAAGGCAAGTCCGAGTTGGATTCCGTAATCATAGACCAATTCTTGTTGCTCTTTTGCCGCACCAGCAACTATAGCTCCCATTTGCAGGGCGCATCCCACCAGCACCGATGTTTTGAGCTTAATCATTAACAGATATTCATCGATTTCCACGTCATCGCGGGTCTCAAAATCAATATCGTATTGTTGACCCTCGCAAACTTCCAGTGCCGTTGCAGAGAAAACTTTGTTCAATTGATAGAACTGCTCTGGAGGGTAGGATTCAAAAAGCCTATAGGCCATGATCAGCATCGCATCACCAGAGAGAATCCCTGTATTCAAATCCCATTTTTCATGGACGGTCGGTTTTCCCCTGCGCAGGGCAGCTTCATCCATAATGTCGTCGTGGACCAAAGTGAAATTGTGAAAAACCTCAACCGCAATTGCGGCATCCATTGCTTCTTCCCGTCGTCCACCAAACATCTGTGCACTCATCAAAGTGAGCAATGGGCGCAAGCGTTTACCTCCCAAGTCTAAAATATAGTGCACCGGATCATACAGGTGTTGAGGTTCTTTTTCAGTAATGCGTTGTTTGAGTTGATTCAGAAAATTCTTCCTGAGGTTGTCCATTGATTTCATGGGGTAAAAATAGGCGATGGAACCTAGGGTTTTGTAGGAAATCACAAAGGTTATGTTAAAAAATTGTAAAACTTAGGAAACTTTATTAGTTTCTAAAGTTTCCTCGTTTTATATTTGCCCTCAATTTCAACACTATGCCAGAAGTAAAGGAACAAATTCTCACGACTTCGCTGGACCTCTTTTTAAGCTTGGGATTCAAAAGTGTGACGATGGATGAGATTGCCTCACGCATGGGTATGAGCAAGAAAACCCTTTATACTTACTACAAGAACAAAGGTCAATTAGTAGAAGAGAGTTCGCTACACAAATGCCATCAAGTGTGTGAATGCATTGATCAGATCGTCGATGCTGATACAGAGAATCCGATTGAGGAACTCTATTCCATCAAAAAATACGTGATGAAGGAATTGAAGGGCGACGATTCTTCCCCCATGTATCAGCTTCAAAAATATTATCCTGATGTTTTCCGAAAGCTTACCGATATACAGTTTGCTCATATTGACGAATGTATCCGTAAGAATGTGAACAAGGGGATTGAACAGGGACTTTATCGAGATAACATCAATGTGGGTTTTATCGCTCGGATCTATTTTGTGGGTATGCAAGGGATCAAAAACCTGAATATTTTCCCCTCAGAAGAGTTTCCGGCTCAAGAGCTTTTTGAGCAGTACCTCGAGTACCACCTCAGAGGTATTGTCACGCCTCAGGGACGTAAAATTTTAAATAAAATAACCAATTCAAACCACGATTAGATGAACCAATATATTCTTGGGATATGTATTTTGGTAGTATTCGCTTTCGCGAAAGCGGACGCCCAGCCATCACCGCAACAGGAATCCTATAGTTTCAGCTTAGACGAAGCCATACAGTACGGTCTGGAGAACAACTACCAGGCACTAAATGCCAAACGAGATATCGCCAAAGCTCTGAAGCAAAAATGGGAAACAACCTCCACCGGGTTACCCCAAATCAATGGAAGCGCCGACTATCAATACCAAATCAAGCAACCAGTAACTCCCCTACCAGGAGAAATTGTTGGAGGCGAGCCGGGCACCTTTGTTCCAGTAACTTTTACTCCTAAACAAAGCGCTAACCTCACCGCCACGCTGCGACAATTGATTTTTGACGGTTCTTATATTGTGGCTCTGGAGGCTTCAAAAACCTTTTTGGATTTTTCTGAAAATGCCAATAACAAAACCAAACTTGAAGTCCGTAAAGGAATAATCAATGCCTACGGAGGGGTTTTACTCACTCAAGAGAACATTGCCATACTTGAGCGGAATTTGGACAACTTGAGCAAGAATCTTGAGGAGACTACCAAGATCTATGAAAACGGTTTAGCCGAACAAGAAGACGTGGAGCAACTGCAAATCACCGAGGCCCAATTAAAAAACCAGCTGAAAAGTGCCATGCGCCAAGAAGATATTGCCATGGATATGTTGAAGCTGGCCTTGGGTATCGCATTAGATACTCCAGTAACGCTGGAAAGTGACTTGGAGAGCCTGGCTTTAAAACATATGGATCCTAGCCTAACCAGCAGCTCACTGGAAATGGAAAAGAATACGGATTACCAGATTGCTTATAATTTTACCGAGCAACGCCGTCTGGAATACAAACTGGAACGCGCCAAGGCTCTTCCTACGCTCAGTGGTTTTGTCAATTATGGAGTAAATGCATTTGACGATGAGTTTGTCTTTTTTGACTCGGACACCAGATGGTTTGGACAATCCATCGCTGGTATCAGCCTTAATGTTCCCATATTTAGTTCGCTAGGTAGACAAGCCCGCACCGACCGCGCAAAAATCGCCTGGGACCAAGCAGAAACCGATTTGGACCGTACCATGCAGGAAATACGGTTGAATTATCAGACCGCCGTCAATAATTATCAAATAGCCATTGACAATTATACCACTAGTAAGGACAATTTGGCCCTGGCAGAACGTATAGAAAATAAGAACCTGATCAAATTCCGCGAGGGTATTGCTACGAGTTTTGACTTGCGGCAAGCACAAACACAGCTTTATGCTACCCAATCAGAATACTTACAAAGCATGTATCAAGTGATCACAGAAAAAGCCAATCTGGAGACTATACTCAACACACCAGAATTTATTAACAACCAAGATTAATTGCTTCCAAACAACTGCATCATGAAAAAAATAAGCTTATTACTATTAGGTTTTGTGCTACTCACCGCTTGTGGGGAAAAGGAACCTACCATTCAAGAATTAATTGCTTCAGGTGAAACAAAGGCAATCGCTCAAAAGAAAACAGAATTACTCAGCCAGAAAAAGGCGCTGGAAAATGATATCCAGGCGATTGAGAAATACATGGACAAAAATGCCGTGAAAAAAGAAGGAGCCTTGGTAAGTATCGAGACCATCTCTGATACCTTGTATAAGCATTATATAGAACTTCAGGGAAGCGTGGATACCAAGCAAAATATCACCATCACCCCAGAAGCATCAGGCATTCTCACCAACGTGTATGTAAAGGAAGGGCAGCGAGTAACACGCGGGCAACGACTGGCACGTATTGACGATGGAGGTATGGGCCAAAACATCGAACAGGCCCGGGTGCAAGCCCAATTGGCTAAAACCACTTATGAACGCCAGAAAAGATTGTGGGACCAAAATATCGGTTCAGAAATTCAATACCTACAAGCCAAAGCCAATTATGAGTCCCAGGTCAATGCTGTCAAATCCATGGAACAACAACTGGCCAAAACAATCATAACCGCGCCGTTTTCTGGAGTGATCGATGACGTGATTACAGAACAAGGGAATGTAGTTACGCCTGGTATGACACAGATTTTTAGATTGGTCAATCTGAGTGATATGTACATAGATGTGGAAGTGCCTGAAACCTATATCGCCAGCGTGAATGAGGGTACTGACGTAAAGGTTCAGTTCCCTGTTCTCGGAGAAACGGTAGATAGTAAGGTAAGCCAATCCAGTTCCTACATCAACCCGGCCAATAGATCTTTCATGATCAAAATACCTGTAAACAATACCAGCGGGAATATCAAGCCCAATCTTACCGCTAAACTTAAAATCAATGATTACACAAAGGAGGACGCTATTCTGGTACCGCTTTCAGTGATTAGTGAAAATCAGGATGGGGAGCAATATGTCATGCTTGCCACCGACTTGAAATCTGGTAATTCCTATAATAGGGCTACCGCCAAAAGACAATTGGTAGAAACCGGAAAGCCTAGCGGGAATATGATAGAAGTCGTTGAGGGTTTAAAGCAAGGAGATCAAATTTTGGTCGAAGGTGCACGTAGTGTGAAAGACGGGCAGTCCATTAGAATCAATAAAGAAGCATAACATGGGAAAGAAAAGTGAAAAGGAGTTTGGATTGTCCTCTTGGGCGATCAACAACTCTACTGTAATCTGGATCCTCATTGCCATAGTGCTGATCCTGGGGGTTCAAGGATATTTTGCCATGCCCAGGGAAGATTTTCCTGAGGTCAAGGAAACAAAAATTTATATCTCTAGTGTCTTTCCAGGTAATACAGCCGAAGATATTGAACGATTGATCACTGAACCTCTGGAAGATCAGTTGAAGAATATTTCTGGTGTAGCCGAGATACTTTCCACCTCTCAAGAAGACTACTCAATCATCACAGTTGAGTTTGAAGAAGGAGACATTTTGAGTTCCAGTATTAGTGTAGAAGAGGCTAAGCAAAAAGTAAAGGATAAAGTTGACATGGAAACGGCCAATGAAGACTGGCCCACCTTTAACGGTGCCAAAATCGAACCCAATGTCTTTGACTTGAAAATGAGTGAGGAGATTCCGATCATGAATATCAATCTGAGAGGAGATTATACCGTCAGAGAACTCAAGGAATTTGCTGAATACCTACAAGATGAAATAGAGGGGCTTCAAGAGATCAAAGAAGCCAGTATCCGGGGTGCCCAGGAGCTGGAAGTAGAAGTAGCGGTCGATATCTACAAAATGACCGCAGCCAAGGTTAGTTTTGACAATGTTATCAATGCGGTACGGGCAGGGAATTCCACGATGAGTGCAGGTAACATTAAAACGGAAAACCAACGACGCACGATACGTATCTTGGGGGAAGTAACCCGACCAGATCAGCTGGAACGTTTTGTAGTGAAGAATGAAAACGGCCCGATCTATCTCAAAGACATCGCTGAAGTAAATTTTAAGGAAGAAGACAAGACCACTTATGCCCGAGAGTCAGGAGATCCGGTTGTGATGATCGACGTCAAGAAACAGTCAGGTAAAAACATGATTACTGCCTCAGAAAGTATTCGTGAAATTTTAGCTGAATCACAGGAAAACAATCGAATCCCTTCAGATGTAGAGATTACCATTACTAATGATGGTTCCAGCAGAACCCTGAACCAAGTAGATGATTTGGTCAACAACATCATCTTTGGGGTGATTTTGGTGGTGACGGTGTTGATGTTCTTTTTAGGATTCCGTAACGCATTGTTTGTAGGTTTTGCAATTCCTATGTCCATGTTGATGAGTTTTGTTATCCTGAATTTCTTGGGATATACACTGAACACCATGATTCTATTTGCCATGATCATGGGACTGGGAATGCTGGTAGACAATGGTATTGTGGTAGTTGAAAACGTCTATCGTCTGATGGATGATGAAGGCATGCCCAGAATGCGAGCAGCAAAGGTGGGTATCGGCGAAATTGCCGTACCTATCATCATATCGACCTTGACAACCGTAGCAGCCTTTGTCCCTATAGGTCTATGGCCAGGTGTGATGGGCGAGTTTATGAAGTATTTCCCGATCACATTATCCGTGGTACTGGGAAGTTCATTGATTGTTGCCATTTTCTTTAACTCGATGTTGGTGTCCAAATTCATGAGCGTGGATGAAAAACAAATTCCGCTTAAGAATTTGATCTGGATTTCCATCGTCATGGGTGGATTGGGAATATTGATTATTCTTTTTGGTGGTGCGATACGCGGAATTGGATCTGTGATGGTGGTTACTGTAATTTTGTTGTGGATTTACAAGTATGTCCTCAAAGGGGCTACCTTATTTTTCCAACGTCGCATCCTCAAATGGTTAGACAATGCCTATGCCAGTTTCCTGAAATTTGCCTTGAGAGGCAAGAAGCCGTATTTCTTTATGGCGGGAATGGTAGTGATGTTTTTTGGTGTATTGGCCCTTTATTTTGGGTGGTCGGTAGCAAAAGGTCGTACCAAAGTGGAGTTTTTCCCAGAAAACAAACCCAACCAGATCATTGTTTATATCGAATACCCACAAGGAACATCCATCGCCAAGACCAATAGCACGACTAAAGCCATTGAAGAGATAGTCTATGATGTCTTAAATCAAGAAGAGTACATGGATGATGGACGTAACTTTTTGGTAGAAAGTGCGGTTTCACAAGTGGGTGAAGGTGCCGGAAACCCACAAACCGATGGGGGAAGCTCGGCTGAGATGCCCCATAAAGGAAAGATAACCGCCTCCATGCGGGAATATAAATACAGACGTGATAAGGATTCTGAGGTATTACGCAAGAAAGTACAAGAGGCCGTTCAAGGCAAATTCCCGGGAATAGCCATTAGTGTTGAAAAGGATGCCGCCGGTCCTCCAGCCGGGTATCCGGTCAATATCGAACTACAGGGTGATGATTATGAAGAACTGATCGTGACTGCAGAGCGCATGGTCAAATTCCTCAATGAAAAGAATATCGCCCCTGTTGACGAACTTAAAATCGATGTCAATAAGAGTAAGCCAGCCCTACAGGTTAAGGTCGATCGTGAAAAAGCGGGTGAGCTGGGTATCAGTGCCAGCCAGGTAGGAATGCAATTGAGGCGTGCCATTTTTGGAGAAAAAGCTGGAATTTACAAGAAAGATGGTGAGGACTATGACATCTATGTGCGCTTCAATGAGGAAAATCGATACGATCGTAGCTCTTTGTTTAATCAGCGCATCACCTTTAGGGACATGGCGACCGGCCGGGTGATGGAAGTACCTGTGAGTGCAGTAACCACTCAAGAGAATGTTTCTGGTTTTAGTGCCATTAAGCACAAGGATAACCAGCGTGTGGTGACCGTTTACAGCGCGTTGAAACCTGGATACAGTGATGCAGGAGCCGCTGTGGCGCAGATACAAAATGAGATGTTAGATTTTGAAGATCTACCTCAAGACATCAAAATCGATTACACCGGACAGCTGGAAGAACAAAATAAGCAACAGGCCTTTTTGATGTCAGCCCTACTGTTTGGATTACTGCTGATTTTCTTTATCCTGATCTTCCAATTCGGCGGAGTGTCCAAACCGACCATCATCATGATCTCGATCTTCCTGAGTTTTATTGGGGTGTTTTTGGGCTTGATGATCACAGGTTGGCCTTTTGTCATTATGATGACTATGATGGGGATCATCTCTTTGGCTGGTATTGTGGTGAATAACAGTGTGGTCCTGATTGACTACGTGGATATCTTAAAATTGAAGCGACGTGAGGAATTAGGTATTGATGATGACAAGCACTTGATCAGCAAGGAAGATGCATTTAAAGCTATTGTACAAGGAGGTAAAGCCCGTTTACGTCCGGTATTGCTTACGGCGATCACTACCGTACTGGGACTTATACCCTTGGCCATCGGACTGAACATTGACTTCTTTGGTCTGGCCAGTAATTTTGACCCCAATTATTACCAAGGTGGTGACAATGTGATCTTCTGGGGGCCATTGGCCTGGACGGTAATTTTTGGGCTATTGTTTGCGACCTTTCTGACCTTGATCATTGTACCTGTTCTTTTATATATGGTACACCGGGCGAAGTTAAGGTGGCAACGTTTTAGAAATCCAGAACGTGTAGAAGAACGTGAAGAAGCCTATCAACAACTGGAAGGCGACCAAGTCGCATAGATAAGTTGTAACTTGTAAGAGGCTGTCTAAAAAGCTTATAAACAACAATGTTGTCAGTCTGAGCTTGTCGAAGACCGGTTGAAATCTCAAATGGTTTATTCATTGGAAATCACCTTTGACGGGCTCAAGCTGACAAGTATTGTCGTGCTGAGCATGCTCATATGAAATCAAAAGATTAAAACTTCGACAGGCTCAGTTTGACACTGCTTCTACGGCCTCAGTTCGACTTTAGAAAGTTGCTTTTTTAGACAACCGCTTTTCGTAATTCTAAACAACCAACAGGGTCCTTATCTCACGAAATCATTTTTGATCTGAATGTTGACAAAGGCCGCTTGTATAATGAATACAGGATTTGTCCATCTGACCTATCTACCTAAAACTGACGGTGATGGATTCGCTTTCGCGAAAGCGATAAGATTAGATAAGATGTCAACAGCAGACCCTCCTTATTGACCCTGTGTGGATCTGGTAGCATCATATTCACGATAATACTGCTCTACGATCTGAATGGTTTCATTCATCAAATCGCGAGTTTCCAATAAGATACTGAAGTAAAGCGTGGTGTTTTTAGGCGATTCTTCATCGTCTTTGGTGCGCTTTACCTGCTTGTCAATTTTTTGGTCCACAAGGACGATAAGTTCACGTTTTTGCAGGATAATTTCCTCTAATTGGTCAAATTCGTGCTTGGTAAAAATCTCCTGGGCATCGTTAAAGATCTCGTGAATGCTCAAAATGATTTCTTTCAAATCTTTGATCTGGGTAAACTTAAGACTCTTGTGATTATTATTAATGTGCGTGTTACTGGCCCTAGAGATATAATCCAATGATTGGGAGATGTCCTGTAGGTTCCCTAAGGCATCGATATAGAACTTACTCGCACCCAGGTTTTTTTCGTCCAGATTTTTAATAAAGAAGAAAATATTATTGCGCAGGTCGTCAATTTCAACACTCAATTTTTTAGACTCCTTGCGGGAGGCTTTCAGGATGGCAAGGTCTTGTGCGATCAACCCGTCCAAGGTGTTTTTGTAGATACGTTTGGAACGCTTGAATACGGTAGCCACGTTAGACGAACTTTCCTCAATAATACCTTGAATGGTTTTGCTTTCTGCTTTTTTAAGTTGGTCAGTTTCCTTTTGGATCTGCTGAGATTTCTTATGTTTTAAGAAGCTACGGATCAACAGAACAATGGCCAAGGTCACCAGCGCCACAACGGCATACATCCCGCCTATGTGTAGGATATAGGCAAATAAAGCAGCGGCTGTAAAAGCACTAAAAGCCGTAAAAAACCACCCACCAATTACGTTCAACACTCCGGCAATACGGTAAACAGCGCTCTCAGTTCCCCAAGCGCGATCGGCCAGGGAAGTTCCCATGGCTACCATAAAGGTCACGTAGGTGGTGGAGAGCGGTAATTTATAAGAGGTCGCAATAGAAATCAATACACTAGCTACCATAAGGTTAACTGAGGCGCGCACATAGTCAAAGGCAGGCTTGTCGGCATGTCTGGAGACTACTTTTGGAGCAATGGGCTTGTCAAAACGGGCGGAGATGTATTCCTGAGTAGACTCTGGGGTAATGGATTTAATCCCTTCGGCAGCCATTAGAGAATAGCGTACCAAATATCTGGAAATAGCATTGGGTTGGAAACGCTCCGTTCCAGAATCCTGTCTGGCCAGATCTACTGAAGTTTTTACTACGGCTTGTGCTTTGGAAGACAACCACAGCGTCGCAATCATGATCAATCCCGCAACGATGAGCAGGATTTTATCGGCAGGGAGTTTGGCAGCCAGGCGTTCCATACTGATTTCACTGGCCATTAATCCTGTAGATTCTGCATATTCCCAGGCTTGGTAAGCACCGATAGGTACACCAATAAAGTTGACCAGGTCATTTCCAGCAAAAGCCATGGCCAGACCAAATGTTCCCAGAATGATAATAAGTTTATAGATATCCCATTTCAAGACATAGACATATACCAGGGAAACAACGGTCCAAATAAGGGTAGCAACTGTAATCAATACCGTAACATCCATGGTTTGTAAGTTGTTCAGCGCTTGATTAAGAGGTTCAAAATAAAGATCTGCTCCTTTAAAACCTTTTAGGATGATAAAATAGAAAAGGCTGGTAAGTGACAATCCGCCGAAAACTCCAGCATAAAAAGCAGGTCGCTTGCGGAAGTCAAAAGTAAGCATGAGTCGAGAGAGGAATTGGACCAGCGCTCCTATAGTAAAAGCAATGAGGACGGATAGCAGAATTCCCAAAATAATGGTCAAAGCAGTATCGGTGGCGATATATTGCCCTAGATTGAGGAAGGTTTCTGTATCACTGGCATTGATCTTAATCAATGAAACACACACAGCTGCCCCCAACAATTCAAATACGATAGAAACTGTAGTTGACGTGGGTAATCCCATCGAATTGAAAAAATCCAGAAGCAAAACGTCAGTAATCATGACCGCCATAAAAATGGTCATGACCTCATCAAAGTAAAATTCGCCCGGATTAAAAATCCCTTTTCTGGCCACCTCCATCATCCCTTGTGAGGAGAGAGCTCCGAGCGCCACCCCTAAGCTGGCGATGATCATAATGGTCTTAAAATTGATCGCCTTGGAACCTATGGCACTGTTCAGAAAATTGACTGCATCATTGCTCACTCCCACAACCAGGTCGGTGATGGCCAGACCGGTAAGGATAAAGAGCATGTAAATATATATATCAGACATATGGCGCTTTTATTCAATCTGCAAAAGTCGTGTTTTAAAAACTTTCCAGTGTTATGGGATTGTTATCAATACACTCATACTATAGAGTTATTATGAAGATACATAGGCTTCAATCCAACAAAACAAGCTTGAATACAAAAAGCCACCCGACTGGGGTGGCTTTTATAAAATAATCAGTTAGATGAACTAGAAGTTGTAGCCCGTCCAACTAAATGCAGTAGCATCAGCTCCTGTGTTGTTAGCAGAGATATTCACTGTAGCGCCTGGCGCATTTTTAATATCAGTCTCGTCCGCCGTACCATTGGCGGTAGCATCGATAGAAGTTGATGCAGTTGCATTTCCTCTTGAATCTTCCAGGTCAATAAAGTCAGAAGCAATGGCAGTTCCAAAAGTACCTGCCAACGCGTTAGTAATTCTGGCAGTAGCTCCACGACGGACCTTGATCAAGTCAGAAAACTCAACATTATTACCAGAATTGATGATCGTAATATTATTCACTGTAAAGTCCGACTGTGTATTATCAGAAGGCGAGTTCCCGTCAAGGTTACCATCGGCCTCAATACCTCTTGGGTCAGAAGTTACAGCAGTGTAATCGGCCTGACGGATACCATAAAGGTTGGTACAAGTTCCTCTGTAACCCTGCGTAAAGTCAAACATATCATCCTTAGCATTTAGAACAAAGATGTTGGAAGCATTAACCGATCCGCCGAAAAACTCAATACCATCATCATCTCCATTAGCAATCCAGATATTAGAAAGCGTAGTCCCTGAACCAACACCGTTAAGCGTCAACCCATTGTGTTCTGCGCTACCGTCAATACGAGCACCCGTATATTCAATGATCACATGGTCAAGAACACCAGAGTTATCTGCATCGTTATCACCCCCAAAAAGGACACCAGTATTCACCTCAGTTCCGGCCTCATTTTGCCCTTGAGGATTTTGACCTGAAATAAAGGCGTTCCCATTAATGATCAACCCACCCCAAGCGGCTGGTGATTGTGAAGAAGCTGTAAATCTGATAGGCGCATTGGGTTCACCATCGGCGATAATACGTCCTCCTCTTTCTACCATCAAATAAACATCTGTTCCTCCTGCCTGAGCTGTAATCACAGTTCCCGCTGGAATGGTTAGAGTCACTCCATTTTTAACGAATAGAGGACCGTTTAACACATATGAATTTCCAGCTACAAGAGTTCTATTTTCGGTAATATTTCCAGACAAAGACAACTCTTCATTATTGCCTTGATTTCCTCCAGAGACATCATCATCAGTACTACAGGAAGTGATGCTTAAGGCTGCTATGGTAAGCGCTGATAAAATAAATTTTTTCATTTTTTTGTTTTTAAAGTTTTCAGTTTGAATGTTGGTGCAAATTAACTCCTTGATAACCATGAAGGTGTTAAGCCAACTTTACCAAACTTTAAAATTTGTAGCTGTATCCCAGGCTAATGTTAACTCCGCGGGTGTAGCTACTTAACACTGTATTGTTGTCCAGGCCTTCACGCTCCAATTGGATTTCGGGATTGAGGATATTTTTAGCTTTTAGGGATAACTTCCCATTCTCTCCAATACCTAAAGATCCCACAAAATCCAGGGTAGGTACGCCCACCTCTGTGATATTCTCAAATCCTCTCGTTCCCACAGAGTAAACACGATCACTGAAGTAGTTCAACACCATGGCAGTATTTACCTTGCTGTGACCAAAAAATGTGCTGTAATTTAAATCCAGGTTCAACAATAATGGAGCTGCTCCCTGCAATTGGGTGCTTTCCTCACTGAACTGGGCCAATGGATCGTCCAGGTCCTGCTTGCTGTAAATATAGCTGGCATTGAATCCCACTGTAAAAGTGGCATTTCTCGGTGCGTCTACTTCCAGTTCTGCCAATTCCTTGGTCCAAACATCTTTGCGCAATTCAAATTCTGCTCCCAATACTGTGGCTGTTTCACCTACATTCAAATAAGTTAAGGTATTACCCGCACTTGGGATCTCAACCCTAGAAACTGGATCATTGATGTTCTTATAGAATCCGGTAAGCGAGATCAACTCTCCTTTGGATGGATAGTATTCATAGGCCAAGTCAAAGTTCAAGATGGTAGAGGCCTCCAAATCAGGATTACCTTGAATTGAGAATTGAACTCCATCATATCTAAATGGTGCAATTTCTTTGAATCGAGGTAACATATAGGTCTGACTGGCACCAAATCTTATAATATTATCCTCGTTAAGATTGTATTTCAACCCTAAACTGGGTAGAAAAAATGACTCTTCTATAATAGAAGGACCGTTGATCGAACTTCTGGCGATGTTGGTATTATATTCTACCTCTTGCTCGATATTTTCGAATCTACCTCCTAAGTTGATGAGGAATTTATCAGAAAATTGTTTCACATAATTGGCTCCCCCAGTGATCGTGTATTTATCCCCTAGATAATAGAATGGATCAAAAGCATTAGGATTGATAGCACTCCCCCGTCCTGTTTCCAATCTAAAATTACCTGCTACCAGGGAAGGTTGACTATAAAATGCATCTGGATTATCAATATCAACTTCAATTCGGTTGTTTACTGTATGGTTAAAAGTTGTAGCCTTAAATATATGATGGGTATAGCGATAAGAGGTATTCAAGCTGATAAAATGAGCCAGGTCACTTTCTGCATCTGTGTTCAAGTCAAACTTAAGATTGGCAATACCGTTAAAATCATTTTCCTGAACTTCACTAAAATATCTCTGGTTATTCCCTCCAGAATCTATGTTTGGACTATAAAAGCCATCCCTGAAAAGATATTCAAAATCACGTCGGTCGGGCTCACTACCCCTGACAGCATTAAATGATGCTTTGACCTCAAGATCCAAACGATCACTCAAAGCAAAATTAGTCAGTAGCTGATTGACATATACATTGTTATTATTGGTTTGCTGTCTTCTTAAGAAAATACGGTCTCCTTCTTGCTCAGGATTATTGATACCCTCATATTCCTGAAAGCTTTGGGTATTTTTATGAATGTACATAGAGATCAACTCTATATTGTTTTTCCCCATTACATAATTAAGGTTACCCATGGCAATTTGCGAGGTGCCATAATCGTAATTCACACCATCTAAATCAAAAAATTCAACTCCAGCACTGTTGGTATTCCTTACTGTTCTTTCAGTAAATCGGTATCCATTATCAAAGGTCAACAAACCGTATACATTCAAATGGTTGTCGCCGATATCAAATCTTTTACCTCCTGCGATAGATAGCCCAAGGTTAGGACTGGCATCATTTGTTTCTGGAGCCAACTGATTATTAAAAGAATATACACTCAAATTATCTACCGGCACCTCTTCCTCACTAAAACCAAAGAAACCTTCTCCATCTATACCTTTAAAATCCTCACCTATGGTTTGTGTGTTGATTCCCGTGGCCAAACCTATATCTAGGGCTCTTTTTCCGGTTAGCCCTTTCATATCAATATTGATGTTAGCTCCAGCGTTGTCACCTGTAATCTCTGAAGTGAACACTTTGTTGATATCAACACTTTCTAACAGATCTGATCCAAAGAAGTCCAAAGAAATATTTTTGTATTCAGGATCGTCAGAAGGTAAGGGTAAACTATTCAAAGTAGTTGAATTATATCTGTCACCTAGTCCACGTACAAATACATTCTTTACCCCTGACTGCTTCGACACACCACTTACCTTGGTCACTGCACCTTCAGCATCGCTCACCCCTTTTTGGGACAATTCCTCGGCACCAATGGATTGTTTAATCGTTATGGCATTCTTCTTTTCAAGAATTAAGGCTTCGGCACTTTCACGGCTTTTGGTTACGGTTATTTCTATCGCTTCAAGAGCGGCTGCTTCAGCACTCATAGGCACATTAATGGTGGTCGTAAAGCCTTCGTTGATCTTGACGTCAGGTATTTCTACCGTCTGCATTCCCACAAAAGAAACGATCAAAGTGTAAGTCCCAACCGGAGCCACAATGCGGAATTTCCCATCCATATCAGTTTGCGCCCCCAACGTGGTACCTTTCAACTGCACTGAAGCAAAAGCTACAGGTTCATCATCATAATCCGTATCAGTCACCAGACCGGCAACCGTACCATTTTGCGCTGAAACCAAGGCAGTTACAAAAAACAAAATAAGAAAAAACAACTTTTTCATTTGGTCATATTTATATTTTGCAAAAGAACAACCACAAAGGACGTTTATGAGTTATCACACCATTAAGTCCTATTCATTCTACGTTAAGAAATGGTAAAATCAAAAAGCGCTGACGGACGTCAAAATCCTGTGTATATTGCCCAAAAAAAGACAATGAACTGGCAACAGCTGCTTTCGCTGAAACGTTTTGGAGATCAGGTACCACGACTCAGGGCTGATCAGGATGAATTAAGACTGGGGTTTGAGGTGGATTACGACCGGGTGATCTTTTCTCAGCAATTCCGCAGTCTGCAGGATAAAACCCAGGTCATTCCGTTGAGCCAAAGCGGTTTTGTACACACACGTCTAACCCATTCTCTAGAAGTAAGTGTAGTGGGACGCTCCTTGGGACGTATGGCTGGACAGCGTATTCTGGACAAACATCCACATTTATCGGCCCTGGGGTATAAACAACAAGATTTTGGTGCTATCGTCGCCGCTGCCGCATTGGCACATGATATCGGAAATCCACCTTTTGGCCATAGTGGCGAAAAATCTATTGGCTCCTTTTTCTCTTCAGGTGTAGGCGCAAGAATGATTGAACCGCTTTCGCGAAAGCAACAACAAGACCTGCTTCAATATGAGGGGAATGCTAACGGCTATCACCTACTCAATCAAAGTCAACCTGGTATTCCTGGCGGTTTACGTTTGTCCTATGCTACCTTGGGTGCTTTCATTAAATACCCAAAGGATTCCTTACCTCATCGACCTACGCGCCATATCTCCCAAAAGAAATTTGGTGTTTTCCAGGCAGATTGGGCACATTTTGAGGATGTAGCTCAGGAATTAGGCTTAAAAGCCCCTGAGAACAATCCTGAAAAATATTACCGCCATCCGTTGGCCTATCTAGTAGAAGCCGCAGATGATATCTGTTACACCATCATAGACTTTGAAGATGGAATCAACCTGGGATGGATCAGCGAGGACCACGCGCTCGAACAATTCATCAACTTGGTGAGGGATACCATACGGACTGAAGCTTATAGCCAGCTTAAAACTACTTCCCAAAGACTGGCTTATTTAAGATCTTTGGCCATCAACAATCTGATCAAAGATTGCGTGGACATCTTTATGAATCATGAGGAAGCTATCCTCGATGGTGAAATGAGTAAAGCACTAACAGACCTATCCACCTATAAGGCACAAATCGACGATATATTAGGGATTACCGTAGAACGAGTTTACAGACATGAAGAGGTCATCCAAAAAGAAATTGCCGGGTATAAAATTCTGCGTGACATATTAGGGGCCGTTTGTCAGGCCTGTGAAAACAAATTGGAAGATAGGCTCACCCCTTACGACAAACTTATACTGACATCTTGCAAAGGTCTAGACATAGCTGAGAAAGACCGATACCATAGTTTACTAGAAGCTTGTGGTTACGTGGCCTCGCTTACCGACAGTAAGTCTATGGCGCTATTTGGTGTCATAAATGGCAAGGTGTAAACAGAGTTTCTCCAGGCTTATTTATATTTACGTACCATAGAATAAAGGTCATGAAAATCAAGCGTATTTTATTTTTTACCACTTCAGTACTTTTTATTGGAGCTGGCTTTTGGCATTGTTCTCCTGATACTACAATGGAGGACGCACAGGCACTACACAGAGAATTTGTTTTGAATAGTGCAGTTCATAAATCTCTATCCATGTCAAAAGAAGAGCGCAAGGCTCATGGCCTCCCTCCTAATGCCTATAATGAACGCATGTGGGAGCTTACCATGAATCCCAGACTAGGATATCCAACTCCTTTTAAGGTTCAACCTGTTGAGACAAATAGCATAGGAAAAAGTGTTCCAGGTTCGGGCGCTAGGGCATGGGAAGAACGCGGTCCCAATAATGTAGGTGGTCGTACACGCGTAGTTTTTTACGATCCTAACGACGTAGGTGCAAACAATGGAGATGGGATTGATTACAACAGGGTTTTTGCAGGCGGTGTTGGCGGCGGACTTTGGGTAAATGATGATATAACTGACCCGAATGAACAGTGGACTATTGTTCCGGGAGTGGCAGCCAACTTGAGTGTGCAAAGTTATGCCATCGATCCACTTAATCCGCAAAACATATACATCGGTACAGGCGAGCAATATACAGGAGGTGCAGCCATCGGCGATGGACTTTATAAATCTTCTGACGGAGGAAACACATGGGCAGCGGTACCAGTACCATTTGCTGGTCCTGGAGATGCTAGCACCGGAACTAATCTCTTTAAAGCGGGAATATTTTGCATTAATGACGTTGTCGTTTGGGATAATAATGGAAATGCTGAGATTTACATAGGGGTGGGATCTATCTTGTACAATTCTCCAAACTTCAATATTTCCAATCCTGTCGGCGTGTTGGGAACACAGAATACGGGTATTTATAAAAGTATTGATGATGGTTCGACCTGGAGCAGGGTAGAATCACCAATCTTATCCTATAATTTTAGCGGACAAACCTTTTATGTCTCCCCCAACGATTTTGAGATTAGCGCTGATAATACACTCTATATGAGCACCATCAATTCAGCAGGAACTGGTCAAGGCGGTGGCCGGGTTTACCGCTCAACAGATGGGGTGAGTTGGTCGCTCAGAAACGTTATCCCTGGTGCTAATCGGGTAGAAATTGCAGCTTCAGGTCAGGATGCCAACAAGTTTTATATTGCCGCACAAGTGTTGAGCGCTGGAGATTTGTTTGTTACAGATGATGCCTTCGCCAGTGTCACGCCAATCAACGAGCCCAATGATGCAGATAATTCTATTCCTTCTACCGATTTTACCAGAGGACAGGCCTTTTATGATTTGGTGATTGAGACGGATCCCACCAATGACCAAATTGTTTACGTGGGCGGAATTGACAGCTTCAGATCAGTAAATGGCGGGACTTCATACAGCCAGATTTCTAAGTGGATGAATGGCAATGGACTTCAAACCATTAACGCCCCTTTTGTACACGCAGATATACATGCCATCAGTTTCAAACCTGGAAATCCAAATGAGGGACTGATCGGGAGCGATGGCGGAGTCTCATGGGCGCAGAGTTTTAACCAAGCCAATACCAACTCCAGCGCTATTCTAACAAGAAACAATGGTTATAATGTCACTCAATTCTATTACGGGAGTATAGCAGCTCTCGGTCAGGCCAATGGGGATGATCTGGCAGGCGGTACACAAGATAACGGTACGCTCGCTGTCAATGACGCTACGCCTGGTGAGAATGCTTTTGGAACCGTGTTGGGTGGTGATGGCGGATATGTAGCTATTGATGAGGTTGATAATTACGCGGTGATCACCTCCCAGTTTAATAATCATAGAAATGTGACCTACCCAACCTATAATTTTAGATATTGTATCTCCACTCCCAATTGCGGTGATGGCGGCAATAATCCAGATGGAGATTTTATCAATGTAGCCGAACTGGATGCTAATCTAGATTACTTCTTTTCCAACAGCCGAAATTTTAATGGAACAAATGCCATTGAGGCTTGTCAATTGTTTTCTGGAGCTTCAGCCTGTACGTTGCTGAGTAATTCTTTGATATCCAGCTCTAGACCAACTGCCTTAAAAGTTTCTCCCTACACCACTACAAGTACCAGCCTTTTTATAGGTACTGAATTTTCAAAATTGGTCAAGGTTGAAAATGCAAACACCACCAATCCGGTTTGGTTGGACATCTCTGACCCGAACTTTTTGGGAAGCGTTTCAGATATTGAGTTTGGTGCCTCTGAACAGGAAATCTACCTGACCATGCACAATTATGGGGTCAACAATATCTGGTACACCAATGACGGCGGAACAACCTGGGAACCCAAGGATGGTAACTTACCCGATATTCCCGTCAAAACAATTCTTGCCAATCCATTACTACCAGGAGAGGTTATGATTGGAACTGAATTAGGAATCTATGCCACAAGCGATTTTGCCAACACGAATCCAGCTTGGCAACCTCTGATCAACGGTATGACCAATGTCAAGGTAGTCGACTTAGACCTCAGGTTGTCCGATAATACGATTTTGGCCACTACCCATGGTCGCGGTATGTTTACAGGTAAATTTGATACATTGGGTATCGCTTTCGCGGAAGCGGAAACTACAGAAATCAGTGTCTATCCAACAATTTCTGACGGAGTTTTCCAATTAGCAGCCTCATCCACGTTGGGTGAAGCTAACATTCGTGTTTTTGACCTTTCTGGAAGGGAAGTATCCAACCAGTTATCTTCTATCAGCGCGACACCGATTCGCATTGAGATCTATGGTCCCAGTGGCATGTATTTGATACGCATCCAAAAGGAAGGTTTTGTACAAACCCAAAAGGTGATCAAACGCTAGACCAGCCTCATAATTAGCGCTGTTAAAGTATCACGATCAATCCCTGCTAGCTTGTGTAATTCTGCCGTAGAACCATGTTCGATAAATTGATCTGGAATCCCTAAACGATGAATCACAGGGACTGAACCTAAGCCTCGTTTTGAGGAAACATAGTCGGTTACCATACTTCCAAGACCTCCTATCACACAACCATCCTCAATAGTGATGATATGTTCATGATGTTCAATAATTTCATCCAACACTTGGGTGTCCAATGGCTTGAGAAATCGCATATCTACGTGCGTAGGTTTGAATTGCAGGTCGACGATCGCATCCTGCACCATGCTACCAATGCTTCCCAAACTAAGGACCGCAATTTTTGAGGATTGGTGGAGTACACGGGCCTTTCCCAGTTTTATCTCCCTGAAGTCTACTTGCCAATCCCGCAATTGTCCTCGTCCCCTGGGATATCTGATAGCGATGGGCTGGTTCAGTCCTTGTGAAGCTGTGTACATCATCTGGCGCAGTTCGATAGCATCCATGGGCGCTGAAAGGATCATATTAGGAATGCAGTTTAAATAGGCCAGGTCATATACACCGTGATGTGTTGCACCATCCTTACCGACCAGTCCTGCTCGGTCAAGGCAGAAGACCACTGGCAATTTCTGCAATGCGACATCATGTACGACCTGATCGTAGGCTCGTTGAAGAAATGTAGAGTAAATATTACAAAACGGGACCAATCCCTGAGTGACCATACCAGCAGCAAGAGTGACGGCATGTTGTTCTGCAATACCCACATCAAAAGCCCGATCCGGATAGGCATCCATCATTATCTTCATTGAACTTCCGGTAGGCATGGCAGGAGTAATCCCTACGACTTTTGGATTCTTTGCAGCCAATTCGGTCAATGTAATCCCAAACACATCCTGGAATTTTGGCGGAAGCTCACTGGTATCACTAGCAGGAATCTCACCTGTATATTTATCAAACTTTCCAGGAGCGTGATAGCGCACCTGATCTTGCTCGGCTTGTTTTAGTCCTTTGCCTTTAAGGGTACGCACATGAAGCAATCTAGGACCTGAAAGTGATCGTTGCCGATTCAATTCTTGGATCAACAGCTCCAGATTATGTCCATCGATAGGTCCTGAATAGTCAAAATTTAACGCCTCAAAAATGTTATCCCTTCCGGTAACCTTACCTGATTTTGTTTTCGTGAGGTAGTCCTTCAGAGCGCCTACACTAGGGTCTATTCCAATCGCATTGTCGTTGAGAATGACCAAGAGATCTGCACCGCTCACACCTGCATGGTTTAAAGCTTCAAAAGCCATCCCACTGGCAATACTGGCATCCCCTACTACCGCCACATGCTTAGTATCTACACCTTTTAATGCACTGGCCATGGCCATTCCCAATGCAGCACTAATGGCAGTGGAACTATGACCTGTGCCAAAGGTATCGTAAACACTTTCGGCTCTTTTGGGAAATCCCGACAAACCACCCAGATCCCGATTGGTATGAAAATCAACTCTCCTACCAGTCAAAATTTTGTGCCCATAGGCTTGGTGTCCCACGTCCCAGACCAACAAGTCTTTGGGAGTTTGGAACACATAATGCAATGCGATGGTAAGCTCTACCACACCCAGACTTGCGCCCAAATGTCCTTCTTTGGTTGCCACGACATCAATGATGAAATCACGCAGTTCGCCAGCCAATTGAGGTAATTGTTCGGTCTCCAGTTGTCTTAAATCTGCTGGATCATCAATTTGGGAAAGTAAGGATCTTACCATGTTTCAAAGGTACGCCAAGGCTTTTTGAAAATATAGAAATTAGTCAGAGATGAATGCTTAGTTTTGTAAGATGATCGAGCCCTTTGACCACCGCTATTTTATGGAAAAAGCCCTGCAAGAGGCCCAAGCCGCTTTTGACAGGGATGAAATCCCAGTAGGTGCCGTTATCGTTACGCAAAATCGCATTATTGCCAAGGGCCATAACCTCACAGAAACCTTGACCGATGTCACCGCCCACGCTGAAATGCAGGCTATCACCGCTGCATCAGGATTTACAGGCGGAAAATATCTCAAAGATTGTAGCCTGTATGTAACCTTGGAACCATGCCAGATGTGTGCAGGGGCACTGTACTGGTCGCAGATGGGAACATTAGTATTTGGCGCAAGGGATCTGGACAGGGGTTACCAAAACATGGGCTCCTGCTTACATCCAAAAACCCAAGTTGTATCTGGTATACTAGAACAAGAATGTAGCCTACTTCTTAGGGAATTCTTTGATAGAAAACGCAGCTTGAATTGATTGTCAAACAATGCTGGGGCAGCTTACTACTGCTCAAATCTTTTTCGGACTCGATCAGCGATGTCCTGCATTTGCTCTTGATCCAACTGCACCTTGTTGACAAACCTCATGTCTTCCATGCTTCTTAAAGGGATCAGATGAACGTGCACATGTGGGACCTCTAACCCAATCACAGACATGCCGATCCTAAGACAACTTACTTCTTCTCTCAGAGCGAGCGCAACCTTCCTGCTGAACGACATCAAACCGTCATAAGTTTCCTGATCTAAATCAAAAAGTTTATTGACCTCTTTTTTGGGAACGCACAAAGTATGACCTGGTGCATTGGGATTGATATCGAGAAAAGCATAGAACTGATCTGTTTCAGCTACTTTATAAGTAGGAATTTCTCCCGCGATGATTTTAGTAAAAATACTCATATCAGTCTCTTGAAATTTCCAGGACTTCAAGTTTTATACTTCCTACCGGTACCTGAGCCTCGGCAACATCACCCACCTGTTTACCCAGCAGAGCCTTTCCAATAGGAGACTCTACAGAAATATGACCTTTAGAAAGGTCGGCTTCACTTTGCGCAACCAATTTATAATTCATGATCATCTTATTGTTCAAGTTTTTGATCTTTACCGTACTGTGGATCAAAGCTTTTGAAAGATCAAGACTGTTCTCATCAATAATCCGAGCATTAGCTACAATAGCTTCAAGTTTAGAAATGCGCATTTCCAGCATTCCTTGGGCTTCTTTGGCCGCATCGTATTCAGCATTTTCACTCAAGTCACCTTTATCCCTGGCCTCGGCAATAGCTTGGGAAGCGGCGGGACGCTCCACATCCTTCAGGTGGCTTAATTCGTCCTTTAATTTTTTTAGTCCTTCTTCGGTATAATATGATACGTTACTCATGATTGTCAAAAGATTTAAATGAAATGGTCAATGATCCAGGGTCAATCGCTCTAAATTCCTGACCATTAAAGAGGAAATAGACGCCATTTATGAGCCCATGACCTTAAAAAACAAAATCCCATCATTGCTGCGGGATTGTCAAACAAATATACTAAAACCTAATCATAACGTTATACCTTTGATACAGAATATCAAACAAACATACATGCGTAGAATTCTTGCCTTATTGTTGTTGGGAGCATTGCTGGCCTGTTCCAGTGATGATGACGGTAGACAAAATCCATTTTTGGTAGATATAGGATTCCAATTTGATATCAACACCAGCCTACCGCAATACTCCACCCTCAATTTTCCAGGCACATCCGTAGTTGTCAATAGCGCAGGTATCCGTGGTTTTGTGATTTATCACTTCAACAATGAGCAATATGTTGCCTATGAATTGAGCGATCCCAACCACGCCCCCAACTCCTGTTCAACAATGACCATTTCGGGTATTGAGGCCACTTGCCCCTGTACCGATGACATCAATAAATACAATATTCTGACTGGCCGGCCCATTGAGGGGGAAGGCAGGTTTGGAATGAAAGCCTATCGGGTGGTCAAGAGTGGTAACATCATCCGTGTATCCAATTAAAAAAGCACCTCAACCCAAACAAGGGTCAAGATGCTTATTTATACTAACATTAGAGGCCTTAAAAGTTAAAGGTCGCACCTAATAAATAGTTAACACCCGCCTGCGGATAGTAGCCGACTCCTTCTACCGTTGTAACAGTCCCTGGATTAGAAAAGTCGTCGTCAAAGGAAAAGTAATAACCATTTGAGATGTATTCCACATCAAAAATATTATTCACCAATCCAGTGAAAACAACACTTTCAAATATGGAATTGGTCTCAATGGTATAAACCAAGTTCAAATCATTGATAAAGAAGTCATCCAATTGGGACAGCGACGCCTCGGTATTACTCATAAATTGCTGACCTACATATTTGCTCAACAGTGATATTTGTAATGATTTTACTGGCTGAAAAACTACAGCATTGGCGGCAATGACTTCAGGAGAGTAGGCAATATCAGTACTGCCCAAGTTTTGAATTTCTCCATCAAAAGATCGGACGGTCTCCAGGTTTTTGTTGCTGCTTAACGTAAGATTGGGTTGAAGCAACCATTTCTTCCCGAGTTGAACATTGGCTTCTAGTTCTAGGCCCAACCTATAACTCTCTCCAGAATTTTCTCTGATCAAAGCCCCGACATCATTGATGGCACCGGTCAATACGAGTTGCTGGTTGTAATACATAAAATAAGCATTGGCATTCAAACTGAAATTCCCCTTGCGGTGTCGCCAGCCCAATTCAAAATCATTGAGTTGCTCGGGCTCGATCTCTGGATTGTTTTGAAAGTCATCTCTATTGGGTTCTCTATTTGCCCTTGCATAAGAAAAGTAGAAATCGTTGCTGGTGTCAAAGGCATAAGTCAAGCCTGCTTTCGGATTGAAAAACGTATAATTCTCATCTACGTTGAATGCCGCCAAATCAGAGTCGATTCCCGAAGTCTCATAATTGACGTTACGCACCTGTAGATCGGCATACAACTGGAATTTGTCATCGAGTTTAATGTTCGCTTTCGCGAAAGCGGAAACATCATTCTTCTTTCCATTCCCACCATAATAACGATCCCGAATCTCGCTTTGGGAGGCAAAACGCGCCCAGATCACCTCACCATAATGATCTCCATCATAGTGACTGAAGGAAACTCCCGTTAGAATATCGGCCTTATTGTCCTTGTAATTCAGATTGAGGTTGGCCACATAATAATCATTGTCTAACCAGCGACGACGCACAAGGTCTGTGGTATTAACAGGTTGACCGTTAACAACCAATGGGTCAAATCCGTAGGTATCAAAATCGTCATCCTCGCGAAATTGTTCAAAGAAGCCACGACCGTAGGTGTAGTTCAAGCCTAAATTTGCTGACCATTTGTTGTCAAAACGCTCGTTCCAGTGCAGCTGGTAGTGGTCTTGTCGGTAATCATCCACCTCGCGGTCATAGAATCTTGTTTCTCCATTTTCATCCGTGTATTGGCCAGCGGGATTGAATTGGCGGTCCTCAGCCAGCTGCTCAGGCGTTAGCCCAAACCATGATTGATAGGTGACTTCCTCCCCACCAAACGTAATGGCCTTGATCAGGCGTTTATCATCGACATAGGAGCCTTGAAGGAAATAGGATTTTAAGTCGGTGCTGGCACGGTCTACAAAACCATCTGAGGCAATATTGGACAAGCGACCGGCGATCTCAACATGTTCATTCAGCAGGCCAGTAGAAAATTTTACCGTATGTTTCCTGCTGTTAAAACTACCAAACGAATTAGAAATTTGACCAGAGGCCTCGGATTCAATGGCATCGGTAAGCAAGTTTAAACTGGCTCCAAAAGCCCCGCTTCCATTGGTACTGGTTCCCACACCGCGTTGCAACTGCAGGCTTTCTACCGATGAAGAAAAGTCCCCTAAATTGACAAAAAAGGTTCCCAGGGACTCTGCATCATTATACGGAATACCATTGATGGTAACGTTGGTTGATCTGGCATCTACCCCACGCACCCTAAAACTGGTGTAACCAATCCCGGCACCTGCGTCACTCGTGGTAACTACTGAGGGTAGGAAATTAATGATGGTGGGTAAATCTTGGCCCAGATTTCTTTTAACAATTTCCTTTTCAGAGAGATTGCTGTGGGTGATTGGCGAATTGGCATCTACGCGTACGGCCTTGACCAGTACCTCATCCAGCTTTTCTGCGGTGAGCGAATCCTTTTCCTGTGTGTTTTGCGCTGCGGCCAGACCCGTTGAAAAAAGGGCTCCTACCATGACAACGCGACATAAATGTTTCATAAGAACAGTTGTAGTTCCAATGAAAGGGGCATTCATTCGGTTTGGGTTAATATTAAGTTAGAGAGGATGCTCTTGAAAAGTATTGGTGGTATACGCTGACCTGGCTAAAGGTGTATGTTTATCCCAACCAGTGTTGCTTTTACTACTAGTACTTTTCCTATCCCTTGGCAACATTACTCGCCCAGGTTCCTCGGGTATAATCTCAGCCGCTTTTACACAGCACCCCTTGAGACGCTGGCAAAGATACATGGTCGGTTTAGATTATTTGACTTTTTAAAGTAGAAAAGCTATAGAAGTAAAAACGATGGTGATGACTGCTGTAAACTGGGATCACGCCGGGCAAAAAAGGTAAGAATCAGGCCAAAATTTCAGGTACATTTGACCTTTACAGCGCTAGTCTACATTTTCCTTTTGGTTGGACAACAACAGTCTTTACCCCCTCAATTGATGTGCTGGCTTAGTATTGCGTAAATTTCAACGAGAATATAAGTTGAGAATTATTAAATTATAAGTTATGTCCAACACAGGATTAATTATCGAAGAACGCAGCCGCGATATTGGTGATTTTCTGGTAGGAAGATTGATACCCTTCCGCCAAAAGCGTATGGTAGGCCCGTTTATTTTTATCGATCATATGGGACCTACAGAGTTGGGACCTCATCAATATATGGATGTGGATCAGCACCCGCATATAGGTCTTTCTACGCTTACCTACTTAATGGAGGGAGAGATCAGACATCAAGACGGGATTGGTACTGACCAGGTCATCACTCCTGGCGCGGTTAACTGGATGGTGGCTGGAAAAGGAGTCACGCATACGGAACGCACTCCCCAAGCCTTGCGAGATAAAGGCAAGTCATTTACCATGCATGGCTATCAGATCTGGGTGGCTTTGCCCAAAGACTTGGAAGACTTGGCACCATCTTTTCATCATTTTGAACCATCAGAATTACCTAAATGGGAAGAACAGGGGGCTAGATTTCAATTGATTGCAGGCACCGGCTACGGCCATACCTCTCCGGTTCCAGTGCATTCAGACCTTTTTATGGTAGATGTGGTTACCACACAGGATTTTAATCTTAATATCAAAGACCATCTTAAAGGTGAAATAGGTATAACCGTGGTTACTGGCGGTGTATGGGCCTGTGGCCAAGAAATTAATGCGGGAAATATGTTGGTAAGCAAAACCAATGATGCTTGCGAAATCAAGGTCAAGGCGGGCAGTCACCTACTACTTTTTGGTGGAAAAGCCTTTCCAGAAGAAAGACATATCTATTGGAACTTTGTTAGCCACTCCAAAGAAAAAATAGAACACGCCAAAAGCGCTTGGGAGGAAAAAAGCTTCCCCATGATGGAAAATGACGATACCTATGTTTCTCTCCCTAAATAATGAAGAAACACCAATTTTCAATGGTTAATTAGATTCACCTATAGGACTATTGCAGTTTTAAAAACGAAGAGCAAGCGATAAAAAGCCAATGTTAACCGTTGCTAAAAAGCATTAAACTTTTGTTAGTGGGTGTAGGATAACCTATGGATTTCTTTATCTTTTAAAAAACAAATTTTATGAAAACGCCAAATTACAAGGAAACCAAAGGAAAACATCCCATCCCAAAAGCTAAAGGCATTGCCAAGGATGACAATTTACAACCCAAATCGGTCAAGACTTATGATAACGAAGAGGAAGAATAACCTACTCGATTAGACTACTAATAGCCTCGTTGACCCACTGCGGCAACGAGGCTTTTTTATTAGGCGATGGTGGCTCCGTTCAGAATCTCATCATCTGGATTAACAAAGACCAATTTACCCTCTGGATCTTCGGCCAGTAGAATCATTCCTTGTGATTCAACACCTCTTAATTTTCTTGGTGCCAGGTTGACCAAAACGGTTACCTTTCGACCGACCAGGTCCTCAGCTTTATAATGCTGAGCAATTCCGGACACAATGGTACGTTTGTCAATACCAGTATCTACGGTCATCACCATCAATTTATCGGTCTTCGGCATTTTTTCTGCAGTAAGAATTTCTCCTACCCGCAGATCCATCTTCATAAAATCATCGTACTGGGTTTCATCTTTTTGCGGCATGAGTTTTGGGTTTTGCGTGGTATTATTGGCTTTTGTGGTAGCGAGCTTATCCAACTGCGCCTGAATTTGTTCATCCTCAATTTTTGAAAAGAGCAATTGTGACTTTTGGACCTGATGTCCTGCGGCTAGCAAGGCTTTTTCACTTTCAACAGTCTCCCAGCTTACTGAATCTGATAAACCTAAGATGTGCCTAAGTTTTTTAGACGTATGTGGAAGAAAAGGTTCGCTGAGGACTGCGAGCGCAGCTGTGAGTTGCAAGCACACGTACATGATGTTTTGAACTTTTTCCGGATCGGTTTTGACCAGTTTCCAGGGCTCGAGGCCTTCTTCAGCGATATAACGGTTACCCAAACTGGATAGATGCATGAGTTCGGCGAGGCTTTCGCGAAAGCGGTAACGTTCCAGACTACCACCTATGTTGCCAGGATAAGTCTTGATTTTTTCCAGGAGTTCCTTGTCCCGTGGTTCCAGGCCGGTAGGTTGAGGCACCACGCCGCCGTAATATTTGTTAGTCAGTACCACCACACGGTTGACAAAATTCCCCAAATTGGCTACAAGTTCGTTGTTATTACGGGCTTGAAAGTCTTTCCAGGTAAAATTGTTGTCCTTTGTTTCTGGAGCATTGGCCGTTAACACATATCTCAGCACGTCCTGTTGACCTGGAAAATCCTGTAAATATTCGTGAAGCCATACGGCCCAATTTCTGGACGTAGAAATTTTATCATCCTCCAGGTTGAGAAATTCATTAGCGGGAACGTTTTCTGGCAATATAAAATCTCCGTGTGCCTTAAGCATGGCTGGAAAAATTATACAATGGAAAACTATGTTGTCCTTACCTATGAAATGAACCAGGCTGGTATCCTCATCTTTCCAATAGTCTTCCCAGTTTTTGTTTTCTCGAGCCGCCCATTCTTTGGTAGCTGAAATGTATCCGATAGGAGCATCAAACCAAACGTACAGCACTTTACCCTCAGCACCTTTAACTGGCACTGGAATTCCCCAGTCCAGATCTCGAGTAACAGCTCTGGGATGCAAGCCGTCAGTAATCCAACTTTTAACTTGACCTACCACGTTGCTCTTCCAGTCGGTAGCATGGTCCTCAACAATCCATTGGTTCAACCATTCACTATACTCATCCAGCGGAAGGAACCAATGTTTAGTTTCCTTCAGTTGTGGTTGGTTGCCTGTGATGGCACTTTTAGGATTGATCAGATCCGTGGCATTATGGCTGGTACCACATTTTTCACATTGATCCCCATAGGATTCTGGATTGCCGCACTTGGGACAGGTACCCACTACAAAACGATCGGCCAGAAACTGGTCTGCCTGTGCGTCATAGAGTTGTTCTGTCACCTTTTCCACAAATTTCCCATCATGATAAAGTTGGGTGAAAAAGGCACTGGCGGTCTCATGGTGTATAGGCGCACTGGTACGGCTGTAATTATCAAAAGAGATCCCAAACTCCTCAAAAGAATCTCCAATCATGGTATGGTAGCGATCGACCAATTCCTGTGGAGAGATGCCTTCCTTTTTTGCCTTGATGGTGATAGGCACACCGTGCTCATCACTTCCACAAATAAAAGCTACATCTTTTCCTTTAAGTCGCAGGTATCTGGCATAGATATCGGCTGGCACGTACACACCTGCAAGATGCCCAATATGGACAGGCCCGTTGGTGTAAGGAAGTGCAGCGGTGATCGTAAATCTTTGTTGCTTACTCATGAATGAATTTTGAGAGTCGCAAATTTACAATTAATAAGCTTGAACCCACAGATTTTTACATCTGCTGCGGGAGTAATCTACCCTTTATTACTTTGCATAAAACAAGTCTTCTAGTGTTGAGAGTCCAGGCTAAAACTGGAATGTCCACAGTGATAATAACAGTGAGCTGACTATGCATCTCATTCTAAGTCATTATCTCAACAAAAACTGTTTAGAGTATTCCTGGCCGTTGGTGGAAATCCTGTAGATATAGGGACCTGCATCCATACGCGTATTCAGACCTGCTTTGATATCAAATTCGTGCATTCCCGGAGCGTAATAGGAATTGGCCAGCTGACCGATTTCTTGACCCAACATATTATAAATACGAATATCCAGTTTTCTACCAGATTCCAATTGTACACGCAAACGCTCTCCATCTGGCGCATTGATAACCAGATGATGAAAATCTTGTTGGACGACATTATCAATTCCGGCGGTGGTACAATTAAAGCCTAGATTCAACGTGTTGTAATTTCCATTGAGCATGGCTTGATCTACCATCCCTGGTGGAATACATAGCCAATCCTTTAATACAGTGGTATACACATCCCTAAAATCAATATTGTGGATCATATTTCCATTGTTGTCCAATTGCGTAAGGCTGGGATGAGCACCGATAAAACCGTTTCCGTTCAGACCACCTCCAAACAACATCATTGGGGCAGCAGCTCCATGGTCTGTCCCATTAGATCCATTCTCTTCTACCCGCCTGCCGAATTCTGAAATCGTCATACACAATACCTCATCTTGGTTCCCATAGGCAGTAAGATCGGTATAAAAGGCGTCGATAGCATCTGACAGTTTTTGGAGACGATCTGCATGGGTTCCGGCTTGGGAGGCATGTGTATCAAATCCGTCCAAGGTCACCATATAAACTTTGGTTCCCAATTGTCCCTTGATCAACCTGGCCACAATCGAAAACTGCTCAGCAATATTGTTATTATTATAAGTAGCCTGAGTGCTACTCGCTTGGTAAGCCGTATTGATTACCCCTGCATACCTGAATGTGTTATTGGTGGTTGAACGCAGGAAGCTGAGCTGGTCACCATAGGTACAGGCAGGAACATTCACAGGATCATGCTGCCAACCATTTTGGGCCAGGTTATATAATTGTTGAGGATCAGCCACGGAAAAAGAATAATTGGTCTGCAGTCCTTCAAAGGCCAGATTACCCAAACTACCGATCTGAATAGCTGGCGGAACGGCCGGCGGATTCAATATAAAATTGGGGAACTCACTTTCAAACAGCCTGCCCATCCATCCAGTTTCTTCTTGATTAACGGCGTCAATTGAGGCCCAAATATCACTGGACCTAAAATGTGACAAGTCCTGTACTGCATAGCCCACACCATTTACGACTTTCATCTGACCGTTACCCCATCTGGATTGTAGCGAACTCATAAAAGAAGGTAGACCAAAATCTGCATTTAACGCATATAGCGAATTTTGAGGTAAAGCGATACTGCTACGTCTGGAAGCATAGGTAGCGTAATCATAGACGGGTACTATTGTATTCAACCCATCGTTTCCACCTTTAAGTCTCACCAAAACCAAAATGCGGTCATTAGAAGAGCTATTAATGGCTGCTGTGAGCGGTGATGGCATTGCACTGGAAATCTGGGTGCCTCCCATGGTAAATGCACCTGCTCCGGCAATTCCCAAAGCCTGGAGAAAAGTGCGTCGGCTCCATGCCTCGTGTTCGTCGTGATGGGCTTTGGAGTTAGGATCTTGATAGGGGTGATGTTTTTGACACATGGGAATATTATTTGAGTTGGAATTCTGGCATTCTAAAAATATGTTGCAATAACAATACGACTTGGTAAGGCACGGACTGCCAGTAAAGATCCCATAGATTATTATCGTAATAGTTCTGTGGTACGTCACCTTTAAATACGGTGGTTGCCAGGTTATAATCTGCAGCTGTAAAAAGTTCCTGGGGGGCGAACCTATCCACAATATCTTTGGCAATAACAGCAGGATCATTAGTGGAAGAGGAGCTGTCCAAGGCGATATTTCTAAATAACTCCTGATCCTGGTTCCAACTCACCCACATGATATATTCCAACCCCTGCCATCTTCCGGTTATGGTGTTGCTATTGATCCAATCTCGATCACCCTGCCATCCAGCGACATCAATGGGATTAAAGTAATCTTGTCCCAAAATACCAGCAATATAGGCCAGTGTCTGAAGTTCATCATCCGTAAGCGAAAAGTTAGCCTCTTTGATAAAAATCGCAAAGCAATCGATTGGGTCTTTGATGATCGTAGAAAGCGCGGCCTCATCAAAAAAGTGTTGGCTTTTAAATAACTGTCTCAATACGGGAGCGATCTCCCAATTTGCATTTCGGAAAGTTGCAGCCAGCTGATCAATGATAACGGAAGAAGGGAGTTCTGGACTTACAAATGCCCTATAGATCTTTTTTACAATATGGGTTGAAATTTCCATCGGTCTGACGGCAAACAAGTGATCGATCAAGGTGTCATGGTCATAATTTGCCGTAATACCAAAAATGGTTTTTGGGTTATTGTCCCAAGTTGACGTCTGAAAATTGATCGGTGCGCCCAGTTCGGTCCACTGGTTATAACCAGTCAAGGCTCTTGATGCCTCAACGATATCATTTTGGGTGTAATTATTATTCTCACCCAGGGTGAACAACTCAAATAGTTCGCGCGCATAATTCTCATTGGGACTGAATTTATTATTGAGCACGCCGTTGAGGTATACCAGCATGGATTCATTCTTTCCCATCTCCTTGACCAAGGTTTTGAAATTACCTAAAGCGTGGGTTTGCAATAGATTGTAGTACTGATACATCCAACTGGGTGCCGAATAATCCTCCACTCTTGTCACAAAATGATTGTGCCAGAACAAGGTCATCCTTGCTCTAAGGTTCATGTTCAAGGTGTCATTATACACCTGTCTGATCCACTCCCTGATTTGCAGAATACGTTCTTGGTTGTAGTCCGTATAATCACTTCTAGACCAGTTGCTCCAACTTGGAGCAGGTGTAACTGTATATCCAGCTGCTGTGGTAATTAGTTGATCTATAAAAACATCGGGCATCTGGGCAAGAGCAGCGGCTTCTAGACCTTGGGTGCGTCCGTATCCCAGTCGTCGTAAGGCGTGACGAACTCTCTTTGTATCCCATGGAGTAGTGGTATCAGGCACGAAGGTGGTCAGCGGAGCCGTGTTGCAGGAGGTTAGGGTTTGCATGAGCTACAAATTTTAAGTAAGATTGGTTTAAATGATTAACTTGGTATTTGAACTATTAGTATGTCCAATGGTTTAAATGAAGATAATTCTTTTTTTTTAATGCATTATAAACCAAATCATTACCTGAGCGCAGGTGCACATATTAGGATCCTCTGTACGGCAAGAAGCGCTGCATCTACTGCACTTTCACCAGCTGTACAACTGCTGGAATCATGGGGCTTGAGTACCAGTTATGGAGGTACGGTGGATCAGGTGCACCACCAGTTTGGTGGAGATAAAATACAACGGTTAAAGGATTTTCAAGATGCCATGGATGATCCGGAGGTTGACGCTATCTGGATTGCCAGGGGTGGTTATGGCACCATTCAACTCATGGATGGGCTCGATCTTTCCGGACAGCCTAAATTAATTTTAGGGTATTCGGATGTGACATTATTACATGCGTTATGGCAACGTCATGGATGGACAAGCATACATTGCTTTATGCCGCTGGAACTCTCCCAAAAACCCAAGGCATGTGTTCAAGCTATGAAACAGGCACTTTTGGGTGATGCGAGCTCAGAACGGGTACGGATCAATATTGAAAATGATCAACAGCTTTCACCTCAACAAATTAGTGCTTCTGTAGTAGGAGGAAACCTTTCTATTCTTTACAGTTTGTTGGGAAGTACAGATTTTCCTAAAACAGAAGGTCGAATATTATTTATTGAGGAGATTGACGAGTACCTTTATCATATAGAGCGTATGTTGTACTCTTTGAAGCGTGCCGGTCATCTGACTGGGCTACGAGCGTTATTGGTAGGCGGGATGACCGACCTGCGAGATCATGAGATTCCTTTTGGTAAGGATGTGATTTCTATTATAAAGGATGTAACTAATGAATATCAATTTCCAGTTGTATTCAACTTTCCAGCCGGTCACATAGCAGATCATCGCCCTATATTTCTAGGACAAACTATGCATATAAACATCCAGAATCAACAGATCATTTTTTCACAGTAGATGGCAGATCACAATATATTAGGAACAGAAGGTGAGGACATGGCAGCGAGCTTTGTTCAAAAAGAAGGTTATGACATCTTGAAAAGAAACTATACCTATAATAAAGGAGAAATAGACATCATTGCTAGAAAGAATGATATTATCGCCATTATTGAGGTAAAAACAAGATCTACTCCAGATTTTGGCGATCCCCAGACCTTTTTAAAACCAAAACAAATTAAAAAACTCATAGCTACCGCAGATCATTACGTACAAGAATATATTACAGATAATGTAGAAGTCCGTTTTGATATTGTGGCGATCATCAGGAATAAGCAGGGTACCAAACTGGAGCATATCAAGGATGCATTTTACCATTTTTAAACTCTGGAACACGCTTAACGTCTTGAATCCATGAATATTGGCGTTTCAATAAACTTCATATTTCAACTTTCAGACCACAAAAAAATCCTTTGTTCAGATGGAAAATCTGCTCAAAGGACTTGTTTATTTTAGGATTTTTATCTGGTTAAATTTCCTTGACCAGATAAACGTAAACGGGGAAATGGTCACTAAAACCACCCGTAAAAGTTCCATCGGCAAAACTTCGGAAAGGATAACCTTTGTACCTTCCTTCTTTATTGGTCATAAAACTAGGATTATAGATACCTGCCATATAATATTTATAACCAGGTTGCTTGGCTTCGACCAGCAGTGGGTAAGTAAGCATGATTTGGTCAAATATATTTCCGGCATCCCTATATGCCAGTGTATTATAACCATCCTTTAGCATCTGGATGTATGGATTATAAATGGCCTGCGGCTTTACATTTTCTCGTTCCTGCTGGGCATTTAGTGTTACCAACACGCTTTCATTAATCGGGTCGTCATTGAGATCACCCATGATCATAACTTTAGACATTGCGTCCACACTATGCAACGAATCGATGACCTGTTTGTTTAAAGCAGCAGCAGCCACACGGTTCGGTCTACTTTTTTGTTCACCTCCACGACGCGATGGCCAGTGATTTACAATCAGACTGATTTTGTCTCCATCCAACTCACCGGTGACCACCAATTGGTCCCTGGTATAGATACGATCGCCATCACTTTTATCATAAATAAGGAGCTCCTTGGAAACGCTGTTTAACACTTTGAAATCTGCCTTTTTATAAAGCAGGCCAGTGTCAATACCCCTGCGGTCAGGAGAATCGTAATGTACAATACCGTAGTCAAACTCTCTCAGCAGTGGATGATTAATAAGGTCCTCCAGCACTTTTCTGTTTTCAATCTCACAGACTCCGACCAAAGCAGGAGCAGTTTGCGCTTTGGCAGCACCGATCTTTCTGATTACTCGGGCCATATTGGTGAGCTTTTTCTCATATACAGAGGCTCTGACACCTTCGGCCATTTCCATGATCGGACTGGCTTCGTCGTTAATCGATGTATCATCCTCTATGTCAAAAAGATTCTCAAGATTGTAGAAAGCTACTGTCTTGACTTTGTATTGTTTGGCTTGTCCCGATGACTGTGCATGTGCCGCTTTCGCGAAAGCGATAACCGCCAACACACTGAATAATAGGTTTTTATACATGTTGTTTTAACTCTCTTAAGTTATGTTTTTGTAAACTCTGTTACAATTTGCGCGCCAAAGGTAATCAACTGATAAGAATATCGTAGTTTTGCGCGCTTTTCATAACGAAATCTTAATATTAACAAATGATGATTAAAAAAATGGACAGGATTTTCTTTGGTATGTTCATGCTATTTGCCAGTTTGGGAATGGCACAGGAGCTGCTAAAGGGAAGAGTCATTGACGAGACCAGTGAAGAACCCATACCAGGCGTACTCATTGAGTTAGTGGGCACTCCATACACCGCTACTACTGACGCCAACGGATATTTTACCTTTGATCAGGACCTGACTGAAGGCAATCAAAAAATCCGTGTTTCTTTCAACAATTATTTGACCAAAACAATTCCGGTGGTCATTAGCACCACTAATGTTGTCAATATTGATCCGCTATATTTGGAATCAGACAACATCAACGAGCAACAATCCGTGGGGGTGATTTCTTTGACAGAAAATGACCTGGCTGAAGATGAGAATGCGGCCAATAATATTTCTGGACTGCTACAGGCCTCAAGAGACCAATTCTTAAGGGCAGCTGCTTTTGATTTTTCGGCCACTTTCTTTAGACCCAGAGGTTTGAACAGTGAAGATGGTGACGTGTTAATCAATGGACTGCGTATGAATAAACTTTTTTCTGGTCGCCCACAATGGAGCAACTGGGGTGGAGTGAATGATTTACAGCGCAACCAGACCTTTACCATGGGGCTCTCTCCAGCTGAAAATACTTTCGGTGGTTTAGGTGGTGTTCAGAGTATAGATATGCGCGCTTCACAGCAACGTGAAGGAACCCAAATCAGTGTGGCTGTTGCAGATCGTTCCTATGAAGGTAGATTTATGGTATCGCATCGCAGTGGTCTGTTGAACAACGGATGGTCATATGCCATTCTTGCTTCTAGACGTGCAGGTGATGAAGGATTTAGTGAAGGTACGTTGTATGATGCCAATTCCTTGGCGCTTTCGGTAGAGAAAAAATTCAGCGATGCACACTCCCTTAACTTTACGGGAATGTATACTCCCAACAGAAGGGGTCGTCGTGCACCGATGACCCAGGAAATACGTGACCTAAAGGGATTGCGTTACAACCCATACTGGGGTAACCAAGACGGTGCGGTTAGAAATAGCCGTATCAGGGAAATTGTTGAGCCCATCTTTATGCTCAACCACTACTGGACAGTAAATGACAAGCTACGTGTCAACACCAACGTCGGGTACCAATTTGGAAAAATCGGGAACACCCGTATTGATAACGGTGGAACTCGATTGGTCACTACTCCTGATGGACAGAATGCTTATATAGGTGGAGCGAGAAATCCGAATCCTGACTATTACCAAAACTTACCCAGCTATTTCTTGAGGAATGGTCAGGAACCTATTGACTTTATGAATGCTTATTTAGCACAACAGGAATTTCAGGCTGATGGTCAGTTGGATTGGGCATCCTTGTACGAAGCCAATAGACTTTCTACACAAAATGGCGGTAACTCTATTTATGTGATTCAGGAAGATCGAATTGACGATGATTTATTGATGGCCAACACCATCATCAGTGCTGATCTCACAGACAACATTTTATTTAACGGTGGGGTTTCCTATAGAAAACTTACCAGCGAAAACTATGCGCGCATTGATGACCTACTAGGTGGAACTGGTTATCTGGATGTAGATTTCTTTGCACAGGAGACTTCAGACATCACCCAGGACCAAGCCGCTCAATCTGACTTGAATAATATGAATCGTATCGTAGGAGAGGGAGACCGTTACAAGTACAACTACGATATTTTTGCTGATGAAGTGGAAGGATTTGTGCAGGCGCAGGTGAAGACCAAAAAGGTAGATTTCTATACGGCCCTCAATCTTTCCAGAACTACTTACCAAAGGGACGGAAAATATAGAAACGGAAACTTTGCCGAAAACTCGTTTGGGTTAGGGGAAAAGCTGGACTTTACCAATTACGGTGTAAAGGCCGGAGCTACTTATAAAGTAAGCGGTAAGACTTTCCTTGATATCAATGGAGCTTATTTTACTCAAGCACCTACCATCAGAAGCTCATTCGTAAATGCCAGACAGAACAATCAAACCGTTCCTGGACTTGAGTCTCAAACGATTTACAGTACAGATGCCAGTTATATCTTTAAGAGTCCTATCGTAAAGGCTCGTCTTACTGGATATTACAGCAAATTTGAAAACAGTACTGACATTAGTTTCTACTTCAGCCAAAGGATCTCAGGATTGGATTCCAACGTAGAAGGAAATGCCTTTGTACAGGAAGTGGTTAGTAATATCGATCGACGTAACATTGGGATGGAATTTGGATTGGAAGTTCAGGCGACACCAACGATTAAATTGAAAGCGGCTGGATCTATAGGACAAAGCGTCTATACCAACAATCCAAATTTTGCGTTGTATTCTGATGACTTTACAACTGAAGAGAACGAGAACGGTGTTACTTTTGGGGATGGTACAACGAATTTGAAGGATTATCACGTGGCCGGTGGGCCAGAAAAAGCGATGCAGATAGGTTTTGAATACCGCGATCCAGACTACTGGTGGATCGGCGCTACAGCCAACTTCTTCAGCAACGCCTATGTTGATGTGGCACCGCTACCGAGGTCTGAAGGATTCGCTCTAGATCTAGATGGCCAACCTATCGTAGGTTATGATGAGAATGTGGCTCGGGAATTATTAAGACAAGAAAAATTCGGAAGCTATGATTTGGTGAATCTGGTCGGTGGAAAATCATGGAAAATCGGAGACAAGTACGTAGGTTTTTTTGCCACCATCAACAACGTTTTTGACACAGAATATCGCACTGGAGGATTTGAGCAGGGAAGAAATGGTAACTATACCAGCTTGCTGGAAGACCGTAACAATCCGATTGAGATATTTGCCCCACGTTATTTCTACGGAAACGGTCGTACTTATTACCTCAACTTCTACCTAAGATTCTAAACAATAAATGATTAAATTAAGCACAAATAACAATAGCAATATGAAAACGATTAACAAACTCATCGCATTGGCGTTTTTGGCGGCAGCCACTTTCTCCTGTGTGGAAGACGACGACTTTGCCGTTCCATTTACGGAACCTCAGGAGGTAAGTATCGACGGGAACGTCGTAGAACTTAGCACGGTTGCTGGACGTTTGGCGCAAAGCAACGAAGATATTGTCACCTTTGAAACCACCAATGAGTACGTTTCTGGATACGTTATCTCCAGTGATGAAGGTGGAAACTGGTTCAAAGAATTGATCATCCAAGATAAACCCGAAAACCCTACAATAGGTCTGGTCATTTCTATCGATGTGAATCCTTTATTTACTAGATATGATTTCGGAAGAAAGATCTTTGTAAAATTGGATGGTTTGAGCGCAGGTACAGAAAATGGTGTGCTGACTTTGGGTATAGGTTCTGGAAATAGCATTGAGCGTATCCAAGCCAGCAGAGAGAATGAAATCATTACCAGAAGCCCTGAAACAGCTGACATTGTTCCTACTGTTTTGGCCTTTAATGAATTCTCTGAGGACCACGAATTGACCTGGATTCGCTTACAAAATGTACAATTTGTAACGGAAGATTTAGAAAAGAGTTATGCTGCCGAGGCAGAAGACCAGTTTGATGGTGAACGAGCGATTAAAAGCTGTAACGATGCATTTGGAACACCTGCAATATTCTCTACCAGTACATTTGCTGACTTTAAAGCCTTAGACCTTCCAGAAGGAAAAGGAAATATTGATGCTATATTGACCAGAGACTTTTTTGACGATTATTATATTGTTAGCGTTAACGGTCCTCAAAATGTAATGTTGGATGACCCGAATCGTTGTGACCTCACACCATTTTCTTGTGGAACAGCTGCAGGACCTGGAGCCAATGTCATTCTTAATGAAAATTTTGAGACCCAATCTACTGGATCTGCTGCTATGCCAGCTGGATGGACTAATTTTCAAGAGGCTGGAACTGAAACATGGGAAGTTTATACAGCTGGCGGGACTAATGCGTCTTTAGGAAAAAGTGTGAATTGTGGATCCTTCAGATCTGGTGATGCCAGCACGATTGCTTGGTTGGTCACTCCGGAATTTGATTTTGACGCCCAAACTGGTGAAGTCTTCTCTTTCGAAACTTCAAATAGTTTTGCCGATGGTTCCAGTATGCAAGTACTATATTCCGATGATTGGGATGGTACGCAGGCAAATATCCCTGGTGCTACATGGCAACCATTAGCAGATGCAACCATCGTTAGCGATAATGAGAATTTCGGGAACTGGGTTTTTTCAGGAAATGTATCGCTTGACTGTGCTGTTGGTACAGGACATATTGCTTTCCGATATGAAGGAAGTGGTGATGCTGGAACTGATGGAACTTACGAGTTGGACAACATTTCTTTGACCAGCAACTAGGTCATTCATATACGACGGGACTATTCTTGTCATTTATATCAAAAAGCCATTGCAGCATTTGCAATGGCTTTTTTATTTCCAATATTGTTCGGTTCGTTCTCTACCTTCAAGTTTACCAAGGATAGTGAGATCGTAATAGACCACACCAAGCTCAAATAGCCTCCACATTCTAAACAGTAATAAGGTGCTATCACCTAAGGACGCAATTTATTTTTTGATCAATCATAGAAATCCCTGTATATATAACCAATCAGACTCAGCGACATAGGGTTGAACAATTAAATACGCTCCTTTAAACCCTACATTGTTGCCGGATAATCTTTTTCATTAAGATTTTCTAAGATAAAAGAGAAGTAAATGAAAAACACAACTGAATTTCCTGAAAGAAGGCACTGGATACATAAAGATGGGGCAGAAGAAAGGATAATAGGACCGGATCTACCTATGGCAATAACATCCCATCTCTAGTCAAAGAGATCATTTAATAAACATTTCCAACTGAGCAGTGGTTCTCCTCGAAAAATGGGAATAAAAAAACGCCATCCGAATGGGATGGCGTTTATATTTATTTCCTCTTAAGATGAGGAGAAAACTTGAAATTATTTTACCAAGTTGATCTCAACACGACGGTTTTGCGCTCTACCAGCAGCGGTACTGTTATCTGCAACTGGCTTGCTTTCTCCGTAACCTTGCGAACTCAAACGGAATTCATTGATACCGTTTTCAACCAAGTAAGTTTTAACCGAAAGGGCTCTGTCGTCAGACAATCTCTCATTATAACGTGCACTACCAACACTGTCGGTATGACCATCAATAGAGAATTTAGCCTCTGGGTATTTATTCAAGATCGCAGTGATGTCAGCCAAAGTTTGAGCAGACTCAGCTTTGATCGTAGCTTTTCCAGTATCGAACAAGATAGTTCTTGCATATTCATTCAATTGAGCTTGAACCTCCTGTGGTGGAAGAGCAGGTCTTGGACAACCGTTCAATTCGGCTATACCAGCTTCATTTGGACACTCGTCCTCAGAATCTTGGATCCCGTCACCATCTGTGTCAGGACATCCATTAAATTTGGCTAGACCAGCAACCGTTGGACACTCATCGTCTCCATCAGCTACACCATCATTATCACCGTCAGGACAACCCATTAATTCAGCTTTCCCGGCAACTTCTGGACATTTATCATCCTTGTCTAACACACCGTCACCATCTGTATCAGGACATCCATTGTTCTCTGGAGTTCCAGCAGCATAAGGACAATCATCTTGAGAATCCTGAATTCCATCATCATCAGAATCTGGACATCCCATAAACTCTTCTTTTCCTGGTGTTTCTGGACATTTATCGTTTTTATCGATAATCCCGTCTCCATCAGTGTCTGTAGCTCCCCAGAGCAATTTCAAACCTACAGTATGTTGCCAGTGTTTTGGATTTGCATCCTCAAAGGCATGTTTGTAAGTTGTACCGACGTTTGCAGCGATATTTTCTGTAATCAATACATCAAATCCGAAAGTTCCATTAAACGTACCGAAACCTTCATCATCTAACCATTGGTAGGATCCACCTACGCCCAAATAAGGACTAAAGACGCTTTGGGAGTTCCACAACTCATTAATGTTGTATTTCAATCCACCACCTAGAGCGTAATAAGAAATATCATCGATAGAAGTATCACCTACTTGATCTATTTGATTGATAGAAAAGTTACCAGAAGCAACGATTCCGTCGCCAACGTAGTACCCAACTTCGAATCTGCTAGGTGCAGCAAGAAGATTATAATGGTCTACATTAAAAAATTCGTCAAAGTATTCGCCTAAGCCTTGATCTGGCTCCCCGACTGGGTAAAGATCAATGGCATTAACACCGATTGTTACGGCCCAAGGGTTGTTTTCATTTTGAGCAAAGCTCAAACTGGCAGAAAGAAATATAGCACCAGCGACTATTAGTTTAGTTATGTTTTTCATTGTTGGAAGTATTTAAAATCAACGACGCAAAATTACACCCTTCACGTTCACTGACAAGTATGCTTTAAATAAATTTCTGCAAAAATTGACTTAAAAATGTTTATTCCTTGTTAATTTTAGATAACTCCTAACCTTTTTCCAACTTTTTCAAAGGCTAAAATCGCTTTTTCTAAATGTTTTATGTCGTGAGCGGCACTCAATTGGACCCTGATACGAGCTTTCTCTTTTGGCACGACAGGATAAAAGAAGCCTATAACGTAAATACCTTCCTCTAAGAGTTGATCGGCCATTTTCTGGGATAACTTGGCGTCATATAGCATTACAGGAACAATAGCACTATCACCATCAACGATATCAAATCCCAAGGCTAGCATCTTCTCTTTAAAATAACTTGTATTGGATTGAACTTTTTCAATTAAGTCTGTGCTTTTATCGATTAAATCCAAAGCTTTTATCGACGCACCTACAATAGAAGGTGCCAAAGAATTGCTAAACAGATAGGGTCTGGAACGTTGTCGTAACAAATCGATGACCTCTTTACTCGCACAAGTATAACCTCCCATGGCACCCCCCAAGGCTTTACCCAAAGTTCCTGTGACAATATCTACACGACCTAAAACTCCTTTTGCCTCAAGGGTTCCTCGACCAGTGCCCCCCAAAAAGCCAGCTGCATGACACTCATCTACCATGACCATCGCATCATATTTATCGGCAAGATCACAAATCTCATCCAATGGAGCTAATAATCCATCCATGGAGAAAACACCATCAGTAACGATAATCTTGAATCTCGCACCATCCTCATTTGCTTGTTTGAGTTGTGCTTCTAGGTCGGCCATATCTCCGTTTGCATACCTATATCTGCCTGCCTTACATAACCTGACTCCATCAATGATAGAGGCGTGATTGAGCGAATCAGAAATGATGGCATCCTCTTTAGTTAGCAGTGGTTCAAACACTCCGCCATTGGCATCAAAACAAGCCGCATATAGTATGGTATCCTCACAGCCATAAAATTCGGCCAACTTGCGTTCCAATTCTTTGTGAATATCTTGGGTTCCACAAATGAACCTCACCGAACTCATTCCAAAACCATGTGAATCTAACGTGTCTTTGGCAGCTTGAATGACTTCTGGATGAGAAGACAATCCCAAATAATTATTGGCGCAAAAGTTGATCACCTCACTGCCGTCCTCCAACTTGATGACCGCATCCTGAGGAGAAGTAATTACTCTTTCCTTTTTATAAAGGCCAGCTTCCTTTATTTCAGCCAGCTCTTTTTGAAGATGTTCTTTGATAGCTCCGTACATATTTATGCTTTGATTTTTACAAAGGTAACGGGTAGATTTAGGAAGTCAAGACCATTTAACGATTTCCATTTGATCGGTATAGACCAATATCTTACCTGTTACCCGCCAACCCATCAAGGCCAACTGTTGGGCATAGCCATCCACCTGCGTTTTATGACGATCATCCAGCGCTCCAGTTTTGTAGTCCATAATGACTACTTGGTCATCCTTGATCACCAAACGATCAGGGATCAGCCGCTTACCGTTTGGCAATAAGATCGGATACTCGTTAATAACAGTATATTCAGCTTTAAAAAACTGAGCGATCGCTGGATGGTTGACTACTTTACCCATCTTATCGATCAGAGATTCTCGCTCTGCCTCTAATAACGACGTATCGCGATTGACCTGCGAGCTTACTTGATCGAGGTTAACATCGTACTTGACCTTGGCTAGGTATTCGTGAAGCAGGTTACCTTTATTAATAGACTCAATTGCACCAGAAGCCCATAGACTACCTTTGCGTGTGGAAATGGCAATTCTTTCTGGATCAATATTCACTTCATACTTTTCCATTTGTTGAATTTGATCGCCAGGCGATGGCTCGCTTTTCCGCTGCGAGAATCCCTGCCTTATCGAAACCCAACCTTCATGTTGAACTTCTTCCCAGCTCACCTGCTCGACAAACTGTTTTAACAACTGGCTATAATTACGGCTATCACCTTTAATTTCTTTGTCAATGGCACTGATGAACAGCTGTTCCCTAGCTCTGGTAAAGGCCACATAGAGCGTATTGATATGGTCCATTTGAGCTTTGGATAATTCCTGCTGATAGACGGCAGGTGCAGGATCTGGATAAAGCAAATTGGTTTTGTTGAGAGCGATGTATACGTTTTCAAAACCCTCATGATTATTTGGGTCTACAGGCACCCATGCCATGGCTTTCCTTATATCGTCAATTTGAGTATCACAATGAGGAACGATGACTACTGGGAATTCCAACCCTTTACTTTTATGAATAGTCATGATCTGTACCGCATCGACATCGGCGCTGGCTGGAACACTTAAATTTTCCTGCTTGAGTCCCCAATGTTCCAAAAAGCCGGACAAACTTACTTCATAACCTCTGGAATATTCAAATACAAACTCCAAAAAGGCCTGTAGCCTAGTATCTGGTTCTCCAAACAATCCAAGCGCCGCGGCAACAGATTCAGTGGCTTGGAATAATGGCGCTTTTGCGAAAGCGGAATCCAACAATACCTCTTCCTGTGTCGGGAAGGACTCACAAAATGATCTCCAATCCTGCTCCATATACAGGGAAATAAATTGATTCAAATGATCCACATCAAATACTTTGGCATAAGCCAGTAAAAAATCGAATCTCGGAGCTTTTTGATCGGGCGTCTGTAGCATACGCATAAAATGGACCAGTAACTGCACTTTGGCAGAGGCATGGACCAGGAGACTGTCTCCAGAAACCACAGGCATGTGTTGTGATACCAGATATTGGGCAATGGCATGTCCTTGTTTATTGGTACGCACTAAAACACAAATATCGCCAGGATTAAATCCGCTGGCCAGGGCTTGTTCTACCTGCCGCATCACATGAACAGGGTAAGGACTATCCATCTCTTCGTCCTCTATCTCGTGAATTGCCGCTTGGTCTTTGTCCAAAAAATCAATTTGTATATAACCTCCTGGCTTGTTTCTGGTTTCTTGCTTGAGAAAATCAGCGTACAATCCTTTGTAGACCTCGTGATTCAAATGCTGACCGTAAAAATCAAAAAATTCATTATTAAACTCAATGATTTGATCAAAGCTACGCCAGTTGGCTTCCAGACTTTTATTGAGTTTGGGCATTTCAAACAGATAATCACCGGCCAACAGGTCTAAGAATTGATCTGCATCCCCTCCTCTCCATCGGTAAATGGACTGTTTGGCGTCCCCCACTAACATCAGGCTCCCTCGTTGCCCAGAGTCGCGTTCCTGTTGTAATGCATTTGCTATCAGCGGTTGCATATTGCTCCACTGCAACTTGCTCGTATCTTGAAATTCGTCAATAAAAAAGTGCGTATATCGTTCCCCTAGCCGTTCATATATAAAAGGTGCGGGCTCGTCCCTGATTTGCTCTGAAAGAAGAGCATTAAATTCGTAGATGGGCACAATTTGTTCTGCCTCCTTGATCTTTTCAATCTCCAGCATGAGCTCATTCAACAAAGACAATGGAGTTAAGTGCTTGAGAATATTCTTGTAAAAGGCTACCTGGCCAAAATTACTTGTATACAGTTCAGCGAGTTCTACCAGGGCTGGTCGTAGAGCTTCAATGCTATCCTGCGCTTCTGGACTGGCCGATTTGTTATATAGACTTGCATCAGCCATTCCAGCGATATAACCTTTGGTTGGATCCAAGTCAAATTTACCTTGGGCAGAATGCATGATTAATTTGTAGCAGCGATCAGCTTTGTAGAAAAAATCCTCTGCCTGTAGTCCATTCTGATCAATTTGTCCCACAATTTTACCAGCCATTTCTTCAAGCTCGACCCGTGCTTTTATGATTTTCTGCTGTACGCTTTCGCGAAAGCGTACAAAATCTTCCATCTTTTTATCTTTGAGTTGCTTGAGATAGGCAAAGTGATTTTCTTTAGGAATCAACTCAGCGATATCGTGTAGATCGTATTCGATATCCCAACTCCGGCCCTCATCAATCTTCCCTAGAGAGAACTCCACTAAAAATTTGGTCAACTCTGGCTCCTGGCCCGCCCTGGAAAGTAATTGATGGATCGCTTTGGACACCAAACGCTTGAAATCCATCTCCACCTCAAAATTGGCTGGCAAATCAATATCCTTGGAGAAGGTGCGCAAGATGCGATGATTAAAAGCATCGATGGTCACAATATCAAATGCAGAATAGTCGTGAAGCAGTCGATCATGAATATGCTGGGCTTTATTTCTAAAGGCGCGATCATCCAACTGCGTCAGCTCCTGGATATGAGTTTTGATACCCAAGACTTTCGTGGCAGGCTCTGGACGGGTAAATTCTAGAAGGTATTCCAGAATTCGCTCCTTCATTTCCTGGACAGCTTTATTGGTAAAGGTTACGGCCAAAATCTGACGGTAAGCACGGGAACCGGGATGCTGGAATAGTAAACTCAAATAATCTCGTGCCAGCGTATAAGTTTTACCGGAGCCAGCACTGGCACTATAAAAAGTAGTCGACAAATGGGTCATGCCCAAATATAAGCATACCTAAGAGCTAATGAGCAGAAGTTGTAAAAACTGAAGCATATTAACCTAAATCAGCTGTTTTTCTCGCTGAAATTCTTTAAGGATAAAATAACAGGCTAAATTTTAACAGTCAACCCTTAACACTTAATTTTAAGGCTCAATTATGTAGAACCAATAAAAACGACCATTATGTCTTTTGAATTACCAAACTTACCCTATGCGCACGATGCGCTAGAGCCACATATAGATGCCAGAACCATGGAAATCCATCATGGAAAACACCATCAAGGTTATACCAATAAGTTGAACGATGCCATCAAAGGTACCGACAATGAAGGTAAAACCATTGAGAATATCCTAAGCCATTTGGACATGGATAATAAAGCCGTAAGAAACAACGGTGGTGGATTCTATAACCACAGTTTGTTTTGGACGGTAATGTCTCCAAATGGTGGTGGAAATCCATCAGGTGAACTGGCCGATGCCATCAACGCGTCTTTTGAATCTTTTGAATCATTTAAAAACAAATTTGCTGAAGCAGCCAAAGGTCAATTCGGATCAGGATGGGCTTGGCTTTGTGTTCATGAAGGAGGAAAACTGGATGTATGTGGAACGCCTAACCAAGACAATCCGCTCATGCCAGGAGTAGGCTGTGGTGGAACACCAATTTTAGGAATTGACGTATGGGAACACGCTTATTATCTCAACTACCAAAACAAGCGCCCTGATTATGTAGAAGCCTTTTTTAAATTGATCAATTGGGAAGAAGTTTCCAGAAGATTTGCCGAAGGAAAATAATTTTTTTTGAGCTGAGCTTTAGGTTTTAACACCCAAGGCTCGACTTAGACAGCAGAAAGCCTTGATCCAGCTAGATCAAGGCTTTTTTAATTTATAGATTCAAGTTGTGAAATTGTCAGTGAGCGGTTTGATCAATACGCACGCTCATCATTGCCTTCGTAGAAATTAATGTAAGCGCGATTTACCACTCGATTGCCTCCATCAGTAGGATAATTCCCGGTAAAATACCAGTCTCCCATATTTTTGGGACAAGCTTGGTGTAAGTTCTCCACCGTCTGATAAATGATTTTGACTTCAGCATTCAGGTCTTCGTCTGACAGTAATTCCCCGATTTTATCTGAAATTTCTTGGTCTGTAAAGGGATCATACAATTCCTTGACATGATTGACCACATTTTCATCTTCGTACTCTGTCTGTAATTTACATTTGTGGTAGATTTCTTCTACAATATCGTAGGTTCCGCGGTCTTTGTGCAGTTCCAACGCAGCCCTAAAGGCTACCAACCCTTCTAATCTTGCCATGTCAATTCCATAGCAATCCGGATAACGTATTTGTGGAGCACTGGACACTACAACAATTTTCTTTGGCCTCAGTCGGTCCATCATTTTTAAGATGGATTTTTTGAGTGTGGTCCCTCTCACGATTGAATCATCAATAATCACCAGGTGGTCTTCTGGTTTTACCACACCATAAGTGACATCATAAACATGGGCTACAAGGTCGTCCCGAGAAGAATCTTCCGTTATAAAGGTGCGTAGCTTAGCATCCTTAATGGCAATTTTTTCAGTTCTCAGCTTTCGCGAAAGCGTACGGTCAACCTCCTCTGCCGTGAGCTTACCTTCACCAGCGATAATGTAGTCTCTTTTCTGCTGATTTAAAACCGCATGACCTTCTTCTACCATGCCGTAAAATGAAGTTTCTGCCGTGTTGGGAATATAGGAGAAAACTGTATTGTCAATATCGTGATCGATAGCTTCCATGATATCTGGAAACAATAGTTTTCCCAGCATCTTGCGTTCCTGATAAATCTCAGCATCACTACCACGTGAGAAATAGATGCGTTCAAACGAACAGGCTTTTCGCTCGAGTGGCTTGACGATCTGCTCCAGGGAAACTTTACCGTTCTTTTTGATGATGATGGCCTTGCCCGGATCCAACTCCTTGACTTCATCAAAGGCCGCATCAAAAGCTGTCTGAATTACTGGGCGTTCACTAGCTACTACCACCACCTCATCATCCTGGTAATAATAGGCCGGTCTGATCCCAGCAGGGTCCCGCAATAAAAAGGCGTCACCATGACCCATCAAACCACCCATGGCATAACCACCATCCCAATCCTTGGCACTTTTTCTCAATACTTTGGCTACATCCAACTGTTCGGCAATCTTAGGACTGGCCTCAATTTTAGTCAGACCTTGGGATTTAAATTTCTTATAGAGCTTACTGACCTGACGATCCTGAAAATGTCCAACCTTTTCCATGACCGTCACAGTGTCTGCCATGTCTTTGGGATGTTGCCCCAACTCGACCAATTTGTTGAATAATTTGAACACATTGGTCATGTTGAAATTTCCAGCCATGATCAGGTTACGGTGCATCCAGTTGTTTTGTCGCAAGAATGGATGTACAGATTCAATGCTGTTTTTTCCAAAAGTTCCATAGCGCACGTGACCCATGAGCAATTCACCTATATAAGGTATCTGTGCTTTTTGGGCCTGAATATCATCTTTGATTGAAGGTTGTGCAGCCAATTCTGAATTGATACGCTCGTTAATTTGAGCAAAAATGTCTTGAATCGGTTGAGCTGCATTACTGCGCACGCGGGAGATATAACGTTGACCAGGTTTGACATCTAATTTGATACTGGCAAAGCCCGCTCCGTCCTGGCCGCGGTTGTGTTGCTTTTCCATCATCAAATACATCTTATTGATGCCGTAGTAGGCCGTCCCGTACTTTTCCTTATAGTAATCTAAAGGTTTGAGAAGGCGGATGAGTGCAATACCGCACTCGTGTTTTAACTGGTCGCTCATGGGGGCTATCGTATGAGTTCAAAAATAAAAAAGCCCCAAGAATTCCTGAGGCTTTTGTGATGGTATTTATGTGGTTTTTAATTCAAATTTTGTGAGGGCCTTAAACTGCTCCAGCCGTTCCTCGATTTCCTTGTTGGTTATGCTTTGCATGCGTTCGGTTCCAAATTTTTCGACACAGAAAGAAGCAAAATTAGATCCGTAGATAATCGCGCGTTTCATGTTTTCAAAACTGTAATCTCCGCTCGCGGCCATAAATCCAGCAAATCCACCAGCAAAAGTGTCTCCTGCACCGGTAGGGTCAAAAACTTCTTCCAGCGGTAAAGCTGGAGCAAAGAAGATGTCCTCTCCGTGAAATAACAGGGCACCGTGCTCTCCTTTTTTGATCACAACATAAGTAGGACCCATTTCATGGATCTTGCGTGCTGCATTCACTAGGGAATATTCACCAGAAAGCTGTCTGGCTTCCTCGTCATTAATGGTAATCACATCTACCTTGGCAATGACCTCGTGTAACAAATCCAACGCCGAATCCATCCAGAAATTCATCGTGTCTAGAATGATCAACTTAGCATCTGGCGTCTGTTCGATCACACCTAATTGAACTGCAGGATGCAGGTTACCCAACATCACGACTTCGGCATCTTTAAAGGAATCTGGAACTACTGGATTAAAATCCGCAAGAACGTTAAGTTCAGTAGCCAGTGTATCTCTGGAGTTCATATCGTTGTGGTATTTGCCTGACCAAAAGAAAGTTTTCCCATCCTTTACCACCTCAATTCCTTCAACATTCATCCCTCTGTTTTTCAACATATCCAGGTATTCCTGCGGGAAGTCTCCACCAACAACACTTACCAATCCAACCTCGGTATTAAAATGTGAAGCGCTAAGACCAATAAAGGTAGCGGCACCACCCAGAATTTTGTCGGTTTTGCCGAATGGAGTTTCGATGGCGTCAAAAGCTACCGTACCTACCACAACTAATTTGCTCATGAAATATTTTTTTTTGCAAAAATAAGGTATTGGAATTTGATGAAAGAACACTCAACAGGACGATCCTGGTTAACACTCCAATAATCTTATCTATCTTCTTTAAGCTTAACGAATCACTTCTATTTGTAGCGTTGACCTTCTTTCATCACAAAGTCCACTCGTTCAAGAATGGCTACATTTTTTTCTGGATTTTCAGTCACCGCAACAATGTCGGCAAAAAATCCAGGCTTGACTTGTCCCAACTGTTCCTCCATCTTTAAAATTTTGGCTGGTGTTATGGTGGCGCTTTGCAGGGCTTCCATCACGGGCATCCCAGCCTCGACCATATAGCCGAACTCCTTGGCATTTTTCCCGTGGGCAAAGACACCTGCATCGGTCCCAAATACAATGGGAACACCTCTCTTGTAGGCACGAGCAAAAGTTCCTTGTATTTGCGGACCAACCGCTTTGGCTTTTGGAACGACTATTTCTGGATAAAAGCCCTCTTCCTCGGCTTTCAATGCCACTTCTTTTCCAGCGGTAATGGTAGGTACAAGATAACAGTTCTTTTTGATCATCAGGTCCATGGTGGATTCGCTCATATAGGTACCATGTTCAATGGTAGTCACGCCTCCCTCAACGGCCCGTCTCATCCCTTCGTCGCCATGTGCATGTGCCGCTACGTGAAAACCGTAGTCTGCAGCGGTGCTTGTAATCGCCTCAATCTCTTCAATGGTAAATTGAGGGTTACTGCCATTTTTGGCTACGCTCAAAACACCGCCTGTTGCTGTAATTTTTATACAGTCTGCCCCATTTTTATAACGGTGTCGCACCGCCTCGCGCGCCTCATCGGTACCGTTGGCCACGCCTTCTCTTGGACCTGGATCGCCCATCATTATTTTATTTCCCCCATTGGTAGGGTCTGCATGGCCACCTGTTGTAGCAATAGACTTTCCCGCTGTAAAAATACGAGGCCCGGGCACCTTGCCTTTATTGATGGCATCCCGCAATGAAATATTGATTCCGCTACCGCCCAGATCTCTTACGGTTGTAAATCCACACATTAAAGTTGTTTCTGCGTATTGAACCGAATCATAAGCGATATCAGCGGGATCATCCACATATTTCTGAATATAAGCATGTGGATTGTATTCAGTTTCCATATGTACATGCATATCGGTAAATCCAGGCATCACCCAGTGATCTTTTAAATCAAAATATTTGACATCCTGCGGAATTGGCTGATAGCCTTGTCGCACTTCCGTAATTCTTTTTCCATTGATCTTAATGGTCACCTCATCCTGCCATTTTCCATTTTCTGAGTCCAATAAGTGTCCTGCATGGATAAAAGTGGGAGTTGATACATTGGTTTGGGATTGCCCCAGTTGAATGCTTGCAAAAAAGAGGAGGATGAATAGATTTTTCATGTCTAGAAATTAGGAATCCCTAAATGTAGGACAGAAAACTGACAATTCTACCGCCTGTGTAAGCCTTGTCCGAAGTTTAAGCTGAAATATTCAAGTTTATTCATCAGTTGTCTTCTCCACGATGGCCTGGAGTAGCTTCAGGTAATCCTCCTGGCGGTGCACAAAATCCAGATCGGTCACATCGATCACTTTGACATTCAATTCTCTTTGTGAACGTATGAATTCTGCATAGCCTTGCTGTATCTGGGACAAATAACTGGCCTGAATATTTTGCTCGTATTCTCTGCCTCTTGTTTTGATGTTTTGCAGTAAACGCTCTTCTGTCTGATAGAGATAAACGTACAAGTCAGGTTTAACCAACTCTTTGTACATCATATTGAACAGTCTTTTGTATAAAGCATATTCCTCATCGTCCAAGGTGATTTTTGAAAAAATCAAAGACTTAATGACGTAATAATCGGCCACGGTAAACTCCTTAAAAAGGTCTTGTTGGGCCACATCATCACTGAGCTGCTGGTACCTGTCGGCCAGAAAAGACATCTCCAATGGAAAAGAATAACGCTCCTTGTCCTCATAAAATAATGGTAGGAAAGGGTTGTCTGCAAAGCGTTCCAGTACTTGCTTGGCATTGAAGTCTGCAGCAATTTTATGGGTCAGGCTGGTCTTTCCGGAGCCAATATTTCCTTCAATGGCGATGAAATTCAATTGATGGATGGGGTATCGCTTTCGCGAAAGCGGAATTTCCAATGCCACCGTCGTTTCCAATGGTTGTAGTGCGCTAGCCAGTTCTACCATGGTTGCACCCAAAACTGGATGCTGGACGTCATAAGCAATGTCCACTAAAGGCTGCATCACAAAATTTCTATCCTGTAAATGCGGATGAGGAATGCATAAATCCGACTCTTGAATCACCTGCTGGTCGTACAATAGAATATCCAAATCAATTGATCGATCCTCGTAGCTATCACCTTTTTTGGGAAGTCGCCCCATCTCACGCTCGATCTCCTGTAAAATGTCAAGAGATTCTCTAGCAGTTTTTGAGGTATGGACCAAGATAGCAGTGTTTAAAAAACTTGCACCATCAAAGCCCAATGCTGGCACCTCGTACACACTGCCCGCAGCAATGATCAAACCCAGGCGTTGTTCAATCAAGAGTGTCGCCCGGATCAAATGCGCTTCCCTATTGCCCAGATTGCTCCCTAAAGCAATGAATATCTTGTGATTAGAAAAAGAAGAGATGGCTTTAATTTTTGCAGCAAATTAAGGAATAAAGGCAGACTCTTGAAGTACTTTTGGTATAATTATGAAGCAACTTCAGGGAACCGACCTACGCCTGGCGCATCGTATTTATTTGGTGCTGGCCGCCTTGTTTATTTGTTCGCTTGTCGTCTCTAACCTCATCTTCCAAAAGTTCTTTTACTGGAACCCCATGGGATGGTTTAATTTTGAAATATCAGTGGGATTGTTGCCCTACCCGATTACCTTCTTGATCACTGATTTGGTCAGCGAGATTTATGGACGACGCAAAGCTAATGACCTTGTTCTGGCCGGAATCTTTGCCTCTGTTTTTAGCCTGGTTATTATTGCTGTAGCAGACGCAGCGCCAGCCATCGCTACTAGTCCCATCGACGACCTCACTTTCAACAAGGTATTTGGCGCTACCACCATTGCTGTTATTGCTAGTATGGCGGCTTATTTATTTGCTCAATTTCTGGATATACAGATATATCATTTTTGGAAAAAGGTGACCCAAGGAAAAATGCTTTGGGTGCGTAATAATTTCAGCACCGTTTTTTCACAGTTTGTTGACACATGCAGCGTACTATTATTGTTATGTTTCAACGGTATTTTAAGTTGGAGTCAATTCTGGCCACTATTGGGGGCTGGATTTTTATTCAAAGTCCTAGTGGCTCTGGTAGACACGCCACTGTTGTACGCTGGAGTTTACCTGTTCCGCAGGCTTTTCAAACTTAAAACCGGAGAAGAAATTAAGATCGATTAAATCCCTGAAATTTCAGGAAATCAAATTATGAAAAAGCTATTTAAAATATTGGGAGTTCTACTCCTGACCTTGGTCGTTCTGATCATTGCCGCCCCATTTTTCCTTCAAGATCAAATTGCAGAGATTATTAAGAATAAATTGAATGCCTCCATGGATGCGCAGATCGATTTTGCCGAAGTTGATCTGAGTCTATTTCGCGCTTTTCCCGATGCGAGATTGTCTATTGATGATCTGTCCATCATTAATAACGCCCCTTTTCAAGGAGACACCTTATTTTACGGAAAGGAAGTTAAATTGGACCTACCCATCGGAGATTTATTTAACAATGCCAGCGACCCTATTCATATCAACGAACTCATCGTCAATGAGGCAGTATCCAGGCTTTATGTGAATGAAGAGGGAAGAGCCAATTGGGAGATTACCAAAGAAAGTCCCAACACTGCCGTCGCAGATACCAGCAGCACTGCAGGCTTTAGTTTTGACCTGAAACATTATGAATTCAACAATTCAGAATTAACCTACCACGACAAATCCTCTAAAAACAAATTGGTGCTCAGCGGATTGAATCACTCAGGAAATGGCGATTTTTCACTGGCTACGAGCACCCTGGATACTTATACTGAAGCCTTGGTTTTATACAGCTTAGATGACATCGAATATTTATCTGGACAAAAAGTTAGACTGGAAGCCGATATTCTCATGGACCTGGAGAACCAGAAATATACCTTCCAGGAGAACCAAGCATTTGTAAACGATCTGGAATTAGGATTGGACGGATTTGTAGACCTTGAGGAAGATTACACCATGGTCGATTTGAGCTTTGATACACCTTCATCAGATTTTTCGAATTTCTTTGCGCTTATTCCAGAAACTTATCGCCAAAATATGGAAGGTATCACAACTACTGGGGAATTTATCGTACAGGGTATGATCAAAGGGGAAGTAGATGACAATCGTATTCCTAAAATGGATATCCAAATAAGCTCTAATAATGCCTCTTTTAAATATCCAGACTTACCTCAAAAAGTCACCAATATTAATATAGATGCGCGTCTTAAAAATGAGACCGGAAATGTGGATGATACCTTTCTGGACATTGCACAGACTTCGTTCAACATAGGTGGAGATCGATTGAGTGGAAGTGCCATGATCACAAATCTTACGACCAATATGAACGTTGATCTCATTGCAAAAGGTAATCTGGACTTCAACAATTTAAAACAAGCCTTTCCACTGCCAGAAAATACTGATTTGAATGGACAGATGGCGCTAGATATCGCGGCACAATTTGATATGGAAAGTATAGAAAAACAGCGGTATGATCGGATCAACACAAAAGGTACCGCCAGTCTGACTGATTTTGTTTACATGGGCGAAGCCTTGACCAAACCTTTAAATATCCAACAAGCAAATCTTGATCTAAGTACGGCTAGAATTAAATTAAAGGATTTTAGCGCCCGAACTGGTAATACCGACTTGCAAGTCAATGGAACCATTGACAACCTGATTGGTTTTATGATACAAGACCAAGATCTTAAAGGAGTCTTCAATCTCCAATCCAACAGCTTTGATACGGCCGATTTTATGACTCAGACAGAAGTATCACCAGCACAAAAAGCCAATAGCACCACGCAGACTTCTACTGGTGCACAAACTGAGGAGGCCATTCAAATACCTGCGTTTTTAGACGCCACATTAGATTTTCAGGCAGGAACAGTGTATTATGACGGATTGACTCTAAAAAATGTGAGCGGTGTTGCCACCGTTAGAGATGAAACCCTTACCCTAAACAATACCATGACCAATATCTTTGACGGATCCATAGGTGTTAATGGTAGCGTAAGTACCAAAGGGACCACTCCCACATTCAACATGGCCCTGGATATGAAAAACCTGGATATCGCACAATCCTTTGATGGTTTTGATATGTTCAAAAACTTTGTGCCGATCATCAGTGCGCTCAACGGTAAAATTAATACGGACATCACGCTAAATGGTTCGCTGGACCAGGAACTATCTCCAATCTTGAATACCTTGGTAGGAGACGCTTTTGCCAAAATTCTCACTAAAGATATCAATGCAGAAAACAATCCTTTGCTAGGTAAACTAGACGAAAAGTTAAGCTTCATAGACCTTGATAAATGGGATCTTTCTGAAATCACAACAAAATTAGATTTTAAAGATGGGGCCGTTCAGGTACAACCCTTTGACTTTAATATCAAGGGTATCAAAGCAACTGCGAGTGGAAGACACTCGCTGACTAATGAAATGGACTATACGCTTAATCTCGATGTTCCAGCCAGATATTTTGGTAAAGAAGGTGCTAACTTACTGTCCAAACTGGAGGCCAAAGATATCGAGAACATCACTGTTCCAGTACCTGTTAGTTTTGGAGGATCTTTCCAGACCCCTAAAATCAATGTGAATCTGGATACAGCCGTCAAAAACCTCACCGCACAAATCGTGGAAATTCAAAAACAACGACTCAAAGACAAAGGAGAAGATGCCTTGGGAGGAGCCATTGATGACATCATCCAAGGTAATAATCCGCTGGATGGAATCAAAGACCGGATAAGAGGGAATGCAGATAGTACCCGAACTACTACCAAGGACAGCACCCGTATCAATACCACCAAAGATCCAAACAAAGAAGCCGAAGACAAGTTAAAAGAAACTGCTGGCGGACTCATACGTGGATTGCTTGGTAGGAAAAGTACTGAACAGGACACGACCAAAACCCAGTAAATAGCCAGAGGAGTAAAGCTTTTGGATAGACGCACTAAGCAATGCTGAGGCTACCTTCCGAATTGTATATTCTGCGATGGTGCTTCAGACCTTTTCACTCAGGTATTTCCAATATCTTCTGGGCACGTGCTGGACGTGCAAACGCATGTTCTTTCTGGACTTTATATTGGTACTTTTAAAGTATTGGTTCCACAAATCACGATATTGAATCTCGCTTTCGCGAAAGCTTCCCGACTCTACGAGTGCTTCGGACTGATCGGGAACAGTGGTATTTAAAATACCTCGTTGTCCACGCGGATTTCTAAAATCGATCTGTACTTCATGGACGCTTTCCAGGTCATAACTGATTCCAAAATCCCTTTTGAGATCATAAATAATCCATTTCTGATCTGCATATCGATTTTTAAAATGTTTGGCGATTAATGGTAATACATTAAAGTCAGGTTCCACGTTAGCATAATAAACATCTTCTTCAATCAGGTGAAAGCGTACAAAGGCTTCCATGCGATGCTTTTCCCTGCCCACCATTTTGGCCGCCTGGGAAATTTTCAATACGGTAGGATTGGCGTAGTCACCACTGGGAGAGCGCTGGTGGCTAAATGTCATCTTGAGGTAATCAAAAATAGTATTTTCAACACCGATAATCTCACTCAAAAAAGCGCAATATACCTGGTGAGCGTCCCGATGACCACTCAAGGTTTTAAAACCTTTCCATACGCGCTGGGCCTTTTCAACATCAGTAATCACCTCTTGATTGCCTTCAAACAGGTTTTGCTGCTCTCGGGAGGCAGGCGCAATGATGGGCCATTTGATTTTATGATCATAAATCATAAAAATAGCCGTCATCAAACCGTTAAAACTACCGTCGTATAATAGCGTTGTTGTCATGCAAAAAGACTCAACTGGTTGCTGAAATTATTGTGGTATTTACTGGTGGAGTTGATCATAATTTGCTGTTTGATCTGTGCTCCAGTGAGATCCCTGCTTTCAAAAATTCGGGAATCACATGTGATAAAATACCTGGAACGATTGAGAGAAATACCTATCGCTCTTAAGTGTTCCCAATTCAATTTTCTATAGCGTCGCGCCTGGATAATTTTGTGTACAGATTTCATTCCTATACCAGGCACTCTGGCCAACATGCGTTTATCTGCCCGATTAACATCCACTGGAAATTGATCCAGGTGACGTAAGGCCCACGAGAGCTTGGGATCAATATCCATATCTAGATTTTGGTGCTGGTCATTCAGTATTTCGCGTACATCAAAACCATAGAACCTCAACAACCAATCGGTTTGGTACAAGCGGTTTTCGCGCATCATGGGAACCTCAGTACCTAGTGCGGGCAGTCGGGAATCATCAGCTACTGGTATATAACCTGAATAATACACTCGCTTCATCTGAAATTTGTTATAGAAGTAATGGGCGCTGTACATCACATCTTTATCTGTTTCTCCGGTAGCTCCCACGATCATCTGGGTACTTTGTCCTGCGGGCGCATATACCGGAGTGCTTTTAATCAACTTTTTTTCTGATTGGTATTGTTTGATAGACTGTTGTACAGCCTTCATGGGCTTGATAAAATCCTTATGATCCTTATCTGGCGCCAAAAGCTTTAAACCTTCCTTGGTTGGAATTTCAATATTAACCGACAGCCGGTCTGCATATCTCCCTGCTTCTTGCATGAGTTCGTCACTGGCTCCCGGAATGGATTTAAGGTGAATATAGCCGTTAAAGTTTTCCTCTTCCCGCAGTTTTTTGGCCACTCTAATCAATCGTTCCATCGTGGCATCAGGGCTCTTGAATATTCCAGAACTCAAAAACAGCCCCTCTATATAATTCCGCCGGTAAAAATTAATGGTTAGATCCACCACCTCCTGTACGGTAAATGCCGCCCGTTTGATATCGTTTGATTTTCTGGTCACACAATAGGCACAGTCAAAAATACATACGTTAGTAAGCAAGATCTTGAGTAGTGAGACGCAACGGCCATCTTCAGTATAACTGTGGCAAATGCCCATACCACTGGAATCTCCCAGTCCCTTGTTCTTATTTTTTCTCGTGCTTCCGCTACTGCTACAACTCACGTCGTATTTGGCTGCATCGGCGAGGATTTCTAATTTTTCCTTTATTCTTTCGTAGTTCATTTTTCTTGTTTTAGATGGGCCATTTTCAAGTAGCTTATACTGGCTTACTCGACTTTCTTCCTCCACCGGGTTGATGGATTTCATGGCGTTCATGGGGTAATTCTGGCTTGCGATATCCGTTTCCATTTCCCATTCTTCGGTCCCTTAGGCTGGCTTGTTTTTCCAGTCGCTGCATTGTCTGCGGATTTGCCTCGGCATATCTCGGGTCTTGTATATAGTCTGCCTTTTCAAGATCCTGAACCTCGATGGAGTAAAAATCAAATTCCTCCACGACCTTTCCGTATATTTTGTAGATACCGCTTCCGCGAAAATGGATGCGTGCAGCTACCGGAGGGAACATGACCGTATCAAAGAAATATCCCTTACGATCCAAAAAAGTTCCAAACTGCATGCGTTTCCCTTTTGAGGTATGGGTCGTCTTAATGTTGACCACATAACCATAAATCAGCATCATTTTTCCTTTGTGGGCCTTCATTTCATCACGACCATTATTGTTGGTGGGTAGTGAGGCCAACAATTCAAAATGCGAGCAAAGCGGAAAGCCCAACAATTCGATCTGCTCAAAAGCCAATTCTTGTGCTGTGGTACGTAGTTGGGGAATTTTGGCGGCTCTGTATTCGGGAATAAAAAGCTTGTTCTGAATATACTTCTTGGGAGACCTATCCAGTTTAAAATGTGCTTGCCATAGAAGTTCGTAGCGGTCCTGTTCAGTAAATCTAAAGGCATTGATCCGGATAAGCAGGGACAACTGTTCTATACTGATAGGGACTCTATTGATAAAATCTTCCAGGGATTTAAAAATACCCTCTCTTAAACGCGCTTCCACAATCCTTACCATGGTTTTTCGCTCGAGCTCTTTGAGGTAACTATAGCCTAAATAAATGGTAGTGCCTTTGATCACATTGGCAATATCACTATGATTGATACAGGGTGCTTCAATACGGGCTCCACACATTTTGGCTTCGTGAACATAAAGCTCGGGCCGGTAGAATCCGCCACCGTTGTTTAGCGTGGCCGTCATGTATTCCAGTGGGAAGTAGCGTTTCAGGTAAAGGCTTTGGTAGCTCTCTACGGCATAGGAAGCAGAGTGTCCTTTGGCAAAAGCATAACCAGCAAAACTCTTGATCTGGTTCCATATCTCTGTGTAATCGGCAGGATCATAGCCTAGGCGCTCACAGTTTTGAAAGTACTTTTGTTCTACTTTTTTAAATTCTTCCCTGGATCGGTATTTGCCACTCATACCACGCCTTAAAACATCCGCTTCTGCCAGATCCAATTTGGCATAGTGATGGGCCACCTTGATGACGTCTTCTTGATATACCATAATACCATAGGTTTCTGGCATAATTGCGTTGAGAATAGGATGTGCCTCTGCTCTTTTCATAGGAAAACGGGTACGCAGGATAAACTCCCGCATCATTCCGCTTTGCGCCACTCCTGGCCGGATGACCGAACTGGCAGCTACCAGACCTATATAATCATCGGTCGCCAGTTTACTGAGCAACATGCGCATCGCCGGTGACTCTATATAAAAACATCCTATACAACCTTCCCTAGAAAGCATCTGGTTGATCTCAGGATCCTGCATGAATTTTTTGGTATCCAATCGCACGTCTGCCACAGAAGCATCGGGCTGGTTGTATTTAATGATGTCGATGGTGTCGCGTATTTTACCCAAACCTCGCTGAGCCAGGATATCAAATTTGTGGATCCCAGCATCCTCGGCAATGTGCATGTCAAACTGCACGGTACGGTAGCCTTTAGGCGGCAGGCTGGTTGCGCTGTAATAATGTATAGGCCGCTCAGTGATAAGAATCCCGCCGGCATGAATGCTGACATAATTGGGCATGTCCTTGATCCATAAACTATAGCGCAAAACAAGCCGGTGCATGTGATCCAGTTGTTGCTGCTGGAAATTTCCCGTCGTCAAAAGGTCTATATCCGATTTGGGTAAACCAAATACCTTTCCCAGTTCACGTATAACAGCCCGGTACTGAAAAGTATTATAGGTCGCCAGCAGGGCCACATGTTCAAAACGATCAAAGATAAAGCGGGTCATATCCTCCCGATCGTCCCATGAAAAATCGAGATCAAAATCCGGCGGACTCGTCCGGTAATCGTTGATAAAGCGTTCAAAATACAGATCCAGTTCAATAGGATCCACCTCGGTGATCTGGAGCAAGTAAGCCAGTATACTATTGGCTCCACTACCGCGACCTACATAAAAGTAACCTCGTTCCCGCGCATAGCGACAAATCTCCCAGTTGATCAGGAAATAAGCCACAAAACCTTTGTTCAGTACAGTGGTTATTTCCTTTTGTACCCTGGTTTCAATATCTGGATTGGAAGTCCCATAACGCAATGGAATTCCTTCTTGGGCAAGCTGCCTGAGCAGTGTCTCGTCTGCCTGCTGGTTGTCAGGCTGATTGCGGTGATAGGTCTTCTGATTGGCGTTGGGTTGTGATTTATCGTATTGAAAGTCGATATGACATTTTTCCAGCATACGTTGGGTATTGCGCAGGATATTAGGAAAATCGGCAAAAGCAGCCCTAAGCTCACGCATCGGAAGCATTCTATCCTCTGGATGTCCTTGTTGAGATTCTGGCAACTGACTCAATAAAATATTCAAATCGATACAACGCAGCAAACGATGGGTGTTGAAGTCCTTTTTATTCCTAAAACTCACGGTTTGCATGACTACCAGTCGGTCCTCCATTGCAGCATAGCGGGTAAAAGGAAGTCGGCGTAGGGCAGCGACGGATACACCTATGAATTCGCTTTCGCGAAAGCGAGACATTTCTAATTCAAGTACCCGATTCAGCGGATAGATGATAAAAGCATTTTTAAAAATAGGGGCCTGCTCTGGAAACGGAAGTTTGCGCTCCAGGTAATAGGACAAAAACGCGTTGAGTTCGTGAAATCCATCGTTGTTTTTGGCGATGCCCACGTAGAGTTGCTGGTGATCGTTCCTAAAGTCAATACCGACTACCGCAGGGCGGTTCTCTTTATTACACAACCTGACAAAATTGAGACAGGCACTGGTGTTGTTGATATCAGTAAGTACTGGCACCTCCACCTCGTTCTCCCTAAGGAGGTCGATCAGCTCCTTTTCGCTAAAAGTACCGTATCTCAAAGAGTAATATGTGTGGTTGTTCAAGTACACTTGTCTTTTGTTTTGATGGGTGTTGTGGTCAGTTTTATTGTTTGCGATGAGCGAGTACAACAGGAGGTAATCCGTTGAAAGGGTTGAGCATCCTACCTATAGTTTTGGCCTCCATTCCTGCTGCACGCACCACCATGCGATCCCCATATTTTTCCCTGATACGATCAAGTGCGTTGTATAGGTTGAGATCTTTTTCATTGTCGTCAAAAAGATTGATCTGGTAGTGGCCACCTACAATATGGGAAAAACGTATCCCGATCAGCCTGATGAGTAGTCGGCGGTTATAAAGTCTTTCAAAAATTTCCAGAATCTTGGGGATCAGGATATGATCGGCGCTGCAGTAGGGAATACGAATCTGTTTTGAATAGGTATTAAAATCAGAATATTTGATCTTAACGCTGATACATCCGGTAAGCTTATCGCCACGACGCAATTGAAACGCCAGGTTTTCGGTCATGGCTACCAATATGGATTTAAGCTTTTTGACATCTATAGTATCACGATCAAAGGTGCGTTCAGTACTGATAGACTTGCGCTCATTGAAGGCGATAACCGGTCGGTTGTCCACTCCTTGTGCCCTACGCCAGATCATACTTCCATTTTTTCCTAGTACGTTGACCAACATCTCTTCTGGCATTTCCTGAATGGTGCGTATACGTTTGACTCCCAGGTGTCGTAAGGTCTGATAGGTTTTATCACCTACCTGCGGAATTTTTCTGATAGAAAGAGGTGCCATAAAACCCTTTTCCTCGCCGTAATTGATCATCAGCTGACTGTTAGGCTTGGCTTCTCCGGTAGCGATTTTTGAAACCACTTTGTTGATAGAAAGCCCAAAAGAAATGGGCAACCCGGTTTCTCTGATCACTTTTTTACGCACTTCGGTGGCCAGCTTATAGCATCCGTAAAAACGGTCCATTCCCGAAAGGTCTGCATAGAACTCGTCAATGCTTGATTTTTCAAAAAGAGGTACCTCTTCTTTGATGATTTCGGTCACCTCGTCAGAGTATTTGGAGTAGGTACCTGCATTGCCCCTTATGACAACAGCTTCTGGACAAAGCTGACGGGCCAGTTTCATTGACATCCCGCTGTGTACGCCGTAACCACGGGTCTCATAGCTACAGGCTGCCACCACGCCGCGATCACTGGTTCCTCCTACCAATAAGGGCTTGTTGTTGAGGCGGGAATCCATCTTGCGTTCTACGGAGACGTAGAAGGTGTCAAGGTCCAGATGTATGATTTGTTTATCGCTCATGATTGTTGTTGCAATAGCTGTATTGATACCCAAAAGCTTAATATAGGCGGTCAAAAAACCCCACAGAATTTATTTCTGTGAGGTCGGTAGCACATGTAATGGAAGAAAGTGGAAGTCTAGTCCATTAATCGTCCATGTTTCTGATCACCAGATCGTGCAGGGTAGGTTCCATTAAACTGACAAAGCCTTCTACCTCCCTGTGATTTCCAAAACAGACTCCCTGTTGCTGCAGTATATCGTACAAGGTGTGGTATACCCGTTGTACAAGTTCCTCGGTTTCGGCAATCTTATCAGACCAGGTTCTGGGGGCAGATGTATTACCCAAATGATCAGCCTTTTGCTTTCTTTGATAAGAAACCAGTTGCTCTACGCGTAACACCAGCTCCTTTTTAATATGTTCCATATGCATTTCTTGAATCATTAGTGATGGTCTGACAACTGAATTAAAAGAGTACGAATTGGTCACCTTCTACCAGACGTTCTTCCCTGATGACATACTCGTCTTCTTCGGCATATTTGAGACGTTCGTAAAGACAGCGATCATAATCCTTAAATATCTTGTCCCCTACTGGCTTGAGCAATTCCAGTCCATTGGCCTCAGGGTTTTTGATTTTAGGGGAAATCGGATAAGCATTAAAACCTTTGGCATCAAAGGGACGCATGATCTTAGACAGACTCGCTTGGTCCAAATCCGCATCCAACCACTGCTCTTCCTGCTCCCTGGTTAAAACCACCGGCGCCCTGTGGTGACCTATGCGCTGTGTAAGCCGATTTGCTGCAGTAGTGATAATCGCAACTGTATGGTGCAATGCTCCCGTGAGCGGATGTTTCCAAGTATCGTGTATACCAGCCAGCGCAAAAGGCCCGCGGTCCCGATTGGGATAGATCAGGTAAGGCTTGTTGAGCTTTTCATTCTTGGGTCCTTCTATAAAGGCATCAACCAACACTAAACAACGCTGCGAGCGAATCGCGTGACGAAACATAGGCTTGCTAAAAATCCCCTTATTACCATCATATAACGGATCATTTTCAGGATTCAGACTGCCCTCGCTACGAGCATTGATCATATAGGTTTGCTTGTGCGCCCAGTAAGGCGTAAACCCCAAACTAAACATTTGTATGTGGTGCGGGTGCCTACTTGTGATTACGGGTATGCGGTTACCAGCACTGATGTTAACGTTTTCCTCCAGGTGCACCCCTTTCGCGAAAGCAGCATTAAAACGCTCTTCCAATAAAGCTTCTGGGGTAATGACGGATGCTCTTCCACACATAATCTTCGGTTTTATGGAAATATTCCAAGATATTTCCGGTTGACGGTTTCAAATATATGGAATTATTCCTATTTGATGGAAATATTCCACTGTTAAAATTGGAAATATTCCTAAAAAAGCTATATTTGCCTTATGGCACAAGAGATACCTACAGAGGCAAGGCGGTTCAAACAAGTAAGGGAGGACCTGGGAAAAACCCAAAGTGAATTTGCAGCGTTGCTGGATGCCGGCAGCTCCACGGCAGATATTGAACGAGGCAAAAAAAAGATCACTGGCCGTATCGTGACCGAGTTGCTGCGCCAGTGGCGGGTGAATCCGCTGTGGCTTTATGGCAATAGCTACAATAAATATTTGGAAACCAGTGCCGACACCTCGCCCAAAATTATCACCATGGACAGTCAGGAGCGTGAAAACATGATCATGGTACCCATCAAAGCCAGTGCTGGATATGCCAGCAATGTACAGGACACCGATTGGTACAACGACTTACCAGCCTTCCATATCCCACTACCCCAATATAAAGAGGGGAGTTACCGGGCTTTTCAAGTCAAAGGAGATAGCATGCTACCTGTACTCCTGCCCCAGGAATGGGTAATGGGACGCGCGGTAGAGAGCCTGCGAATGGCCAATGACAACCGCATCCACGTCGTGGTGACCAGCGATAGTGTACTGGTGAAAAAATTGCGCAAGACCACATCGCCCCAAGAGGTTCATCTGATCTCCCTGAATCGGGACTATCCCGTGATCGAGCAACCCGTTGCCGACATCAAAGAACTTTGGGAAGTGAATTCTAAATTGAGCTTTGATTTGGATGTACACCAAGGAGAAGAAGCCATGATTACTTTAAAACAAGGGCTGGACAGTTTACGCGCAGAAATAGCCAATATCAAAAAAGGAGCTTCTTAAAGAAGCTCCTTCATTCTTTTGTAGTTATTATAAAAATCAATCCGGATCATTCTCTGTCGGATTGGTGTCATAACTTTCATCGTCAGTGCTGTCATTGGCATCCTCATCCAGGGTTTCAACTTCTACTTCCTTTTGATCACGACAGCTGGTCATGACAGGAGCAGCAAAAAATAAAGCCAAAGCGAGGTAAATGAGTTTTTTCATAGGTGTAGTTTTTGGTACGACATATCCCTGTGGTAACCTACCACAGTTTTTCTAAATATAAACTTTTCCGTCACTTTAACCAACCCACAAACAATTTGGTCACCAAAACAAGGATTAAAAACAGTTTGGACTAACATAAAAAATGCCGCCCAAGGGCGGCATTTTTGTTATGATCAATGGCCGACTTAGTTATCGTCACCAATATTTTCAATTTCCTCGTTGATCTCCTCATTGATTTCTTGATCCGCCTTCTTGGCAGCTCTTTCCAAAGCACCTTCAGTCTCTTCAGCCTCAGTTTCCACTTCTCTAACAATGGTTTTGGTCTCTTTTTCAGTCTCTCTACAGGAAGTAAAGGCTGTGGCGGCCAAAAACAACATGACAACGCTCAATACTACTTTTTTCATAATGGTTAATTTAAATATTTGGGTAAAGATATTTTAGTTTCATACACAGCATTCTTACATTTTTGCCAATAATTATTAAAATTTGTTAAAGACCTTATTGCTTTCGCGAAAGCGGAATACCTTCAAGCAAACTTGTGTTATGAGCTTTTACCAACTCTATGATTTTTTACGTGACCTACAAAAAAACAATTCCAAAGAGTGGATGGACGAGCATAGGAAACGCTATCACGAGGTTAGAGACTGGTATATTTCTTGGTTAAATGAATTGGATGTAGAGTTGGGTAAAGCAGACCCAGACTACGTATCCATTGAAGGGCGCAAGGCAATCAATCGAATCAATAATAATTTAATGTTTCATCCGGATAAACCTGTGTATAAAGATCATTTTGGCGCAGGAATGGACCTGAATGAAAATGGTAAACAAGGTGATTTTTACATACATCTGGGAACAGAGGAGTCCTTTATTGCTGGCGGATTCTATAAGCCCAAAAAAAAGTTGTTAGATTCTATCCGTGATGCCATCGACTACAACGGCGAGGAGTACAAGAAGATCATCAACAGGAAATCTTTCACGGACACCTTTGACATCGTCGATGATGGAGATAGCCTTAAAACAGCGCCAAAAAACTACTCCCAAGATCATGAGCACATCCAACTACTCAGGCAAAAAACCTTTGCTGTGCGTCATGATGTAACCCAAAGAGAGGTGTGCCAAGAAGATTTCAAACAACGTTGTGTGGACGTTTATTTGGAAATGAAGCCCTTTCGCGATTATTTGAACAAAGCGGTAACGGTATAGCATAAGACCCTGACCTTCCCTACCGGCAAGGATAATTGAATAACTTTGGCTATATCAAAGGTGGTATCAAATCTTTTTTAACCACTCGCTCATCGACACACGTTGCTCCAAATAAGATTTCAGATCCTTGATAGCTATCCTTTCCTGAGTCATGCTGTCACGATCCCTGACGGTCACCGCATGATCCTCTTTGGTATCGTGATCTACCGTAATACAATAAGGTGTACCATTGGCATCCTGCCTGCGGTAACGACGACCTATCGCATCCTTTTCATCATATTGCACCTTCATGGACCATTTGAGTTCGTTGATAATCTCATCGGCGATTTCTGGTAATCCATCCTTTTTCACCAATGGCAAGATGGCGGCTTTAACCGGAGCAAGCACAGCGGGAATTTTTAATACGGTACGCTCACTGCCATCTTCAAGAGTTTCGTCTTGTAAAGCATTGGAAAATACAGCCAGAAACATACGATCGAGCCCTATAGAGGTCTCCAATACATAGGGCACATAACTCTTATTTTCTTCGTGGTCAAAGAATTGTAGTTTCTTACCGCTATACTCTTCATGTGCTTTCAGGTCAAAGTCTGTACGTGAATGAATCCCTTCCAGTTCTTTAAAGCCGAATGGAAAATTGAATTCGATATCAGTAGCAGCATTGGCATAGTGGGCCAGTTTTTCATGATCGTGGAAGCGATAATTTTCATCGCCCATCCCCAATGACCGGTGCCATGCCATGCGCTTTTCCTTCCAAACCTCAAACCACTCTAGTTCTGTTCCTGGCTTCACAAAATATTGCATCTCCATTTGTTCAAATTCGCGCTGGCGGAAAATGAACTGACGGGCAACGATCTCATTTCTGAAAGCTTTCCCGGTTTGGGCGATCCCAAACGGAATTTTCATACGCCCAGTTTTCTGAACATTAAGGAAATTGACAAAAATCCCCTGGGCAGTCTCTGGCCTTAAATAGAGATCAGTGGCTGTATCTGCACTGGCGCCAATCTTTGTACCAAACATCAGATTGAACTGGCGTACATCGGTCCAGTTTTTAGAACCCGTATCTGGGTCGGCTATGCCTAATTCTTCGATCAAGGCTTTGACACCAGCAAGGTCTTCTTTATCCAGTAACTCGGCCAGTCTGGCGGTTGGCTCTGTGGCTTTTTTCATATAACCGACCACACGAGGGTTGGTGGTTTTATACATTTCTGGATCAAAATCTTCTCCAAAACGTTTGGCGGCTTTGTCGATTTCCTTTTGGGCTTTTTGCAGGTGTTTTTCACAATAATCTTCCACCAGCACATCGGCGCGATAGCGTTTTTTTGAATCCTTGTTATCGATCAGTGGGTCATTAAAAGCATCGACGTGACCAGAAGCTTTCCAGGTTGTAGGATGCATAAATATAGCTGCATCAATCCCTACAATGTCTTGGTTAAGCTGGGTCATTGCCTGCCACCAGTACTCACGAATATTCTTTTTTAGTTCGGCCCCATTTTGCCCGTAATCATACACAGCTTGCAGCCCGTCGTAGATTTCGCTGGATTGAAAAACATATCCGTACTCTTTTGCATGGGAGAGTACTTTTTTGAATTGGTCTTGATCATTGTTTGCCATAGCTGCAAAAATAGAAAAAGGGAAGTAATAGACGTACTGGATATAAGTTATTTCGCTTTCGCGAAAGCGATATTATACCCATCCTCCCTATCTTTGACAAAAACTGCGTGGCGCTACTCACACTCGACGACATTATCGATGTTTACGGAAAGCTAAGACAGCGCGGTTTGGGTTTTATCTTATCCAAATTCAATTTCAAAGGTCTTGATCGCACCCGCAGTGCCTTCGACAATTCAGCTGCCAGATCTTCCAATGCCTGGAATATTCCACAAGTAAATCAACGCTGGAACCAAATGATCACTGGCGATCCTCATAAAGAATACGAAGCATACTTGGTTGAAAAGTACTTATCGGGTAAAAAGGGCTTGAAGATGATATCCTTTGGGTCGGGAAATTGTGCGCACGAACTTCTACTGGCCACGACTGGCGTTTTTGACCAAATCACTTGTGTAGATATTGTTCAGGACAGATTGGACGAGGCCAAAAGTCAAATAGATGATCGGCATCTGGCCCAGATGAATTTCCTATGTGAAAACATTTATGATCTGGATCTACCAGAGAAGAGTTTTGATATGGTGTTTTTTCACGCCTCACTTCACCATTTTAAGGACATCCCAGCATTGCTCGATTCGATTGTTGGCCGCATTCTGCGGGCTGATGGATTATTGGTCATCAACGAATACGTGGGACCGAATCGACTGCAGTTTCCTTCTCATCAAAAGAATTGGATCAATAAGGGATTACGACTGATTCCTAAAAAGTTCAGAAAAAGGAAGAGTTCGGGAGTGACCAAAAACAAATTTTATGGTAGCGGTACATTAAGGATGATCATGGCAGACCCCTCAGAGTGTGTGGATTCCAGTAGCATTATTCCAGCTTTACACGATCAGTATGAAACCTTAGAGGAACGGCCTTTTGGCGGTAATCTGGTGATCAACATTCTTAAAGACATCGCACATCATTTTACGGAAGAAAATCCTGAAACTATACCGTTGTTGCAAGACCTTTTTGCTTTGGAAGATCTTTATTTAGAGACTTATCCTTCTGATTATGTGTTTGGGGTTTACCGTAAATCGGCTTCAAATAGTAAGCATCTGGATCTTGTAAGCCAAGGCCGATAAAAGCATATTGCACATTAGTAAGTTGCTTATATCTTTTCAATCAAGGACGACTTTTCTATAATTCCGCCGACGGTTGAGATTTATTGTTTGCGAAAAATCTTGACAAAAATCCCAGAGCTCTTATAAGTCTGCATAAGCGTATAGGCTTCAGAATGCAACAAAGCATATTGCTCATCAGTGATATTATTGATATTAGAGTAAATCACATAGCCTTTGTTCCCTTCAAAACCATCAATTAAACGCAGATCTCCATCGAGAAAAAAATCATCCTGATATCCGTGGCTCGGGAAAAAGGTCTCCACTTGGGAAAATTCAATTTTCTGGTCTTCAAGAAAGTCTAGACTTTTCTTCTGTAAACTGTAATAAGGCCAATGGGCCAGACTACTATCCCATCCCTGGGCGATAAGGTCTGGATAAACCCAGAAATTACCAGAGATAAGTACAATTGCCCATACACCAAAAATTAGATTTTTAAGTTGGCGTTTAATTCCCGCAAGATTTATAAAATAGGCAGTAGACAAGGTAATCAATATATTGACCGGGAGAACATAACGGTGACCGATCAAACCGCTTGCCCAAATTAAATTCAATGGGAACAAGAAAAGAAAAATCAATGCAGATATCAATAGTATGCGACCATGGTAATCCGACTTGATTTTTTTAAAAAGTAAAATTGAGGAAGCAACAAAAAGTATACAGCCCAATACTCTCCCAAAATCCAATAGTCTCCAGATGTATATCACCACATTACGCAATATTCCTGTGACTCCAACAGTTTTAAATGAACTGGCCCAAGGCGAATCACTATGGAACCCCACCCAACCGGTTTGCTTGAAATGATAATAATTAAAAACTAAAAAAAGCAATAAGGCAGGTAGATAAATCAGGCTGCGATTGAACAACTGCACCCGTATTTTTTTAAAACCTCTATCCCTTTGGATATGAAGCGCAACATCAATAAACAACAACAATAAACTGACCATCATTCCCCTCATGCTTGTCAAAAAAAGTAGGAATATGGCACAAGCCAATACTATTTTTTTATTACTCAGTATAGCATTAAAAGCTATTAGAAAAAAGAAAACCAATGGCACATCAGGACTCACCAGACTCATCTGACTAAGCAATGCAGTATCTAGAACCAATAGAAAATACACGATCCCTGGATTGACCTCTTGGAAAAAATGTTTTACTAAAACATGGGATTGCCACAATATCCCGACTACAAAAGGCAACATTGCCAAATGACTGGTTAATAGTGATCGATCAAACAGCTTCCACCAAAAAGCAATATACCAACCGAATGCGGGAATATGACCACTATCAATTCTGTTGGGCAAGAGCCAGTCGGCAAAATTATTCTGATAAAAATGCGTCGCATGTAGAGATCCCAATTGTATGGTGTCCCAAAAAAATTGGTGATTCAAAGACAAAATATAGATCACCATTACCGAAAGAATGGCTATCACAAACAAAAGGGGTTGGATATATTTGTGTGCCTGCATTCCTATTGTTTAAAAAGCGAAGATTTGACCCCTAATTTACGGTGCAGGAAATATTGTATAGAGGTTTTCAAAACGCCCAATCCATACGTAGTGCTTCTGGCAAAATTAATGGATGAAGCCTCCTCAAAGTATTTTGTAGGGCAGGTGATCTCAGCAATTTCAATATCTGCCATGCAAATCTGTGCGAGCATCTGGTTGTCAAAAACAAAATCATCCGAATTGTTTTTCCAATTGATTTTTTCAAATACTTCTTTAGAAAACGCGCGATAACCAGTATGGTATTCAGCTAGCTTTTGATCCATCAATATATTTTGTACCAAGGTCAGAAATCTATTAGCGATATACTTGTAATAAGGCATACCTCCTTTTAGGGCACCCTTACCTAAAATACGGGAACCCAACACCACGGGATAAACATCGTTGGCAATCAAAAAAGCCATGGAATGGATCAGCTTTGGGGTGTATTGATAGTCCGGATGCAACATGATAATAATGTCAGCGCCTAAGGATAGTGCTTTGCGATAACAGCTTTTTTGATTGGCTCCATAGCCTTTGTTGCCGTCATGCCTAATGACATGCTCAATACCTAATTCCCTTGCCAGAGTACTCGTGTTATCTGTACTGAAGTCGTCAACCAAGATGACATCATCCACAATATCAAAAGGAATCTCTTTATAGGTGTTCTCTAACGTCCGTCCAGCGTTATAGGCTGGGAGGACGACAATTATTTTGTGCCGATGGATCATAGGTGAATTGGAATAAGCAAACCTAAGTAAAAAATCCAAACCCAGTTCCTGTCTGTTGTAGGCAGGCTAGCGTGGAGTGACCTGGAAGTGAATATGGTCATCGTGTCGCACGGCATGGCATCCATGAAAGCGAATTTTGTACAATTATACTGCCAGTATCTTGGTTGAAGGCAAGGATTGGATTGATCAAAATCAACCGATCTGGGTGACGACTGTCAACAAACCGATAAAAAACAGATGAATTGACAACCAGAGAAATGATCTAAAGAGCGACTTTGCCAACTTGGATGTATAGATAAATGATTTTTGTAGTATATCCGATGAAGATTATCGCAAATTCATCTCTCCACTACTGATCAGATTCGGACCATCAAAAAGATTGAAGCGATAACGACCAGAGATAATATCATCCTCGGCTGCGTTGACCAATTCGCAAATATCCAATTCCTGACCTTCATAATTAAAGTTGACCACCTTTGAATATTTCAATTCCTGCCCGTCAAACTGCTCGGTCGCATTCAATCCCAGCACATTGTTGTCAGGATTGATCACCTGAAGATAGTAGGTATTGACACCTTTAATAGCTAACGGATTTTGAGGAACCGTAAAACATACCTGTATATCGTCGACCCGTCTGGCACGATCATTTTCAATCTGCTTTCCGGAACTCCTTATAATCAACCCTTTAGAACTAAAGTTCGTCGGAATCAATGTCCGTGCCTCAGTGATGTTATCATTCAAACGGGTAATGGTACTGTCCATATCCCTTCCTCGTATCAATTGCTCATTGAGCACGGCCACGGTGCTGTCATTGACACGTACTAAGTTTTCATTGTCCATTTCAAGCAATGCCACCCGGTCCTGAAGGGCCTTGCGCTCCTTCCTGATATTGCTCAATTCGCTGCGCAAACGCGCCAATACCCGAACATCAGACTTCAGGTTACTCACGCTGTCCACCAGTCGCTCAATCCTGTCCTTGGCAAATGCCAGATCCGCACTGAGAATGTTCCCTTTTTCAATTTCAGCATCGTACTCTGCCGATATATTTTCCAGCTCCTCCTGGATCTGCGCCTTTTCATCAGCGAGCTGGGTTTTAATGGCTTCATTTTCCTGATAAGTGTTATAGCTCCAAATAGCCAGTCCTATTAGACCTACCAAAAAAAGGCCGGCCAGGACCTTGAGAATACGATTGTCAGTTTGTCTTGCCATAACGGGTGTTTTATCTTTATAACGTTTAATTCTTAAATTATTTGGTTCTGGGCTGGATATCCGACTTTCTTCATTTACTCTATCCAGAGGTCTGTCTAGGGTGTCAGATTCCACTCGTAGATGGAGAGTATCTGCTCTGCACCGCCTGTCGAGGTCAGTTACCCGTAGCCCTTCCTTTGGATCACCAGGACAACAAAGTTAAAGATTTATTTTTTGCACGTGTACCTATACAATGTGCAAGCAGCTTGTTGTATTATGAAAAAATAGGCGTGGTACAATCCCTGATTCATCAGCTCAAATACCAAAACCAGGAACAAATTAGCAACTTCTTGGGAAAATGGATGGCTTCGGCATTACGGGATGAGGCAGTTTACTCGGATATTGATTTAGTTGTGCCCGTGCCTGTGCATCCCAAACGACTGCGGCAACGCGGCTATAATCAGGTAAATGGGTTTGGCAGAGAGTTAGCGCAGGGATTGGGAGCTCGCTTTCGCGAAAGCGTTCTTTCCAAAACCCGCAATACCACTAAACAAGCCAAATTAGGACAAACCGAACGCAGTGACGAGACCCAATCACCCTACCAGCTGATGGAACAGCTGCCCTCTGGCACCCATGTACTCTTAGTCGACGATGTGATCACCACAGGCACCACGCTTTCGCTTTGCGCCAAAGAACTTCATCGCAATCCCGACATCAAGGTCTCCATTGCCACCATGGCCGTTTCCATCTGAAAAGCCTCTTGGAATCATACTTCTTTACAGGGATTCCGTTATTTTTGTGTAAAAGCCAAAATCATCAAACACATGAGCAATATTCTTGTATCTACCGAAAACGAAATCACTACTATTACGATCAACCGCCCAGATAAACTCAATGCACTCAACAAGCAAACCATCAGCGAATTGAGTCAGGCAATAGATCAAGCAGAGGACGATGAGGATACTCGGGTAATCATTTTGACCGGTGCCGGAGAAAAAGCTTTTGTAGCTGGTGCAGACATCAAGGAATTTGCTGATTTTACTCCAGAACAAGGAAAAGAACTAGCTGCCAAAGGACAGCATGATCTTTTTGACAAAGTAGAAGCTTGCTCCAAACCTGTGATTGCGGCTGTCAACGGTTTTGCGTTGGGTGGCGGTCTTGAACTGGCGATGGCAGCACATTTCAGAGTAGCCAGTGGCGATGCCAGAATGGGTCTTCCCGAGGTTTCCCTAGGAGTAATTCCTGGATATGGCGGGACCCAGCGCCTTCCACAACTGGTCGGTAAAGGTCGCGCCATGGAGATGATCATGACGGCCGGTATGATCAATGCTGGCAGGGCTCACGAGATTGGACTGGTCAATCATGTGGTCACACAAGAAGAATTGCTACCTACCTGTATCCAGTTAGCCCAAAAAATCATCAAAAATAGTCCCATGGCCTTAGCTGCCGCCATTGATGCGATAAATGCTGGTTTTGCAGTGGGTGTTGATGGGTATCGAGCCGAAATTGATTGTTTTGGTGCTTGCTTTGGTACGACCGACTTCCAGGAAGGCACCTCAGCATTTTTAGAAAAACGCAAGCCTCAATTTTAGGAAGAAAATCGCTATGTAGGCTATTACGACTTTATGATGTCAACACCTTAAAGATGATAGGCGGAAAGACTTTATGGATTTCTTGTCATCAACCCCTGAACAAGAAGAAATCATCTTTCATGTCCTCGATTTTTTCATCTTTATTGGTCATGATATAATCCAGGGCGCGCTCCGTAAATTCCAATCCTTTATCAGTAAGGGAAACCACCTCATCCTCGATAATGATCATATTGTTTTTGACGGCCAGATCCAATACAGAATTGGCACGAACCCTATGCCAATTGATATGTTCCTGAAGATGGGCTACACGTCTTTCTTCTAGGCTGTCATGGTTGTTTAGGTGTAATAAAAAAGTGAGTAGTGAGACTTCTATTCGCTGTCGACTTTGCCTGAATAATACCGCAATCAAACCTTTATTGGGCGCTAGAAGATATACGGTCAAGAACAACAAGCCTAAAACGGTAGTAATTGATCCGGAAATAGAAGCGTCCAGTAATCTAGCCATCCAATAGCCGCCGATGGCACTAGCTATACCAAATAAGACAGACAACAACAACATGCGCTTGAGGTCGACCGTGAGCAAATACGCTGTGGCTGCGGGAGCGATCATTAACGCCACCACCAGAATGGCTCCCACGGCGTCAAAGGCAGCAACAGTGGTCACGGATGCAACACTCATCAATCCGTAATGTATCAATACTGGAGAAAACCCCAGAGCGCTGGATAGCCCGAGGTCGAAAGTGCTAAGCTTTAATTCTTTGTAAAATGCAACCAGCAATGCTAGAGAGATCAATAAAATGATTGAGATGATCCATAATCCTTTAGGTCCCCAGTCACTGCCGTCTACCATCCAACGATCAAATGGAGCAAAGGCCAGATCGCCTAAAAGTACCGCATCTACATCCAAGTGAACATCATTGGCATTCTGGGCAATCAGGATCACACCGATACTAAACAAGGCTGGAAATACCAATCCTATGGCGGTATCCTCTTTGACCAAGCCTGTTTTTTGAATCATTTCGACCAGCACCACCGTTATGATACCGCTGAATGCAGCCAATATGATCAACCAGGGTGAAGCCAAATCATGGGTAATAAAAAATCCGATCACGATTCCCGGAAGAATGGAGTGACTTATAGCATCACTGATCAAGGCCATTTTACGCAGTACCAAAAACACCCCAGGAACGGCACAAGCGGCAGCTGTTACTGCTGCAATCAATTGTATTTCCAGCATCGGATTCATGGCTCGGGTAGATTTTTATTGTACAAGTTGGCCGCAGTCTCAAAACCTGTGGAGGTCATGGACCAATTCTGGCCTTGAATGGTTATCCAATCTTTTTCGGCCAATTGCGACAAGGTATTTTTAGTGAACCCCTGAAAATTGTTCAAAATCCGTATGGCATGTGGTCGGGAAACATCTTCATGTTTACGAACGATATCGTACATGAAATAAAGTGTCTTTTTAAGTTCCAGCTCCCGCCGATTCCGTATCAACCGCAGTTGTTTAAATAAGATACCTCGTTCTGGAGAGAAAATAAATGATACGGTAACAAAAACGGCAGCGACCAAGACAATTACTGGACCTGTGGATAAGCCGGGCTGACTTGCACTAATAGCAGTTCCAAATACGCCAGAGCATGCGCCAAAAATGGCAGCTAGCCCAACCATAACTCCTAAACTATTGGTCCACTGTCTAGCCGCTGCGGCTGGTGCAAGCAACATGGCACTCATCAACACAACGCCCACGGTTTGCAGACCGATGACAATTGCCAGCACAATTAAAAAACTGATCAATCCATCAATAAATCGGGTATTAAAACCCAAGGTCAAGGCATAATTCTTATCAAATAAGAGCAACTTAAACTCCTTCCAAAACAACAAAAGTATGATAAGGCTAATTCCTGTCACAATCAGCATCAGCCGTACGTCGCTCTCGACCAAAGTCGCAGCCTGACCAAAAAGATATTTATCCAATCCGGCCTGGTTGGCATTGGGTTGTTTTTGGATGTAAGTCAGCAGCAACATACCGAACCCAAAAAAAAGGCTGAGGATCAAGCCTAATGCGGTATCCGTTTTTAAATGAGTTTTTGTGATGATCCCTCTGATCCAGAAAACACCAATAAGTCCACTGACCAAAGCGCCCAGCAATAAAATATTGGAATCTTTGGCGCTAGTAATCAAAAATGCAATAGCGATACCTGGCAATGCAGCGTGAGAAATGGCATCTCCCAGCAGACTCTGTTTACGCAACACAGCAAAGCTACCTAACATACCACATATAGCACCCAAGACCGCTGTTCCCAAGGTGATGGTGCGCAAAGTATAATTGGTAAAGAAGTCTGTAAGTTCCATACTGGGAGTCTTATTCTAGAGAAGTTACTGTTGCACTGCTACTTTATAATTGATACCATAGGTTTTAGTCAGATTGTCATCATTGAAAATATCTTTGACAGGACCGGTGGCGATATGTTTGACATTTAAAAAGGTTACCCAATCAAAATATTCTGGAACAGTTTGAAGATCATGGTGAACCACAATGACCGTTTTACCGGCTTTGCGCAACTCTTTCAAGATATTGATGATGGCAATTTCAGTAGTCGCATCCACCCCTTGAAAAGGCTCGTCCATAAAATAGATTGCGGCATTTTGCACCAGCGCCCTGGCCAGAAAAATACGTTGTTGTTGGCCACCTGAAAGCTGGCTGATCTGTCTGTTTTTGAAGGCCAGCATACCCACTTTTTCAAGTGCCTCCAGGGATTGTTTTTTCTGCTTGCTTCCAGGTCGTTTGATCCAACCCAGTGCACCATAGGTACCCATCATTACCACATCCAGCGCGGTTGTTGGAAAATCCCAGTCTACACTACCCTTCTGCGGTACATAAGCTACTTGGTCCCGTTGTTTGCTATAGGGTTTACCATAAATTTTTACTGAGCCAGCAATCGGATCGATAATTCCCAAAATGGATTTGATCAAAGTGGATTTACCAGCTCCATTAGGCCCGACAATCGCCATCAGCACACCTTCAGGTATAGAAAGATCGATGTCCCATAAAACAGGTTTGTAATTATAGGCGACGGTCAGGTCATCTACGGCAACGGCGATTTTTTCAGACATCATTTAAGGGCTTTAACAATGGTTTCCACATTATGTTTATACATTCCAACATAAGTCCCTTCGGGAGTACCGGCACTACCCAACGCGTCGCTGAAGAGTTCGCCACCAATTGCGACCTCGTGTCCCTGGGCTTTGACCGCAGCCTGCAAGGCTTCTACTGTGCGTCTAGGCACACTGCTTTCTACAAAAATTGCATTAATCTTATTGTCAATAATAAATTGAGTCATGCGTTGGACGTCTTGCACCCCAGCTTCTGTAGCTGTTGACAGTCCTTGCAGCCCCACTACCTGAAAGCCAAAACTGCGACCGAAATAATTAAAGGCATCGTGGGCAGTGACCAGTATTCGACGGTTTTCAGGCAACTGACCAATCGATGCTGTGAGTTCAGTTTTTAAAGCGTTGATCTGCTTCAGGTAATTCTGGCTATTGGATTCAAAAGTTTCTGCATGCTTCGGTGCTATTTTCTTCAATTCTTCAGTGACATAGGAAGTCATTTGGGTCCAATAATCAATCTCAAACCAGATATGCGGATCATAACTGCTGGCAAAATAATCACTCCCTATCAGCGTGCTTTGATCCAGTGCATCACTGATTGCCAAGGTTTTTTTACCCTGCTCGTTCATTTTTTCAAAAACCTCTACCAACTTACCCTCCAGGTGCAACCCGTTATAAATAATTAAGTCTGCATTGTAGAGTTTGGTCACGTCTCCTTCGCTGGCCTTGTACAGGTGAGGATCGACCCCACTGCCCATCAAGCCTTGGACTTCAATAGCATCACCACCGATCTGCTCAACCATATCTGTGATCATGGTAGTCGTAGTCACAACAGAAAGATGCTCCGGTAAACCTTCTTTTTTGGTATTGTCGGCACAAGCGCCCAAAAGCAGGGATAAGCTTAACACCATCCATAGTCTTTTCATATCTACATATTTAATATTCATTTGAATTGAGAGCGTTGATCTCATCTGATGCTTGATAGAAGTTCGCTTTCGCGAAAGCGATATGACCACATCAGATAATTCTTTAATTCTTGCGAATTCTGTAACTCAACCCAGCACTCAATAACAAGTTTTGACCTTCTGTGATTCCAGAGCCAAAGGTGAGGTCAAACTGCAAATCATCGGTAGCCAAATAAGTGAATCCAGCATCCCACAAATGATTGGCACTACTATCTTCTGGAAAATCGCCGTATAACTCCACATAAAAGCCAATGGTTTTGGTCAGGTCATAACCATAAGCCAAGGTGTACAAATAGGCCAGTTCGGGATTATCAGGCCCTAACCTGGCTCCGATGTTATAAGCAATACCAGATTTGTCGTTGATCGTGTGGTCAAAAGAGAACCTGAAGTCCATGCCCGTCTGTTCAGGTTTGTAATCTGAACTGGCACTAAACGGCATGGTAAGGTGTCCAAGTAGGGCAATTTTGGGGCTCCAGCCGTCACCATCCGCTATACCGATCTTGGCACCTAATAGCAATGGAGAAGTGCCGTTTAGATCTTCGCCGATTTCATTTCCATCAGCTTCAAAAGCTGTTGAGCGATAGTCTAAGCCAATTCGTAACTCCATATTATCAAGTAATCCGTAGCGTAGCAAAGTCGTATTATAGGTAGTTTCCTTTACTTTAAAATCATCATCTCCACTTTCCGTATAAAATCCTCCAGTTTCAATCTGTAAGAATCCTTTTCTTACCAGACTAGGGGATTCTGTAGCATCTGGTCGGTCAGTCACCAGCGGGCCGATATCCGTTGATTCGTTTTGGGCACAGAGGATCATACTGGTAAGCAGTATCAATGTAAAGAGTACATGTTTTTTCATTCCTGTAGTTTTAGATAAAGGTTATCTGCGATCTGTTCAGATATTTGCAGTGTTTTGTCGTTAGCTTGAATAGAAAAAGACTGATCAAATTCCTCACGATCCAATATTTGAATACTTGTTCCTAATTGTATCTGGTGCTTATCCAAATATTTGAGGAATTGACTGGAACTATCCATTACTCCCACCAGGGTACCACGATCGCCCTTATTCAGCTGTGATACGAGAGTCTTGTGTGTTTTTTCAAAATTACCGTGCTGGTCTGGAATGGGATCACCATGGGGATCGCGCTTTGGATAACCCAGTAATTTGTCCAGTTCATTAATGAGTTTACGGGATTGAATGTGTTCCAGTTGTTCGGCCACATCATGCACTTCATCCCAGGCAAAATTGAGTTTCTGTACCAGAAACACCTCCCACAAACGGTGTTTCCTAATGATCTGTACCGCGCAGGTCCATCCGTTCTCTGTCAGTCTGGCACCACGGTATGGAATATACTCGGCCAGATTTTTATCGGCCAGCTTCTTTAACATATCCGTCACAGATGAAGCCTTGGTATTCATGCGTGTTGCGATCTCATTGGTAGAAACCAACGCACTCCCCTCTTGCAGGTGATAAATGGTTTTGATATAATTTTCTTCAGATACCGAATGCATACGGTAAAGGTAAATCTTTTATTTGATTCTTGTAAAATAATATTTAGACAAGACTAAAAATAAAACTTTATTGGAAATTAATCAGACCTTCAACCTCACCTAATTGGAGATATACTTTTTTGGGGTAGTACCGTACTTTTTCTTAAAAGCGCTGATAAAATGGCTTGCGGTGCTGTATCCTACTTTTAAGCCCACCTCGTTTACATTGTGTTGGCCACTATCCAGGAGCTGCCGAGCATAATCCATCTTGTGATCCAGGGCAAATCCGTAAACGGTATCTCCGTAAACTTCTTTAAATCCTTCCTTTAATTTTTTAAGTGACAATCCGATTTCAAGAGCCAGGTCGTTCAGTGACGGCAGATCCGTCATGCGTTCAATAATGATTTCCTTGGCGTGTTTAATTTTTCTCATGTTCTCCTCATCGGCCAAAAATGGGCAAGCATCCACATTGGCTTCCTCTGTATTAAAATACAGGGACAATAACTCATAGGATTTACCTTTAAAATAGAGCTGCTTGATGGTATCGTTCAGATTATAATTCATCAGTTGGTGCAGAGCTACGGCCATCGACGGAGAGATTTTGCCATCGACATAATATTTCTTGTCTTTATTTTCTGGACTGAGAAAACTCACGTGCTGAGCGTCTGGCGAAAAAAGTGAATGAAATTTCTTGATGGAAACAAGCAAAGAGATGAACCACGAGCCCGGCGCCAATTGGAGATCGATAGGTAAATCCCTGGATGGATTGTAAAGCAAATAACTATTTTGTTCGCGCAAGTCCAATTTGTAGCTTCCCTCATTAAAGGCTAATTGTACTAATCCTTTGAGACAAAAATGAAATTGAAGAAAACTGCTGTCAATTTCATGTAAAAAAGGGATGGGTTCCTTGCCTTCATTTTTAATTCTGATGACATGAAATCCATCTTCAATGATGGTGACTTCGGCGGCACCTTTAGCGATATTTTCCATAAGGTTACTTATTTAAAACGACTCTAAATAATAGAGGATCTGCTTTCGCGCAAGCGTCATCCCTAGCAATAATGAGCTATAATACAGTCAGATGAGACAAATGTAACGTATAGCGACGAAAAACGAACCTCTAGCGTTATTTTTAAACTTGAACCTCTGTTAATTTTGCAGGATCGTACGTAAAGACCATATGGGGGCAGTAGCCGGAAGACCTTTTTCTTTTTATGCTATCGGAGTGAGTTACCGCAAGGCAGATGCCGAGATGCGCGGTGCATTCTCTTTGAGCCCAGCTGCTACGGATAAAGTATTGAAACAAGCCCGCAGCGAGGGAATACCTTCTCTAGCGGTTATCTCTACTTGTAATCGCACCGAATTATACGGATTTGCGCAACACCCATTCCAACTGATCAAACTTCTTTGTGAGCATTCGCACGGTACGGTGGAGGAATTTGAAAAAATTGCCTACGTCTATAAAAATGATAAGGCCAATGACCATTTATTTCAGGTAGGTACAGGGTTGGACAGTCAGATTTTGGGGGATTTTGAAATCATCGGACAGTTGAAGTTGGCCTTTAAAAAATCAAAAAAATACCAATTGATCAATCCCTATATGGAAAGATTGATCAATGCGGTGATCCAAGCCAGCAAACGTATCAAAACTGAAACCGATCTTAGTAGTGGTGCCACCTCAGTAAGTTTTGCCAGTGTGCAGTACATTTTAGAAAACTTCAGGCCGGGAACACATCAAAACATCTTGTTATTTGGCACAGGGAAAATAGGTCGCAACACTTGTGAAAACCTGATCAAGCACACCGAGAATAAAAAAATCACCTTGATCAATCGTACCAAGGACAAGGCAGAACGTGTGGCAGGTAAGTTTGATCTGGTCGTTAAGGACTATGCTGAGCTGGAGGAACAAATTGCACAATCCGATATCTTAATTGTTGCTACTGGAGCCCAGAATCCAACTATTTCAAAGGACCTGATTCACACCAGCAGACCTTTACTAATTTTGGACCTGTCCATTCCCAAAAACGTCCATGAAGATGTGCTCCAACTGGACAATGTAAGCTTGGTGCATCTGGATGAGCTGTCCAACATTACCAATCGCACTTTGCAGAATCGGGAAAATTTTATCCCTCAAGCACAGCACATTATTAGTACTATACAAGCCGACTTTAAAAAATGGCAAGAATCCAGGAGTTTTGCACCTACCATGCATGCTTTAAAAACTAAACTAGCTACCATCAAGGAGGCCGAGATCAAGAGCAACCGTACCAAAATTGAAAATTTTGACCAGCAGCAAGCAGATTTGATTGCCGACAAGATTATTCAAAAAATTGCAGGTCATTTTGCCAACCACCTCAGGGACGAAGAGGTCAATACTGATGAAGCTATCAATTTACTAAACAGGGTTTTTAAATTGGAAGATCTTGCTTCCTAAGCCTTGACATGAACTTTTTGGAAACCAGCGTTTATTACCTTTTTCAATTATTTGTACAACCTGGTGCATTTATTTTACTATTTTTTTTAGCCTTGACCATACGCCAGGCCGAATTGAGAAAACAAAGCATTGAGATTTTCAGACTACTGCTCATCATCAGCTTTACGCTGCACTGGATCTATATCGGAATTCAAGTGGCTCAAGGTCAGGATTGGGTCGCCCACCAACACCTGTTCGGTGAATATGCTGTAATCAACATCTCGCTACTCGTTTTGCGATTGTTGAGTCCGCTAATTTTGTTTCAACCTATATGGGGAAGAAAACCTGTTGTTTTGGGAGTTATTGCACTTTTTATGTCTTGTAATTATTGGATGGAGGTTATGACGATCACGATAAGCTCTTTCCACCGGGATTATATAAGTCAGGATTTCATATGGTTTGAGCCGCTGATGGTAATAGGACAATTGGTGAGTTTCCTTTACATTACCTTTGTCTCTCTCATTATTTTGGGCATTTCTTGGCTGCTTTTAAGGCAGCGAGAAGGCGTGCTTTTAAAATTGTTGTAAAGATTCTATGGCATTGGAAAAAATTATCAGAATAGGCACACGTGATAGCGAACTCGCCATGTGGCAAGCAAAAACTGTGCAGGCACAATTGGAGGCTCTAGGTCAGCCTACTCAACTACATCCGGTCAAATCACAAGGCGATCTCAACCTGGACGAGCCATTATATGAAATGGGTATTACTGGTATTTTTACTAAAACCCTGGACCTTGCCTTGATCAAAGGGGAAATAGATATCGCCGTTCACAGTCTCAAGGATGTCCCTACACGATTGCCTAAAGGAATGGTGCAGGCAGCGATTCTCACTCGGGCGTCTCACAAGGATCTTTTGGTGTATAAAAAAGGTTTTAACCCAGATGACTCCATCACCATTGCCACTGGTAGTTTAAGGCGTAAATCTCAATGGCTTCATATGTATTCGCATCATAAGGTGGTTGATCTGCGCGGTAATGTCAATACGCGCTTGTCTAAATTACACAAGAATCAGGACTGGCATGCAGCGATCTTTGCCAAAGCAGGGCTGGATCGTATTGGACTACTGGGTCAGCTCAAATCAACCTACGGATTTGAATCCGCCGACCTCGATAGTTTTATTCCGGCTCCTGCCCAAGGCGCAATGATGGTGGCGGCCATGGGAAAACATACAGATTTACTGGAAGCATTAAAGCCCTTAAACGATCAAACCACCGAAACCTGTGTCAACATCGAGCGCATATTTCTAAGAGAGCTAGAGGGCGGATGCACGGCCCCCATTGGAGCTCTGGCACAAGTAGAGGCTGGTCAACTTCATTTTAAGGGATGTTTGCTCAGTCTTGACGGAAAGAAACGTTTAGATGTTCAGGAAAGAATGGCTTGGAATAACTTACAGGAGGAAGCTGATCTTATCGCTTTCGCGAAAGCGCAATCTGCACACATTCTGTCCTCAGGAGGAGACCAATTGATGCAGGAAATCAAAAAGTCATTGGATCAATAGGCAACGTACCCTTGCTAAATTTGCTATCTTTAAACCTAAACCAAAGTCATGCCTATTCAAGCCCCATTCAATCTGCACCAATGGATCGAGGAAAATCGAGATTTATTAAAGCCACCCGTGGGCAACAAAAATCTTTACCGTGATGCAGGTGACTATATTGTTATGATTGTTGCTGGACCCAATGCCAGAAAAGATTATCACTACAATGAAACGGAAGAATTATTTTATCAGATTGAAGGCCAGATTGAAGTCCATGTACAGGATGAAGGCCAAAAACGCACGATGAAACTAGGACCAGGTGATATGTATCTGCACCCAGCCAAAATTCCGCATTCTCCAGTACGCCATGAAAACTCCATTGGATTGGTGATTGAACGTAAGCGGTTGGATGCCGGTGCCGTAGATGGATTGTTATGGTATTGCGATAACTGCAACCATAAGTTACATGAAACTTTTTTTGTACTAGAGGATATAGAAAAGGATTTTCTCCCCAGATTCAAAGAATTCTATGGCTCAAAAGAATTGCGCACCTGCGACAATTGTGGGGAAATAATGGAGGCAGATGAACGCTTTACGGCATAAGTTTTTCTCTAAAGTATGCACCAATAAAAAACCCCAAGAATCAACATCTTGGGGTTTCTGATTGTAGAGGGATAAATTAACCTTTAGGTAGAAGCACGCCATCGACTACGTGAATCACACCATTGGATTGATCAACGTCGGCAATAATAACCTGAGCGGTATTACCACTGGTATCCGTCACATAAACTTTTCCATCATCCATGGACAAGGTGATCGTACTCCCACTTACTGTAGGGACAATGGCTTTATTATTATTAGCTGTCACCAATTTTTTTACATCTTTGGCCGAGTAATTGCCAGCAACGACATGGTAGGTTAAAATACCTGCCAGCTGTTCCTTATTTTCTGGTTCTAACAAAGAGGCTACGGTTCCCTCTGGCAAGGCATCAAAAGCTGCATTGGTTGGGGCAAATACCGTAAATGGACCTTCGCCGGCCAGTGTATCGACCAATCCAGCAGCTTTTACAGCAGCTACTAAGGTGGTATGATCAGCAGATTGTGAGGCATTTTCAGCGATGTTTTTGGAAGGGCACATAGCCGCGCCGCCCACCATGACGGTTTTCTCCTTCATTTTCTCATCTTTCATTTTGCCATCCTGGGCAAAACTAGAATTTCCAACGAATAGGGCCGCTGCAAATAGAGCGATACCCAAAATTTTTACTTTTTTCATAATAGGGATTTTTTTGAATTATAGACTACGTCTGATATGGAAGTTTAGTATAGGCCTGCGCTCCTTACTTACCACGTTTAACTACAGCTTAACAGCAACACCAACATATTTGGGAAAAATTGGGAACTGCCAGCCCTTCTATCCACTCAGTCAAATTCCGACAAATAAAAAAGCGCCCTTTAAAAGGGCGTTTTTTTATGGAATGATGACAGTAGATTACTCTACGGTAACACTTTTAGCCAGGTTACGTGGCTGGTCCACATTTTTACCTAACATCACTGCGATTTGATAGGAGAGTAACTGCAACGGAATAGTCGTGAGCAGTGGCGTCAGGAATTCGATGGTATCTGGCACCTCGATCACGTGATCCGCCAAATTGCGCACATCCACATCACCCTCAGTAACGATACCGATGATCTTACCGCTTCTGGATTTGATTTCCTGAATATTGCTTACCACCTTTTCGTAGTGACCTTTTCTGGTAGCGATTACAATTACCGGCATTTCTTCATCGATCAAGGCGATAGGTCCATGTTTCATTTCTGCAGCCGGATAACCTTCAGCATGGATGTAGCTAATTTCCTTAAGTTTTAAGGCACCTTCTAGGGCTACCGGGAAATTGAATCCACGACCCAGATACAGACAGTTCTTGGCGTCCTTGTAAATGGCCGCTACTTTTTCAATATGATCGTTGGATTTCAAGGTCTGCTCCACTTTACCCGGGATGGCGTCAAGGGCTTGGAGGTAAGTATGTAATTGGCTCGTGGATATCTTCCCTTTTCTTTTGGCCAATTGAAGCGCAATCAAAGTAAGTACTGTAATTTGTGTCGTAAATGCCTTGGTTGAAGCCACGCCAATTTCCGGTCCTGCATGGGTATAAGCTCCTGCATGAGCCTCTCTGGAGATCGAACTACCAACCACATTACAAACACCAAAGACAAAAGCACCTTGCTCTTTGGCCAATTTTATAGCTGCCATGGTATCTGCCGTCTCGCCACTTTGAGAGATAGCGATAAGGACATCATCTTTATTGATGACAGGGTTCCTGTAGCGAAATTCAGAGGCGTACTCTACTTCTACTGGAACTCGGGCCAATTCTTCAAAAATATACTCGGCTACCAACCCGGCATGCCAACTGGTACCACAAGCCACAATCAGAATTCGCTTGGCATTGATAAATTTATCGATATGCTCATCGATACCGGCCATCTTGATTATACCTTTATCAACCAACATGCGTCCTCTGAAAGTATCTTTAATGGCGTGAGGTTGCTCATAGATTTCTTTGAGCATAAAATGCTCATAACCGCCTTTTTCAATTTGCTCCAGATTCATCTGAAGCTCCTGGACGTAAGGGTCTACTAAAGAGTCATCGTGGATTTTACGAATCTTCATGTCTTTATGCGTGCGCACTACAGCCATTTCTCCGTCTTCCAAATAGATCGCATTTTTGGTAAATTCCAGAAACGGACTTGCATCACTGGCGATAAAAAATTCGTTTTCTCCTACGCCAATAGCCAATGGCGATCCTAGTCTGGCAACAACTATCTCGTTAGGTTTGTTACGATCAAATACCGCTATGGCATAAGCACCAATAGTTTGGTTCAAGGCAATTTGAACGGCCTTCCCCAACTTGACCTTTTCTTTTTTCTTTACATCCTCGATTAGGTTCACAAGTACTTCTGTATCTGTATCTGAAGTAAAGGTGTAACCACGATTAGTCAGTTCCTGACGCAGAGGCTCGTAATTCTCAATAATACCGTTGTGGATAATCACCAAGTCCCCGGTGTTGGAAAAATGTGGGTGTGAATTAACGTCATTTGGAACACCATGTGTGGCCCATCGGGTATGTCCAATGGCTATATTTCCATGAGAGGAAATCTCTGATTCCAATTTTTCCTCAAGGTCAGATACTTTTCCCTTGGTTTTAGAGAACTTGAGTTCGTTCCCATCATAAATCGCGATTCCCGCGCTGTCGTATCCGCGATATTCCAATCGCTTCAATCCGTTTAAAACTATAGGGTATGCATCTCGCTGACCTATATATCCAACAATTCCACACATAAAATTCGATTAAATTAGTTCCCTTGGGTTTCTGAGTAGAATACCTTCAATCTAGGACGCAGTGTCATATCCGTTGCGTTACTACCATGAAGTATTGTTCCTTCATGGGATATCGCGGTAGATTCTGGTATCAATTCAAGGTCGGGATTACCTTGTTTAACTTCTACATTTCCAATGAGAGAGACGTCTTGCGAAACCACAATAGCCAATCGATCATTATCAGTAAATCCTCGAATAATATTATTCAAGTGTTGGGTAATGGTAATTTTATACTTGACACCTGCAGTGGTATCATCTTCATCATCTATACGTTGTAAGGGGCCCAAATGTCTAAGATTGGACGCTAAACCAGCTCTATTTTGTGACAGGTCATAATCTGCCAACAATCTATTATTCTCATAATTATAAATAAGAATACGATTGGGTTCAGTTGTACCTGCGTTTACGAGATCTTGGTTGACATAAAATTCAATAGATGCCTCGTTGATCAACCAATTATTTTCAATTAGATCTGAAAGTTCAGGAGCCTCAGGCTGCGTGTCTGTGGTAGCTTGACCAAATAATTCCAACACCGCCAGGCTCCCTGGACCACCTTTCAAATAGAGGTTTTCGGCACCTTCATCAGTTGACTGTGCATTATTGGACTCCTGGATGGCATTAGCAATAGAGGCATCAAAATCATTTTGAATGAAACCTGCTATATTACCAGAAAAATTAAATCTAAAATTGGAGTCGATTGTTTCTGATGTATCCTGGTCGTTATCAACATCATTCACGTCTGGAATAGCAATCACAAAGTCTATAAAACCATTCCTGAGGTCAAGATGTACCAAATTTCCATTGCTGGTACCCGCTGACTCCACATTAAAGTATAAGCCTCTAAAATAGTCTTGGAATGAATTGTTATTAGCAAGTTCAGGCCTTACGCCAGTGATGTCTCCGTCGACATCCGTAATAAAAAACAGATCTTTCCAAGTTTCCAGAGAAATGTTTGCAATTAATCTTGGCGTTTTACGCTCGACAACGGTAGTTTCATTAGTAGTTGGATCGATCTCCTCAACAACAATCTCATCTTCACTCGGAATAAAATTGTCAATAGAAAGCACTACATCTCCTCGGATAGCATTGATTTCGCTTTCAAAATCTGAATAATACACTGCTCTTTGGGACAGGTCCTGAGCGTCAAGGGAGGTTAGAAAATAATTGTTCCTATAAACGTTTATATCGATTGGCTGATTGCCATAGAGGGAATCCAACTCGTATATAGTCGCCTCACCCTCTCTTCCTACTGCTCTTGAAAAATAAGGGATTTCAAGTCTGACCTCCGTCAATGTAGAACCTTCTGGAATTTGTGGATTATTTAATTGAGAATTCAATTGTACAACAAAGTCATAGGTAGAATTACCATATACGGGATCAGCATATATTCCCAGAGGGTATGAATCAAAAGTGTTGGTTTGTACAGGGCCTACGCTTACAGAATAAGCCTTGACATCATAACTAATTTCTTGAATCACGCCATCTGGGTCAACACCAAGAAAGTCCTCTCCCAATGGTGTCAACTCATTGTCACAGGACACCAATCCCGTGATCGCCATGATAAAAATCATGACATTCCAAATACATTTTTTCATTTTTCTAAGCTTCTTCTTTTTCGTTCAATACCTTGTCGAGATAAAATTCTTCATAGGCATCAGCAAACTCTTCGGGGGGATAGTATTTTAGAACAGGCTTCTCCTGTTTGTCAATATAGTTTTCAATGGTGCTATCCAATTCTTCTGAACCTTTAATGATGGCATCACTATACTTTACCGCGCTCATCATTAGGTTGTTGTAAGTAGGCTCTTTGAAATGTTCCAGTACACCTTCATCCAATGCATCAAACTGCAATTTCTCTATCATGTCTTCAGATAACGAGCCTTCAAAGGATTGATTATAAATGGAAGTCACAATTTTACTATCTTCAAAAAGCGGGTCACTACCGTAGTAGTTTTTAAGATACAATGGCAGTAGCGATGCTAACCAGCCGTGTACATGAATGATATCTGGAGCCCAATTTAACTTTTTGACGGTCTCAATCACACCTTTGGCAAAGAAGATAGCACGTTCATCATTGTCCTCAAAGAGATTGCCATCCTCATCGGTCAATGTGGCTTTTCGTTTAAAATAATCCTCGTTATCTATGAAATAAACCTGCATACGCTCCTTAGGAATAGAAGCCACCTTAATAATCAAAGGCATATCCAGATCATTAATGATGAGGTTCATACCGCTCAAACGAATCACCTCATGAAGTTGGTGCCGTCTTTCATTAATATTTCCAAACCTGGGCATAAAAATTCTAATTTGTCCACCGCGATCATTGACCATTTTGGGAGCAAAATAAGACATCGAGGATGCTTCAGTTTCGGGTAGATAAGGTATTACTTCTGAGGATACGTATAGGACTCTTTTTTCCTTCATAAATCGAATTATAGTTGCCTAACTTTTAGCAAGGTGCAAAAATAAGCAATTTCTTGCACTTTGTTAGGTAAACCGTATGTTTGTAGGCTGTTTTTAACGGATAATAACATGAGGTTTACATCCCATACATCGCTTACTGCATATCTGAATGAGCATATTCACCCTGAATTTAGCTTGGGATTTGTTCCTACCATGGGTGCTCTGCATCAAGGCCACTTGTCCCTCATGAGAACCGCCCTGGAGCACTGCTCCCATCTCGTAGTTTCTATTTTCGTCAATCCAACCCAATTTGACAATAAGCAAGATTTAGAAAAATATCCGAGGGATTTAGACGCTGATGTTCAACTGCTTCAACAACACTTTAACGACCAAAGCTTAATTATTTACCACCCTAACGTGGAAGACGTATATGGTCAGCGACCGGAGGCCAAAAAATATGACTTCGATGGTCTGGATCTGGTGATGGAAGGCGCAAACAGACCAGGACACTTTGACGGCGTGGGTACGATATTGGAATTTTTCTTTAATGTGATACGGCCTGACAAGGCCTTTTTCGGCGAGAAGGATTTTCAACAATTACAGATTATCAGAAAATTAGTCGATCAACTCCCGCAAAATATCGAGATTGTGGGATGTCCAATAGAGCGTGAAACACACGGTCTGGCGATGAGTTCTCGCAATGAACGTCTTACTGTTGCCGCGAGAAAGGAAGCTGGCTTTATTTACAAATCTTTACGTATCGCGGCCGATCACTTCCGGGCAAATAATATTACCTCAACCCTGGAAATGGTTAAAGAGCTTTACAATGAACAGCCCAATCTGGACCTGGAATACGCTGTTATTGCAGACGAAAGCACGCTACAACCTGCAAGTTCAACATCACCAAATGCTTCCTACAGACTATTTGTAGTAGCCCACTTGGAAGGCGTCAGGCTGATCGATAATATCCCGCTTTCAAAACAGCAGTCATCAAACTAACTTACATGACTTTGCACCTTCGGTGAAATTTTAAATCGGTCAAGACGGTTTATCGACTAAATTGTATCTTTGCAGCATGTTAATTACAGTCGTAAAATCCAAGATCCATCGCGTCAAAGTCACTGGCGCCGATCTTAATTATATAGGCAGTATCACTATTGATGAAGATTTGATGGATGGTGCCAATATAGTGGAAGGAGAAAAGGTGCAAATCGTTAATAATAACAATGGTGCGCGTCTTGAAACCTACGCCATTCCTGGACCTCGTGGTAGTGGGGAAATCACCTTGAATGGTGCTGCAGCCAGATTGGTAGCGCCAGGAGATGTTCTTATCTTGATCTGCTATGCTCAAATGACCATGGAAGAGGCACGGAACTTCAAACCCACCCTTCTTTTTCCTAATGAAGAAGATAACAGCCTTTCCTAAGAGGTGAAAAATAAGATCTTCAAATTACTCAAAATCCTACTCCCACTTTCTCTTGGGGTATTCCTCATCTATTATTCTTATCATCAATTTACAGATGATCAGCGCAACGATATCTACACTTACATCAAAATGGCAGACTATCGTTGGGTATTACTATCTATGTTGATAGCTCTTGCCAGTCATCTTTCCAGGGCTTGGCGATGGAATTATATGCTAGACGGACTAGGAAAAACTCCTAAATTGATCACCAATATCATGGCCATCGGTGTAGGGTATGCTATGAATATATTTATTCCCAGAAGTGGTGAGATTTCAAGAGCTGCTATCGTTAATCGTCACAGTGGTATTGCATTTGACAAAGCTATTGGGACCATCATCGCAGAGCGGGTATTGGATTTGATCATCCTGTTGATCATCAGTGTGACAGCGATTTCTATGGCCGGGGATGAAATTATACAGTTTTTCTGGGGCTTGTTGAGTGACGCTTTCGCGAAAGCGGATACCCAACAATTATTGATTTACGGTGTGGTAGCCCTGGTTATTTTGTCCATTCTGATTATCCTACTCAGATACTTAAATCTTATGGGGAAAATCAAGGGATTTTTGAGAGGTATACAGGACGGCTTTTTCACCATATGGACCATGCAACAAAAATGGGCCTATTTAGGTCATACACTATTTATTTGGGGAATGTACGTATTGATGTTCTACATCAGCACATTTGCCCTTCCTGGAACTTCCTCGATAGCAATACCCGCCATTTTGTGTGCCTTTGTAGCTGGTAGCTTTGCGGTAGCTTTTACCAACGGCGGTTTTGGAGCTTATCCTTTATTCATCGCTGCAGTTTTATTGTTTTTTAATGTACCCGAAACACTAGGGACTTCCTTTGGTTGGATACTTTGGATCTCTCAAACATTGTTGGTGCTTGTGTATGGGCTATTGTCTTTTGTGTTGTTATCATTTCAACAGACCACCCGCCATCGATAAACATCAAATAGTTAGGGATTCAAAGGCTGTTGATTTTCCTTCTGTTACCGGAAATGACGAAATAATTGTAAATTCCGCTGCATAAAACCAAATCATGAAAAGCTTATTCCTACTGGCCAGCCTGTTTTTTTGCGTGGCCCTGACATCAGGTCAAGCCATGTACCGCAGTTTTCCCAGTGAAATACTGGGTTCTGAACGCAATGTCAAAATTCTCAAACCTCGCAATTATTCAAAAAATGTAGAAAAAACGTACCCGCTCATTATCGTTCTGGATGGAGATTATCTATTTGAACCAGTTGCTGGGATGGTTGACTACTTGAGCTATTGGGATCAAATGCCAGAAGCGCTGGTAGTCGGGATCAATCAGCGTGAAAGTCGATGGGACGAGACAGCCATTGATTTCAACAAAGGCCTCCCTACTGAACAAGCTGGTAAATTCATGGGCTTTTTGATGGAAATTAAAGCAACGATGGAGGAGGAATTTCGCACTGCGCCATTTACCGTTATTGTAGGTAAAGATATCACCGCCAATCTCGCCAGCTACTATTTGATGCGCAAGGATGTAAAAATCGATGCGTTTATCCAGATCGAACCACAATACTCCGAACTCATTCAAAATAACCTGGTCAACAAATTGGGAGAACTCGATCAGCACCAATTCTTTTATGTAGCTACGGCCAAGCGCGATGCCATTGTCAAAGATATGATGGACAGCCAGGCTGATTCACTGTTCCAGACCAATAACAAGGTACACGTCAAACACGACGCCCTTACGGATACCAATAAATATTCTGTGGCCGGACAAGCCATTCCCAGAGGCTTGGATTTTATCTTTAAAGAATATCAATTGATCGATGAAGATGTGTTGATGAAAGAAGATCTGGCTGAAGAAGAAAAATTTAAAGGCAAGGAAAAAACCAAGGATATGGTCAGCGTTATTGACCGCATCCAGAGCAAATATGATTACATCAGAGAGGTCTATGGTGTGGAGATGAAATTGAGACTGGTGGATTTAGTCACCATCGCAGATTATGTTGCTGCCAAAGAAGACTGGGAACAACTCATCGACATAGGCGATATGGCCCACAAGGAGTATCCAGACTTGTTATACGGTCGTTATGTAGAAGGTTTGGGGTATGAAGGTTTAGGACGCAATAGCAGAGCTGTCAAGGCCTTTAATGCGGCTTATGCTCTGGAGCCCGCAGTAGGGATTACCAAAGATGACGTATTGGATAAAGTAGAATTGCTTCAGGAAAAAGATTAATGGCCAAAACAAAAACCACCTGGTTCTGCCAGAATTGCGGCGCTCAACATGCCAAATGGCAGGGACAGTGCTCCTCTTGTAAAGAATGGAATACATTGGTGGAGGAGGTGGTTCAAAAACAGGACAAAGCCTCCTGGGATCAAGGCAGTAAGGAGTCTACGCTTTCGCGAAAGCGTACCCCAACCCCACAATTGATCTCTCAAATCGATGCGCGCGAGAACCCCAGACTGGATACTACAAATACAGAATTTAATCGGGTATTGGGCGGTGGTCTGGTTCCCGGATCCGTGAGTTTATTAGGAGGTGAACCTGGCATAGGAAAATCAACCCTGCTATTACAGGTGTGCCTCAACCTTCCGTTTAAAACACTCTATGTGTCTGGAGAGGAAAGTGCACAGCAAATTAAGATGCGCGCGGACCGAATTAAAAAGGAGGTTAAGGATTGCTACATCCTTACTGAGACCAAAACGCAAAACATTTTTAGGCAGATTGGAGAAGTGGAGCCCGATGTGGTCATTATAGATTCTATCCAAACCTTACAGACGGACCATATTGAGAGCTCCCCAGGAAGTGTATCCCAAATTAGGGAGTGTACCAGCGAACTTATCAAATTTGCCAAAGAAACTGCAACCCCAGTGCTGTTGATCGGTCACATTACCAAAGATGGGCATATCGCGGGTCCAAAGATTTTGGAACATATGGTAGACACCGTTCTACAATTTGAAGGTGATCGCAATCACACCTACCGAATATTAAGGGCGCTAAAAAACAGATTTGGGAGTACCCACGAGATTGGCATCTATGAAATGTTAGGTCATGGTTTGCGAGAGGTAGTCAACCCAAGCGAAATATTGATTTCCCAACGAGGGAATCCATTGAGTGGTACAGCAATTGCCGCTACCATGGAAGGTATGCGTCCATTGATGATAGAAGTACAAGCCCTGGTTTCTACAGCAGTTTACGGTACACCGCAGCGCAGTGCCACAGGATACAATTTGAAAAGACTCAATATGATACTGGCTGTGTTGGAAAAAAGAGCTGGCTTTAAACTGGGACAAAAGGATGTTTTTTTAAATATCACTGGCGGTATTACCGTAGACGATCCTGCCATCGACCTCGCCGTTGTGGCAGCCATTCTATCTTCTAATTTTGATTTAGAAATCTCATCTCAACACTGTTTCAGTGCAGAGGTTGGACTGGGCGGTGAGATACGTCCCGTAAGCAGAATGGAACAACGGGTCAACGAAGTATCCAAACTAGGCTTTGAAAAGATTTTTATCGCGCCAGCCAGCCAAAACTTTAAAAATAAAGGCACCGAGATTCTGGCGTTTTCAAAAATTGAAGAATTGGTCAAATATTTATTTTCGTAAAATAAAAATGCTATGAACAAAATGATTTTTTTCATCTGTAGTTTACTTATGATTTCCTGCAATGAAAAACTAAAAGAGAAGGCTCAAGCCCCTGAACGCATCACATTGGAGCAAGCAGATACCTCCAGTAATGACACCATTCACCTCACCGACTTGAACGACGATTATAGTTCGCTAGATCAGGTCCTCGCCCAACATAAAGGGAAAGTCATCTACCTAGACATCTGGGCAAGCTGGTGCGGTCCCTGTAAAGCTATGATGCCTTTTTCAGACCGACTTCAGGAGAGTTACAAAGGCAAAGACGTGGTCTTTTTATTCATTTCCATCGATACCAAGGAGAAAATGTGGAAAAACGCTGCCCAACAGTTTGATATTACTGAAAACAGTTTTTTGGCCCATAACTATCCAAAAGCCCGGTTATTTCAGGATAACAATGTGAACTCCATCCCCAGATATATGTTATTTGATCAAAATGGAAGGCTAGTGGACGACAATGCACCACGCCCCAGCAATCCGGGTCTAACGACCACCCTGGACGCCTTTCTTTCCTTATAATTCAAAAATAAATGGCAGGGTTGAAAAGGTATTGGGGATGGCTCATACTGCTATTGCTCTTCTCCCTAGCTACGTATATCTACTTCTATCAACCGCAGTTCTTAGATGTTCTACTTCAACCCACTAGAAGGGAAGTCTATGTGCGCAGTCTAAAAAAGCAGCCCGAAATACTGCAGCGTTGGAATCAAAAGCTTGAAATAGCACTACAAGACGAAATCATTCTTGACAAGCCATTTTACGAGCAGGTGATCACTGATTCTTCCAATGCATTTACCTCAGGTTATATGGTAAAAATCGCTCAAGGCGAAATCCTGTCGGTCAAATTAAAAGCAGATGATGGGGTACCTTTACCTTGGATACTTGAAATTTACGACGAAAAACAAAATTGGCTTGAAGAAGCCGAAATCACAGAAAACGGTCTGGAGCTGAACTACTTCACCCATGCCAGCAGCTCGCCGAGACTTATTTTACAAGCACAATTAGGGGTAACATCGCAAGCACAGCTGATGGTGCAGAAAAAAGCCTACTATGGGTTTCCTCTGGTAAGAAAAACTAACGCTTCCATCAAGTCTTTTTGGGGCGCATCAAGAGACGGAGGTTCCAGGTCCCATGAAGGAAATGACCTTTTTGCCTCCAGGGGCCATCCGGTAGTTGCCGTTTCAAACGGTAGGGTGACATCGATAAGAAATCGTGGCTTAGGTGGCAAACAAATCTGGATCAGAGATACAAAAATCGGCCTGGCACAATACTATGCACACCTCAACGATTGGAATGTGAAGCACGGTGATCAAGTGATAAAGGGTGACACGATCGGATTTGTAGGCAATACAGGAAATGCCAGAACCACAGCGCCGCATTTACATTTTGGAATCTATCAAGATGGCAAGGCAGTAGATCCGAAACCCTATATCTGGCAACCATCTCTTCCAGATTCTTCCCCACCGCTACCATGGCTGGAAGATCCGGCAGCCACTGGTTTTTCTGCCAACCTACGTCAATCTCCGGATGCTGCTAGTCAAATCCTACAAGATTTAAAGCAATCAAAAGTCAGCATACTAGGAAGCAGCGGTAATTGGTACCATGTACGCAGTAGTTTAGGAAAAACTGGATTTGCCCATAAATCTATTTTGAAAGAATTCTAGAAGTAAGCTTTTAGCTGGACGCTCCCGGTATGGACAGTAGGTGCGGTCTCACTATCTCTTCCGTTGTAACTGAGGTTCAAATCCAGAAAATTGGTAATCTTCTTTTGCAAAAGCAGAGACCAGGTAAAGTTCGTGCCTGGTTGCAATCCTTCTAACATTTGGAAACCTACAGGTGAAAAGGCTTGGCCTTCAAAATCATTGCGCACGTATCTCAGCTCTCCATTGATCGCATATTGTTGTGCCTTATTAAATGCCCAAACCAGACCCAAATTCTGTTGTTGGAGGTCGGCAACATCACCTATTTCATTCCTTTTTTGCTGCAACTCATAGAAAACCTCTAATCTATTGCTTTGATCAAACAGATAGGAGATCTGGGGTTTGAAAAGTGATTCCTGAATCTTAAAATTACGGTTGGGGAAATTCTCGCTTTTGCTGGAGTTAAATCCAGCTTGTCCGTTGAGCGTGATTAGCCATGAATTGGCTATTTTATGCAAGAAACTGAGCTGGTGACTCTCTATTTCGGCGGCCAGACTGCCAATACTTAACAGATTTTCTGTGGCACTGCTTAAATAGGTATAATTGGTGGTGTAGTTTTGCTTGCCTCGATTAAAGAACAAACTGTTTCTGAAACTGAGATTTAAACCCAGTTGATCATCGCTTTCATTAAACGGATTGAGATCAAAATTTTCTCCTTCCCGTGGTAGCATGCGATCAATGAGGTAACTGGTCTGGTTATAAAATTGAGAAAACAACTTTTTAAGCCCCTGTTGATCAGACCATCCGATAGGATTTAAGGTCAAGGTTTGGGAAAATTTATTTTGGTGGGTAGGCAAGAATATCTGATTGGGTAGCAGCACCCTAACAAAACTAGCCTGATCTTGAAATTGCGCCTGTTCAAATTCGTTGAGGTCTTGGATACCGTCATTATTATAATCGATCCAGGTAAAGCTTCCCTGACCAGGGTTGACCGCCACGTAGGTAAAATCCTGCCTTGGAATACTGGCACTGTTGGTCTCGTAGGTAGTGTTCCATAACAACTTTTTATCAAAAAATTTATGTTGGTATTGCAATCTGGAATTCAGACTTACCTCATCCGGCCGATCTCCAATCATATCCTCAAGACGCCTGTAATTGGCATACACCCTTAGCTGACTATTGTCTGTTTTAATGGGTTGAGCTTTTACATAATAATTATTAGAATTATTGACACGTGCTAAACGGTTGTCTCTCAAACTGTCATTGACCCGATGCCGATAGCCTATCTCAACATAAGTGCTGGTGGTGTCACCTCTACCAGCATAGACTTCATAGCCTAAAAAGCGCTGAGAAAGTGGTGTAAGTTCCTCTGTAGGCTTTAGTCGCTGCTGGTTATCTTCACCTTCTACACGCAAGCCAGCATAATACTTGGCAATGCGCTTCAGCACATCGGCTTGCATTCTTAAAAAATCTGATTCCTGAACATCAGAATTGGTAGTAAGTGCGCTTCCGCGAAAGCGTGCCAACCATCCATTCCTATCATAAGAAGTAGTAAAATTATGCCTGTTGCCTGTGTATCGGTCACTAAACTCTAAGTGTTCAAACTCATAAGCCGCAGCGAGAATCGTATCGTTTTGATATTTTACACCAGCAGTAGTAAACCATTGATCTCCAACGGTGGATTCTAGGTTCCAATCCCTATTGAATTCAATGTTGTACACACGTTCTACGTTTCTGAATTCGCTTTGAATGTAATCTGTATTCAAGCGCACAGTGAGGGATTTTAGAGAGTCTTTCTTCAGTAGATTTTGCTCTACAGCTAATTTAACTGCAGCTCCTTTATTATCTCCATCATCCAATTCTGAGAATTTGTTGAGATCCTTATTACTGGCGGCCAATTCAGTAAATAATCGGGTAGAATTCGTAGGTTGGTATTGGGCCTTAGCACCAGCGATGGTAAGTATTTCAGGTGTAAACAACTGTATGACTGGCGCGTAATTCCCTTGAGGAACGCCATTTACTGGCGATACGTATTCATAGATATTGGCGATCGCTTGATCATTGACCAGTTGATAATCACCGTTGCCTTCTCCCACAAAACTAAACCTCACACTAAACAACTGTTCATCTGGATCTTGGGAAAAAATAAAAACTTCCCGTCCAGCAACAAATTGACGGCGATAAAGAATCTGATTTTCAGAAAAGTCGGCAGAAATGGCACTGGGTGCTATGGCCAATTCTGGATCATCGCCAGCTTCTGCAAGAATAGTCACTTGTTCCTCAGAGAGGTTTTGTTGGAGGGGTTGATTTTTGGCATCGGTTTCAGTATAGACGTAGGTATCTACTTGTAGCTTTTGGGAGGCAAATCCAGCATTTCCATAACCAATAAATCTTGTAAAATTCCGCTCGCTATACTGGTATTCGATAGATATACGCATCTCGCTAGTAATGGGATATGTGGGGTTGAATCTTACTTCACCAGCGTTGTAATCAATAATATAATCAGCGTTTTCTCCTCGAATGAGCGGAACCCCATTGACATAGACCCGTTCACTTCCCGAAACCACCAAAATGAAAAGTTCGCCGTTCTGGCCCGTCAATTTATACGGTCCTTGATTCCCTTCCTGACCCGTAAATCTGGAGATATTAAAAGTCCCTCGCACCAGGGCTCCAGCTGCTCCCACGTAGGAATCTGTTTGCTCGCCATCAAACTTGACCTGTCCAGAGATTCCTTGTACCCGTTTGGTAAAATTGTTGAATTGGTAATTTTGTTGGATGAGATCCACATCACCAGCCCTGATATTCCAGTCTTCACTAAAGATCTCAATAAAAATTTGATCAAATTCATCAAGGCGTTGGGAATAACCGTTTTGGGTCTGAGGTACGTTAGCATCTTGGATAGAGGCTCTCAGCGAAACCTTATCGTTGAGCTTACCAGTAATACGCAAATCCAATTCGGCATCCACTACACTATTTTGATTATTTCCCACCCTGACTCCTCTAGAAATGCTGCCTGTCGTTTGAAGACCATCAAAGGGAATGAATGTATTTCTGATAGTGGGTTGACGCAGAGATACAACTTCTTCCTGTCTACTGTCATTTTGTAGAATTATTTTTGGATCATAAACATTGTAGGTTTTGGTGATAAAATCTGGTAGAGGAAGATAGCTGACCTGAATACTGTCTGTAAGAATGGCTTGCCGATTTAAAATGATCAATCTAGCATTCTGATAGTCCATCTTGTAAGCGGTGCTATCGATAGGCATACCACTTTTATCTGTCAATTTAAAGTAATACGGATTGATAGCCGTTTCCTCCAATTGAAGCGTGTCGGCCACTGCCAATTTTTTCTGTCGGGTATTAGCATATCCCTGGGCCATGTGAAACTGAGCCCAGCAGAAAAATAAAATAAAAAGACAGATGCGCATGTATAGGCAAACAAGTTAAACGCAAAAATATTTTATTTGTCCTAGAATGCAGTGGATCAGGTGAAGATCAAGGCAGGAGCGAGAAATCAGTTAGCTCAAGCTAAAATGAACGGGTTCAAACCCAAACTCCTTTAATGTTTATGCCGGCTGTTTTTCTTTAAATAGTTTTTTTGCACATAGACACGGGCCGGATTATGTTCAAATGCGTGGTACATCCAATCCCTATAGCTCGCTGAAGGCTCCAGACTCTCGACATCTGCCTCCTTAAGTTTGTTCTTAAGCCTATTAAAAATTTTTCTTTTATCGGCAGAACTCTCTTCACTAGCCAGGAATTCATAGAATAGATGTGGGTGCTCTATATCAAATTTGCATGCCAATGTCTTGGTAGATTCTGAGTCCATCCACAGATAGAACCCAATATTTTCCCACTTTTTAAGAATGCGATGAAAAGCCAGGTAAGCTTGATATTCACCGCCTAAATTATATCGTAACAATTCAAAGAGACTATCCTTGTAAGCTATGCGATGAGATAGCTTGTTTTTGAGCTGTTGAGAGGCATCACAGTCAATTTCCTCACGCAGCAATTTAAAATCATCTGAAATAAATTGATAATCTCTATTGATGAAATCCATGGCCGCAATGCTGTCCCGCTGTGCCTTGGTAAAATCAGAGATTTGCTGGGCCCTACTCTGTAGTGAACAAAGTAAGGCCAGCAGTAATATAAAAAAAGATGTTCTTTGTAAGGATGATTTCATCAATATAATTCTTCTTCCTGATGGGTAAGTATCTTAACACTACTGGAAGGATATGCCACGCATAACAACACCCATCCGTCAGCCACTTGTTGGTCTGTCAAAAAGGTTTGCTCTGACTGGTCAACACTTCCAGCCTTCACTATACCAGCACATGAACTTCCTGCTCCAGCCCTGTCAGAATAAGGCAATTCAATACCCTCTTCTTCAGCACGATCCAGAATATAATGACCGGCCGAGCATAAGAAATAGTCATCTAGACCTTCGCTATAATTATACACCTCTACCACAAACATGGGGAAATCTTTGGCAGTGGCCTGTTGATTGCGTTTTTCTTTGTTTTCAGCGATGGCTTCTCTTCTAGATTCAACAACTGCTAGGTACTGCTCTACAGAGCCATATCTATCAATAATGTTCTTTTTACCAGCTTCGGTAAAAGGTTCCTTCATCTGGAATTTGGCTTCCAGATCTTCAAAAGTCAAGGCATTCGGCTCACTGGTACTACAGGCAGCAAGACTTAAAAATAGCGCACTTAAAGAGTAAAAAATAGTTCTCATACAGGGAAAATTTAGGTTTAAAATATGAAGTTACGGAAAAAAGAAATATCAATGCACATAAGGCGGTTTTTATCGAAATAAATTTTTACGATTTGGACTGGGGTAAAGGTGGTCGACTTCGACTATCATATAACTTTCATTCACAAGATCGATGGAGGTACAACCAGGGTTTTACCATCAACAATTTTCTCCTAAAATACCAATACTTTCTCTTGAGCAGCCACTAAATTGGCCATAGGAAGTTATTTTGAACCCAGATCATACCTCGAATCCTTAATCATGGTTTGGATATAAACCGCACAGTTATTACCTGATATTGTTTGCAAGAAAGAATAACAACCCCTATTCATCTCGTATTGCCAAATCATTAATTCTTTCATTTATACTTATCTACTTCGTTTTTTTGGTAGATCCAATATTGAAATGAATGGTAAACAGATGGTGGCATTTTTATAGGCATCATTCATTTTTATGCATGTGGGAAAACAAACCTTAAATAGTTCTATCTATCTTACATCAGATACTAAAAACCCTCCCGAAAAATCGGAAGGGCTTGGTATTGATCAAAGTGAAATAAAACCTTTTAAGATTCTATGGGTTTCATCTTAAAATCATTCATAAAGGCCGTGGTATAGTTTCCAGAAACATACGCCGGCTCATCCATGAGTTGTCTATGGAATGGAATGGTGGTTTTGATACCCTCGATTACAAATTCATCCAACGCGCGTTTCATTTTATCGATAGCTTCCTGACGTGTACGCGCAGTTGTGATAAGCTTAGCGATCATCGAATCATAATTGGGCGGTATGGAATATCCTGCATAAACGTGGGTATCCAAACGCACACCATGTCCACCAGGTGCATGAAGCACGGTAATCTTTCCAGGGGATGGTCGGAATCCGTTATAAGGATCCTCGGCGTTGATACGGCACTCGATGGAATGTAATGCAGGCTCATAATTCTTTCCAGAAATCTTGACACCAGCAGCGACAAGAATCTGCTCGCGGATCAAGTCAAAGTCGATCACCTGTTCAGTAATCGGGTGTTCCACCTGGATACGCGTATTCATCTCCATAAAATAGAAGTTGCGATGCTTATCCACCAAAAACTCCACTGTTCCAGCTCCCTCATAAGAAATAAACTCGGCAGCACGTACGGCTGCTTCTCCCATTTCTTTGCGTAATTTTTTGGTCATGAAAGGAGAAGGTACTTCTTCCGTCAACTTTTGGTGACGTCTCTGCACGCTACAATCCCTTTCACTCAGGTGACAGGCTTTTCCATAACTATCTCCTACGACTTGAATTTCGATATGGCGTGGCTCTTCTATCAGCTTTTCCATATACATATCATCGTTGCCGAATGCTGCCTTTGACTCTGTACGGGCACTGTTCCAGGCATCTTCCAGGTCTTCCTCGTTCCATACGGCACGCATTCCCTTTCCTCCACCACCAGCAGTAGCTTTAAGCATGACGGGATAACCAGTTTCCTTAGCTATTTTTTTACAAGCCTCAAAGTCTTCAATGATTCCGTCAGATCCGGGCACGCAAGGCACACCAGCGGCCTTCATGGTAGCTTTGGCTGTGGCTTTATCTCCCATTTTGGCGATCATCTCTGCACTGGCTCCGATAAATTTGATTTCGTGTTCCTCACAAATACGCGAGAAATCGGCATTTTCGGACAGGAAACCGTAACCAGGGTGAATGGCATCGGCATTGGTAATTTCGGCAGCGCTGATGATGTTGGACATCTTGAGGTAGGACAAGTTACTGGGTGGTGGCCCAATACACACCGCTTCATCCGCAAATTTAACATGAAGAGAGTCGGCATCCGCAGTCGAGTAAACGGCTACTGTTTTAATTCCCATTTCCTTACAGGTACGTATAACCCTCAAGGCAATTTCACCACGGTTGGCAATCAGTATTTTTTTAAACATGATTTGTCTTTTTAGTTAAGGTGTTGTTGATCTGTCCGCTTTCGCGAAAGCGGCCCTACCAAGAACACTTGAAAAAAGAATCCTTCTCTTACTTACGAAGGATCTACCAAAAACAATGGTTGGTCAAACTCCACTGGAGAAGAATCGTCTACCAAGACCTTGACAATCTTACCAGAGACCTCGCTTTCAATCTCGTTAAACAATTTCATTGCCTCGATGATACAAAGTGTATCTCCTTCCTTTACGGTATCTCCTACCTCGCAGAACAATGGTTTGTCTGGGGCTGGTTTTCTATAGAATGTTCCAATGATGGGTGACTTGACGGTCACATATTTATCATCGTCGCTACTGGCAGGAGCGGCTGGAGCAGCTTCGGGAGTTGGTGCAGCTGGAGCTTGTGCCGGTGGCGCCTGCATTTGCGGAGCAGCCATCTGCATAGGTGCAGCTTGTGATACGTAGGTCACTTCACCAGGTTCGGAACCGGTTTTGATGGTGATCTTAACGTCATCCATTTCAAGTTTCACTTCGCTGGCACCTGATTTGGCGACAAATTTGATAAGATTCTGTATTTCTTTAAGTTCCATATTAAGGGAGGTTATTATAAAGTTTAACTATCATAAGCCCATGTGAGCAGTATAGATCCCCAGGTAAAACCACCACCAAAGGCAGCAAATACCAGACGATCCCCTTTCTTCAATTGGGATTCATATTCTTTGAGACAAAGCGGTAATGTGGCACTGGTCGTATTACCATATTTATGGATGTTGACCATTACCTTTTCTTCCGGTAATTCAATGCGTCTTGCGGTAGCATCGATGATGCGCTTATTGGCTTGGTGTGGAACTAACCAATCGATCTGGTCATTGTCCAACCCATTACGGCGCACCACTTGTTCTGATACCTCGGCCATATTGGAAACTGCATATTTGAAAACATTTTTCCCATCTTGAAAAACATAATGTTGTTTGAGGTCAATGGTCTCATGAGATGCAGGAAGTATGGATCCGCCGGCATCAATTTTAAGAAAATTTCGACCGATACCGTCTGAACGGTGTATTTCGTCCACTAATCCGTATCCTTCTTGATTGGGTTCAAAAAGAACCGCGCCACCCGCATCTCCAAAAATGATGCATGTAGCGCGGTCTTCATAATCTATGATGGACGACATCTTATCGGCTCCAATCAGCAGAACCTTTTTATACCGTCCAGATTCAATATAGCTGCTAGCTGTACTCATTCCATATAAAAAGCTGGAACAAGCCGCCATTAAGTCGTAACTAAAAGCGTTGGTCGCACCAATTTCGGTAGCCACATAAGCTGCCGTTGAAGCCACAGGCATATCAGGTGTCGCAGTGGCCACGATGACCAGATCGATTGTTTTAGGATCCAGTTGTTTTTGATCAATAAGATCTTGTGCAGCCTTAATGGCCAGGAAAGAAGATCCCTTTCCTTTTTCCTTAAGAATACGACGTTCTTTGATCCCTGTTCTGGTGACGATCCATTCATCATTGGTATCCACCATGGTTTCCAGGATAGCGTTGGTAAGCCTATATTCAGGAACATAAGCTCCTACTGCCGTTATCGCCGCTTTGATTTGACTCATACTGGAGATTCTAATGATTTATTAGAGCTGGGAAAGCTACTAAAAAAGCGCTTAATACCACAAAAAATGACACATTTTTAGTAAAACGTGTCATTTTTTATGATTTTACATAGAAAAGTACTCTTTTCTAGTAATTTGATAATAGAAAAATTAAGCCTCGGCGGTTTCCGTCTTATCGATCAAGACATTACCTCGGTAGTACAACTTTCCTTCATGCCAGTGGGCTCTGTGGTACAGATGTGCCTCACCAGTAGTGGAGTCTGTAGCGATTTGCGGAACGCTGGCTTTATAGTGCGTTCTTCTTTTGTCTCTTCTTGTTTTTGAGATTTTTCTCTTAGGATGCGCCATGGCTATTAATTATTATCCGTTTTTAATTTTTTTAATGCGTCCCATCTGGGATCGGTATTTTCTTTGTCTTCTTGGTCATCGGGAATTGTCACACTCAGCTCATCCAACTTATCCAATACGTCTGAATCCAACGTACCGTCTTCCACCCCAGGATGTATCCTTTTTTGTGGGATCGACAATACAATCATTTCATAGACGTACTGAGCGATATTGAACTCAAACTCCCCGTGTGGCAAGACAAGAAGATCTTCATTCTCATCATTGAACTCAGGGCCGAACTTAACAACCAGCTCCATTTGCGCCTCGACTGGGAGGTCAAATGGCTCGTTGGTCAGATCGCAATTTACGTTCACGGTTCCTTGAGCCTCCAGAGACAAATCCATCAGGGTAGATCGTTTGTCCAACACAGCAGTGACATTTAAGGAAGCATCGTGGAATTCCTCGTAACCAAAATTTTCAAAAAACTCATCATGGATCTCGTATTTAAACTGATGTTCACCTTGCTTCAATCCTGCAAAGGCAATCGTAAAAGCCTTGAGTTCCATAATCTTTCCTCTTTCAAAGAGCGGGCAAAGATAATAAAAGTTATTAAAAACCTAGTGTTAATATCACCTGCGTTTGCGAGAAACTTTTTTGAGCGGATTTTTATTCAACTTCTCGTACTCCTGACGCTTGTAAAAAATATCTACTGCCTGATGTATGGCAGCGATCAACGAACTAGGATCTGCATCCCCTTTACCTGCGATGTCAAAGCCTGTTCCGTGATCTGGACTGGTCCTAACATGACTGAGACCTGCTGTATAATTCACGCCTCTACCAAAAGTAAGCGTCTTAAACGGCACCAATCCCTGATCGTGGTAACTGGCTAAAATGGCATCAAACTCTTTGTATTTTTTATTTCCAAAAAACGAATCTGCTGCGTAAGGACCAAATATAATATTTCCATCCTGGCGTAAATCTTCCAAGGCAGGAATGAGTTTTTGCTGGTCATCGTCACCTATCACGCCATTATCTCCTACATGCGGATTAATTCCCAACACAGCTATTTTGGGTTTGGTAATCCCAAAGTCTCTTTTTAATGACTCTTTGATGGTACCGATCTTTGTCTTGATAAGCTTAGCACTGATCTGCTCTGGCACATCTTTGATCGGAACATGATCAGTGAGCAAACCTACTTTTAAGTCATCTCCTACCATGAACATCAAGCTTTCGCCCTCCAACTCCTGATTGAGATAATCTGTATGTCCAGGAAACTTAAAATCATTGGATTGTATGGACTCCTTATGAATTGGGGCAGTCACCAAAACATCGATCTGATTTTCCTTTAAAGCATTTACCGCAGCTTTCAGGCTTTGCACAGCAATGGCACCGGCCTGCGGATCCACCTTTCCCCATTCTACGTCAAAAGGTTCCTTGAGTAAACGTAAAACATTGAATTTTCCAGGCACCACATCGTCCAGCGAATTGATCCCGTGGATTTTTGTATTTAACCCAAAGGTCTTTACATAATAGGACAATAACTTGGTACCAGCAAAGATTACTGGCGTGATTGTTTCCAGCATACGAGTATCTTCAAAAGCTTTGAGGATCAACTCCCCTCCTATACCGTTTGGGTCACCTATTGATATTCCTACTTTAATAATCTTTTGTTTACTCATGGTAATAGCCTCGTTTTAAGCTGTATTTTTGAAAGGTTAAAAATAACCTTTTTCACCCAGTATATGTTTACAGGAATCATTGAGAATATAGGAATCATTACAGCGATTGAAAAAGAAAACAGCAACTTGAACCTGCGCCTGAAATGCGACATTACGCCAGAATTAAAAATTGACCAGAGCCTGGCTCATAATGGTGTTTGTCTTACAGTTGTAGCTATCGACGGATTAGAATATACCGTTACCGCCATTGACGAAACACTTCAAAAAACCAATTTAAGTCTTCTGGAAGTCGGCAACAGGGTAAATTTGGAACGTGCCATGAAGATGGATGCGAGGCTAGACGGCCATATCGTTCAAGGGCATGTAGACCAGAAAGGCGTCTGTACTTCTATCCTTCATAAAGACGGCTCTTGGGTTTTTAGCTTTGAATACGATCCAGCATTAGGCAATGTTACCATAGAAAAAGGCAGCATTTGTATCAATGGAGTCAGCCTTACAGTTTTCGATGCAGGACAGCATAATTTTTCTGTGGCTATCATACCCTATACTTATGAGCATACAGGCTTTCAGGAAATGAAGAAAGGGGATGTGGTCAACTTGGAGTTTGACGTGATCGGAAAGTATATCAAAAGATTAATGCAGCCAATATCTTAGGCCTGTTGCTTGCGGGAGCGGAAAAATACCCATCCCATGATTAAAAAAGCAGCCAAGAATAACACCCATACATGTGTATCTACAGGCAATCCTGGAGGACCCGGAGGTCCCATCTTTCCAGTAGGCTCAGGTGGAGCAACTTGCTGGATGAGCGCAAGGCAGGATAGGGGTATCTGATTCAACAACATATTTATCTCTAGGTTGGGTGCGAATGTAAAAATTAAACTCAAACGGGGCAAAAAACCCATGACAACTTTGTATTAAATTTCAAAAACGTGCATTTTATCGATAATTCACATTTTCTAACGTCCAAAAGCCGTGATTATTATAGCCCGCAAATATACTGACATTTAGCAAAATGTGTTCCGCCTTTTTAAAATTGATTGGGCTTGTGAATAAAAAAGAGACCGATTGCTCGGTCTCTTATAATATTTCTTGTATCTGAGCAACTTACATCTTTGATGCGAGTATCAAGGCATTGTATAGGTTAGCCATTTTACCAGAAACAGTGGCGTCCTGAAAGGCTTTAAATTCACCTTGTTCGCCACCACCTAAGTTGACTCTAGCCTGTGTAGTTAAACCACTGTCCATGATGACTTGCTTTACTTGAGCCGCAGTCAGCTTAGGAAAGTAAGAACGAATCACAGCAGCCACACCGGCTACCGCTGGTGAAGCCATGGAAGTACCGCTGGCGTTACGATATTCATTCAACGGTGCTGTAGAATAAATTGCTACACCTGGTGCAAATACATCCACCGAGGATTTACCATAATTAGAGAATGTTGCGGGCAGATCAGAGCCATAGGTAAAATTTAACGCACCTACAGTCAGGAAGTTTGAACTGATCTCAGCGCCAGCCAACTCTTGATCTTGAGGATACACTTGGGTGGTGTCCGTATCGGTGCCCTCATTTCCAGCGGCATTTACGATTAATACATCTTTACTAGCCGCATATTTGATCGCATCCCATACCCACTCTGGATTGGTGGAGTGGTATTTCCCAAAGCTGGTATTGATAACCTTTGCGCCATTGTCTGCCGCATATCTGATGGCCTTTGCAACATCTTTGTCGTACTCATCGGCTGAAGAAACAGCGCGCAACACCATTATTTTAGCGTGATCTGCTACACCATTAACTCCTTTATCGTTATCTCGTTCAGCGGCGATGATTCCAGCAACGTGGGTTCCGTGAAAGGCGTCCGCTTTTTCTGGGTCTGGTCCAGCATACTCATTGTTTCCATACACTCCGGTATCCCATACATAAGGATCATCATTCAAAATATCCTTTCGGAAATTGGTTTTGAGTTTTTCCCCATTCAGCAAAGCCGCGCTCTCATTGATCAAGGTTGTGACCTGCTCTTCGGCATCGTCTAGACTTTCTAGGCCATTGGCTCTAAGTCTGTTGTAAAACATCGCAGCCTGTTGAGTTTCTTGGTCATCTTTAGTAATTGCCTTGACATCTTCATCAGTATAATCTTCTTTACCCGTGGATTTTTCCAAAATGGCATCGACTGCTCTTACCTGCTGTAAGATTCCCTCATAAAATGCTTTTTCCTTCTCGGCGCTAGCCAATTTCTCATCGTATTCCTTCTGAGCCTTGGCAACCATATCTGCTGGCAACCTATCTTTATCCCTCAGAATTCGCTCGTATTCTAAATTTTCTTCTACGATGTCTCCCAAGAAATTCCAACCGTGAACATCATCGATATAGCCATTGTTATCATCATCCTTACCGTTACCTGGAATTTCATCTTCATTGACCCAAAGCACGTCATCAAGATCTTCGTGCTCAGTATCTACACCTGAGTCGATAACGGCAACAATAACATCTTTACCTTTTCTGTCTTTTAAAATTTCTTCATAAGCTTTATTGACACTCATTCCCGGAATAGTATCAGCTATCAAATCCAGGTCTTTCCAGTTTTGTTTTTCATATTCAGTAAGCTCCTGAGTTTTGAGTGGCATCTGATCGATGTTTTCAATCGGTGGGGAAACGATAGCTGAACCGCTTCCACAACCCACAAGCATTCCCGTGGCGGCTACTCCCAGAGCCAAATGTTTTAAAAATGTATATTTCATAGTTTCTTATTGTTATTTATAATAATTCTTCAAATGTAAAAGTTTTATCGTGCCTTACACCTCTCTCCGTATGCTTTACTGTAATAATTTCATGATGCGGATCGTGTTCTAAAATCAAATAATAGTTATTAGAAGCTGCTTTATCCAGAAATTTTGCTTTTTCATCCAGTGTTAATAAAGGCCGAGTGTCGTATCCCATGACATAAGGTAGTGGAACGTGACCAGCAGTTGGAAGCAGATCGGCCATATACACGAAAGTCTTACCATCGATATGAAAATGTGGAATCATCATCTTTTCGGTATGACCGTCGACAAAAAGAATGTCAAAATCCATCTCCGCCGCTGTTTCATACGTGCTGTTTTGCTGGATAAAATTCAGCTGACCGCTTTCTTTGATTGGTAAAATGTTTTCCTTGAGAAAACTAGCTTTCTCCCTGGCATTGGGATCAGTCGCCCAATTCCAGTGGCTGGCATTGGAGTGGCATACCGCTTTCGCGAAAGCGGGCTCAAAATAATCTCCCTTATCACTTTTCTGGATGACTCCGCCACAATGGTCAAAATGTAAGTGGGTTAAAAACACGTCAGTAATATCATCTCTGGAAAACCCTTTTTGCTGAAGGGAAGAGTCCAGATCAAACCTGTGGTCCATATAATAGTAACCAAAAAACTTTTCGGATTGTTTGTTACCCATCCCGGTATCGATCAAGGTAAGTCGATCGCTATTTTCTACCAGAAGACATCTGGCAGCCATATCGATCATATTATTCGCATCAGGTGGGTTGGTACGTTGCCACAAACTTTTAGGAACCACACCAAACATGGCGCCTCCATCCAACTTAAAATTTCCGGCCTCTATAGCATGTAATTTCATGAAACACGAAAATACAAAATAGCCCGATTACCGTTGAACCAGTGAAAGAGCATTTTTGGTGGTAAATGCGTTAATTTTAGTTAAATGCCTGATCTGTTGTCCAGTTTTTATCCCAATGCAGCATATTTTGACAATTCTGCAACTCAGTCTGGTCGTATTGACTGAAAATTTGGTAGTTGCCTTTGTCATATTCCTACCTATTCATCTATTCAAATTCTAAAGCTGGGTTAAAGCATTTTACAAGGCTAGGATTTGTGCTTAATTTAGTCAACTTGTATATTTAGGTATACAAGTGTTAAAAACTCTCGGTTAGCGCCTTGGGTTATAGAAATAAAAAAGATTGTAATTTCACTGAAAATTAAAGCATGCTAGAACTCGCCGGAATCATCATTTTAGGAATACTTGCCCAATGGATGGCCTGGAGGTTCAAGATCCCTGCCATCTTGCCATTGATCATTATTGGATTACTGGTCGGCCCCCTTGCAACCTTGTACACAGAGGATGCTTCAAAAATAATCGAACCCATTTGGAACGGAGATAATGGGTTGTTTCCAGGAGAGGGGCTGTTTTATTTTGTATCACTTGCGATCAGTGTGATTCTGTTTGAGGGTGGTCTGACCTTGAAAAAAGCAGAGATTCTGACCACTGGACCTGTCATTGGTAAATTGATTTCTGTAGGTGTGATTATCACCTTTATAGGAGCGGGAATTGCGACGCACTATCTCTTTGGGTTTTCTTGGCAAATTGCCCTATTATTTTCGGCTTTAATCATTGTTACCGGTCCCACCGTGATTACCCCTATCCTGCGCAATATTCCGTTGACTAAAGATGTGAGTTCTATTTTGAAGTGGGAAGGAATTCTGATTGACCCTATCGGTGCCTTGTTTGCGGTATTGGTATTTGAATTTATCAGTTCGAGTGCAGGAGGAGAATTTACTCTGGTAGCGCTGGAGGAGTTTGCCAAAATTGTGCTCTTTGGATTCACCTTTGGATTTTCCTTTGCCCATGCTTTGGCTTTTTCCATCAAGAAGAAACTTATTCCACACTATTTACTCAACGTATTTACCCTAGCAGCCGTACTGGGTGTTTTTGTTCTTAGTGATGCTTTTGCCCACGAATCTGGTCTACTCGCCGTTGTAGTGATGGGAATGGTACTGGGAAACATCAACTTGCCCAATATCAAGGAATTGCTCTATTTTAAAGAATCCCTGAGTGTTTTACTTATTTCTATTCTGTTTATTCTACTGGCCGCCAATATCAATATGGAAGATCTTTACTTGATCTACCGATGGGAAACTGCCGTATTGTTTGTGATTGTCGCCTTTGTATTAAGACCGCTGAGTGTTTTTGCGAGTTCGACCAATAGTAGCTTAAAGACCAACGAAAAACTGTTTATTTCTTGGGTAGGTCCTAGAGGAATCGTCGCCGCTGGTATCGCCTCACTTTTTGGAACAAAATTAGTTCTTCAAGGGGTGGAAGGTGCCGAGTACATCACTCCTCTGGTGTTTATGATCGTACTAGGAACTGTATTACTCAATGCAACTACAGCCAGACTTTTTGCACAAATCGTGGGTGTATTCTTGAAACAGTCCAATGGTATCATGATTGTAGGGGCTTCCAAATTCTCTCGCCTAATTGCAAAATACCTCCAGCATAATGGTCGCAGCGTGGTCTTGGTGGATACCAATGCCAGCAATGTCAAAGTAGCCCAAGAACAAGGTTTAGAAGCCACCGTCGCAGATATTTACTCTGACTCCATCTCTAATGATATCGAGTTCAACAATATCGGATTTTTACTGGCGCTAACCGGAAACTCACAGATCAACGATTACGCCATCGAGCGATTCGGTAAGCGATTTGGTGAAAATGGTGCTTATAGACTGGTACATTCCAATGAGGTCAGTAATCCCAATAAGAATCCGAATACTGGATTGTTTTCTGCAACCGATGATTATGTCAATATGATGGAAGTCGCGCGCAATCACGGGAAAATTCACGAGATAGAGGTGCGCAATCAAGAACATTATGAAGGCCTGATCGAGATTACCAAAACTGATGAGGATATCATACCCTTGTTCCTAAGGCATGAAAACAAAATCGAAATCGTCCCCTCTTTGTCCCTCAAAGTAAATGTAGAGGAAGGCAGCTACCTGGCATATATGGGTAAAGAAATTAAAGAAAAGGCTACTGGCGAAATCACCACCGATATCACGGAGTAATACCCGATCATCAATCGTTTGCTCTTGAAAGCAATTTTTGCTGGTTCTAACTAGGCATGTTTCAATAGGTGGGACGAGTAAAACACCTCTCTCTTGATTAACCTGCAGCATCCCCTGCCAAAACTGACTTGATTCAAATGAACAAGGATCAGGACAAGTATGAGGATGGTGGATAAGAACTAGTCGTTCAGCTTGAGCACTGCCATAAAAGCTTGTTGCGGAATCTCCACATTCCCAACCTGACGCATACGCTTTTTACCTTTTTTCTGTTTTTCCAGGAGTTTACGCTTTCGCGAAATATCCCCACCATAACATTTGGCCGTCACATCCTTACGCAAGGCCTTGATGGTTTCCCTCGCGATAATCTTGGCACCAATAGCCGCCTGCACCGGGATATCAAATTGCTGTCGCGGAATCAGTTCGCGTAATTTTTCCACCATCTTTTTCCCGATGTTATATGCATTATCAAAGTGGATCAAAGCACTCAAGGCATCTACAGTTTGCCCGTTGAGCAGTACATCCAGACGCACGAGTTTGGAAGAGCGCATTCCGATCGGTGAGTAATCAAAAGAAGCATAACCTTTAGAAACCGTTTTTAGACGATCGTAAAAATCAAAAACAATTTCTGCCAAAGGCATGTCAAAAGTCAATTCTACACGCTCAGTCGTCAAGTAAGTTTGGTTGGTCACCACACCGCGCTTTTCAATACATAAAGACATGACATTCCCTACAAAATCGGCTTTGGTAATAATGGTAGCCTTGATAAATGGCTCTTCTACCCTATTCAAAGTAGAAGGCTCGGGCAAATCACTAGGATTGTTTACGATAATTGGCTCATCCGGTTCCTTGTTGGTATAAGCAAAATATGACACGTTAGGCACCGTCGTAATCACAGTCATGTCAAATTCGCGTTCCAAACGCTCCTGAATGATTTCCAAATGCAACATGCCCAGGAATCCGCATCGAAATCCAAAACCCAGAGCGGCACTACTTTCTGCCTGAAAGACCAAGGAAGCATCGTTAAGCTGAAGCTTTTCCATACTGGCCCGTAAATCTTCGTAGTCTTCAGTATCTACTGGATAAATTCCCGCAAATACCATTGGTTTCACATCTTCAAATCCAGAAATAGCATTTTTGGTAGGGTCCTCGTGATCAGTGATGGTATCTCCAACTTTTACTTCTTTGGCCTCTTTGATACCAGTAATCAAATACCCTACGTCTCCGGCACTGATTTCCTTTTTCGGAACCTGGTTCAATTTCAGGGTTCCTACTTCGTCGGCATAATAATCTTCACCCGTATTGACAAACCTAATGTGTTGACCTTTTCTAATCCGGCCATTGATCACCCTAAAGATAGTTTCTACCCCACGGAATTGGTTGTAATGAGAATCAAAAATCAATGCTTGTAGCGGCTCATCTGGATTTCCTTTAGGGGCTGGAATACGCTCTATGATGGCATCCAGGATATCTTGAATTCCCAATCCGGTTTTGGCACTGGCTGGAATGACCTCACTGGCGTCACAACCCAACAAATCCACGATATCATCAGTCACTTCTTCTGGATTTGCACTAGGCAAGTCCACTTTGTTCAATACAGGTATAATTTCTAGGTCGTTCTCCAACGCCAAGTATAAATTAGAAATGGTTTGGGCCTGAATACTTTGGGCCGCATCTACAATTAGCAGCGCACCTTCACAGGCAGCGATCGAACGAGAAACTTCATAACTAAAATCAACGTGACCCGGTGTATCGATCAAATTCAAAATATACTCCTCTCCATCCGGCGCCTTATAATTCATTTGTATCGCATGGGATTTGATCGTTATCCCGCGCTCGCGTTCCAAGTCCATATTGTCCAACAACTGGGCCTGAGACTCCCGCTTGGTTACGGTCTGGGTAGCGTCTAACAGTCTGTCTGCCAGCGTACTCTTACCGTGGTCGATATGGGCGATGATACAAAAGTTACGTATGTTCTTCATATTCCTGTCAATAGGCTGCAAATATAATCTAAATCGGATCGGGAAAATTCTTTGGGCTTTGCTATTTTAGCCACTCCATACCACTTACCATGAAATATTTCCCTTACTTTTTCCTCTTTATTTTTCTGCATTCAAACGCGCAAAATGATCTAACAGGACAATTGCGTGAAAGTCTTTCCCAAAGTCAGACAACTCAACCCATTGAATATGCCAATATTGTCCTACTTAAAATGCCGGACAGCACTTTTTACCAAGCTACAATTTCTGATGAAAAGGGAAAATTTGCCTTTGCTTCCCTTCCCTCTGGAGACTATCAGTTGCTTGCCAGTTCGGTAGGTTATGTTACGCTTTCGCGAAAGCTATCCCTGACCGCTGACACCGACTTAGGAATTCTCGAAATGGCCACCGACCAACAATCTTTGGATGAAATTACATTGACCGCGATCAAACCTACGGTAGAAAAACGTCCGGATCGATTGGTGTTTCAAGTAGAGAATACGGTACTCAGTACAGGAATGGCAGATAACATACTCAAACGCACCCCAGGTGTGGTAGAAATGAACGGCAGTTATATGGTGCAAAATTCGCCGGCCATCATTTATATCAACAACAAACGTGTTTACCTCACCTCTTCTGAACTCAACGCTCTGCTCAGTGGCTATAGCGCTGATAATGTCAAAAGTGTAGAAGTGATTACCAACCCGCCAGCCCAATATGATGCCGAAGGTGTTGCCGTGATCAACATTAACACTTCCAAAGGTATTTCTTTGGGCTATAAAGGAAGTGTTCAAGGCAAATATACCATTGACAAATTTGCCAAATACCAGATCGGACTCTCCCAGTTCTATAAAAATGATTGGCTGAATGTCTATGCTAATTACAATTACAACCCGCGCAAAGATTTCAAGCGGGAGGAATCCCAAATCGGATTTTTCAATCCAGATGGTACACGGTCAGAGCGCTGGTTCATGGAGTTTGAAAACGTGGACCGCAGTGATGCCCACAACCTCAACGCGATTGTAGACATCAGCCTGAATGATAAAAACAGTATCAGTTTCTCGGGTAACCTGAACAGCAACCAAAACAATGAAGCTAATACGAACAACCAAACCCTGATCTTGGAAAATGACGCAACCAGTTTTAGCGGTTTTGATACGCAGACAGATTTAGAAAGAGACCGCACCAATGGTTTTATCAACGCCGCCTGGAACAGCCAACTTAACGACCAAGGCGCCAGTCTAAGTCTAGAAGGAAATTATATATTCAACAACCGAGATATCACCCAAGATTTGTTCAGTACCTTTTTTGATGAAAACCAGAATACTACCGGCACCAACAGCTTTTTTACTGACATCTTGCAAGATATTGATATCTATACAGGAAAATTGGATTTCAGTACAGCATTGGGCAGTTATGACTTCAAGGGCGGACTTAAATATTCCAGGGTAGATTCCAGCAGTGAGCAGGAATTCTTTGACACCGACAACGGTCAGGTGATCAACCCAGCCCAATCGGATCTATTCTTGTACGATGAAACTATTTATTCAGCCTACGCTCAAATTGACCGTAGCTGGTCATCTTGGTCACTGGCCGCTGGACTGCGGGTAGAACAAACCGATGTTGAAGGAGATTCAAGGTCATTGGGATTGGTCAATACACAGGAATACCTCGAATTCTTCCCCAACATTGCCTTGACCAAAACCGCCAATGCCAACAATTCCTATACTTTAAGCTATCGCAGGAGTATTGAACGACCCAGGTACGGGAGTTTGAATCCCTTCAGCTTTTTTGTAAATGACGCTAACTTCAGCACAGGAAATCCAAATTTGCAGCCGGCCTTTAGTAATAAGGTCAATGTGGGCTGGAACCACAAAAACACCTGGTTTGTGGATGCCTATTTCCTACATACAGAGGATATGCTGGCCATACTGCCTTTCCAAAATAATACGACCAATGAATTGAACTCACAGAATGCCAACCTGAACTATGAGCTGCAGTACAGTGTAGACGCTGCCTACTACAGCTATGTGAATAATAGTTGGTACCTGGGAGCCAGTGGTAGTCTTTTTTATATGGAAAATGAATTTGTCGCCCAACAGTCTGGAGGAGTAGACCAACAGTTAAATACCACAGGTATCTACTTAAATGCTTTTAACCGATTTAACCTGGCCGACGATCGCAGTCTGAGTATGGATTTGCAAGTAGGCTATTTATCCAGTATACTGGTAGGCTCATATAAGTTTGAAAATATGCTGACCACCAACCTGAGTTTTGCCAAACGCCTGTGGGACGACCGAGCCTTACTGACACTTGAGTTCAACGACATCTTTTTAAGTCAGAACCAGCCACTAAGTAGCCGTTATTTGAATCAGGACAACTTCTACCTGGCCTTACCAGAAACCCAAACCATTGCTGTAGGTTTTACCTATAAATTCGGGAACTTCAGATTGGATAATAACGAGGTGACCGCCCCGGAAGAGGAAGAAAGAACAAATCAAAAGAGCGTGGGCTTTTAATCGGAGGTAGCGATTCTCCATTTATGCAAGGACAATTTGGATACTTACCAGCTCCTCTCGTCCAGTGCAGTAAAGAAGGAAAAATGAGATCGTCTAACAAGCAACTAACAAAGGTCAAACTGAGCCTGTCGTAGTTTTTAACTTCTTGATTTTCTAAATGCTTTCGACAAGCTCAAATTGACAGCTGTAAAGTGATCGGACTTCTAAGATGCCTTAATTTTATGTATCAGGCAGCTATACCTTTAATTGCGAACTAGAACTTATAGGTTATACCTAGCAAGTAGTAGGTTTGTAGCTCATTGTCCACCGTATCAAACGTAAAGGGATCCTGTCCGTCTTCTAGGTTATTATTGGCAAAATTAAGAGCTTCCTGCTTGTTGCCCCTTAGGCCAAATTCAAAACCGATACCAATGTTTTTCCATAAGGTATAACCAAAGGAGTTGATCCAAGTATAGTTGGACAAATCACTGCTCTCATAGCTGTAAAAAGCAGATAAATTAGATTTAAAACTTACTTTACCAATGCTACGGGTATAGTCGGCTACAATTTTTGCTCCGAGGGAAGATTCAAATACTGCATCATTATCGGCAAATACAAAGTTGTAGTTCAACGGATGCACAACCACCACTAAATTTTCCAATGGCGTCCAGGTGGCTCCCACACCCACATCCAGATAACCTGGGTCGTTAAAATTGTTTAGAATAGTTGTTCTGTATTCTGCTAGGGCAGAAATAGCGATTTTTTCAGAAAGCTTTCTACCATAAAGGGAAGAGATGTTGAATACATCGGTTGCCTCCTGGAAGCTGTCGTCGTCTGTAGGATCATCTTTATCGTCAAACTTGACCCATCCCAGATTGACATTGAGGGAATTCCTCCAAAAATATTTAGGTTGTTTGAGGTTGGCAAATCCATTGAAAGTGGCTGCAATATTTCCAGAAGAAACATTAGGAGTTCCCTGGGAATACCAATTATTGAACTCGGATAGATTAATCCCTACGGTTCCAAAGGCTCCGTATTTCCAACCCGGCAGGGCATCGATTTGGGCTTGTATCTTGTTGAGTCTAGATTGGATCTGCGCAATAGAATCTTGCTTGGCCTTTTTCATGGCCTTGAGTTCCTCTTCAGTTTGGGCAAAGGATAAACTTGTTGCCAGCAGAAGGGCCAACAGCAATAAGGTCTTTTTCATGTTGTAGTTTTTGGGATTCTGCAAATTTAGCAATATCCCTTAAATCTACCCCAGCTAAAATTCCGTTAATCCTCCTGATAGCTTTCCTTGAGCACATAAATATCCTGAATCAGGGCTTCTACATCCTCGGTGTTCGTGCCATCATAGGAACGCTCCCTCAATCGGCCTTCTTTGTCCACCAGCAGGAAATTCTCTGTATGGATCAATCCATAATCATCGCCATTTTCCTTTTTTTTGGCCGCCAGGTAAGATTTTCTAGCCAGGTCGTAGATTTGTTGTCGATCACCGGTGACAAGATTCCACTTATCATCGACCACGCCTTTCTTGTCAGCGTATTGGCGTAAAATTTCAACATTGTCAATTTCTGGGGTAACACTGTGGGAAAGCAGCAGGACCTCAGGGTCGTTTTTAAACTCTTCCTGAATAGTGGCCATATTTTTGGTCATAACAGGACAGATCGTGGGACAAGTGGTAAAGAAAAAATCCGCTACATAGATCTTGCCCTCATAATCTGAGTGGGTGATGGTATCTCCATTTTGGTTGATCAGCTCCCATGGGGCGACTTTGTGGTATTTTTTAATAAAAAGCATGCTATCGTCTACCAGTGAGGGATCAAATTCGTCAGGCTGAAGGATACGCAAATTGCGATCTGGTGTAAGGGCGTATTGAAAAGATGCCAGGATGACTCCGCAAAGCACCAACATGAAAAGTATGCGCCATTTGTGTTTGATCAGAAAGTCCCGCATGTCAATTGATTTATGCAAAATTACGATTCAGCAGCCATAATAGCAGGAGGTTTTGGGAGATAATTACCCCATAATCTTTCTGATTTCTTTCATTTTTTTAGGGAATCCCAGTAAAGAAAGTCCGCTTTCGCGAAAGCGATCACTACCACCTTGCTGATAAAAAAACCTGTTGAATGGTAATTTATTATCTTATGTGATCGTTTTTTTACTTAAAAGTCAAGCTTAGCGCTCTGTTTAAAGTAAGTTATATTGAATAGGAGTGTTAAAAATCGTCTTGAAATTAGTTCAGTTCAACGCAGCCTGGAACTACAGTTATCCATCGGTTGAAGCTTAGTTCTATGGGAGTAAAGTTATAAAGCTTTGTAAGGTTGTGTGAACTGTATGGAATGAGCTATTTTTGCGGCTCTTAATTACTAAATGTATGCATCCTACGCTTGTTCTGATCATTAATTTTTTACTGAGTCTATCGCTACTCATTGTACTGCATGAATTGGGTCATTTTATTCCCGCTCGGCTGTTCAAGACCAGGGTAGAGAAATTTTACTTGTTTTTTGACATCAAGTATTCCCTGTTTAAAAAGAAAATTGGGGAAACTGTTTATGGGATAGGCTGGTTGCCTTTGGGAGGATACGTCAAGATTTCCGGAATGATTGATGAAAGCATGGATAAGGAGCAGATGGCACAAGAACCCAAACCTTGGGAATTTCGTTCTAAGCCTGCCTGGCAGCGCCTGATCATCATGCTGGGTGGTGTGATCGTCAATGTGATCGTAGGTTTTGTGATCTATATCGGATTAATGTACTTCTCTGGGGTTAATGAGGCCGCAGGAACCGACTATAAATACGGTTTTGGATATTCAAAGACGCTGGAAGAGATAGGCTTTGAACAGGGAGATCAGATCTTGATGGCCGATAATGATAGCATAGGTTATGCTCCCATGCTTAACCACATGTTGTTGTTCCGGGATGTGGAAAAAGTCACGGTCTTGAGAAAGGGACAACCAGTAGAGATCGCTATTCCTGAAGATTTTGGACGTACCATGTTTGACAATGATGTCAAGGGTATATCTACACCACGTTTTCCTTTTGTGATCGATAGTGTAGAACCAGGCTCGTATGCCGAGAAAATCGGATTAGAAAAAGGGATGACCATCACCAGCCTGGCCGGTCGCCAGATTGATTTTAATACGGATGTTTCTTATGCGCTACGCAACAACGTTCAGGATAGTGTTCCCTTTGAATTTACCGTAGAAAAAGACGGACAATCCACTACCAAGACAGCCACCTACAACGCAGATGAAGTCAAGACCATTGGGGCATATTGGACCTCGACCGATCCGGCTCACGCGAATGTTTCAAGATCAAACTATAGTTTGGGAGAGGCGGTTAAGGAAGGTCTAGCCAAAGGCTATTATACCATGAATGACTATATCGCCCAATTCAAATATATTTTCACTGGTAAAGGAGCGAGCAAATTGGGTGGTTTTGGAACGATTGCCAAAATGTATCCCGACAGTTTTGACTGGGCAGCTTTTTGGGGAACCACCGCCTTTATCTCCTTTGTTTTGGCCATCATGAACATCCTACCGATACCCGCGCTGGACGGTGGGCATGTGATGTTTTTGCTGTATGAAATCATCACAGGTCGCAAGCCAGGCGATAAATTCCTAGAGCGAGCGCAGATCATCGGAATCGTATTGCTGCTGGCATTATTGCTGTATGCCAATGGTAACGATTTGTTCCGGGCTGTATTCGGCTAAAGAGTCCGTCTATAATTTTTAAAAAATTAGGGTTAAAATGTTTGGTGTAATTAAAAAACCTTTTAAATTTGCCCTCGCTTAAGCAAATAGCACTTGGACAATGCTCAGTGCAAAACTTAAGTTTGTGTATATCACAGTCCTCCTTAGCTCAGTTGGTTAGAGCATCTGACTGTTAATCAGAGGGTCCTTGGTTCGAGCCCAAGAGGGGGAGCAATATAACAGAAAGCCATTCAAGCAATTGAGTGGCTTTTTTGATTTATGGCACATTTCGTTTACATATTGTTTTCTGAGAAGCTAGGTAAATACTATACTGGCGAGACCAGTGATGTCAACCGCCGATTAAATTTTTAAGTGTCGGGCTTTTACAACGCGTGTTTAAACCACTATTACTTTTCCGTAGTTAATGAAAAAATTACGGTAAAATATCAATATCTACTACCTCCGTAGTTTAAACTATCGTCATTAAAGATTATCATTAAAACTTCTGTGATACACCATTCACTCATCCGCAGAGGTGATTCACTCATTGACCCTGTTTGACACCACACAAAAACTTATCTTTGATATCCACCAACCAAGTATTTTGAAAACACGCCAATTCCTTATCCTTATTTTATTCACTCTTGGCCAACAATTAATGGCGCAAGAAACTATCGTTTCCGGACAGCTCAGTGACAGTGATACACCATTGTTTAGAGCAACAATTTTAGTCAAAGGTACCAACAGGGTAACAACCACTGATTTTGATGGCAATTACAGCATCAAATGTAGGGTTGGCGACACTCTAATATATAGCTATGTCGGAATGGAAACCAGGGAAGTCAGGGTGACCCAAGAAATGCTGAGCGTTTCTCTTGGGGACGAAGAGAGCATAAGTATACCTGTACAACAAATCAAATCATCTGATTATCAGAAAGCACTAGATAGCCTACAGCCTCCTCTTAATCTTCAGTTGGATTTTCATGGAAAACCGTTCAAAATGAAAGACGGACACACAGATTTAAGCAACATTAAATCATTGCAATGGATTGGAGATAAGGATACACTTATCTTAGTGAAGCATGGCCCAAAAATTTATTTCAATATTGAATATATCGGCTCAATCGGAACCAGGTCCATAGATCGGTCAAAGTTACCTGAGCTGCAACACAAATATGTACAAGGACGGCCACAAAATGGTCAATATATTTGGCGAGGTCCTGAAACAGGAGAAATCTTTTCATATGGTCCAGATCAAAGAAGTCTTGTTTTTGATGGATCCAACTATTTATATGATACTAATGGGCGACTGATACCTGGATCAGGAACAACACCTTTACCTTATACCAACGAATTGTTCGAGCACGGACTGATCTACAAAAATGATTACCAACTGGCGCTAGCTCGTAAGGACCATGCTATAAAATTTAGGTTGAAACATGCTCAACAAGAAAATTTCTATGGTCAAAATGATAGCCGCCAAACGGTTTTTCATACGGATTACCATTGGAAAAGAAGGTTGAAATTATTCTTTAGCCATTCTACAGATCAGTTGAACCAGAAAAATTTAAATGGATTTCAAAACAATCTATTCCTGCAGAATTTTGTCACACCTATCTCTTTTCAGAACAATCAAGGTATTTCTGTCAACGCAGGTCTCCAACGCAGTTTTAGTCCCGATGAATTCAACAATCCCTTGTGGACTTTGGCTCGTAGCCGGAATAATCAACAAAATGACGGCTATTCCATGGGTACGTCTTATAAATTTGACTTTAAGTCTACAACGGAACTTGAGCTACGAGCTCAATATCAATTGGATGAAATATCGACAAACTATGGTCTCCCTAACGGTAGTGTAGGTTTTACAAATGGATATCTGGCACAAAAGTCCATTCAAGACCAAGCCTTTCTCTTTGGGGCAGATTTCTCTGAACGCATAGAATTATCTTATGAAACCGATATAGATTTTGCGGTTAAGGCAGATTATGTTCGGCGCAGTTTAGATTATTCGCTTACAGAATCTTTTCAATTTCAGGGTACGAATTTTACCAATCCAGCTAATACTTCCTTGAACATTCAAAATTCTACCAATGGTGTATACAGGCTTTCAAACAGCGCCAAATTAGAGAGCAGAGGAAGTATAGATGCAAATTTTTATTTACATCATAACGCCATCATTTCAGGATTACAGGGCAATGACCTCTGGATGCCAGGTGTCGGGTTTCAGCTTGACTTTAATGAACTTACCTCCTACGATTCATTTTTAAACGATCTAATAATTTCAGCTGAATACGCAGAAGAAGCCTCTGAGATGCCACTGTTCTATTCAAATCGCAGCCATAATTCCCTGACCTTGGCCCCAGAACAATCTCAAAGTCTTTTGACCAATGCCGATCTTTTCAATAACTCAAGCTTGGCATTGGAAAAATCAACCAATTTTGAAATCGGTCTCCAATTGATTTTGTTTAATCATCGGCTACGATTGAATGGTACTTATTTTAGTTCCCACATGAAGGATGGGATATTTCCGGTGCTTGATTCAGGTTCATTTGTTTTGAGAAATACGGTGGATATTCACAATAAGGGATTTGAGGTATCGGCTTCCCTGGATGTCGGTGGTTATTATGGGGAGGGTCTGAAACTCACTACCAAATTGAATTTTTCTGTCAATCGAGCTCGTGTGAAAAAACTAAGGCAAGGTCTAAACAGTTTACCCATCGCTGGATTTAACAACGTTTCAATCCGCATGATTCCCAGCCAACTGACAGGAAGCATTGTTGGCTCGGCTTATCAGAGGACCGAAGACGGTCAGTTGTTAATTGGACAAGATGGATTCCCACTGGTGGATCCAGAAAATCAAATTATTGGAAATACCACACCTGATTTTAAATTGGCCTTTGCTAATACACTCAAATTTAAAGGCTGGACCTTTGATTTTGTACTCGATTATCAGCATGGAGGTGATGTCTGGAATGGAACGCAAAATTTGTTGAACTATTTGGGTCGCTCTGAAGAATCTTCCAGGTTGCGAGAGGTCAGCGGATTTGTTTATCCTGGAGTGGATACACAAGGAAATGTCAATACAACGCCAGTAGATTTTTCTGACCCCAGTCAACCAATCACAAGCAACAGATGGGTAAGGTATGGATACGACGGCGTGGATGAAGATGCCATCACTGACGCCAGCTACCTCTTGTTAAGGTCGATAGGACTTTCTTATAAATTTGACTTTGGGATCAATAAAATTTTTCAGAATCTCAAAGTAGGTTTTTACGCTAATAATTTAATGTCTTACACCAGTTCAAAAGGTATATCTCCTAATTCTAGCCTTTTTGGTTTTACCAATGGCAGAGGGCTCGATTTTTTCAATACGCCAATCGTACGGGAGATAGGTGGCCAGATTCAAATAAAACTCTGACCTATGTCTCTTAAGAAAAATACGCTCTTGATTCTACTCATGTTTTCCATTCTTTTGAGCGGTCAATCCCTTGAAAATCAAAAACAACTGGAAAAGATATATACCCAAACGGATCGACCACTTTACATGCCTGAAGAGACAATATGGTTCAAGACTTATATCACAGATGGAAAAAACCAACCTACCCGTTTGAGCGAGATCCTACATGCTCAACTCATATCTCCTGAAGGCAACATAGCCAAACAAATAAAATTAAGTATTAATCAGGGCTATTCAATAGGAGATTTCCATATCCAAAAAGAGTGGCCCGGTGGAATTTATAAACTGAGAACATATACCAATATGATGATATCCAATGTCAATGATTATTTTGAAAAGGAAATCATCATTCAAAAAATTGTTCAACCAAGATTACTGATGACCCTGGACTTTGAAAAAACCGCCTACGGGCCAGGTAGCGACGTTCAAGCCACATTAGCACTTCGAGACCTTCAAAACAGAAGCTTGCCGAATCAAAAAGTTGAATACCAGATCAAAATAGCTGGAAGGATCATCCAGCAGGATGAAAGCCTATCCGACAGTAATGGTGATACAATAATCAATTTTGAACTCCCCCCGAATTTAAATACCACCGACGCCATTTTGAACATACAGATTCCCTATCAAGGTAGCAGGGAATCCATTTCAAAAAGTATTCCGGTTACCCTGAATAAAATTGATCTTCAATTCATGCCAGAAAGTGGTACCGCCATACAGAACAATCCAGGGAAGATGGCATTCAAAGCCATCAACGAATTCGGTAAGCCCGTTGATGTAGCTGGAGAGATTCTAGACCAAAACGGAACGAAAGTAGTTAATTTTGAGAGTGCGCACGATGGAATGGGCTGGTTCAATTGGACACCTAGAACTAATAAATACTTTGCCCGACTCATTCAACCTGTAGTATCCGACAGTCTGATTCCACTTCCTGAGACAGCACAATTCGGTACCAGTTTTACCTGTCAGGAAAAAGGAAAATTCATTGAATTTCAGGTTTTTTCAAACAATGAGGATACCTTGCTCATGATTGTGGAAAACGCAAATTCTAAACTGCTTACCACTACACTACCGATAGAAGAGAATAAGGCGACATTTCAATTGCCTAAACAAATCCAGGAATCTGGAATCGTTAAAACTACATTGATCAATAAGAGTGACGTAAAGGTCGCAGAACGCCTCTTATTCCTTAACCCCAGCAATCAGTTGGACATTCAAATTGACTTGGAAAAAAGTTTTTTTAAAACAAGGGAAAAAGTGCACGTAGAAATCAAAACTTTGGACCAGAATGGCTTTCCCGTCCCTTCTAATCTTTCTCTTGCTATCACAGACAATAATTTGTTGACTTTTGTCGAAAATGAGGATGATCACATACTATCCCAACTACTTGTATCGTCTGAACTAAGCGGAAAAGTTCATAATCCTCAATTCTATTTTAACCCAGAAGAAGAGAAAGCATTTGAGTATTTGGATTTAGTCATGCTCACTCATGGCTGGCGTACGTATTTGAATCATAAAAACCTCAACAACCCTACTATTCCAGAGCGTTTGAACGTGCAGTACGGAAGGGTGACTGACATTACAGGTAAACCGGTGAAAGCGCAACTTTTACTTTTTGATCCCCTCATCAATAAGGTACTTGATTTACAGACTGATGAATCAGGATATTTTTCTTTTCAGGTCACTAAAAATTCTCGACTGCTGCTTATGGCCTATACAAAAGACGCCCAGCCGCTTAGAATTACCAAAGGAGATTATAAAACCTTTTCCCAACTTACTAAAGAAGAAATTGGCGCTCTTGCTATTGATGAAACACCAAACGTGTATGAATTACCCAATCTTGAACCCACTGATCCACCCCTAACCGGCGAGGTAGTAAGCAATGCAAATTTATCCTTGAGCTCATCTCTTGATCAGGTAGTTGTGGTTGGATATAGTACAAGTAGCTCCAGTATGGTTAGAGTCACGACCATAGCAAATTATACGATTAAAAACGAACTTTATAACAATTATCTTCAAGCGCTACAAGGTCTTATTCCTGGAGTACAAATCACTGCTGCCGAAAATACTCCTAATGCAAAGGCAATGATCTCATTGAGAGGAATATCCTCCATCAAATCAAATACCGCTCCTTTATTGGTAGTAGATGGATTTCCCATCAATGCCGATGCCGGTTTAATCTCTAGGACGCACCTCCTTGATTTTGAAGACATATATAGCTTAACGGTGATCAAAGGTGCCTCAGCCAGCGCTATGTTTGGCGAGGGTGGAACCAATGGGGTGATCATCGTAAATACAAAAAAGTTAGATCCATTGACGGGTGAAGGAAAAGTCTTATTTAAACAAAAAAAATTCAATAATTACTCAACCGCTCTTTTTCATACAATCGACAACCAGCAACTTTACTCCCCAAAAGCGTTTTACATGCCTGTATATCAAAATACAGAGTTATCTGAAAAACGTACCGATTTTAGAAAGACATTATACTGGAACCCAGTAATCCAGACTGATATCAACGGGAGATCAGATTTTGATTTCTACACCTCAGACGAATTGACTTCTTTTGCCATCACGACTGAAGGTATAGGAGTTAATGGATTAGTGGGAAGGGATACCACCTTGTTTGCCACCAATAAACCGTTGGGACTAGACTTGAAACTACCTTCTTATCTTACCCTAAACGACACCTTGCAGCTGCCCATTAGAATCTTAAATACTACAAATAAATCCTTAGAAGCGAAAGTTCAAATTGACCTCCCCAACCAAATCAAGCTACTGGAACAAAATGACACGCATTGGACTGCAAACATACCTAGTAATAGCTATAACTATCGTGAGATTACGGTCACTCCAACCGCAAAAACCACAACAGGAAAAATAAAGGTTTCCCTAGAAGCTGGAGACCTGCAAGACAGAACAGAGCGACCCATTCAGGTATTAACTCCTTATTTCCCTGCCCAAAACTCCTGGAGCGGACTTAAAAGTGGAGTAAAGAAATTTGATGTTGGACAGCCAATACCAGGAACCTTAAAGGCAGAACTTATCGTTTATACCAACATCATTGGAGAGACGATGGACGGCATAGCGTCTATACTTAGGGAGCCCCATGGTTGTTTTGAACAGGTTTCATCTACCACCTATCCTAATATACTGGTTTTAAAATATCTTAGGGAAACTGAAACTTCCTATCCTAAAGTAGAGGCACAAGCATTAGCCTATATTAAGAAAGGATATAAAAAACTTGCCGCCTACGAGACTTCGCAAAACGGATTTGAATGGTATGGAGACACCCCTCCCCACGAGGCATTAAGTGCTTATGGTTTGATGGAATTCATGGAAATGCAGGAAGTATATAACGGAGTCGATCAACAAATGCTAAAGCGTACTAAAGAATTTTTACTGAATAGAAGAGACGGTCGAGGAGGTTTCAAACAGAATCATGGAAAATATGGTTTCTCAGCAGCACCTCAAGAAGTGAATAATGCTTATATCACCTATGTCTTGGGAGAATCCGGCTTTGGTAAAGAAGTTATGCGTGAATACCAAGTCGCCAAATCTTTGGCCATAGCCCAAAATGATTCCTATAGATTGGCAATGTTAGCGCTATTCAGTATGAAGATGAATTTGCAGGAAGATCGCAAGTTTCTCATGAAATTAATCAAAGATAACATTGATCAATATGGATTCGGAGAATTACCCGTAACTGCTACTATTACAAGATCAAATGGAAATGCGATGGCTGTAGAAACTGCCGCTTTCACCGTGATGGCATTATCAAGAGATGCAGAAAATCCAGTTATTGAAGCAAAAGGAATCGAATATATTGTCTCACAACGACGTAACGGAAAATTTGGAAATACCCAATCTACCTCTATGGCTTTAAAAGCTCTTATTGAATACACCAAAAAGCGAAAACAATTAGTATCGGAAAACCTAACGGAATCCTACTTATTTATAAATGACAAAAAAATATTTGTTGACTTAAGCTCGGCCATCAATGGCAAAGTGATGCTCCCGGGACTGGAAAAATATATGTCAACTGGCGTGCAGGATCTTTCTATCACTTTTGCTGACTCCAACGCTCAATTTCCTTTTACCGTTCAAGCCTTTTGGAACACCGAGCTACCTCAGTCTGCCGAAAACTGTGATGTACAACTAAAAACCAATATTCAAAATCCCACTGCAGTAGTAGGTGAAACCTTTAGGATCATGGTAGAGGTGGAAAATAAGCTTGATACACCAGTACCCATGACCACCGCAAAAATTGGTATTCCTTCAGGTAGCTCGTTGCAATTATGGCAACTAAAGGAACTCTTGGATAAAAAACAGGTAGATTACTATGAAATTTTTGATCAGTTTTTGGTTTTGTATTGGAGGGAGATGGGGCCAAATGACAAAAAAACCATATTCCTAGATCTCAAGACAGAAATCCCTGGAACTTTTAATGCGCCAGCGAGTTCAGTCTATCTCTATTATACCGACGAATTCAAAAATTGGCAACAGGGAGTAAAAATCAAAATCCTCGCTGAATAAAATCCCTCTATTGGGAAACTTCAAACCCTTGAGTCGCATCACAACCCAACAATTTTAACCAACCTTATTCCCTAGCGGTATAATTCCTATATTTACATCATTGAGTAAACTTTCCGCTTTTGGAGACAACTCCTTAAGCGTCACTATATAAGAATCAAAACATGAGCTGTAGCAGTTGTGGAACCGGTGGCAGTACCCCGGGCGGATGTAGGAATAATGGAACCTGCGGCACCTCTGGATGTAACAAATTGACCGTCTTTGACTGGCTGGGCAATATGGAACTACCAGATGGACAACAAGCCTTTGACTATGTCGAGGTACGTTTTAAAAATAGTCGGAAAGAATATTTCCATAACAAGGAAAATCTCCCCCTCAAAATAGGCGATGTGGTCGCCACCCAATCCCAAAACGGACATGATATAGGTATCGTGACCCTGACTGGCGAACTCGTACGCGTGCAGATGAAACGCAAACGCGTCAAAATCAATGATGATATACCCGTGATCTACCGCATTGCAAGTCAAAATGATGTAGACAAATGGGTGAGTGCACGGGAAAAGGAGGAACCTATGAAGGTCCGGGCTAGAGAAATCGCCATCAGATTGAATCTCAAAATGAAAATCTCAGATATTGAGTTTCAAGGTGATGCGTCCAAAGCTACCTTTTATTATACCGCCGATGAACGCGTGGATTTCAGAGAATTGATCAGAGAATACGCTTCTGAATTTAAAACCAGAATTGAGATGCGACAGATCGGCCTGCGCCAAGAAGCTGCCAGATTAGGGGGCATTGGATCTTGTGGACGCGAACTCTGTTGTTCAACCTGGTTGACTGATTTCAGATCAGTAACCACTGGCGCGGCACGATACCAAAACCTTTCACTTAATCCGCAAAAATTGGCAGGACAATGTGGAAAGCTCAAATGTTGTCTGAATTACGAACTCGACACCTATCTCGATGCCCTCAGTGATTTCCCTAAACAAAACCAAAAACTCTATACAGAAAAAGGTACCGCTCTTTGCCAAAAGGTTGACATCTTTAAAGGCTTAATGTGGTATTGCTATGAAGGGGAATGGATGAATTGGCACACGCTCACCACGGACCAGGTACATGAAATCGTAGCCAAAAACAAGGCCAAGGAAAAAGTTGCCAGTATAGAAGAGTATGCCAGCGAACTCTACGTGGAAGAGACTACCAGTTTTGAAAATGTGGTAGGCCAGGATAGCCTGACCCGTTTTGACCAACCCAAATCCAGAGGGCGTCGGAAGAAAAAACGTCGCAACAATCGCAATCGTGACAAATCAGCTGCCCCACAACAGCAGAAAAAAGAGCAATCGGCCAATCAAAACTCCAGGAAGCCAAAGTCCGGCAACCCTAAAGGCAACAGCGGTAAAAACAATAAGAATACTGCGGCCAAATCAAACAAGAATTCAAAACCTGGCAACCGCTCTGGTAAACCCAGAAAACCTCAGTCCAATAACAAACCGCCAAAACCTGAATCCAAGTGAAAAGATTGATCTTACTTTTCTTTGTCGTACTTATTTGTGTCTCTTGCGATGACCAACTAGTGGCATCTGGTTATGCAACCATGCCCGAACAGGGCTGGCCCCTGGATGAGGAAAAGGTTTTTGAGATTATTTCACCAGATACCACCCAGGTGTACGATTTATATGTCCACTTGCGCAATACACACGATTATCCTTATAACAATCTGTGGATCATCTCACAAATGAAATTTCCACAAGGAAAAACCGTTACAGATACATTACAATACCAAATGACAAATCCACAAGGCGAGTTTTTAGGAAGCGGGTCTGGTGACGTCTTTGAGAATAAATTATGGCTGAAGGAAGGTGTTCGCTTTCGCGAAAGCGGCACTTACCAACTTTCCCTACGCCATGCCATGAGAAAAAATGGATCCGTTAACGGAGACGCTTTCCTTAATGGCATATTAGATGTAGGGTACAGCATTGAAAAACAAAGTCAAAATGGCAAAGACTAAATCTAAAAAGGTCAGCGAAACGGCCGATAAAAAAAGTAATATCAAGTTTTTTTGGAAACTCTATGCCATAGGCGTGGGGTTAATCATCCTATTATTCCTTTTGGCCGCTTGGGGTATTTTTGGAGATCTTCCTGATCATACCAGTTTGGAGAATCCGCAAACAGAACTGGCCACCGAGATCGTAACCGCCGATGGAAAAACATTAGGTAGTTTCTATACTGACAACAGGAAACCTATAAAATATGACGATCTGCCCAAACATCTGATCGATGCTCTGGTTTCTACCGAAGATGAAAGGTTTTTTGAACACAGTGGTATTGATGGTTACGGAACCACCCGGGCTGCGGTTTTTTTAGGAACAAAAGGAGGAGCCAGTACAATTACCCAACAGCTGGCCAAACTCTATTTTACTGAAGACGCCAGCACCAATCGAGTGGAGCGGGTCATCCAGAAGATCAGAGAATGGATCATCGCTACACGACTGGAAAAACAATATACCAAAGAGGAAATCATTACCCAATACCTGAACGAATTTGATTTCCTGTATCAGGCAATTGGTATTCGTTCTGCTTCTAATATTTATTTTGGTAAAGAGCCTAGCCAACTTACAGTAGAAGAAAGCGCAGTTCTGGTATCCATGCTCAAAAACCCTGCGCTTTATAACCCAAAAAGAAATAGTAACTCCGTTAAAAATGTGACGCAAAGACGTAATCAGGTGTTTGTTCAAATGGTGCGCAATGGAAAGATGAAAGAATCGGTAAAGGACAGCCTAAGGGAACAACCGATTGTCCTGGACTGGAATCCAGAAGGCCACAATGACGGAATGGGAACTTATTTTAGGGAGTACTTAAGGGATTGGCTGAAAAATTGGGCCAGTGAACATGAAAACCCAGAGACAGGTAAGAATTACAATCTTTACAACGATGGACTGAAGGTGAACGTCACCATCGATTACCGTTTGCAAAAGATTGCAGAAAACTCCATGGTACGTCATATGACCAATCTGCAAAATGAATTTGACCACCAGATGAAGCGCAACAAAACAGCTCCTTTTACCGATTTATCTGAAAAGGAAATAGAGCGCACTTTAAAATCTGCTATGAAACGCTCTGAAAGATGGAGGCAATTAAAACAAAAAGGCCTTTCTGAAGAAGAAGTCGTTGAAAGCTTCAACACAGAAACAGAGATGACCGTCTTTGATTGGAATGCAGAACATAAGGAGCGGGATACTATCATGACTCCGATGGACTCCATTAGGTATCACAAACAATTCCTACATGTAGGTTTGATGTCCATGGAACCACAAACAGGTCATGTCAAGGCTTGGGTAGGAGGGATCAATCACAAACATTTTAAGTTTGATCATGTGAAAAAAGGAAGGCGTCAGGCCGGATCTACCTTTAAACCTTTCCTGTATTCCACTGCGGTTGATTTGTTGCATTATAGTCCTTGTAAAAAATACCCGGACGGTGAGTATACAATTCCTGCTGGAAAACACGGGAACACCAAAGATTGGACCCCAAAAGATTCCGGCGGAGACTATGGTAACATCCTGACTTTACAGGAGGCTTTGGCCAAATCAAAAAATACTATTTCCGCCCGCTTGATGGATGAAGTAGGTCCACAACCTGTGATCGATCGGGTGGCGCAGTTGGGTATCAACACCAAAAACATTGATGCCGTGCCTTCATTGGCCCTGGGAACGGCCGATGTAAGTCTTTATGAAATGGTTGGTGCTTATGGTGTTTTTGCCAACGCAGGTATACGCAATGAACCAGTATTGGTCACCAGTATAGAAGATAAAAACGGAACCGTCCTGTACCAATACAGACCAGATGGTAAGGATGTCATGAATCCTGAAACGGCTTATGTCACGGTTAATCTCATGGAAGGAGTCACCAAAATTGGTAGTGGCGTAAGACTCAGGGGCAATAGCAAATACCTCGCGGGTACAGATTATTATAAAGAAATCATGACGGATTATCCTTATGACTTTAAAAACCCTATTGCTGGTAAAACAGGAACGACCCAAAATAATTCTGATGGCTGGTTTATGGGTATGGTACCTAATTTGGTTACAGGTGTTTGGGTAGGTGCCGATGATCGCTCAGTGCACTTCAAGTCCACCAAATATGGTCAGGGTGCTGCCATGGCTTTACCACTATGGGGAAGCTATATGAAACACGTCTATGAGGACGAGAGCCTAGAAATTTCTCAGGAAGCTTTTGAGGCTCCAGAGAATTTATCCATTGAAGTGAATTGTGAGGTATATGAAGAGGCTCAGGGGAATGGCCTGGATGAGGACGGTGGTGACAAGGATGGAGCGGGCGAATTGGATATGTAATCGCTAAAACCTAACATATGATCAAAAAAATAGGCCTGGAGCATATCCTGTTTCTGGATATCGAGACTGTTCCGCAATATTCCCATTTTGATGATCTTGACCTGATCGACCAACAACTCTATGCCGATAAGACCAAATATCAGCGCAAAGACGAATTTGATCCTGAAGAATTCTACGATCGTGCCGGCATCTGGGCAGAATTTGGCAAGATTGTCTGTATATCTGTAGGCTATTTTGTACAGCGTGGCCAGCGGGAATTTCGTACCAAGAGTTTCACAGGAACAGAACATCAATTGTTACTTGATTTTGCCGATATGCTGAACGAGCATTTCTCAGGGCGGATGCACCTGCTTTGTGCACATAACGGTAAGGAATTTGATTTTCCATATATCGCCAGACGTATGGTGATCCATGAAATTCCCTTGCCAGAAAAGCTCAATCTCTTTGGAAAAAAACCTTGGGAAGTACCACATTTAGATACCATGGAACTGTGGAAGTTTGGTGATTATAAGCACTTTACCAGCTTGAAACTCCTGACACGTATACTGGGCATCCCCTCACCCAAAGATGATATCGACGGATCCCAAGTGAGAGACGTATATTATAAAGAAAAAGATATACAGCGCATTGCCACCTATTGTGAAAAAGACACCATTGCCGTAGCACAAATCCTACTGCGACTGCGTGATGAACCTCTATTGACCGATGAAAACATCATCTCCAAATAACCCACTGGTAGTGGTCCAGGACCTGGACTTGAGCTTTGACCACGGAAAGGATTCCGTGCAGGTGCTGGAAAAAGTTTCATTTGAGGTGAAAGCTAATGAGTTTGTCGCTGTAGTAGGTGAATCTGGCAGCGGAAAATCAGTGACCAGCAAGGTGTTGATGGGATTGCTTCCTAAAGCTACAGCCTCCATAACTGCAAAACGTCTGGAAGTGGTGAAAGAAAACATCTTGGCGTTCGATTCAGCTGATTGGGCTCGCTTTCGCGGAAGCGTAGTCAGCATGATTTTCCAAGAACCCATGAGCAGTCTCAATCCCACAATCACCTGTGGAAAGCAGGTGGCCGAAATATTGCACCAACATCGTCGGGCAAGCCCTCGTGAGATCGAAAAACGAGTTTTGGACTTGTTTGAAAAAGTGCGTTTACCCCTGCCGACAACCACTTATGATAAATACCCGCATGAGATCAGTGGCGGACAAATGCAGCGGGTCATGATTGCCATGGCCATCGCCTGTAAACCTCAATTATTAATTGCTGACGAACCTACCACCGCTCTGGATGTCACAGTGCAAAACGAAATCATTAAGCTGCTGAAGGATTTACAGCAAGAATCAGGTATGAGTGTGTTGTTTATCTCACACGACCTGTCCCTCGTGCGCAATATTGCAGATCGAATTCTGGTCATGTATAAGGGACGAATCGTAGAACAAGCCAGCACCACGGATATTTTTGACAACCCCAGGGAAGATTACACTAAAGCTTTGATTGCGGCCAGACCAAGCACAGAATACAGACTCAAACGATTGCCTACCATAGCCGACTTTTTGCAGGGACAAATGTCTCAGGAGGTCATATCTCCTGCTGATCGGAAAAGCAGATTGATCAAAATGTATGCATCCGCTCCTTTACTTGAAGTAGTGGACCTGGTCAAGGAATATCCTATCAAAACAAGTCTTTTTAAGAAAAAAAGCGTTTTTAGGGCGGTAGACGGCGTCAACTTTCAATTATATCCAGGCGAAAGTCTAGGTTTAGTTGGTGAGAGCGGTTGCGGAAAAAGCACACTGGGAAACCTTATCCTCAGACTTTTACCCAGCACTTCTGGAAAGATCATATACGATGGTATAGATATCACACATTTAAAAGGGGGCAAACTGCGTAAATGGCGCAAAAAACTACAAATCATCTTCCAAGATCCTTTTGCGTCGCTGAATCCACGGTTGACAGTCGGACAAGCGATCGTCGAGCCTATGAAATGGCATGGTATAGGTAAGGATAAGACAGACCGGAAAGAACGTGTCCTCAGTTTATTGGATCGGGTAGGTCTGTTACCTGAACATTATGACCGATATCCCCATGAATTCAGCGGTGGACAGCGTCAACGCATCGGTATCGCCAGAACCATTGCCATGGAGCCAGAATTAATCGTTTGTGATGAAAGTGTGAGCGCCCTTGACATTTCGGTGCAGGCTCAAGTTTTGAACCTATTGAACGAACTTAAAGAGGACTTTGGTTTTAGTTACCTATTTATTTCCCACGATCTGGCGGTGGTGAAATATTTCTGTGATCGCGTCATGGTGATGAATCAAGGACGGGTTGAAGAGGTCAACGAAGCCGATGAGCTTTACAACAACCCACAGTCGGCATATACGCAAAAACTTATCGCCTCCATTCCAGATGCTGGCTGACGGCTTGACCTACTGCGTGATGTTTTATAATTGCCTTAGCAAAAAACAATGATGAATTGCGTTTTATCACCCTACTCTGCTGCTGAAATGAGGGAGATAGCACCGCTTTCGCGAAAGCGATACGTTTAAGTATAAAAGGAACTAAAAATTTAACCCCAAAGGCATCACATATCTTTTAAGAATGTTTGCCTTTGGGGTTAGTTATTTTATTTTATTGTTCTATTCTTTAAGAAACCGCTGATGCAGCTGCTGGCCGTCCTGCAACTCAATGGAGAGTATGTAAGTTCCTTGGGCCAATTCCTGAATGTCTATGCCCTCCTTAGCGGACTGTGATTCAGAAATACGTTGGCCTTGCAGGTTATACACCTCCAACCGAAGAATGGGCGATTGATCTTCAGCTAGATTGATGTAAAGTCGGTCGGATGCTGGGTTAGGATAAACATCTACCAGAGCGCTGTTCTCGTTACTTTCAAAGGTTCCAGACAACTCCCCATTTTTTGAAAGATCCTGCCATTCAAAAACTTCCCAGCCAGAGGCGGTATCTCTATTAGAGTTCATACCATTACTACTGCCCCCTTCTGAGGAAACATACTTGCCATTAAAACCTTTTAAAGCTACGTTTCCATAAACATCAATCCATTCAAAAGATTCCCAACCTTGAACACTGGTGCTGGTACATGTCATAGCAGAGTTCCCATTTTGTGAATTAATATAACGACGGTTATTTCCCTTGAGGGCAATCTTGCGATCCCCTGCGCTCACAACCCGGAAACGCTCCCATTGACCACGGCTGCTCCTATCGCAAGTTACTGGTCCGCTACCGTTGTTTGAAGAAACGTATTTATTGCTGTTTCTCAACCAGATGTATCTGCCTATGGGTTGAGGAGGTAATAATCTATCCTTCAAGGGTTGCTGCAAATGACTGTTTGATAACTTGATTTTATTGAGCAGCTCTGCCAGCCAGGTTTCGGTTTCTTGAAGATTAGGCCGATTCTCACCAAATTTCAGGTATTGAGTGATTCTCCACCAACCATAAAACCCATCAAAAGAGTAGATGGAACGGGTGGTTTCATGACGCTTCCACGCCCAAAATGCCCAATTGAGGTTTTGGGTGTCATAATCAGTCCTCGCGCTGTTGACCCAGTCCAGTGTATTTTCTCCAAATTCGCCCACGAATATCGGAATGTTCAACTGGGAGGCTTGTGACATGATGGTTTGAAGCTGAGGATTAGGATTACTTTCGCCTTGAGCGCCGTAGTAATGGTTGGAAAAAACCAGGTTATTGTCCCAACGTTCTAGCATGTCGTAGAAGTCGCTGCCATAATAATTCCCTTCTGCAAATATCAGATGATTGGGATCTTCTGAACGAATGGCTGCGGTAAGCTGTTTGTAGCCATATATCAATCGGTATTTATTGGTTTCAAGTACCGGTTCGTTGAGTAGATCATATCCTGCGATCCATTTGTTGCCCGGATAATTTTTATATCGATTGGCGATATGTTTCCACACAGAACTGGCAATATTGACGTTGGAGTTGTTGGTATTCCAAAAATCTACCGTTGTTCCAGGGTTGTCTGAATGATGATCAGGGTTCTGGTATCCTGGTGCAGCATGCATACAAAAAATCACGTAAATGTTGTTATTCTGGGCCCAATTGACAGCCTTGTCCAACCATTGAAAACCATCGTTTTTAAGTGTCCCGTTGGAAGTATTCCAGAACATATTGTAATGAAATGGAATCCTGATCACATTGAATCCCAACTGTTTTGCTTCGGCAAAGTCGTCATTGGTAATGTAGGTGTTTCTCCAGTCTGTCTCGAAAGCTTGAGTTTTGGATTCATTATTATTTAACAAACCTTTGATTCCGTTGCGAATTTGTGTGTGGGTTTTGATCCCATCTTGATCCAGGTTCAGCATATAACCCTCCCAAAGCAGCCAATTTCCAAAATTGACACCTCTCAAGGTGATCGGATTACCGTCCTTAAGAATTTGGCCTCCAGTAGACGAAACGGTTAACTCTTGGGAATACCCAAAGTTGAGGCAACAAAAGATCACGAGCCATAGGAGCGGTGATTGGCGTAAATCTGATAATTTGAAGAGTGTTTTCATAATAAATAGTTTTAAAGGTTAAGGGGGTGAGGGATCATAGTCAGCAAGCGGAGAATGATTCAACAACAGTTGGCTCAGACAAAATGTGACTACAACAAAGATTTTTTAGATTATTCCATGTATATTCTTTTTGTATTTATACAAGTCCAATGATTCTTAAATTGGACATTCTTACTTTTTTTGATATGGATCGATGAAAGTGATCTGACTTAATGTACCAGGATTTTCTTGCTCCAGGTATTTGGTCCCTGGGTCAACCTCAAGAAATAGATTCCATCGTTGATTTGGTTGAGATCCAATGCTGTGGCTGGGTTTTGTAGACTGTAGGAGTCCTTTGCCACCAATTGACCATTTAGGTTGTAAAGCTGAACCGAGAATTGAGGATTTGCCGTCAGCGCTTCTATATAGACTTGTCTGGGCTGTGGCTGATAGAACACCCTAAAGTTATCTGAGATCTTATCAGCAATACCTAGGCTGCCTGGAGTAACAATTTCGAACTGTTGATTTGGATTAGTAATATCCACATCAAAAGTTTGAATCTGGGCCCCTGGATTTCCATCCTGAATATCAAATGCTTTAACCGGCATATTGACCGAACCAAAACTACAATTGGTAAAAGCGATTTCAAAAACATAGGTTCCAGTCGCTGCTGCTGGTGCTACTTTAAATTCTACATTCAGGTCTGAATTGCTGAAATTGGCCTTGACGTCACCAAATTGACCGCACCAACCATCGTTGATTCCCAATGTATTTCCAGATCCACTGTTTACGATTTTGTAAACATCATTTCCCTGGTGGGTAAAAGTCCAAAGTTGAAATGCATCGTTTTGGTCGGGAGTGGTCATATTGGCATCATAATCCATGGAGGTTTCGGTAGTCATCACCTCATTGTGTACCGTATTGTATATTTGGTAGGTACCATCAGCAATGATCTGGGCCGATGCGAGCATACTGCAACCCAAGATAAAAGCTGTTGAAAGGAGTGGGATAAAGTAGTTTTTTTTCATAATTAGAAATTTTGGTCTATTAATAAATGATAGATTGAATAGCGTGCGGAGGTATCTCTAGTTGAAGTTCAGCATCTGCTAGCATCAATTTGTACTGAATAGGATTGTCTGTTCTATTCATGACTACAGAGGTGATGGAGCCGTCCTCGTTTTGGAAGGATGTACTTTCCAACGTGCTTCTGCTGGTGGTTGTACTGATTCGATGGGCACCAGGCTGAATAAACTTGGAAAAATGACCCAAGTAATAGTAAGTGGGGGTATAAATCAATTCATTGTTCCTGGTATCGGCATGAATGGGAGCAAAACAAAAGTTTTGTACGTGATTGGGACCTCCGTTTTCATTGAGCAAAATATTCCAATCAGTCCATCCTACAGTACCACTATTGAAATCGTTAATGATGGAATTGCCGTAGCGCTCTGCGTTGGACCAGCGTTCATAATGTGCTGGGTCAAATTTTTCTTGACATCCTTCGGTAAAGAGCAATTTCTTGTCTGGAAAGGCAGCGTTAATGTTTTTGAGATTGTCGTATTTGGGCTCGCCTCCAGTCCAGGTTTCATACCAATGAAAACCAATACCCCAAGCATATTTTGATGCAGCAGGATCTTCAAAAATGGTATGTGCACGATGAGAAATTAAGTCTCTGTTGTGATCCCAAACCACTATATTTTTATCACCCAGACCTTGTCGCTCAAAGGTAGGTCCCAAATTATTTTTTAAGAAGTTGAGCTCCTCTTCAGCGGTGTAAATACAGGATTCCCATCGCTGAGTGGCCATAGGTTCATTCTGGATGGTAACTCCCCAAACTGGAATTCCTTCGGCTTCATAAGATTTGACAAATTTCACAAAATAATCTGCCCAGGTTTGATAGTATTCAGGCAGCAATTTACCACCCTGAAGCATATGATTATTGGATTTCATAAATGCCGGCGGACTCCACGGACTGGCATAAAAAACCAACTCCTGGCCGATAAGATCCTGGGCCCTTTTGATCATGGGTATGCGTTTTTCACGATCCTTATCAATTGAAAAACTGGAAAGACTAGCGTCTCCCTCATCGATATAAGTATAGCTACCTAAACCAAAATCACTGCTGTGAATACTTGTACGAATTATATTGTAGCCAATTCCTTCATCAGAAAAGTAGGCTTGCAACAACTCTTCCTTTTTGTCCTTAGAAAGCTGTGAAAAAACCTCGGCAGAGGCGTCTGTTATAGCCCCACCCATTCCTAAATATTCTTGGAATTTTTTCTCTGGATTGACTATTATAGCCACTTCAGTTTCCAGCGGCTGTCGAGAGGAAACGAATTCGACCTCCCCCTGCGCAGCCATTTTAAGATCCGTATTTTCTGCGGTGACAAACACCTTGGCTTGTTTACCTAAAAACGAGTCAGGACGATAATCAGTCTTTGTGTCATTGACAGCCAGGTCTGGACTTTGGTTGTCCTGGTCAACACAGGAGCAGCAAAGCATAACAAAGAAAATGATATATAGATGTTGAAATTTCATATAAACGGTGGAATTATTGCCAAACGAAGGTACCGGCTGCACCCGCAGGCAGACTTGTCGTAATAGGTTCTTGACTACTATTGATATTAAATGTTCTTTGTGAATCTGAATTGTTTAAGACAATAACTACAACTTTTCCCTCTGGGGTTTTAAAGGCTACGTTGGGAAGGTCATTTACATCGTTGGATGCAATACGCTGTGATCCGGGTGGAATAAATCTTGAGGCTTGAGCGATGATATAATAGGCGGGATTGCGCGATACATTGTTCCCATCAATTGTGACTGCACCCAGACATTCTGTACATCCTCCTGGAGTAAACGGTCCGTTGTTGGGATTAGCGGCTAAATTCCATTCTAATACGGTCTTACTCCAATTTCTAGTTGCGCCGATAACTAATTCTCTAAAATGCCATCTGATATCTTCCTCAAAATTACCAGGAGCCTGAACCCATTGTTCAGTAAAATAAATATTCTTGTCAGGATGTGCGTTGTGTACCAAACTTAGATTATCGATTTGACCAGCATACAAATGAAAAGCAGAGCCGTCTATGTATGAGTTGGCTGTAGGATCATTCAATACGGCAATAGGATAGCCCGTATTATCTGGGTTGTGGTCAAAGGCGATGATTTTAGTATCAATCCCAGCGCCCGCGAATGCCGGACCCAAATGATTACCCACAAAATCGACTTGTTGGGCAGCTGTCATCAGCATACTCGGATTGTTAAATGGATTTTCTGGTTCATTCTGCACTGTAATGGCATCAATACGGATGCCTTCGGCTTGCATAGCTTGGATATAGCGCACAAAATATTGGGCGTAGGTATCATAATACTGAGGCTGTAACTCTCCTCCAATAGAACTACCGTTGGTCTTCATCCAGCTGGGGGCAGTCCAAGGTGTTGCGAGGATCTTAAGCTCTGGCTGAATCATCAGGATTTCCTTGAGCACCGGGATTAAATTAGCCCGATCAGGATCGATTGAAAATTGTGTAAGATTAGGATCTGTTTGTCCAGAAGAAAGGTCATTATAGGTAAAAACTGATGTATCAAGATCAGAGGCTCCGATGCTGATGCGCAAATAGGAACTGGCTAATTCACCCTCTTGCGAACCAAATACTTCATTCAACAGGCCGCTCCTGGCTGAAGAAGACATCCCATTAATGACCAGTGCGCTTCCTCCGGTAAGGCAAAAACCGAATCCATCCATGGATTGGTATACCTCATTCTCATTGACAGCGATGGTAAAATTATTGTTTTCGGTCAATGGAAAGACCATATTCTCTTGAAGGCTGACCAAATTGGATTGATCTGGTGTAGTGAGGTAGAAGTCAACACCTACCTCAGCTGCCTCTGGTGGTGAGTAATTGGGAAGCTCATCTTCTTGACATGCTTGAAGCACACCCAATCCCAATAGCCCAAAAATTAATATTTGATTCAATACATTCATTTTCATAGGAGCTTGCAATTATTATTGTTGAACAAATTCATAGGTGCCGGATTGATAATCTTGATTAAGAACCATGGTTACCCTATAATTGGCATCAGTAGGTATGTTGACGAGGTTGGATCCACCTCCGTTGATTAGACTTCCAGTTAAAGCCGAAGGACTATCGCTACCCAGATCAAAGTCCCACGGACTGATGAACTTACTGTCATACCCAGCATTAAGTGTTGTGGTGAGGGTATAAGTATTGGGGTGAGTGTATGTCATTTGATGCTCCACTCTGGTATCCCAAACTTGCCAATGAAATAGTTTAAAATTATAATAGGTCCAAGTAAGCTGTGGTGCGCTGAAATCAATGGAAAGGCGCAGGGCTCTGTCATTAGCAGGACTGAAAGTGGCATTGCTTTCCAACAAGGTGACCACATCCGAAACGCTGTCTCCGTCTGGGGTTACACTTTGCGCCAAACTACCGTTAACGGAATAGGAAATACCTGTTCCATCCATTGCGCTGTTTAAAGCATAAGTAGCATTGGATTGCATGGGAATAAAGTTATCGCTGGAAAAAACATCGCCATTTTTCACAAACTCCTGAATCATGGTACCGTTTTCAAACAGAAAGAGTTCGTTGGGCGTTGGAATCGGTAACACCACAGTATTATCTTCCTCAAAGGAATAAGTATAGGCGTCTGCAGATAAATCTAAAGTGACAAAATATCTACCGATCAGATTGGAAGGAATATCTTCTACGGCTACCCCTTGCGCGGCAGCGTCGCTTTCCATGACAATTCGGTTGTTAGATCCAACAATTTGTTTGAGCAAGTAAGACCAGTCACCATTAGCACGAAATGCAAATCCACCTGTTGCCATCAGATCAATTGAGGCTTTCCAAAGGCTGTTTCCTTCGTACATAAGCGGTTGATCTCCACCCCATCCACCTTGTATAGGCGTGCCCACCATACTCCAAAAATCGATGGGTAAAAAATCATAAGTGGCATTGTCTAGATCCACCCTAACTCGGTAAGTACCAGTATCAGAAACACTTAAAGCCTGACCAAAATTAGTCAATGTACCATTTTCGCCACCGTATTGAAGGGCAGGTAGCGATTGCTCGCTGTAGAATTTAAAAGGTTCTCCAGCGGTTAACTCAGTATAAATTTCATGAATATTGGATGGGCTTCCATTATCATCATTGAGGCGCTTCATTTTAATAGCATTGGATAGGTCGTCATTATTTTCAGCGCCTCTGCCAGAAAGAAAGAGAGTCACCGGAATCCGGTCGTTCTCAAATCGTTTTACTCTAAGGCTACTTGATGATTCATTAGTTTTACTTAAGCTTTGGGCTCTTACGGCAAAAGCTATTTCGGATTCTGTATTTGCTGTGTAGCCAGCGAAGGCCAATGCCTGATCAATTTCTTCAAAACTTAAAGAAACTGAGGTGGCTTCACCATTATCAGCAGACTCCTTGATTAAGATCGGACTGCTAAAATCTGTAGTGCCTGCGCTGTCAATCACAACTTCATAGGAAACACGATAGCCAGCAGAGGATACAGCAGGCTCCCATTGAAAAGTAATAGTTTCTCCAGGCGTGTCCTGTTCTAGTTCGATAGCTTCACCAGAGTTTGGGGATAGAATTGTTGGAGCACTTAAGTCCCAATTGCCTTCAGGCTGAAGGTTTTCTTCCAATTCACATGAGGCTACGCCAAAAAATAAGGGTAGCAACAGTATCCAGTAACGTATTGATATTGATTTCATGACAATTTTATAAAGGGTTTTGTTCTAAAGCAGGATTTCTATCCAATTCTTGTTGAGGCAAAGGCAGTAGTTTTTTGGCGGCAGTCATATTGTAATTGACCGGGCTGCCAGTACGCAAATCAATTTCTACCAACTCGTTCATGGTAGATACTAGTACATCGTACCTGGCCAAATCATCCCAGCGCTGACCCTCCTGAAATAATTCGAGGCGTCTTTCCTTTAGTATGGACATCCTCATTACTTCTTTTGAGCTGCTTTGGTCAGGGCGCAAGTCAGGTAAACTAGCCCTGTTTCTGATTCGATTGACTTCGGTGATAGCTTCTGGCAGTCGGTCCAACTCATTGTAGGCTTCTGCCTTGAGCAGAACCATGTCACCATATCTTAACAAATACTGTCGGTCAGCACTAGCAAATCCATTGGCATTTTTCCATTTATAACTGAAGGGGATCGAACTTCCCTGGGCATTACCCCAAAATTCATCCACCCATTGTACTTGTTCAAAAAGGATGGAGGCATTCTTTCTTACCGTATCTCCTTCATCATCAAAGGCGGTCACCAGATCCACAGAAGGCGTCACAAATTTTCTCCAGGTATCGCCGCTGATGGAAGGTGGCAGCAATAATTGCGGCCCGTAGTTCCCTTCATTCCCTCCCAGATATTGTACCTCAATAATGGATTCTGCATTATTGTAGTTATTTCCATCGAATAGTTCAGGGTAGTTAATTAGGGTGTAATTGGCTGAACTGGCTTCAACAGCCTCGATGTGCGCCAAGACATTGGTATAATCTGGAACAGGTTGTTGCGCTAGAATTTTGGCTGCTAACGCATTGGCAGCTCCTGAAGTAGCTCTGGCTTTATTTACGCTGGCATCATTTCCATAGGTATCCGGCAACATGCTGATGGCCATGAGTAGATCCGCATAGATTTGATCATAAACCTCCTCAACCGTAGACCTAGGGATGTTTACATTTTCTGGATCGGCCGAAGTGGTAGACTCTAATATCAATGGAACACCACCCCAGAGCTTCACGAGTGTAAAATAATGATAAGCCCTTAAAAAGTAAGCTTCTCCTTTGATCTGTGCTCGTCGATCTTCAGTAAGTTGTTGATCGGTTATTCCGTCTGCTCGGTCCAATACTAGATTAGCTTTGGCAATGGCGTTGTAAATATTAGACCAATGGGTAAATAATCTGGAATGCGTGGGTCCGATGTCCAAATAGTCAATCTGAAAGATTTCAGGATTATCTCCACCGGCATAACAATTGTCTGAACGTACATCTTGGAATAGAATATTATCCCACACATAATATTCAGAAGATTGAAAGGATTCGTAGGCACCTACCAGGGCAGCCTCTAGCTGACTTGCTGTATCATATGCATTCCCACTTGTTTCCTCTGAAATCGGCTGAAGATCCAAATAATCCTCGCAAGAGATCAAAGCTGTCAAAATGAAAATGCTCAGAAATATTTTAATAGTTTTCATTGCTTTTGTTATTTAAAAAGTAGCATTAATACCAAAAATTAAATTTCGCGTCTGCGGATACGTACCAAAATCAATTCCTCGTATGGTATTACTACCGCCAAATGCGTTTACCTCTGGGTCAAATCCAGAATAATCGGTGATGGTAAAAATGTTTTCACCTGTCGCATAAATTTTCATAGCCGACAAATGAAGCGTGTTCAATAAGTTTTCCCCAAGGTTATAGCTGAGGGTGATGGTTTTAAAGCGCAGATAGGAGGCGTCTTCAATAAACCTGGTAGAGACCCTGGAATTGTCGCTGTTTCCAAAACTGGCTCTTGGAATATCAGTAATATCCCCAGGCTGACGCCATCGGTTCAGTACCGCAGTAGATTGATTTTTAGGATCCAACATACCTTCCGTTTCGATGCGAGTAGCATTCAACATATCATTTCCTTGCGATCCTTGAATAAATACGAACAGGCCAAATCCTTTATAATTAAGCGTATTGGTGAACCCATAATAAAAATCTGGATTAGCATCACCTATAATTCTGCGGTCATCTGCAGAAGGGGTAAAGGTTGAATTACCATCGTTATCTATATAAAAAGCATTTCCCGTCCTGGGATCAACTCCACCATAAACATAACCGAACAAACTCCCCAGCGCGGCGCCTTCCCTAACAAGACTCGCCTCACCACGACCACCAGCAATACCACCCTGTAGTAATTCCTGTCCTACCAGATTGATCACCTCATTTCTATTGAACGAAATATTGAAACCTGTAGTCCATGAAAATTGCTCAGTAGATATGTTAGTCGTATTTAAAGCAAATTCCAAACCTTTATTCTGTAATTCTCCAATATTTTGGATGGCACTGCTAAATCCAGTTGACGTAGGTAAAGGAGCATTCAGCAATAGATCCCTGGTATTTTTGATATAGGCATCTGCAGTGAATCTGATCTTATTGTCCAGTAAACTCAGGTCTACACCTAAGTTGGTTTGCTCTGATTCTTCCCATTTCAAATCCAGGTTTTCAAGCGAAGCAGGGAATGTTCCTGGTTGCACAGACCCACCAAAGGGATAATTAGCGCCCGTACCTATACGTCCTAAATACGCGTAGTTGGCAATTTGATCATTCCCCACAACACCCCAACCTACGCGAAGTTTGAGGTCATCAATGAAAGAATCTTCTGCAAAAAAGCCTTCATTGGAAATTCGCCACCCCAACGAAAAAGATGGGAAATACCCCCAGCGTGTGTTAGGGCCAAAAGCACTGGATCCATCAGCTCTGAAGTTGGCCGTTACTAAATACTTATCATCATAGTCATAATTGAGCCTGCTGATGAATGATGCGTTGGCCTTTTCGGATTTTGAGGCGGTAGCGGCAAATAATTCGGAACCTCCGTTAGGTGTAGTTACTGCTGCGCTGGCAAAATTTCTGGTTTGAATGGAACTATTTTCAAATCTGAACTTTTGGTTCACGCTTCCTACCAAAGCTTCAATCTTGTGTTTGCCTAACTGGCGATTAAATTTGAGCGTATTTTCAAAAATGTAATATGAGTTCTTGTTGGTATTGTTGATGGATTGCCCCCCAATGGCCACGCCGAAACCAGTCCGGAATGGATCCAAGAAGGAATCAAATACGCCATTACTATGATCAATTCCGTAATTGATTTTATAGGTAAAATATTCTAAGAATTCTGCCTCGGCATAGAGGTTCCCCAAAAAGCGTCTATTGTTAAATTGGCGATCCAATCCATCTGTACTGGCCAGCGGATTTTCCCAATTTTGAAAAGGGTTACTGGTAAACATGCCATCCTCATTAAAAACACCAATGATGGATGGTGTAGTTAGGGCTCCTAATAAAACGCCTCCCTGATTGACATTGTTATTATCATTGATGTCAACATCACTGTAGTCGGTATAGCTTATTCTGGTTCCTACCCTCAACCAATCATCGATCTTTTGATCCAGATTGATCTTGAAGTTGGTACGTTCTAGTTCAGCACTACGTACTGCCCCTTCTTGTGCTACATAACCCGCCGACACAAAATAATTGGTGGATCCGGATCGGCCAGAAACTGAAACTTGATAGTTCTGGGAAAAACCATTTTGAAATATTTCATCCTGCCAGTCTGTACGAGCGTCAAAACTATCCCAATCTGTAGTCAAGCCCAGTTCTTCCATCAAGTCTCTGTACTGTTCTCCATTGAGTACTTCTAATGTGTTCCATACTTGAGATACTCCTGCATACATGTCCAAGCTCACTTTTGGTTTTGCGGTGGTACCGCGCTTAGTGGTAATCAAAACAACACCATTAGCGCCTTGCGCTCCATATATAGCAGTAGAGGAGGCGTCTTTTAAGATAGTAATGGTATCGACATCAGATGGATTGATGGAACGTGTATCTGTTGTAGGGACCCCATCTACTACATATAAAGGTTCGCTTCCTGCATTGATGGAATTGGTACCCCTGATACGTATACTAAAACCCTGAGAGGGTTTCCCTGAGCTGGATAATACTTGGACTCCGGCTGCCTGTCCCTGAATCAACGCACCTACTTGCGTATTTGGTCTTGATTCAAACGAATCACCATCAACTGTAGCTACAGATCCTGTGATATCCTTTTTTAATTGCGACCCATAGCCGACCAGGACAATTTTTTCTAAAGACTCCGCACTCTCCTCGAGGCTGACATTGATTTCGGTTCTACCGTCGATCGTTACATTGATAGTCTCGTACCCAAGATAACTGAAAACCAGCACAGATTCAGGTTGAATATCGGCTTCGAGACGGTAATTACCTTCTAAATCAGTCGTCGTACCTGAAGTGGTACCTTGTAAGATTACCGAAGCCCCAAATACAGGCTGATTGTCTACATCTGTTACTTTTCCTGTGATAACAGATTGAGCCAAACTGAAGTAAGATGCCGTCAAAAGGCAGATCAGGGAAAAATATGGTCGGATATTGTCGTTCATTGTTTTACTGATATTCACATTAATTAATGATAGCGAAAACGTTGTAGCAAAGTAGTCGCTTAAAACAGCCTGATCAACCCAGTCGACAGAAAAAGTGGACATTAATTCATAGACGAATCATTTATATATTTGTTTGTCAGTATATTATCTTTTTTTAACAAAACGTAAAAAGTGGATAATTGGAGTCAATTTTTGGCAAAACACAGGCCTTATTATGCAAAATTCATAGTATAAAAGCCTCAAAAAGTCAGATTATGAATTCTACTGTATGTTTTTTATGTTTTCCTCAAACGAGTCACGGTCTTGAGCAGCGCTTTTAATTTTGGCCCGATAGTTATAAATAGTATTAACAGAATACCTAAGAATTTTGGCTATTCGCGAGCTATTGGTAATCCCCAATTTGATGAGTGCTAGAATGCGTAACTCTGTGTTCAATTGGCCTTTATTTTCTAAAGATATTTGTTCCTCTTCTTTAAGAAGCTGGTTGACGTTGTCTACAAAATCCGGATAGATGTGCAGAAAGGACTCATCAAAATTCTTATTGAAGATTTGAAGTTCCTCATCAATAAACTGCTTTGATTTAGACAGCTCTAATAAGGCTTGTGTCTGATTGGCATTGGTATATTTCCTTACCAGCTTTCTATAGACGTCCAACTTGGTGATATATTCTGAGTATAGATTCAGGAATGTACCGATGTATCTTTCCTTGATTTTATCAACTTCAGAAAGTTCTGTATACAATCGCTTTAAATCATCATTGGAAAGATTCAGTTGTTGATTGACTTGGTTGAGCTTGTCGTTGGCTTCTTTTAATTTATTTCTGGCCACCCTAAGTTTTTTCAACTGTCTAAAAACCATATAAATGGCCACGAGCAAAAACATGACCAATATGCTGATATAGACCAGCGATTTCTTTAATTGATCCTTTTGCCTTTCACTGCGTTGCTCATAGGCTTTTGTAATCATGGGCAGGCTGTTGGCGATATTGACAAATCTCAATTGCGAATTGTAAAATTCGGCATCATCAAAAGAAAAGTTGATGTATCGGTGAGCCCGGTCCAAATCCTTTTCTGCAAACATGATACGCGCCAAAGAACCAATGGAGGCATTGTCCTTGACCGAAGCACGAATGTCAGAAATGGCAGAAAGAATCAGATATTTTTTTTGGGCAGTAGTATTTCCTTCCAGTTCGTGAAGCAAGGAGCGTTCAAAAGTAACCAGCGAATAGTTCCGTGAACCCATATCCACTTTATCAAGGCGTTGTTGATTGACAACAAATGCTTCATCGAGCAATCGTTGGTCACGCAATTGTTTTTCCCTTAATCTCAAGCTCTCCTCAGAATTGGGCGAAAGCCTGTTATACAGTGTATCCTGATAAGCCTGATAAAAGTTAGAATATACCTTTTTGCTACTTTGGACAGTGGTGTTGTAAGAAAGTCCGCCGTAGCCCTCCTTCAAAGCGATATAGTAATCATCTATCAATTCTTCCCCCAGGGATGACTTGGATATTTCATTGAGGGCATCGATCGACTCTTTATAGCGACCTGTTTCCAACAAAAGTGTGCTCAGTGACAGTTTGGCTTTATTACTTAAGTCGGCGCGTCCCAAATCATCAGCAATAGCGATATTTTTTTCAAGATATTCGAGGGCTTTATCAAAACTATAATATCTGTACTCCTCAATGACCTCATCGTAGATGTTATAGGCAGCTACCGGATCGGTATTCTCATTGACTTGTTCCAACAGACGCTGGATAGAGGCTTCCTTTTGACTGTCGTAGTACGTCCTTTTGGCCATGTTGGATTCCAATTCCAGAATTAGGGAATCCAATTCTTGACCATTTCCCAACAAAATCGTCGAGAAAAAAAACAAAAAAAAGTAGCATTGTCTTTTCACATGGCTTTTTTTGAATCCTAATTTTAACATGCCTACAAATGGGTAGCATCGATAGAAAAGGTCGTCAAAACTCATTGGTAAGGTAGTAAATTTGGCCTGTTCATCCGGATGAATATACGCAAGTATGAATTATGGTCTAAAACTTTTAGTAGAATCCTCCTTGGAAAACTTACGACCAGAGGTTTTGAAAAAAAAATTCAAACTCATTCTGGTTCATATCCAGACCAAGCCGTCCATTTTGAAATATGTTTAGATAAGTTCGCTTTCGCGAAAGCGAACCCATCCAGCTCCAGTGTTTTCATTGAAGCATTTGGAATTTCAAGTAAGGTCTTGGAATAATATTGATCAGTCCGTACAGTGCACTATAGAGGGGTAGCAAACATCTTGCAATAGTGAACACACGGACTTTTTTTTCCATAAAAAAACCCTGCTCGCGCAGGGTTCTCTCGTTGTACTCGAGACGGGACTTGAACCCGTACGGACATTACTGTCCATTGGATTTTAAGTCCAACGTGTCTACCAATTCCACCACTCGAGCGATTGTGTCAGCGACACCTCATTGGTACGATCAAAAAAGCCGATTAATCATCGGCTCTTTTAGAGCGAAAGACGGGATTTGAACCCGCGACCCTCACCTTGGCAAGGTGATGCTCTACCCCTGAGCTACTTTCGCGTAAATATTGATAAGAATGAAAGTTAGATAGCCAGTTTATGCTGTGCCAGCCTCTCGTTCCTTGTTCCTATGAGAAAAAAGCTAAATCACTTGTGGTGATGTTGCTTTGCTCCTGATAGAAAAGCGATTTACAATATGTCAAAACTTCAAATCATTTTTTGAAGCGGATGCAAATTTAACAACTTTCCTTTTTCCACAAAGGAAAAAAGAGAAAAATTATTGCGCCTTTCCTGCTTTTCCTACCAGCATACGCTTGATCTCATTTAGCTTCATCAAAGCCTCCACAGGAGTCAGGGTATCAATATCCACCATAAGAATCTCATCTTTAATTTCTTCCAATAAGGGATCGTCCAGATTAAAAAAGCTGAGTTGCATCTCCTCTTCTTGCAGAGACCTCATGGCTTCCTGGGAATCTTCCTGTCTATGGGTCTGTTCCAAACGTTTTAACATTTTACGCGCCTTGGAAATGACCTGCTGTGGCATTCCCGCCATTTTAGCTACGTGAATACCAAAACTGTGGTGGCTTCCTCCTGAGACTAGTTTACGCATGAACAGCACCTTATCCTTTAACTCTTTGACCTCAACATTAAAGTTCTTGATGCGATCAAACTGGTTGGTCATCTCGTTGAGTTCGTGATAATGAGTAGCAAAAAGCGTCTTGGGATGAGAGGGGTGCTCGTGCAGATATTCAGTGATGGCCCAGGCGATGGAGATACCATCATACGTACTTGTCCCCCTGCCTATCTCATCCAGTAACACTAAACTGCGTGCACTGATATTATTAAGAATGCTAGCACTCTCATTCATTTCAGTCATAAAGGTGGACTCACCCTGAGAAATATTGTCGCTGGCACCTACCCGGGTAAAAATCTTATCTACTACACCCATGCGCACACGCTCGGCCGGAACAAAACTTCCCATTTGTGCCAATAGCACGATCAGCGCAGTTTGTCTTAAAATGGCACTTTTTCCACTCATATTGGGACCCGTAATCATGATGATCTGTTGTTCGTCCCTATCTAGATGAAGATCATTGGGTATAAAGGGTTCATCTGCAGGTAACATCTTTTCAATCACAGGATGTCTTCCACCATTGATCTCTAATACCTCATCCTCCATAATTTCTGGGCGCACATACCTAGAAATGGTCGCTTGCTCTGCAAAAGAAATTAAACAATCCAGCTGGCCTATCAATTGAGCGTTTTCCTGTATAGTTTTAATATAAGGCATGATTTCCTGCACCACCTGATCAAACAATTCCTGTTGTAAACTTTGGATGCGTTCCTCTGCGCCCAAGATCTTGGCTTCGTACTCCTTGAGCTCTTCGGTGATATAACGCTCGGCATTGACCAATGTCTGTTTGCGTATCCAGCTTTCAGGAACCTTGTCTTTGTGGGTATTACGCACTTCGATATAGTAGCCAAAGACATTGTTGCTGGAAATTTTTAGACTTCCAATCCCGGTTTCATCGCAATGGCGTTGTAGCATTTGATCCAGGTATTCCTTACCCGAAGTGGCCAACCCCCTCAACTCGTCCAATTCGTTGTGATAGCCTTGCGCAATGGTATTCCCTTTTAGAATATTGACTGGAGCTTCCTCATCGATGGCCTGTTTGATCAAATCAATCAGGTGCTGGCAGGCATTCAAGCGTTCACCCATGCTTTTCAGGGAACGGTCATTTGCCGTTTCGGCTTGTTGCTTTACCGGAACAATGGCCTCCAGACTGTTTTTGAGTTGGATCACTTCCCGCGGACAAATCTTGCCTACGGCGACCTTGGAGATCAGTCGCTCCAGATCACTCATTTGTTTAAGCTGTGACATGATGGATTCCCTGACCTCTCGCTCTGACACAAAATAAGAGACTACATCATGTCGCTTGCAGATTTGAATAGGATCCTTTAACGGAAACGCCATCCATCTTTTCATCAATCTACCTCCCATCGCGGTGGTTGTCTTGTCGATGATATCGATCAGGGTCACAGCACCCTGACTAAGCGGCGTGTATAATTCCAGGTTGCGCACTGTAAACCTGTCCATCCAAACATAGTGCTCATCTTCAACTCTTGAAATATTGACAATGTGATCTACTTTGTCGTGCTGGGTTTCTTCCAAATAATGCAATACTGCCCCAGCAGCGATCAAGGCTTGATCCATTTGCTCGACACCAAACCCCTTCAAAGATTTTACCTTGAAGTGTTTGAGCAACGATTCCTGGGCATAATCGATCTGAAATACCCAGTCTTCCAAATGGAAAAAGGGTAAATCATATGGGAATTCACTGGCCAATGTTTTTTTATCACTGCGGCGCACAAGCAACTCACTTGGATTGAAGTTTTGCAACAGTTTGTCCACTTCTTCCTTGCTACCTTCTGACACCAGAAATTCGCCTGTAGAAATATCCAAAAAAGAAACCCCATAGGACTGACGCTGAACCGATAAAGCCGCTAGAAAATTATTGGATTTGGATTGCAACACCTCATCATTGAGCGCTACCCCAGGAGTTATGAGCTCTGTGACCCCACGCTTAACGATGGTTTTGGTCTGTTTGGGATCCTCTAATTGGTCGCATATAGCCACGCGCTCTCCTGCCTTGACCAATTTGGGTAAATAGGTATTCAGGGAGTGGTGTGGAAAGCCCGCCAGCTCTGTGCGCTCCCCACCATTGTTTCTGTTGGTAAGCACAATATTGAGAATACGGGCCGTGCGTACGGCATCTTCTCCAAAGGTTTCATAAAAATCCCCCACACGAAACAACAACAGGGCATCGGGATACTTTGCCTTGATCTTGTTGTACTGTTGCATTAAAGGCGTGACTTTCTTTGCTTTGGCGGCCAAAATTGTTCGGATTTAGTAAAACTCCAAAAATACAATTAAGTCTCGGCCATCATGCCTTTGTCAAGCTTCCTTTTTCAACAGTTTCTACAGAACGACGCCAGGAATGTTAAATGGCAATTGATGGTACCATTCCGCTCCGTATTTCTTAAATAAGCCTTGGGCGATGTTTTTGTTGTGTTGTACCGCTTTCGCGAAAGCGGACTTCAGGGAAGCAGGGTAAACGGAAGACTGAAGCACTGAAGCTGATACACCCGAGTCCATCCTTATAAATCTAAACTCAACGCCGTACCTGTCGGTAAATACAGATCGTTTTTCAGGAAGATCCAACTGGGAAAGCGGACAAATAAAATACGGAGTAAATCTTGCGAGAACACCTGCCTTATCCAATTTTTCAAGAAACAGAGATGCCACCAATAGGTCTGATTCTGGAACATATGACATCTCCAGATACTGATCTACTTCCTGGGATGGCTTACACATGATTTTGGGTACTGTGGCTGGTGGACTGGTCTCATATTGTACCTCAAAATAAGTACAACCAGGACTTAAGACGATCCTAGGTCGCTGATCAAAATGACGCTGAAAATCATTAAAATTTAGTACCACAGTTTTCTCTACATCTTGCCTTCCACCCTTAGTTATTTTTATTAAAAACAAAGGAAAATCATTTCTTACGATGAAATGACTTTCCCCCTTTAGAATGAGTTTGTTCTGTTTCTGATCACTATAACCAGAAACATTTTTTAATACGTGTCCAGATCGAGGCAAGTACGAAACTTCATAAAAAGCTGAAGTTTCACGATCAAATTGGATCTCAAACTCAAATTTACCCACCGAGGAAGCCTGTGAAAAGGAAACATAACCCATGCCTAAACAAATCCACATTAATATTTGATGTAGGTGTAAATGAAATCCGCTATAGCTTATTTGAGTACTTTTCATAACATCAATGCGATAATCCTGAATAAGGCCGGCATAAGACTGTCCAATGATATTGAACCCTATTTCCAATGGTAGTTTTTGGTCGCTGCCTGTTTTTTAACCGCTTGAAACATTGCAGACTCTAGGGCATTGCCCTCAGTGTTAGAATGCTGGGCGATATAGGCCTCACGTTGTTGATTTAACTTTTGAATCTGTTGTTGGATTTTTAAACGTTCCTGTTTTTTGGCCTGAGTGAAGGCAATAATTTCTTCTTTGCTCTTATCTTGCAAATATTTTGGTAGATGCACCCTGTTGGCAGGTTGTAGCAACTTCTTTTTGGATTCGGGTTGATCCATCGCATCAACCAGGTCCCATGAGGCATTGTAATAATTCTGACTGGTTTTGGACAACGTGCGATTCACATTGGCCTGTATAGAAACTTCCTGTACATCATTATCCACCTCCATTTGTTGAGCCTTACTTATTTCGCCGTGGCTTCCAAACGCCACATAGGTGTCATTGAGCCTGGTGTTGCATTGAAGTATTTGATCATCATAAGGAGTAGATACGTAGGCCGACTTCTGGTTGTGATCCAGGTTCATGTACTCACCCTTGCCCAGAATTGCTCCTTCTTTCCATTTAAGTTGCACCCCTGTATTCCAGTCGCCACAGAAAATGGTATTCACCACCACATCCTCTTCAATAGCTTGTGCAATACTGGAAGCATAAGGTATATTCCCTTGATTGAAACTTTCATTTCCAGCGATAAACAACATCTTCAAATCATTTTTTCCATCCCGCCATTCCAGCTCCTTTAGAGATTTATCAATCACTGTCCCGCAGTATTCGTCTCCGCCTTCTGTGGTCAAACCAAACAGTGATGCGCTGATTTGATCCAGATCTCTGCTGAAACCCAAAACTTGTCTCACATAGGCGCTCTCAGCACTCAGCCTACTATTTCCGTACTCATAAAGGGCGATCTCCAAAACGGCTTGCTGATCCTGACAATGGGCGCCAGACATTTTATTGACGATGTCCCACAATTGAGTTTTGGCTTGGTCGATCAAGCCATCCATACTAGAGCTGGTGTCCAGCAGCAAAGCCATTTGAATCGTAGCCGAAGTATTGTTGACCAGAGGCGTTGGAGTGTTTTCGTTTACACAAACGAATTCTGGATTGAAATGATCAGATTCCTCGGCAGCGGTTTTACAAGACAAGGTCGCAGCGAGTCCAACGGCCATTGCCCAAAATTTTACATTTTTCATCATTCTGGTTTTTAATTGATTGCGGTTTAATTTGTTTCGCTATTAATTCTGCGGTAGCTGTTTGATATCGATCGGTCCTGTCGGACTAACTACATATACCTTGGGATCTGGTTTTTCAGGTACGGGAACAGGTTTCTTTTCCTCTGGTTTTGGGGTATATCGCAAACTCAAATCCATACCCAATTGAATCACTGGTTTTGTGATAGCCGCATTCACCACAATGTCGTAGCCTGAATAGGGAATGGGATCGTAATAATAAGAGGTAGGTTTGCGGACTGAGGTCACGTTTTTCTTGCCTTTAATGGATTCCATGCTTACGTTTTCTGCAGCGAGATAGCTTTTATAAAAATCCTTGGGCATGTGATAATACTTCTTATCGGCCATCGCCACATTCATCTGCGCCATTTCAAAACCCAAGTTTTTGTAATATTCCTTTTTCTTTTCCACTTCGGCCAGGAGCTTTTTCTGTAGATCTTCATAAATGGCTTCCAGATTTTTGACATAATAATCCACTTTAACCAGGTTATAGATTTCGGCCGAAGCACAGGCATTAAGAATCTTGTGAAAATCGGCATCATCGCGATAGCTGATCATCAAGTTTTGCTGTAATTCAAAGCCTACCGGAACTTCGGTATAAGTCTTGGAAAAAAGTTTTTTGGTGACTTCAATTTCATATTGGGGAACAAAAGAGATCATATCGAGGGCAAATTGTCCTTGAAAACCATCGGCCTTAAGTCTGCTTTTGACCCTATCGATTTTTTCATTCATCAATTGGGTAGTTTCCTCGGCAGTATTTCCTACTTGAACCACATTAAAAACGGCGGTATAATCTGTGGCTTCAACATTATACAATGACCTCAGGTTAAGTGACAATATATTACTAGGTTGCAGTGGTGGTGAGGCATACGTACTTTGTTTGCCATAAACTATCGCATTGTCAGACGTAGCTATATTGGCTCTGGAAATCTTCATTGTCGCTGCCTGGTTGTTGAAATTACCTAGATGTTGCCCATGGAGTTGAGCGCATACTAATACGATCAAAAGGCTAAGTATTGTCTTCTTCATCTTCATGATTTTTGGGATTTGTACCAAAACTATTGGCTTACAGCGGTCGATGACAGGGCAAATGAGTGCAGTGCTTATCTGAATGAGCCAAATGCTGGGCTGATTGAGTACGCTTTCGCGAAAGCGACAAAAACAAGGTTAAAATCGCTGGAATCCTGCCTTATCGCTGGAACCAAGTAAATTTTAATGATTAAGTTTACCCCATGATCAAACAATTGCTGATCCTCATATTATGCTTGTGCAGCCTTAATGCTGTGGCCCAGAACAATGCCTCTGTCCCCAATCGCACTGAGGGTACTACTATGATATTGGAAGGCCGTGTCGTGACAGAAGATGGCCGACCAATTTCAGGTGCAGATGTAGAAGGCAGAAACGGTCAATATACCTCAACTAACGCCTTGGGATACTTTAAATTACCTGCCAATATGGGGGACGAGGTGACGGTAAGAGGCTTGGATTTTGAAACAGTTTACTACCGCATCAATAGCTATGACGATATAGAAATAAGGGTGGTTGACGAAGAACAAGATAAGAAAAACCTGGCGGGCCTTTCCTATGCCACCGCAATGGACAGTGCATCCTTATATCTAAAAAAAGATGCCGAAAAAACTGCCGATTTCCTCATCGCTGCATTATCCAATAACCCCAAGTCGTTATCGCCCGACCAAGAAGCCAGGGCTTATGAAAAGTTAGGCGACCTGTATATGTACAATGCGCAATACGATCTGGCGGTGGATAATTTTGGGCTGGCCATTGAAAAAAGTAGAAGTCCAGAACTACAACTCAAAAAAGCAGAGGCACTGAGGGCCAACGGCAATTATCAACAGGCGATAGGCCTGTATCAATCTATCGGCGGTTTAACCCCAGCCAAAGAATTACAACGACTGAAGGGATTGGCGAGCTCCCAACAAAAGAGCAACAAAAACCAACAAGCCCTCAATAGCTTTCAAAAGGCTTTAAATAAAGCCGAAGAAATAGGCGATACCGCTCAGGCAACTGCCCTCAACGCCAGTATTGCCAATTTATTAAACGAAATGGGACGCATTGAAGAGGCAGAAAATTTCTACAATAATGCGATAATCAAATCAAAAAGTCAGAGTCCTGTAGCCAACGCCATTACACAATCCGCAACAGCCGACTTTTACAACAGTAATAATCAGTACGATAAGGAAATTGCTTTGCGCAAGATGAACATCTACTTATTGGATAGCCTGGACATGCAAAACAACACCAGAACATCAGATAGATTGAAAGCGCAGGAATCCAACGTGGTTATCGAATCTGATATGGACGACATTGAGATCGCTGAAGAAATATTAGCAACCGAACCTGCAGCAAACACGGAGAAAAAAAGTTCAGCCAATTTTGCCGACAATGAGCTGGATCCCAAAGTATTGTCCAAGCAAAAAGAACAACTTAAAATTGCAGAGGCACTCAAAGCGCAAAACAAGCTGCGTGAAGCCATGAATTATTATGAGACCAGTTTATCTGAAGCTGAATCCCAAGGTGACCTGGAAGTCAAAAAAGATGCAGCTTTTGCCCTCTATAACCTCAATAAGGAAAATGGAAATGCCAGTAAAGCCCTGGCCTATAATGAAATTTATACCAATGCCCTCAATGCACTTTTTGAGGAGAAGGAAAGACAACTGGAAGTGGCTAGCAGGAAGTCACGTGAATTACTGAATAAACAAACACGCGTCCTGACTCTGGAAAAGGATCGCGAACTCACAGAAAATAAGCTTGCGCTGATCAGTACGGAACGCGAACTCAGCCAGCAGGTCAATCAGCGTCAGCGTTGGGTAATCTATTCATTGGTCGCACTGAGCTTGCTGCTGATTGCATTAGCGTATTGGATGTATCGGGCCAACCAGCAACAACGTATCAATAACCGACTGCTCGCCCTCAAATCACTCAAGAGCCAGATGAATCCGCATTTTATTTTCAATGCTTTGAATTCAGTGAACAGCTATATCGCCAAAAACGATGAACGTGCAGCCAATAAATACCTGGCCGACTTTTCCAAGCTCATGCGGAGTGTTTTGGAAAACAGCGAGCTGGATTTCATTAGCCTGGAAAAGGAAGTGGAACTGATTGGGCTTTACCTCAAATTGGAACACGAGCGCTTTAAAGATAAATTTGATTATCAGCTACAAGTGGACCCAGCATTGGCTCAAGCCAATCTACAAGTGCCTCCCATGTTGCTGCAACCCATTATAGAAAATGCCGTTTGGCATGGATTGCGCTACAAAGAAGAAAAAGGTCAACTGCAAATAAAGATGGAACCCCTCGCGGCAGCTACAGGTAGACCAACAGATCACGGCATTTATGTGAAAATAGTGGATGACGGAATAGGAAGGGAAAAATCCAAAGCCATCAAGACTAAACATCAAAAGAAACGGGATTCAAAAGGACTGGGCAATATCAAGAACAGGGTTGCGCTGCTCAATGCGCTACATGATTGCGATATTCAAATGCAGGTTGGAGATGCCGGGCTCTCACCAGACGTAGGTACCCAGGTAGAACTTTGGATCAAATGCCCAAAACAAGAGGTCAATCTCAAACCCTAATTCACAGCTTATGATACTAAAAGCAATAATCGTAGAAGACGAGCAGATTTCCAGGGAAATTTTGGCCAATTATCTCACCAAATATTGCCCTAGTGTTGAGCTGGTAGGCGAAGCTACCAATGTCGATGATGCTTTACAATTACTGAGACGAACCGAGATAGACTTATTGTTTCTGGATGTTGAAATGCCTTATGGAACTGCCTTTGATTTACTGGACAAGTTGGGCGAACGTTCCTTTGAAACGGTTTTTGTTACCGCCTATGATCAATATGCCAAAGATGCTCTCAATCAACAAGCCGCCTATTACCTGACCAAACCCATTGATATTGACGAGTTGATTAAAGCGGTGGATATCGTCAAAGCGATCAAACAAAAGGAACAGCAAATTCCGGTCGAGTTAGGTATCAAAAAACAAGATCATTCTCAGCTCACGGAAAAGATCACTATTCCTACCCAGGAAGGTTTTGAGGTACTGCCCATCAAAGACATCATCTACTGTAAAGCTGATGACAATTACACGCATATTTATTTGGCACAGGACACAAAGTTGGTCAGCAAAACCTTAAAACATTTTGAGGATATGCTTACTGACAAGGGTTTTGCCAGAATCCACAAATCCTATTTGATCAATGCCAGCCATGTGACCGCTTATAAAAAAGGAAAAGGAGGCAGTGTAATGCTCGGACAAACGGAATTGCCTGTGAGCCCCAGTCGCAAATTGGAATTGTTTGGGTATTTTACCTGAACATCAAAAATCAGCCAAAGCCACTTCCCTGTGCTGGACGGTAGAGGTCAATTCTTCCAAAACCTGAATCTGTAAATTGGAATAAAGTTGGTGAGAGCCTGGTTGCTGATTGGGATTGAGCAATTGGTGCTGTTTAAGTATGCTCAATGTTTGCCGGGCGACGGCTGCGCCAGAATCAATGATGCGGACATTCTCTGGCAGAATGACCTGCAAGTGCTCTTTGATATAGGGGTAGTGGCTACAGCCCAACACTAAAAAATCAATGCCTGAAGTCATAAAGGGTTGGCAGATCGATTGAAGGAGTTCAACCATTTCTGGGCTGTTGCGTTGTCCAGATTCGATCAATTCCACGATCCCTGTACCTACCACCTCAATAGACTCTACATCCCGAGCAAATTCTTGTTGTGTTTGATTAAAAAGTTCGCTGGATAATGTCCCCTGCGTCGCCAGAATACCTATCTTCTTGGAATCACTTTGCAAGGCAGCCGGTTTTATAGCTGGCTCAATACCGATAAATGGTACATCATAGTGGGAGCGTAAATAGGCAATTGCATTAGTCGTAGCAGTATTGCAAGGAATGGCAATCAATTTACAACCCCTTTCCAACAAAAATTCGGTGTTTTTCACACAAAGTTGAATGATCTCTTCCTTGGGTTTTCTACCGTAAGGAGCATGTTTGGAATCAGCCAAGTAGATGGTATGCTCATGGGGTAATAGCTGCACCACTTCCTTCCAAACGCTGGTGCCGCCCACACCCGAATCAAAAAAACCTATGGGATTTTCATTCATATAAGTAAAAGTAAAGCTTTCGTTTTAGAACCCATTGTCTCAATGCTTTCGCGAAAGCGTACCACACCCAATTAGTGACAGCCACAATCTCCATCGCCACAAGACGAATTGAATTTTGTAGGGAAAAGCCATTTGCGGAGCAGCCAGCCCAAGGCTGCCAATACCAAGATTCCGACGATGATGTATTGAAGTAGATACATTATTTCAATAATTGAAAGGCTCCCAAGGCAGCAAAATAAGCGATGGCAGTCATAAAGAAAAATTGAAGTGCTGGCCACTTCCAGCCGTTAGTTTCTCTTTTAACAATGGCCAGCGTACTCATGCACTGCATGGCAAAAGCATAGAACAACAGCAAGGAAATACCACTGGCAAAATTAAACAATGGTCCGCCCAAAATCGGATTTTGTTCAGCGGCCATGCGCTTTTTAATGGTCTGCTCGTCACCGCCATCACTTTCCACACTGTAAATGGTCGCCAGTGTTCCCACAAACACCTCACGGGCTGCAAACGAACTCAAAATGGCGATACCTATTTTCCAATCATAACCCAAGGGGCGCACCGCAGGCTCGATTCCTTTACCGATATATCCTATAAAACTATATTCTAGCTGGTGAGAAGCGATTTTTTGATCCAACTCTTGTTCTGTCAGTCCTTGACCAGCATATTGTTCAGTGACAATCTCTTCGGCCTGGGTAAATTGATCGCCCAACCCATAGCTCGCCAATACCCACAATACGATAGAAATGGCCATGATGATTTTTCCCGCACCCAGTACAAAACTTTTGGTCTTTTCAACTACGGTAATCACAACATTTTTGAACATGGGAAGTTTGTAAGCTGGCATTTCCATGACAAAAAACGCCTTTCGCTGAAGCGGTAATACCTTATTCAATACCCAAGCTGAAAAAATAGCGGTTCCAAATCCCAACAAGTACAACAACATCAAGGTGAGTCCTTGAAGATTGACCGCTCCACCCAAAATACGCTGGTCTGGTATCACTAATGATATAATGATCAGATAGACCGGTAAACGCGCCGAACAGGTGGTAAACGGAATTACTAATATAGTGATCAGGCGCTCCTTCCAGTCCTCTATGTTACGTGTGGCCATGACAGCGGGAATGGCACAAGCAGTTCCAGAAACTAAGGGAACCACGCTCTTCCCACTCAGGCCAAATCTTTTCATGATGTGGTCCATTAAAAATACCACCCTGCTCATATAACCGCTTTCTTCAAGAATGGCAATAAACAAAAACAGAAAGGCAATTTGCGGGATAAAAATCACTATACCACCCAAGCCTGAAATAATACCTTCAGACAATAGACTCGTCAACGGACCAGCGGGCAAGACATCACTTACATAACTACTCAGGTGAGCAAAAGCCTCGTCAATCCAGTCCATGGGATAAGTACTCCAATCATAAATCGCCTGGAAAATCACAAATAGGATGACAAAAAAGATCAGATAGCCCCAAACTTTATGCAGTAGCACGCGATCCAGTCGGGTACGCAGGTCTTTGGCATTGGCCACATCTACCTTGAGCACTTTTTTAAGCAAACCGTTGATGAATTGATAACGCACCACCGTTTCCTTGTGCTGCATGCGTTTAAGGTCAGACTCAGACTTAACTTCAAACTTGTGTTTTTTTAAATCCTCGAGTTCGCGGTTACGCTCCAACTTCCCAAAATTCACATCTTGGGTGATCACCAACCAAAGTTTGTAGACCAGCTGGTTGGGGTAGGTGTTGCGCAGGGATTCAAAATATTCCGTATCGATCACCGAGGCATTCACGCATGGTGTAGAAGTCAGTTTTTTATAGTCAGTGATCGCTTCTTTGAGCTCTTGGATCCCTTGATTACGTCTAGCGCTGACCAAGACGATCCTGGTATTAAGTTCCTGTTCCATCTGGTCAATATCCAGGGAAATGGCCTTGCGTTCCATGCGATCGGCCATATTAATTACCAGAATAGTTGGGATTTCCAGGTCTTTGATCTGGGTGAAAACCAGCAGGTTGCGCTTCAGATTTTCAATATCAGAAACCACCACAGCTACATCGGGAAAGTCCTTTGAATTTTTATTGAGCAAAGTTTCCACAACGATGCTTTCGTCCAGCGAAGTAGTATTTAAACTATAAGTCCCTGGCAAGTCCAGGATATGGGCTTTGAGACCACGGTCCAGTTTGCAAATTCCTTCCTTTTTTTCAACGGTGATTCCTGGATAGTTCCCTACTTTCTGATTCAAACCGGTCAAACGGTTGAACAAAGAAGTTTTACCGGTGTTGGGATTACCGATCAGCGATACGTTAATGGATTTACCCATAAGGCTCCACGATAATTTTTTGTGCTGTTTCCCTGCGTATGGCCAGGTGTGTACCGTTGATGTCCAGATAAATCGGATCCCTGAAAGGCGCGGATTGCATCATGGTCACCTGGTTACCCGGTAAACAACCCATTTCCAGCAATTTAAGCGGTACATCAATCTCGTTAAACTGCTTGATGATCGCTGTTTCTCCCCTACGTAAATGTGCAATGGTATAGCTCAATTCTTATTTAGAATTATTTTGAATAAGCAAAAGTAAGGTAGGATAGTGGTTTGGTAAAATATATGTTGTTAAACCTGGATATTGAAAAGTTGTTTAGTCCGAAGATAAATCAATGATTAAGCCGACGGTCAAAGAATTCAAATCCAAATCATTTTCAAACACAAATTGATAACCTAAAAGCACTTCAATTGTATCATGAATGATGTAGTTGATCGTGGGCATCGAGAACGCATGTTTTCCAATAGCTGAACCGGGAATTAGATTCCCTGATTCATCTTTAAAACTTACCTCTGATTTACCGAGCTCCCATCTAGTTCCAGAGTCCACTTGTAGTCTAAATTTATCTGTTAGTTGGTATTTAAGACTGACGCCTAAGGCAACATAAAACTGGTCATCTTTAGTTAAACGCTCGGTATTAAAATTCAAATAATGAAGACCTAGTTGTGCCCCAATATTAAAATTTGAATCTTTATTCAATAAATAATTCCCATAGTCTAAAGCTATATAAGAGGATAGGTCGTTATTTACTCCTGTTCCAAAATGGATTTTTGTGATACTTTGGGCTATGGATATTCCTGAGATGCATATCAAGTAAAAAGTAAGCACTGCTTTCATTGGGTGTTTTTAAAATTCAAATGTAAATTTTTTCCATTCGGAATTATTTTCTAATAATAGTTTTTCAAAATCACATAAGTTAGAACTAGAAATTACTTGACCATCTACCTTTTTTATGACCTGACCCGCTTTCAGATGATCTTCCTTTGTTTTTAATATGATCAATTTCCCATTGATTGCAACGGCGATATATCTCATTGCATTTACGTCCAACGAATATAATTATTCATCAATAAAGAGTGGATAGAGACAAAATACAGCTAAGAGGTCGCTTCAGTAAAATTTGCTTATCTAACCAGCTCAGTGTTGCCTTACTACAAGAATTATTGAAGTTACTCTTGAGAGCAATTCTCGCAATAGATGGTCCTCAAATAAAGGTTATCCGCCAGTTGAAAGGTAACTCCTCCCTCTGTGCTGGCATCAAATAACTGGCAAAATCTTTTAGGGTTTTGACCATTGGCATTATTCAGTATGACCCGGTAATCGTTCTTGGCCACGTTTGTGTTGTAGGCAATTGTTTGATTTATGTAATAAAACACCAGATCTTCATCGGCCTGTACTTGACTGACCAAAGGGTATAATAGGGCTTGCGAACTCGAAAGATTGTCGTAGTAATTAAGGAATTGTGCCAGACTGAGATAATCCTGACTGGTCAATGGAAAACCTTTGTAGAAAGTCTTAATATTCTTGACGGCTTTGTCTTTTTCATCATAATCTCTGGCGGCCATGGCCTTTTCTGCCTTGATGATCTCGATGTTCAATAACATCCTATTGATCAGATCATTTGAAACACCTAGTTTCTTCAAAGCGCGTACTTCTTGTTTGGTTTCTATTTCTTCTACATCGCCATATCCATATCTCAGTAGGTAAATATTAATAGCAGCAATGTTATAATTGACCTTTTTATTGGTGGGAGCAACCCCGAGTATTTCTTTTAATTCTCCACGAGCAATCAAGGCTTGCCTCTGGTCCTTATAATAACCAAAAACCGCTTTATTGTTCTTAAGGTCGGCGTATTTGGCCTGCCTGGGCACCTCCATTTTATCGATTAAGTCAGTATTGGATGAGGTTAAGGCCCGATCAAGAATGGCGCGCTGGATGATCATGGCATTTTCTAAATCTCCTTTTTTGAGTTGAGTATTAAAAGACTGTACCAACTCCATATTGGTTTGGTCTTTAAAGCGTTCAATTTTGTTTAATGTGATAGAAATAACCGCCTTGCGTTGTTGGGCCAAGGTGGGTTCGAGCAATTGGCCAGTCTGACCCGCCAGTTTTTCTTTGATTTGCTGCTTGGTGAGCTGCGCCAAATCTTCAAACTTGGTTCCTCTGATGGATTCGTAAAACTCCGCCCAATTTTCAGAGGTCTGCAATTCTGTAGCTGGTTTTTCTCCAGCGAACGACTGTAGTGCTTTGATCATGCTATTCCCGCGATCTCGTTGAAGCTTTTCATTGATCGCCTTGCTTCCTTCTACAGACGCGTAAGCATTGATTTTGATCTTGGCGATATCGTAGTCTGTAAGTTGTAGAGAGTCGTAAATAGGTTTAACGTCTGCAGGAAGATATTCAGACTTATTTTTTTCAAAAGGGACAACAAAATTGATGGTCTTAGACAAGCGCTTAGATCCTTTTTTAGGGGCATTTGCAGTATTTCTAGAAACAATTTCGTCCAAGAAAACTCCCATGTCCAGGAGCTCCCAGGGATATGATTTCAAATTATAAACATTGTAGTATTGACAAAGATTCTTACGGCTTAAAAACAGAATATTAAATTCAAGTGATTTATCCTTCAACTCGACAGGAACTTTCCCTACTAAAGTTCGCCACCGCTGACTTCCTTTAGATTTCAGTCTCTGTAACAGTTGGGGTTTGTATACCGGTTTTAATAATTTACCTCTTATCTGTTGATTGGGTAAGTCAGCGCCACAAGCGTACTGGTCTTTACTTACTACATCTATGGCAACACCGTCCAAAGGAGTTTTAAGTAATTGCAACAACCAATCCTTTGAAGTTACCTCTAGGTAAAGAAGATCAGCCTCTCTTTTGATCCCAAACCCATCCTCCTTTGGTCGGTTGTAAAACCTCACATTGTATTCGTCACAAGCCTGTGGTGGTAGATCACTGCCCATTTGGATCCCAAAATCCTGGGCTTGCATTTGATAAAAACCGAAAAAGCTGAAGAATAGAAGCAGGAAGGTTGGATTACATTTCATTTGAAAAGCATTTGACAATTGGACCGATCGAACGGCTACTCATGGATATAAAAATAAAGGTAAGAGATGGTATCGAATCATACTTTTGGACAGCAAAGCTGGCTCTTTGAGGTAAGGAATTCAATAGACCGCTGATTTATTTCCTCCCAAAATCAGCTGGAATTTCTCCCCAAGCTTTGGTCTCCCACTTCAAGATGGGATTGGAATAGGAATTATTTTTCAGCCAGGTCAGGGCGCGATCTATCAATTCAAAAGAATCCGCATTACTGCTGTTTCGCTCTAATGTGGTTTTGACTGCCTTTTTACGCACCCAGCTCATGGCCGTTCGGCTATCGCTATATATAGGACGGGAGTCGCCTTTTTTTTTGGCCAGGGCGAGTACGTGTACCAGCGCCAGAAATTCGCCTATATTATTGGTGCTCTTTTTAAAAGGTCCTTTTCTAAAAATCTCCTGACCGTTGTGAGTGAGCACACCTCTGTATTCCATGGTTCCAGGATTACCACTGCAGGCGGCATCCACGCTTAGGGAATCCATGATAGGCATTCCTACCTTTCCTACCAGGGCTGGATCTGGTTGAGTCGCTTGTTTTTTCTTTCCAGCATAGGACCAGTAATTACTGTTGATGGCTGTTTCAGCTTCTTTTTTAGTGGAAAAAGATTTGTATTTGGCTTGCGGATAGCCTTTGATCTGCAGCTGGCATTCCTTCCAGGAGTCGTAGATTCCAGGTCGGTGGCCTTCCCAGACCACATAATATTTTTTGGTTTTGGCCATATTAATGGAGTAATCCTTCAATAATGTTGGGAAAATGCTCGTGCTCTAGTTGTTGGATGCGTTGGGCCAGGTCTGCTGCGGTATCCTCAGTTTGTACTGGACAACTTACTTGTTGAATGATCGCCCCCTCATCATAAGCTTCATTGACGTAATGTATACTGATACCGCTTTCCTTTTCGCCTTGAGCGATCACCGCTTCATGTACATGATGACCGTACATACCCTTACCGCCATATTTAGGTAACAAGGATGGATGAATATTAATGATTTTTTGGGGAAATTGTTGGATCAGGTAATCTGGGATTTTCCAGAGGAAACCGGCCAAAACGATCAGATCGGGTTGTTCCTGTTTGAGCAAATTTGAAACGGGTCCCGCTTTCGCGAAAGCGGACCTATTAAAAGAGAGTGCAGGAATACCTGCGCGGGTTGCCCTTTCCAAAACCTGTGCTGTGGACTTATTGGACAATACCAGATTTACACGGGCAAGACCAGAGGTGGCAAAATGATCAATGATGGCCTGGGCATTCGTCCCTGAACCGCTGGCCATGATGGTAATTTTCTTCATAAATAAAATGGAAGGCTTCTTGTGAGGCGTGGGTCGAGTTAGTAAATTAGTACAAATTAATGAAATGGCAAGTTAACTCAAATGGCGAAAACATTGTTTTAAGCCAAAGTTTGTTATTTTTGCCATTCATTTAAAATTAAAACAAGATTATTATGTCAGACATTGCATCAAGAGTAAAGGCGATTATCGTAGACAAGCTGGGTGTTGACGAGAACGAAGTGGTAACTGAAGCAAGCTTCACTAACGACTTGGGCGCAGACTCACTAGATACAGTAGAGTTGATCATGGAATTTGAGAAGGAATTTGATATCCAGATCCCAGATGATCAAGCTGAGAACATCGCTACTGTAGGTCAAGCTGTTTCATACATAGAGGAAGCAAAAGCCTAATTGATATTACATGGAATTAAAGCGAGTTGTCATTACTGGAATGGGTGCCCTTACTCCGATAGGGAATAACCTGGAGGAATATTGGGACGGATTGAAATCTGGGAAGAGTGGTTGTGCACCCATCACTTATTTTGATACAGAACATTTCAAGACAAAATTCGCTTGTGAGGTCAAGGACTTTAACGTCAACGACTTCATAGACCGTAAAGAGGCCAGACGCATGGATCGCTTTGCCCAGTATGCACTGGTAGCAGGTGATCAGGCGATTGCCGACTCTGGATTGGACACCGACTCTATTGATAAAAATAGGGTCGGCGTCATCTGGGGTGCTGGGATAGGCGGTCTAGAAACATTTCAAGAAGAGGTGAAGTCTTTTGCTGCCGGAAATGGTACGCCTAGATTCAACCCCTTCTTTATCCCAAAAATGATTGCTGATATTGCCCCAGCCCATATTTCCATCAAGTACGGATTCATGGGACCCAACTATACGACAGTATCGGCCTGTGCCTCGAGTGCCAATGCGATGCTCGATGCCTTGAACTACATCAGACTAGGACAATGTGATGTGATCGTTACTGGTGGTTCTGAAGCTGCTGTCACCCAGGCAGGAATGGGTGGATTTAATGCCATGCATGCCTTAAGTACGCGGAATGAGAGTCCCAGTACTGCCAGCCGACCGTTTGATGCCACCCGCGATGGATTTGTATTGGGAGAAGGTGCAGGCGCTCTGGTTCTGGAAAGTTATGAATACGCCAAGGCACGTGGTGCCAAAATCTATGCGGAGGTCATCGGCGGAGGATTTTCTAGTGACGCTTATCATATTACAGCTCCAGATCCCGAGGGTAAAGGAGTTATTGCAGTGATGAAAAATACGTTGGAGAACGCTGGAATCAATCCTGAGGATGTGGACCACATCAATACGCATGGAACTTCTACTCCTTTAGGAGATGTTGCAGAACTTAAAGCCATTAAGGCCGTATTTGGTGATCACGCCCCCAACATCAGTATCAACTCTACAAAATCCATGACGGGTCATTTGTTAGGTGCTGCTGGAGCCATAGAGTCCATTGCCAGTGTTTTGGCCATCAACCACGGTATAGTACCGCCTACCATTAATCACACTACCGTAGACGAGAACATTGATCCTTCACTAAGGTTGATACTTAATGAGCCGGAGAAAAGAGAAGTTAATGTTGCCTTGAGTAATACTTTTGGATTTGGCGGGCACAACTGCTGCATAGCCTTCAAAAAGATCTAAGCCCGGGTCTTCACATGAATAAATTTCGCAAAATATTTCAATCTCGTGGGAACCAAACCAACGAGGAATTATTTCGTGCGATTAAAAAAATCACGGGTTATAAACCTAGGGATTTAGTTCACTATGAAACCGCTTTTACCCATAAATCCATGGGATTAAAGTTCAAGGACAATACACCGGTAAGCTATGAGCGTTTAGAGTTTCTTGGTGATGCTATCTTAGGTGCAGTCATAGCAGAATATATCTACAACGAGGTCCCTAGTGCTGATGAAGGCTATCTGACAAAGATGCGCAGTAAAATCGTAAGCCGCGAGCACCTCAATGAACTCGGACAAGATTTTGGATTAATCAAATATGCGCGTACTCAAGTGCCCACGCGTAATTTTGGCGCTAACATCCATGGCAACTTGTTTGAGGCACTGGTAGGAGCCGTTTATTTGGATAGAGGCTACATTACCTGTAGAAAGTTTATCTGCAACAAAGTGGTCGAACCTTATGTAGATATTGAAAAATTGGAAGGCAAGATCATCTCTTATAAAAGCCTGCTGATTGAATGGTGTCAAAAGCACAAGAAACGCTTTGACTTCAATACCTATGAAGATACAGGAGCAAGTGAAGTCAAACATTTTTCAGTGAAGTTGTCCATAGATAAACGCATTGTTTCCAAGGCAAGAGCCACCTCAAAGAAAAAAGCAGAGGAAAAAGCCAGTAAGCGGGCTTACTTTGCCCTTCAGGACAAGTTTTAAGCTTTTTGTCAATTAAAGCGATGCTGTGTTGTAATAAATGGAGCAGGCAAACACTGATATTCCCTGTCGTTCTGCCCGACTTGCCAAAAGATTGGATTTTCTACTATCGTTTTCGTAATATTTTACCTTGAATTCCATGGTATTCGCATTAAAATTGGTTCACGTCTTCTTAAATTTGGGAGATTGATAATATAAGTCTATGGCAGTCCACAAGCTGATGAATTGGGAAATGGAGGATGAAGGCTTCTTACTTATTGCCATTCATTCTTCCATAGAACCATATCGCATGGCTTATATGATCAACAAACACTTGGGTTTGGGATTCTCACGTATGGATCGTGATCAGGACATCATTTCGCCTACCTACGAGGCACATTATCCTGTGTATGCCTATTTTGACAAGGAACTGAATGCACCATATTATTTGGTACCCAATAAATATTGGGGCAATTTAAAGCAACAAGGTCCAGCAATCGGCCTATTCCATGATGGGGATCATCAGATCAAAACCGTTTTGATCAAAGAATATCAAACCGTGGACTATTTATTAAAGATTGAAAGAGAAGAAGCCTTCTTCCCTTTAAAAAAAACCTTGAATTCCATAAGTGGGATTCCACAGGTCATCAGTGCTTATGCCATTGATAGCTATACAATTAAACAACAAGATTATTTAATATTTGAATAATGCCTACAACAAAAAAGACCAAAATCGTCGCTACATTGGGACCAGCAACTTCTAAAAAGGAGGTACTGCTGGAAATGATGAAGGCTGGGGTCAATGTTTTTAGAATCAACTTTTCCCATGCCGATCATGAAGATGTGAGGGAAAGAGTACAAATGATACGCGACCTCAATGAAGAACATGGGTTTTCCACCGGTATTTTAGGAGATCTTCAGGGCCCTAAACTACGTGTGGGGGTCATGAAAGAAGAAGTGGTTGTACAACCAGGTGACCAGATTACCATCTCAACCGGCCAGCCCTTTAAAGGAACTGCCGAGCGTGTTTATATGAATTACGACCAGTTCCCAAAAGATGTCAAAGCCGGTGAACGCATTCTGCTGGATGATGGAAAACTCATTTTTGAAGTGGTCAAAACTGATGGGGAAAAAGATGTGGTCGCCAAAGTAATTCAAGGTGGTCCCTTACGTTCCAAAAAAGGAGTCAATCTTCCACAAACTAACATCTCACTACCTGCACTCACTGAAAAGGATGTTGTAGACGCAAAATTTGCCTGCGAACTCCAAGTAGATTGGATGGCACTTTCCTTTGTAAGACACAGCAGGGATTTGATGGAATTACAAGATCTGATCAATGAACATTCAGAATACAAAATTCCGATCGTGGCCAAAATTGAAAAGCCTGAAGCCGTAGAAAATATCGATAAGATTGTGGCCTATTGTGATGGATTGATGGTGGCACGTGGAGACTTGGGAGTAGAAATTCCGGCTCATGAAGTACCACTGATCCAAAAACAATTGGTTTTAAAAGCCAAAAAAGCGAGAATACCTGTCATTATCGCGACCCAAATGATGGAAACCATGATCACGAGCCTGACGCCTACACGTGCCGAAGTGAATGATGTGGCTAACTCGGTCATGGATGGTGCCGATGCGGTCATGCTTTCTGGAGAAACTTCGGTAGGTCAATACCCTGTACAGGTGATTGAAAAGATGGCTAGTATTTGTAGGGCAGTCGAGGACAGCGAACTAATAAAAGTTCCTTACTCTGCACCACATATTAAGACCAAACGCTATATCACCAAATCGGTTTGTTATCACGCCGCCAAAATGGCTGACGAGATCGATGCCAAGGCCATCACCACTTTGACCAATTCTGGTTATACGGCTTTCCAAATCAGCGCCTGGAGACCAGATGCCCATATTTTGACCTTTACCAGTAACCAGCGCATATTGACTCAGTTGAGCTTACTTTGGGGAGTGAAAGCCTTTCATTATGACAAATTTGTCAGCACAGATGAGACCATCGAAGATGTAAACAAATTTGCTAAGGACCGTGGGTTTGTAAAGAAGGGAGACTTTTTGGTCAACCTTGCCGCCATGCCTATCATGGACAAAGGAATGGTGAATACTTTAAGAGTAAGTGAGGTAGAATAGAGCTTACACCACCGTATCTAACTTATCTAAAAGCCTACATTTCAATGCGAAATGTGGGTTTTTTATTTAGACCATGTACTCCTTTTCAAAACCAATGTAATGTGCCAGTTGATCCTGGTCATCGTAAATGGGAAAAGCGTGAATCTCACAACCATAAGGCGTACCATCCTTGCGGTAATTCAGCACCCTAGAATGAAAAGGTACCTCAGCCTCAATCGCATGGCGCATCAGGTCCCGCACATGCTGATCGGTGTGGTCTCCCTGCAGTATTCTAGGCGTCATCCCAATCATTTCTTTGGCTTCATAGCCCGTCATCTTCTTGATATTAGAAGAAGCGGCACAGATCTTTAGTTGATGATCGACCAGTACGATGGAATAACCTTTAAAGTGAGAAAAGCCATCAATAAAATATTTAAAATGCCAGCCTTTACGTTTTGCGACTTTTTCAATATCGTTGAAAATTTCGGTATCCAGATCCCAAAGAAGTTTTCCCACAATACTCCAAGGCAAGAGTGGTGTAGTCTTTAACTGGTTGTGGATGACAGTGAATTGAGAATCTTGTAATAGCATCGGCCAAAGTTAAGATCCAGAAAAAACAACAATGTTGCGATAAGGTTAATGTTTTAAAAGGAAAAACCCAGTTGAACTTCAACAGAATCTTGGGAACTTTCATCTTTTTGGGTATTGAGATTGCTCAAAGTGATCCCGAGCAAGCGCACGCTTTCGCGAAATCCCTCCTGTTCCATAAGCTCGATGGCCGTGGATAGAATCAAGTCTTTGTCCCGGATATAATGATCCAGTGTTTTGCTGCGGGTTTGGGTTTTAAAGTCCCGGTATTTGATTTTTAGGGTTACGGTTTTACCCGCCACATCAGTTTTGGCAATGCGTTTTTCAATCTCTTCGGCAATTTGCACCAAACGTTCCTTCATAAAGAGTTCGCTAGAGATATTTTCTGAAAAGGTGCGTTCGGCGCCTAAGGATTTTCTGATGCGATCCGGCCGAACTGGACTTTTATGGATCCCGCGCACGATCTTGTAATAATGAGCACCGCTTTTCCCAAAATGTTGGATCAGGTACTCTAAGGATTTTCTTTTGAGATCCTGACCAGTAAAGATGCCATGTTGGAACATTTTTTCTGCGGTCACTTTCCCTATACCGTAGAATTTACGGATTTCCAGTTGTTCCAAAAATTCAGTCACTTCTTCTGGCACGATGGTTTTCTGACCATTGGGTTTGTTGTAATCGCTGGCAATTTTGGCAACAAATTTATTGATGGATATTCCGGCACTGGCGGTGAGACCAGTAGCTTCATAAATGCGCCGGCGTATGTCATAGGCAATTATGGTAGCACTGGGGAAATTGTATTTGTTGTTGGTCACATCCAGATAGGCTTCATCCAGGGAAAGCGGTTCCACCAGATCGGTATAGTCGTAAAAAATTTCCCTGATGTGTTGGGAGACCTCGCGGTACCTGTCAAACCTCGACTTCACAAAGATCAATTCAGGGCAAAGTCGTTTTGCTGTAACACTAGGCATTGCACTGCGCACACCATACTTGCGGGCTTCATAACTGGCGGCCGCTACTACTCCTCGGTCACTGCTCCCTCCTACCGCAATGGGCAGACCCTTTAATTCTGGTGCATCCCGTTGCTCCACCGATGCATAAAAAGCATCCATGTCCACATGAATGATCTTACGTTCGTCCAGCATTTCCATGAAGTAAAATTACTACCTTTCACTTAGAAATATTCAGATTTGAAACCAATTGGAATTATTATTGGAGCCACAGGACTTTGTGGAAGCCATTTGCTGCAACAATTATTGTCCAGCGGCGATTATGAGCGAGTAATATCGCTTTCGCGAAAGCGTATAAAAAAGACTCAAGACATAAGGCCAGGCAATGGGGACCTGCAGAGCAACCAACCCTCGCTTACTACACCACATGACAATTATGAAGTAGACCTTTTTGATGCCGAGACCTATCAGGAATATCTCAAAGGGGATCATTTATTTATTTGTACAGGAACAACCCAGGCCAAAACGCCAGATCCAGAGGAATATTATCGCATAGAACATGACCTTCCACTTACTGTAGCTCAGACTGCGAGATCCAATGGCGTATCAAGGCTCGTGGCCATCAGCGCATTGGGTGCCGATCCACAGAGTAGATTCAGTTACAACCGCGGAAAAGGAGAAATGGAGCGCGACTTGGAGTCCTTGGGGTTCAACCATTGCTATTTTGTCCAGCCTGCATTGATCAGCGGTAATCGAGAGGAAACACGGATATTTGAATCTTTATGGAAAAAAGTTCAAGTGATCATCGACCCATTATTGATCGGTCCCTTACGCAAGTACCGCAGTATTTCTCCTACCACCATTGCGCGGGCCATGAGAATAGTAGCAATGAAAGGCTATAATAAATCCCGTATACCTAGCGACGAACTCAAAAGATTAGCCGGCAAAGAAAGCTCATTTAAATAAAAACACCTTTTGCTATAGATTTCTTTTACCTTCCTAGGAGGATAAGTCCTGCCCAAAATTGTCCTTCAACCTGCGAAAGGCAGCTGTTAGTTAACCTTTATAAAAGAAACATCAGCAGATCAATTTTGCTTGTTACTTCGGCTACTCATCAGCTCTGGCCTTACCAGGTTGACTTTTGGCGAATCTTTAGGTTTAGCTTTGGTTGTCCATTTCAACCCAAAAAGTGGTCTAAGAAAGCCTATTCGTTTTAAAACGAATTCGTATAACAGAAAACAGACGATGAAGGTTAATAAGGTAACCGCAGCAAATTGTAAGGCTACAGGAATATCAAGGGGCAAAATAAAATAGGCAGCGCCGTATAAAACAAACATATGGATCATATACACTGGATATACGGCTGGGCTCAAATACGACAGTATTTTACTGGGTCGATTGAGGTATTTGTATCCCCAACCAAAAATCGTAAAGATCCAAATATTAGATTCAATGGCCATAAGGTAATTTGGTGCTTCTAAAGCAAAAATGCTCCACCTAACGGCAAACAAAGTACAAGCGACTCCCAAATAGACATAGCGCCATTTTAAAACCGTCAGCCAGAAGCTTTTACCCGAATACACGAATAGAAAACCAAAAAAGAAAGCCAACAAGCCCAAAAAGAAACCATGCCAGGTCAGAGCATATACAGCAAATATTTGGGGATTTAACCCCCAAGATTCTGCCACAAAAAATATTGTAATTGAGAGAGGACCCCACGGCTGGCCCATCCAAGCGGACAACCATCGATGAATGCGTCCGTTCTCATTATTTTTCAAATAATGAAACAGAGGCAACAATAGCAAAACGTATAGAAATATATTGCCCAAAAACCACAAATGACCTGTATGTGCAGTATAGCTCAATGGTAAATCATAATAATATTGAAAGATGAAAGTATGGATTGTTGTAATGACGAAGTAGCCAAAAGTAAAGGGTAAAAGTATGCGGATAGACCGTTCTTTTATAATTTCCTGCCAGTTTCTCTTGCGCATGGCAAAATAGATTGCCATTCCTGAAACGTAGAACAATAAGGGAATGCGCCAAACATTTAAAAGAGCCATAGGTTTCCATAAGGATTCAAACCATTCATCGCTACGAATAAATCCGAAAAACATGGCCCATGGTTGAAAAATAATGGCGATGTGGTAAACGATGAGCAAGCCGATGGCAATCACCCTTATGGCATCGATATCGTATCTTCTTTGGTTAGTCATGATAACAAATTTTAATGTTAATCTTGTAGGATGATTGCAATGACCGGACGGTTCTTCTCAATTTCATTAAGGTCTAACTGCAATCCTAGTGGTGCCAGTTGCTGCTCAAGCAATTCATAGATAGGTTTGACTTCGCCAAAAGGCATCATAATGGACGCTCTGGGTGTCATTCCGTACTTGTTTTTTAAGGATTTATCTGCACCCGCCTCCAGAAGCATTTGTACCATTTCAATTCTGCCGAAGAACGCGGCGGTATGTAAGGCAGTAGCGCCATCGTTGTTTTTAAGACTTAAATTTGCTCCTGCATTAATCAGTTCTTGAGCAATCTTGGCCTTCCCAAAAGAAACAGCAGTTATCAGTGGTGTAGAACCGCTCATGGGATCCATTTGATTGAGATTGGTACCCGCTTGTATATGCTGCTTTACCGCCTCAAGGCTATCGGACAAAACAGCGGCTTGAAGTTCGATCTTAGGCGCTTGAATAGTGGGGCGCGCTTTGTTTTCAGTAGCGTTTATTGGATGATTTTTATCTACAGTTTGACTACAGGCAGAGATCATCAATACAAACACAAAGGAGATACCGATTAGGCCTCTCGAGAGATTTATACTATGTAAGCTTTTAATGATACTTTGATCGATGGAGAATAGATGGTTTTGCAAGTGTGATTTCATGATTTTAATAATTAAAAATTGAACATTGATTTGATGCTTACAAATCTCGCAAGGCAGCTAGGAAAAGGCATAAAAGCCTTGTATCGAATACTATAAAGTTTCGGGAAACCATAAAAACTATGACGCAGGCATAGCAATTATGACTTAAAGCCTGGATTTTGCAACACCAGTGAAGTCGGAAGTTTAAAGCCTAATTCAGTACATTTGACCGTTGCTTTCAGCAACTCAATCAGCATCTTTAGCAAAATGTCAGATCAATTATCTTTTATTGAACAAGTAGAAGTGATAGTTCTAAAAAACCTGAACAAAGATCAGTTTGGGGTTTCAGAGCTTGCCGAGGCAATGCATATGAGTAGGTCTAATTTACTCAGAAGGATCAAGAAGCAAACCCAGCTATCGGCTAGCCAATTTATACGACAAGTGCGACTGAGGGAAGCGATGAGTTTACTCCAGCAAAATTCTCATACGGTTTCCGAAGTTTCAGACCTGGTAGGATTCGGTAGTACGTCCTATTTTATTAAATGTTTTAGAGAACAATACGGATTTTCCCCTGGTGAGATCAGCAAAGGAGAAGGACCCGTGGAGAACACAATAGAGTCGACAGGGTTTCTGAGTAAATACCGCTGGTACATAGGGGGAGCAACGGCTGTGCTCATCGCATTTGCTGCTGTCCTATTACTTAGCCGAACTGACGCAGTCAATAGCCCTGGAGTTGAAAAATCCATTGCTGTTTTACCCTTTAAAAACCAGAGCGCAGATTCTACCAATATCTATTTTGTCAACGGGTTGATGGAATCGTCCCTGTATAACCTGCAGAAAATTGAAGATTTAAGGGTGATCAGCAGGACATCGGTGGAGAAATATAGACATAGTAATAAATCGATTCCCGAGATTGCCGAAGAACTAGATGTGAATTATATAGTAGAAGGTAGTGGTCAACGCTTAGGAAATAAAGTTTTACTGAATATACAGTTGATTGATGTTCAATCAGATCAACCGATTTGGGTGGGGCAATACAATCGGGAAACTGTAGACATTTTTAGTTTGCAAAACGATATCGCCAATCAAATTTCTTCAGCGATCAAGGCCATTGTCACCCCAAAAGAATTGGCACAAATTGAAAAGAAACCAACGGACAACCTTGAAGCATATGACCATTATCTGCAGGCCATGGATCCTTATCTTTCCAGGACTGAAGAGGGCTTGAATAAAGCTATTCCTTTGTTTGAAAAAGCTGTGCTACTGGATCCAGAATTTGCGTTGGCATATGCGCATCTCGCTATATCATATTATCACCTGGATCGTTTTAAGAATGATAAACAATATACGGAGCTGATCAACAATTATGCAGACAAAGCCCTGCTGTATGATTCCAAAAATGACATCAGTCTTATCGCAAAAGCTTTGTATTATATGTATGTGGAAGAATATCAACTAGCTGTGCCACATTTGGAAAAAGCCTTAGAATACAATCCAAATTCTGCAGCCGTAGTTCAAGTGCTTTCCCGACTTTACTCCACTTATCTTCCGGATACCGCCAAATATCTGAAAAACGCTCTCAGAGGTATGCAACTTGAGGTTACTGTGAGCGACTCCATAGCACAAGCCTATATCTACTTGGACTTGAGCAATGCTTTCTCACAATGTGGGTTTACGGATCTGGCGATGACTTATATCGACAAGACCCTGGAATACGATCCTAACAACTACTACGCACCTCATTTAAAAGCCTTTGTAGAATACGCCCAAAACAAAAATTTTGCACAACTCATAGCCAATCTGGAAACAGAATATGAAAAAGACAGTACCCGATTGGATATTCTTAAAGACATTGCTAAGCTGCACTATTACAACGAAGATTACGAGCAGGCTTTGGGCTATTACCAAGGGTTTGTCAAGGCTAAAAAGCAATATAATCTCAATATTTATCCAGAAGAAGACATCAACATAGCCCAACTTCATAAAACCTTAGGGAATAAAGAAAAGGCTTCAGTGTTCTTCCAGCAATATGTGGAGTTTTGCAAAAAAAACCAATCCGTGTATAGTAGCGTGGGCAAGGCCGCCAAACATGCTTATGAAGGCAAAATTGAGTTAGGTATCCAGGAGCTTAAAAATTTTGCACAACAGGATCATTATCAATATTGGTTGATTTTATTTATAGAAAAAGATCCTGTTTTCAAAAAAATGAGCCTTCATCCAGATTATGAAGACACTATACAACAAATCAAAGCTAGGTTTTGGCAAAATCACGAACGACTCAAAAAGGACTTGAAGAAAAATGAGCTCATTTAATCATTTCCAACGTTGATGTTCAGACGTAGAATAACCTTAGGATAATTGATAAACACAGTGTTTATTTTCAAAGGAATAGTTGAGGGCACAGGAACAGTACAACTTACTTTCCAGAATAAGGTGTAAAGCCAATCAACTACCTATGGCTGTCGATGGTTTAACTCTTGGAGACTGTTACGGGCAAATAAAAAAGCTTCAATGGTGAAGTTCCAATGAAGCTTTTTAAACAATGGTGGAGAATACCGGATTCGAACCGGTCGCCTCTACGCTGCCAGCGTAGCGCTCTAGCCAAATGAGCTAATTCCCCATTCTATTGATAGAGAAAGCAAAGATAATAGGTTTCCTGATTTTTGCATAAATAAAAATGTATAATTTAAGTTTGTCGGGTGAATAATCCTGTGAATATCTCCACCCGCCAAATCCTAGCTTTGGCCATTCCAGCCATTGTTGCTGGCATTGCTGAGCCGTTGATCAGTATTACAGATTTGGCCATCATCGGCAATATGGAAGGAGAGACAACGGATGCCCTCGCGGCCGTAGGATTGGTAGGTACATTTTTAAGCGCCATTATTTGGACTTTGGCGCAGACCAAAACCTCCATCTCCTCTATAGTTTCCAACCACCTAGGTGCAGCCAGCTTAAAACGTATTCACGAACTTATCCCTCAGGTAGCCTGGATCAATATCGGACTGGGAATTTTGATCTATCTCGTCACTGCGCCTTTTGCGGGCTGGATATTCCAACTTTATGAAGCTGAGGGCAGCGTACTGGATATTTGTGTGGAATACTATCAAGTGCGGGCATTGGGATTCCCCATGACCTTGAGCGCTTTTGCCATATTTGGGATATTCAGAGGCTTGCAGAACACTTCCTGGGCCATGATCGCCAGCTTATCTGGAGCAACGGTCAACATCCTTTTGGATCTTTTATTGGTTTATGGAATTGAAGGATGGTGGGAGCCCATGGGTGTGTTGGGAGCGGCTTACGCGAGCTTGGCAGCACAAGCCACCATGCTGGTAATCGCCATATACTTCCTCTACAGGCATACGAGATTTTCACTGAAGATAAGTTGGTGGAAACCTCACCCAAGACTTAGAAAACATCTGTACCTCACGGCAAACTTCTTCCTGAGAACAGCCGCCATCAATATTGCGATTTATTTATCCTACAGATTTGCCAATTCTTATGGGGTGGAAGAGGCGGCTACTCATGCCATCCTGATGAATGTTTGGTTGTTTTTCTCATTTCTGGTCGATGGTTTTGCCAATGCCGGAAATGCCATCGGCGGCAAACTATTGGGGTCAAAAGACGTAGCTTCCCTCCGGTACCTGGCGCGAACAACCACCTGGTATGGCGTAGCCGTTGCTGGAATTCTTAGCCTTGTATGTTTTGGCCTTTACGATTTTATTGGTAAACGATTTACGGATGATGAGGTCGTGTTGGGGCTCTTCCGTGACAGCTTTTGGATTGTCTTGTTGATGCAGCCTGTAAATGCAATTGCTTTTGTGTATGACGGAATTTTCAAAGGCTGGGGAGAAGCCAGTTACCTGCGAAACCTATTATTTGGGGTGACCTTGTTGGGCTTTGTACCTACTATTTTTTTAGGAGATTATTGGGGAGGTCAACTGTACGCTATCTGGAGCGCTTTTTTTGTTTGGATGATCCTTAGATCTGTGGTCCTCTTTTTTAAGTTTAAATCCAGGCTGCGGGCAATGGAATAGTTATTTAACTTCTCACGCTCTGAAGTTTTGCCGTATTGGACAGCAATACCAAAGCATTATCTTTGTAGGCTTAAACAATTGTATTCATGAAGACATTACTTGTTGAGGACAACTGGTTTTTTGAATTAATAGGCTTTATAGGCGGACCAGGTTTATTCCTGATAATAGGCCTACTATTGATTATTGTCGTAGTGTACAGCAGATTCAGAAATAAGCGATGAAAAAGGTACGCATCACCAAGGAATTTACTTTTGAGACCGGACATGCGCTCTACGGCTATGATGGGAAGTGTCGCAATGTTCACGGACATAGTTATAAACTTGCTGTCACCGTGATCGGCATGCCTATTGACGAGCTAGGGCATGTTAAACATGGAATGGTGATTGATTTTGGGGACTTGAAAAAGATCATCAAAGAAGAAATTGTGGATCCTTTTGACCATGCCACTGTTTTTAACAAAAATACACCCCATGTGGAATTGGCCAAAGAACTACAAGATCGCGGCCATGATGTAATTTTGGTAGACTATCAGCCAACTAGTGAGATGATGATCATCGATTTTGCCGAAAAAATCAAGAACAGGCTTCCTGCATCGATTGTACTGCACAGTTTGAGATTGCGGGAAACAGAAACCAGTTATGCCGAATGGCACGCTAGCGATCAATCTTAATAGTTGAGTTTGGCGATGTAGCCGTTTAGAATACAAAAAAGGTCTTGGCGACCAACCTACATATACCAACAATCAGACGGTAAGTGGAAACTAATGCGTTGGGCTGCTTTTCTTCTATATAATTGGATTCCATAATGCTGTGATTTGAGAGCCCTAATATGTGAATTTTTTCACAAAATAGCGTTTAAATCACATAATTATTCGATGAAATGCACAAATTCAATTTCTTTCATGGAATATACTGGCCGCACATTCGTCTGGAACCCATCAGAAAACAGCCTCAATAGCTAAATTTCGGATAGGGTTTTATTGCTTGAGTGCGGGAAGTTGGTCCTCTATACCATTGTTTTCGCCCACCACTACTTGACTACTGCCTAAAATACTGATCCGTCCCGCTGTGAAATCTTCTTGATCGGCTTCAAAGATGTTGTCCACATACTTTTGCGGGTTCCTATCGATATATGGGAACCAAGTGCTGTGAATTTGGATCATGATGCGGTGGCCTTTTTTAAAGGTATGTAACACGTCCTGAAGCGGGAATTCTACACTGGTCTGCTGACCGGGTACAAAGGCCTCAGGCTTTGAAAAATCGTTTCTAAACCTTCCCCTAAAAGTTTCTGCGCGCACCAATTGTTGATAACCGGCCAAAGTCACGTGCTCCGGTGTAGCCTCATCGTTGGCTTGGTCGTCAGGATATACATCGATCAGCTTGACTACAAAGTCTGCATCGGTGATATCTTGCAAGATCACGTCCAATTGCGCCTGAATCTCTCCGGCCAGTCTTACATCCTCTTCTAGAATTTCTGTTTGAAAAGTCAATACATCTGGTCTTCTTGAAGCATGTCGCTGGTCATCGGTCATATAGGCCCTCGGTGTAAAGGTTACAGGAGTAACTTCGCTTCTAAAAGGAACTGGATGGTTGGGATCGCTGACGTAGTCAAATTGTTCTTGGGCTTGTCCGGTTTTATTGATCAATAGTCGTCCGTTAGCAGCAAAGCCAAAACTAATTCGAGGTTCATTGGGCGGCCATTGGGTCATTTCTTCCCATTTTTTTAATCCCGTGTCAAACATGTATGCTTCTGGAAGAGGTTTGGTTTTTTTGTTTTTAAGGTGTCGGGCAAAAAATCGCGTCTCTATATTTTTCTGGTAGAAGGTAGAGATGCTGTCCCCAAAATGTATATGGTTTACCATCTGGCGTCCTCGTTCACGGGACCAGTCTCCATGGCTCCAAGGACCCATCACAATCGTATTGTGCTTGTTTTTCGGATTTCGTCGCTCTACGTTTTTATAAATGTTAAGCGGTCCGTATAAATCTTCTGCATCAAACCAACCACCTACGGTCATTACAGCGTGGTCTACCTTATCCAAATGATTGATGATGGCGCGTTGCTGCCAGAATTGATCATAGTTGGGATGATTGACCACATCCTGCCAAAAGAAGTTATCCGGATAAATATTTTCTGTTACGTTTTTTAGTGGTCCAATAGCCATGTGGAAAGCATAGGTGTCCTTAATATTTCCCACTTGGCGCATGGCATCCCATTTGTCGGCATACCAGCTTTCTGTGGTAGGTTCGGTTTGGTGACCGAAAACTGGATAAGCCATCAAATAGCTTTCCAAGGTGGCACCCATGTGATGAAAGTCGTCAAAGAAAAAATCGCCAATTGGCGCTTGGGGTGATGAAGCCACTAATGCCGGATGGGCCTCTGGTAAAGCAGCAGCAGTGTAAAATCCAGGATAGGAAATACCCCACTGGCCTACCTTGCCATTATTATTGGGCACATTCTTGACCAACCATTCAACCGTATCGTAGGTATCACTGCTCTCATCAATATCGCTCGGATTCTTAGGGTTATTTCCAGGCACATGTGGACGCATATTGTCAAAGTCTCCTTCACTCATCCATCTACCCCTGACATCTTGATAAACAAAAATATAACCTTCGTCCATCATAAATTTATTGGGCCCAAGGCTAGATTTGTAGGCATCTGGCCCATATGGAGCAACACTATAACAAGTGCGCTGCATCATAATCGGGTAGGTTTGTGATTGGTCTTTAGGAGCATACACCACTGTGTGCAATTTAACCCCATCCCTCATTTCAATTTTATAGATGGTTTTGGTGTAGTTTTCCTTGACATAATTGTTGTTGGATTGCGCTTTCGCGAAAGCGATAACAGCCAACAATAAGATATATAAAAAGAGATTTTTCATAATTGGAACTTCAAAACATTAAATATAGGAGATAGGTCACAAAAAAGGCTTTCGAGAATCAAAAGCCTTAAGTTTTGGGAAACATATATGATAAAATTACCAGATTTGTACTCGGTCTTCCGGCTCCAAATACATACCATCCCCTTTTTTGATGTCAAAAGCATCGTAAAAGGCATCAATGTTTTGAAGCGGGACGTAACCGCGATACATTCCAGGCGAATGGGTATCACCCTTGATCCGTTGTTGTAGCGCCTCTTTGCGCATTTTGGTTCGCCATACCGTGGCCCAACTCAAGAAAAAGCGTTGTGATTGGGTATATCCATCGATTTCCTCCACCTGGCCTTTGTCTTCCAGCCACATATTGAGGGCGTCATAGGCAGCGTTCACACCACCAAGGTCGCCGATGTTTTCTCCCAGGGTGTAATCACCATTGATAAAAACCCCCGGCATGACTTCAATCGCACTGTATTGGTCGGATAAATCCTTACCTAAAGACTTGAATTGTTCTTCATCCTCTTCAGTCCACCAATTAATCATATTACCGTTGGCGGCAAACTTGGCTCCCTGATCATCAAATCCGTGAGAAATCTCATGGCCAATTACCGCACCCATACCTCCAAAATTGATGGCAGGATCTGCCTTATAATTGTAGAAAGGTGGTTGAAGGATAGCTGCAGGAAACACGATCTCGTTGTAATATGGATTATAATAAGCATTGACGGTTTGGGGGGACATGAACCATTCGGTCTTGTCCACTGGTTCACCTAATTTCTCCAAGTTTTCCTGACGATTGTACTCGTTAACCGCCATCATGTTGTCAAACAAATTACCGCCATCCTCTGGGCTCTTTATCTCTACTTCTGAATAGTCTTTCCATTCATCTGGATAGCCAATTTTAATGTTCATACCATTCAGTTTCTCAATGGCCTGTTCTTTGGTGGCCTCACTCATCCAATCCAACGCGTTGATACGTTTCTCGTAGGCCATTTTGACGTATTCGATCATTTCCTTGGCCTTGGCTTTGGCTTCAGGCGGAAACTTTTCGTCCACATAAAGTTGGCCTAGGGCTTCACCTAAACTCCTGTTGACGATGGATAAAGCACGCTCATCCATAGGACGTTGCTCTTTGTCGCCACGCATGGTCTTGCTGTAAAATTCCCAGCTGGCATCTTCAATGTCGGTGGACAGGGCTGCCGCACTGCTATTGATCACATCCCATTTCATGTAGTCCTTCATTACTTCAAGGTTGGACGGCTTCCATAATTGATTCAGGGCTTTGATATAATCCGGCTGGCTCACGATTAAATCTGAAAATTCTTTCATTCCTGCCTCCTCAAAATATTGTTCCCAATCAATCGCTGGCGCCATTTTTTTGAGGTTTTCCACACTCATAGGATTATATGTTTTTGATGGGTCCCTGCGGGTAACTTTATCCAATCTAGGTTCTGCCATGGCTTTTTCAAAAGCGATGATTTCTTGAGCCTTTTGCTGAGCCTCCTCTTTTGAAGTGCCCGTAAGTTGGAACATTTTGGCTACATACAATTCGTATTCAGCCAATTTTTCCTTACTATCTGCGTCTGCTTCTACGTAATATTCACGTTGCATCCCCAAGGATCCAGGACCCAATTGGGCAACGTTCATATTGGTATCCATGGCATCCGGACCTACGCCAATTCTAAAAAGTGCAGATGTCCCCTTTTTGGAAAGTGCTGCGTTGACCTCTAAGAGTTCATCAAGATTTTGAATTTTGTCAATTTGATCCAGATAAGGTTGGATAGGTTTATAACCCGCCTCGTTCCTTGCCACGGTATCCAAAATACTTTTGTAAACGTAAACAGCTTTGGCCTGATCAGAATTAGGATCTAAATCCTTATCATTCATAGCACGATCCAAGATGGCCAACACATCAGCATCGGTATCCTTACGTAGTTTATTGAACCCTCCCCAAACGCTTTGATCGGCAGGTATCTCTGTAGAATCTATCCATTTCCCATTCACGTAGCGATAAAAATCATCCTGTGGCTGGACGCTGGTATCCATATAACCCAGCTCCAAACCCGGTTTTTTCTCTTCCTTAACCTCTACGTCATTTTTACAGGAAGTAAGTATAGTCGCCATCGCAAACAGGCATAGGCTTATTTGTTTCATTGTCATTCTAGTGATATTGATTTCCAAAATATTAGGAAAAATTTACTGTCCGAAAATTAACTAATTCTCCTTCAGAATCTGTTAACTAATCCCTAATCATGAATGACAAAGTCTTGACATTTCACTTTGGTCCAAGTGAAATGTCAAGACTTTATTCAATGCTTCATTGGCCTATTATCTGACGAGTAATTTTTCAGTTACCGAAGCATTGTCAGAAGTTATTTTAAGGAAATACATCCCACTGGCCACAGTGTTTAAATCAATGAGATGCTGATTGCCACTATTGTTTTGCTGGACAAGGATGCGTTTACCACTTACATCATACACCTCATAATCAAAGGAAGAATCACCATTCCATGACAACTGGAATAGACCGCTGGATGGGTTAGGGTATATGGTAAACATATTTTCCAATCCAGACACCTCATCATTGCTCAAGGTTCCCGTGACCACAAAATTATCAATGACTGCACCTTCCCTGGTTATCGATCGGTCAGTTTGAAATTTGAACCTAAACATCACCGCAGGCTCACCCATAAATTGCGTAAGGTCATGGGAATATTGTGTAAGTGCTGGTTGAGTTCCAGTCCACTGTGCACCCACGCAATTGACACAGTTAGAATTATTTTGCTGGTTGCTCGAATTATACCAATTGGGATCGTTAGCTGTCCCGAGTATGTTCCAGGTATCACCAGAATCAACACTATACTCTAAATAAAGAAGATCCCAATTAGTTTCAATTTCAAAGGCCATATCAAATTGCACAATTGGGTTTTGAACATTGGATAAATCATAGCATCCTGAATATAGGTAAGAGATAGTGCTATTGGTATATTGACCATCTAAATTAGTAGCATAAACATTGGAATTACCACCTGCTCCAGAAGTATTTAGGACGATTCCATTGGGCACTCCTCTCTCCCATAACGAGCCACTCTCTAAAAATGCTCGGGTATCAAATTGATGTACATCATTGATGACAGCATCTCTGTTTTTTGACAATAGTATGAAAGAGCTATTATTAGCTACAAATGTATCATTGGGAATTTGAACTTCAATATTCAATTCATGATCTCCAATCCCTAAATTCAACCCTGAGATGATCGTACTGGAAAAAGCCTGCGGTGCAATGGTAACCGTCTCCTGACGGGTTACTACGGAACCATTATCAAGGCTATAACTCAACGTATAATTATTAATGGTGTTTAACCCAGTATTTTGTACCGTGACGGTTATATCACTGCTATTACAATTGATACCTTGTAAATCTGATTCCAACGCACTAAGAGAAATATCATCAGGTGCTGAAACACGTTGCACCCCTGTCTGCCAAACCCCTCTTCCATAAGTGGCAGCAGTAAGTATCATGTCGTTGGTATTTATCTCTAAGTCCCGTATATTGACATTCGGAAGGTTGTTTCCAAAAACATTCCAAGTACTGCTAACATCGTCATATCTGTAAACTCCGACTGTGGTTCCAACAAAAAGAGGTTCATCGGAACTCAAGCCTTGGTGTACCAGTGTATTTTTTCCAAGATTCGGCAAGTTTAAAGTGATATCTTGAAAGCTACTACCACCATCGATACTTCTATACACGCGGCCTGTAGAAAATCTCGTGGCTATATATAGAATAGAACTATCGTTGTTGTTCACTTCAATTGCGGTTATGTTTTCAGGAAATGTTGAAACCAGTAAGAAGTTGACTCCTGCGTTCGTACTGCGATAAAGGTTTTTATCAATTGCTATATAAATGGTGTCATCACTTAAAGGATCGATCTCAATGACATCGATATTGCTGCCAAAGTTTTGGGAGACCTGTGAAAATGAAGCTCCACTTACAGTATAAAGACTGGTATAGCCAGCATAAATATTTCCTCGACTATCCGCTTTGAGCGGAGTAATCCAGTTCCCAGATGCTGGCCCTGGTATTCTGCCTGCTCTTGTATTACCTCCTGTAGTTGTAAAATACAAGCTTCGGCCACTTTGAATAAATCCGTACCTAATATCTGGATTAATTGGATCAATACCTCCATCCATACCGTCGGCGCCATAGTAGACGTGCCACCCTGTCGTATTTCTAGCAAAGCCCCCGTTATCTTGTAGTCCACCTACAATATCATTACTGGATTGGTCGCTTACTGCTACTCTATAGAATTGACCAATTTGGGCAGTAGCTGTAAGATCAGTAAAACTTGTTCCATCATTTGTACTGCGGTACACACCTCCATCTGACAGAACAAACAACTCGTTTCCGAACTGTCTGATCTGATGAATATCCGCATGGGTATACACAGGCTGTGAGGGGCTATTCCAATTGTTGACCTTAGAAAAAGTTGTACCCCCATTAAAAGATTTCCATACATTTAAACAACCCGTATAAATGATATCTGCATTAGTAGGGGAAACTTCAAGAGCTAGGTTATACCAACCTTGTCGGTGCTCCAAAATATCGCTCGTATTTCCTGTATCTACAAAATTGATCCCGCTATCAATAGAACGGTACACCCCTACTAGGTTAGCCTGGCTATCAATGATCAGTAAATAAACATAAGCGGGATTTGCCGGAGAAACTCCTATCACCGACCTGCCTTGATTAGCAGGTAAACCACTAGTTATTTGAGTCCAGGATAACCCAGCATTGTTGGAGATATAAAAAGAGTTAGTGGTAGATAAATAGATCGTACTTGAATCCCCTGGTTTTAATTTGATATCCTTAACATTCGCTGTAAGAGTCCTGGTAAAAGACGCACCTGCATCTGTTGACCTATAGAAGCCAGTATTGGAAGAAACAAATACAGTATTAGAATTTGTAGGGTCAAGATATACCTCACTGATGTTTGCAGAATTACCTGTAAAAGTTAATCCAGTTGGTGAGAAATTAGCTCCTCCATCCGTTGATTTGTACAAGCCTATACTGGAAGTATGTCCACCGTCATCATCTCCTGTCCCTATATAAATGACATTAGAATCAGTTGGGTCAACAGCAATGGCACTGGTCCCAATCCTAGTAAAAAAGTCGGTCAGTGGCATCCAAGTAACTCCGGCATCTGTTGATTTCCAAGCTCCGCCACCAGGAGTTCCCATATAATATATGTTAGAATTATTGGGGTCAACGACAAGGGCATTGACTCTTCCTTGACCAGGAGACCAAGAACCAGAATTATTATAAGTAAATGGACCTACGGGCAACCAGTTTGAATTGTCCATTTGAACATTTTTGGCCAATCTGCTATTTATTGCTAATTCGATGTCTGCGGTAGTTTGAATAGTACCGTCGGCTTTTACATAGGCCTCTGCTTGATCCACCCATCTCATGAAAGGCTTATAACCACTTCCTTTAGCCTCCTTATCATGTGTTTGCCAATAAGCCTCACCTGCCGCTTTTATCTGCTCATAAGTTGGGCCGTCAGAATTCTTAGCCACTTCAAGATTTTGCATCCATGGCGCCTCGGTGCCTAGTTGAGAAAAAGCAAGGGAAGTCATGAAAAGTAGAAGGAAAGAAAGGGTCTTTCTCATTTGTAATATTTTTAGGACTAGCAATATAAGTCCTAAATATCACGAATTGTAAACAACATCTTAAAAAAGTCATTTAATCCATTAAATTCACCTTTTAAACGAATAATCGTTATTTTCTAATTTTCACTTTCTTCTAGGTCATAACCCAGTTGTTTACCCTTTTTCTGTCTCGGGAGACCTTCCGTCATCCACACAGGAGCAGGTTGGCCTTTCAGGTAGTGATCAAAGAATTGCATCATACGCAGGGAAAGATCCCTGCGATTCTTCATTTTGCGAAGATTGTGAGCTTCGTCATTGTAAACCAATAACCAACTGGGTTTCCCCAATCTTCTCATTCCCATAAACATTTCGATGCCTTGATAGTAAGGTACTGCTCCATCCTCATCATTATGCATCATCAGTAATGGGGTCTGGATTTTGGGAATGTGGAATAAAGGCGAATTTTCAATATACAAATCCAATCCGCTCCACAGATCTTTCCCAAGCCTGGATTGCGACCTTTCATATTGGAAAGCACGACTCAAACCAGAGCCCCAACGTATACCTCCATAAGCATTGGTCATATTACTTACTGGAGCTCCTGCCATTGCAGCAGCGTATTTGTTGGTCCTGGTTACCAAATACGCGGTTTGATAACCTCCCCAGCTCTGGCCTTGCAGCCCCATGTGATTACTGTCCACAAACCCTTTGCGCTCCATGGCTTCTGTACCAGAAACAATACAATTATAAGCACTCTCTCCTGGATGACCATCTTGATAAACGATATCTGGAACAAATACCAAATACCCGTTGCTGGCCAAATAACTAAAGTTAACGGTACTCGCACTAGGCTGAGGAGACCAGTACTGATGCAAGCGGTCGGAATATTTTTCATAAAAATATACGATCATAGGATATTTTTTCTCCGGATCAAAACCTGCTGGTTTGTAAAGCAATCCTTCTAGCGCTGTACCGTCGTAAGCCTTCCATTTTACCAACTCCACACTACCCCAGGCAAATTCATCTTGCTGCGGATTCATATTTGTAAGACGGCTTTTCTGAGTAGGAGTTAAAATTTCCAAATCAGGATATTTGGTAAAACTGCTGGTCCGTACCAATAAAACGTCTGATTTTTCCGCTTTCGCGAAAGCGGAAACTTCATTGTTATTGGAAGCATAGATCGTTTTAATTCCTTCTGGCGTTAATTGTACCAAAGAAGTGGTTTTGTCTTGATGATTAAACGCAGATAGTAAAAGTCCATCCTGATAATAAGTGGCCAAATAGGGTTGATCATTATCCAGTCGATAAGTACGGTAAGTGATTTGACTTCGTCTTCCTGTTTTTGTGATGTTTTCAGGCGGATTCACTCCTGAAGGATCGAGCCTCCAAATGTCATATTTATCATAGGCCAAAGCATGGCTATCAGCATCAAAACCGCCAAATCCATGGCTTGCTGCCAGTGCTGGATGGTCATCATCTTCATCGGCAAAACTAACTTCTATAAACTTTGTCAAGTTCTTGCCTATTTGTGTTTGCAGGTCCATACTATGCCAGTCCTGGGTATCGTAATTGAAATAGACAGCATATCGATCCCCAGGAACCCTGATAGGCGAACTTCCAGAATTGTTGATCATTAATTTACGGCTGCGGTTATTCAGGTCCTCCACAAGATAATCAGCGCGCCAGGGATAATCCCAGGATCTCGCTATATCAAAATCATCAGAATTACGATAAATCACAAATCTGGATTCCAACTCTTCCCCAACATCCGTGTTTTCCATTTCATAATCATTCAGAAAGGACACGGATTCTGTTTCTGTATCAAAGATGATCGTTGCCGATTGGCCTGCTAGACGAGAAGCTCTTGATTTTTGCTCGGGTTGCACCATCCGATCCTTATAGTTCCACACATCCACATCTGGTATTTCTTCTTCCAGTCGGGTGGTATCTATAGTGTAGCGCAATTTTGGTTGGGTATAAAAGAAAAGGCGTTTTGCATCATCAGAAAATCTTGGGGGTCTGCTAGCCGTTAGTTCCCACCCTTCTTTGATATTCTGATCGCCGTAACCTAACTGCCTGGTAAAGCTTTGAGGTGTTTTCTGATAATACAGTTCAAATTGAAGGGAGTCTTTTTCAGTACTGTCCATCGCTACTTTATAGGCCAACTGCTGACCGTACTTATCGATGGCCAGGTCCTTATACCGCCAGGCCGTATTGAGTAAAGTGTCGTGTCTGCGATCTTCTGAATTGTAATAATAAATTCCATGGTCCTTTAGATCCTTACCTTGTTTGCGTGTATAGATAAATCCGCTGCCTTCTTCTGGCATGGCAAAGTGTTCATAGTTATCAATACTATCCCGAGTTTTAGTAACTGGTTGATAAACGATAAGGTAGTCCTCTTTGGTGAAATCTCTTGGGTTTTCCCTTTTTTCTAGGGTCTCAAGTTCTTTTTCCACCTCTTTTTTCTTTTGCTTGAGCCTGCGCCGCTTTTCTTTTTTAGTTTCCTGCACTTCCTGGGCTGGCGTAACAGAATCCTTTTCTTTTTTCTTCAGGTCTTTATACTTTTCTAGAATAACAAAATGATTCGCTTTATCGCTGGCCACAAACTTTTTTACCCTTGCGATAGAATCGGTAACCTTGCCGAGCGCCACATCATAGACCATAAAACTATTCTTGGACTGTTCGTTTTTCTTTACCTCCTTTTTTTTCTGTTGGCGCAGCGAGTCATAAATTGGTCGTTGTAGGAAATAGATATATTTTTCATCGGAGCTGATGTGAGGTTGAATTCCATTAAAAAGAAATACAGATGTTGATTGTTGTTTATCGTAAATCTGTAAATAACCATCCCCATCACCTGTACCAGTAACCACACTGATGGCTACCAAATTACCGCTAGGGGAGATATCTACAGCGCCCCTGCGTTTCCACAAATCATAATCTTGATGCGTGATTGGCTTCTGTTGAGCTGAGGAAAAAAGAAAAGCTCCAAAAATTAAAAGTATAGTCAGTCCTCTCATTTGTTCTAAATAAATTCGCTATTGGTTGCGCAGTTGGTTGATATAATCCGTGTCCCATTCCTTTTTGAGTTCGGTAAGCGATGCGACATTTTCATTGGGTACAGCAATGGACAGCACGTAATGTGCAATCTTCCACCGACCATCTTCCTGAGCCATTACGCCGCTACCACGGCAAATGCCCATTTGCGTATCGAGGAGTTCGTCAAAATATACCAAAGCATTTTTTTGGTACATGTTGCGTTCCAGGGATTCAAAAGACCAAGCTTTACCTCTATCAAAATAGGGTTTTGAAAAGGTCTTGAACTCCTTAAGGGACCAATTTTCAGTGGCGTCGGTCCCTATAAAAATTGCGTCACTGGTCATCAAATCAAAATAAGTATCGAATTCAGCATTGGCAGCGGCTTGATGCCAAGCATCTATTTGATGACCTGCCATCTGTGTATCTACATGGGAATAACTCGAGCAGGATATTGAAAAAATAAGCGGAATTAAAAAAAGAAAAATTGGTCTCATACCGTAAATATAGGGCATTTCAGCAACTAAGCTTATGAGAAAAAACGCATAGAAATGGATGTAAGTGAACTGAATTATCCTTTATGAATGACGGCTAAGTCTGTAGGCCTTTGTACCTTTCAGACAACTTCCAAATTAATGATAACATAATCAGATTCTGATGAATCAACAAGAAAAACACAGATGTGGCTGGTGTCAGGGAGATGCATTATATAAAGCCTATCATGACCAAGAGTGGGGCGTTCCTGTATTTGATGACCACAGCTTGTTTGAATTTTTGATACTTGAAGGGATGCAGGCGGGACTCAGTTGGATCACTATTTTACGGAAGCGAAATAACTACAGGGAAGCACTTGATGAATTTGATGTGCATAAAATAGCTGGGTATGGCGAAAGCAAAAAAAAGGAATTGCTGGAAAACCCTGGTATCATCCGCAATCGTTTAAAAATTGATTCAATCGTTTCTAATGCTCAGGCCTATCTTAAGATACAAGAGTCATATGGAAGTTTTTCAAATTTTATATGGGCCTACGTGGATAGTAAGCCAATTAAAAACAAGCTGGCGAGCTACAAAGATGCACCTGCACAGACAGCCCTTTCTCAAAAAATTTCCAAAGACCTTAAAAAGCTTGGCTTTAAGTTTGTAGGCCCTACGATCGTCTACGCTTTTATGCAGGCGGTAGGTATGGTAAACGATCACGAGGTAAATTGTTTTAGATATGATCAGGTCTAATTTTATTAAAATAATAGGAGTGGTTATACTGCTGCAATTCCTTTCAGGATGGAAAGCCAGTGCACAGTCCGATCAAAATAATGCTCAAGAAAAAACAGAGCGGGAGGAAAAGATTGATGCCACTGACTTTCCTCTCATCGCTTTGCCCGTGGTACAACAAATTGGTCGGGCCAGGAAAAAGGTAGATTACTACAAAGAAACTGATGGTGTAAACCTGAGTTATGAAGCAAAACTTAAATATCGACGCAAGCGATATAGTATCGAATTTGACCAGAAAGGTGTGCTTGAAGATGTTGAGATTGAAATCAAAAACTCAGAGGTTCCACGAGTATTGCGCCAACAGATCAGTAATCGGTTGGACACGATAGCAAGGCGATTTCGTATTGAAAAGGTTCAACAGCAATACCGGTCAAATGAAAGAAGTTTGACCGATTTAATCAAGCTCATGGATGACAACAAACCAGATGCCTATGAGCTCATCGTTGCCTTTAAAGACCAGCGCAAAATCTACAGGAAGGAAATGCTATTTGATCCTAAAGGCAGACTAATCCAACAACGCGATATAAAAAGATTGGAATATGACTTCCTTCTATTTTAGGTGGTTTTTCCTGCTGTTGCCAATGGCTCTGTCCAGCCAGGTGATTGACGATCTGCTTGTACAGCCAGCCGTGAATCTCTCTTGGCACAACAATGCCCGGTGGAGTTTCAATACCGCTGCAGCACAACGCAATTCTACCAATGATGGTTGGGACGCCCTCCATGTTCAAGTGGCGCAATTTGCCAGTTATGAAATAGGCTTCTATACTCAATTGGGGGCTGGGGTGATGTACCGCGAACTCTTGGACGAAGATAGTCCGGAAGAAATTCGTTTTACGGAACAATTTGTACATGCCAGAAAATATAATGCCTTTAAATTAGCCCATAGGCTGCGTTGGGATCAGCGATGGAGGGATCAACGTATTACTCACCGATGGCGATACAGATTATCAGCTTCATTGCCTTTGAATGGGTCAGTGACAGATGCGTCAGAATGGTACCTGACCGGAAGTCTTGAAGCTTTATTTATTGCCGAAAACAATAAAAACCCAAGTTATGATCAGCGAACAAGTCTGGGGTTGGGTAGAAAAATAAGCAAGGATATAAAAATCCAATTCGTAGGTGAATATAGATTTGAAGATTTCAGCAGGGACAATGAAAAATTGCTTTTTTTGAACCTAGGTCTCTATTACAGCATGTAAACTTAATACCTGCGGTGAAGACACTCAATAAATTTATTCCTGTCCATCTCTACTGCTCCCAAACTGGCCAAATGGTCATTGTAGACCTGGGCATCGATGAGTTGATAATTCTTTTCTTGTAATTGCTCCACCAGACACCAGAGCGCAATCTTGCTAGCATCGGTGGCTTGGGAAAACATGCTTTCCCCACAAAAAATTCCGTGATCTGGAAGATCAACTCCGTAAAGTCCGCCAACCAACTCATCATTAGAAAATACCTCTAGGCTTTTGGCATGTCCCATTTCGTGCAAGTTTACATAGGCTTTGACCATATCTTCGTTGATCCAAGTGCCGTCCTGATCTGATCTAGGAACACTCATACAAGCTCGCATGACTCTTTCAAAACAAGTGTTTTCCTTGATGACATAGCCCTTGTTTCGTCGGCTTTGCGCCAAGGATTTTGTAATTCGCATGGGAGCATCAAGGTTCAGGTTAAAAACCATTCTAGGGTCTGGACTCCACCAGCAAATAGGCTCTCCATCATTGTACCATGGGAAGAAACCTGAACGATAGGCCAACAACAATCTCTCTACTTCCAAATCTCCTCCAATGGCTGCCAGCCCATGGGCCGGTGCCTCTAATGGATCAGGAAAATAAAGAAGATCATCAAGTAAGTACAATTAAAATGAAGATTTAGTTTGGTTTTACCCTGAAAAATAACAATCTTTGAATAGTCTTCAAATCTAATTTATTTTCATCATTGCTTTTTTTGAGTTTGTTTGAAGACTAACCTATTAAAAATGAAAATCCCAAGTCATACACTTGGGATTTTTTATTGGGTCTATTGGAAGCCTTATTTTCACATCTGAAGCTGTTTTTCAAAACAATGGCTATTGTCCACCGCTTCGTAGGGTACATAGCAGTCGATTTCTTTGTATCCACAGTTCTGGTATAACGCGATTGCTTCAGGTTGGCGCGCACCAGTTTCCAAGATAATTCTATCAAACCCCAATTCAACGGCCCATTCTTCGAGATGGGCAAGTACAGCTCTGGCTATACCTTTGCCTCTACATTCAGGTAATGTAAACATTCGCTTGACCTCTATCGTAGTCTCATCCAGCTTCCTCATTGCTCCACAACCTACCGCCTGATCTCCCCAATAAGCTACCACAACTTCCTGCTGTGCGTAGATGGAATTGAATTGATGAAAGAAGACATGTTCTTCTCCATCAGTCAGGGAAAGATAGGCATCTAGTTGTGCTACCAATTGAACAAAAGGCGGATTCTTGGCCGTGGTACGTTTCAGGCTCAACATGTTATAGGATATAAAAAAACCAGGTGAAATCACCTGGTTTGTCAGTTTTAGAACGGAAGATCATCGTGATCTTCATCCTTGGAATTAGATACCGGCTCGTACTCGTCAAAAGGTGGCACCTCTGGCGCTCCTTGCGGTGCGCCTGCGCCTACCTTTTCTATGCGCCATCCAGCAATGGAATTAAAATATTTGATCTCTCCCTGCGGACTCTGCCACTCGCGACCTCTTAGGTTAATACCAACTTTTACGGCATCTCCTACATTATATGCGTCCAACAAGCTGGTTTTGTCCTGAACAAACTCAATCATCAGGTGCTGTGGATATTGCTCTTCAGTAGTAACGACTAACTCTCTTTTTTGGAAACCATTGGAACCATACGTCTTGGTTTCTCCTATCAATTTAATCTTTCCTTGTACTTCCATAGTCTATAATAATAAATATTTCCAAGCCTCTAGCAATTCACCTTTAGCGATCCGCTCCTTGGCTCTCATGTGTTTTTCTTCTAATTTCAGGTCATAGGCTTGTTCCGCTTTCGCGAAAGCGATCACCTCCTCCTGATCTGGCACCTGCTCGACGTTTCCTAATTTCCCAAGGTCATTACCAGTCAACACGTCACTGTTTCTGGCATGTGAGGGAATGGCGTCCACACCCACACCCAAGCTGGACAAAGGTTTGGGAACTTCAAACATGGCATCCTTTGAACGACAATACCAATTGCCACCCATTCTAGCTACCGTATCGATTTTAAAAGGGTCAATCTTACCCTGATCGTCCAATACTGCATCGTTGACATGAACCATCACCACTTCGCAAATAATCAGATTACCTGCACCGCCTTCCTGGCCCAACTCCACCACTTCCTTTACTTTACATTCAAACTGGACCGGGCTTTCTGCGACCCTGGGCGGCTTTACCACCTCACTGGGAACCTCGGTAAGTCCTGACTTCTCAAATTCATTGACCCCCTCGGCATATTCTGTGCTACTCAAAGACATTTGCTGGACGATCTCATAATTGACAATATTGATCACCACTTCCTTAGTGTTTTGTGCATTGACCAACGTATGTTTGATCGTGTTATCCCTCACACGTCTGGCTGGGGAAAAAATCATCACTGGTGGATTAGCACTAAAAACATTGAAAAATGAATAGGGAGAAAGGTTGACCCTTCCCTCAGCATCTACCGTACTGGCAAAAGCGATAGGTCTGGGCTGTACTGCCCCCAACATAATGCCGTGCAGCTGAGCAGTTTTTATGTCTTTAGGATCAATTTTCACAGGTCTCACAAATAAGATTTCAAAGGTAGTATTTCCCCTAGAGAAACCTATACCAGAGCAGGCAAAATATTGGAAGACATCCACTAGCGCTCTCTGAACATGTCAATACGGATGTATAATCATTTTTCTCGCCAAGATCAGGATCGAACAAAGAAGCAGCCAACCTATAAATTTAGTAACTTTCGCCTATCTAAAATAACAACCATGAGGCCCAAATCCCATTTTACCTCGGCCATTTCATTTCTTGCTATAATTATAATGGTTTGGTATGCCTTTTATAGTCAGACACCATCTTCAAAGGTCAAGCAGGACGTACCCAAAACCCAATGGTCCACGGCACGTGCCCTAGAGCACGTGCAAGCCATCTCCCAGGAACCTCATTTCGTAGGCAGTACAGCCCATGACAAGGTCAGGGACTATATTGTGCAAACCCTGGAAGAAATGGGGCTGAAGACTGAATTGCAAGAAGGCACTACCCTGGATCGCTGGGGAAACATGGCCCGACCCACGAATATTTTGGCGCGGATCAAAGGGTCCAGGTCCAACGAGAATGCTTTATTGTTGCTAAGCCATTATGACAGCGATCCGCATTCTAGCTATGGCGCTAGTGATGCAGGCAGCGGCGTAGCCACCATTCTAGAGGGTGTGAGGGCTTATCTAGCACAAAATCAAACCCCAGAAAACGACATTATCATTTGTATTACCGATGCCGAAGAACTGGGTTTAAACGGTGCTGAACTCTTTGTTAATCAACATCCCTGGGCCAAGGATGTTTCTCTCGTACTCAATTTTGAAGCCCGTGGGAGTGGTGGCCCCAGTTATATGTTGGTAGAAACTAATGGTGGGAACCGCAAAATCATAGAGGAATTTAGTGTTGCAGGAGTGGATTACCCCGTCGCCAATTCGCTGGCCTACAGTATTTATCAAATGATTCCCAACGATACTGATCTTACCGTGTTTAGAGAAGACGGCGATATCAACGGACTTAATTTTGCATTTATAGGAGATCATTATGATTACCATACAGAGCTGGATAACTATGAACGTTTGGACCGCAACACCTTGGCACATCAAGGCGCTTATCTGATGCCCCTATTGTCGCATTTTTCATCCATTGACATGCAATCGGATCTCAAAGTGGACAAGGGAGATGATCTGGTTTATTTCCCCATGCCCTTGGTGAAAATGATGACCTTTCCTTTTTCATGGCTGGCTGCGCTCATCATTGTTGCAGGTTTAACCTTGTTGTTCCTCATCGTTTTAGGGGTAAAGAAAAATCGCATCCAACTCAAACACCTTTTTGGCGGATTCATTCCATTTTTGGGCAGTCTGGTGCTGGGGTTTGTACTTCCCTATTATGCCTGGAAAATGATCGCACAAACCGACTTTTATATAGATCAGGTGCATGGTTTTCCGTACAATGGATATTGGTTAATCGCTTGTGCGGTATTTATGTCCCTGAGTGTTTCCTTTTATTTATATCACAAGTTTTATCATCGCGATCGCATAGCCAGCCTAAGTGTAGCTCCATTAATTGTACTGTGGCTCATTTGCTTACTGATCGCTTTTCCCGTTGGTGAAGGTGGCCTGATCCCCAATGTATTCCTTCCAGGAGCAGGTTTTTTTGTCATTCCATTATTTGCGGGCTTGCTCATGCTCTGGCTTAATATTTACAAAAAACGCCCCAGCTATGTAATATTGGTGTTGCTGGCAGTACCAGCCATTTTTATTTTCAGCCCGTTTATCAAAGCTTTCCCAGTGGCTTTGGGTATGAAAATATTATTTGTTGCAGCTATTTTGACTGCCCTACTTTTTGGTTTGCTCGTTCCGATTTTTGGGCATTATCGCAAAAAAGGGCTGCTGGCAGGAATTTCATTGTTAATTACCATTGTTTGTGTAGGTCTCGCTTTCGCGAAAGCGGAATTCTCCCCACAACAACCCAAACCTACCAGTCTGGTTTATGTAGTTGATCAGGACCAGGAACAGGCCCAATGGGCCACCTATGATCGAGCTTTGGGAGATTGGACCAAATCAAAATTGGGTGAAGATCCGACCACGGCTGAACAATTGAATAAAAACACCATCGACTCCAAATACGGAACCGGATTCAGCTATGCGGTTCCCGCTGAATATATCAGCTTGCCAAAATTAGAGCTCCAAAAACTTATAGATACGGTATATCAGGATCTACGACGGGTAGTGTTGAAGGTGCATAGCAAGAGTCCCGTCCAACGTTTGGAGATTTTTGCTGATGAAGAATTTCAATTTGAGGATGCCAGCGTCAACGGAAAACCAGCTTATAAAGACAAAAACTCTGGAAAGGCATTCCCCAATAGGTATGGCAATAGAATGCTGAGTTATTATATCAAAGATAATGAGCCCCTTGAGCTTGAATTGGTTTTTGATGCCCAAACAGCACCAGAACTTCAATTTTATGCCGCTTCGTTTGACTTGTTCAACCATAGCGAACTGGACGTGCGCCGAAGAGACCGTGACGAAATGAGTATGCCGTTTGTATTGAATGATGCCGTGTTGAGAAAGCGCTACCTTAGGCTTTCACGCCCAGAAATGGCAGCTGACTCTGTTCTACAAAATGAGTAAAAAAACCATTGGCATACTGGGCTGTGGTTGGTTGGGTAAACCCCTAGCTGTTGAATTGTCCATAGCAGGATTTGATGTAAGAGGCACGTCCAGAGATAGGCAGACGCTCGATGCATTGGAGCGACAGGGAATTCAGTCGGTCATGATCGATGTTCAAGAGAAAAAAATCCTGGGGGATCTTCAGGTTTTTCTCCAAGGCTTGGATATCCTATTGATTGACATTCCGCCGGGTTTACGTCAAAATCCAGCAAGTGACTTTGCCTATCGCATGAAGATGTTAATGAGCTTTGCTCGCGCGTATGATATACCGCAAACCATCTTTATCTCGAGCACTAGTGTTTTTAAGGATACCGCAGCATTTCCTATTTACACTGAAGAAGACTTGCCCAATGCTAGTTCGTCTAATGCTCAACAACTGATCGCCGCCGAAGAAGTAATCCAAGAGATGACTGCGCAATATTGTATCATCAGGCCAGGCGGTTTAATTGGAGGGAACAGGCATCCTGTCACTTATTTATCCGGACGTCAGGATCTTTCCAATCCTGATGCTCCTGTCAATCTGGTAGAAAGATCAGCGCTTATAAAGATGATCAAACAAATTATTGATCAAGAGGAATTACCCAAATTGGTTCACGGAATTAGTATTCCACACGAGCCAAAGGAATCCTATTATCAGGAGGCGGCCCGACAAATGGGCATATCCCTGCCTAAATTTGATCACCAATCAGCATCAGTAGGTAAGCGTATCCAGTCCATCGTTTTCCCATTCACCGTTACATAAATATTGTACAGGAGTTGGAAATCGGGTATCTTGGACATCAATCATCACCACAAATAATCAACTAACCATGCGTATAAAGCGGTTGTTGTTCCGGCACAAAATCAAATTGGCGGTGGCTGCCATTTTATTGGTATGGTATATCTTCTGCTTACCGGAGCAATTATTTAACGCTCCTTATTCCACGGTGATTGAAAGCCGCAATGGCCGACTTCTAGATGCCCATATCGCCCAGGATGACCAGTGGCGCTTTCCAGCCGTGGACAGCGTTCCCTACAGATACGAGCAGGCCTTGCTGCAATACGAAGACGCGCATTTCTACGAGCACCCAGGCTTTAATCCAGTGGCGATTGTTAAGGCAATGTCAGATAATATTTCGGCGGGAGAAGTGGTGCGTGGTGGGAGTACCATTACCCAACAGGTTATTCGTCTTTCGCGAAAGCGTGATCGAACTTATACCGAAAAATTTATCGAATTGATCTGGGCTACCCGTTTGGAATGGAAACTATCCAAAAAAGAAATCCTTGAACTTTATGCTTCACACGCACCTTATGGAGGGAATGTGGTAGGGCTGGAGATGGCGGCCTGGAGGTATTTTGGAAGAAAACCTCACGAACTGAGTTGGGCTGAAAGTGCTGTCCTGGCTGTTTTACCCAATGCTCCTGGACTGATCTATCCAGGAAGAAGAGAAAGTGATTTGAAAGACAAACGTGATCAACTGCTTTTAAAAATGCATCAAGAGGGTATTTTAACCGCTATGGATTATGAACTGGCCATTTCTGAAGAGATGCCCACCAAAGATTTTAAGGTTCCTCAACTTGCTCCACATTTGCTTCAACGTGTTTTAAAGGAACATGGCTCAACCAAGATGCGTACCAGTATCGACCACCAGATGCAAGAGCAAGTCAATAGCATTGTAGCTAATCATCATGCCATCTTGCAACAAAACGGTGTGAACAATGTCGCCATGCTGGTCCTGAATGTTAAAGAAAGGTCTGTAGCCGCCTATGTCGGAAATGCACCAACCACCAGCGATCACCAAAAGGATGTAGATATCATTACAGCCCCTCGCAGTACAGGTAGTGTACTCAAGCCATTACTTTATGCCAACATGCTTGATCATGGCGAATTACTCCCGCATACCTTAGTGAGAGACATCCCCACGGTCATTGACGGTTTCAGCACAGAAAATTATGACCGTACCTATCAGGGAGCAGTACCCGCATCGCAAGCCTTGGCTCGATCGCTTAATGTTCCGGCCGTGCGTATGTTAAGGCAGCACAGTGTTCCCAGATTTTATAACAAATTACAAACGCTTCAATTGCGTGATATTGATCGAGGCCCAGGAGTTTATGGGCTAAGCCTTATCATAGGTGGTGGAGAAAGCAGCCTGTGGGATATGAGTCGTGCTTATATGGCTATGGCCAATACGCTACAGGACTACACTACTTATAGCAGCCAATATGACCCTGAGATCATGGACCACCTATCCTATAGATTAAACAATAAAAAACCGGAAGTAACATGGTCTGCGGAACCTACTATCTATGGAGCTGGTAGTATTTATCACAGTTTTGAAGCGATGAAAAAGGTGAATCGACCCGCTGGAGAGGAGGTTTGGCACTTCTTTCATCCAGATCGGGACATTGCTTGGAAAACTGGAACAAGTTTTGGGAATCGAGATGCCTGGGCAATCGGTGTGACTCCAGACTATGTGATCGGAGTTTGGACCGGAAATGCAGATGGAGAAGGTAGGGCAGAAATGACTGGGATCGGCAGCGCAGCACCCATCTTATTTGACTTATTCAACAGGCTGCCTACCACAAAATGGTTTGATCCACCATACGATGATATGATACAAGCCGATATCTGTCAGCAATCGGGTCATCTGGCCAGTCCGATCTGTCCGATAGAAAAGCAATGGATTCCCTCAGTAGGCTCCAAGTTTACTCCTTGCCCGTATCATAAAAAAATACATTTGGATGCCTCAGGAGAATTTCAGGTAAATGCTGATTGCGAGCCATTGGGGAAGATTCAAAATGAACCCTGGTTTGTCCTACCCGCTGTAATGTCCTATTATTATTCCAGAACACATCCGGATTATAAAAAACTACCTGAATATCGGGCAGATTGCACTCCAGGGGAGCAGGTGGTAATGAAATTCATTCAACCCATGCATAATACGAGTATTCCGCTGACGAAAAACGTAGAAGGAAAGGATAACAAGGTGGTTTTTAAGCTGGCCCATATTTCGCCAGAACATTCGGTATATTGGTATATGGATGATGAATATCTGGGAACCACCAAAAACTTTCATGAATTAGCCATTAAGGGTAAAAAAGGTCGAAGGTTGATCACGGCCATGGATGAAGACGGCCACGACACTCGTATATATGTGAATTTTGAATAAAAGTTTTTTTGAATATTCTCCTTTGGCAGTCCACCTATCGTCTTGACCTCGAGCACTACGCTTTTTACCAAGGAATCCCAACAAGCCAAGCCTATCTACCTGAATAATTTCAAGCGGATCCGATAATACAATGTTTATTTATCGCCACATTTATTCATCGGTTTTATCCACCTGGGATATTCTCTTTTACAAATTCAGTTGAAATAAGCGATATGCTTTTTGCGTAGGTGGGCTTAATTTTCTTTCAGAATAGAGTCATTGGGTCTATTGAGCCATTGAATATTTCATAGGGTTGCTTCAAATGTACTGTTTGAAATTATTTATTGTCAGTAATTGATATCCGATCTGGTTTAAAGCATGTTGAACAACTGGTAGAACATGTTGACCATTTTATAAAAGTGGAATGGAATCAGATTCCTTTGAAGCAGATTTGCCGTCCAGAATTATTGAAAAAGGAGCAGCATCAAAGATTTTCCCAGGTGCAATAAGGCTTTGAATTGATATAGGCATTGTAAAAGCGGCGCTGGCCGGTAACTTCTTCACCTAACCAATCGGGACGGACAAATTTTTCTGTTGTGCTATTGAGCTCAATTTCGGCCAGAAACAGTCCTTCATTGGGGCCGTGAAAAGCGTCAACTTCCCAAGTATGGGCATCCACTTTGATTTTATATCTGGTTTTATCGATGCCGCCGGGCAAACTTAACTTCAGAAGTTCTTGTGCATCTTTGACACCAATATTCCTTTCCCATTCATAGCGGCTGAGCCCGTCTTCACTGCTGGCTCCCTTTATAGTGAGCAGACCTTGATCTCCAATTATCCTAATGCGCACCGCTCGATCAGGATCTGAAGAAAGATATCCTTGGATCACACGACTGCCTTCTAAATCACGAAGAATCCCTGGATCCTTTAGTAAAAATTTACGCTCAATTTCGATCATAAGCTATGGAATTATAGGCTCATGATGCAAGATAGTACAAGTTGGTAGAAGAGATGTAGATTATTATCTCCAGTAGATGATGGTGGCAGAATTTATAAAAAAAACCACTGTTTCCCCTACAAAACAGTGGCTTAATTAGTTGGTTTAAACAAATAAACCGTTTCCCTTGTAAAATGATTTTTATCTCATCTCAGTAACGAAGCTATGTAGATTTTGAAGTGGTCACAAAAAATTGTTACGAATCACCGTCTTTTTGTTCTGAAATATTCAAAACATCGACCAACTGCTCCATATAGCTGGAAGAAATAGCAAATACCTGGTCACCAATCTTGACTTTTCTACCGTTTAGCTCTTTAATTTTCATAGGATTGATCGCCGTACTGCGGTTGATCCGTATGAATTTATTCGCTGGGAATTTTTCGAGGAATTTGGTCAAAGAACTGCGCAATGTCTTTTTATTACCTCCCATGTGAAGTTCTACATAGACATGGTCTGCCAAGATATAATCAATTTCATCTGGCACCAATTGATGCTGGGTCTTACCAATCATAATTCGATGGGGTTGCCCGTTTTGTTGTTTTATCTGTTTGAATGCGATATCCAATGTAGTGTTGAGACCAACTTCACTCACAGGTTTGTTTAGGTAGGCCATTGGGCTGGTCTCTACCAACTCTTTGATGGTTTCATCATCTGTATAACTGGTGAGATAGATGAAGGGGATTTGGTAATTCTCATTGAGTTGTCTGGCGATATCAATGCCTGACTTATCCCCCAGAATATTGATATCAAGCAGAACGAGATCAACTGCTTGACGTTCCAGTATCTCCATGCTTTTTTTATAATTGGTCGCCATACCCACACAGTGGTAACCTTTTCTGGTGATATACAGTTTAATCTGTGCCGCAATTAAGACTTCGTCCTCTACGATTAATATGTTTTTGCCTTTCATAAAATACTAAAGGAAATTAAATAAGTTTGGTCCACTTGCTCTAATGTACCGTCCAGCTGTTCTACCATGCTATTGATGATAAAAAGTCCGAGCCCAGGATCCACTTCATCGGTAAATGTGCTTCCGGAATCTGAATAGGTGATTTCAATGTGATCATTTTGTTTTTCCAAGTTCAAGTGTATTTCTAATTCACCGTTCTTGGTTTTTGCATGTTTTAGGCTATTGGAAATCAATTCATTAATTAATATCCCCAATGGTAATGCCGTACGTATTTTTACTTCTAATGGCTGAATATTAAAGTGGTAATGTACTCGTCCTTGTTCGAGGGAGCCCAGTGCCAGTCTGATTTGATGAAAATAATCCGACAGGTCACTAAAATGCCCATCAGCCACCAATTCAGTATACGTCAGCTGACTATGAGCCAATGCTATTGCCCTGATGCGTTTTTCCAACACCTCAATTTTATTTCTGTACATGGGATCTTCTAGTTCCTCCACGTGGAATTGGACCAGACTCAGAATGAGGGTTAAATTGTTTTTGACAGTATGGTTCAATTCGCGCAGTAGGGATTGTTTTTTCACCAAAGCTGCTTCCAACTCCTGGTGTGAAGTTTGGATTTCATTTTGCTGTCGGGAAATCTGATTGTTTTTTCGCTTTAAGCGAAACCCAATCCAAGTTAGAAATGACAACACCAACACCAATATCCCGGTGAAAATCCAAAGGTACAAATTGAATGCCTTGGCGCTCTCTAGTCGTTTTTCTGCTTGCTCACGTTCTAGTATTTCCTGCCTGAGGGAATAATCCGTGTTTATTTTCTCAATATTGGAACGCTGCTCTTGAATCACTCGCTGAAGTCCAACATCGTCATAGATTTTATAATAGTGCAAAGCCGAATCAAGATCACCTCTTTTTTCAAAAATGGTGCTTTTGGCCAAGTAAGAAGATTCAATAGTCATCTGATCCTTATTGCTTTTGGCAATTTGTAAAGCTGAATCGGTCAGTCTGAGGGCCTCTTGAAAGTTGTATTTGTTGTTTTCTACCATGGCTAGATTTACCAACATCGCCGCAACGCCATTGGGGTCTTCCATTTGAGAAAAATGCTCCATGGATTTTTTGAGATATTTATTGGCAATAATGCTGTCTGTTTCTCGATGTAAGCTAGACAACAGAAAATAGGCTGAACCACTCACGTCAAAAAAACCATTTTTCTCACCAAATTCCCGTGCTTTTCTGGCCAAAGGAAGTGCTAGTTCTGGCTGGTCATTGACCCGGTGCAATGAAGATTTACGATAGAGGAAAACACCGTAATATCTATCCTTGGGGTTAGAGATATAATAACGTTGGGCTTGATGTAGGTAGTCCAGGCTTTTTTGCGGCTGTTGAAGGACTTCATAAATTAAACCCAGCTGTATCCATAGACGTACTTTTAAGGCAGGAGGAAATGATTTATCTTCAAGGCACTCCAGCGCGTTTTTTATGGCTTTGTCGTATTGTTCTTTCTCGACCATGATTTCCACCTGAAACGCAGTCGCCGCGTTTTTGGTCATGGGATCTTGAAGAGAATCTGCTAGTATTTGGTCAATTTCAAGCTGAGCCAAGGCTAGTTTCTTGGTCAGCACATAGTCCTCAATCAGCGATAAGTGCTCAGTTTGAAAAGGTGTTTGGCCGTGAGCAGGTTGATACCAGGCGCAGAGCAAATAGATGATAAGGAGAGGGCAAATTAATACACTCCCATCTGGAATCCTTATATGTAAAAATTTCGTGTTCAAAGGATCAAATGATTGGAAGCAGTCGATTGAACTACCTGCTAAATCATTAATGTAGGGAAAATAAATATAGGATAATTAATCCTTATGCTACATGCATACTAGGATTTCATAAAATTAATACTGCATTGAACTACCTGTCTTAAGGCCTCGGGCATCAATGATTGGTCCCAAGGATGGGAAGCACCAAAGGTATGTCCGGCACGTCTCATCAATGATAACTGTGATTGAGGACTGTTGGAATGCAGCAAATAAGCCTCTGATACATCTACCGTTTCATCATCCATACCATGAAAGATCAAATGCGGTATTTTTAAGTGAGCTGCTTGCCTCAGTATGTTCAATTCCTGTCTGTTTTCCTGAAAGTCCTCAAAAAATTGGTATTCATGGGGCATCTCTTGTCCGGTACGACCATTCTTAACATAATACACCCCTTGACTTTTCCATTGCTCTAAGTCTTGTCCTTGAGGGAATCTGGGCGCATAATCTGCCACTCCAGCCAGGGTGATCAGCTGATCCACCCGACTATCTTTGGCCGCTACAATGGTCGTGATACCTCCAGCCCTTGAATGTCCGACTAAACATATTTTTCCAGGATCAAATTGATGATCGGATGAACTGATCCATTCCAACATACGTTCAGTGTCCTTTACCTCCATGCTGTAGTTGTTTTGGCCAAAAGCTCGCAGATCAGGAAAATCTATAGGCTCATCCACAGTTCCTCCGTTATGGGAATAGTTGAACTTAATGAAGAGATATCCCGCTTTCGCGAAAGCGTGACCCATCAAATTCCAGGCACCCCAGTCCTTAAAACCTTTGTACCCGTGACAAAATAAAATGGTAGGCATTGCATCGCTGAGTTGGCCGTACATGACATCTACAGGCATTTCTCTTCCGGATTCTCCTTTTACTATAGCTTGTTCTGTCGTGATCATACTTCCTTTTCTTTTAGTGATATACTGGGATCAAATAATTCTTGGATAATCTTGATCAGTAAAGCTTCAAAGGATTCTAATATCCCCTGATCGATCAGTCGTTCTTTATAACCGCGACCAGATTTAATGGCAAATGGAAGGTATCCTTGGGCAAACCTTTTAAAGCTAATGATGCCCGAGCTCGCGTTGTCAAAATCTTCATTTTTGCTATAAAGGTATGTGTACATGAGTACCTGGAAGGCTTTGGACTTTGCGTAATCCTCCATCAATATATCAAGTTCTTCGTTTTCTAGACCGACCTGTGCCTTTTCCACTGCACCAGATTTATAATCGATGATGCGCAATTGTCCATCCAACAAATCTATGCGATCGACATGACCATGTAGCTTAACTTTACCGTGCTCGGGTACCTCCAAACTACTTTCCAAATGAAGCTCAACATCTTTTATGATGAGTTCATGGCCTTTTTTGACAAGCTCAAGATCCATATCCAGCATTTTGCGTACATAATGTAGCGAGACTTCAAAAATAATTTTGTTTTTTCCCACTGCATGCTCCAGCGACGCATAGCATTTATCATAGGATTGCCTGAGAATTACTGGCATCTCCTTTTTCATTAGCACAAAATGCTCCTCAGTCAGTACTTGTCCTTTGATGGGGCGGTATAACCGTTCTAATGCCTCATGAATTATCGAGCCCATGGTGTTGGCAGCGATATTTTCTTCCACTTCTTCAAGCTCAGGAATCTTAAGAATCTTGCTGGCATAAAAGTCAATTGGGTTCCGCACGTAAGACGAAATTGCAGATGGACTAAAGCCATTTTCTGCAATCGTATTCAATCTATTAAAATATGCTTCGTCCTTTTGAATCTCAATCCACGTCTCATGTAGCATTTGGTTTTTGTAGCTATAGATGCTACTGCTGATCTGGTGCAGGGTATGATCATCTGTTTGCAGCTGGGTGAGAAAGCGGCTTTTTTCACCACCGCCCAATCTTCCTGGTTCTGCATTATAGATAAAGCTAGCCTTTGTTGTACGGTGCAGCAGTCTATAAAAGTGATAGGCATAAACACTATCCTTTTCAGAATAGGTGGGTAGACCAAATTTGTATTTCATATCATGCGGTATGTAGGAAGAGGTAGTTTTTCCTGTGGGTAAAACGCCCTCATTCACTGATAACATAATGATATGCTCATAATCCAGCGCCCTGGTTTCTAGCAGACCCATGATTTGCAGTCCCTGCACTGGTTCTCCAATAAAGTCCAGACTTTTCATGGATAACAATTGGCGAAATAAGAATCCAAGTGTGCGAAGGTCTTTAATTTCGGTCTGTTGAATAATGAGTTCTTTCATTTGCTGGACCACCTCAGTAACGGCAAGCAACTGTTCAATTTCAAGTGCCTTACCAGGTGCGACTGATAATGTTGATTTTAAGTTGCCCAGCAGATTTTCAAGTAAAAAGATCAACTCGAGTACTTGATCTATGGGTTGTAAAATATGGCCTAACATAGCAGCGTCTGACAGGGTTGGCTGCTGATGATTGATATAGATGAGGTTTTGTGTCTTGATGGTTTTGATACACTGAGCTGCCTGATTGCCCATAAGGTGTTGAGCGCTGGTAGATTCAAGAACTCTAACTAAATCCCTATAGTAAAAGCCTTTTTCAGTTCGCGCGACGTGCAACTGAATCAAGTCGTTGACAAAGGAAGCAATAGGCAACTGATCTGCCGCCAATCCCATGGTCACATTAAAATGGATGATATTAGGTGGAATGGCATTTAGTAGTGGTAACAGCAGTGTTTCATCGGCCAGTATAACAGCCGTGCTTTTCAGTTGTTCCTCACTTATAGATGACAAGAGCTGTGCAGCTACCTGAACCATCCCTAAATGACCTGTAGCTCCATGGATCTCTATATTTTTTTCCTGCTTAAAACCATTTCCAATAATCTCCAAGGGATGAGATTCATAATATTTCCATTCTTTTTGAAAGCCTCTGATAAAGTGACTGGCTTCATGATACGGGCGTTCCAATAGGTACTCATCAACATCCCAGTAAATGACAGCTTTTTCTTGTTCTAATAAATGCTGGATGATTTGGGATTCGGCTGCATTTAATGCATTGAGCCCTAGAAACACAAGTTTTCCTTGATGAGCTTTAACTTTATCGGCTTTGGGACTTGAAGGATTTTTATGGGCCAGTTGAGCTTGTGAATTCAAGATAGCGTGGGCAGCCCAGCGATAAGCTAGTCCCTGATAGGCTATTTTGCTTTCCGCACACTTAATGGCCAACTTATCGTAATAAAAGCGCAATCTTTTCCAGAAATCAAGGTACTGGCTGACCATTTGGGTAGGATTGTTATCAAGAGACCAATGCCACTGCTCAAGTTCCTTCACATTACCCAAAAAATTGAAAAACACATCTGGATCCACCAGATATCGATCGATTTCATTAAAGTCCTTGAGGATAGTGGGCGCCCATGTTAAAAACGCATCAAATTTGTCCCTGTTTTCATTGTCATGTTCGACTTCGCAATACGCCTCATAAAACACAGGCATAAGATCCAGGTCTGTCCAAATCTCAGCTCCTGCACATTGCTCAATATATTCTTCTACACTTAAAATCTCAGGCATGAAAACTGGACAGTCGATGCCGACGGCAAGATATCTAGATAGAAATACCCCTACTCTTCTGGAAGGTACAACGTACCGGCATTGAATTGGGTCTACTCCTTTGTTATTCAGATCGTCCAAAACGGACTCAAGAAAGCTTTTTAATTTCATTGATAAGTATTGGAATGCTTTATTGAAATGCGCAAGGATACCAATAAAAAAGTCCAGTTACCTACCTCGGCAACTGGACTTGTTGTTAAAAGGCAGTCAATCTACCTATTAGTAATAGTAAATTCAGATCTACGAGACAGCTCATACTCTGCAGGTGTACATTGTTTAGCTTTACAGTCTACGACTGGATTAGCTTCCCCTCTACCTTTAGCGGCTAGTCTTGATCCATCAATTCCTTGGGATTCCACGTATTCAATGATACTATTAGCACGTCTCTCGGTCAGAGCTAGGTTATAGGAATCTGATCCCCTTATATCTGCATAAGTCTCTGCTAGAATTTCTAAATCTGGATATTTCTTCATCAAATTCACCAGGCGATCAAGCTCAAGCGCTGCATCCGGTCGGATGTTTGATTTATCCAGGTCAAAATAAATTTTGTTGAGAATAATCTTATCCTCTACAATTTCTGGTTCTGGCATCATGAATACTTCGACAGCGGCTGTTTCTTCCTCGGCAACACTTAATGTAGCCTCACCGCTTTCATATTTATCCATTACACCACGTGCAGTGAGTTCAAGATTACATTCTGTAGTGAATACTGCTTTACCCATTGCATCGGTGGTCTGGCTAGGCATGCTGTTTCCGCTCTCGTCCTGTAAAGATACAATGGCACCTTGAATAGGCTCGTTGGTCTCTTCATCAATAGCAGTCACAGTAACAGCCACCTCACAGATTTCAATGCGTTCTATGTTGTAGATATCGTCCCCTCCTTTACCACCTTTACGGTTGGAGGATAAATAACCTTTTCCAGTAACATCTGAATAACTATAGCCAAAATCATCTAAAGAAGAATTGATTGGTGCTCCCATGTTGGAGACCTCACCATTTTCATATTTAAAGACGTCCAAACCTCCCAGACCTAAGTGCCCGTTACTGGAAAAATACAAAGTTCCATTATCAGCAATATAAGGGAAAGAATCGTCACCAGGTGTGTTGACAACTGGCCCTAAATTAACAGGATTAGAAATAACGCCATCTTTAAGATCTGCTTTATAAATATCCGATCCTCCCTGACCTCCTGGAGCCTCACTGGCAAAATATATAGTTGACCCATCCTTTGAAACAGAAGGGTGTCCAACACCATATTCTTTGGCTTCCAAACTAGTAGTTTGAATATCACGCCATTCTCCACCGGCATTCAGTGCGCGATATATATTCAATTTACTTTCACCGTCAGATGCTTTTTCAAAATCACCTTCGTAATAGTCGACACGGGTGAAAAACATATATTTTCCATCTGGTGTAATATCCAAAGTACCTTCATGGTATTTTGTGTTTACATCACCAGGCAAAAGCTGTGCTTTTCCTGGTACACCAGCCTCGTCTATCTCGGCGACATATATATCAAGGTAAGGTTCTTTATTCCATCCGTATTTTTTTCGAGCTTCATTACGTGAACTTGAGAAGTATAGTTTATTTCCGATTTGGAAAGCAGAAAAGTCACTTGATTCTGTATTCTCGTTAAAAGCTTTGGTAGTGAATCCTTCTTTCATTCCCTGAATATCCTCGATATAATTGGGGTTAGCTCGATAGGCTCTGGCACGATCATCACTAGGCGCAGCGGCTGCAAATTGATCCATGATCCGGTTGGATTGGTCATATTTTTCATTGGCCTTTAGGGACTGTGCATAACGATATAAGGTCTCTGCCTCTGGATTTCTTTTTACGGCTCTGGCATAATTGGTCTCGGCCTTTTTGAACTCACTATTGTAGAAATAGGCATTACCCAATCGGGTATATACATATTGAGTTCTTGTTCCATTTTCCAAAACTTTTTCATAAGCTTTGGCTGCCTCTACATAGCGTAATTGATCGTAGAGCTTGTCGGCTTTTTTTGTGGCATCGCTTTGCGCCTGAGCTCCCAGGGTTACAGCGATGAATAATATAAAGAGTATATATAATTTTTTCATGATGATATTCTTTGCTGTTGAGATTTAGAAGAAACGTGGCGACTGCATCACTTTACGTGGGAATGCTAAACCGAAGGAAACAAACACCTCGTGCGAACTGTTAGAAACCACAGAGATATCAGAAATTACTCGGTCATACGCATAACCTACCTGAATGTTGTCAGTGACATACATGCCAATAAGTCCACTAAAAGAATCTTCGTATCTATAGGAAACCCCTAACTCAAACTTCTCATTGAACAAAACGTTGGTGTTTACATCAAAACTTACCGGAGAATCAAATGCTCCCTTAATCAACGCATGCGGCTTTAATTTTACATTTTCAGACAAGTCAAATACATATCCACCTGTCAGAAAATAATGTTGAGTTTCGCTACCGAATTCCAGTCCATCCTCATCAAGATGTGTGCTGTTAAGCATATTAGGAACAGAAAAACCAACATACCAATTGGATCCATAAAGAAAGGCACCAGCACCTACATTAAGATAGGTTTCATTCAGTTGTTCAGAAAACAAAGGATCGCCAGGCACGGTAGTCTGGACTGTATTTAAATCTACATCAAAAAAGGTAGCTCCTGCTTTAAGTCCTAATGCCAAAGTAGTAGCATCCCCTACCTGTAATTTATACGAAAAATCTCCGTACACATTGGTTTCTCCAACTGGACCAATATTATCCGCAATCACAGAAAGCCCGAGTCCTACTCGATCTCCTAAAGGAGTACTTCCCGACAAGGTGATGGTTTCTGGGGCACCCGTGATTCCTGACCATTGCTGTCTGTAAAGGGCTGTGACGCGCAAATTTTCCTGAGTTCCAGCATAGGCTGGATTGATCACATTCTGATTGTACATATACTGCGTGTACTGTGGGTCCTGCTGCGCATGCACCACACTTACAGCGGACATACTGAGAAAAAGACCCAATGCAAGTAATTTTTTCATTCTCACAAAGTTAGTTTTAAGGTTGTAATTTTAGTTTCAGCTAGCTAAATATAGGGTATTGATATCTAAATCTGTTATTGCCTTTACATTTTAAATCACAAGACTTGGAATGAAGGATATAAACCCCTGAGGCTCTTGAAGAACCAAATCCACTTGTTTTTTAAAAATAACTGGCTCTCTAGAAAAATCTCTATCAAGCACCTTTATACATAGGGTCGTGAATATAAAAAAAAACCCAAGTGTTTAAGGCTTGTAGATACCTTAATAGACCAACCGAAGCATTTCATGGTCAAGCAACCTTTAATTTTTCCGAAAAATGGCAAAGACAGGAAAATGATCACTATAACCCCCCTTGTAGTTGCGTCCCACAAATGTACGCGCTGGTTGACCTCTATATTTACCTTTCCATTGCCTGAGCATAATATCGTCAAATATCTCTGCCTTCCAGAAATACAGTGATTCCGGTATGTCATTGTGCAATCCCTGACTAATCAATATCTGGTCAAACAGCCCCCATTTGAATTGGTGATTGATCGATCCCCTGTGATAACTCTTTAAAGGAGCTGTAATGTTGTCAAAGCCCTGAGGCACGATAATTTTTTTGAGACTGTCATTCTCAGGCTCATCGTTGAAATCTCCCATAATAATCACGTGCTCGCAATCATTTAACGCCAAATCATTACAAATACGACGATTTTCTGGATCTTGCCTATCCAAATGTGACACCAATTGTCGCGCCACCTCTATCCTTTTTTCATTTGTGCTTTCCATACCATCCCTTCTTGATGGCCAGTGATTCACATAAATATGCATTGGTGTTCCAGAGAATAGCCCCTTCACATACAAAACATCTCTCGTGGTATCTCTCACGCCACTCTCGTCCTCCAAATAAATGTTAACTGGTTCAGATTCCAACACCTCAAATACACGAGTATCATAAATCAACGCTGTATCTATACCTCGTTCATCCGGACTGTTGTAATGAATGTAATCATAAGGTATGGATTGAAGCTTGGGCTCTGCCAGCAAATCATTGAGAACTCTTTTGTTCTCTACTTCGGCAACACCTATAAGTGACGGCATTTTTCCCGTGTACTCAAAACCTATCTTGCTGATGGCATGGCTGATCTTTTGAAGTTTTTTCTTGTACCTCGTGAGGTTCCATTGCTGCCTACCGAATTCGGTAAAGGCTCCATCCAGAATATTGGGATCTTTATCAGGATCAAAAAAGTTTTCTAGATTGTAAAATGCGACAGTATATTGCTCAAAAGCTTGTGTAGGAATAGGCACCAAAAAAAATTTATCAAAAGTAATCCTTTACAGGTATTTGTTGCAGACTTCTATGAATATCCTTAATCGCGGTAATTATGAGATAGTTTGTGTTGAAAGCCTGTTGTTATAGTTTAATTGATCACAGTTTTCATAAATGACAGCATCAATTGCAACCCAAATCCAATCGGCTTTGCACGTCTGCATTGGGAAAACAATTACCAGATTTTACCGATTCAGGCACATATCGATCTAAGGTAGAGTCGTACAGAGCAAATTCCAAAAACTGGGTCAAATCTTCCATTTCTTGGAAGGTGAGGTTGATGTTACCCATCTCAGAGGCCAGGTTAGCCCGAGCCGCTGGATCTTGTAGGTCATTGGCGTTCTTATACCTAACAACCTCGGCGATACTGTTGAAAGTACCTCCGTGTCCATAAAATGCCGCATCCCTCAGATTATATAAGGTAGGTGTCTTGAATTTATAATCGTCAGCAGAATTACCGGTAAAACCTCCGCGTCCTCTGCGCACCGCATCAAATCCACCATCATCCAACACCACTGCATCCTGGGAATCGTCGAAATGTCCAAAACCAAATGCATGAAAATCCTGATCTTTTAAGGCAGGTCCGGTATGACAATTTATACACTCACCTTTGCCAGCAAAAACAATGGCTCCTCTTTTTTCCTGATCTGTCAAGGCACGGTAATCTCCCTTAAGGTATGCTTGCCATGGAGCATCATTAGAAAGTAGCGTCCGATTAAAAGCTGCAATAGCCAGTGCTGCAGACTGGGTAGTATAGCGATCTGATGGCGCCAAGGCTGGAAAAGCCTGGTCAAATAGCTGTCGGTAACCATTATTATTTACAAAATCTTCATCAACCTTCAGTCGGTGTGTTTGCTGACCTACAATTCCTTGAATTTCCAAACCTTGGAATCCTAGGTTGTTTTCTGGAACACCAGCTGCCGTCCATTGAGATTCCGTGCCAATGTTGGTGCCGGTTCCACCTAACATTCCATTCCATAAGGCGACATCCTGATAGGCCACATTGAGTAAAGTAGGTACCCTGATGGGTTGAATGTCTATGGAATCCAAAGGAACATTGAGATTAAGCTGCCTGCTTTCACCCACCGATCCGAAACCAGTTCCACATTCCCCGATTCCCTGACGTCTACCCGAATAAAAACTGGAGGCCACTGGATGACAGGAAGCACAGGAATAGGTACCTTGCATTTGTATCATTTTTGGAGAACCGCCCATGGCTGTTTCATGTAAAAGAAACATTCCTAATTCTACTTTGGAAGCGGTAAGTGGATTCAGCGGATCTTGTGGTATGGAAGCGTAGTCATCACTTTCTGGAAGTATAAAAAATTCCTTTCCCTGCCCGCCGGCCGCCTGTTCGAGCAATTCTTCTAAACGCAAATCTAGTGCAGATTGAGCTACATCATAATCATCCCGATCATCTGCACAGGAAATGAATATCAGGCCAGTCAGCAGGTAAAAATAAATATGCTTCATCAGTAACTGTAGTCTTGAAAGGAATGCGCCCAATTTAACCAAATTTTGGGACTTGTGATACTTTTGTGATAAACTGTTTTGGCGTGACCACAGTACCTTTGCAGCATGACCAGACTTCATTATCAATATATAAATACTGGCAAGCCAACCTTGGTCCTGATTCATGGGTTTCTGGGCAGTATGAAACAGTGGCGGTTCTTAAGTCCTTTGCTTGCATCAACATTTGATATCCTGAGCATTGATTTACCTGGTCACGGACAATCTGGTGAATTTACTCATGAATATAGTTTAGAGGAACTGGCGGAAGAGTTAGATGCCATATTAAAAAAAGAAAACATCCACACCTGTCATTTGATGGGTCACAGTATGGGTGGATATGTATGTTCCGCTTTCGCGAAAGCGAACCCAACTAAAGTCTTATCACTTCATTTGATCAACAGCATGGCCGGCGCTGACACAAACGAACGTAAAATCGTGCGAGACAGATCCATAGAATTGATCCAAAAATATCAGGAGGCTTATATCAGTATGGCGGTGAGTAATCTTTTTACACCTCAGGAGCAGGAACTGTACGAGGATCGCATAGGAAACATGAAGGAAAATGCCTTGCACTTATCAACAAATACCATTCTGCAGGCATTGAAATCTATGCGCAATAGAGAAAGTTTTGTGAATTCATTAAGAGATGTGGATTTTCCAGTTATTTACATCGCTGGGCGTCGGGATAATGTAATTAACGCTCAACTTATTGAAAAAGAGTGTTTTAATCTAGGTGGCAGGTTTAAAGCTATAAATTCTGGGCACATGTCGATTCTCACTTCGTCAGACACAATTTTTAAAAACTTGCATTTCGTCGAATAATTTGGTGTTTTTGACCGCTATGTTAATAACTTTTAATTACATTGCTGTCGTTAGTCGGTCAAACCGATTATTTCTTTAGCTTAAAACGAAATGTATGAACAACAAATTCTCCTTAATTAAGTCGGTGGGCTGCTCGCTTACCGGTCATCGTTTCAGAACTTCCCATGTAGTTAATGACCGTATACAAGAAATGTGTTGCGCAAATTGCGGAAAAGAAGTTACCACCAACATTTTCGGTCAGACAGTGCCTTTGAGCGATAGCTATCACCAAATCAACCGCGCCCTGAATGATGTAGCACGCAAACGTCGACGTGCTGGAGTACAGCTTTATTCTTGAAAACTATTCCATCCCATCGCCTGGATCGGTATTTGCTCTCCCCCTCTGGTAACAAGGTGGTTACCAAATGAGGCATCCATTACATGACCGATTACTGTGAGATTGGGATTTGCTTTGACCTTTGGAAAATCCTCTTGACCAATCGTAAATAATAGTTCGTAATCTTCCCCACCACTTAAAGCGATAGTGGTACTGTCTAAGCCAAACTCTTCACAGGCACTAATCACCGTAGGATCTAGCGGAATTTTCTCCTCGTACAACCTGATACCTACTTCGCTGTTCTTACTTAAGTGAATAATTTCTGAGCTCAATCCATCGGATAAATCGATCATACTGGTAGGTAAAACACCCAGACCTTCCAATAATTCCGGAATATCTTTTCTCGCTTCCGGTTTCAGTTGGCGTTCCAATAAATAGCTGTAGGCTTCTATATCTGGCTGATTTTGCGGATTGGCCTTAAAGACGGCTTTTTCTCTTTCCAATATTTGCAATCCCATATACGCAGCACCTAAATCTCCGCTGACCAACAATAAATCTCCATCTTGAGCACCCTTTCTGTAAGTGATTTTTTCTGCCTGCTGCTCTCCTACAGCGGTTACAGATATCACCAGGCCGCTTAATGAAGACGTGGTATCACCCCCTATCAAATCCACACCGTAATTTTTACAAGCCAAATGTATGCCGTCATATAATTCCTCTACCGCCTCTACAGGAAATCGATTAGACAACGCCAGTGAAACCGTAACCTGTCTTGCCTTTGCATTCATGGCATATATATCAGACAGATTGACCATGATGGCTTTATAACCTAAATGTTTTAAAGGCACATAGCTCAAGTCAAAATGAACTCCTTCCACTAACATATCAGTGGTCACTACAGTTGGTGATTCATGATGAATAACGGCGGCATCATCACCTATACTTTTGAGGGTAGATGGTTGTACCGGTTGAAATGTTTTGGTGATATGATCAATCAGGCCAAATTCGCCCAATCGTTCTACTGGTGTGCGCTGCGGATTCTTATCTTCTATCATGCTGCAAAATTACGACTTAGCTGTATGATCACCATCAAAACAAAAGCTTTTATAACCACTGAAATTTCAAACAAAATTTATTGAAAGTGGCACTGGCTTTAATTCTCAAATGATTGGTTAATCCCTCCTCAGAAGAAAAGAAAACAACAAAGGTCTTATTGTAGGTTCTGGCTGTCATAAACGACTCATATAACGCTATACGAGAATATCATGGAAACCCAATGTTTACCGCGTTCCATATCGTATATTTGTAGCCATTTTAAATAAGCCATTTTTATGATAAAGGTTTCTGAAACAGCAAAAACCAAACTTGCCCAATTGATGAGTGAGGAAGGTTTTGCCATCGACACGGATTTTGTGCGGGTAGGCGTCAAAAGCGGTGGATGCAGCGGTTTGTCCTATGACTTGAAATTTGATAGGGAATCTGCCGACACTGATAAGGTTTTTGAGGCCAACCAAGTAAAAATTGCGGTGGACAAAAAAAGTTTTTTATATCTCGTGGGAACGACTCTGGAATATAGTGGCGGTCTCAACGGAAAGGGTTTTGTATTTAATAACCCTAATGCGCAACGCACTTGCGGGTGTGGTGAATCATTTTCTCTTTAAAATCATTTTATTGAGGGAAACCCCAGGCTTTTTTGGTCACTTAAAACAAATTGCATGTCAAAGTACACAGAAGAACAGTTAGAAAAAGAACTTAAGGAAAAGGAGTACGAGTACGGTTTCTATACTGACATAGAATCTGACACTATTCCCATAGGTCTAAGTGAAGAGGTCATTCGTATTATATCTGCTAAGAAAAATGAGCCGGAATGGATGACTGAATGGCGACTGGAGTCCTACAGGTATTTCATGGAGATGGAAGAACCTGAATGGGCCAATGTCCATTATGAAAAACCTGATCTACAAGCCATTTCCTACTATTCGGCTCCAAATAAAAAACCCAAGTACAACAGCCTGGATGAAGTAGATCCAGAATTGCTGAACACTTTTGAACGTTTAGGTATATCTCTTGAAGAACAAAAGAAACTGGCCGGTGTAGCTGTAGACATCGTGATGGACTCGGTATCTGTAGCTACTACATTTAAAGAGACCCTGGCAGAAAAAGGTATTATTTTCTGTCCGATCTCAGAGGCGATTCGAAATCATCCAGAGTTGGTCAAAAAATATCTCGGAACTGTCGTGCCGCAAAAAGACAATTATTACGCGGCATTGAACAGCGCCGTATTTTCTGATGGGTCATTCTGTTACATTCCCAAAGGGGTCAAATGCCCAATGGAACTGTCCACCTACTTTAGAATAAATCAGGCAGGCACCGGACAATTTGAGCGTACCCTTGTGGTAGCCGATAAAGGTAGTTATGTTTCCTACCTAGAAGGTTGTACCGCTCCCAGTAGGGATGAAAACCAACTTCACGCTGCCGTGGTAGAGCTTATTGCTCTGGACGATGCAGAAATTAAATATTCCACTGTACAGAATTGGTACCCTGGAAATGCCGAAGGAAAGGGTGGTGTGTTCAATTTTGTGACCAAAAGAGGCTTATGTGAGAAAAATGCCAAAATCTCTTGGACTCAAGTAGAGACAGGTAGCGCAGTGACCTGGAAATATCCCAGCTGCGTGTTAAAAGGAGATAATTCTGTTGGCGAATTTTACTCTATTGCTGTTACCAATAACTTTCAACAGGCGGACACTGGTACCAAGATGATTCACCTGGGTAAAAACACCAAGTCGACCATCATTTCTAAAGGAATCAGCGCTGGGAAATCCCAAAACTCCTATCGCGGACTGGTAAAAATCAACCCAAGAGCAACCAATGCTCGTAATTTTTCACAATGTGACAGCTTGCTGATGGGTAATGAATGTGGCGCACATACGTTCCCGTACATTGAAAATAGCAATAGTTCTTCCAAAATTGAACATGAAGCGACTACCAGTAAGATCGGTGAAGACCAAATTTTCTACTGTAACCAACGCGGGATCGATACAGAAAAAGCCATCGCCTTAATCGTCAACGGATTCTCTAAAGAGGTGTTGAACAAACTACCGATGGAATTTGCCGTAGAGGCCCAAAAATTATTGGAAATCAGCCTTGAAGGTTCTGTAGGATAAGTCGTTAATTAATATCAACCCATAAATTTCCAACTATGAAACGAATAATCGTTTTAACCATGATGGCCTTGAGCCTGCTCTCCTGCAAACAAGAAGAAAAGGAGGAAACCACTGCGATCGATACTGAAAAAACCCCAAGCCTGGAAGAACAGGTTCCCGAAGGTCAAGAAGTGTTCAGAGGAGAGTTCATCTATCTCGCAGATGCAGCGGTATTGACCACGAGAAATGATATCTATGCCGTCAAGATTGACGAAAAGATGCATGAACTCAATAAAGTTGCTGAAGCGCTTAAAAAAACTGAATTCGACATGGTCAATGTAGTAGTTTTTGGAACCCTGGGGCCTAACCCAATGAAGGAAGAGTCTGGTGAAGGATGGGACCAAATGCTAACGGTAAAAAAAGTAATAGAAGTAACGCCGGCCAAAAATAATAATGTCATACAGTCCGGCTCATCAATAGACATTAAAGACGTTAAATAACAGCTATGTTAAAGATCAAAGACTTACAAGCCTCTATCGAGGATAAGGAAATTCTCAAAGGGATCAACCTGGAGGTAAAGGCCGGTGAGGTACACGCGATCATGGGTCCCAACGGATCCGGAAAATCTACCCTGGCCAACGTTATCGCCGGGCGTGAGGAATATGAAATGACCAGTGGAGAAATCTCTATGAACAACCAAGATATTTCTGAAATGGATCCTGATGAGCGCGCTCATAAAGGGATCTTCCTTTCGTTTCAATACCCCATAGAAATCCCTGGAGTTTCGGTAACCAACTTTATGAAAACCGCGATCAATGAGACCCGCAAGGCTCAAGGTAAGGAAGAAATGAAAGCTAAAGACATGCTGAAGCTGATCCGGGAAAAATCCGAATTGTTGGAAATCGACCGCAAGTTCCTTTCCAGATCTCTTAATGAAGGTTTTTCAGGAGGGGAAAAGAAACGAAACGAAATTTTTCAAATGGCAATGTTGGAACCTCAATTGGCTATTTTGGATGAAACCGACTCAGGATTGGATATTGACGCACTCAAAATAGTGGCCAACGGTGTGAATAAATTGCGTAGCAAAGACAATGCAACCATCGTGATCACGCACTATCAGCGATTGTTGGACTACATTGTTCCAGATTACGTCCATGTACTTTATCAAGGTCGTATAGTTAAATCTGGGGGGAAAGAGTTGGCCCATGAATTGGAAAAACGTGGTTATGATTGGATCAAGGAGGAAGTAGAAGCTTAAGCCCCCTTTACGGAAAACGCCAATTTCACCCATAATAATGCTTTGAAAACTTCAGGTCTCAACTGAAGGGAAAAAGCAGGAAAAAAAACAACAAATGAGTTTTAAGGATAACATTGTATCTTCCTTTATCGCCTTGGAAAACGAGGTCGACACAGAAAGTTATGTCCATCAATTACGCAACAAGGCCTTGGCCGATTTTGAGCGTCAAGGCATTCCCATGCGCAAGGAAGAAGCTTATAAATACACCTCGCTAAAATCATTATTTGGCAAGGATTATACGTTATTTCCTAAAAAGGAAACTGCCATAGAATATAAGGACATCAAGAAATATTTGGTACATCAAATAGATGCCTACAGGGTAGTTTTTATCGATGGTATTTATAGTTCGCACCTGTCGCAAACCACTCACGATAAATTCGATGTTTGCTTGATGTCTAGTGCTTTGAGCCATCCCAAATACAGTTCGGTTATTCAAAAACATTACAATAAACTGGCTGGAAATGACGGGCTGAGTTCATTGAATACCGCTTTTGCCCGTGAAGGAGCTTACATTCATATCAAAAAGAACATAGCAGTAGAAAAACCAATAGAAGTGGTTTATTTCTCTACAGGCAATGAAGATCACTTAATGGTTCAACCACGCAATCTTGTAGTCGTTGAAGAAAATGCTCAAGTACAAATTATAGAAAGACACCAAAGTCTAACAGACAATGCCGTGTTGACCAACGTAGTGACCGAAGTTTTTGCGGATAAAAGAGCAATGGTGGATTACTACAAGATCCAAAACGACCGACTCAACGCATCATTGATTGATCACACTAACGTGGAGCAACAGGGAGACAGTGAAGTGCGTCTTCATACTTTTTCTTTTGGCGGTGCGCTTACGCGAAATAACCTGTATTTCTACCAAAGGGGAGAACATTGTAACTCTTTACTCAATGGAGTGACCATCATTGAAGGAAAACAACACGTGGATCATTCCACCTTGGTACACCATACTTCCCCTAATTGTGAGAGTTATCAGGAATACAAACAAATTTTTGACGATAAGGCAGTAGGGGTATTTAACGGAAAAGTATTGGTAGATAAAGTCGCACAAAAAATAAATGCTTTCCAGCAAAACAACAACATCCTGATCAGCGATAAGGCCACCATCAATGCTAAGCCGCAATTGGAAATCTTTGCTGATGATGTCCGTTGCTCACACGGATGTACGATTGGTCAGCTGGATGAAGATGCACTGTTTTATATGCAATCCAGAGGGATTCCTAAAAAAGAAGCGCGAGCATTGTTGATGTATGCCTTTGCCAATAGCGTTTTGGAAAGCGTAAAAATCCCTGAGATTAAAGCGCGCATAACTAAACTTATCGCCTTAAAACTCAATGTGGAAATAGGCTTTGACCTCTAAACCTTCTAATATTGATGATATCAACTGCAGCTGGTCCTTGATCGGCTGCAGTTTTTTTTGCCTGGCACCCAACTCCCAAATGAAGGCCAAAAGATCAGCTGTTTATCCGCTGGATCGTACCTTTGTGTGCTATGCTAGATATACAGAAAATAAGGGCCGATTTTCCCATTTTATCCAGAGAGGTAAATGGTCAACCACTGATCTATTTTGACAATGCCGCGACATCTCAAAAACCTCAACAGGTCATAGACGCCATTACCGAATATTATACACGATACAATGCCAATATCCACCGTGGCGTACATGCTTTGAGCCAGGAAGCGACGGATCTTTTTGAAGCAGCACGTGAAAAAGCCAGGGTCTTTTTTAACATACCTAAGGCCAAACAAGTAATTTTTACGTCTGGGAATACACATTCTATCAACGCTGTTGCCCATGGAGCGCATGTGTTTGTAAATAAAGGAGACGAACTCATCGTGAGCTCGGTAGAGCATCACTCTAACATAGTTCCTTGGCAAATGCTTTGTGAGCGCGTTGGAGCGCATCTAAAAGTCATTCCGGTCTTGGAAAATGGAACCTTGGACATGGATGCTTATAAAAAGATACTGAACGATAAAACTGCCTTTGTGGTGGTCAACCATATCTCTAACGCCCTTGGTGTGACCAATCCAGTGAAAGATATTATCAAGGAAGCCAAAAAATACGGTGCTATGACACTTATTGATGGCGCACAGTCCTGTGGGCACATGAAATTAGATATGCAGGAGTTGGATGCAGATTTCTATACCATGGCTGGACATAAAATGTGTGGTCCTACTGGAATTGGAATACTTTACGGTAAAGAAGATGCATTGAATCAACTACCTCCTTACCAAGGTGGTGGAGAAATGATCGATCAGGTAACTTTTGAGAAAACCACTTATGCCGGCCTTCCACATAAATTTGAAGCCGGTACACCCAATATTGCAGGTGGAATTGCACTGGGCGCAGCTATTGATTACCTCAATGAGTTGGGCATGGATAACATCGCTGCTTATGAACATGAATTGTTGGAATACGGTACTGAGGCGATTAAAAAAATTCCTGGAGCCAAAATTTATGGTGAGGTGACTGACAAAGCTGCAGTCATAAGCTTCAATGTAAGTTCGCTGCACCCTTATGACATAGGTACGATCGTGGATAAATTAGGGGTTGCGGTTAGGACAGGACATCACTGTGCCCAGCCGGTTATGGACAGATTTGGTATACCTGGAACGATCAGGGCCAGCTTTGCTTTTTATAATACCAAAGACGAAATTGATGTTATGGTACAGGCTTTGCATCGTGCTGTAAATATGTTGTCTTAACTTTGTAGATAACCAAAATAAGAAATTATGAAATTACTAAGTATCATTTTCGGTTTATTCCTATTGGTTCAGGCCCAGGAATGTGGAGAAAATAAAACAGAAGAAACAGATGCTAGTGCTCTGACTGAAACAACCGCCGACAGTAAGTCGATGAAGGATTGGGCAGGCCAATATAATGTTACCATGGTCGGTGAAAACGACTATACAGAACACGATATTACAATTGAGGTGAGCTTGGGTGAGGAATCACGCATCTCTGGTTATTCCTCTTGCAATCAATACTCAGGGCCTATCAGCAATCCTAAAGAAAATAAGCTGGAAATCGGCATGCTCATGAGCACCAAAATGTACTGCGAGAATACAGCCGATATCGAGCGAGATTATATGAACCATTTATCCCAGGTCGATGCATACAGCATGGAAGAAGGAAAGTTGCACCTATTGGATGAGTCAGGAGAAACATTGATTACAGCGCTTCCGGCCACAGAGAAGAAAAACTAATGCCAGACATAAAAGACATACAAGAGGAAATCGTAGAAGAGTTTTCCATGTTTGACGATTGGATGCAGCGCTATGAATACATGATAGATCTGGGAAAAAGTCTTCCGCTCATTAACGAAGAACTAAAAACCAATGATCGATTGATCAAAGGTTGCCAATCCAAAGTTTGGGTGGATGCCACTTTGGAAGATGACCAGATTGTTTTTACAGCAGATAGCGACGCCATCATTACCAAAGGAATCATTGCCATATTGATCAGAGCTTGGTCAGGGCAACCCCCAGCTGCGGTAGTCGCTGCCGATACAAGTTTTATTGACGAAATAGGATTGAAGGAACATCTTTCACCCACAAGAGCCAACGGTTTGGTCTCCATGATCAAACAGTTAAAGATGTATGCTGTAGCCTATCAAACACAACTTAATTAAGATGGAAGAAATCAACGGACAGGAAGTAGGAGAGAAAGTAGTGCGTGTACTCAAAACCATCTACGATCCAGAAATCCCAGTAGATATTTATGAACTGGGACTGATTTATGATGTTATGGTCAGCACAGATGGTGATGTAAAGATCTTAATGACTCTTACCTCCCCCAATTGTCCAGTAGCCGAGACCCTACCTGTAGAGGTAGAGGAAAAAGTAAAGACCTTGAAAGAGGTAAATGATGCCGAAGTGGAAATCACTTTTGATCCTCCCTGGAACAAAGATCTGATGAGCGAGGAGGCAAAACTTGAATTAGGAATGCTTTAGCCATGGCCGAAGAGATCATCAATAGAGTAGCACAGTCCAAACTCAAGGTTCTTGACCTGGAAGATTACTACGCCGCCGGTGAACGAAGTCAAATTGATATCTCTCAATGGTTGTTGGAGGGTATTGTACTGGTAGAATCCCGCTTTCGCGAAAGTTTAAAATCCACAGACTTTAGCGTATATCAAGGTCATTTTGTAGCCATCTACTGCAGTACCGATGCTATTATACCTCAATGGGCCTGGATGCTCGTTCAAAGCCAGCTCAAGGATATCGCTGCATTGACCGTCTACGGTAACCTGGAGCAATTGGAAACAGCGCTGTACCGTTCAAGCATTGAGCAGCTAGATCTATCAGATTTTCAGGATCACCCAGTAATCGTGAAAGGTTGTTCCAACAAGCCAGTGCCTGTGGCAGCCTATGCGATGATAACAGAACGCTTACAATCTGTGGCCAAGTCGATCATGTATGGAGAGGCATGCAGTGCTGTTCCTGTTTATAAGCGAAAGAAATCTTAAATCCGGCCAATAACTGAACACCCAACCACGATGACGCAGCTCAAGGTCTCTTGTTTCAAACACATTCTATGTCATTTTTAGGCTATTTAGCAATCTTCTTTATCCTCAGGTGGATTTACACTGCTTTTTTAAGTAATGGCTCCCAAACCCAACGCACTTACGGAAGCCCGTACACGCAACGCAGTACAAGTGTGAGCCCGCAAGATTTTGAATTGAACCTGTTGTCACTCACCTCCTTGGTCATCAAGGCCGATGGCCATGTCAGCCAAAAGGAATTAGACTACGTAAGACAATATTTTGTCAGTGCCTATGGAAAGGATCGGGCCAATGCTATTTTTAGAACATTTAATGAAGTGGTCAAAAAACGCGAGGTCAATGCGCAAAATATTTGTAACTATTTGACCGCCCGAACCAGATACGAATCCAGATTACAAATCCTACACTTTTTATTTGGAATTGCTCAGGCTGATGGTCATGTAGGCAATGCCGAACTCCACATGATCCAACAGATCGCCAGATATTTAAGATTGTCTGATCGGGATTTTGTATCCATCAAAGCTATGTTTGTGGCTGATCAGGACAACGCTTATAAGATTTTGGAAATAGATAAGTCTGTCCCAGATCACGAGGTTAAAAAGGCATATCGAACTATGGCCAAAAAATACCATCCCGACAAACTCATGGACATGGATGAGGCCCATAGAAAAGGTGCCGAGGAGAAATTCCGCAAGGTTCAGGAAGCTTATGAAAACATACGCAGTGAGCGTGGTATGAATTAAGGCTTGCGTCAGGGATAGCAGTGGAAAGCCCGCAGCATTCCCGATGAATATCGGGAAATGCGAGGACTTGTAACGTATAGCCCGACCCTTGTGGTGACGCCCAAAAGACAATCAACATTCTTATAAAATTCCTTTCCTTTGTACCCATGCAGGAAAACAATAACCCCTATCAACAAGGTCAGGTGATCTTAATCGACAAACCGCTGGAATGGACCTCTTTTCAAGTGGTCAATAAGGTGCGCTGGCTCATCCGGAAGGCCTATGGCATTAAAAAGATCAAGGTAGGACACGCGGGTACGCTAGATCCTTTGGCCAGTGGGTTATTGATACTATGTACAGGAAAACAAACCAAAAATATCTCAACTTACCAGGCCCAACAGAAAGAATATACGGGCACGATACGTCTAGGGGCAACGACACCAAGTTATGATTTGGAAACCCAGGTGGATCAGGAGTTTGCTTTGGATGATATTACAGAGGAACGAGTCAGGGAAACCACCCAACATTTCACTGGTCGAATCCTTCAAAAACCGCCCATATTTTCCGCTATTAAAAAAGATGGTAAAAGACTATATGAACTGGCCCGTGCCGGAGAAGAAACGGAAATACAGGCCAGGGAAGTGGTGGTTCACGAATTTGAAATCACCAACTTCCAACTCCCCGATGTACACTTTAAAATCAGGTGTAGTAAAGGAACCTATATACGCTCTATTGCCCATGATTTTGGACAGGCATTAAATAATGGCGGTCATTTAACGGCCCTTAGACGTACCGCCATTGGCGATTTTAAGGTAGAAAAAGCTATGGAAATAGCTGAATTTGAAGCGAAATTGTCTAATGCTGACCCAGATGAGCAGCTAGCTGAGTAAGCTAAGATTGATTAAGCTCTTAAAGGTTTCAGATAGAAGTGAAATGGAATAATACCCTTAGCTGTGTTTATCTTTCACCAATTCCAACAGAACTTTTCTCTCCTTTTCCAACTCCCGAGCTGATTTAAAAAATACCTCAAGACCTTCCCTTTGAGCCAGGATGAGGTAATCCCGACCTGTGGGATATGATTCCATAACCACAACTTCAAACCCATGGTCTGCAACGCTTAATTCATAAGGATAAACAATCAGGTCTTTTGGAGACTGAACCCAGTCCCCAGGAATTATCTGCGCCTCGTGAAATAATTGGGCGGTGTATAAATCTTTCGGATTTTGATAGACCTGCATCGTGGGCCTGTAATCGAGAATCTTCCCATGGCGCATCACGATGACCTGATCGCAAAACGATAAAACATCTTCCTTGTCGTGCGTCGCTACCATCGCGCTGATCCCTTGTTTTTTCAAATAACCAAAAAGACGTCTCCTCAAATGATTTTTTCTAAAATTATCTATGTGTGAGAAAGGCTCGTCCAGCAACAATAATTCAGGCTCTTGAGCGAGCGCCTTGGCTATGGCTACGCGCTGCTTTTGACCTCCAGATAGGGTGCTGACCTTTCTGCCTGCAAAAGCCGACATATCTACAACTTCCAGTAATTCGTGTATGCGATCCATGCGGTTATCCAATTGTATACTCAGGTGTTCCCCAACGTTTTCGGCTACACTGGTATAGGGCATTAAGTCAAACTCCTGTGGCACATATTTCATCATGGGATGTCCAGGAACCAAATGATGGTCAGGACCTAGAAGCTCCTCTCCTTTCCAAATCACCTTTCCTTGATCCACCTCCAGCAAACCATAGATCATATCTAGTAAGGTACTTTTACCGCAACCACTTTCTCCCAAAATTGCCACCAAACCACCTTGGGAAACATTGAAGTTGATCCCTTCCAGGGTTTTGGTTATGGGTTTCTCATTATGATTGTGGAAACGGGAACGTGGAAAAGTAAAATGTACCTGTTCTATTTGCAGCATGTCACAAAGGTACTCTTAAAACAAAAACCCGTGTTGAAAAACACGGGCTTGCAAATTTGAACGGATTAGAAATTAGTCTTCAATATTATTTTCATAAATATTCACCGTTCCACTGTCCTCATTACTGATGATGAGCAAAGCCTTATCATTTCCACTGTCTTCTCTAGGAATCATTAAAACGCTTTCTGGGGCTTCATCACCCATTGGTTGCAACCAAGTGAGAAATTGCGGACTATTTGGGTTGCTGATATCATACAACAATACGCCATCAGTGCGTTCCATTGCTACAGCGAGAATATATCGGTTCTGGCTGCTTTGGATCTCTAGTACGGCCACAGCTTCAGGTTCAGCGCCTTTGTCATCGCTACGACCGTCGTCATCATTAAATCTGGTCGCGTTCATATCAAGGGTGTTGGCAGAAATACTGTTTCCGCTGTCGTAGATCAGTTGAGCCTCTGTATCCCAAAGACTAAAGCTTCTAGCACCATATCCATAGATAAAGTCATAATCGCCATCACCATCAGTATCGCCATCAGCTGTGGTGATTTTTAATCGACCCAGGTTTTCATCCAACTGTAAAGTTGCCGCATCTGGAAAGGCGGTAGGATCCAGTGTAACATCAGCAAGGCGCTCTTCTTCAGAATAGTTATCGTAATCCCTCGCGTCACCTTCATTGGCGGTAATAATATATTCTCGACCACCTATATTCACGATCGTCATACCATCAGGCTGATAAAAGGAACGTACTGGCCAATTCTTAAGTTCCTTGGCATCGTCCCGATCACTTAGATCCATCGCGTTCAGCGGACTCATATAATCCTTGGCGCCAAACGCGCGTAGGTAATTGATATTTCCCGTGGCTATATCCACACTCATTAAGGCATTATTCTCCTGGCAAATGATATAGGCCGTGGAGCTATCTTCAGATACCACCACAAATTCTGGCTCCAAATCCTGAGCGACACTTGCATTAGGTCCAAATATTCTGACACCAGCAGATTTCAATTGGTTTTCCTGCCCATTAAGCGCAGTAAAATCTACCAATCTTACATTCCCACTCGTCAGATCAATGATTCCTACTGTTCCTTCTGGATCAATACTATAATCATCATTGGGTTCACCTTCGCAGGCCACGACGATGCTATTTTGATCAGGACTAAACGTGAGCATGTCTGGTAGGGCTCCTACAGTGTAAGTGTTGATTGCACTGGAATTTGAGATACTGTAGGTTTCTACGGTACCAGGAGCTTGCTTATTTTCATTTTCAACAGCGACGGCTATGATGTCATTTCCCACGGCTACACTATTGGGAGCACCAGAAGCCAAAGTGATGGCTGGCTGTTCAATAGGTAAACTGGGATTCGTAAGGTCATAGATATTGACCTGGCCAGCCGCAGCATTGATGACAAAGAGTTTTTTTGATACAGGGTCATATGCACTTATTTCAGCTGCACCTTCTCCTCCTACATTGATGGTGGCTCCGCGTTGAAAGTTGATGTCTGTAGAAGCGATGGAAGTGAGTGCATCTTCATCATCGTTTTTACAACTGATTAAGAGGGATAAAAAGACTAAGGCGAATAAAGTTTTCTTCATGAGTTTATGATTTGGTTACATCCACAAAGAAAACCCTACAAGGTCAAGATAAGGTGAACTAATGATTAGCTTTTGACTCCCAAAAGGTTATTAAATGGTTAGGAAATAAATCAGCCCAGCAAATAGCTGGGCTGATGATAAATTCACATATAAGTTTTAGATTTCACCTACATTTTAATACGTTTATTGACATCAGGCAACTGGTTGTAACCCATATTGTACAGACCAAACCCATAAATATCGGTCCATTCTTGGATTTGCTGCTCAGTTGATTTTCCTGCTCCATGACCTGCGTCTGTCTCTATCCTAATCAAAGTGGGCTGATCTCCTGATTGTTTAGATTGGAGCTCGGCGGCAAACTTAAAGGAGTGAGCTGGCACCACCCTATCGTCATGATCTCCAGTTGTAATTAAGGTAGCTGGGTATTCAATACCGCTTTTGATGTTATGCAATGGAGAATATCCCCTCAGATATTCAAACATTTCTTTACCTTCTTCGGCAGTTCCATAGTCATACGCCCATCCGGCTCCCGCAGTAAATTTATTATATCTCAACATATCCAGCACACCAACTGCTGGGAAGGCAACTCCTGCTAAGTCAGGTCGCTGGGTCATCGTGGCCCCTACTAGGAGTCCGCCGTTGGACCCTCCCTGAATGGCCAAGTGTTGCGTATCTGTATATTGATTGTCCTTCAGCCACTCTCCTGCCGCTATGAAATCGTCAAATACATTTTGTTTGTCGGTTTTGGTACCTGCATCATGCCATTTCTTTCCGTATTCTCCACCGCCACGCAAGTTGGCCACAGCATAGACGCCACCCATTTCCATCCAGGCTGCCCTGGTGACAGAAAAAGAAGGGTTGAGAGAAATATTAAAACCTCCGTATCCGTAGAGGATAGTCGGGTTCTTGCCATCGAGCGGCAGTCCTCTTTTATGGGAGATGATCATGGGGATCTGCGTGCCATCCTTGGACGTGTAGAATATTTGCTTGCTTTCATAGGCATCACTATCAAATTTGATGGCTGGTTTCCTGAAAAGCTCTGAGGTTCCTTTTTCAATATCGTAGAGATAACTGCTTCCAGGAGTTGTATAATTGGTAAAGCTATAATACAAGGTTTCATCTTCCTCTTTGGCACCAAAACCACCAACATTACCTACACCAGGCAATTCCACTTCTCTGACCAATTCACCGTCATATTGAAATTGTTTGACCTGTGAGACGGCGTCTACCATATATTCAGCAAAAATATAGCCCCCTCCTGTGGAAGGAGAAAGCACGTGTTCTGTTTCAGGAATGACATCTTTCCAATTCTCCTGTGTTGGATTCGAAAAATCAGTGATGACGATCTTCTTATTAGGCGCTTCATAGTCAGTCACCAACCAGAGTTTGCTGCCTTCATTGTGAATCAAGTAGGTATTGGTATCAAAATTATCGAGAATGGTCACCAGCGGCGCGTCTGGACGATCCAGTTCCTTGATAAACAATTTACCTCCATTAGTGGAAGTGCTGGCAGAAATAACAAGGTATTTTTGGTCATTTGTTACCCGCCCACCTACATAACGGTATTTTTGATCTGGCGTACCTCCAAAGATGACCTGATCCTGCGATTGGGACGTACCCAACTTGTGATAATAAAGTTTATGCTGGTCGGTCATCGCACTTAATTCGCTTCCCTTTGGCTTGTCGTAACTGGAATAAAAGAATCCATCATTGCCTTTCCAGGACATCCCAGAAAATTTTACATCTTTGAGGGTATCCCCAACTTTTTCCATGGTTTTGGTGTCCAGAACGATGATCTTGCGCCAATCACTTCCGCCCTCACTGATCGAATAGGCAAATAGCGAACCATCCTCCGTAAAACTGGCACCCCCCAATGAGGTAGTCCCCTTTTCACTGAACGTATTGGGATCAAGGAAAACTTCGGCTTGGTCTTCATCGCCTCCCTTGGGATAACGATAGATGACATATTGATTTTGGAGTCCGTCGTTCTTGTAGAAATAAGTAAAATCGCCTTCGTCAAAAGGAGTCCCTATCTTTTCATAATTCCAGAGTTCGGTGAGTCTTTTTTTGATGCTTTCGCGAAAGCTGATTTGTGACAAGTAGTTTTGCGTGACCTCATTTTGGGCTTTGACCCAGGCCTCAGTTTCCTCGCTACGATCATCTTCCAGCCATCTGTAGGGATCTGCTACTTCAACACCGTGATAAACATCAACGGTATCCACTTTCTTGGTATCAGGATACTTCATGGCTAGGCTTTGGGTTTTTTCTTGATCGTTTTTACAGGAGGTCAGTGCCGCCAAAGCCACTGCTCCGATTAGATATTTATTCATAATTATTTTTTCAGGAATTGGATGCGACGTGAACCCGCATCAGAAGATATTTCAATAAAGTACAAGCCAGTGTTTAAGAATCCCACATCAATTTGCGGACTCCTAGAGTCTAGGACTTGCCGACCATTGAGATCATAAACGATGGCTTTGTTCCAAGATAAATTGGTCTGGATGTTCAATTGTTCACCAACTGGATTGGGAAAGACCATAAAATCTTGGGCGAGAGCTTCGTCTGGATTACTCAACACTGTGCTGGTATAGCGATAAGCGCCCAACATGGCCGTGGCATTGCTAAAACCACCGCTAAAACCAGTATTATCATCCAAGAAAGCGCAATCCACATGTTGTTCAGTGTCAATATTTATCCATGTTACACCGTCATCCCTGGAATAGGAGCTGCCAGCAAAGCTAGGGTCACCACCAGTACTAACCATAAAAAAGGTGTTGGGGAGATAATCGATAGATCCGCCGTAAGGGGTTCCCACTCCAGAAATGACTATATTGTTCCAGGTCTGACCGGCGTCAACGGTCCGATATAAATTACCACTGTTGTCTTGAATCACTCCGCGTAAGCCCGTGGCAAAGGCGATATCTCCAGCGATAGTAGTCCCTCCAAAATCATTTATAGGAGATTGATAAACATTCCAGCTTGCGCCCTTATCAACGGAATGATAAATGCGGCCCTCACTGGTAGTGAACCATATATTGTCCCCAAAGCTTTCAAATTGGGCAATATAACCTGTTTCGCCTGCAAGTGGAGCAGGAATTTGACTGGAAGCCACACGTGAATAACTAGATCCACCATTGGTCGTGCGATAGATTTCCCAAAACCCATTTACAGGATCTCCGATGGCCAGTCCGGTAGTAGCATCAAAAAAATGAACAATATTTAAAAAACTAGCGCTGGAGGTAAAACCTGCATTGGCTTCTAATGTCCACGTAGTTCCACCGTCAACTGTTTTCCAAATCCCTCCTTGTTGACCTGACGCGCGTGGATAAATAGAAACATAAGCCTGCATGGCGTCTAGCGCAGAGATATTACCTATCCCCAAGCCTGTATCACCTACATCAATATTTCCAGCAGTCCAAGTGACGCCGCCATCTACTGTTTTTGAAAATTCTTGAATGTTATTATTGGTATTCACTCCATCGTATCCAACTGCCCAGGTGACTGACGCATCAACAATATCAAACTTGCTCAACCCTCTTAGGTTGGTAGAAAATCCTGAGTAAGTCTCTGTCCAGAACTGGGCTTGTAACAACCCCATACAAAGCAGACAACATAGGAAGAGTATTTTTTTTAACATGAAAAGTCTTTCTGGTAAAGTTAAGAAAAATACAGCCCTCAATCTGAGTCGACTAGCCTAATAAGTTATGGGTAATCAGGTGTTGTGCGATCTGTACGGCGTTTGTAGCGGCACCTTTTCTCAAATTGTCAGCCACGATCCACATGTTCAAACAATTCTCCCGAGAATGATCGCGTCTGATACGTCCAACAAAAACCTCATCTTTTCCGTGTGCCATCAAAGGCATTGGATAAGTATTCACATCTGGGTTATCCTGAACCACTACACCTTCTGTTTCAGACAGCAGGCGACGTACATCGGCTTCAGTAAAGTCCTTTTCGAATTCGATATTCACACTTTCTGAGTGACCTCCCACCACTGGAATACGAACAGCGGTAGCGGTAACAGCTATACTACGGTCGTCCAAGATTTTTTGTGTCTCCCTCACGAGTTTCATTTCTTCCTTGGTATAGCCATTTTCCTCAAATACATCACAGTGTGGCAATGCATTACGATGAATAGGATAGGGATAAGCCATTTCTCCCTTTTTACCATAATACTCATTTTCCAATTGTTCCACTGCTTTGACACCAGTTCCAGTAATCGATTGGTAAGTGGAGACCACCAACCTCTTAATCCCATAATTTTTGTGTAATGGAGCAAGCGCCAGCACCATTTGAATGGTAGAGCAGTTAGGGTTAGCGATGATCTTGTCCTCTTTGGTCAGGCTGGCCGCATTGATTTCAGGAACAATCAATTTTTTGTCAGCATCCATTCTAAAAGCACTGGAATTGTCAATGACTGTAGTACCCACAGCGGCAAATGCTGGTGCGTGTTCCTGACTCACTGAGCCTCCTGCAGAAAACAAGGCTATATCTGGTTTCATATCAATAGCTTCTTTCATGCCTACCACCTTTACAGGCTGACCCTTAAAAGTAATTTCAGTACCTACGGACTTCTCTGAAGCCACAGGTATAAGGGTGGTGATGTCCAATTGGCGTTCTTCTAAAACGCTCAGCATGACTTTGCCCACCATTCCGGTGACGCCTACTACTGCTATTTTCATGAAGTTTTAATTTAATTTAAGGTAAAAGTATTATGTATGCAGGAAAATATACCTGGTTTTGGTGTACTTTTTTACATGACACTGTAAAAAAACGGCATCACCTTGTTGAGATGATGCCGTTTTTGTGTTTTGACTTCTTATTTATTCTTCCAGTTGCCAAGTGTTGTTCTCACGATCTACATCAGCCATCCATTCTTCTGGATCTATAGTCACGCTGCGTATATTTTCCATGTTCACTCCCTCTAGTTTTAATTCATAGGTCGGGTAAGCCCATGCCCAATCTTCCACAATCGCTGTGTTGCGGTCTACTTGCTTTTGCCCTCTCATCTCTTCGAGCGGGATATAGTACATTTTTTTAGATCCATCAGTCATAGTGACCTGGACATCCAGTGGCATCGGCATTAGCCCCTTTCGCGAAAGCGTTACCGTACTCACTCCATCCACACTTCCCATATCCTCAATCGCATAGTCAATTGTATTGGTAGTCATGGTCCAGTCACGTAGATACCATTCCAGGTCAAAGCCACTGACGCGTTCAGCGACCCTCTTGAAATCATTGGGATCTGGATGTTTGAATTTCCAGGTGTCATAGTATTCCTTGATGATTTGGTCACGTACATCCATACCCACAATATATCCAAGCTGACTTAAAAAGACAGCGCCTTTTCCATAGGCCGTTATACCATAAGCGCGATTGGTATCGTATCGGTCTGCGTGAGTGGTTTGTGGTTTTTCGGTGCCAGAATTGGCCAAATAGATATAACTCTGATAGGACGAAAGATGAGGATTTTTCTTGCCCTCATCAAACAAGTCGTTCATGGCAAGACTGGAAATGTAGGTCGTAAAGCCTTCATCCATCCACTCATGTTTTGATTCATCGGTAGCCAGTACGTGATTGAACCAAGAGTGGGCAAACTCGTGAGCAGTTACTCCTGCCAAACTACCAAAGTTACGCTCACCGGTAATTAAGGTACACATGGCATATTCCATTCCTCCATCTCCACCCTGGATAACAGAATATTGCTTATATGGATAAGGGCCAATATTTTCATTAAAGTATTTTAGGAAGTCATTGGTTGTGGGCTGAAGTCTTTTCCAGTTTTCTTTGATAGCATCATTGTCTTTGTAAAAGAAGTGAAGATCAACTCCGTTTGCTCCCTTGTAAATATCGTGGATATAATTCGGATCTGCGCCCCAGGCAAAGTCGTGTACACGAGGAGCTTTGAAATGCCAGGTCAATTTCCCATCTTTTCCTTTGGCAGGACCGGAGTTGGGTTGATCATACCCATGACCTATATCTTTGGGGTTTTGTAGGTAACCCGTTCCCCCAATCGTGTAATCTTTGTCCAAGGTAATTTTGACATCAAAATCTCCCCAAACACCATGAAATTCCCTTCCTATATATGGAGTGGTGTTCCAACCGTATTTATCAAATTCGGCCATTTTGGGAAACCACTGGGTCATGGAAAGGGCGACACCTTCAGCATTGTTTCTACCACTACGTCTGATCTGTACAGGAACCTGACCGTTAAAATCCAATTTCAAAGTAGATGACTCACCTGGACCTATGGGCTTGGCCAGCTCCACTACCAAAATTGTGCCCTCCTCGCTGGCTTGAACAGCCCTACCATCCTGCGTCATGTTGTTGACATGTAAGTATCCCTGCTCGTTAGGAGAAAGTGACGCAATACGAGAACCTACACGACGATCGGGGTCAGAAATAGTTCTGGATCTTACGTCCATTTGGCTGCCTGGTTGAAAAGCATTGAAAAAGAGGTGATAATATACCCGGTCAAGGGTCTCTGGAGAATTATTGGTATATACTAATTCCTGAGAACCAGTATACTGATATCGGTGAACATCCATTTGGACATCCATCTGATAATCTACATGCTGTTGCCAATAGGTAGCAGCTTTTGAAGAGTTGTTAGCCTGGGTTGTTGATTGTTTAGAACCACAGCTTGCCAATAGCAAGACGGTAAAACAAAGGACAAGTATTTTTTTCATGATTTTTTATTGTTGGGCTAAGATAATAAATGATCTCTAGAGACAAGTTTCACCTCTCTTGTGCTGATCGAAAAAAACTTTCTGAGCCAATGAAATATAATTAACTTCAGATAAATAATAATTGCATAACTGCTGATTTATAATTTTAACATTCGATGAAATGCAAATTTTTTAAGATAATCATCAAAGCACATCCAATGGGTAATTAATTTTATACAACTAACTGGTAAACAACATCTTATGTTTTATAGCTCCATATTTTTAAGATAGATGATCTGCAACTATCATAGATTAAATTCAGTTGATTAACTTTGATTTAACCAATTAAATGTATTTCATCCTTTACTTTGTACATATAATCGAAAACCGAGAAAGTTTTGAATACAAATATTACTCTTAGAATAGCAGGCGTTTTAATGATGATTGCCGGGCTGGTTTCTTGTTCAGGAGACGAATTGACCAACGAAGATCTTTATCAAGATCCTTCAAAGTTCACTATTTCCAACTACGTTAAAAGCAATCCTGAGTTTTCCCAGCTGAATGACGCTTTAGAATACACTGGATTGATGGGGCAAACTGATGCACAAGCTGGACTTAAAATATTTCTCCCCAATAACTTGGCTTTGAATTTGTTTCTGGCAGAAAATGGTTTCGCATCCATAGAAGATGTACCTGTAGATTATATGCGTCAAGTATTGCTGAATCATGTTATCGTCACTGATCTCGACCTGACATCAGCAGCTGCTAATTCCGAATTATTTGTAGAAACCAAAGCTACTCAGCTATTCAATTCAGAAAACCATTTGACTGCCATCGTTAAGACTATCGACGGTGTCCCCACAGTTAATGGTGTCTCTATCAGTAATGAGACCTTGACTTTTATCAACGGTAGAGCCACTGAGATCAATCAAATTATCGAACCATCTACCTTGTTTTCTATAGTAGCTTTGAGCGACCAATTTAGTGCGCTGAAAAATTTGGTAGAATTAAGTGGTGATTTTACGGAGATCAGAGATATTTGTGATCAAAAGTTCACGGTCACCAATCAAGCTCCTTTTACATTATTTGTGTCTGAAGACCCAACTTTGGATCTGGTGCTCAACGGGAATCCTGATGGTAGTATTTCTGCTGGACAACGTTTTTCAGACTTTATCAATGCACATTTATCTACAGAAGGTAGTTTTTACGAAAATATGCTACAGGACGGACAAACCGTACGCACCAGAACTCGCGTAGCTACTGCTGGTCGTGATAGCGATGGCAATGCTACATTAACAACGACCGGTGGTTTCTTCCCTAATGTAGTGAATATTCTCAATGATGATAACGCTATCATTCAAACCTCTAATGGAACTATCCAACGCGTAGCTGGATCATTAGCAGCACAGTAGTACACAAACGAACTTAGTTTAAACAAAAAACCTCGGGAGATTTCCGAGGTTTTTTTGTGATGCAACATATAGGATTGGATTCAGCAGGATAATATCGCTCAAGGCGAAAGTGGCCAGCTTTTACTCATCCGGAAACAGAAAAATCGGCAACCATTGGAACCCAAATTAAAAAAGCTGTCTTATGCAATGATAAAACAGCTTCAATGTAGTAGGTAACTGATTCGGTTTACCCTATGGTTTCCGCTTTAAGATATTCCCTGTTCATGCGGGCAATATTTTCAAGTTTGATACCCTTAGGACACTCGACCATACAGGCACCTGTATTCGTACAGTTCCCGAATCCTTCAATATCCATCTGGCGTACCATATTTTGAACACGCTGTGTAGCCTCTACTTCTCCTTGAGGCAACAGAGCATATTGTGAAACCTTGGCACTCGTAAACAACATCGCACTAGCATTCTTACAAGCCGCAACACATGCTCCACAACCGATGCAGGTTGCAGAATGAAATGCCTCATCAGCCTTTGCTTTTTCAATAGGAATAGCATTGGCATCTTGGGTATTTCCAGAAGTGTTTACTGAGACATATGCTCCTGCCTGCTGGATACGGTCAAAGGATGTTCTATCCACGATAAGATCTTTGATGACTGGAAATGCAGCAGCTCTCCACGGCTCAATAGTAATCGTATCGCCATCATTGAATTTTCTCATGTGCAATTGGCAAGTGGTCGTCAATTTTTGAGGACCATGCGGTTGACCATTGATCATCATGTTACAGGAACCACATATTCCTTCACGACAATCGTGATCAAATTCCACTGGCTCTTCTCCTTTATTGACCAATTCCTCGTTGAGAATGTCCATCATTTCCAGAAAAGACATGTCACCATCAACCCCATCCAAGGGATAGGTCACCAACTTACCTTTTTGGTCTGGTCCGGCTTGACGCCATATTTTAAGTGTCAATTTCATAACGTTCAGTTATTTAATTTTTATGAAGCTCAATGATCATAGATCGAGCCTCCTGAGCTGTAGCTAGCGCAGGAAATCCTATTTATAGGATCTGGTTTTCAATTCTACATTTTCAAACACAAGGTCTTCCTTGTGTAACTTTGCATCCCTGGGGTTTTCGTTGTATTCCCAAGCACTGACAAAGGCAAAGTTTTCATCATCTCTTAAGGCCTCTCCTTCTTCAGTTTGATACTCTTCCCTAAAGTGACCCCCACAGCTTTCATTTCGCGTCAGCGCATCCTTGGCAAACAATTCACCCAACTCAAGGAAGTCGGCCACGCGACCTGCTTTTTCCAATTCTTGATTTTTAGTATTGGCGCTTCCTGGAATCTTTACATTTTTCCAGAAATCCTCACGCAGTTCCTTGATTTCATCCATGGCTTTTTGGAGGTCCTCGGCATTACGGGACATTCCACATTTATTCCACATGATCAGCCCCAGTTTTTTATGATAATAATCAACCGAGTGTGTTCCAGACGCATTCATCAATTTCTCAATACGGTTGCGCACATCCTTCTCTGCCTGCTCAAATTCTGGAGAATCTGTTGGGATTTCACCTGTTCTGATCTCATTGGCCAAGTAATCACCAATGGTGTATGGTAGTACAAAGTATCCATCGGCCAAACCTTGCATCAATGCACTTGCCCCTAGTCGATTGGCTCCATGATCAGAGAAGTTTGCTTCACCAGCGGCAAAACAACCTGGAACAGTGGTTTGTAAGTTGTAATCCACCCACAGTCCACCCATCGTATAGTGTACCGCAGGAAAAATCTTCATGGGTACCTCGTAGGGGTTTTCATCGGTGATGTTGCGGTACATGTCGAACAAGTTACCGTATTTCTTTTCGATCACTTTTTTACCCAAAGCAATCATTTCTTGTTCTGTGGCATTTTTGTTTCCACTGGTCAAGGCCTCTACCTTTCCATATCTCAAGAAAGAAGCGGCAAAGTCCAAATAAACCGCATTACCGGTTTTATTGACCCCATAACCAGCATCACAACGCTCTTTGGCAGCACGGGACGCTACATCTCGAGGAACCAGGTTACCAAAAGCTGGATATCTGCGCTCCAGATAGTAATCCCTGTCTTCTTCCTTAAGGTCTACTCCTCTCAATTTTCCAGCACGAATAGCTTCAGCATCCTCCTTTTTCTTGGGTACCCAGATACGTCCGTCATTCCTTAGGGATTCAGACATCAAGGTTAATTTGGATTGGTGCTCTCCAGAAACTGGAATACAGGTAGGGTGTATTTGGGTGTAACAAGGATTAGCAAAATAAGCTCCACGTCGGTGGGTCCTCCAGGCAGCCATCACATTACTTCCCATCGCATTGGTGGACAGGAAGAATACGTTTCCATAACCTCCTGAGGCAATGACTACCGCATGGGCGCCATGTCGTTCTATTTCTCCAGTCACCAGATTACGGGCTATAATCCCTCTGGCTTTACCATCCACTACCACCAAATCCAACATTTCATGGCGATTAAAAGGTTGCACCTTACCACGATTGATTTGACGATTCAAGGCAGAGTATGCTCCAAGCAATAATTGCTGCCCGGTTTGACCTGCTGCATAAAAGGTTCTTGAGACTAACACTCCACCAAACGAACGGTTGTCCAACAATCCGCCGTATTCCCTCGCAAATGGCACCCCTTGAGCTACACATTGATCAATGATATTGGAAGAGACCTCGGCAAGTCGATATACATTGGCTTCTCTGGATCTATAGTCCCCTCCCTTAATAGTATCGTAGAATAGACGATAATCAGAATCACCGTCTCCCTGGTAGTTTTTGGCTGCATTAATTCCACCCTGAGCGGCGATACTGTGCGCACGACGCGGTGAATCATTATAGCAGAAAGTCTTTACATTATAACCCAGCTCTGCCAAAGTAGCAGCTGCAGATCCACCAGCAAGACCAGTTCCCACAACGATAACATCGATATTACGCTTATTGGCCGGATTGACCAGGTTGATGGTATTTTTATGATTGACCCACTTTTCAGCAAGTGGTCCTTGAGGTACTTTTGAATCTAAAACTGCCATAATTAAGCTGTTAATGGATTAAAATGATGATAAAGTGCAATCAAAATGAAGCCTGCTGGAATCAAAATTGACCAGGCGTAGCAAAACTTTTTGATCCCCTCTCCCTTTCTTACACTCTTTAATCCCATGGATTGGAAAGAGCTATTGAAGCCGTGCCATAGATGCATAGCCAACAAAATAAACGATATCACATAAATAACAGTTCTCCATACCGGCTGGAACTTAGCTACGGTTTCGGCATAATATCGGGTGGAATCCTCTTCCAGAAAGGAAATATACTTGTATTGCATTTCGTGTGCCCAGAAATCATACATGTGTAATCCTAAGAACGCTAATACTACTAATCCGGTGATAATCATGTTTCTGGATACCCATTGCGAATTAGAGTTTCCAGAAAATTGGGCATATTTCACAGGGCGTGCCTTGTTGTTTTGGAGCTCAAGAATAATCCCCATTACAAAGTGTACGATCAAACCTCCAAGTAGAATAGGCTGGGCTACGTACTGCACCAGTGGATTATATCCCATAAAGTGCGACCATTCATTAAAAGTATCCGGTGCAATCACGGAAGTAATATTTATAACAAAGTGTTGCGTAAGAAAAACAACCAGGAAGAGTCCGGATAATGCCATGACCCATTTTCTGGCAAGCGATGATTTTACTAATGCACTCATGTATAATTTTTTAGTTTGCTGCAAAGATAACTGCCAGGCGTTTCAATTTCAATCGTAATAGTTAAAAGCACTTCTTTTGCCCTCTTATTTGGATTGAATCTTAATAAAACATGCATCTTCCTTTACTTGGTAGGTGCTTTTCCTGCATCCTTTCAATAGAGAAGATGAAGAATCTGTTGGGGGTGTTGTTCAACTATCATCACAGATGCAATTCATAGCACTGAAATCTTTTACCATCAAGCCCTTTTGATTATTAAAACTTTGTTTAAGGCGTACTAAAGTAATGAGAAAAGTACTTCCTAGACTTTGCTAATGCAGTATCTTCAGGCTTCAACCATTAAACAGTAGTCTTGAGCCAACAAAAATTGGTAGAAAAAGAAAGTCCTATTCACAGCATCATAACAGATCTTGAGGCAGGAAGGCGATCTATAACCGCTCTGGAGGGTAAAGGTTTCCTACACCTGGAGCCCAACCTTCCTTTTTTGATGGTTTATCGTTGTACAACAGAAAAAGATGCAGGTACCAAACGCTTGGTCAAAAGTGCTGCCTCCTATCTTATTTTGGATGATTCAACATCCTTTGATTATGAAAATCTACTCGAAGGAATTAGTCTAAAAATGTTAGCTCGACATCGCGCCTTTCTGATCATAGACGTCTATTCAGGTCCTGAATCCTCCCTAAATTTTGAGATCAACGCTCCACAGGACAGTATGCCAGCCTCCATGGAAGCCTTGAGGGAAGAGCTCCTCAAAATAAACAGTATCGCTTCTCATAAAAAGATTGACATCCAAATTCATGATTTAAGTGAGTCCGATCAAAAATTATCTGGTTTACCTTATTCCAAGAGCGATATTTTTACATCAGGTGCCGTCTGGATTGGGCTTCAGGTCCCACCTGTATTTAGAAATAAAGAGGGGATACTTTTCCCTGTATATTTCAGGCGATTCAGAGATCGCTTCTATAGGGCTATCCAAAAAGGTATTTTTGAATTTATTCGGGTGCAAACACCAGCTGGAATCCCTAGTTATTCGGCCATTGGAAAACGTAGCATACACCAAGAATTGTTTCACCTGGATCGAGAATTGACAGCGCTGGAGTCTTCTTTCAATCTTTTGATGCTGGTAGCACCGGTGAATATTAATGATATACGGACCAAATTTTTTGAATCTGGCTTCCAGCAAGTGTTGGATTATCACTACCGCCTACTGCCCGTAGATCCAGATCGATTGAAACGCAAGTTATTCAATTTACGTATCGATGAAATTGATGATCCTGCCCTATCCTATTTATATAACGAAAAACGAGAAGAGGTAGACAAGCAGCTCTCCATGCTGAAAGAACGTGGAACTAGAAATTTTTTCTACAGCAGTATCCGACTGTTCCATGGCGTGGAAAAAGATCTTAAAAAGGAGGCGCAGGAAATACTTTCTGTATTGCCGGAACAAACGCAACCCAAACCAGAAGATTTATTGAGTGCGCATGACTTTAAAGACCTGGTACATGCAGAATTTGACTATTTCAAAGCCCAGGACCCGCAATTTAAAAGTCAGATTCACCTCAAAAAGGATTTGAACATCATGATGGTATCCCAGGGTGAGTTTTACCTGCCCCATAATTACCGCATGACCTCAACAGAAGCTCAGGCGCTACTTCAACATGAAATTGGTACCCATGTACTGACCTATTATAATGGTTCGCAGCAGCCACTTACACAAATGAAAGCAGGCTTGGCAGATTATGATACCTTACAGGAAGGTCTGGCGGTCATGGCCGAATATCTCTGTGGCTCCCTCACCCCTAACCGACTCAGGACACTCGCAGGAAGGGTAATCGCTGGCGATGCACTGATCCAGGGTTGTGATTTTAAAGAAATGTTTGACCTGCTGAAAAACACCTATGGATTTGATCGGGACAGGGCATTTAATATTACTTCGCGTATGTTTCAGGGTGGCGGATTCCTCAAGGACATTATATATCTCAAGGGTTTTGTGCAGCTCAGGCACTACTTGAATTCGGGCGGAGATCTCCAAATACTACTATCCGGAAAATTTGCCCTGCACCACATCAATATTATCAAAGAATTAACCGAAAGACAAGTCTTGTTACCTGCAAAGATTACCCCTAGGTATTTGGACATGGATTGCTATCGGGACCAACTCAAACAAATCAACGCAGGAACCTATCTTGCCCAAATGACTCAATCATGAAAATATGTTTTGTATTAAATGAAATTGCCACAGAATCTTGTGGATCCAGCGTGCGAATGATCAACCAAGCCCACGATCGCGGGCATGAAGTCTACATTTGCGGCGTGGGTAGCTTCTGTTTCCACAGCCACAAACCTATCTCGATCAAGGCTGCACGTATTCCTAAAAGCAATAAGAAACGCTCCCCAGAAGAAACACTGTCTTATATACAAACTCAGCCATTGGAAGAAATTGTGAGCACGGATCTGGATGTACTTTTTTTGAGAAACAATCCCACGGAAGAAGAAGGGAGCAGACAATGGGCTGAATTCTCGGGAATAGGCTTTGGACAAATGATCCAGGATTCGGGCGTCCTCGTACTGAATGATGCGCACACGCTAGCCAATGCCTTTATCGATAAGCTCTATTTTGAATCTCTGCCTGAACATATCAAACCCAAAAGCCTGATTACGCGGGATAAAGATCATCTGATGCAGTTTTATGAAGAACTGGGGCAACGTATGGTGCTCAAACCGCTCGAAGGCTCTGGAGGTCAAAATGTATATCTGATCGACAAGAATGAAAGAAACACAAATCAGATCATAGAGACCTTACTGGCAGAAGGCTACGTGATCGCCCAGGAATTTCTTCCCCAAGTTAAGGAAGGTGATGTCAGGGTGTTGTTACTCAATGGCCGTGTGATGGAAGAAGAAGGTAAATTGAGTATCATAAGGCGTGTGGCCGGTGAGGGCGAATTCAGAAGTAATTTTTCCCTGGGCGCCACAGCAGATAGCAGCGAATTGACCCCAGCCATGAAGGAAATCATCGATATCGTGGCACCGCGATTGATCAAGGATGGTCTCTTTTTTGTCGGCCTGGACATCGTGGATGACAAATTAATTGAAATCAACTTGCTCAGTCCTGGAGGTATGGAGTATTTTGAAAAGATTGGTTTACCCGATTTCTCCAAAAGCGTGATTGCGGCCATAGAAAAAAAGGTTTCCTATAAAGAAAAATACCAAGGAGCATTGGGTAACAAATGCCTGGCTACCATGGCATAATTCTAATGTTATCGCTTTCGCGAAAGCGACACCTCAAAAAAAATCAGCATATGAACAGAATAATAGGTCAATATTCCTCCGGTCAAGAAGGCCCTTTGGTATGGGTAACAGCGGGAGTACATGGTAACGAGCCCAGCGGAGTTGAAGCCTTAGAAAATGTTTTTAATAGTCTTTCAAAGCAACAACCGCACATCAAGGGTAAGCTTGTAGGGATCAAGGGAAATCAAAAGGCCCTGCAACTGAATAGGCGTTTTATTGATGAGGATCTTAATCGCACCTGGAAGAAGGACAAAATTGAAACGCAGCAGGTTCGCACCCACGAAGAAGCGGAAATGCAAGATATCATCCAGCTTCTCAACAAGCATTGGGGAGGTAAGGAAAAACAACCTGCTTATTTTCTGGATTGTCATACCACCTCATCTGAAAGTGCTCCCTATATCTCTGTTCAGGTCAAAAACGACAATGCTGAATGGTCCCAGCGTTTCCCAACAAAAATTGTACGTGGTTTTAGTGATATGGTAGAGGGAAGCATCGATCATTATTTTACAGATCTGGGGATGACGGGTTTTACTTTTGAAGCAGGCAGCCATCAAAATCCTGAATCTGCCCAACATCATGAAAGCATGATCTGGCTAATTTTAAAAGAGGCGTGCGATCTTTCCTTGGATTCCCTCACAGAATACCCAAACTGCACCGCAAGTCTTCGTCAATTTGAGCAACAAAGTTTTGACATTATTTATCGTCACGAGCTCCAAGCCTCTGACAAATTTGAAATGAAACCTGGATTCCATAATTTTGATCACATAGTCAAGAACGAAGTGCTCGCCACCCACAATGGTCGGGAAATCCGCAGTCAATGGAATGCCCATATTTTTATGCCATTGTACCAAGGACAGGGAAATGACGGATTTTTTGTGGTGGAGGAAATTAAATGATTCTACTGATGCATGAAGCAATAATGCGATGTGGTATTAACTGTTTCCCGATGTGTAGTGAACCGTAAAACATATCCAATTTCATAAAGCTGAGTGACTTCAAAAACAAGTCTTAGTTATTAAATTAGAATCAATTATCTTCAAGCTATGAAGTATTTATTCTTGATTTTCTTGTGCTGTTTTTCGACAAGACTTTGGTCTCAATCCAACAATTCTCCCAAAGCCATTCATATTTTTGTAGCCCTTTGCGATAATAAATATCAAGGCATTGCACCTGTGCCTGAATCCATAGGAAATGGTCAGCAGGCCTCTACCAATCTTTATTGGGGAGCTGGATATGGGTTAAAGACCTTCTTCAATCGCAGCAAGGATTGGCAATTGCTCAAAACCTACAGTCAAGTAGATAGCCTGATTCTGGAACGCCTAATCTTCAAACATAAATCATCCAATACCTATTTACTAGCTGATGCATATGATGGACGATACATCCAGCAAACGCTCACGGACTTTGTCGAGGCTGCTGCCGGCCGTAATGGTTTCGAGCTGACTGTAAATAAAAATATGCTTTGCTTTGGTGGAGATGCAAATTTGATCGGGTATGTAGGACACAATGGTCTGATGGAAGTTGAAATCACTGGTGCTTTTGAAGCCTTACCCGACAACCGTACGGATGCCATTGTGCTGGCGTGCTATGGAAAACAATATTTTGATCAATTATTTGTCCAAACCAATGCCCGCCCGCTATTATGGACTACCCATTTGATGGCTCCAGAAGCCTATACACTCGAGGCGGCCCTAAGCGCTTGGATAAAAGAGTCTACACCAGATCAAGTAGCCGAAGCAGCGGCTCAAGCCTATAACAAGTACCAAAAGTGCGGTATTGGCGCGGCCAGAAAACTACTGGTTACTGGTTGATGAGGATTGACTAACGTAGATTCATGTCTCATATGGTTTCGTGTCTGAAATCCACTAAATTGCACCCCAATAATTATTTGCAGATCTGCGTTAATTTGTTGCATGCCCTTTTCTGAACAAAAACAATTTTTTTCAGCTTTTTTAATACTTGCCTTAGGCGGGTTGTTGTTTTATGTATCGCAGCCATTGCTTCCGCGAAAGCTGTTTGCCGAATCGGACCCCGGAGCACATATTGTCATGGACAGCTTGATGCTCCAGGCCATGAGTGAGCAGGAACAAGATTCAGCGATCATTGAAGTAGCTGTGCCTGTTGTATCATCAGATACGATCTCCAAACCCAAAGAAAGTGTGGTGAAAGCAACATCTGCCGTACAGACACAATTGATCAACCTTCATGCTTTTGATTTCAATCTCAGCCATCCTGCCGATTCTACCGGAAAAGCAGTAATTCCTCAGCCTATTCCGTTGTCAGGCTATAAAGGCGTCAAATACTTGAGTAGTTTTTTTGAAAAACTCTATGCACTTGAAAACGGTAGTCAAGGTCAAGTGCGTATTGCCTATTATGGAGATTCCATGATCGATGGTGATTTAATCGTACAGGATTTCAGAAGCGCTATGCAGGATAGATTTGGGGGACGTGGTGTAGGCTTTGTTCCCATGGTATCAGAAAGTGCACGATCCAGGTATTCAGTAAAACACTATGCTAAGGGAAACTGGAAAGAACACAACTATATGGGAGGGCGGTCTGAAAGCATATCTTTTGGTGTCAATGGTGGTGTTTATTTTGCCAAAGACTCTACTGCGCAGGTAAAGTACCTTGCTAGCGGTATCAAGAATGCCTACCGTTTGAATAGTCCAAGATTGTTTTATGGACCAGGACGTCCAGATGCTAACCTTCAATTGCGTATAGACAAGGACACGTTGACCACTGACATTCCATTAAATGGTCCAGGCCTATTCAATTCAGTGAATCTTTCTTCTGACAATGTAAAAAGAGTAGAATTGGATTTTGCCCAGGCGCAGGATCTTCCTATTTATGGTATTGATTTTTCAAATGGCGTTGGAGTAGCGGTAGATGGTTTTTCCAACCGAGGCAACTCTGGTATGCCACTGGCTTTATTGAACCCACAGTTGATGAATGATTTTGATCAGGTACTGGGTTATGACCTAATTATCTTGCAGTTTGGTGCCAATGTGTTAAGCACCAAAGCCAATAGCTTCAATTGGTATGCTCGTAGAATGATTCGTGTGGTCGAACATCTACATCAAACCTTCCCTAAGGCCGCTATCTTAATATTAGGAACGGCTGACAAAGGCACTAAAAATGAACAGCAAGTGCGGACCGACTCAACCGTGGTACGCTTGCTCAGGTCTCAACAACAATACGCCGCCAATACCCAATCTGGTTTTTTGAGCCTTTTCCACTTGATGGGTGGACCCAATAGCATGCAGGTTTGGACAGACCACAAACTGGCCAATGCCGACTATACCCATTTTAGCCCACAAGGGTCCCGTAAAATAGGACGTTTGATCTTTCAGGAAATGATGTTGGGATATTCCGATTATGTCAAAGCCGAAAATCTTCGTCAAGAAGAGCGGAAGAAACAAGAACAACTCTTGCGTCAACAGGACAGCTTGAAACAATTAGAACTCCAACAATCTAACGATAGTTTGAAACCAAAGCCATGAGTAAGTATTGTTTGTACATATGGTTGTTGCTCTGTATATCTTCTTGGTGCCATGCTCAGCCTATTGAAGAAATCCAACTGAACCCCTTGTTGGTAGACCGCAGTTTTCAGCATATCCAAAACCCAGAAGTATTAAGGTCATTCTTCAATGAACTGGCCCTATTGCGATCAGGAAAGAAGAAAAAGCTCAACGTGGTTCAAATAGGTGACTCCCACGTGCAGGGCCCTTATTTTCCACAATATATCCGCCAAGGATTACAGGGCGAATTCGGCAATGCGGGCCGCGGATTCGTATTTCCCTATCGCGTTGCACAGACCAATGGTGCTGTAGATGTTAAATTCAAAGCTAGCGGAAATTGGGATGCCGTACGTAATGTCAAAAGTGATGGGAGCCACAATATCGGCCTCAGTGGCATTTCCTTGGAGACTACCGATCAGGACTTTCTCCTACAGATGAATATTTCTGATGAAATTGAAGTCACTCAAATCAAACTCATCACAGAACATCCAGAGCGTTTTGTGGTTTCAACTTCCAAAGGAAATAATGTCCTGCGAAAAGTAGCCTCAACACAAAATTATACCATCCAGTCTGGAGATTATTTGGGCCGTATTGCTTCAAAATTTAATACCAGTGTTAAGGAAATTCAGCGGGCCAATGCTATGACTTCTACCCGTATCAAAGCGGGTCAACAACTTAAAATCCCCCAGGCTAAAAAACAGACCCAAGCGGTATCAAAACAGTCTTTTATTGACTTGGAAAGATTGGAAACCGGGGTATTTACAATACCATCAGGAAGTAAGGAGCTTTACATCAGACCCGCACAACCCGCCTCCAGCTATACCTTGGATGGCATCTTGATAGATAACGGACAGCCAGGAATTGAATTTCATGCTATAGGTGTCAATGGGACAAAATTTGCCGATTACAACAAGTTCCCTAGGTTCTTTGATCAATTGTCCCAGCTGGAACCAGACCTCATCCTGATCTCTCTGGGAACCAATGAAAGTTTTTACCATAACTATTCTGAGGAACAACTCAAGAGGGACATGGATCAGTTCAACAGACATATGATCTCTAGAGGCTTAACGGGAAGTGTGCTTTTGACGAGTCCGCCGCCATCCATGAAACAACGAAAAAAGATCAATTCTAAGGCCACGGCCTATGCTTATGAAATGGGCGTTTTTGCCAACCTGAATTCCTGGGCATTTTACGACTTGCATGCCGTATCCCGTAGCAGTGATGCGATGCCAGATTGGTACGAGGCAGGACTCACTTCAACGGACAAGATCCATTTTTTGGAAAAGGGCTACCAATTGCAGGCCAGTTTGCTAGTGGAAGCATTGATTAAGGCGTATAAACAACAACAAAAATGATGGATTGGAATGCCCTGACGGACTGGCTGGCCTATGACCCGCAACGCCCGTTGTTGTTTAATAGCGCCGCTTTCCTATATCTATTCCTGAGCTTCTATTTGCTCTATATCCTGATGAAGGATCTGCGCCGTCTACGGGTGTTGTATGTGATCGCATTTTCTCTTTATTTCTACTACAAATGCAGCGGAATCTTCTTCCTACTGCTCATCTTTTCCTCTTTTGTGGATTACTACCTCTCAGAGGCTATTTATAAAAGCAACAATCATCGCTGGCGTACTTTACTATTGGTAGCCTCCTGTATAATTAATTTGGGACTACTCGCTTATTTTAAATACACTGGATTCCTGGCCGATAATTTTAATTCAATTTTTAATGGCGACTTGAGTTTTGGTAACATATTCCTTCCGGTGGGAATATCCTTTTACACTTTTCAAACCATGTCCTACACCATAGATATCTACAGGCGCGAGTTGAAACCCGCTAGAAATCTACTCGATTTTATGTTTTTTGTGTCGTTTTTTCCGCAACTGGTAGCCGGTCCGATCGTAAGGGCCAGAGATTTTATTCCGCAAATCTACGAACGACTAAGCTTGACCAAAATCGAATTGAGTAAAGCCATGTTTCTGATCATTGGCGGTCTGCTCAAAAAGGCAGTGATCTCAGATTTTATCAGTGTAAATTTTGTGGATCGGGTATTTGATTTTCCAGACAATTATTCTGCTTTTGAAAACCTCCTTGCGGTTTACGGATATACACTTCAGATCTATTGTGATTTCTCCGGCTATTCAGATATAGCGATTGGACTGGCGCTATTATTGGGATTTGAGCTACCTCCCAACTTTAGAACTCCTTATCAAAGTGCGAGTATTACCGAATTCTGGCGGCGCTGGCATATCTCTCTTTCCAGTTGGTTACGGGATTATCTATATATTTCCATGGGCGGGAATAGAAAAGGAAAAATACGCACCTATTTCAATTTGTTTATGACCATGTTGCTGGGCGGTTTATGGCATGGCGCCTCTTGGAAATTTGTACTTTGGGGAGGAATGCACGGTACTGTACTGGCGCTGGAAAAAGCTTTTGGTATTCCCCAATGGTCTGGCAAAAATTGGGGTCGGCGTTTATTAGGTGCATTAATCACTTTTCATTTTGTGGCTTTTTGCTGGATTTTCTTTCGGGCGGCAGACTTTCAAATCGCATTGAATGTCATCCAGAATGTAGGTAGTCTTGAATTTGCGCCTGCCGACTGGTGGAGCGTTTTAAAAGGCTATCAAAATGTGGCTATTTTGATGATTATTGGATTCTTATGGCATTTTATACCTGCCTCTATTCAGAAGCGACAGTTTGCATTTTTCCATCGACTGCCAATGGCTGGTAAGGTTATGGTTTTTGCCGCTGTGATCTGGCTGATCAGTGCGACTGCCAGTAGTGAGGTTCAACCTTTTATTTACTTCCAGTTTTAAGTTTACATCCATCCCGGAACTGGATCTTACCATTCTATATAAGGAAGAGATCACTCCACGCCTGAAAAGCTGGAACTTCTATTTTCTGGCGATCCATTGAGCAGGGTCCACAGTATCTGAGTCTTCCATCAACACAAACTTCAGCTCCGTTTCACCAGAATTAGAAGTAAATATCTCACCAATCACATCTTTGGTTTGTACACGATCACCTTTTTGTACAGCAACTAATTTAAGATTGTCGTAAACTGAGGTAAAATTACCGTGACGCACATGTACGGCGAGGATACCGTATTTGCTTTTGGTAATCTGCACCACTTCTCCTTCAAAGATGGCTCTGGCCTGCGCTCCGGCTGGTGTTTGTAGCCTCAATCCATTGGAAACAATAGTCGCGGTGCGTACTACTGGGTGTGGCTGACGCCCGTATTTTCTGGACACAAATCCTTCTGCAACTGGCCAGGGCAACTTGCCTTTATTACTTTTAAAATTGTTCGCTAAAATTTTGGCTTCCGGTGTCAGAAAGAATTTTCCAGCCACCGCGCCGGCCTTGCCTTTGTTACTGGCCTTAATATCTGCAGCAATCAAATTACGCAACTCCCGATCTATCCTGTTACGTTCATTGGCTTTTTCTCTGATATCAGCCGCATATTTCTTCTCATTGGCCTGAACGACTGCCAGCAGATTTTCCTGTTCGACTTTGTCTTTCTTCAGGGCTTCCCGCTGCTTGCGGTTCAGTGCCAAAACTTCTTCCTTTTGTTTTTTTTCTTGCTCCAGCGCCAGGGTTTTTTCTTGAAGCAGCTCAGACTTCAGCTCAATCTCATCGGCTTGCTTCTTGCGATAATCTGCATAAGATTTAAGGTATTGCACCCGCTTATACGCTTGAAGAAAGCTTTCCGAACTCAGCAGAAACATCAGTCGGCTTTGTTCGTTTTTTGATTTATAGGCCTTGACGATCATTTCGGCATATTCGGCCTTGAGCAGCTTTAACTCGGCTTCCAACTGATCAATTTGGGTTTTGTTTTCCTTGATGTTCCTGGTGATCAGATTGGCCTGCCGGTTGGTCAGCGTGATAATTTCTTGGGTTCTAGCGATTTTGCGATCAATGGTTTCTACCAGCAGTACCATGGTTTTTTCTTCCTTACGCACATCCCGCAAGAGCCGATCAAACTGATTGATCTCACGCTGTATTTCGGCCTTTCTTTCTTCCAGTTTGGCCTTTTCAGATTGCGCTTTCGCGAAAGCGAAACAACACAGCAACAATAAAGTAATCCAAAAGTGTCTTTTCATCTACAGCTCAAATTGTCGGTATCCCGAAGGCATTTCGAAAGGAAAGCTCAACTCCTCGTCAAAGGAGACTCCCTTAAATTCCATCTCAACCTTGTTGTTGCGTTTGCCTTTTATCGCACTGATCATCACTTCACTGGGTAAAATTCTATCCTGAACGATTTGGTATTCTGGGTAGCGCACTGTGAGAAAATCTCCTTCCTTAGGTTGGGTGACAGTTTGTTCAGCCACCTTGAAATCGCTGGGTCTTAATTTGAAAATTTTGGTGACTACATCCTCAGTTTTAAATTGGTATTGGTTGTCGGCGATCATAAATTCTTTCCCTTGGAGTGACTCCACCGCCTGACCCAACAATAGATCCTCCAATTGATCAAAAGTAATTTCCTCTCCTAAGAACTCACTGATCAAGCTGAAGTCTCCATCAAAGGAGCGTTTATTGAGCTTTTCATAGAATTGGACCCGATCTGGTGTGATATAAACCTTGGCTGCTGTGATCCCAAATAGTCCTGCACTCATCCAGATTTGTTTGCCTTTTTCCATACGCAGTTGGACGGTAAATGAGCGTTTTGAACTACCGTTGTCATAACTGGTCCCCAATCTGGCTTTTAAGGTTTTAAAATCGATCCTGGCTGCCTCATGGGCATTGATGACTTTAGATCTTTTGGCCGTTGCCATGGCTTCATTGGCGGCGCGCTGCTTCCCTCCACAGCCGGCTAGCAACAAACAAAGACAAAAAATAAGGGGTGATATATATCTCATTGTATTTTTTTGGACAACTCTGCTACTTTAGAACGCATTTTTGCTGCTTTAGTTGTGTTGCCCAATTGATCGTGACTCACGGCCAGTTGTTGGTAGATATCACTCTCTAGCTTAGGCTCATCCAGCAGGAAGCTCAATCCCATTTCCAATTGGTCGATGGCTTTTTGGGCTTGGCCCAATTGGTTATGAGCCACACCACTGAGCAAGTACAGCAAAGCTTGGGCAGGAAATACGTCCAGAGCCTCTTCAGTGCGATCCACAGCATTTTGGTAATCCTTGATATCGATGGAGAGCAAAATGATGTTCTTAATAAGCTCGTAATTCTTGGGGGCCTCTTCCAGACCCTTCTCATAGAAAGTAATAGCTTGTTGAGGCTGTTTTTGGCTCAAGTAAAAATCCCCTAGAATCTGATAGGTGCGAACGTCCTCTACTTCGTCAGCAAAGTCATCAATGGCCTCTTCTATTCGACCAGCTACGGTTGGATCTGTGGAGCCAGTTTTGATAAAATCTTGTAGCACGTTGGTTTTGGTCTCCAGGTCAAACTCGCTACTTCCAAAAACCCGCTCCATAGAAGTCACAGCTTTTTCAATTTCTCCCTGGTCCAGATAAATTTTGTACAGCGCCAGATGTACCTTGTCACTACTGGGTAAAGCCGTTTCCATGGCTTGGGCTGTGGCAACAACTTCATCGGTTTTGCCTTGCTGGCTGTAGATATACAATAGATTCACATAGGCTTGCTCGTCCTGTGGATTATCGGCTATGCGTTGTTGTAACTGATCGATCGAACTACTTTCCCGTTCGTTCTGACGGCTGCGTGCTGCGATCTGTCGTTGAATATAATTACGTCTAGGATCCTCGCCCAATCTGTCGTCCAGCTTTTGTATCATGGCAACGGCATCGTCAAACCTCTCCAATCTGAAGTATTGAAAAGGCAAGAGCTCTTCATAATTCTCATTCTGGGCTGCCAATTGCTCGAGCACTATAATAGATCGTTCATAATCCTGCTGCTGGTCATAGATATCATAAAGGGTTTCCAGTAGAGGCTCCTTTTGACCTTCCAATTGGACGGCTTTTTTGAGATAATCCTCAGCTTGCTGGAAGTTGCGGTCCATCAAATGGTTTTTGGCCAGCTCAAATTGAATGGCTCCAGAATTGGGTTGAATTCTGTCACAAACCTTTAAGTAAGCGATGGCTTTGTCATGATTGCCAATAGCTTTAGCGGCCAACGCGTCAAAAAAGTTTTCCTTGAATTCATCCGAAACATTCCCCAGATCATCCTGGCTCACCTCCTCGGCGGCCACCTCTTCTTGGGCAAAGAGAGGCAGGCTCCAACAAAGGGAGAAAAACAAGATCAAATGGCAAAACCTTTTCATGGCAATGGATTTTCAAAGACTATTCCATTTTACTGTAGTCTCCGATACTAATTTTGGTAAATTTCCCATCATAGTGCACGTGGTTACCTATCATGGCTTCGTCTAAGGTAGCGTTTTTTACAAGAGTATCTTGCTGGATGAGCGAATTTGATATAGTGACATTGTCCAGTTGGCTACCTGCGCCAATGGAGACATAAGGGCCCACGGTGCTATCTTTGATGATCACACTGGGGTCAATTACACAAGGAGGTATGATCTTGGAATTGATCAATTTTGGTTCAGTATCCAACTCGCTACTACCATCCTGCGCCATAAATTCCATGATGCGCTGATTGGTTTCAATCGCCACGTTTTTATTCCCACAATCCATCCATTCATCAACCGTTCCGGTTTTAAAGATCTTATCATCGGCCATCATCCGTTTGATTCCATCATTGATCTGGTATTCCCCACCATTGATGATCTCGTTGTCGATCACGTATTGTAGTTCGCGTTTTAGATGACCAATTTCTTTAAAATAGTAGATACCGATGACTGCTTGATCAGAAACAAAAGTAGCTGGTTTTTCTACCAGTTCGATAATCTCATTATTGTCGTTCAGCTTAACCACACCATAAGCCTCGGGATGCTCCACCTGTTTGGTCCAGATCACTGCATCTGCCTCGGGATCCAATTGGAAATCGGCACGGATCAATGTGTCTGCATAAGCTACAACCGCCGGCCCAGAAAGTGAGGGCTCTGCACACATAATCGCATGTCCTGTTCCCAAAGGATTAAGTTGGCGATAGATACTGGCCTTTGCTCCCAATCCATGAGCCAACGCTTTAAGACTACTTACTACATACTCCCCAAAAAAGGCAGGATCTCCCAATATAAAGGCGATCTCTTCAATAGGTTCGTTGAGGATACGGGCTATATCAGTGACCAATCTGTGCACAATAGGTTGATTGGCAATAGGGATCAAAGGTTTTGGCACGGTAAGCGAATGAGGTCTCAAACGCGAGCCACGACCGGCCATAGGTACGATTATCTTCATAAGTTGGGTTCCCTGATCAGGAAATATTTAATGCACGGCTATCTACGGCCGTCAAGGATTGAAACTGCACTGCAAAGTTAAAAAACTGATCAGTGTTTTATCTTATAGAAAGCTTATTCTTTCTCTTCTGAGGTTTCCTGAAATTTGATATTGTGTTTTTCGGCCAGGGCCAAAAATTCCTCCAGTTGATCCCTGTTTTGCATTTCTACATACAATGATTTTAGCATTCTGATTGCGTCTTGGGAATAAGGAGAGTTGCTTTCCACATACATATTATAGGCGATCATCATGTTGTCAGCAGCCATAGCGAATTTACCTAGCGCGCCAGCCGTTTGTCCAATACCGTAATAGCCCTCGGCATCGTCTGGGTAATATTTGATCAAGTCTTCATAAACTTCCAGAGCCTTTTCATATTCCTCCAATAATCGATAAGCTACTGGTAGATTCTGCAATGGCATCTTTCCTTTGGGATCAATACGCAAGGATTTTTTATAGTTCTTAACTGCTTGCTTAAAGTCGCCCATTTGTCTGTGGGTGATCCCGATCATATCCCAGGCAAATGCAAATTTTCTATCGGCGTCTACTGCCCTTTCAAAAAGATCCAATGCTTGAGGAAATTTACCTTCCGAATAGGCATCAAGTCCTTTTTTGTAATAGATTTTTGCTGCTTCATCATCACTCATGGAATGCTTGCTCGATTTGACATCGTCAATCATTAGTTTCTTTAAAGCGTTACAATTATCCAGTAATTCACGTTCCAGATCTTCATATCCTTCTGTAGGATCTAAATTGATGTTGATATTTTTTTTAACCGTCACGCTATCTTTATCCTTGGTGTTGTTGATAAGACTGTCGATGGCAAAATCCTTATTGAACAAGAGTTTGGACTTTAGTTGTTCTGCCATGATAGCACTCTTTAAACAAGTACTTACTTCTTCATAGCGCTCGTCTTGTGAGGCACTGCTGTCAATCTCTTCAATACAATTGCAAGCCGTATCATACAGCTCCTGGTTTTTGATAGATTCTTGTGCATAGGCATGACCCAGGAACATCAGGGCCAAAAGGAAAAAATAATTTTTCATTGGTTGGTTTTTTTATGGATGTATTATTTAGTGCCCGTACTCCCAAAACCACCAGCACCACGGTCGGTAGTAGAGAGCTCTTCTACCTTATGCCATACGGCACGCTCGTGCTTGGCGATCACTAGTTGGGCAATACGCTCACCGTTTTCAATCTTAAATTCTTCTTGAGATAAATTGATCAAAATCACCCCTATTTCTCCCCTATAATCGGCATCGATAGTGCCTGGTGCATTGAGTACGGTGATACCTTTTTTGGCCGCAAGACCGCTTCTGGGACGCACTTGCGCCTCATAACCCACTGGAAGTTCAATAAAAAGGCCTGTTTTTATAATCTGCCTTTCCAAGGGTTGTAAAGTAACCGGCACTTCCAGTTCGGCGCGCAAGTCCATTCCTGCACTGGCACCAGTTTCATAGTGAGGTAAGGCATGTGAGGATTTGTTGATGATTTTTATAGTCATTTCTTAGATAAAATTTTCTGGATGAGTGCGCTTTCGCGAAAGCTAACCAAAGCCACAACAATCAAGGTCAATAAACTTCCTACAAGATAAGTCGGCCAACTCTGAATTCCCAATTCCGCCCTCACCACGTAGAAAAAGAAAAGCGAAAACAGTATGGAAACACCCAAATATAGCGAGATATCCATGATTTGATAGGGAATGGGCATATGACGACGGCCCAATATATAGGATACAACCATCATCAGTCCATAAGCGGCACAAGTAGCATAAGCACTGGCCATATATCCAATGTGAGGAATCAAAAGGACATTTACAAATATCGTCAGCGCTGCTGCGGTTAGAGATATATAGGCGCCATACCGGGTCTTATCCTGAATTTTGTACCACACGGACAAGGTCTGGTAAATTCCAGAGAAAAAGTAGGCAATCAATACCAAAGGCACAACTTCCATCGCAGTTTCAAAACCAGGTTCAATGATCAAGGGCCTGATCGCATCGACCAAAACTACATATACCATTAGTGCGATAGCTCCCAGTGCCACAAAGGCTTTGGTGATCAAGGCGTATTGTTGGGGTGCATTTTTATCTTGGGATTGACTGAAGAAAAAAGGTTCTACACCCAACCTAAAAGCTTGAGCATACAAGGTCATACCCACTGCCAAACGGTAACCGGCCGTATAAACACCAACCACCGACTCTGCTTGGTCTTCGTCCATCGGTAGAAATTGTTGAAGCAGAATTTTGTCTATTGTTTCATTGATCGCAAAGGCTAATCCTGACAGCAAAATCGGCCAACCGTAAGTCAGCATGTTTTTCCATAGTTGTTTATCAATCGTCCAGGTTATAAAATACGGACGCATGACCATCAAAAAGGTGAATAGGTTGGCAGTAAGAAAAGCTATAAAAAAGAGTTGTATCCGATCCGTAGGCAAATATTCCTGCCAGGCAGGAAATTGGGGCAGCACAGTAAAGAACAAAAGGGTACAACCAACCGTAATCACCACATTGAACAATTTGATCAAAGCGTAGTTAACAGACTTCCCGCGGGCTCGCAGGTAGGCAAACGGGATCACCATCAAGGTATCGACAGCGATAATGCCAATCACCCATTTCCAATAATCTGCCGACAAATCCGTAAGCAGTTCAATGGGTTCCAGCAGCAAATAAGCCGATGCAGTAAAAACCGCAGTGGTGACCAAAAGGGAAACCAGCGCTGTACCTAAAGTTTTAACTTTGGTTGAAGCGTCATTGTAAAACCTGAAAAAGGCGGTTTCCATGCCGTAGGTCAGGATCACATTGGCAAAAATGATATAGGAAAAAATGATAGAAACCTCCCCAAACTCTACCGTTCCTGGTAGGTATTCAGTCAACAGTCTGGTCAGCAGCACGGTGAGTAGTCGCGGCAGTACCGTCGCCAGCCCATAGATAAAGGTGTGTTGGAATAATCTTTTGATGGTCGCCAATGCCTAATGACTTAGTTCAGCCAAAAATACGATTCTAGTGGTTATCCAACATCTGGACTTGAAAAAGAATGCGTGTACTCATTTCTCTGGACGCATTTCCGGGTAGGCAATGGGTTCCTTATACTCGATTCCAGTTACTTTGATATATTCGCTTTTTCCATCGCGTTTGACCTCTACCACCGCTTCATCATCCTCCAGCGGAAAAGGGAAATCCAAGGCTTCGGGTGGGGTGTTTTGCATTTCTTTTTGTTGGTCGATATCCATCACCAAATCCTTATTGATTGGTTGGTTGAACCGAGTCACGGTCATGTTTTTGATGTTGTTGGTAAAACGCAATTGGGTACTGGTCATATTCCTAAAATACACCGCTTGAAGCTCGGCGTTGAGTATAAGGCTAGCAGGCAGGTAAAGATCTATTCCGCTGCCGGAGCCTGGAGCACCGCCCAACCATTCTTGGGCATAAGGACGTTCATTCAGATTATAGTTTTCCGCTTTCTTGGTAGCAGAAATTTTTTGGGAATTACAGGAAATTAAGGCCAAACAGGCCAAAGCAATTAGGTATTTCATAATATCTATAACTTCATTTTTAAATGCGTAGCAAATCCTCTGCCATTTCATTAACTAGAGCCGGTTGAGGATAGTAGCTGCTTGCACCAGTTCTTCATCTTCTTTGGCAAAACAAAACCTCAACATTTTGGGGTCATTTCCATCCATAAAAACAGAAATGGGGATGCCGGCTATCTTATGATCCCTTGTCAGACGTTTAGCAAAATCCACATCACCTTCCTCACTGATCGCAGAATAATCTAACAATTGAAAATAAGATCCGTGTGTTGGCACGTATTTGAATCGGCTTTCATTGATCAAATTAAGAAACAAATCCCGTTTGCGCTGGTAATATTTTCCCAATTCGGTATACCGCTCAGGTTGTTTCAGGTACTGGGCAATAGCTTGTTGCACGGGACGGTTGACGCAATAGACCACATATTGATGTACCTTAAAAAATTCTTGCATCATGGCTTTCGGCGCCAAGCAATAACCCATTTTCCATCCGGTTACGTGAAAAGTCTTACCAAAACTTCCAGTGACAAAACTACGCTCTCGTAAACCCTCAAAAGCTGCTGCACTATAATGTGTACGGCCGTCAAAAGCAATGTATTCATATACCTCATCGCTCAACACATAAAGCTGGTGCCGGAGTACGATTTCCTGCAAGGCGAGCATATCTTGTTGGGTCAACATATTACCACTGGGGTTGTGGGGCGAATTGATAATGATCATGCGGGTGCGATCAGACACTTGACGTTCCACTTGCTCCCAATCGATGGTAAATTCAGGTACTTGCATGGGTATGGCAATCACCTTACCACCGGCCAGTTCCACCGCTGGCGCATAGCAATCGTAAGCTGGGGTAAACAAAATAACTTCGTCGCCTTGATGCACGGTAGCCTGTATTGCACTGAAGATGCCTTGAGTCGCTCCAGCCGTGAGACAAATCTCTGTATCTGGATCATAAAAGGCACCGTGCTGTTCCTGGGTCATCTGGGATAATTTGATCCGCAATTTTGGTAACCCAGCCATTGGGGCGTATTGGTTTTGGTCTTGTCCAATGGCTTCTTGATGAAGTGATTTAAGCACTGGGTCGACAGGAAAACTGGGGAATCCCTGAGATAGATTGAGCGCGTCATATTTTTGGGCAAGTCGACTCATAGTAGTAAATATGGAGTCGCTTACTTGGGGTAGTTTAGATTTGATCATATTGGAAAATACAAAACCTAAAGCTATCACCCGATCAAAAAGCCTTAAAAAGGAGCCTTTACACAATACATCTGTATTTTTCTACAGTTCGGTAGAACGAAGTTTTATTCACGGGCATTCCTCTTCATGTTTGTACCATCAAACCAAACATCATGAAAAATTTAGCCTTCTTTTTATTATTTTCTTTCAGTCTATTTTCCACTGCTCAGACCAAAATCACTGGTACAGTAATGGACTTCCAGGGCCAGCCTATCATGGGTGTCAATGTGTATCTTGAAGGAACCTATAATGGAACTACTACAGATCTGAATGGTGCCTTTTCTTTTCAAACTGAAGAAAACCCCACGGCCACCCTGATCGCCAGTTATATAGGCTATGAAGAATACAGCTTGCAAGCATCAGTAACTGAATTAAATGATTTGAAAATACGCTTACGCGAAAGCATGAATGCTTTAAACACCGTGATTTTAAGTGCAGGGAGTTTGAGCGCAGGAGACAGTTCTGAGGCCAGTGTTCTTAAGCCGCTCGATATTGTGACCACGGCCGGTGCCGTAGGCGATGTTTTAGGTGCTTTGCAAACTTTACCAGGCACGACCAATAATGCAGATGATGGCCGACTCTTTGTAAGAGGAGGTAGTGCAGATGAAACTCAAATTTTTATTGACGGTAGTCGGGTGTTCCGTCCATTTTTGCCTACCACTGGTAACATTCCTACCCGCGGGCGATTTTCTCCCTTTTTATTTGACGGAATTACATTCTCTACCGGCGGATACAGCGCAGAATATGGCGATGCCCTGTCTAGTGTATTGCTCTTAAACACCACCGATTTTCCCGTAGAGGAAAAAACTGATCTGGGTTTTATGAGTGTAGGGGGGAGTCTGGGGCACACAGAAATATGGGATAAAAACAGTGTAAGTGTAAATGCTACCTACTACAATTTAGCACCTTATAACGAGGTCATTCCGCAAAATAACCAGTTTGTGGATCCGTACGAACTATTAAGTGGTGAAGCGGTGTATAGAAGGGAATTGGATAAAGGTTTGTTCAAGGCTTACAGCGCTTATTCCTACAGTAATTTCAGTTTGATTCAAGAGGATATCAATATAGAAGATGGCTTCTTTTTTGGTCTGAGGAACCGTAATTATTATGGTAATTTGAATTATGATGGGCAATTGTCAGACAGCTGGAGTATCGACACTGGTATCAGCCTGGCCCATGACGGCAATGATTTAGGCATAGCAGAGAATCATATCGACGCCAGGGAAGATGCATTTCACGCCAAGTTAAAACTAAAGAAGCGCTACAATAACTACTTTAAATTAAATTTTGGCGCAGAGCAATTTCTTGTGGATTATGAAGAAAGCGGACGTTTTGATGGAAATAGGTTTACCTCTGGGATCGATTACGGTTTGACGGGCGCTTTCGCGGAAGCAGAAATATTTGCCTCCAAAAAAGTAGCCTTTAAAACAGGAGTAAGAGCGGATTACTACCAAGCTACAGATGCAATAAAGATTTCACCCAGACTCAGCGCCGCGTTCAGTCTAACAGATCATGCGCAAATCTCCCTGGCCTACGGAAATTTCTATCAGCAGGCCCAAAACAATATCCAACAGTATGCCCAGGATTTGGAAACAGAAAATGCGCAACATTATATCGCTAATTTTATGTACAAGAAAAGCAACCGCATGCTGCGTGCCGAGGCTTTTTATAAAAATTATGAGAACTTATTGACCTATGACACCGCGCGCCCAGGATTCCTGAGCGAATTTGATAATTCTGGTGAGGGTTATGCCGCTGGTCTGGACCTTTTTTGGAGGGACGAGCAATCTGTAAAAAACTTAGATTACTGGGTGAGCTATTCCTATCTAGACACCCAGAGGAAATTCCGTAATTTTCCAATAGAGGCCACGCCTAACTTTGCGGCCCAGCACAACTTAAGCCTGGTTGGGAAATATTGGATGGAAGACTGGAAATCTCAGCTGGGCATTACCTTTAACTACACCAGTGGGAGAAATTATACCAACGCCAATAAAGCTGGCTTCCTGAATGACAAAACCAAGTCTTTTCAGAGCCTGAACCTGAATTGGGCGTATTTAATTGACGATCAAAAAATACTTTTCCTATCGGTGACCAATGTGTTGGGAAGAGACAATATATTTAATTACCAGTATAGTAATACCCCAGATGTCAACGGGCAGTTTGACCGTAGGGCTATTGGCCAGGCTGCAGATCGTTTTATTTTTGTTGGATTTTTCTGGACTATAGGAGGTAACGACAACCAGTTGGATAATCTGTAAAAACCACTAAATATGAATGCCTCAGGTCAAGCAAAGAGACCGGTTAATTCAGCGTCGATACGGTTAATAATATTCCCCAAATCCTCAGGGTCATTGACAAAATCAATCTCATCCACATCGATGATCAAAAGATTACCCTTGTCATACCCATGGATCCAAGCCTCGTAACGCTCATTGAGCCTGCTCAGGTAGTCGATAGAGATACTGTTTTCATAATCACGCCCTCTTTTATGGATTTGCTTGACGAGATTGGGAATGGAACTGCGTAGGTAGATCAACAAATCCGGTGCCGCAACCAATTTTTCCATCAGGTCAAAAAGCGAACTATAATTATCAAAATCGCGTTGGGACAACAATCCCATGGCATGCAGGTTGGGAGCAAAAATATTAGCATCCTCATAAATGGTGCGGTCCTGAATTATTTTCTTGCCACTTTCTCTGATTTCCAATACTTGTCTGAATCTGCTGTTGAGGAAATAAACCTGAAGATTAAAGGACCAACGCTCCATATCTGTATAGAAATCCTCCAGATAAGGATTTTCTAATACGTCTTCAAATTGCGGAGTCCAGCGATAGTGTTTGGCCAGCAGTTTTGTGAGCGTGGTTTTACCAGCGCCTATGTTTCCAGCAACGGCTATATGCATGTTTACTTTTTATTCAGGTTCAGATCGTAAACGAGCACGCGTTTACCGCGCCAAAGATAAAGTTTTCCACCCTTTAGGTAAAGGCTTTTGATGGGGTTTTGTAGGTCTTGATCGGCTTGATTTGCAGAATTTAAATCTGAATTGCCCAGGCTGTTCAACGCAGGTCCTAGCGCCATTGAATCAAAGCGATAATCCTCGTTGAGTTTCCAAAGATGGAATCCGTCGTTATTTTTACCGACCAACGTACCAAAATCATAGCCAAGATGTTTAGGCTGGTCGAGTTCCAGGCTGGCGGTCTCGCTCCCATAAGTATTAAAAGTTTGCAGGTATCCATCACTCCAAACATGACAAAAGTTATAATCAGTCAACAAATTTTGGACATCATTTTTAAGTACCGGCGTATTGACCACCACGCGTTCCTGGATATAATCATAGAGTTGAATACGGTTTTGGTCCAAGTCGTGTAGCCATAGTCGGCGCTCCCCTGCCAGTCGGGCATGTTCAAAAAATCGGTAAGGTTCTAGTTCGTTGAGAATGATACGCTGGGTTTCATTCAAACGGTTATCTACAAGTACGACGGTTTGCGTATCCTTATAGAACAACAGTATTTTCAGCGGATTGATTAAGTCCACTTCGGTAAGATCACCCAACTGGACATCATAGAATTGTAAGCGTTGATCTGCCTGCTTTTTATAAAATACATTGTCCTTGCCATAGTATAAGGCATCAAAATCATCTACACCATAAAATGCGTCAGCTCTTAGTTCTACCGACGGTTTCTGGGCAATTCCCCAAACACAGCAGCACAACCCAAAAAGCAACAGATATTTTTTCATGGGAGTAAATTAAGCAAAAAGAAATCAGCGGGTGCTCTAGAATTTGGTCAGGGCATGATCAACTTATAGCCGTAACCGCGTACATTGACAATTTCAAGGCGTTCTTCCCTGGCGAGTTTCTTCCTGAGTTTGGTGATAAAGACATCCATGCTCCTTCCCGAAAAGAAATCATCATTGCCCCACAGCTTTTTGAGGATAAAAGTACGATCAAGTACTTTATTCTTTTTTAGCACCAGATGGTAAAGAAGATGAGCTTCTCTATGGGTCAGTTTTGTCACCTCGTCATCCTTGTAGATCAATTGTTGTTTGGGGAAATTGAATTTAAAGTCACCCAATTCATAGACAGCAGCCGTTTTTTGCACAGTTTGTCGGCTCAAAAGATTTTCAATGCGCACAATCAACTCCTCCATAGAAAACGGTTTTTTGAGGTAGTCGTTTCCTCCCACGTGAAAACCTTCCAATACATCTTCAGTTTGGGATTTGGCTGTCAAGAATATGATCGGCACTTCTTCATTTTCCAAGCGTACTTTTTTGGCGACTTCAAAACCATCCATTTGTGGCATCATTACGTCCAGCACCAAAATATCTGGTTGCTGTTCGTGAAAGGCATCCAGGGCCTCTGCGCCGTTTTCCCGATGTCTTACTTTGAATCCGCGGGTCTCCAGGCTTTCCTTAACGATCATACCTAATGCAGGTTCATCTTCTGCGAGGATAATATCAATTGTATCTTTATTCATTGGGCAGAGTGATTTTAAAAGTGGTTTTTGGTTGTACGGCTACAGAAATTGTACCGTTGTGTTTTTCGATGATGGATTTGGTATAGAACAACCCTATACCAAAACCTTTCACATCATGCCTGTTCCCTTTACCTACCCGATAGAACTTATCAAAAATAAGTCGGGCATCCTTGGCGCTTAATCCTGCTCCATTGTCTGTGACTTCAATGGAGGTCTGGTGACTCAATTTATTTACACTTACATGAATGAGCTCACCACCGTACTTAATGGCATTGTCCAGTAAATTATTGATGGCATTTTCAAGATGGAAGGCATCTGCGTTGATAATGATTTCGGGATGGCTGGTTGTCCATTGAATCTCTTTTTTGGTTTGGCTTTGCGACCGGGTAATAATGGCCTCGACCAAGTCCACCAATGCTACCTCGCTTTTTTGCAGCATGAGTTCGCGACTATCCAGTGTAGCGGTCTCTAGAATACGCTCTACCATGCCATTGAGTTTACTGAGCTGTTCCCTTCCCATGCTTAAATAGCGGGAGGTTTTATCCAAATCTCCGCTGTCGGTAAAACTCTGCACACCTTCCAGCGCGACACTGGCGGTAGCAATAGGCGTTTTAAATTCATGGGTGATGTTGGAAATCAAATCATTTTTCATCTCCCCCAGTGCTTTTTGTTTTCTGATGATCTGTAATAGGTAGAACAGACACAGCACTACACTCGCAATCAGCAGGCCACTCAATATGACGCCTGTTAGATTTCTATCAAAGATACTGCGCGACAAGCTATTATAATCAAGGCTCAGCTGCTTTCCCTTTCCTACCAATTCGCTTTGTGCTTTAATGCGTTTATTGCGCCCCATATTCATCGGGTTTTCAATATCCTTTTCGATAAGTTGGAGGCTATAATCCAATTTGATATCCCTGTTTTCTAACTTTCTGGAAAAAATGCTATCCAATTGTTCCAGGTTCATGGGTTCCTGAATGCTGAAAATCACCTTTGAGGTCAGTTCGCGAATAGTTTCATTCAGATTCTGACTATCTGAGAAAAAAGTTTGGGATTTGATTCCAGTAAAGTTGGGGGTAGGTTCTGGCTGGCTGATATCATAGTTAGGTAAATTCCATAAACCCTCCATAGGTTCGACCTCATTGAGGTCACTCATATCAGCTCCTCTGAAAATACGTATTTCAGAAATATCGCTGACATTCACATTATTGAGGTCAAAGCCCCTATATCCAGCTCTTTTGTTAATACTGTCCAGACGTTTAAAAAAAGTACTGAGTTCGCCCATGCGGTTGGTGGTCTCTTCTACAATGATACCGTACTGCTCAGTCTCGAGAAATTCGGTATAATATTCCTCCACACTCTGATCCAGGCTCACTTGCAATTCAGACAATAGTTGTTTCTCAGACTCTTGGAAATTCTTGTAATTCCAATAAATCTGCATGGCCAGAACGGCTGCGATGACCACACTGATCAGGACAAAAAGAAAATGATATTTTCTATCGTTCATAATACCAAAGGTCTACCTTTAAACCCTTAGCGAAAAGCTGCTTAACATATATTAACGAGAAGAAAGTTCTTTAACTATAAAAATAGTTGATATTTGAAACACAAAATTCAAGGTCTCATGAAAAAATTTACCCGTACTATTTGTTTGTTGTTGGTGATCGCTTTCGCGAAAGCGGAACTATCCTACGCCCAACAGGAAATCACTGGAATAGCCCATTACAAAAGTAAAATGATAATGGAAAAATCAGATGACAGCCTTCAGAAAAAAATGCAGAAACTGGATCCAGAAATGCAAAAAATGATTGCTTCCGCGTTGGAAAATGCTGGAAAAGCAGAATTCACTTTAAAATTTTCACGTACTGAATCTTTGTATGAAAAGGTGCAAGAATTAGCCAAGCCCAAACCACAATCCGGAATGAGTATTTCAATTGAAATCTCTGGAGGAGGTGATACTTACGGGACCACCTATAAAAACTTGGTGGACCAGACTTTTATACGCGAAGACCAGATTCAGGGCAAAGAATTTTTGATCGTTGACCAGATCAAGCCACTGGATTGGAAATTGACCGGAGAATCTAAAAAGATAGGAAATTATACGGCCATGAAAGCCACCTACACTTTTCCAAAAGAGGAAAAAGACGAGCAGGAAGTTGAAACATCACTGTTGGAGATGGCAGGGAGCGATGAACGAGTCATTACTGCTTGGTTTACAATGGACATCCCGATCAGCAATGGACCAGGAAATTACCAGGGATTACCTGGACTTATTTTGGAATTAAGGGATGGAAATACAGTCATACTTTGTGATCGTATTGAGATGAACCCGGCTGATTTTGAATTGGAAAAACCTAAAAAAGGAAAGAAAATCGGATTGGAAGATTTTAATGACTTGCAGGCCAAAAAGCAAAAAGAAATGCAAGAACGCTTTCAAAATAAAAGATCTGGAGACGGCGTAATTTTCATGAAAGGCTGATTTGGTTTCTAAAAAAACTTGATTTAATTAATTCTTAAATTGAAACTATTGGCTTTTTCGATTGTCTAAACTTCAGCCATAATACAACGGCTTTAAAATACGCTTATGAAATTTATATGCACTATACTAGCTAGTTTTCTAGCACTTTCAACTGGTTTGGCCCAAGACTTCTATGGGGAAGCCACTTATATCTCAAAGACAAAGATGGACATGAGTTGGCTCCCTGAAGGACGGGAAATGTCTCCTCAACAAAGGCAACGCATAGAAGAGCGCATGAAAAAATTTGGCGAGAAAACGTATGTGTTGAAATTCAATCGCAACGAATCCACCTATAAAGAAGAAAAGGAGCTTGAGGCTCCAGGTCAAGGAAGAGGCTGGGGGAATTTTATGGGAACCGCCATGGGAGGAGAAAAATATAAAAATCTGGAACAAGGACAGTGGGTGGAGCAACGCGACATGATGGGAAAAACATTTTTGATCAAGGAAGACATCCCACAAATGAACTGGAAAATCACTGGCGAAACTAAGCAGATCGGTCAATATCAAGCCATCAAGGCTACTGCCTCTAAAAAGCCTAATGAATTGGATTGGAGCAGTTTTAGACGCAGAAGAGGGGATTCTGAAGAAGACAAGAAAAAGGACAGCCTTGCCTTGGCCGAAGGCAAAGTGGACGAGGTTTTTGAGCAGGCCGAAGAAATTCAGGTTGTTGCCTGGTTTACACCACAGATACCCGTGCAACACGGTCCAGCAGAATATGCCGGTCTCCCTGGGCTTATTCTTGAAGTGAGTGCTGGAAATACAACCCTACTCTGCAGCAAAATTGTCGTGAATCCTGAGGATCGACAAGAATTGGAGCCAGCCACAAAAGGAGAGGTTACTACTGAAGAGAAATACAACGAATTGTTCAAAAAGAAAATGCAGGAAATGTCCGAACGATGGAGAGGCAGACGCTCGAACAGAAGAGGCTAAAACCTGAAATGCTTATAGAAGCTGACTCCCGGCCTCTATTTATTTACCAAAAAACTACATGAAAAGAAATTTACTACTTCTTTTGACGGCTTGCTTTTGCTTGTCATTGGGTCAAGCTCAATCCGTCAAGATTACTGGCGTTGTCGTGGACAGCACTGGTATGCCGCTACAAATGGCTAATGTGATCGCCTATCAAAAAGACAATAATCTAGGAGCATTTGGGATCACCAATGTCAACGGAAAATATCAATTACAAAACCTGAAGAAAGACAGTACTTATGTCATCAAAGTTTCTTTTTTAGGGCTCAAACCCGTAGAAGATACGATTAAAAATATTCAGCAGGATCTGGTCAAAAATTACGTAATGGTGGATGGTCCAGACGAGTTGGATGCCGTCAATATCGTGTACGATATGCCTGTTTCAATCAAGGGTGATACCATCGTCTACAACAGTGACAGTTTTACCAACGGTACAGAGCGCAAACTGGGAGATGTATTGAACAAATTACCAGGGATGGAGGTCAATGAAGACGGAGACATTCAGGTAGAGGGAAAAACAGTTGAGAAGGTCATGGTGGACGGAAAAGATTTTTTTGAGGGAGATTCCCGTCTGGCAACCAAGAACATTCCGGCCGATGCGGTAGGTAAGGTCGAAGTGCTCAAAAACTACAACAATGTCAGCCAACTTAAAGGGCTGGGAAATGATGAGGACCGCATCGCCATCAACATACGCTTAAAGGAAGGTAAAAAGAACTTCTGGTTTGGAGAAATTACTGGTGCCCTGGGTCAAGGAGATGAAGACATACGTTACCAAGCCAAACCCAAGGCCTTTTATTACAGTCCCAATGTTTCTATTAACATACTGACCGACTTTAATAATTTGGGTATTCAGTCCTTTACATTCAGAGACTACATAAGGTTTACAGGGTTCAGAAGAGGCAATACCAGAGCGAGCGGTTCCTCCATCGACATAGGTGCGGGTGCAGGAGGTTTATTAAATTTGCAAGCTAACCGAGCCAAGGAAATCGAAAGTAAGTTTGGTGCATTCAACGGCGCCTGGACAGTGAACAAAAAGCTCAGTATTGATGCCTTTGCCATTTTCTCTAGCGTAGATACTGATCAGGAAACCATTGCCTCCAGAACATTTATCGATACAGGAGTTGTAGAGAATACAACCGATCGCTCATTTCAACGCAATCAGATAGGTTTGTTCAAACTAGGTGGAGATTATAAGCCAAATAATGACTTTTCGTTGGAATACAACGGTCAACTCAACCTGAGTGACGTGAGTCAGTTCAACGACTTCACATCTTCCAGGCAAGGTATCGTAGAAGATATTGATCAAAGAGAATCCCAAAAACCTGTGACTTTTGACCAGTCCCTTAATGCATATTGGACGCAAAGTGAGAAGAATATTTTTGCTTTTGAAGGCAGGTTGATCGATGCAGAGGAAGACCCTTTCTATAATGCGATCAGAGACCAAAGAAACACTGCCGATCCAGAACCTTTCAATGGAGCATTGGGGTTGACCCCAGCAGACCCTTATAATATCAACCAACAAGAATTGGTAGAAAGTTTTAAGCTGGATGCTAAAGTAGATTATTGGCGTATTCTCAATAAAAAGAGTAACATCAATTTTAGCCTAGGTTCGAGTTTTATCGATCAAGATTACAACACAGGGATCTTCCAAATTCTGGATGACGGCTCCCGTGATGATCTGGAAGAAGATCAGTTCAACAACGATGTCAATTATAGGTTTACGGATTTATTTGCGGCCTTGCACTATAAATTCATCACAGGTAAATTTACTATAACCCCTGGGGTAACCGCGCACCGATTCACCACTAGAGATGAGCAATTAGGAACCGAGAACAAATTGGAGTTTGAAAAACTTCTCCCTGATTTTAATCTTCGTTTTTCACTGCGATCCAGTGAGAACATAAATCTTGACTACCGCAGGACCGTGACCTTTACCGATGTAGAAAATTATGCCCTGGGTACCATTTTCGGCAATTACAACTTCTTAAACTCTGGGAACAATCAATTAAGTGGATCAGAGAACGATCGCGTATCATTGAACTATTTTAATTTTAATATGTTTAATTATACCAACATCAGTGCAGGAATCACTTATACCCGGCAGCGAGATGCGATTCAAAGCACGACCTTGATCGACGGGATCAATCAAATAAGTTCAGTGATCAATTCGCCATTTGCCAATGAAAGCGCTACAGGTTTTGGACGTTATTCGCGTGAGTTTGGTAAAATCAGAGCTTCCGTCAATGCCAATTTGAGCTGGAGTACCTTCAACAACATCATCAACGGTGTTACCCAAGAATCTGAAAACATCAATCATGGATACGGCATTAGTGCCCGTTCAAATTATAAAGACGGTGTTAATTTTGACCTGGGATATAACATTGGCTTTAACAATTCTGACAACGGTGGAAGAACCAATAATGCCACTACCCAAACCATTAGTGTGGACGCAGACTGGCAGATCAACAAGGCCTGGTTCCTTAAAGCAGAATACGACTTGAATTTGTTTGAGACCAATGCAGGTGTGGACAATAATTTTGATTTTTTGGAAGCCGCTCTTTACTATCAAAAACCAGAATCCAGCTGGGAGTTTAAATTGGCCGCCACCAATATTCTCAACACTGAAGCATTGAACCGGAACAGTTTTGGACAAATCGCCACCAGTACAAGTTTTTATACCGTGCAGCCCAGATATGTCTATCTACAGATCATGTATGATTTGTAAAGGCTTGATAAGCTTTAAGATGGTTGAGAAAATCCAATAATAAGTTTGCTTTCGCGAAAGCGAACCTTGATCACCACCTTACAAAAGCAGCTTTCGGGCTGCTTTTTTATTTAACTCACAAATGCACTATAACCGGTAATCGCTCTTCCCACAATCAGGCTATTGATTTCCTTGGTACCTTCATAGCTATAAATAGCTTCTGCATCGGCCACAAATCTGGCCACGTTGTGTTCCAATAAAATACCGTTTCCACCCATCACTTCTCGTGCCCTGGAAACAATATCTCTGGTGCGCATGGAACATATGACTTTGGCTAGAGACGCGTGCTCGTCTTTAAGAATACCTTCATCTTGCATTTCGCTCAAGCGAAAACAAAGTGTTTGCATACTGGTGAGATTGGAAATCATTTCCACCAAATGATTTTGTACCAATTGGAAACTAGCGATCGGACGACCAAATTGTTCGCGTTTTTTGGTGTATTTCAATGCATTTTCATAGGCTCCCCTCGCACAACCTACCGCCTGCCAGGCTACGCCAGCACGGGTCATACGCAATACCTTGGCGGTGTCTTTAAAAGTATGGGCTTCCTGAAGGCGATCGCTTTCAGGTACACTACAATTGGTAAGGGTTATGATGGCATTTTGAACCGTACGTAGGGCCATTTTGTCTGGCATTTTTTCAGCTTTAAAATTGGGGTTTCCCTTGCGTACCAAAAAGCCTTTGACCTGACCACTATCTACATCTCTTGCCCAAATAACCACTACATCGGCAAAGGTGGCGTTGCCAATCCATTTCTTTTGGCCATTAAGTATCCATTGGTCCCCTTCCTTCCTACAGGTGGTATCCATTCCACCAGCAATACCGCTTCCAGTTTCAGGTTCAGTTAGTCCAAAAGCTCCTATTTTTTCCATCTTGGCCATGGCAGGCAACCATTCTTGCTTCTGTTCCTCACTACCACATAAGTAAATAGAACCCATAGCAAGACCACTATGGACGCCAAAAAATGTAGAGATAGACACGTCTACCCTGGCAATTTCTTCAGCAATGATTCCTTCCGTAACAAAATCCATGGCTGGACAACCGTAGCCTTCATAAGCAATACCGGCAATGTTTAATTCGGCCATTTTTGGAATCAAATCATGTGGAAATTCAGCTCGGTTCCAATAATCATTGGCGATAGGTTGAACCTCATCCTCCATAAAGTTGCGGACTTTTATCTGGATCTCCCGCTGCTTTTCATTGAGTTTCAAGCTTAGGTTATAAAAGTCTCCATCGATAGGTGGTAGTTTGTGCTGACCTTTTTTCTTTTTGGTGGATAGCATCTTCATCAATCCAGCCAGCTGCCGGTCATCCAACTGTCCGACCGTATCCATTACCTTGGCCAAGTCAATCTTCTTATTGATCGCTGCGAGTTGGTCCAAATCGACTTTTTTCATCAAGTCGATGGTACCTTTAATTTTTGAAAATATGGACATATGAAAAGTTTGAAAGAGAAAATTACTCTACCTCAGACTCGTATGTTGTTAATGAAAGGGTAATATTTTAATCTCGGATGGATGCACATTTATTTTGCACCTGCGAATTGCGCCATTGGATCCAGTATTCCTGCAGGCCCTCTGGTGTTCGTTTGAGTTTGCTGACGTACAATTGTTCTCCTGGTAGGGTGACATCATTCAATTGTTGTTTTCTTTGATTCAATGCAGGGGTATGATTCCATCCGCCCACATGGTCAAAGGAGGTAAAAGCATCACAAGCCGTTGGAACGGCCACAAAGGGTATTTTCAATTGATAGACCACGGTCCCAGAGCCCATCCCTTGCGTTGACATTTGAATGGAAGAAAAATCGACTTTGCGATATTTTCCCTGATGGAACAGCGCTTTCAGCTGTTGACCCACTTCCTTGCTTATGGTGTTGGAGAGTTGGTGGGCTATATCACTGCCATTGACAAACTCTGGACCACTATATTTTCCCAGGCACCCGAAATCGGTACAGCTCACCTCTCCTGGCCTATCCATGCCTTGACCTTTAGCCAAAACCACGCTGAGAAGGAAAATAATAAATACAGACCTGGATAACTTCATGACTCCATTGATGGATGAAAACTACAAAAAAGCTATTCAACGATTGACATCGCAAAATCATTCAATCAGCACGAACATAGCTTCTCATGACCTTGGTCCTAGTATCTCCAGCTATTAAGGATGTCCAGCGCTAGTTAAACTGCTCTTAAGTTGGTCGCTAGGTTTGTTAATTCCCTATATTTTTGGCAATATGAAGAGATTTTTATTATTGATTCCGATTTTCTTTAGTACGATTGGTCTAGCACAGCAATTTGATGACGCCCGTGTCAAAGAAATGATTGCTCAATTTAGACAATTGGACCGAGGGCCATATAAAAGTATCAATTGGTTTTGCCCAGATGGTAGTGTCAGAGAGGCCCGTGATCCATGTCCGGACGCGATAGGTGAAGGCATCCAACACGCCAGCTATAAACCTGAAATTAAAGCACTGGCAGAAACTCGGCACCTTTATTTTTCAGAAATTCTCGCGTCCAATAAGGTGTGGGGTTTTTGGGATGGAAACAACAACCACAGTAGGGTCAAGCAATACCAACTCAATAAATATCTCGAGGCGGTAGACAATGGTTGGATCCAGGAAAAATCCAGATTTTATCGCGGCGCCAAGCAAATTGAGGATGAAGAAGAGTGGGGTAGAAAATTCTATTATACCATACTGTCGGACAACGATTTGGTAGAACGAGACTTTTTCCTGATCCGCGAAAGCTTAAGGGATCTTCCGCACGATGGTGATACCAATCTGGCACAAGAAATACGCAGCTTGAGCAAAGTCCTGGCACAAAAACATCCCAAATTCATGGATCTGCGTATCAAAATCCATGGGAATCCGCAAGCCCAAGACATCAATGCCGTGAAAGAATGGCTAGACAAGAATGAATCAGACCTGAGCGAATCCTCCAAAAAGGATTTTAACCAGCTCTTATCAGATATGCAGGACTTCTTTGAGCCAGTAGCCGTAAGCGAATTGGAAAAAATGGTAGCCGACTGGCCAGAGGACACTTATATCCGTTCCCAGGCAGAATGGTTTTCTAATTTTTATAAAGATGAAAAAAATCCTTCCATTCTGGTTCCGGCTGCAGCGAATCTCATGTGTGATATACGTGTAAACCTCAAAGAAGATCTTCGTGGAACCCGACGTACAAACGCCTTGGAACTGAGTTTACGCCTGGAAGAATTGATTTTTCAACAAGCCAGCCAGTGGGAGCCTGTGGATCTACAGGAACATCTGGATAAGATCTATGCTTTAAGTGAGGCGCTTGCCAGTGCGGGATACACCGAACTCTGGGAGTGGGATGCTGTTGAGGATCAACTATACCTGGCCGAGGGTCGCACTATTGAAGCACATCAGTTGCTGGACTTTATCAATACTGGACGTAGTCAGGTAGAATGGGGAACTGGAATGGTCAATGCCATCTATGGTGATGTGGTCAACGAATACATGGGCTTTGAACCTTTGGCCTACGGTTTCTATGACGACCGCATCCGCAGTTCGCTTCTTCTTCCGTTGGGTGATGCTGTCGGGAGTTTAGGTGGATTGGTTTCCAGACAAATAGGGCTGACCAGCGAGATTTCTGGCGTGGACAATGTAAGTACGGTAAGGGGTTTAAATCCAGGTTATACCAAGGGAAAACTTGTGGTCGTGGAAGGAAATGCCGAAGGAATGAATGTGAATCCCAACCATATTTACATTTTCGATCATCCGCCTAGTGATTTAAAACCGGTGGCTGGAATTGCGACGGTAGCAGAAGGGAACCTGGTTTCTCACGTCCAACTATTGGCTCGTAATCTGGGTATTCCCAATGCCGCTATTTCCACTGATAATCTCGCAGATTTGAAAGCCTTGGATGGCGAAGAGATCTTTTATGCCGTGAGCAATCGTGGTACCGTTGTCCTTAAACCTAGTGATGAAATGAGCGATTTGGAACAGTCTCTTTTCTCCCAAACCAAGAAAAAAGAAAAAAAGACAATACATATTCCTGAAGACAAGCTCAAACTGGATGGCACTTTACCGCTGAATATGGCCGAGGTAGGCAGTAAAGACAGCGGTATTCTCTGTGGTCCAAAGGCAGCCAACCTGGGTCAACTCAAACAAATGTTTCCCAATAATGTCGTTAATGGAATCGTCATACCATTTGGTGTATTTAAGGATCACATGAACCAACCCATGCCAGAAACCTCCGGCAGTTACTGGGATTTTTTGATGTCCGCTTTCGCGAAAGCGAAACAAATGAGAAGCCAGGGAACGGCTGAACAGGAAGTTGTCGATTTCCAATTGAAACAATTGTCACAGCTCAGAGAAGCCATTGCAACAATGCCGTTTAAGAAAAACTTTGTGGATGCGCTGGAAGCTGACTTCAATACTGTACTAGGAGATCGTTTGGGTAATGTGCCTGTTTTCCTGCGCAGCGACACCAACATGGAGGACTTGGAAGAATTTACTGGAGCCGGACTGAACCTTACTGTTTTCAATGCGGTAGCTCGGAAAAAAGTGATGAATGGCATCCGGGATGTCTGGGCCAGCCCTTACACTGAACGTAGCTTTAAGTGGAGGCAAGCTTATCTGGATAATCCAGAAAACGTTTATCCTTCAATATTGATCATCCCTACGGTAGACGTGGATTATAGTGGTGTACTGATCACCAAAGATTTCATCAATAATGATGACAACAAGATTACCCTGGCGATGAGCCGAGGAGCTGGTGGAGCGGTGGATGGTCAGAGTGCTGAAACCTATTTGATCAACAAGGAGGGGGAAGGACAATTAATATCTCCAGCCCGAGAAAACCAGCAGCGTAAACTACCGATTACTGGCGGGTCTGTGATGGAACAAGTTGATTTTGACCAACCCATTTTAAATGCTGAGAACCTTAAAACAATCCGCGAATTTGCTGTTCAAGTACATGAGACCATGCCCGGCAGCAAAGATGGAAGTTATACTGGTGCTTGGGATATTGAGCTGGGTTTTAAAGACGGTCAGTTATATCTCTTCCAGATCAGGCCATTTGTAGAAAACAGCCAGGCCCAGAATTCTGAATACCTCAATTCCATTGACGCTGACGTTGATGTGAACACCAAATTATTATTACATAAAGAAATTGCACTTTGAAAAAAATTGGAAATAGTTTACTTGTTTTGCTAGCCGCCTTAGCCTTAATGGCCTACTACCCTATTGACGGGTATGAGAAAACCGGTATAGCAAGACTCAAACGCCTTGAAAAAACACTGGACAGTACCATCACCGAATACTATTTACGCCCTGGATCCTTTAAGAAACACGACGAGATTAATTTATGGCTTTGTGAGAAGACTTACCCCACAGACAGTTTAATGCAGGTCGATCCAGCGTTCCAAAAAGAAATGTTGCGTTTATTTCCCAGTCGTTCGGGATATGGTATCACAGTCTTGGACATCACTGATCCAGAAAACACCCGATATGCAGAAATGAATGAGAACAGCGGGTTCCAACCTGGAAGCGTTGGTAAAATTGCTGTGGCCACTGCTTTTTTTACCGAGCTCAGGAACCTTTGCCCCGATGATTATAACGTAAGGGAACGCTTGATGAAAAACAAAGTAGTAAGATCAGGTGCCTGGGGACTTTACGACCATCATACCATCCCTATTTACAACATTGAAAAGGATACCTACGTAAAACGCACCGTAATCGCCAGCGACGAATTCACCCTTTATGAATGGGTGGACCACATGGTGAGCGTAAGCAATAATGGAGCGGCCAGCATCGTGTGGCGTGAAGCACTTTTGATGCGCATTTTTGGAGATGATTATTTCGGTCTGACCCAAGAAGAGGCAGATGCCTATTTTGAGACTGCAGACCGTGGTGAAATAACAGATATTGCGATTAACCTGGTCAATGACCCCTTACGCGATCTCGGGATCAAACATAATGAATGGCGATTAGGAAGTTTTTTTACCAATGGTCCCAATCAATATGTGAGTAGCAAAGGAGGGAGTATCGGAACTCCCAAAGGCCTGATGAAATATTTTATAAAATTGGAGCAAGGTTGCGTGATTGATGAGGCTTCCAGTCTTGAAATCAAACGTCTATTGTACATGACCGATAGGAGGATAAGATATGGAGCCAGCCCAGAATTGCACGATGCCGCCATCTATTTCAAATCAGGTAGTTTGTACAGTAATAATCCTTCACTAGGAACTCCATACGGAGAATATAGAGGCAATGTCTATAATTACATGAATAGTGTCTGTATTGTAGAACATCCCAATGGCATCAATTATATTGTATGTCTGGAAAGCAACGTATTGAGTAAGAACAGTGCAGGAGCACATATGTATCTAGCCAGTGCTATCGACCGACAAATTAGAAAAGCTTACGAGACTCCAGAGGTTGAGGAGAATCAAAAGAGCTAGTACAACTTACTTTGCCCGCACCATCAATGTAAAATTGAGCCTTGAACTCTCTTGATGCCTTTTGGTCTTATCAAATGTTGTTCTTACAAGCTAAGGTCGTTTTTAGAACCTAACATAGGAAGACATCTATCTCCAAAATATAGGATACTTAAGAATAAAATACTGTTCAGGAACAGTCCGCTTTGGATACCGATCACCAAAACGCTAACTAAAGAATTGGCTGAAATTAACAACAGCATTGAATAACAAAACATTCCACTACCAAATGCCAATAACCTGGACACAGCAGTTCTTTTGAGGTCCAGAAGCACAATTATAAAAGGCAGAGCAATACAAACAACCGTTGCCCCTATTCTACTATTTAAGTTGGCGTTGGAGTCTATAACAAGGAAACCCACCAGCGCCATTACTAGAAAATTGAATAGACATAGAAAAAATACGTCTACGGTTTTTGCAAGTATAGATCTGTGATGAACGCTATCATTTCTGTGAGCAACTTTGTTGTCATCGAGTTTCAACCCTAAAGCTTCAGTAATTAATTGAAGTGTTGAGTATCGAGGTGCAGTGTCATTTCCTTCCAATCTTTGGACAGTTCTCAGGCTGAGTTGAGCGCGTTCTGCTAATTCTTTTTGAGTCCAACCTTTTCTTTCTCTGGCTTGGATGATTTTTTTCCGTAATTCATGATTAAAGCGTTGGAGGTAAAAATATCATTCTATTTGATCATACTGGAATAAAAGTTTGCGCATTATTTGCGTCATTCTTGTGTCATTAGTAGCCATTATAGGATGATCAAGCTGTTTGCTGGGATCCCTGCTTAAATCTCAAGGCATCAAGCGCTGCATCACTGACCGCATCATTTTCCAGATCAGAAGCCTCAATTAAAAGCTTATAAGTGTACTCGTCTGGAGTGTATTGAATCAACTTAATCGTTTGTAACAGCAATGTGTGATCCTCTTGCTGCAGTAATATTTTTAAACAATCTTCCTGATTGTACAGGCTGACATGTTTGTGGTAATCACTCAATTCTTGATTTGGGACACTCAGTCCATTTTCCAAGATGGGAAGTAGCATACCTTTCAAATTACGGCTTAACAAACCTTCCAGGTATTCCATCGCGTGTAGTTGGGACTCTTTGGTCTCACTGCGCAAACCGCTATAAGCCACATAAACATCTTCTGGTTTATAGTACAATGCCAAAAGATTGAAAACACGTTGCAGGTTTTTTTCCATAGCATTTTTTAATTGCTGAATAAGTTTGGAGCGCTCCGCTTTTTCTGGTAGTGACACTATTTTTTCTGGATGCAATTTAGACCTATCAATGATACGTAGCGAAAAATAACAACCCAGGAGTTCGCGGTATAATTTACACTCACCGCTGATCATATTTCTGAGGGTGCGATGGTTGATGTTGTACTCACCTCCACTCTTACGCCAATCGTAAAGCAAATCTGCCGATTTAGTACGCAGTTTAAAAGATCCTCGCTGACTCATTTTGAAAAGGGCTTGATACGCTCTGGCAGAATGAATTTCGTAAGTAATCGCAGGTATTTGTGCCTTTTGCACCAATGATAAATTGGGATCTAAATATTTCTTATACAAGGTGGGAATAATGCCATTTCCGTAGGACGCAATAGCAGAAATGGCGCTTTCGCGAAAAGCGATATCCTCCAATTCTTCAAACAGTATGGGTAAAAATTCTTCTCTTGAGGTCTCTCCAGCAGCCATAATTGCCGCGTTTTTCAAAATAGGATTTTTGTGCTTGAGATAACGTACGATGATATGGTGATATTTCGGCCTGTTGATGAATCCCAAGGTTTCAATCAGTCGGGTAATTTCAGGAATACGCAAGTCACTATGTCCTTTTTCCAGCTCGTCAATAAAAACCCTCACCCTTAGATTAAGATTATATTTGGAAGCCAATTTGGGATTATCCTGCGACTCCCGCGCCAGACACATTAAAGCAGCCGTAGAGATAAATTCGTTCTCGTAATTCAAATACTGCTCAAAAAACTGGTGAGAAAGTTTTTCTTGAGACAATAGATAATTCATGGTCGCCACAATTAAGTCATCATCTTCTATATAGATGAAATCTTGGACTTTAGGTTGGGGCTTTTTGGTAACATATTGAAGGTTTTCTACCACCGCCGCCTTTACTTTATGACTTTCGTGATCCAGCAGTGCCAGCACATCTTTTTTGATGGACGGGTGTGCAGTTTCGCGCAAGCGACCCAGCATGAATAAAATATCCTTTTCTGAACCCGATTCAAAAATGATACGCATGTTTTTACGGATACGTGCACTGGACTTTTTGGTATCTCCCAAATTTTCCCGCATCATGATGTTTTCCTTAAAAGTGCCCAAATAAGCGTCCCTTACCTTAAAAACGGTATATATCCACCCTATCACCATCAAAATCGTGATGGCGGTGATGTAGGTGGCAGATAACTCCAAGCCTTTGATGACAAAAATGAGAAGGAAACCAGCCACTCCAGTAGCCAGACTGTCTACAACCACGTCAATAAAGGTCTTTGTTTTGTTTTTTATATTGGACGGAATCGGTAGCGCCAAGAGTTCTACTGCGCTTTTGTGAAGGGATTGTTTTAAGCTTCCATCCAAACCTTTAATAATGATCACGATCCAAAGCTCTGGGAAGAATAATAATAACAAGCACATGAGTACGACGCCAACTGGCAAGGCTATAAGACTTACACTGATATCTGTATTTTCCAACACCCGTTTTGTGACAAACAGTTGTATAGCGAGGGAAACAATATTAAAGGTTGAAAACCAAAATCCGAAAAATGAGGCCAATTCCTGTGCATCGGGTATCTTGGCCGCGGCGATGGCACTGAACTGGTAATCCACTAATTTGGCCACTAAAACACCAAATCCGATGACTGCTGCGAGATAAGTCAAATGCCTGGATTTCCAGATAAGTTTTAAAGAAGATTCTGTGGAAACGGTGGCTCTTTCTTTTCTTTTAAAGCGACTCAAACCTTGTACTCTCGTCTTCCAAATATTTTTGAAAACCAGCGTGCAGCTGGCGATCATAAGACCTGCGGTAACCATAAGTAGTCCATTCCCTAAAAAGCCAGCCAACACTGAGGTCAGATAACCTCCCACAATACCTCCTGCAATACCTCCTGCACCAATGAACCCAAAAAGACGTTTGGCCTCCCGAACATTGAACACCACATTGGCCAATACCCAGAATTGAGACGTGGCCAGTAAGGCAAACATCGCGACCATAGTGTAGAATAAGTACGCAAAAAAAGGACTGATAAGACCTGCGGCCACAATCACCCCCATGGCCATAAAACCAGCTGAAAAAAGGATAAGTGTAGTGCGGATGATAAATCTCAACGGAAATTTCTCCAGTGACTTATTGTAAGCATAAGATGTAACTACTGCAACTACCGCAATGATAATAAAGGCCACCGATAGGTTTTCTGCCCCTAATTCAGACAAAAAAAGCGCATTGACTGTAGGTTTAACTATCAGCAATGCGCAAATGATTAAAAATATATATAACTGCATCATCAGGGAAACGGATTCCTCTCCGTCCCTAATGTCAAAGAAATTATGAATCTGCCGTAATAAGGATTTCATCTTCGTTGATCTCAGGTACTAAGGTAGCCCTTTGATCCAGTGCAAGCTCAGCCGGCTTTACTAAATTTCTGATAATGTTTTCACCATCAGGATCTTCTACCATGGCTACCAGGATATAGTTTTTGCCGCGCTTTTCATCCCATACCATTATAGAGTCACAATGCCAGTTTTTCCAAGACCCGCTTTTTCTGAAAAGCGTGGCATTAGGAGCAATTTTATCTAAGGTATTTACAAACTTGTGGTGTAAGCCTGGATTTTTCATATATCGCAACATTTGTTTGCTGCGTTTTTCATTAATCAATTGACCAGTAGCCAGCTGATAATAGAATTTGGCAACCGCATCAGTAGTGGCAGCATGGCTTAGCCCACGTATGGGTTCAGGATTACGTTTTCCACCAGCAGCGTACCGCTTACCAACCCAAAGTCCACCTATTCCATTTTTATCGTAAAAAGGGTTTTCTGGATTACACATTAAGTCCTCAATGCGTTGAAAACCTACACGATCTATCATTCGAGTGGAAGCTGCGTTGTTAGATTTTGAAATCATCAACCACATATCCTTTTCGATTTCTTTGGTTAATCTCAAATCTCCTTCTTCAATGGCATCCATAGCTGCGTATAAAACAGCAATTTTAGGCATACTAGCTGCGTACATCATATGATCACCATTGATGTTGGCATATTTGGTAGCACCAACTTCACTCATATCCACCAAACTTATAGACATGCGTTTTTGACGTATCAAGCGATTCCAATGCGGATTAGCGTTGATCTGATCCTGCAAAGCCAATTGAAGTCCTGCGTCTTGATAATTAACCACCTCAGCATGGGGTAATTCTGTGGCTTCATTGTCAGGTGTAAGAGTATTGTCGCTAGCAACAGCCCAACTGACTGATAAAATGGTAAGAAATAATACTAATTTGTTCAACATAAAATTAATTAGGGTTTTAGAAGTTATGTTAAGGGTTACATAAACAATGCCGAATATAATTATCTATCCGAGTTTAACATGCTAAAAATCAGAATTTAACACTTTTTATCTATATTATTTGACATTATGTCGGATGTAATTGATATTACTAACGCCTCAAGACTATATTTGTTGTATGAGCGGCATTTATATTCACATCCCTTTTTGCAAGCAGGCCTGCCATTACTGTGACTTTCATTTTAGCACTAATTTTAAGCACAAGAAAGACTTGATTGACGCCATATGTGAAGAATTACGCTTTCGCGAAAGCGAATACAAGAATAAAGAAGTCCAAACCATTTATTTTGGAGGAGGGACACCCAGTATACTAGAAACGGGTGAAATCCAGCAAATTTTACAAACAATCGACCAGTGCTACCAACTTTCTAGTACACCTGAAATCACGTTGGAGGCCAATCCAGACGATCTGAGCGACAAAAAAATTGCTACTCTAGCCAGTACGCGGATCAACAGGCTCTCTATAGGTGTACAGAGTTTTTTTGAAGCAGACCTTCAACTGATGAATAGGGCGCACAATGCACAGGAAGCCAAAGCTTGTATCAAAAATGCCATCGGCCATTTCCCCAATATTTCTATTGACCTTATCTATGGAATACCTGGTATGGGTGAAGAGCAATGGAGGGAAAATCTTTATATGGCCATCGACCTCGGTGTGCCCCATATCTCGAGTTATGCCCTTACTGTAGAGGAAAATACAGCTTTGGAATCTTTGATCAAAAAGGGGCTCATCCAGGAGGTAGACGATGAACTAGCCCAAAAACATTTTCAGATACTTCTGGATCTAATGCAGTTGCATGGTTACCAGAATTATGAATTCTCCAATTTTGGCAAACCCGGCTTTTTCTCCCAAAACAATACCGCTTATTGGACCGGGAAATCTTATATGGGTATTGGTCCTAGCGCACATAGTTTTGATGGCCAACGCCGCGGGTGGAATATCAATAACAACATCAAATACATCAAGGCCATTCAATCTGGGCAATTACCTATGGAAACAGAGGTATTAACCACCGTGGACCGATATAATGAATACGTAATGACCGGCTTGCGCACTATTTATGGGGTCTCATTGGATAAAGTCGAAAAAGACTTTGGGGGTAGCTTTAAAAGCTACCTTTTGGAACAATCAGAGGGTTTCCTTAGGGATCATTACCTCTACCTGGATGGGGACAGGCTTCTGGTGACACGTAAAGGTAAATTCTTAAGCGATGGTATTGCTAGCGAATTGTTTATGCTTAATTTGAATCCAGAAAATTGACGACTCGCTGAGCAGGCGCGGTCAACCAAAACCCGTCATATGAAGAAAATTATTCCCTTTCTCTGTTTGTTTATCCTTTTTTCATGCGGAAAACCTGAAGAAAAGCTCACGGCCTTAAATTATCATGAAATGGTGGATCTGATGGTCGAAAACAAGCTGCATGTTCCTATGGATGTCGAGCGTTATAATAAAGAGGGACGCCTGTTAACGCAGGATGAGGCCGATGCCTTATCTGAAGATGCGCCATATGCACTTTGGTATATCAATGCGGACAATGTGTTGAGAAAAGTAGAGTATCGCGATCCTGAAATAGCGCGAATAGCCATGAAAAAAGAACCCGTGATCAAGGATATCAACAGGGTAGATTGCCAGAATCTGAACCGTATTCTAGAGCGTATTTATGATCGTGATCAGGACAACCGCAGCGACAATCTCATGGATGAGCAATTAGACCTGGCCAATCTGGCGGCCGTAGAACAAATATTGGAAAAATGTGGGATGCCTAGCATACAGACCGCAGGAGATAAAGGAATGAGTGCCATCTGGCTGGTTATTCAACATGCCAGTGCCGAAAAACGCAAGCAGTACTTCCCCATGCTTTTGGAAGCCTCGAAAAAAGGAGATCTAGAAAGACAAGATATAGCACTCATGCAGGACAGGATGCTGATGGATGATGGCCAACCCCAACTGTACGGCAGCCAAATCACCATGAATGAAGACGGTGAATATGAGCTTTACGACCTAAAAAACCCAGAAGGTGTTGATGCACGTCGTCAAATAATGGGCATGGGTCCCTTATCAGAGTATGTGGTACATTGGGGACTTAATTTTGAGGTACCCCAAATCCCTGCCGATGCTAATGAGAAATAGCTGTGACAGTACTTATATTTTGAGGGTAAGTTAGATTGTCTGTACGTTGTCCGTCAATGAAGATGGGTCGCCGTGATTCTCTTTTACTCAAATAACGCCTTAAGCTCAGTTGCCTCACTGGCTTTCATTTTGCCGGCCAGCACAAGGCTGAGTTGCTTGCGTCTTAAGGCTGCATCATATCGTGTTTTTTCTTCCTTGCTTTCTGGAACAATAGAAGGAACCTCGACAGGCCTACCTGTATCGTCAACTGCCACAAAGGAATAGATGGCTTCATTGGCCTTGGTGCGCTGACCACTCTCCCGATCTTCCACCCAAACATCCATATGAACTTCCATTGATGTTCTGAAAGCTCTGGTTACCTGAGCTTCAATTGTAACCACACTTCCCAACGGAACCATACGATTAAAGGAAACATTATTGACAGAAGCGGTCACCACTATTCTGCGACTATGTCTTCTCGCAGCTATACTGGCAGCACGGTCCATTCGTGCGAGAAGTTCGCCACCAAACAGGTTATTCAGCGGATTGGTTTCACTAGGTAATACCATATCCGTAACAGTGGTAAATGATTCTCTTGGGGTCTTTGTTTCCATGAATCCAAAATTTTTGCAAAGGTAGGGGCTGGAACCAGTGGTCAGTATAGTTTTTAGAAAAGATTGAGAGAATCCGATAAAATGGCTCCTCAGAGGCCAAAAAAAACCCGCAAGCTTAAAAACTTGCGGGTTTTTGTGTTAATGGAGCTCGTTACCATCCTTATCCTTGAATTTGTACTCAAGGTAAGTATAAGCGTCCCTGGGCATAACTTTGATCCATTTTTTGTGTTTCATGAACCATTTTGATCGCACTGAAGGGTAGCCTTTGGTGATAAAGGCAGCTACAAAAGGATGCGCGTTTAGCGTTATCTTTTTCTTGCCGGCCTTAAGGTGTCGTTCCAGATCTTCGTTAATTTTTTGGATGACAAGTATGGGTGCTTGTATCTCATTTCCATTTCCATCTGGGTTTTCCTCACGGGTTTTAATATTGACCTCTTGTCTCACACGTTGCCTGGTGATTTGAACCAAACCAAATTTACTGGGTGGCAGTATCTTGTGTTTGGCACGATCTTCCGACATTTCGTTGCGCATGTGCTCATAGAGTTTCTTGCGATTTTCTGAACGACGCATATCGATGAAATCGACCACAATAATACCTCCCATATCCCTAAGACGCAGTTGTCTCGCTATCTCTGAGGCAGAGATGAGATTGGTTTCCAGCGCGGTTTCTTCCTGGCTGTCGGCTTTGTTGGATCTATTACCTGAGTTCACATCAATCACGTGCATGGCTTCCGTATGCTCGATAACCAGGTAAGCACCTTTGGCCATGGATACGGTACGACCGAATGACGTTTTGATCTGTCGCTCAATACCATATTTTTCAAAAATAGGCACACGCGGATTGTGATATTTGACAATAGACTCCTTGTGTGGAGCGATGGTCTTGAGATATTCTTTGATATCCTCACACAGCTCTTCGTCATCTACGACTATAGAGGTGTAAGTATCATTAAACACATCTCTCATGAGGGAATTTGTTCGACTTACCTCGGTCATCACCTTAGTGGGAAATTTGGCTTTGTGCAATTTGGCACACATATTTTCCCATCGGTTAACGAGGTTCTGTAAATCCTGATCCAGTTCTGCTACGAGTTTGCCCTTGGCGACCGTACGTACGATCACGCCGAATCCTTCGGGCCTAATGCTTTTTACAAGTCTTTTTAGACGACTCTTTTCATCACGGTCTTCAATCTTCTGTGAGATAGAAATGCGATCAGAAAAAGGTACGAGGACCACATATCTTCCAGGTAGGGAAAGCTCTGCGCTCAGGCGCGGTCCCTTGGTGGAGATAGGTTCCTTAACTACTTGAACAAGAATCGGTTGCTGTGAAGAAACGGCTTTATCAATAGCGCCGTTTTTATCCAGTTCCTTTTCGAGCTTGATATCCTTAAGCGAAAAATTTTTACGTCTACCGCTCAAGACTTGTTTGGTAAATTTAAGTTGGGTAAGGTATCTGGGTCCTAGATCGTGATAATGCAGGAAACCATCCTTTTCATAACCGACATCCACAAAGGACGCATTGAGGCCGGATAAGACCTTGCGAGCCTTTGCGATAAAAATGTCGCTTACCGCAAACTTATTTTCATCTTCATCTTTGTGTAGCTCGACCAGCCTACCATTTTTGGTAAGGGCATAATCGATTTTTGTAGCACCGGAACGGATAATAATCTCTTTATCCATAATTCCTAATGTTTTACACTGGGCGCTCAGCAATGGCTGATGACCCTAGTATGTTGATTTTTTGGGTGTGCAGGCACTTCATAGCTTGCACGTTAAACGGACTGTACTTGCAGCCCTATGTCAAAGAACCTAAAAAAAGAAAAAGTAGTGTGGCACTACTTTTTCTTCTTGTGACGGTTAGCACGACGACGTTTCTTACGCTTGTGCGTGGCTACCTTATGTCTTTTTCTCTTTTTACCGCTTGGCATATCTCTTATATTTTACTTTACTTTTACGTTTGATTTCACTCCTTCTACAAACACTTTAGCCGGTTTGAAGGCAGGTATATTGTGTGCTGGAATCTTGATCGTGGTGTTTTTGGAAATGTTACGTCCAGTCTTTTCGGCTCTTGTCTTTACGATAAAACTACCGAAACCACGTAAATATACATTCTCTCCAGTCTCTAAAGAATCTTTTACCTCATTCATGAACGACTCTACAGTTGCCTGTACATCCGTCTTCTCCATTCCCAGTTTATCTGAAATTTTAGATACGATATCTGCTTTAGTCATCTTGCGTTTAAATTTTTATTTAGGGTTTATTAAACAGGGCGCAAAGATACTGTAAAAAGAATAATATGAAATCCCTAATTGATTAAAATTTAATTAGATATATCTTTCGACCCGCATTTTAACGCTTTTTATGGACTTTTCACGGGTACTTATTGACTGGTATCAATTGAACAAACGCGACCTGCCCTGGAGGCAAACCACTGATCCTTACCATATCTGGCTCAGCGAGGTTATCCTACAGCAAACCCGTGTCAATCAAGGCTTACCCTATTACAACAGGTTTGTTTCCCAGTATCCAAATGTATATGCACTGGCCAACGCGAGCGAACAAGAAGTATTGAAAACCTGGCAGGGATTAGGATATTACTCCAGGGCCAGAAATCTACATAAGGCCGCTCAACAGGTGGTGGAAAATGAGGGTAAATTTCCATCTACCTACAAAGATTTGTTAGAATTAAAAGGTGTGGGTGACTACACCGCAGCGGCAATTGCAAGTTTTGCCTATGAAGAAGCTGTGCCTGTGGTCGATGGAAACGTTTATCGCGTATTGGCAAGGATTTATGGAATACATACACCTATCAACAGTACACAAGGAGCAAAGGAGTTCAAATCGCTAGCCCAAAAACTCCTGAACAAAAACGAGCCTGCTACACACAACCAGGCAATTATGGAATTCGGTGCCATACAATGCGTTCCTAAAAACCCGCAGTGCCAGAGCTGCCCTTTCCAGGGTTCTTGTGTAGCCTATGAAAAGGAGATCGTACAAGAATTGCCAGTTAAGCTTAAAAAAACCAAAGTCAAAAACCTCTATCACCACTATCTGGTCGCAAAAACTCCGAGCGGTAAGACACTTTTGCAACAACGTGATACCAGATCCATATGGGCTGGGCTTCATGAATTTCCTTATATAGAAGCCAATGGTCCATTGTTGTCGAGCGAATTAAAGGATCACGAGGTTTTTAAGCATTTTTTTTCCAGGGTTCGCTTTCGCGAAAGCGCCTATAACCAAGAACCTATCATACACCAACTCACCCACCGAAAAATCCATGCCTATTTCTGGATCATCCAGACCGAATCCGAATTGCCTAAAGCTATTTCCGTTGATCAGGCGTATGCCCTACCTCTCCATATTTTAATGTATAAATTCATGAATGATTATTATTCACAGGAAGAGTTAGGTTCACCATTACAGAGCTGAAGGATGAAACCTATGGGCTTTCCACCTATCAGCTGGGTTTTTAAGACAACTGTGGAGCGTTGATCAAATGCCCTGCAAATTTGTGCTTTTGAAGAGAGAATTTTGTAAATTGGTAGTTCCAGTAAGAGATCCTGATTTTATATCTTTGGCGATCTTTTAGACTTATATAATTATCATCCACACAAACCAATATCATGGCAGGTACAGTAAATAAAGTTATTTTGATAGGCCATACCGGCGACGAAGTAAAAATGAAATATTTTGACGGTGGTAACTGTATCGGTAGATTTCCTTTGGCCACCAATGAGGAATATGTCAACCGAACTACAGGCGAAAGGGTTTCCAATACAGAGTGGCACAACTGTGTGGTACGCAACAAAGCTGCCGAAGTCTGTGAAAAATACCTACATAAAGGAGATAAGGTATATATAGAAGGACGCATCAAGAGTCGGCAATGGACAGGTGAAGATGGACAGCAGCGTTACACGACCGAAATCCAAGTGCAGGAATTTACATTTTTGACGCCAAAGAATGAGGCTAATACCAGCGCTAATTCTCCTGCACCACAGCCTAGTAATGCCCAACAACCCGCCGTACAACAACAGCCGGCTTCTTCCAATCCATATGCTTCACCACAGCAGAACAGGGTCGCCGAAGAAGACGACGACTTGCCATTCTAAATAGTTGAATTAAACCAACGTCATTGGATCCAGAGCCCGCGCTTTTACTTATCAATACAACTCTTTTGGATACGAGCCAGTTTTTATACGTGGTCGTATTTGTTCTTTTACTGATTTGTAGTGCCCTGATCAGCGGTGCTGAAGTCGCGTTTTTCAGTCTGTCAAATACTGAACTGGAGGACGAAGCCGAAGATTTTCCTAGACGCAGCATCGTCAACAAGTTATTGGAACGACCTAAAAAACTATTGGCTACTATTCTCATTGCCAATAATGCGATTAATATCACCTCAGTCTTGATATTTGGGTTATTATCCGAAGTGTGGTTTGCTAGTATCCAACCCATCCAAATCGACTCCTTTATCAGTTTTGAATTGGATATTAGGTTTTTTATCGAGGTGGTGGTAGTGACCTTTTTGATCTTGCTTTTTGGCGAGATTTTCCCAAAAGTTTATGCCAACCGCAATCCAAAAGGTTTTTCTAGTTTTATGGCCATCCCGTTAAACGTGCTGGATAAGCTGTTTAGCTTTCTGAGCCTGCCGATGAGGTATGTCACGCTGAAAATTCAGGACAGACTGGGCAGCAAGAAGTCTAACATCACAGTTTCACAGCTTTCCCAGGCCTTGGAACTTACCGATGAAAACGATACCACCGATGAGGAACAACAACTACTGCAAGGTATCGTGAGTTTTGGAAATACTCAGACCAAAAATGTCATGCGCAATCGTACGGATGTTTTTGCACTGGACGAGAGCTTACCCTTTAGAGAAATTATTCCCCAGGTAATTGAGAATGGGTATTCCCGCATCCCTTGCTACAAAGAAAGTGTAGATCAAATCACAGGGGTGCTTTATGTCAAGGATTTACTGCCATATATTGATCGGAAGAATTTTGAATGGACGAAGCTTCTTAGAGAGGCTTATTTTGTTCCAGAAAATAAAAAACTAGATGACCTATTGAAGGAATTCCAGGAAAAAAAGAAGCACATCGCCATCGTGGTAGATGAGTATGGGGGGACCAGCGGACTCATTTCTTTGGAAGATATTATTGAAGAAATTGTAGGTGACATCAGTGATGAATTTGATGAAGAGGATGTGGTATATTCAAAGCTTGACGACCACAACTATGTATTTGAAGGTAAAACCCAACTCAAAGATTTTTATAGGGTATTGGATTTGGATGAGGAACAGATCAGCGCTTTTGAAGATGCCAAGGGGGAATCTGAAACCATCGCAGGATTTTTATTGGAACAGACCGGTTCCTTTCCGCGTAAGCTGGATCAAATAAATTTTGGCAACATGACGTTCTTGGTGGAAGTGATGGATAAAAAACGTATCAAACAACTGAAATGTACGATAGCCTAAAACTTCTTTTTATTATCGGCCTTTGCCTGATGTTGGCAAAATGTGGCAATGATAATGTCTTGCCAAAACCCAGCGGACAATTGGCTTTGGACTACCCAGAAGCAAATTACGTCCAATTGGATACAAAGGACTGCCCGTTCAGTTTTCAAGTGAACGAATTTGCCCGCGTATTATCTAAACGTGATTGTTCTATGAAGATTGAGTATCCACAAATGGAAGCCACCCTTTATCTGACTTATAGACCTGTAAAAGACAATTTAAGAGAATTACTTATCGATGGGCAAAAGCTTTCCTATGATCACAATCAAAAAGCCGATGTGATTAAGGACTTTCCTTTTGCCAATGAATTGGATCGCACCTATGGTATGATGTATGAAATTGAAGGAAATGCGGCTTCTAATGCTCAATTCTACGTCACCGATAGTTTGAATCACTTTTTAACGGCTTCGCTCTACTTTTATTCGCAACCCAACTACGATTCCATATTACCTGCCGCAGACTATGTAAAAAAGGACATGATCAAAATGTTGGAATCGCTGCGGTGGCAGAATTAAAATTTACGCTACAAGGAAAGAAAATTGGAATTGACTGGATTTTACCTATTATTGCCCTAAATTAAATCCAACCATATGAAAATTTTTAAATCTTTTTTGTTGACAGCATTTGTTGTCGTTTCATTGATATCATGTAGTAGTGACGATGATGGCGGTTCATCGAGCAGCGCAACGGGTAGCTTTAGCGTTGACGGAAGCTCCTATTCGCTGAATAAGGGTGTCGTTTTGAATTACGGAGAGGGACCTACCGGAATCTATAATTTTGATATTTCCCTTTTCTCAAACGGCGTTAACCTTGATGAAGCTGGAGAAGCCTCTGGGATGGGTGATGTTATATATTTTGAATTATGGACTGATCAATCTTCTGGTTTAAAGGAAGGAACTTATAGTTTCAGTAATTCAACTGAAGACTTTGCCATCACCGTGTTAAGTTACGGTTTGGATTGTAATTCTCAAACTGAAATGTGCGCCACTGAAGCAGAAGGAGAGGATGGAACATTAAGTATAAGTCGTGATGGAAATCGGTACACACTCACATTTTCCATTGTTACACCCGACGGAGTTGCTACAGGAACCTATTCTGGAGTATTAAGAGCATTTAATAGTTGATTTTAAATAATAATAGTTTAAACCCGATTTGAAATAAGATTTCAAATCGGGTTTTTCTTTTGGATAAACTTTGGATAAAAATAGCTGACCTTTGCAGCTCTAATTTGCCAATGAATCCATCCCGATTAAAATATGTTTATTTGTTCAGCCTTAGTGTTATCTGGGGTACTTCATTCATTCTGATCAAAAAAGCCTTGGGGGAAGAAGGCGACACCTTTACTTTACAGCCTTTACAAGTTGGAGCATTACGCACAATTTTGTCCTCCTTGATCCTCATAAGTATCGGCTGGAGATCTTTTGCCAAAACCTCCAAAAAGGACTGGTTGTGGTTATTCATATCGGGTTTGCTAGGTACATTATTTCCAGCGTTTTTATTTGCTTATGCACAAACCGAGATTGATAGTGCGATCAGTGCGATTCTCAATTCGACTGTCCCGTTGATTACTTTAATTCTGGGAGCCTTGGTATTTGGGATATCATTTTCCCGAAAGCAGCTCTTGGGTGTTATTATCGGATTGGCCGGAGCCATAGGATTAGTGTTTGCAGGCATGGAAAATAATCCAGATCAAAATTATCTTTTTGCTGGCCTTGTGTTTATAGCTTGTAGCTGTTATGCCACCAATGTCAATATCATCAAAAAATACCTGCAAGAGGTCAAGCCCCTGGCCATTGCTACCGGAAATTTTGTATTCATCTTACCGCTAGCCTTGATTGTTTTCTTTGCTTCAGATGGAGCCTCCTTGGATTATCAGGATGAAGATGTTTTGACCAGTTTAGGATATATCTTGATCCTCTGCTTATTCGGTACAGTCGCAGCAAAAATTATGTTTAATAAATTGGTACAGATTACCTCCCCTGTTTTTGCCAGCTCTGTGACCTACCTAATGCCCATCATAGGTTTGACATGGGGAATTATGGATGGTGAACGCTTCAATTTATGGCAAGGCCTGGCCACGGCAGTAATTATTTTTGCGGTCATTCTGGTCACCAGTGAAAAAAGAAAGCAGTCTACTCGATAAGTTCGCCAACCAGCATATAATTCACTATGGCCTCCTTCATCAGTAAACTCTGCTCTCCAGCTTTAAGTGCCGGTAGTTTCTCTTTCATAATATAGTGTGGCCACTTGTCGTCGTCGAAATGCGAGAATTCATAGTACCCGTAAGGTTCCAACACCCTACAAATTGCGATATGCATGAGCTGCAGCTTTTCATCCTTCTTAAATTTTCTATGCAGCTGACCTAATTCTTGGACTCCGATCACAAAAAGTATCCCATCCAAGTCCATCTCATCTCCATCAGCAAATCTGTCCTGAAAAAAGGCCACGGTTCGTGCCCATCGTTCCTTGAGCTTTTCGTCTCTCGTCATAGGACAAATATACCGCCATCCAGATAATTGCAGAAGTTAAAATAAATAGGCTTGATTTGAATGACCAAGATGCTAAGAGCATCAATATCTTCCGTCAATACTCATTAGCAAGAATATTATCGCCCGTGGCCAACCTTTATCCTTGTAAGATTTTTGATGGTGGTCGGAAGGCGAATTACAACTGTAAACTATAGGTCGCTCAGGGTGAATTGAGTCTGATGCTGAACTTCTGGAAACTCTATAACTGGAGATTGTATTTGTCAACTATATCCAATGCCTGTTTAAATCGCTGTTTCAACAGGTCTCAAGCCTTATCATTATTTTCCTAACTAAATCAGTTATTTATAATGAAAATCAAATACTTCAACGAAGCATACAGAGGTTTTCAAAACAAATAGAATGGCACCTGCAGCATCGCTACCCCCACAAGAGAATTACTTTAGACATAAATAAAGCTATAAAAGCCTATTCAACGAACTGGTTAAGCATGATTACTTTCAATCAAAAAGACAAAGTTATTTATCGAGGAGAGCCAGCGATATCACTGGACATAAAATCCAGGTGCCTGTTGGACTGGTCCGATCTACATGTTCCAAGGATTGAAAAGCAGTCACTACACCCAAAAACGATGACTTTCCGCTATCGGTTTTTTACTTTACCATATATGGCTTCCCTATCTTTGCACCCATGAAATTTTCATTGGGGAAAAACAAGAAACTCAAGAGTAGAAAAGCTATTGAACGTCTCTTTACGGACGGCCAATCCATACGTAAGGGAGCCGTACGTTGTGTTTTCCACATGGGGGAAAGGTGCAATTCCCATCAAATGGGTGTGAGTGTTTCTAAGCGTTATTTTAAAAAGGCCACAGACCGCAATCGTGTCAAACGCCTACTCAGGGAGAGTTATCGCCTACAACAACACCAGCTCCAAACTGAAACACCTTTAGAGTTTTTATTCATTTATCAGTCCGGTAAAATACCAGATTTTAAGCATTGTATAAGTTTGGTAGCTGGGTTGATCAAGGAGCTCAATAAAAGATATCCTTCTACATAAAACCTATTAAAGATTTATTCAAAACACTTGAAAAACAGCTTCTAAGACAAGAATATGGCGCTTACATCGTTTTAGTCTATATTTAATTCCCAGATTTTTACACAAATGAGTTCAAAACATTCCAGTATAAATATCAAAAGGCAGATTTTGTTGCCCATTATTGCCGCAGGTTTGCTCTTATCTACGGCCAGTTTTCAAAATGATTTTTTTGAGATCGCCAAACAGATCGAGATTTTTACAGAAATGTATAAACAAATCAATATGAATTATGTGGATGACACTAATCCAGCCGATTTGATGGATAAAGCCATTGAGGGTATGCTGGAGGAATTGGATCCATATACAGTCTACTGGACTGAACAGGAGGTAGAAGAATCAAAAATTAACCGTCGAGGCTCTTATACTGGAATTGGTGCGCAAGTAAGTTCTCGGGATGACAAAATTATCATCGTTGAACCATGGAAGGATTACCCGGCAGATAAAGCTGGTCTTAAAGCTGGGGATGAAATTATACAAATCGACAATGTCATGATCTCTGATTATGATGACAATGCAGGAGATTTGCTCAAAGGTTCTGAAGGTTCAGAATTGACGGTGGTTTACAAACGACAGGGTAAAACCAATTCTGCCACACTTAAAAGAGCAGGTGTAGATGTACAGGCAGTTCCATTTTACGAAATGGCCACACCAGAAATAGGTTATGTGGTCCTTTCAAAATTTAATGAAAAGGCATCCAAGGAAACCAAAGCGGCAATTGAAGATCTAAAGGAAAAGGGTGCCAAAAAAATCATCCTAGACTTGCGTGGGAATCCAGGTGGTTTATTAAGCGAGGCAGTCAATGTGTCCAACCTATTCGTTCCCAGGGGTAAATTGATTACCAGCACCCAATCCCATATCGATAAGTATAACAAAACCTACCTGACTAAACGCAATGAAGAATTTGAGGGAATGCCTCTTGCAATTTTGATCAACGGGCGCAGTGCTAGTGCCAGTGAGATTGTGAGCGGTAGTATTCAAGATTATGACAGGGGCGTGATTGTAGGTGCAAGAAGTTTTGGTAAAGGTTTGGTGCAAAGACCCAAACCGCTTTCTTATGGTACCCAGGTAAAAATCACCATCTCTAGATATTACACGCCTGCAGGCCGATGTATTCAGGCGCTGGACTATTGGAATCGGGATGAAAATGGTGATGCAGTGAGAACCAAACAAGAAGATTATAAAGCCTATAAAACAGTGAACAGCGGTCGTACAGTCTATGATGGTGGTGGTATTGAACCAGACATCAATATTGAAACTGCTGCCTACTCCCCTATTACCACAGCCCTACTCAAAGAGAATTCGATTTTTGACTATGCGACCGAATACTATTACAAGCATCAGTATGAAGATTTATATAAAATCCAGTTTACCGATGAAGATTTCCAAGACTTCGTGAATTGGGTAGAAGCAAGAGGTTTCCAGTTTGAAACTGTAACAGAGTCCGCTTTCGCGAAAGCATACCAAACCGCACGCAATGAGGAATTGGATGACGATATCAAAACTTCTTATGACGCCATGATCAAAATTATCCAGCAGGCCAAGAGAAAGGAAATTATGGATAAAAAGCCAGAAATAAAAAGCCTGCTTACCGATGAGATTGTCAAAAGGTATTTTTACCGGGAAGGTCTCTATAACTATCAGATTAAAAACAATCCAGAAATCAAGGCAGCAATTGAAGTTTTGGAAGATGAAAGCCAGTACCAACGTATATTGAAATAATGCACAAACTCCTACTGGTCATATTATTTTTCGGCTGTCTCTGCCAGGCGCAACTCACTGAATCGCACACGGTGTATTTTGATCTGGACAAGGATCAATTTTCTTTTAGCGAGGGCAAGCAGCTCAATGCATTTTTTGATGATCTGTTGTATAAACCTCTGTTGGACGTGCAGATTTATGGTTATTGTGACGATAGAGGCTCCTATGAGTATAATATGGATCTGTCCAATCGCAGGGTGGAAACTGTTTCCGAATGGCTCCAAGAACATCGCATCACCACCGACCACATCAAAAAAACTATCGAAGGAAAAGGGGAAATCGCTTTGGAGGAAGGTTCGGAAGAACTAACCGTAGAAGATGAGCGAGCCCAAAATCGCAGGGTGGATATTGTGTTCTCTCTCAAAAAGAATATCGCCGACCGCATTGAGATCGCCAAGCTCAGCAAAAATGAACTCACCGAAAAAGAACAAGAGGAAATCAAGACCTATGAAAAAAAGGTGATTGAAACCGTTATTCAACAGTCCGAATCTCAGGAGGCAATCCCGACGTCTACTTCGATGGAAGAAGAAAAAATAAACCCAGTAGAAGAGGAAATAGAAGAAGAATACCTAGATATACCCACCAATCTAGATCCACCCTTTGACAACACGCAGGAACCCTTTAAAAGTTTGCTTAAAAAGAACTTGAAAAAAGGCGAAATAATACGTTTGGAAAACATCCTTTTCTACAAAGGGCGCTCTACTGTTCTGGAAGAATCCCAACCTTTACTGGAAAGGGTTGCCGAAATCCTGGTCGCCCGAGAGGATATCCATTTTGAAATCCATGGTCATGTGTGTTGTATCAATCCGGTTTACAAAGATGCCTACAATCGAGACACCCGTAAATCAAACCTGTCCCATGATCGCGCCAAAGCTATATTCAACATTCTGAGAAAACGCGGCGTGTGGTACAAACGCATGAAATACAAAGGTTTTGGGCGCACCAAACCCTTGGGAGGGATAGATAAACTGGATCGACGAGTTGAGTTGTATATCACAAAAATCGATCCAGAGGGATAAAAGTTTTTGGTGCTTTCATTACTTCATTGTATTTTCACAATCAATAAGATGGGAGCGACCAAGTCAGAAATATTTACCCCTGCACAAAACCATATGGCCAGAATGACCAAAGCCTTGGCCCATCCTGCGCGCATCGCCATTATTCAGTATTTATTTGCTCGCCGATCTTGCGTCTGCGGTGATATTGTTGATGTCGTTGGGCTAGCGCAACCTACCATTTCACAACATTTAAAAGAACTTAAATCTGCTGGACTTATAAAAGGCAGTGTCGAGGGCACAAGTGTTTGTTACTGTATCGACCAAAAAAATTGGTCTGTAATGAAAGACTTGCTTTCCCCTTTCCTCAACCTCGATGCTGCTATTTTAAACGACTGCTGTTAAAAAAATTTAGTTTCAATAATCGTAATATTACAATATAAGCCATGAATTTATCCACCCTCAAAGACTTGCTGTCCAAGACAGACGTGTTGCAGTTCCAACTGGAAAACGGTCAACAAGTTCCCGCTCATTTTCATGTGACTGAAGTAGGCAAGATACTGCGTCACTTTGTGGATTGTGGAGGGACTGAGCGCCTGGAAACCAAGATCAACTTCCAACTCTGGACAGATGATGATACCGACCATCGCCTATCTCCACAAAAATTGCTATCAATTATCAGCATGGCAGAGACAACCTTAGGCCTACCTAATGCACAGATTGAAGTAGAATATCAGTCCCATACCATCGGAAAATATCTGCTTGAACATGATGGGACGAATTTTCATTTGGTAAGCACAGCCACAGATTGTCTAGCCAAAGAAGCTTGTGGGATCTCTCCGCAAAAACCAAAAATCAGGCTGTCCCAACTGTCCCAAGAAAATTCCTGCGCTCCGGGATCAGGCTGCTGCTAAAAGACGATACTCATGTTTGACCACATTGAAAACACGATCAGAGATTTAAAGGAGGTAGAAATACCGCTTTCGCGAAAGCAAAACCTCAACCAATTGCGTGATTTTGTTCAGGATCGCAAAGATCATTCTCAAATAATCAACTTGATCTTTATTTGTACGCATAATTCCAGACGCAGTCATTTGTCCCAGGTATGGGCGCAAACAATGGCTGCTTACTTTAAGCTGTCCAACCTATTTTGCTATTCTGGTGGAACCGAAGCCACGGCGCTTTTCCCGGCTGCTGCAGAAGCTTTAGTCGCTGCCGGCTTCAGAATGGAAACTTTGAGTAATGGGAAAAATCCTATCCACAGCATACGATTTGATCAGGCCTCCCCATCCATCATAGGGTTTTCAAAAAAATATGATCACCTGTTCAATCCTACCCAGGATTTTGCGGCAATACTGACCTGTTCTAGTGCCGATAATGATTGCCCGTTTATTCCAGGTGCTTTGCGTCGGATTGCACTACCCTACCAAGATCCTAAATCTTCGGATGGCAGCCCAGAGCAAGAGGAAGTATATTTCTCTAGAAGTCTGGAAATTGCTGCGGAACTCTATTATGTTTTTTCTCAAATCCAATGAAAAAGAAACTCGGCTTCCTCGACCGTAATTTGACCCTTTGGATATTTCTGGCCATGGCCATAGGTGTCGCTTTGGGATATGTATATCCATCAATTTCTGAGGTGATCAATACCATGAATTCAGGAACGACTAATATCCCGATTGCCATTGGATTGATTTTAATGATGTATCCGCCTTTGGCCAAGGCCGACTATAAACTATTGCCCAAAGTCTTTAAAAACACCAAGATCCTGAGCATTTCCCTGCTGCTCAATTGGATCATCGGTCCAGTGTTGATGTTTGCTCTGGCATTGATCTTTTTACAGGATCACCCAGCGTATATGGTTGGGCTTATTTTAATAGGACTTGCTCGCTGTATCGCCATGGTACTAGTATGGAATGACCTTGCTGACGGATCTCCAGAATACGGCGCGGGACTGGTGGCACTCAATAGTGTTTTTCAGGTCTTTGCCTATTCCTTTTATGCCTGGCTGTTCATTACGATATTACCGCCTTATTTTGGCATTGATGGTGCCATCGTGAACATTTCCATTGCCACCATCGCAGAGAGTGTCGCGATTTATTTAGGCATACCTTTCTTACTGGGTATTCTCAGTCGTTTGATTTTAGTGCGGCTTAAAAGTAAGCAATGGTATGAACAGGTATTTATTCCTTCCATTTCTCCCTTGACGCTGATTGCGCTGTTATTGACGATTGTGTTGATGTTTTCTCTTAAAGGGGAGCTGATCGTAGAGATCCCTTATGACGTGCTGTTGAACGCCGTACCGCTGTTGATCTACTTTATAGTAATGTTTTTAATTGGGTTTTTTATCAGTAAATATCGAGGCGCAACCTATAGTGAAAATGCCGCCATCGCCTTTACGGCAGCAGGAAATAACTTTGAACTGGCCATCGCGGTAGCCATTGCCGTGTTTGGATTGAATTCAGGTCAGGCATTTACTGGGGTTATAGGGCCATTAGTGGAAGTTCCTGCCTTGATATTACTGGTGAGAGTGTCTTTTTGGCTCAAGAAGAAATACTATCGTTGATTCCCTATTAGAAAGCAATATTTATAGCATATTTCGTCTACACTTATGACGCCCATTTGGACAAACATAGAAAAGGCAGTTGACACCCTAAACAAAGAAGGAGTCGTTGCCATTCCTACAGAAACGGTTTACAGGTTGGCGGGAAATATTTACAGTAAAAAAGCGATCATGCGTATTTTCTCTCACGGTGAACATTGATACGCCAAGACCGCCGGTTTTTGATGAGATCTATGCGCCTCAGATGGATTTATCCTAAGCGCAGATGTTATCTGGAAACCTTTTGGCAATACTAGTCATCACGGCCATGGACACAATGATGATCATTAAAAGCAGCAGTTTTTGAAGCACTGAGAACAGGCAGGAAAGCAAGTCCTGAAGCTTTATCAGACAAAAACACGCTTATTGATTCCGCTTTCGCGAAAGAAAAAAATAAGTTCACCTTGCTTAATAAATAGAGATATCTTCCTACCTTTCTATCATGCCACACGATCACCATCACAAGGCCTCCAGTAATTTAAAGCTGGTTTTTTTTCTTAATTTGGGATTTACCATATTGGAATTTATCGGTGGGTATTATGTGAATAGCGTTGCTATCATCTCTGATGCAGTCCATGATCTGGGAGATTCCCTTTCTCTAGGTACGAGCTGGTATTTACAACACAAGTCACAACAACAGGCGGATAAGCGGTATTCATTTGGGTACAGACGTTTTTCCCTGATGGGCGCGATGATTAATAGTTTGGTGCTGGTACTAGGTTCGGCTTATGTAATCTATGAGGCTATAATGAGAATCTTGCATCCAGAAAGCAGCGATGCCCAGGGAATGATTCTTTTTGCCCTCGTGGGAGTTGCCGTCAACGGATTTGCGGCTTGGAAACTAAGTAAGGGAAAATCCATGAATGAACGGGTCATCTCATGGCACTTGATTGAAGATGTGTTGGGTTGGGCCGTCGTACTCGTGGTAGCTGTTATCCTATATTTTTATGACAATCTATACTTGGATCCAGCCCTCTCCCTGGTTATTACATTATACATTTTATATAACGTATTTAAGCGATTGCGCGAGACGAGTTTTTTGTTTTTACAAGGCGTTCCTGCTGATGTGGATCTAGAGCTCATCAAAACCAAGATTCTCGCGTTGGCTCAGGTAGATTCCCTACATCATACGCATTTATGGTCCCAAGATGGTGAACATCATGTATTCAGTAGCCATGTCAGAGTAACAGGTGTAAGTTCGCTGACAGAGCTGGCAGAAATCAAGCAAAAGATTATTTACATACTTCAAGGATATGCATTTGAACACATTACACTGGAGATGGAAACCTTGGATAAGGATTGTTCGGTCGCAGAAACAGAGTTACAGAAAATAACTGAATGAATAGAGAATCTCGCATTATTTTCTTTTCTAAGCCTACACTTAACATCAATGAAATTGGGCCAGGCAGATTTTGGTGGGGTATTTTTTTAGGTATTGTGCTCACTATTTTAATTAGGTGCTCGGTTCCGTTAATGCTGGAATTGTTTTATGAACTTCAACCTCTTTACATCAGATCAACCCAGGATTTTAGTTTAAATTCAGAATTCAGAAGCAGATTTTTGATGGCCTTGTTTTCCACCAGCATCGGATTTGTTTTTTGTTTCCTTTGCTGGATGACCGGTACACTTCACACAGCCAAGATCAGGCGTTTTGAATTATGGAAAGTATATTATCAAGCCTTATTTGTATTGGCATTGATTCCCTTTGTTATACTTAAAATGGGGTCGTCGTTGATCTTGGCCGATCTTAGCAAACTAAGTCAATTATTATGGCACAGCTATGGTTGGATGCTTTTAGTGTTGCCCATTTTTATTTTTCTCTATCCCTGGGTTCATGCCCGACGTATCTATCGAACGCATAGAATCTTTTGGGTAACATTCATCACCAGTATAAGTGGTAGTTTTTTGATTTCAGAAATTCCATACTGGATAAGTACTTGGTAAATAGGTGCTAATCTTTAATTCAAAAAGAATAAAACGCTACCTATCTTCAGAGTCATTAGGTCAACTCCATGGTCATGGCCTGGTGCGGAATACCATCTTCCAGATAACGCTCTCCAGTGTCTATAAAACCAAGCTCTTTATAGAAGTTGTCCAAATAACATTGGGCTGAAATCTTGATTGAGTTGTATGAATTCGCTTTCGCGAAAGCGATACTGGCTTCCATTATTTCCTTCCCGTAGGATTTACCACGATGTTGCGTTCTCACCACCACTCTGCCAATACTGGCCTGCTCAAAGTAGATCCCTGGTGCAAAAAATCTAGTGTAGGCTACTAGATCCGAATCCTCGAAACCTAAAATATGAATGGCTTTTTGGTCCTTATTATCTATGTCTTGATAAACACAATCCTGTTCAACCACAAATACTTCGGCCCGCAGTCGCAACAGCGCGTAAAGCAGGTCTGTACTTAATTCGTCAAAGGTTTTGGTTTGTATTTTCATACGTTGTGAGTGCTAACTCAGGGATTTAAAATAGATACTCAATGATAGAGCCATGGTTCATCTGCAGCCTTGCTGTTGGTCTAGAAAAGTCTTAGAAACGTTTGGGAACATTTTTGGGTCGTGGCGGTTTTACACCTACCCTGATATCCGTGATGATTTTTTCCAACATTTCACCAAATTCTTCATCACCTTCGGCCATCAGTTCCTGACGTCTGGTATCCAAAGCATCGAGTGTGGCCTCTCGCTCATCTTCCTCAAATTCTTCCAATTCCCGCCAGATTTCCATGAGTTTTTTCTGTGGATGCACGGCGGTACGCAGTTGGTGAATGATAATAGAGGCCTCTTTTTTCATGGATTTATTTTCGTGAAAGCGTCCCTTTTAGTGGGTTTTACTTTCACATTCTGGCCACTAAGATACATTCAATTGTCCTGGCGGTATGCTAATGAATTCTTATTGTGTTCCAGCAATAATTGCTCATCCTGAAGATAACTACGCAACAAATGAAGGGTGTAATCCAGTTGTTCCTCGGTCAAATTGCGATAGGCTGGAGGCGGAATCACATTTTTCCATTTGTTATTCAGGGTGTTGTCCAAGGCAATACGCCAATAACAGTGATCATCAAATTTTAAATGTGGATAACGACCTACCAATTCCTTGGCTAAATCAAAATAAGCCTGACGTTTGGAAAGATCCATCACTGGAATTGTTAGGAACAGGCTATCTTGTTGACACGTCTATCGTGGCGGCCACCGGCAAATTCGGTATCCAGAAAGGCTTCTACCAGTGCTACTGCCTGAGGTATGGAAGTAAATCTGGCAGGAATACAAATGACATTGGCATTGTTGTGTTCACGAGATAACCCAGCAATTTCCTTGGTCCAACATACGGCAGCACGTACACTCTGATATTTGTTGGCCGTCATAGAAACCCCTTGTGCACTTCCACAAATCAATACCCCAAGGTCTGCTTTAGCTTGATCCACATCTTTTCCTACTGCATGAGCAAAATCAGGATAATCTACACTGTCAAAATCATCCGTACCGTGATTGGTGACTTGATGACCGCGCTGCGTCAGCATTTTGACAATAGCTTTCTTATAATCTGGACCTGCATGGTCGTTACCTATAGAGATGTTCATTACCTAGATATTTATACCACAAATTTAAGCTAATACATACGCTTGAGCAGTTATCAACAAGCCCGCTTTTACACGATTCATAAACATTTTAGAACCTGTTGATATCAAAGGAAAAAATTTGTTTGCAAAATTGAACGGAATAGTCCATATCCATTTTTAATTGTCAAATCCAAAATATAACTACAGGATTTTCTAGCGAGTTTTCAGACCAATTATTGCAGAATTCAACAGCAGAATTTTTATTGTTTATTGACATTTATTTGAGCAATTGAATTGTCAACAGGTGTGTAAAACTATGGACCTATATCTGCATCGAACTAGAAAACAATATCTTAACAATTCTATAACATGTGAATAAGTGGCGATAACTTGAAAGGTTAATCATAAGCAAAAAAAAACCTGAAAAGTTATACCGCTATTCACACTACATCATCATCATCATTTTTTATTTAAAAATTTAAAAAGAAAATATCTATTGTATATAAATGTTGAAAACATCTAAAGTGGCTACGAACGCAATTTTTACAAATTGAACCCGCAAAAAATTAGAAAAATAGAGAATACTAAAGGGTTTGAGGACCGAAAATGGTTGTAGCGCTGGAGGAAGTTTCATAGGGTAACCGATGGGCGTCAGAATCCAGGGCCTTGGCAGTCAGAATAATTAGCGTGATCAGTCCAGCGATAAGAATACCAGTAAATATATAGGTAGTAAGTAAGGGCTTTTTAAAACGCATCATTCTTTTGAGAAATACCTTTGATGTAATTCTCAGTTACAAAGATAATAAACTTTCTTAAAATAATGTTAACTCAAGATTATTGGAAAGTTATTTTATTGGTTTTAAGTGGCTTTTGATTGGATGAACTTTTAAAAGCATAACTTTGTACACAATATGAAGAAAAAGAAAAAGAGAAACTCAAAAACAAAGTTTCAGAATTTGAGTCAGTCGGTACTCAATGCCATAAAGCAAGAACCGAATAATAGTTATAATTACAAGCAAATTTGCGCCAAACTAAGTATCACCGATGCAAGCGGCCGCAACCAAGTCATAAAAAAACTTCACCAGCTCAAGTCAAAAGGCAAAATTGAAGAAGTCGATCGAGGCAAGTTCAAAATCATTAAGGCCATCGATTACTATACTGGAATCATCGATGTTAGTTCTAGGGGAACCGGTTATGTCATCACAGAAGAACTGGAAGAAGATATAATGATCCCTAGGAGATCGTTAGGACAAGCCCTCAATGGTGACGAGGTAGAAGTTTACGTGTATCATCGTCGCAGGGGACAGCAGCCTGAAGGTGAGATCACCCGAGTGCTTAAAAGATCGAAAACCGAATTTGTAGGGGAAATCGAGGTACATGAAAAATTTGCCTTTGTCAAAGTAACTGATCCTAAAGTTCAAACTGATTTTTTTATTCCTGGACGTGAAATCAATGGAGCCAAGGACGGTCAAGTGGTGCTTGTCGAGTTTGTGGCATGGAATGAAAAACAGGACTCTCCCAATGGGAGGGTCAAAGATATCCTGGGCGATCCAGGCGAGCACAATACTGAAATTCACGCTATTCTTGCGCAATACGGTCTACCTTATGAATTTCCGGAAGATGTAGAAAACCATGCCCAAAAGCTGGATACAAGCATCTCTGCAGAAGAAATTTCTAAACGTCGGGATATGCGGGAGACCTTGACTTATACGATAGATCCAGCTGATGCTAAGGATTTTGACGATGCCTTATCCTTCCAACCGCTGGACAATGGAAAGTATGAAATAGGAATCCATATTGCTGATGTTTCCCACTACGTGAAGCCAGACAGTGTGTTAGAGCACGAGGCGTATGACCGTGCTACCTCGGTTTATTTAGTGGATCGCGTGGTACCTATGCTACCCGAGGTACTATCCAATGGTGTATGTTCCTTAAATCCGCATGAAGACAAGCTCTGTTTTTCAGCAATTTTTGAGATGGATGAACAGTGTAAAATCCACAAAGAATGGTTTGGGCGTACCATCATCCATTCCGATCAGCGTTTTGCCTATGAAGAAGCCCAACACATTATTGAAACTGGAAAAGGAATCATCCCTGCTGAAATATCGCTTTCGCGAAAGCAAACCCAAATACAAGAACCTATAGTTGAGGCAACCCTTACCCTGGACCGATTGGCCAAAAAGATGCGTGCCAATCGCATGCAATCTGGTGCGCTGAGTTTTGACAAAACTGAGGTCAAATTTCATTTAAATGAAAATGCAGAACCCACAGGAGTCTATTTTAAAACCTCACAAGATGCCAATAAATTAATCGAGGAATTTATGTTGTTGGCCAATCGTAAAGTGGCTGCCTTTATCGGTAAAAAACAACCTAAACGAACTTTTGTTTACAGGATTCACGATGAGCCGAATGATGAAAAGCTTGGCGCATTAGCGAATATTGTGACTAAATTTGGTCACAAACTAGATTTACGGGATCGTAAAACCATCACGCATTCCTTGAATAAGCTCTTGGAAAAGGTAAAAGGAGCCAAAGAGCAAAATATGGTAGATACACTGGCGATCCGTACCATGTCCAAAGCAGAATATTCCACACAGAATATTGGTCATTATGGCCTTGCCTTTGACTACTACTCTCACTTTACCAGTCCGATCAGGCGATATCCTGACGTGATGGTGCATCGCTTGTTACAGCATTACCTGGATGGTGGTAAAAGTGTGGATGAAAAGCTGTACGAAGAAAAATGCGTTCACAGTACCAATATGGAAATTTTGGCCACAAAGGCCGAAAGGGATTCCATTAAGTATATGCAAGTCAAATACATGAAGGATCATGCTGATGAGGAATTCCTGGGCGTGATATCGGGCGTAACTGATTGGGGTATTTACGTAGAAATCATATCCAATAAATGTGAAGGTATGGTCAGGCTCGGCGATCTGGATGACGATAGCTATGAGTATGTAGAAGAGGAATTTGCAGTTGTAGGTCGCAGGACCAAGAATACCTATACGCTGGGAGACGAGGTATACGTTAAGGTAAAAAATGCTGATCTGGTTAAAAAGCACCTTGATTTCTGGATGGTGGGGAGTAGAGAAGAAGTAGAAAGTTAATACAAACAATAATTCTTCACGGAAAACCTCCGAATGCCATTTTTGCAGCTAGAAATCCATACCAACTCGGCTCATTATATTGATACATGGAAGCTCAAAAGACGTTGAAATGCGGTTAATTTTTATCACTTTGCTGTTGATCGGTTGTATGTCCTGTAAAGAATCTTCCGAACCCTTAGATACATATTCCTGGATGTTGGGAAGGTATCAGCGGGTCGGGGATCAACCTGACCAGGAGACGTATGAGCGATGGTATCCAACAATAGACGGAAAATTACAAGGCTATGGATGGACACTCCATCATGGAGATACCGTTTTTTACGAAGAAATGTTGATCAATTCTTACAAATCTGGTCAGATGTATCTGGAGGTAAAGGGCGTTAATGAAACCCCTACTGTTTTTGAAATTATAGAAAGTAGTCATCAAGAATTTACCGCTGTGAATCTAGATAATGAGTTCCCCACTCATATTAATTATTTCAAATCTGGTGACACCTTGAAGGCAAGTATTTCTAATACAGATAGCCGGTTAGAATTTGACTTTATTCGAGAAGATTAGCATTTAATACCTTTAAAAATTGTTATTCATCGAATTAATATGATGTTTACCGATAAATTTAAAATATTTCCAATCCTTTTTACTGTAGTTCGGATAGTGCAAGATATTTGTGCTGTAAAAGGGTAGTACTACTCATTACATTTTTCATAAAGTAATTGCTTTCTTCGGGATGGAAAAAGCAGTAAAGTGAGTTTTTTTGGTTGGTTTGTAAGAATCCCGTGTCTTTCCCTAGATGACGGGATTCTTCTATTTTATTATGCATGCATAATAGTTTGGCACGGCATTTGAAACATTATTAATGAAGGTTATGAGAGTAATTTTCATAAAGTTTTTTGGTTGGTTAGTGAAAATTCCGGGAAGTCTTTTGGACGACCCGGGATTTTCTATTGATTTCATTTTTAAGTATTCAATGCAACAGGAAGAGTACTTTATAACTTATTGAAAACTCTAAGTTATTCCGGTAAGTATGAAGCTGATTTGTAAGGATGAAAGGACCTCTATGACTACATAGGTGAAGGTTATTTAATAATTTTCATAAAGTTTTTTGGTTGGTTAGTAGGAGCGCCCAAGTTGTATCATACACTTGGGCGCTTCTCATGTTGGCTATTTTGATCTATGGCTTTTTGACTCAACTGTAACAATTTAAATTTCAGTGCATCCTTACCTAAACCATACTTATGAAACTTATTCTCTCTCTTGTGTTTTTGGCTTTTTTCCAATTACTTCCTGCTCAAAATCCACGTGAAATTAATGTAGCTGATTTCGACACCATCAAAGTATTTGATCTAATTACGGTCAATCTGGTTAAATCCGATGAATCCAAAATTGTCATTACGGGCCAGGATGCAGAAGATGTAGAATTTGTCCAGAAAAATGAATTGCTTAAAATCCGCATGAAATCCGATAAGATCTTTGACGGTGAAGAAACTTTTGTTCACGTGTATTACAAATCATTAAAAACCATTGATGGCAACGAGGGTGCGGTGATACTATCTAACGAACTCTTTGAACAGGATCGATTAGAAGTTAGGGTGCAGGAAGGTGCCAGAGTAACAGCGGGAATGGCGGTTAAAAATTTACAGGTCAGAGCGGTTACTGGTGGGATAGTAGAGCTATCGGGTGTATCAGAAAGTCAGGTAATTGTTGCTAACACCGGCGGTATTGTGGAAAATCAAAATCTCAAAACCGATTATACCAAGGTAAAGGTACAGGCTGGAGGAGAGGTTGAAGTCTTTGCCTCTGATGAAGTAGATGTTTATGTTAGAGCTGGTGGAGAAGTGGATGTATATGGTCACCCAAAAAAGGTGTCTAAAAAGAGTATTCTGGGTGGAGATATCCATATTCACGAGTAGAATAGCGCTCAACGCGAAAGTTTCTATTCTTTGTTCATTTTCAAACTAATTTTTGGTAATTATTCAAATGCTTTACTAGTTAAATCCCTAGTAAACTACGCCAGGATAGGCGATAAAGAAGGTGGTTTTTCTCCAATTTGATAAGCTATGCCGTTTTGCTACCTTTGAGCGACAACTACGTAGTTCATGCTAGACGACATCATCAGTGCTATCCCACTTGGATTCTTACTTGCATTTATGCCCGGAGCGGTATTTTTTGCTCTTCTGGAAACCAGTGTAATCAAAGGGTTCAGGGCAGCTGTATCGCTGGATTTGGGAGTAATTATTGCAGATCTTTGCTTTATTCTCATTGGGTATTTTGCTACCAGCGCCTTATTGGATAAGTTAAAAGACGACCCTGCCTTGTTTATTTTTGGTGGAGCAATTCTATGTTTGTACGGTGTGATTTCCTTTATCAAAACAAAGAAATCCTACCTGAAAGAGATCAATACCTCAGAAATTATTCCGCAAAAAAACAATTACCTCAAACTTTTGATGAAAGGATTTTTTCTCAATTTCATCAATATAGGTGTATTATTGTTTTGGTTACTAATGATCGTCAGTATTGGGCCTACTTTGGACAACGATCCAGCTCGTATACGTAATTTTTTCATTGCTGTATTAGCAATTTATTTTCTGATTGATTTGATTAAAATCGTTGCAGCCAAAAGTTTGAATCGATACCTCACGCCTTTTAGGATATTTTGGCTCAAGCGTATTATTGCTATCATCATTGGTATTTGTGGAATAGTATTGGTATTTAAGGGTACTTTTCCCAGCGCATCAGAAAATTTAGAAAACCAATTGCACATCATCCCTGAAAATGTAGAACCCATCGATCCAGATCTAGAAGGATTAGAAGAGTTCAACGAAAAGGTGAAATCCGATACAGAAGGGGTAGATAGATCAAAGGAAATTCCCCAAACCCCATAAAAAATCCCCAATCCATACAGATTGGGGATGATTGAGAGGTACCAAGCGGATTCGAACCGCTGTACTAGGTTTTGCAGACCCATGCCTAGCCACTCGGCCATGGTACCCTATCGGGAGGGCAAAAATAACAAAATTCCTTACGTTTCCTATTCTTCCGGAAGAATTTAAGCTAAAACTCTATGTATGGACTCAACGATCTTGAGCCATCAAGACAATTACCTTTTCAACGTCGCCGCCTATAGGAGGATTGATTTTGGCTACTTTTACCTGTGCCCGTTGAACCATAGGTTCTTCCGAAAATATCCGATCTAAAATTCGTTGTGCTACTTGTTCGAGTAGCTTAGAACGCACAGCCATTTCCTCCACAATGATGCGATTGAGGGAAACATAATCTACAGTATCCGATAATTCATCAGTTTGTGCGCTTTTCGTAAGATCTGTAGTAACACTTAGGTCTACACGGTATTCGCTGCCAATAAGTTCTTCTTCCCTAAGGCAGCCGTGGTTGGTGACCACACGTACATTTTCAAGTAGTATTTGATGCATGGGACAAAGATAGAGCCTTCATGTTTGCGAGTAAAATATACCTTAGATTTGTAGGTGTTAAAAGCATAGCAATGAGTGAGGAAAAACGCGCCAACAATTTTATAGAAGATATCATCGAGGAAGACTTGCAGCAGGGGCTGTCAGAGGACTTATTAAGGTTTAGATTTCCACCTGAACCCAATGGTTTCTTACACATCGGCCATGCCAGTGCCATTTGTTTAAACTTTGGGCTCGGAGAAAAATATAACAAGCCGGTTAATTTGAGATTTGATGATACCAATCCTGCCAAGGAGGAAGCCAAATATGTTGAGGCGATCCAACGAGATGTGGAATGGTTGGGTTATGAATGGGATCAGCTTTGCTTTGCTTCAGATTATTTTCAACAACTGTACGATTGGGCAGTTCAATTGATTAAGAACGGAAAAGCTTATGTAGATTCCCAATCTAGCGAGGAAATTGCCGCCCAAAAAGGAACACCTACTGAACCTGGTGTTGATGGTCCTTACAGGAATAGAAGTGTGGAAGAAAACCTGCAACTATTTGAAGGAATGAAGAATGGTGAATATGGTGAGTCTGAGCATGTATTACGGGCCAAGATTGATATGCAATCTAATAACATGTTGATGCGTGATCCCATCATGTATAGGGTAGTGAATCGCAGCCACCACCGTACCGGCACAGACTGGAAAATATATCCGATGTACGACTGGACGCACGGAGAGAGTGATTATATCGAACAGATATCTCATTCTTTTTGTACACTGGAATTTTTACCTCACCGCGAACTCTACGATTGGTTCCTCGATCAAGTAGTCGAGGATAAAAAAGTTCGCCCTAAACAACGTGAATTTGCGAGACGTAATGTTTCTCACACCGTCACCAGTAAACGAAAATTACAGAAATTGGTTGATCAAGGGGTTGTTTCAGGATGGGACGATCCTAGGATGACGACGATATCTGGATTAAGACGTCGTGGTTATACAGCAAACGCCATCAAGAATTTTGCTGACTCCATCGGAATCGCAAAGCGGGATAATTTAGTGGACATGAACCACTTGGAATTTCATTTGCGCGATGATCTAAATAAGGTAGCTAACCGGGTAATGTGTGTGTTAGATCCTATCAAATTAATCATTACTAATTATCCTGATGGACAGGAAGAAATGCTCCAGGCCGAAAACAGCCAAGAGGATGAATCTAGGGGTTACAGAGAAGTACCATTTTCAAAGGAATTGTGGATTGAAAGAGAAGACTTTAAGGAGTCGGCCAATAAAAAATATTTCCGATTAACCATCGGTAAGGAAGTTCGCCTTAAAAATGCCTACATAATCAAAGGAACCTCTTGTGTTAAAGATGATGATGGAAATATTACAGAAATTCATGCCACCTATGACCCTGATTCCAAAAGTGGCAGTGGTACTGAAGCAAGTATGAGAAGGGTGAAAGGCACTTTACACTGGGTGAGTGCTGTCCACGCATTACCAGTGGAGGTTAGATTGTACGATCGATTATTTTCTGTTCCATCTCCGGACACGGATAAGGAAAAGGATTTTATGGAATTTATTAATCCAGATTCACTATCGGTTATTACGGCAATGGCTGAACCTGCGATGAGACAAATTCCAGTTGGGGAGACCGTTCAGTTCCAACGTAAAGGATATTTCTGTGTGGATCCTGATTCAACTGAGGAGAAAATGGTGTTCAATCGTACGGTAACACTCCGAGACACCTGGGCCAAACTAGACCAATAATTCTCTGGTAAAGTAGGATAAACACCGATTTACGAAACGGAAAAATCGATTGTTATTTTAATAAATCGTTGGTAAATATCTTTTACTTTAACTTATTTTAAGATGAAATAGCGGTAATTATGACATTTTTAATAAGGAAAAATGTAAGCTTAACGCCCTATTAACTACAATCCCTTGACTTTCAAGATATATTTGTATCAAGCAAAATAACAATAAAAAATTTACAACTATGTCTAAGTCATCAAATGCACTCATCGCTCTTGCTGCAGGAGCAGCTATTGGAGTTGCCGCAGGAATGTTATATGCTCCTGATAGTGGAGAGATAACCAGAAAAAAATTGAAAAAACAGGCCAAGAAAGCCCAAAAAGATATTGATAAAAAAGCTAGGGAAACTTATGCTCAGGTATCTACCAAGGCCAACGAATTGACTTCAAATCTTTCAAGTCGTGCTACTGAGTTAAGAGGAACAGTAGGTGATCGTATAGAAACTGCATTATCCAGTGCAAGCTATAAAGCAGATGATGCTATCGTAGCTTTAGAAAATAAATTGGAGCAGTTACGTACCCAAAATGCGAAATTGCAGAAACCTCAAACGGTGAATGGAGCAGTTAAAAAAGCCGCCGCTAAGACAACTGTAAAAGCATAAGCTGAGGTTTGGGAAAATCAATCACAGAAAATTTTAATGAATTTACTACGGCGACTCAGGAGTACATTGAGTCGTCGATTAGTTATCACAAACTCGATCTTTTTAAAAAGGCGATGAAAGGGGTGGTATCAGGAAGTTATAAGCTGATACTATCTTTCTTTTTATTGATTGCTTTACTCTTTCTAAGTGTGGCTGCGGCCATCTATTTAGGACAAGCATTGGACGATCTAGCTCTTGGTTACTTAATCATGGGAGCGGTTTATTTAGTGCTCATGTTTATCCTAACCTTATTTTTAAAAGGATCTTTGGAAAAATATTTTCTTACCAAAGCCAGTAAGCAATTTTTCAACGCCAACGAAGATATTACAATAGAAGAATATGAGAGTTTACAATAGTTTTGACCAAATTGATAGGGACTTAAAGTATTTGAAATTGCAACAGCAAATTCAACAGGAAACTATGAAACTTAACCTCAATGAGGTCAAGGAAAGTTTTTCCGCTGTTTCTATTTTAACCAATGTTGTAAGTTCGATCGCCAAGAAAGCTGTTGTGCTGAAAGTGGTGAATAAGTTGGTAGGATTGAAAGGAAGAAAATAAGAGTTTATCATTTATAAAAAAGCCAGGCATGTAATCAACATGCCTGGCTTTTGCTTTTCTAAAACATTAATTACTGCTCCAGTTCTGAATCTGAATTGTTACCCCTTCTAGGTCTAGAAGTTTTCTGTTCATTTTCTTTATCTTTTCCAGCGTTGGCTTTCTTCATTTGTTCACCTATATGCGCGCTAGCAGTAAAACTAGCGATCATGTTGTTGAGCATGTCACTTCCTGCTTGTGGTGAATTAGGCAGCAGGATCAAGTTGCTATTGGTTTCTTCACCGATGGACTGTAAAGTATCATAATGCTGGGTGACCACGATGAGTGCACTCGCTTCTTGCGAATTGATACCTACGTTGTTCAATACATCCACACTTTCTTCCAAACCTCTTGCAATTTCCCTGCGTTGGTCTGCAATACCTTGTCCTTGTAAACGCTTTGATTCGGCTTCAGCACGTGCTTTGGCAACGATTTTTATACGTTCGGCTTCAGCTTCATACTCAGCAGCTGTTTTTTCACGTTCTGAGGCATTAATTCGGTTCATTGCAGCCTTAACCTGTATATCAGGGTCAATGTCTGTTACAAGGGTCTTAATGATGTCGTATCCGTAATCCATCATGGCATCATTTAACTCTGACTTTACTGCGATAGCGATGTCATCCTTTCTTTCAAAAACATAATCCAGTTTCATTTTTGGAACCTCTGCGCGAACTACATCAAACACGTAGGAAGTAATCTGATCGTGAGGATTTTCAAGTTTATAAAAGGCATCATATACCTTTTCTCTTCTGACTTGAAATTGCACGGATATTTTAAGTCGTACAAATACGTCATCTTTTGTTTTGGTCTCAACGATCACATCCAGCTGTTGAATCCTCAGATTGACCCTTCCGGCCACTCGGTCGATAATAGGAATTTTCATTTGAAGTCCTGAATGTCTTAAGCTCGTAAATTTCCCAAATCGCTCGATTATAGCCGCACTTTGTTGTTTAACTGTAAAAAAGGCACCCAGCAATAGGAAAAAACCTATGACGAGTAAGACAGGTAATATAAAAGGTCCTAGTCCCATGTTGTTGATTTTTATAAGGTTAGTGTTTGTTTTAAATCTTTGATCTAAAGATACAATGGATTAGTAGTATGTTTGTGTTCTTTGTTACAATCCCTATGAAAACTTATTTTATCTGTATTTTGACCATTCTAGGTGTCTCCCAAGCTATTGCTCAACATATTTTATCTAGCGAGCAGGCTCCGATTGAGCGGCCATCCAATCACGAATTTTTGGTGACGGATATTACTCATCCTTTCACCGCATCACTAGACGCTGGTAATTCGGTACCTGTCAGAAAAACCACTTATAACAACCGTCTGGGGCTGGGCGCTGATGCCACCTTTTTTCAATTCAGTAGTCCAGATGTAGATGTTCAGGGTGAAACAGGCTGGTCACTAAATTTTGAAACCCGAGGAGATTTTAGGGATGATTTTGATTTGATTTACAGTCTGGGCATTTTTAATCAACAATTCTCTGTACAGGAGCAACCCACAGGAGATCAAATTGATATGAATATGCTTGGGGTAGAAATCAAATTTCTACTCGCTTGGAAAGTGGCCCAAAGTGATTATTTTTCTATTGAGGCTGGACCTGCTTTGATGCTTAATGGCGAACTCAAAGTCAAGGAAGATAGATATGATGAAGCGGTGATAGGAACGGCGGCACAACCAGTCACCATGGAAGAATTTCAGAATACCAGTCCGATAAATCTCAATGGTGTCATTGGATTTTCTGGTGGTACCAGGAACATCCGACTCACTGCACATTATCATTACGCATTTTTCAATGCCCTTACTGGTACCAATGTTGGGGGAGAGGATCTTGAAGGAAATTTCAGCTACATCAGTGCTGGTTTAAGATTTTATTTTTAAAACCTGACTTTCTGTTGAACAATGATTACCAGATAAAAAATGCGGCTGAAGTTACTCAGCCGCATTTTTTTATCAGAACCTTCAGCTTTGTTAGCTTAGTTCATGGATGGCATTTTGGATACGTTGGACGGATTCGTTTTTCCCAATCATAGCCGCAATTTCAAAAACATCCGGTCCCATCAAGCTACCTACAAGTGCTAATCGCAGGGGCATCATCACCTTTCCAAATCCCATTTCCTGCTCCTTGATCCATCCTTTCACCGCATTGCTGAGACCTGCTGCGCTTTCATCTTCTGTCTGCGCAATGATCTCTGCGACTTTTCCCATGATCTCTGGGGTATCCTGTTTCCAGGCCTTTTGTACGTTCTTCTCGTCATAGCTGCTGGGTGATACAAAGAAAAATCCAGCCAATTCAAACAAGTCCTCCACAAAGACTGCACGTTCCTTGACCATGCCTACAACCATATTCACATAATCCTGTGATCCGTACTCCATGCCTTTCTTTTGCATCGCTTTCGCGAAAGCGGCTCCTATAACAGCATCATCCTGCTGAACAAACCATTGCTGTTGGAACCATTCTGCTTTTTCTGGATCATATTTAGCTCCAGAGCTATTAACTTTATCCAAACCAAAGGCTTTTACCAGCTCATCCAACCCGAAAATCTCCTGCTCTGTACCAGGATTCCAACCCAAGAAAGCCAAGATATTAACCATCGCTTCTGGAAGAAATCCATCTTCCCTGAAGCCTCGAGAAATTTCGCCTGTTTTTGGATCCTTCCATTCCAGAGGGAAGACAGAGAAGCCCATTTTGTCTCCATCGCGCTTGCTTAATTTTCCCTTTCCAGTGGGTTTCAAAATCAGCGGTAGGTGGGCAAATTTTGGGGCCTGCCATCCAAAACTTTCATACAACAAAACATGTAACGCCATACTGGGTAACCATTCTTCTCCTCGGATCACATGGGTAATGCGCATATCGTGATCATCCACCACGTTAGCCAGGTGATAGGTAGGCATCCCATCACTTTTAAACAGTACCTTGTCGTCCATCAAACTGGTGTCGATCTCAATTCCTTCGCGGATTTCATCATACATATAAAGCTTTTTCAGCTCAGGTTTGAATCTTACCACATATGGCTCACCGCTATCCAATCTTTGCTGAACATCTTCTTCAGTAAGGCTCAACGAGTTTTTAAATTCCTTGCGGTTGTGGTGATTGTAGATAAAGTTTTGCTTGTCGGCTTCTGCTTTTGCTCTGGCCTCGGCCAATTCTTCGGCGGTATCAAAGGCATAGTAAGCTGAACCTGAGGCAATCAGTTGCTCTGCATATTTTCTATACATTGATTTACGCTCACTTTGGCGATATGGTCCACATTCAGCTTCTTTTCCAGGTCCTTCATCATAGGGAATTCCACACCAATTGAGCGCTTCTATGATATAATCTTCAGCCCCAGGTACGTAGCGATTCTGGTCTGTATCTTCAATCCGTAAGATAAATGTACCCTGATGTTGCTTGGCAAATAGATAATTGAAGAGCGCTGTTCTCACACCACCAATATGTAGAGGTCCTGTAGGACTGGGAGCAAATCTTACGCGCACCTGATCACTCATAATTCTGGGTTTAAAATGATGCGGCAAAGATAACAAGATGCCCACACTTGAAAGCATGGAAGCTGTGCAGCCTTATCAAGAATTTCAGGAAGACGCCAACTCTATCATCTCTTTAGGCACATGTTTGTTCACCACCTTGAACCACAGAGGAGGCACAAGGGCGATAACCATCATGGTAGGATAACCGTAAGGTAATTGTGGTGAGATATCGTGATAATCCAATACTTGATACTTTTTACTCGCTCGATAGTGGTGATCACTGTGTCGGGTCAATTCATATAGCATAATACGTCCCAACGCATGATTCGAATTCCAGCTGTGCCTTTCCCGAACCACTTCATACCTACCAGATTTTTTCATCGCACGGAGCAAACCGTAATGTTCCAGATAGTTGATGATTTCTAACAAACTGAAGCCGAGTACAGCGATCCCCACTGCCAGCGCTGCCGTCCACCAATTGAATACCAAACCAATAACCATTAAATAGGTGATTTTGATTACAGTAAACCAAAGCATATCATTGTTGACGGAAAAGAATGATCTATTGGCTGCCTTATTCAACTTCATCTGTATACGCCAAGCACTACAGTACTGCTGGAAAACAGACCTGAACCAAAAAGCATATAAGTTCTCATTATATCTAGCCGTTGCTGGATCCTCTGGAGTAGCGGCTTTTAAATGGTGGTGGTAGTTATGCTCGATATAAAAATGCATGTATAAACTGGGCAGCAATAATGCTTTCCCTAGAAATCGCTCCCAGCTGTCCTGCCGATGGCCTAGTTCATGAGCTACATTGATACCGTTGCTCCCCACTAAAATACCCAATGAGGCAATCAGGCCGATTGTTTCATAAGTTTCAAATGCCGTGTTTGAATAGGTGTAGAATCCATAGTACAGTATTCCGGCGATTATAGGAAGGTTAAGCCACAGGAGGACATCAAAAAACTTATTTTTTACTTTACTCTCTCGTTCTTCCTCACTTAGATTTTTGGTTAGTGAAGGCATCCAAAGCTCTACTATTGGGACAAATATAAAGATGGCAACTGGAGTCAAATACAGCCAATAGTCCATCTTGGAAATGCCTATGACACATAAAACCGGTACCAAATAGGCGCTTAAATATTTTAGGTCATTCATCTTTACGCGATTTGTAATTGTCAAATATACATAGTTGTCGTAAATGTTAATAATATCTTAACATAATGCTCTTATTTTCCATCGTTATTCACATTTAACAGTCATTGAAAGGAAATGAAAGTGGTGGAAAATCTGCATTTGAAATAAACTATTGGTAATCCGTTATATTTACCATAGATAGACGACTATTAGAGCCATGACAAACTTTGAGATTATAGAGCTTAAGCTCAAAAAATTTATCAGTAAATATTATCGCAATCAGTTGTTGAAGGGTGTGATATTATTTATTGGCTTAGGATTGTTGTATCTATTGTTTACCGCAGTCATTGAACATTTTTTATGGCTTAATCCTACTGGTAGGACCATTCTCTTTGTTCTGTTCATAGTCATGGAACTTTTTCTGTTAATCAAATTCATTGGTATTCCATTGGCTCGTCTGTTGAAATTATTTTCAGGAATCAATTTCAGAGATGCCAGTGCAATGATAGGAACTCACTTCCCTGAAGTATCTGATAAATTGGTCAATGTATTGCAATTACACCGCAATGGGGGAGATGATGAATTGACCTGGGCCAGCATCAATCAAAAAAGCGAGTCGCTAAAGCCGATACCATTTTCAATGGCCATTGATTATCGAAAAAACAAGAAATATTTACCGTATCTCGGTATACCTATCGCCATCATCGCAGTGTTGTTCATCACAGGAAATAACGCCGTAATTACAGATAGTGCCAAACGCGTCGCCGATTTCAATAACGAATACATCCCACCAGCGCCTTTTTCTTTTCATTTACTCAATGCTGATTTGAATACTTTGCAACGGAGAGATTTTAAATTGAATCTTGAGGTAAAGGGGAGAGTTTTGCCAGAATCTGTAAGCATTCATTTTGATGATCAGACTTATTTTTTGACACAAGAAGCTCCTGATAGATTCAGTTTTGTGTTTCAAAAACCCAATGCTTCAATAGACTTTTTCCTCTCAGCCAATGAAGTGACCAGTAAATCATATCGATTAAATGTGGACGACATCCCGATGATCAAGGCCTTTGAATTGGTCATGGATTACCCACAGCATACAGGGAAACCGGACGAGGTAATCACTAGTACAGGTAACGCGGTTGTTCCTCAAGGCACTTTGGTAACCTGGAACATTGATACACAAGCTACCACAAAGTTGCAGCTGTCTTTTGATCAAAAGGTGGAAGATTTTACAAAACAGGGAGATAGGTTCGCTTTCGCGAAAGCGATCATGAATCCCTTGAGGTATAGCATTACTACATCCAATGACCGCGTGTCTGCCTATGAAGAATTAAATTTTAAATTGGATGTTGTCAAGGATGAATATCCAGAATTGGATGTGCAGATGAAACGGGACAGTTTGGACCCTGAGACCATGTATTTTAAAGGTCAAGTGGCTGATGATTACGGAATTAGAGCGGTACAATTGGTATATTATCTTTCGGAAGACCCAACATCTCGTCAAACTGTTGATTTAGGTAGAAATCGTGGAACATTTGATGAATTTATGTTCACTTTCCCTGGGAATTTACCGCTTGAACCTGGTAAAAGTTATGCTTTTTATTTTGAAGTTATTGATAATGATGCTGTCAATAATTATAAATCTGTCAAATCTCAATCATTTAGTTTCCGTAAAGCCTCTCAAGATGAGCAAGAAAATCAGCAGTTGACCCGGCAAAAAGAGTCTGTTTCAAATTTAGAAAAGGCGCTGAAGGAGCAGAACATGCAGCAAAAAGAATTAGAGGAGCTTTCCCAAGAACAGTTGGAAAAGAAGGAACGCAGTTTTAATGACAGAAGGAAATTACAACAAGCCTTAAAAAAGCAACAAAAGCAGGAACAACGCATGCGCCAAGAGTTGGAACGCATGAAGGATAATTTTGAAAAGTCCAGTGAGCAAGACGATCCTGACAAGAAAGCCTTGGAAGATCGTATGGAGAAAAGTGCGGAGGAAATTAAAAGAAATGAGGAGTTGTTAAAACAACTACAAGAATATCAGGATAAGCTGGATCCAGAAGAGTTGAAGGAAAAAATGGAGGAATCCCAAAAGAATTCTAAGCAGCAGCAGCGTAATCTGGAACAGTTACTTGAGTTGACCAAACGTTATTACGTCAATCAGAAATACGAGCAATTGGGTAGGAAGCTGGCAGAGATCGCCGAACGTCAAGAGGAGCAAGCCAAGAAGCAGCAAGGAGAAAATTCGGTCCAGGATCAGGACAAGCTCAACAAAGAGTACCAGGAATGGGAAAAAGAGTTGAAAGAATTAGAAAAGGAAAACGAAGGCTTGAAGGATCCTATGGATTTGGAATTTGATCCCGATGACAGTAAACAAATTAAAGAGGAGCAAGAGGGTGCCAGTGAGCAGTTAAATGATCAGGATATTCCCGCTGCCCAAAAAAAACAACAGAAGGCCGCCGAAATGATGAAACGGCAGGCCCAGACTATGGCTGCTCAGATGCAACAACAATCACAGGACAGTATAAAGGAAGATGCAGATATGTTACGGCAAATTCTGGATAATTTGGTCTTGTTTTCCCAAGGGGAAGAAGATATCATGAATGAGATGTCTCAGATGAATAGACTTAGCCCGAATTTGGGAAAAAAATTGCGCGTTCAAAAAGACCTGGAACGAGCCTTCGAGCATGTGGATGATAGTCTATTTGCACTGGCTACCCGCAATCCAAAAATTGGCGATGATATTAACAAGGAGGTAACCGACATCTATTATAATTTGGACAAGGCACTGAAAGAGTTGGCTGATTTCCAAATGGCCCAAGGTCAGGTTGCGCAACAATTTGCTCTAAAGGGTGCGAATACGCTGGCGGATAAACTCAGCCAAACCTTGGACGCTATGAATAATGCCATGGCCATGCCTGGTATTGGGCCACCTCAGCCAGGTGAGGGTGGTGGTTTCCAACTTCCTACGATCATCAAACAACAGGAAAGTCTATCTAAACAAGGTCAGGATGGTAAAAAGGGGGAGAGTGGTCAACAGTCTTCACCTGGAGAGGGAGAGCAACCAGGATCAGAAGGTAGCCCAGGTTCAGCTGGTGAGCAAGGCCAACAAGGGCAAGATGGACAAGCTGGGCAAAGTGGCCGGTCTGGTCAATCAGGACAATCTGGACAAAGCGGACAATCTGGACAATCGGGTCAGGGTCAAGGAGAAGGCCAAGGTCAGGAGGGTACTCAAGGAGATAATGGTTCTGGCGATAATGGTCAGGGTGGTAACGGAAATGGTAGTGGTAATGATGATGGTGGTGAGTCTGGATATCGAGAAAGTGAAGCAGAAAGTCAGCGCATTTATGAAATTTACAAGCAACAGCAAGACTTGCGAAATCAGCTTGAGGATATGATTCGTCGGGAAGGCCTGGAGGGAAAAGTAGGTGACATTACCGATAAGATGAAAGCGGTAGAGCGTAAATTATTAGATCAGGGTTTTAATCGCCAGGTGCAAGAACAAATGATGGAAATTCAACATGATTTACTCAAACTTCAGGATGCTGGATTAGAGCAAGGAGAGGAGAATAAAAGAGAAGCGGAATCCAATCAAAGGGAATTTGAAAACAATACTAATGCAGATATTCCCGACGCTGCTAAGTACTTTAACAACAAGGAGATTTTAAATCGACAAGTGTTACCTTTGCAGCCCGAATTTCGTAACCGAGTAAAGGAGTATTTCAAGAAGGATGATTGAATTTCATTATCAAAATGATTACCCACCATTAGATGAAGTGACGTATGCAAGATGGCTCAATGTAGTGGCCAGTAGTGAAGCTAAAACTATCGGCGAATTGTCTTATGTATTTTGTGACGATGAGTATTTGCTTAGAATCAATCAGGACCACTTAGAACATGACACTTACACGGACATCATCACTTTTGATTATACGGACGACGCTTTGATCAAAGGCGAGGTTTATATCAGTACAGACCGAGTGGCGGAGAATGCAGTACTTTTTTCGGTGGATACCTTAGCTGAGCTACATCGGGTTATAGTGCATGGACTATTACATTTATGTGGATACACCGATGCCTCTCCACAAGAGAAGCAGTTAATGCGAATGAAGGAAGACGAAAAAATGAAATTGTTTCACGTGAAACATTAAGCTATGTTCGATAAAGAATATGATGTTATTGTTGTAGGTGCTGGTCATGCCGGAAGTGAGGCAGCGGCCGTTGCTGCCAATATGGGTGCACATACACTTCTTGTAACCATGAATCTGCAAACCATTGGTCAGATGTCTTGTAATCCTGCTATGGGAGGTATTGCAAAGGGTCAAATAGTCAGGGAAATCGATGCTTTAGGAGGTTTGAGTGGAATTGTTTCTGATAAAAGTGCCATTCAATTCAAGATGCTCAATCAGTCCAAAGGTCCTGCCATGTGGTCCCCACGTACTCAAAATGACCGTATGAGATTTGCTGAGGAGTGGCGTATGCAATTGGAGGCGATTCCCAATCTCGATTTTTATCAAGAAATGGTTTCTGGATTATTGATTGAGGGAGATCGAGTTGTAGGGGTGAAATCTTCATTGGGTATAGAAGTTCGCTGTAAGGCTGTTGTACTTACCAATGGTACTTTTCTAAATGGTTTAATTCATATCGGTGAAAAACAATTCGGAGGTGGTAGGGCAGGAGAACGTGCCGCTGAAGGCATCACCGAGCAATTAGTCGATCTTGGTTTTGATGCTGGTCGTATGAAGACGGGAACACCACCCAGGGTGGATGGACGATCATTGGATTATTCTAAAATGGAACCTCAACCCGGGGATACAAACACTTCCAAGTTCAGCTATTCCAATCAAACTACAGCGCTCACTTCTCAACGGGATTGTCACATGACTTATACCAGTCCGCTGGTGCATGAATTGCTACAAGAAGGTTTTGATCGGTCTCCAATGTTCAATGGTCGCATTCAATCCATCGGACCCAGATATTGTCCGAGTATAGAAGATAAGATCCATAGGTTTGCTGATAAAGATCGTCATCAATTATTTGTCGAGCCTGAGGGTTGGGATACTTGCGAAGTATACGTTAATGGTTTTAGTACCTCCCTTCCAGAAGATGTTCAATTCAAAGCTTTAAGATCGGTAGTAGGTTTCGAAAACGTCAAATTCTTCAGGCCAGGTTATGCCATTGAATACGATTATTTCCCACCTACCCAGTTGAAACATACGCTAGAAACAAAGTTGGTCAACAATTTATATTTTGCTGGACAGATTAATGGGACAACTGGATATGAAGAGGCGGCATCACAAGGACTGATGGCGGGTATTAACGCCGTCAGAAAAATACGTGAAGAAGAGGCCTTTATTCTGAGTAGAGATGAAGCGTATATAGGTGTGTTAGTTGATGATTTAATCACTAAAGGTACAGAAGAGCCTTATCGTATGTTCACCTCTAGGGCTGAATATCGAACTTTGCTACGTCAGGATAATGCCGACTTGAGATTGACGCCACGTGCTTATGAGATGGGAATTGTTTCTGAAGATTCTCTTAGAAGGGTGGAACGGAAAGCTAAAGAGTCTGAAAAAATGGTTCAATTTTTACGCGATACCAGTTTTGATTACAAAGAGATCAATCCAATCTTGGAGTCAAAGGGAACCAAAAAGGTTACTCAAAATGATAAGCTGTTCAAGATTTTTTCCAGGCCACAAATTGATTTAGAGGATATGCGACGCATCCAACAAGTAGAAGATTACATATCCGAGCATGGTGTTGGTAAGGAAGTACTCGAACAAGTGGAAGTGCATGTGAAATACGCTGGATATATTGCCAAGGAAAAGGAGAATGCTGATAAGCTACACAGACTTGAAAATGTTAAGATACCGCCCAATTATGATTATAAAAGTATCAAATCACTGTCCTACGAGGCCAGAGAGAAATTGACCGCGGTACAACCAGTTACCGTTTCTCAAGCCAGTCGAATTTCTGGAGTTTCACCAAGTGATATTTCTGTGCTTCTGGTACATATGGGCAGATAGTTTCACGTGAAACAATGAAGAATCAACTACATTTTTCCTCGACTTATTTAAAGTTACAGGATTATTTTCTGACTCAAGAGACCTTTGAACTTCGTCAAGATAAGGGTACTGGATTGCTCAAAACTTTTCCCGTTCCAGAAAATTTAGATCCTTATTATGAAAGTGAAGAATATCTTTCACATAACGATAGCGAAAAATCTTTTTTTGCGTATTGCTATAATTGGGCAAAATCCTTCAATCTAAAATCCAAAACCAAATTAGTCAAAAAGTATGCTGGCGAGGGCTGCGTTTTGGATATCGGAGCTGGAATAGGAGATTTAGTCAACTATCTCCAAAAACACAATGTCAATGCCATAGGATTTGAGCCAAATTCCAAAGCGCGTCAATTTGCCGCCACAAAAAAAATTATTTTAAAACATAGCTTGGACTCCTGCGAGGATCATTCTTTCGATGTTATAACTATGTATCACGTGCTGGAGCATGTTCCTGATCTACAAGATCAATTAGATTTGCTCAGCCGTTTGCTGAAACCGGGTGGAATTTTAATTTTAGCTCTACCCAATTATAATTCCTACGATGCTCAATTCTTTGGAAAGTTTTGGGCAGCTTACGATGTGCCCAGGCATATTTACCATTTTAATAAAAAGGCAGTCCACCATCTTTTCCAAGACCAATATCAAATCATAAAAATGAAACCTATGTGGTTTGATAGCCTTTATGTTTCTATTCTTTCAGCACGATACCAAAAACGGAAAATTCCATTTGTTCAAGGTATGTTGTTAGGATTATGGTCAAATCTAAAAGCCATCGGCACTAAAGAAGCCAGTTCAATCACCTACGTGCTAAAAAAACGATTTTAAGCTATTTAAAGCGGATTTCAGCCATGAAAAAGGTTGATTCCTATACGTATTTAAAAACATGCGTTAGACCGCTTTATTTAAACTTGTTTTTAATAACTAAAACCTATATTACCCATGCATATGATAAGATCTATCTATATAGGTGGAATAGATCGATAAAGTAAGATATAAGGTGGAAAGCGGAAAAAATAGATCAGAAATCGATGGTTGATGAAACGAACAATTGAAATGCACAATTGTTAATCTTGTTGCGACCAATAAGCATAGGTTATTTTGAATGCAGAATACGGGTCATTCCAATGCTCAAATCAGTAAATACGATTTTTCCATTGGCATTTCTTTCGACGTGATACATCGCATCCTGTAATTCCTTTTGAACGGCTAACATACGTTCCCCATCCACAAAAGGGGCAAATTTAGACAGGTCAAACGAACTTTTAGGCGAGAGATAGACGGCGGGTGTCGCCTTATAATTCAATAGCATCGCCTGCCTGAAAAATTCTATACAAAAATTAAGAAATCTCAATTGAGTTTCTCGATTCACCGCTGCGATTGTGGTCGCCCAATCCAGTAAGTCATTGATGGCTGTAGGGTTAGATTTTGCGACAAAGGCAGTACGGACCCATTGCACAAACCACTGCTCAAATTGCAATTCCTCCGTATCGTTATGAGCAAATTGAACCGCCTTTCTAAAATCTCCATCCGCTTGTCTGGCAGTCATAACTGCTTGACTTTTAGAAATCTGGTGCCTTTCCTGTAAAGCCTCTGCGATATCAGAGGTATATAGCTTGGGTACTTGTATGATCTGACACCTGGAGGTAATCGTATTGATGATCCTGTCCGTGGACTCGGCTATTAAAATGATAATGGTTTGTGGGGGCGGCTCTTCAATGAGCTTGAGCAGTTTATTGGACGCTTCGGCGTTCATCTTGTCGGCAGCCCACATGATCAGTACTTTATAGCCGCCTTCATAGGACTTGAGGCTCAGTTTTTTCATGATCAGCTGGGCTTCGGCTACTCGTATCTCTGCATTCTTTTTTTCTATATCAATAGCCTTATACCAATCTGGAAGACTCCCGTACGCTTGGTTCAGCACAAACTCTCTAAATTCTGAAATAAAAAGGTCTGAATTTGCTTTGCTATTTGATGAGCCAACAGAGGCTGGCATGGGAAACGAAAAATGTAAATCTGGATGGGCTAGTTTATCCAGCTGAGCGTGACAAGCATCCTGACCAGATCTGCAAATGATGTCACGAGCATATGCAATCGCAAGTGGTAAAACTCCGCTTCCTGTCGGCCCAACAAATAATTGTGCGTGTGCAATTCTACTATTTGCTACCGTAGATTGTAAGTGCTTTTTTATATGTTCCAGTCCCAGGACATCCTGATATTGCATGATGCAAATATAACTCCACTTGTGCCAGACCAACGAATACCTTTCCCGATCTAAGCCTAACTGCGCGAGAACCGTGACTGCATATGGCTTGACTGAGATCGCTTGAATAATTTGTTGTGGTTGTTTAATTGCGCTTCTTCAAGACTACAACCGCATTTCTTCAGGCATAAGTTTTATATTTGTTACTTACACTTAGAAACAAATTAGATGACCATAGACCAAATCAATTTTGAAAATAAAAAGGCCTTGATCCGGGTAGACTTTAACGTACCACTTAACGAGCAGCATCAAGTAACCGATGCCACTCGTATTCATGCGGCCAAAGACACTATTATCCATATTCTGGAACAGGGTGGTGCGGTAGTTTTGATGTCTCATTTAGGACGACCCAAAAACAACGAACCAGGATTTTCATTGAGGCACGTGGTGGATAAGGCGAGTGATATCTTAGGTGTGCAAGTTAAGTTTGTGGAGCACTGCATTGGAGAACCTGCAGAACAAGCTGCTGCTGCGCTGGAACCCGGTGAAGTTCTTTTACTGGAAAATCTCAGGTACCACGATGAAGAGCAGGCTGGTGATGAAGCTTTCGCGAAAGCGCTATCCGCCCTGGGAGATGTCTATGTGAATGATGCATTTGGGACAGCCCACCGTGCCCACGCCAGTACGGCTGTGATCGCGCAATTTTTCGAAGAAAAATGTTTTGGTAAATTAATGAATAGAGAGATCGAAAACCTGAATAAGGTGCTTGAGACCCCAGATCGCCCGTTGGTAGCCATTTTGGGAGGAGCCAAGGTATCCTCTAAAATAACCGTGATTGAAAATATTCTCTCCAAAGTGGATGACCTGATTATCGCAGGTGGTATGGCTTATACCTTTATCATGGCACAAGGAGGAGAGATTGGCGACTCTCTTGTAGAAGAAGACAAACTGGAATTGGCCCTGGATATTCTTGAAAAAGCCAAAGAGACCAATACCAACATACATTTGCCGGTCGATGTGGTTATTGCTGACGCATTTTCTGAAATGGCTACCAAAGATAAGGCCTCTATTGATCAAATTCCCAGCGGATGGATGGGTCTGGACATAGGTGAGTCTTCCAGACAGAAGTTTCACGAAGTACTGCAAAATGCCAAGACGATTTTATGGAACGGTCCGGCCGGTGTCTTTGAAATGGAAGCCTTTGCCCAAGGAACTATTGCCTTAGGAAACTCTGTGGCCGAAGCAACAAAGAATGGTGCCTTCTCGTTAGTGGGAGGGGGAGATTCTGTGGCTGCAGTAAAACAATTTGGATTTGAGGATCGTGTAAGCTATGTTTCAACTGGCGGTGGTGCCATGCTTGAAATGCTGGAGGGTAAAACCTTACCCGGGATCGCAGCTATTCAAGAATAAATGAGTGTTTAGGACCACTATCACCTGTATTGATTTTTGGTCTGCTTATTGTTCCATCATTTTAAAGATTGATAGGAATCAAATAGTCTTGTTAATTCTTGGGATTTAGGTGCAATCATTAATAATAGCGTAATATGAGGTATAAGCTTTTGGCGAATGTTGGATTGATGATAATGGGAACGGTGGTTTGTGTTGCCCAGACGCCTGTAGATTCTACCCAAAGTAATTCCAAAATACTTACCTACGAAGAGTATAAGAAAAGAGAGGCGATAGAGGACAGTCTCAGTCAGCTGCCCGTAAGGGAGATTCCAGTTCAAGAAATTCCGGGAGTTGATTCGCTTCAATTGTCCTTAAATAAGCATCCCGAGGTGGATGCTTTTGACGACAAGTTGTTACAGGAATTGTACAATAATGATATGTACGATTATATGTATGACGAGATTGTACAAATGGACTATAGTGAGACCGTGCAAAAAAGCCTTCCCACAGATACGCTGAAGGCTCGTTTGGCAGCCATCAATGAGACCACTCCTTTTCAAATTGACTACAACCCAATTCTGGAAAAATTAATCAATAAAAAATTGGGATACCAGCGGGTATATCTAGAACGTCTGATGACGCTGTCTGACTATTATTTTCCCATTTTCGAGCCTTTTTTGGACCAATATGATATTCCGTTGGAGATGAAATACCTGGCCATTGTGGAAAGTGCATTGGACCCTAGAATAAAAAGTAGGGTAGGAGCTACCGGGCTTTGGCAGTTTATGTTCAGTACAGGACGCAATTATGGTCTGGAGGTCAATTCATATGTAGATGAACGCATGGATCCAATTAAATCTACCCAGGCAGCTTGTCGATTTATGCGCAGCTTGTATAATGTGTATGGGGATTGGGATCTGGTGTTGGCCGCCTATAATTCTGGCCCTGGTAATGTTAACAAAGCCATCAGGCGCAGTGGTGGTTACAAGAATTATTGGAATATACGTAATTACCTGCCTAGAGAAACTGCAGGATATGTTCCGGCATTTCAATCCATGATGTATTTGTTCAAATATGCCAGTGAGCATGGTTTCCAACCGCGTCAAACGGAATATAAAAGCATTGCTACGGATACCATCAGGGTCAAGCATACTATTGCTCTGGAACATGTAGCACAGTTTATTGATCAAGATATCGAGGTAATTCAATTCCATAATCCTTCCTATAAACTAGATATTATTCCTGTGGTCTCTGGCAAAGATTATTACCTCAGGCTACCTTTAAGAGATGCAGCAAAGTTTGTTAGCAATGAGGGGGCGGTTTACGCTTTCGCGAAAGCGGAATTTGACAAAAGAGAGCAGCCATTACCAGAACTCGTCAAAGCAGAAAGCCGGGTGGTTTATCGGGTCAAAAGTGGTGATTATCTCGGCAAAATTGCCAATAAATATGGCGTAAGCGTGTCCCAGATTAAACGATGGAACGGATTGCGCAGTACAAACTTGCGTATTGGACAGCGTTTGTACATCCACCCCAGAAATCCAGTAACTACAAGAAGTTCAAAGTCATCTGGAACACCTACCACCTATACGGTACGCAGTGGAGATAGTTTATGGAAGATCTCTCAGAAATATGGCGTGACTATTGCAACCATCAGAGCGTTGAATCCAAAGAAATCTGAAGCCCTTCAAGCGGGAACGGTTTTAAAATTGAAATAAAGCTTATGAGAAAATATTGTTTACTCCTTTTACTAGCCATTAGTTTGGTAAGTTGTGATGATAGCGGCGTCACCGTACAGGATAGTATAGGCCGTCTCAATGATATCATGGTGGTGATAGAAAATGAGGATTGGGAAGGAGCGTTGGGCGACAGTATAAGAAAGGAATTTGCACGACCTATTTTAGGTATCGTTAGAGAAGAACCACTGTTCACCCTCAATCATGTAAAACCCAGCGCCTTTAAAGGTATTTTGACCAAATCCCGGAATTATCTATGGGTTAAAAAGGATCAGGATACCAGTATGGTCAACGTCAAGAAAAACGCTTATGCCAATCCGCAGATAGGCGTAGTAGTTAGGGGCACTGATGCCCAGGATATAGCAGATTTGATCACTTCAAATGCAGATGACATTATTCAGGTGTTTAATAAAGGAGAGGTTAAACGCAAGCAAAAGCTTATGGAAAGGGTGGCGCTCAATACCGATCGGATTCAGAAAAGTTTTGGGATAGACATTACATTCCCAAGAGCTTATCACTATGGTATCTATAAAGGAGAGATCAAACCTGATTTTTATTGGTTGCGCCGAAGGATTAAGGAAGGTACCATGGACTTTATGATTTATGAGGTTCCTTTTGAACGCATCAAAAGAGATTCCAATACGGTAAAGGATATTATTAAGGTCAGGGACTCCATCAGCGCCGAAAAAATACTGGTAGATGAACCAGGCGTTTTTCAGACCGAACCTATATTTACACCTTATCTTAACGAAAGCCAGATCGATGGCCGATTTGCCTTTGAAACCAAAGGAACCTGGGAGGTGAAAAATAAATTTATGGCTGGACCCTTTGTCAATTATGCGATCTATAACAAGGACAGGAATACTTGGTTGATGATTGAAGGTTATGTCAGCGCCCCCAATTCTGTTCAGCGAGATTATTTATTTGAGATAGAATCTATCCTAAAGAGTGTAGATTTTATCGAATCTAATGACACTGAAGACAAGGCAGATAAAGACTAGGCTGCCTCAAAGATTGGTCATTCTTCCAGCAGAGCTTGAATGGTTTTTGATCAGGTCATCCGCCCAATCGATGGCTTCTCTCAAACCTTCAAATACTTCAAAAGGCTTGTTATAAAAATGACGTTCAAACTGGGCATTGACGGCACCTCCTTTACCACGGGCGATGATACCGATACCGATCAGCTGATTTAAATTTTCGGCTTTTAAGTAAACTACTGGATTAACTGAGTAGCTGAAGGCTCGGTTAGACAGGTAAACAAAGGGGCGATCCTTAAAATATTGTTGGACTACATCCAAAAATAAATTGGTTTCTTCTGGTTTTACTACCTGACCCTCACGTACTTGTTTGATCACATAATTTTCCATGATAAACAGTTCGCAATAGCCCAAATCAAAATGATGGAAGGTATTCATAGGTACAAGGAAATATACTTGGTGGTCAATATAGTCAGAATAAGCTGGGAAGCCTGATGGAAACTGTTAAGACCTGTAAACTTACCTCGACTTTTAATGCACAACCAGCTATCAAATTTAGCAGAGAACGAACTCAATAAATTTTAAGACTTTCACGCCCAATTGACTAGACCCTGTCAAAGATTTGTAGGAGAATAATTACTACGATAAGAATATTTTGACACCAACCTGTGTTGTTCAACGAATTTATTTACATTTTATCCAGTGCTGATTGTAGCAAGGAGACCAGATCACGTTCAGTGCTTTTGCCCTTGTCTTTATTGTACCAGAGCTGTAGCCGCTCTTTAAAGGCTGGTGATAGCCTTCCCTTCAGCTTTTTCTCTGTTTGCACCATCGATGCTGCTGGAGTTGGTCGTGGTCCCCAGGTTCCTAATACTTGATGATCTATACGAGAAACTAAAATAAGCTTGGCTATCGCCCGATTTCCTTCTGTGAGGAATTCATCCATTAATTCTAGATTTTGATCTCTTAAAACGATTTTTAAATCGATTCCTGCGGCGGTAGCTACCTTGTTGATCATTGGGATAGTTTGAGCAGCATCTCCACACCAACTTTCGGTAATGACCAGAAAATATGCTTCTAGATCTAAGTCTTCAAGCAAACTGAGGTGCTCAGGCTTGAGTCGCATGGTTTTGTCCAAGCGTTTCATGCGCTGGTGATTGAGTTGTGTATATTGAGAAAGAGCTTCTGAGATTTCTGCTCCAGTATGGGTTCCTGCCTTTACATGATGCTCTACCAATGATCTGTAATCTTGGTATGTCATGGCTTTTACCAGGGAATTTTGAATGATTTGCTCAGTGTTCATGGTACAAATGTAGGTGAGGTATTGGCGTAAGAAATAGAGTATATAGAATGAATTATGGTGAATTCTTCCCGTATCAAATTAAAAAGGATCACACATCAGGATCAATCAGTTCCAGTGTAGCTTGATAAATACTCTTTTTTTCCATTCGGGCTTTTAAAAAGGCGTAAAAACTGATACTGAAAAGATCTTCTCGCCAGAGATCTTGTTTCATCATTAACTGCTGTATTTTTTGTTGATATGCTGCTTCTCTTAATTGATCTGGTTGCTGGTTATAAGTTACCAATACTTTGACAAAATCCGGAATACGATCTTCAGCAATCGCATGTTCATGTTTTTTTAAAAAGCCTTTAAAGCTCCTCAAACGTGAATCGGTCAAATCCGGTAATCCCAGTTCCATGAAAACCATAATTTCCAACAAGTATTTTTTGATCATCCAGACCACCCCTTCGCGATGGACGTAAAATTGATCTGAGTGATTAAAATCACGCAGTAACCTCCTCGACAGCTGAAAATTTTCTTGCTGGAAATGGAAGGTTACCAGTAACAAGTGAAGTCTTCGATTGCTATGGTGTTCTTGGTCTATCAAAGCGATGGCCTGGAGCGCATTTCCCGTATAATTAAGATGTAACGCCTTCAACACCATCCAAGGTTCCCTATACTGTTTGACAAAACTTTTTCCAAAACTTTCCATAGCGAGTTCCATTTCTTCTAGCAGATTCCCACAGGCGTTGAAATCTCTCACACGCATGAAAGAACCAGCGAGCAGATATAGAATTTCTAGATAGGGTACAGGGTGCTGGTCCGCTACAGTTTTCTTCATCGCGAGCAATTGATTCAATTCCTCTAACCATTTTGCTATAAAGCTAAAATTCGAACTGATTACAGCAGCCTCAGTAATAGTTTCCAGTAATCGGTGCATGGCGGTAAAAGACCAGTTGGGGTTGGGTAGGAGGTGGCTGCGTTCTAAATATTTCTCGATAATTTGAGGGGCTTGTTTAGGACTTGCGGTGAGTTCGCGATTGATCAAAGCACAAACCTTTACCAAGTCAATTTCCAACTGATAATTTTTTTGTGCTTGCTCCATTTGCCAAAGCAGCTGATCTAAATCTTGTTGGGCACCCTGGTCGATGTAGTTGATCTTGGTCTGAAATAGCTGTAGGATCGAGGCATGAGATTCTGTGCCTGTAGCACTATCAATCGTCTTTTGTAAAATTTTATGGCCCAATTTATACTTACCGCGTTGCAGCAGGCGCTGGGCCACTGCCAATTCCCTGGTCAATCTCTGGTCGGGTTGTTTTTCATAGATTTTGGATTCCATAAATTCCATCAAATTCTCCTTTAACCGAGATTGAAGGGCATACAAAGCGCCTGACTTATTGACCCCATACAACTCCTTGGATAAATCTTTTGTTTTACCTGCACGTAACCATTGGAATAACAGGATGTTCTTAACATCATTTCTTTTATTTTTCGCTTTCGCGAAAGCTATAAACGCATCAGCTTCTTCATCCGTTAGTACCTCAATGAGTTGTTTTAATTCGTTCAATTTACCTGTATTTAAACGCTGAAATATAGAGATTTACATTTTATTTCAATAAAATATATCGTGTAATATTGAATAAAATTGGTGAATTGAACTGGTCAGGCTAACCGATGTTTGTATCCTAAATCAATGATCATGGAATCAAAACAAATTCAATTTGAGAAGGAAATTCAACCAACTAAACCATCAAAAGTGTTTGATGGTAGACCTACTTCAGCTTTTATTGGGGCTTCTTGGGTCGCTTTATTAACGGGTATGGTGGCCTATTGCATCGGACTTTGGAATGCAGCCATGGAACTCAATGAAAAAGGCTATTACTTTGCTATCCTACTCCTTGGGCTTTTTGCGGTTATATCTCTACAAAAAGCTGTTCGGGACCGACAAGAAGGTGTGGCGGTCACAGAAATCTATTACGGTATCAGCTGGTTTGTTACCATCGCAGCGATCGTGTTGCTGGTGGTCGGGCTGTGGAATGCTGCTCTAGAGCTGAGTGAAAAAGGTTTTTATGCCATGTCATTTCTTTTGTGTCTGTTTTCAGCGATTGCTGTCCAGAAAAATACAAGGGATCTCAAATTCTTTGACAAGGAAGAGTAATTTATGAAATCTAGCCGTCGATTTTTTACGCTTTGCCTAATTCCAAGCTTATTTTTCATCTGGGTTTGGAGCCAGTCTTTCATCTCATGGCCACGGATCATCGGTGGTGTTATTCACGAATTATTGATCATACCCATGATGATCGCAGCACCGTTATTATTTGGTATTGGTTTATTCAGATATAAAAAGAATGGTCTTGATCGATGGAGCTTAGGTGGCGTCTTCCTCTCTGGTTTGACCACATTGATAGTTATCTCTTTGATTCTATTTTATTAATGCTGTGTCAAGCAAGACTGAACATCTTACCGGGCAGGGGGCGCACCACTCCTTTGAGTTCCATAGACATCAACAGTGAGGCAGTTTTGTGAACAGGAATTTTGATATGTAGAGCTATTAGGTCTAATAATTCGCGATCCCGTTCCAGTAAATAATCATAGATGCGTTGTTCGTCTTTTTCTAAATTGACAAACAATTGTTTTTGGACGACTGTATGTGGTTTCTCCCAGCCCAGGATGTAGGGAATATCTGCGGCCTTGGATAACAAATGGGCCTTGGCTTGCTTGATCAGGTTGTTACAACCGGTGGCATATTTATCAGATACTCGGCCAGGCACAGCAAATACCTCCCTGTGATAATCTGAGGCCAAATCTGCGGTAACCAGCGAGCCGCCTTTTGAATCGCTTTCAATCACGATGGTGGCTTCGCTTAATCCAGCAATAATTCGATTTCTGCCCAGAAAATTTTTTCGGTCAAAGCTATCGGTGTGCCAGTAATCTGTTACAAAACCTCCATTTGCCATTATTTCATTGTTATACTTGGCATGGTTGCGTGGATAGGTCTGGTTGAGTCCGTGAGCCATAACGGCAATCGTTTGTAAACCGTGTTCAATGGCAAGTCGGTGTGCCAGTATATCCGTACCATAGGCATAACCGCTTACAATAATAGGGTTGAGTGGCGCAATTTCCTGAATGAGATGCTCGAGAAAGGCACTGCCATGACTGGTAATTTGCCTGGTACCAACAATACTTAAAACATAGGGATTAGAATGATTAAAATTGCCTTTTTCGAAATAAACGATTGGGCCATCGATACAGTGTTGCAGGCGTGGTGGATAATTCTCCTGGTCATAGATTCGATAATGTATTTGATGTTGCTCTATAAAGGCAATTTCTCGTTCCGCATGCCGTAACAAATCATTTTTATATCTGACAAATTCAGCTTTTTTATCGCCCATTCCTTCAACAGCCGATATATGTCTCATCGGTTGACTGAACACCTCCTTTGCACTACCAAAATGCCGAATCAGCTTTTTGGCCATGATATCACCAATCAAAGGGGCCTTTTTAAGGGCAAGCAAGTAGGCGAGCGTTGATTTATCCATCTTGGCCACCAAATTAATCATATCAGCTACTCATAAAGCTTGCTATTTGCCCGGATTTAAGAATCCAGACCAATAGTCAACAAAAAACAACATGTATATAGTGAATGAAAAACGATTATTTTTGCCCGTCTTGAAGTTTTTGCGATACATATTAATGCCGTTATATCGGATTTGGTTCTATCTATTGATGGGAATTCCCATATTGATCATGTTCCCAATTTTATTGATCCTGACCATATCCGAATCTACTTACCACTTATTTTTTAAGGTGGCGAGAATCTGGGCGGCCATCATCATTTATGGTATGGGATTCTGGCCGCGCATCGTCAGGGAAGAAAAGATGCAAAAGATCCAAAGTTATATGCTTGTGGCTAATCATACGAGTATGACTGACATCATGATGATGCTATTGATCTCCAAGAATCCATTTGTATTTGTTGGAAAAAAAGAACTGGCAAAGATTCCAATATTTGGGTTTTTCTACAAGCGTACCTGTATTCTAGTGGACCGTGGCAATCCCAGAAGTCGTAAAGAAGTTTTTGATCGTGCTAGACAACGTCTTAAGGATGGCGTCGGGATTTGCATCTTTCCGGAAGGAGGTGTTCCTGAAGACCCGTCACTAACATTAGATGGATTTAAGGACGGTGCTTTTCGCCTGGCTATTGAACATGGTTTACCATTGCTACCGGTGACCTTATATGACAATAAAAAGCGTTTTCCATTTGCTTTCTATAAAGGGAGTCCTGGCTTGATGCGCGCTAAGACACACGCCATTATACCCACGGAGGATATGGATTTGGCCAATGACAAGGTGCGCTTTCGCGAAAGCGTAAGGGACATTATTCTCAAGGAACTTCAAGCAGACCAACAATAGAAAAGCCGCTCCATGGCACAGGAACGGCTTCTCGTCATCATTGCAAATAATTGAGTTATTTAACCAACCTCAATATTCTTCTTTTTCAATACAATCTGCAGGCGTACAATGATAGCCAGCAAACTAAAAGTTAAAAATCACACCGCTCTGGACTCCTACACTGTAAGGCCTAAACTCAGCGGAATTATTTTTTAAGGTGTTCAATTGGTATTTGAAGGTAGGCTCCAAAAAGGCGCCTAATTTTTTACTAAATCTATATCCCAATCCCAATCCGATATTGGCACTTTGGTTGAAATCATTGAAATTAGCATCTGGACCTAGTTCCAATTGTCGGTCTGCATTCTGAACTAACACATTATTATCGGTCAAGAAAAGAGCACTGAAGCCTCCTAATAGGTTTAATTGCAAAGGCTTTGCTCCATCAAGTAAATTGTAACTAATTTCCAGGGGCACTTCTATATAGCCTAATTGTTGGGACAGCTCACCTTCAAATCCTGAAAAATCGGTTGGACTTAATATCTCAGTAGCCGCAAATCCAGTTGCAAACGATTCGGCACTAGTAATATCAGCACCTGCATTAGTGATGCTGCTTGGCGTAAAACTAGATGAGATATCTGGTGAAACGCCTCTTGCTGCCAAGTTATTGGGCGAGTACTTTATGCCTTGCGTAGTATAACTCATGTTGATCTTATTCACCCCTGTGCGCACAGTTAATCTAGTACTCAAATGATAGGCCAGACCAAGACCGTAACTGATACTAACGCCGGTAGTGGTTTGATTATCCCTGACCTGGGTATTGACACCGCTACCGCTCAAGCTATTGGAAAAAACAGGTGCCATCTGAGTAGAAACCGCCCAGCCAGATTTGAAGGCGTTGGTTTCTAGACTATCCGTTGACGCCTCCTTTTTGGCGATATCTTCTAAACTGGAGGGCATTTTTTTAGACAGATCGGATTCAGCCATGGAAGATAGGGTGTCTATAGAAGCTGGATTATCGACGGCAGGGACTTTGGAGTGAAGACCCTGAGTTAAAATCTTAGAATGTGCTCTATTTTTCTCACCGTTATTTCCCTGAGCAATGCCATTCAGAGAATTTATTGCTGGGTCTTGCTTTTCTGCGCCAACGATTGTTAAATCCTCAACAGATTTCTTTTTGGTAGAGGAGTTTTGTACGAGGGCCTCTACAGGTCGTAATGATTGATGATCCTTGGAGGGTTGTGCCGTTCTTTTTTGGAGAGCTGGTTCAAGGCTGCTTGGTACAGCTTGGTTAAGCGTAGCCTCGTTCTGCACGCCAGTATAATTATCGTCTAGGCCAGATGTTTGTCCTACTTGTTGGACATTTTGACTGTCTTTAGTATGATCAACTATGCGATTGGTAGAAGAGGAATCATGATCAATCTCTGTCGCAGTCTGAGGAGAATCAGTCTCTTGAACTTCCTCGTTCACTATGGCACTGGACTCGTTCAGGTTTTTCAAAGCAGGTAAGCCCATGAATATGGCGGTAACGAGTACAGCTATAGCCGCTGCAATCCCACCCCATTTCCACCAAAAGGGAATCAGGTCTCTCTTTTTCTCATCATTCAAGGCTTTCTCTATTCCCTCCCATGTACCAGGGGGAGGAGACATTTCAAAATCCTTGAAACGCTCTTGAAATAAACGGTCTATGTGCTTTTTATCACTCATAATTAGATGGCATCGGACTGATCTGAAATCCGCCATTGCCTGATCATTTTCTGTAAACTTTGCCTGGCCCTTGCCAGATTTGATTTAGAGGTACCTGTACTGATTTCTAACATTTCTGCAATGTCTTGATGACTATACCCATCAAGCTCATACAAGCTAAAAACCAATCTATATCGATCTGGTAAGTCTTGGATCATCTCCAGTAATCTATCCAAACTGATATCAGTAGTATCATCTACTTCAACTGCTTCATCTTCCAATTGCTCTTCTGGATCCAATTGATAAACTTTAGCTCCACGATACCGCTGTAGGGCAGTATTGATAGTAATTCTTTTCATCCATCCCTCAAAAGAGCCTTTGTTTTCAAATTGATGAATCTTTTTAAAGATGGTGATGAATGAATCTTGTAGGATGTCCTGCGCTTCTTGGTAATTGGGGGCATACTTTACACAACTCGCAAACAACTTGGAGGCGTATAGATTGTACAGCTCTTGTTGTGCCTTGCGATGGCCCTGCTGACAAGAATAAACAAGCTCTTTTTGGCCCACATTAATTTTCTATCATTCTTCTACTATTACCGTGTACTCCAGATATTCAGGCTCCTGATCCTGATTAAACCCACTAAAAAACCTAAATACATAAGAACCATTACTGGCTACCAAAAACCTCAAGTCGCGAGTTTCATTGATGTCAGTGGGTCCACAATCCGCTTCCGGAGTGGCTACCACAACGCCTATGGAACGTTGATTTAACTCTGATTCCACAGTAAAACCTTCAAAAGCCTGACATTCATTCCTATTAAAAGTCACCGGAATATCATAAGTCTGTCCAAAAGTGAAAGTCGCGGGCATTTCCACGCTCTCCACTGGTACTACTTCAAAATTAATATTAACGGTATCTCCATTATCTAGTGAGCAGGATGCCAGAAACAAGCCACAAATAAGGCCGATCCATATAAATTTAACCTTCATTTAAATTACCCATTTTAACCATAGATGCATTAATTTCAAAATGGTTGCGTTAAAATACGTAGATATTAAAAAACCGCTCCATTGAGAAGCGGTTAGTATGGTGAGACCTCTGTTATAATTCAGTCTTGGGCTGTTTTGATGGCCTCCATAATTTTAGTTTCCAGTTCCTCGACCAGCTCCGGATTATCTGCCAAAATTGTCTTCACGGCATCACGGCCTTGTCCGAGTTTAGTGTCCTCATAAGAGAACCAGGAACCTGCTTTCTTAATGATTTCGTAGTTGACTCCCAGGTCGATAATTTCTCCTAATTTAGAGACCCCTTCACCATACATAATGTCAAATTCGGCGGTTCTAAAAGGTGGAGCCACTTTATTCTTAACCACTTTTACTCTGGTTTTGTTACCTAGAACTCCGCCACTGCTGTCTTTGATTTGCGTGGATCTTCTGATATCCAAACGTACGGAAGCGTAAAATTTCAATGCGTTTCCACCAGTAGTTGTTTCTGGGTTTCCGAACATTACACCAATTTTTTCTCGTAATTGGTTAATGAATATCACGGTACAGTTAGTTTTAGAGATTGTTCCGGTCAATTTCCTTAGCGCCTGAGACATCAAACGGGCGTGTAATCCCATTTTACTATCACCCATTTCTCCTTCGATCTCACTTTTTGGCGTCAGTGCAGCAACAGAATCCACAACAATGATATCAATGGCTCCTGAACGAATTAGATTATCGGCAATTTCGAGGGCCTGTTCGCCATGATCTGGTTGAGAAATGATGAGGTTATCCAGGTCAATCCCCAGTTTTTCAGCATAAAATCTATCAAAAGCATGTTCGGCATCAATAAATGCGGCAATACCGCCTGCTTTTTGACATTCGGCAATGGCATGAAGGGTCAAGGTCGTTTTACCTGAAGATTCTGGCCCGTAGATTTCGATGACCCGTCCACGTGGGTAACCACCTACGCCTAACGCGCTGTTCAGCGCCAAGGAACCAGTTGAAATAGCCTCTACATCCACTACTTGTTGGTCCCCCATCTTCATCACTGTTCCTTTGCCGTAAGCCTTATCCAGCTTATCCAGGGTAAGTTTCAGTGCTTTTAATTTTGCTTCCTTTTCTTTATCGTCTGCCATTGTAAAAATTTTAGGTAAAAATACATCCTGGCTGCTCCTTTCACAACATCAAACAGTGCAGGTTATCAACGATTCATGAATTTACGGATATAGGTTTATTCTACCATAAATTTCATAGTTGTCTGACGATACTCCTGTTTGACTTTTATAAAGAATAGTCCTGAGGATAAGTCTGTCATTTTTTGAAATATTTGTCCGTCGATCGCCTGACGCACATCACATTGTACGATCTGTCCTAAAGTGTTATCAATTCCAAATTGTATTTCAGAAACGGGTTGTTCCCTAAAATTACAATACAATAGATCAGCATCCACTGGGTTCGGGTAGACTCCAATCGTAGAGGTGAATTCATCAGATACTCCTGCCGTACTACCGATGTCTATTAGCCCCACTTGGAAGTCCTCATTTACGGTTTTATTGCTACCAAAAAACAGTCTGGGAGTCAGGTGTAGAATCGTCAATAGCTGCGCCTTACACATGCGGCTTCATTTGAAATCGTTCCCTAGAAGGTTTTCATTTTTTGTAATTATTGATCAAAATCATCATATCACCGATCATTTGTCGTTTTAACTTACAAAAAGATCCAAAACGATAATTCTCTGTACCTTTGCATCGATTTTCAACACCAAATTGTTTATAGCATGCAACTGTATAACAAACTAAGTGCTGAAGAGAGACGACAATTGATCAGGGACGCCGGAAAACATCGGTTGACCATTTCTTTCTATCAGTATCATCAGATCGGTAATCCACAGTTATTCAGGGATTACTTATTTATACATTGGGATCCCATGGAGGTTTTGGGACGTATTTATGTCGCCCATGAAGGGATCAACGCCCAACTCTCCGTTCCAGGTGATCGCTTTGATGAATTCAAAGAATTTCTCGACAGTATTGTTTTTCTTGAAGGGGTACGACTTAATATCGCTCGCGAACAAGACAATGAGAGTTTCCTTAAACTCAAGGTAAAAGTTCGTCCCAAAATCGTGGCTGATGGTCTGGATGATCAAACCTTTGATGTGACCAATAAAGGCAAGCATGTTACCGCTCGGGAATTCAACGACTTGATTGAAGACCCCAACACCGTTCTGGTGGATATGCGCAACCACTATGAAACCGAAATCGGCCATTTTAAAAATGCCTGGACGCCTGATGTGGATACCTTTAGAGAAAGTCTCCCCATCATCGAAAAGGAGATCGCCGAACATAAGAAAGATAAAAAGCTAGTAATGTACTGTACCGGCGGCATTCGTTGTGAAAAGGCCAGTGCTTATTATAAGCATAAAGGTTTTGAGGACGTTTATCAGCTGGAAGGCGGTATTATCGAATACCATAGACAAGTCACCGAACAAGGACTGGAAAACAAATTCCGCGGTAAGAATTTTGTTTTTGACCAGCGTCTGGCCGAGAAAATAGGTGATGAGGTCATTTCCAATTGCCACCAATGTGGTAAGCCCTGCGACACGCATACCAATTGTGCCAACGACGCCTGCCACCTCCTGTTTATCCAATGCGAGGAGTGCAAGGCTCATTTTGAAAATTGTTGTAGCCAGGAATGTACTGATATCATTCAACTGCCGTTGGAAGAACAAAAAGCCCTCAGAGCTGGGCATTACAACAGCAATAATATTTTTAAAAAGGGAAGATCAGAAAAATTAGTCTTCAAGAAACACGAGTAATATCAGTGGGAAAAGACCCCGATAATTAATGCAGATAAGACGCTAGTTAATACCGCTTTCGCGAAAGCGATAACAACCAGCTCTTAAAAAATTGACTTATGGTTAAGATAGGAGATATAGAATTACCTGACTTCCCCCTCTTACTGGCTCCTATGGAGGATGTAAGTGACCCACCATTTAGAACGCTTTGCAAGGAAAACGGAGCTGATGTGGTATATACGGAGTTTATCTCCAGTGAAGGATTGATCCGTGACGCTGCCAAAAGTACCATGAAACTTGACATTTATGAGACCGAGCGTCCAGTGGGGATTCAGATATTTGGTGCCAACCTGGATTCCATGTTACAATCTGTGGAAATCGTAGAGCGTACCCGCCCAGATATAATTGATATCAATTTTGGTTGTCCAGTAAAAAAGGTAGTGTCTAAAGGTGCCGGCGCTGGTATCCTGAAGGATATTGATCTGATGGTATCCTTGACCGAGGCCATGGTGAAACACACTTCCTTACCCATTACAGTAAAAACGAGATTAGGCTGGGATGATGATTCCATTAAAATCGTTGAGGTGGCAGAACGGCTGCAAGACGTGGGTATCAAAGCCATTTCTATTCATGGCCGTACCCGCGCACAAATGTATAAGGGAAATGCCAAGTGGGGACCCATCGCCGAGGTGAAGAACAATCCGCGTATGCATATTCCAGTTTTCGGAAATGGAGACGTAAGCACACCAGAACTAGCCATGAAAATGCGTGATGAGTATGGTCTGGATGGAGCGATGATTGGTCGCGCTAGTATAGGTTATCCATGGTTTTTTAGAGAGGTAAAGCATTTTTTTGAAACTTGTACTCACCTGGCACCGCCAACCATGGCAGAGCGTGTAGAAGTAGCCAGACGTCATTTACAAATGTCTATAGACTGGAAGGGGGAGAAACTGGGTGTTTTTGAAACCAGAAGACATTACACCAATTATTTTAAAGGCATACCTAATTTTAAGGAATACCGCATGAAAATGGTGACCAGCGACGATGCCCAAGGCGTTTTTGAAGCGTTTGATGAGGTACTGGAAAAGTTTGGCGATTACAGCTTTGCCTGAGCCAACAGTCTATCGTTGATCCTGCGCGAACCAATATAGCTGGCAATGATGCCCAAAATGGCAATGGTAGCCAGTGAAATCACGATGTTCCAAAAGCGCATGGCAAAAGGGTAAGGTAGTCCAGGAGCTATATAGATCAAATCATAAGCGAGTTGAAGCCATACAAATATTACGCCCAACATCAATCCTATAAATCCGCCGGCCAGGGTCATCAGACTGCCTTGAATAAAAAAGATGCCTCTTAGCGAACTCACAGTGGCGCCCAGATCCAACAGTGTTTTTAAGTTTTTCTTCTTGTCCAAAATCATCATGATGATGGAGCCTACCACATTGAACAAAGCAATGACCAATACCAAGGTAAAAATCAGGTAAACCACTAGATTTTCAGAATTGAGCATTTTATAAAGCGCATCGTTCATCTGGAATTTGTCCTTGATAACTACGGGTTCGTCAAAGGTATCAGCTATCAAACGACGCAACTTTTCAGGGTTTGTCCCAGGCGCTGTCTTGATTTCAATGGCACTGGCTTGATCCGGTTCCATGTTGAGCAGTTCCCTGGCCGCCTCCAGGCGGGTAAAAATGTATTTCCCATCCAGGTTTTCATTGACCCTAAACGTACCTGTTGGAATGGCTTCCAGGGTAGAGAACGAACTCGACAAGTTCAGTGCGGTGATCGCTCCTTTACCTGGTTTGGGAACCATGATCTGCATATAGCTACCGTAATCGCTGACTACCACAGAGAGCCTAGAGGCTAGTAAACCACCCACCACAACCTGGGCATTGCTTTTGGACAACCAGCTACCGTAATCAATAATGGAATCTACAGCGATGATTTGATCATAGTTATCGGGTACACCTTTGATATAGGCGATGTCGTTTTTTTGGTTGTAGTTAAGAAATGCTTTTTCTTCAATTACAGCACAAACGACTTGTACGCCTGGAATAGATTCTAGTTGTTGCTTTCGCGAAAGCGGAATTTCCAAGGTTTTTCCTGCCGCTGGGGTAATTTTGAAATCCGGATCAAAATAACCAGAGAATTGGGTGCTAAAGTCCTTAAGGCCCGAAAATCCTGAAAGGACGATAAAAAGTGCTGCTGTGCCTACCACGGTGATGATAAAACTCAGAATATTGATAATGTTGATGGCGTTTTTGCCATTTTTGGACACCAGATATCTGCGGGCTATGTAAAAGGAAAAATTCACTAAGATTTTTTGCGTCTGGGCAATATATCTGGATTCTCGATAGGGTTATTCTCACCTTTGAGTTCGCGATCTATCTGGTCCATATACTCCAGAGAGTCGTCATTAAAAAACTGTAATTCAGGCATCCTACGGAACTGGTGGCGTACCTTACTGGCGACTTCATATCTTATTTCATCTCCCATGTCGACAATTTCCTGAACCACAACCTTGGCCTTGTCGGCTGGAAAAACTGACAAAAACACCTTGGCATAACCCAGGTCTGGTGTTACGCTGACCTTGGTCACCGAGACGATCAGGTTTTTAACTGCATTCTTGCGCAGTACTTCCTGAATAACGGTTGACAGGTCTTCCTGAAGGATACCAGCGATTTTTTTCTGTCTGTTGCTTTCTTCCATAGTACAAAGGTAATAGGTTCTCCCTGAAATTGTTGTGCATCTCCCTCCATATCTCTGGCGATAAACTTATTTTTTGGTAGTAGCCCCTTATTTTTGTGTCTAAAGAAAAAATCATGTTTGGAAAAATCGAGCATTTGGGAATCGCCGTAAGAAGTTTGGAAGAGGCCAATAAAACCTACACCCAATTATTGGGCTGTGCACCCTACAAAACTGAATCTGTGGAAAGTGAGGCGGTCGACACCAGTTTCTTTAAAACGGGAGAAAACAAGATCGAACTTTTGGCGGCCTCTGGTGAGGATAGTGCCATTGCCAAATTTATCGATAAAAAGGGAGAAGGTATTCACCATATAGCTTTTGCCGTGAATGATATCCATGCAGAGCTGAAGCGATTGGAGGAGGAAGGTTTTCAAATTTTAAACAAAGAGCCCAAACGTGGAGCCGACAACAAATGGGTGGCGTTTGTACATCCCAGGGATAGTCATGGTGTGCTGGTAGAATTGTGCCAAGAAATAGAGGAATAGTTTGCGAGAACACTTTAAAAATGTAAATTTGCAGACTTTTTAGATAAGATCTTGTCGCCGACAAATCTTATGGGGCCTATAACTCAGCTGGTTAGAGTATCTGACTCATAATCAGAAAGTCCCTGGTTCGAGCCCAGGTGGGCCCACGATAGTGAGAGCAAGCCATTCAGGAAACTGAGTGGCTTTCTTGTTTTAGGGCTGCGTCAACATTGCGTCAATCTATATCTTTTCAACAACGGCATTTTCAATGAGCAATTTCGAAAGACCTTTTGAAGATGATATTTTTTGTCCCAATGAGTCTGGTGATATCTCTATCTCGAAGGTCTATAAACTATTCACAGGAGCCAATAAATCATCTTACATCGATTCTTTCCTAGACAGGAATGAGAATGCCTTCACTTTTGCTGAAGGTGTCTCAAAAGCCATCAATGGTGATTCAGATTATCGTTGGTTTTTAAGTTAGATGATGGGGAGCATGGTCTCCCCATTAACTTGTATAAAGACTTTTTAGTCTATTTTTGCAAAAAATATTTTGTTTTTACCTAACTTGCTTACAGCAAAATATTTTGCTGTAAGCAAGTTAGGCTAAACTTAATTAATTCTGAATTTATGTATCTGGCACAAGTAATTAAAAATGACGATGTTAAATCTGATTTTTATATCAACATTTTTGAAGATATAGTCAAAAATCATGACTCTTCTTTTAAAGTATTAGTTGATGATGCTATTTTGGAGGCTATTAATGTAGCTAAAGGGACTGCGGACATTTATTCAATTAACAACAATCGTTATTTTTTAGTAACAACTCTTTTGGAAAGATTTAAATTTAGATTGACGGAGCTTAATAGTAGTCAAAACATACCTGATGAAGTTTATCCTGAGATTTTAAATCTATTGAAATAGTTCAATGGATTACAAAACTATTGAACTAAATTTATGTCAATTAGAGGAGTCTTTCGCTAAAAGTAGAAGTAATATTTATAGTGATTTTAGGAAAGAAGAACACTTCCAGGAACTGTATGCTCTTTTTCAAAAAATCAAAGAAAATGATTATCAGAAATTTGATGAACAAGAAATTCTTAACCATAATTACTTATTAAATGTTATTTTTAAAAGTTTAGAATATCTTGATAACAGCACTTTAAATGTTACGCCTTATGAAATAATAAGTTGTTTAGAATTTGCATTGAATGATTGGATTAAAGATGATGATTTTATAATTGTTACCTCGCTATCAAATAAAAAAACTGATTTTTATCTTGAGACTACTTTGAGTGAAGAGTCTTTTGAATTATTAAACCAATTCATCAACAATAAGTATGGATTAAAAATTTCAAAGAAACTCATTCAAATATCTCTCCCAAAAATCTTGTCTCGAGATTATTTATCTAGTGTTGTCTTATATCATGAGCTTGGACATTTTGTTGATAATCAACTTAATATTAGCAAAAAAATGCTCCTTAAAAAATACTCTATCAATCAACCTAATGATGATGAAACAAGTAGATACTTGAATCATACAATGGAATATTTTGCAGATTTATTTGCTGCTCAATATGTTAATAATTCATCTAACACTTATTTGGGTTATATAGCTCCTGAACATCCTGATTCGCAAACACATCCAGCGACCAGAAGTCGTATTAATGTGTCATTAGATTTTTTAAATTCAAAAAGCATAGAGATTGTAGACGAATTTAACAAGCTTTTACATTTATCCTCTTTACCTCTATTGGAAATAAGGCATTCAAAAATCGATATCAGTTATTGTAATTTAACAAAACTATATCCCCAAAATTTCGAAGATGTTTCAGAACTGCACTACATATTTCAATTGGGGTGGGATATTTGGGAAGATGCAGAAAATAATTTTCTTAAAGAGTTTTCTTCACGACAACGATATAACATAGTAAATAATCTCATTGAAAAATCTATTTCAAATTATGTGGTTCAGAAAAACTGGGAAGACGCAAATGAATAGTAATTCAAAAACAGGGTTACTAATTAAAGATGAAATTTTAGATTTACTTGAAAAAAAAGAACTCATCATTGAGCCCCTACTTGAAATAGACCAAGTAGGAGAAATAACGGTAGATTTAAGAATAGGTACAGATTTTTTGTCTTTACAACAAGGTAGAAATGCATTTATAGACACAACTACAAATAATATTAAATCAAGGCCAATAAAGAGTCATTATACCCAAACTAGAAGAAAAATAGGAGAGTATTTTTTGTTTCACCCTAATCAACCTGTGTTATTTTCCACTTTGGAATATTTAAAGCTACCTCCTAATATTTACGCGGATTTGAATCTAAGAAGTTCCTTTGGAAGATTAGGTTTAGGTTTAAGCACTATTATCCAACCGGGTTATTGTGGTTGTGCTTCAGTAGAAATAACAAACAGAGGTAATACACCAATTAGAGTTTTGTCAGGAACCAGAATGGTACAAATAAGGTTTTATAAATTGGATTCAAATTCAGAGTATTTTAATAAAGTAAGAAAATATACTTGCCAAGTAAGACCTGTACCATCAAAAGCTAATGAAGATAGTGAATTGGTAAAGCTAAAAAGTATGAAGTCCAAGTAGTACATACTAAAATGGCTCCTTATATATCTTCTCTTTAATCAAATTAAAAGTCAATCATAGTATGAGAGATTTCGTAATTATGATTCTGGAAATATTTTTGTATTTCAAGTATCTTGTTTAATCTATCTACTTAAGCCAATAATTCATCTTACATCGATTATCCCTAATACAGGAATTGAGTGCCTCCGCTTTTCTAGATATTATCTATAAAGCCATTCATTTTGACTTAGATTAACATTGGTTTTTAAGATAGATGATGCCCACCTCGAAAGGAGTGGATTTTAAACAAATCCAAGATTACTTAAACGATAACTCATTGCTAAACCACTAACTTCATAAAGCGATGCAAGTTCATAAATTAATTTTTCGTCAGTTAAATTAGGGTTATCATTGTAAACGGCTTTCACGTCTTCAAATAGATTTTGTTCTGGCATTAACAAAGCAGCCGCAAATGCATTTGCTTCACGTTCTCTTCTAAATTCTCTTTGAGAGAAATCTTGCTTTCTGAACATTACTTTCATATTTTTTTTGTCCACGAACATTTTTTGGTCAACATCTACATCTTTAGAATGAAGGCGATAATGAGCTATTTCATGAGCTATACTAAAGCGTTGTCTTTCAGGACCTTCTAGATTACTTACCCCAATAATTGGGTCATTATCATCTAACAATAGAACGCCAGAAACTTCACTACCTAAATCAGTCACCTTGACCTTAATACCTAGTTTTTCCGCGATTTCTCTAACTTTTATAGGTATAGAATTAATACCCTGCTCCTCAAGCAGAGCATATGCTGCATTGTAAACTCTACGCATGATTTCTTATTTTAAGGTTGTAAATAATCTCAAACGCTCAACTGATTCAGAACTTAAATTATGTCTCGAAGCATTGAATTGAACTGTCCTCTCAAATTTTGAACTCATTTTTTTAGGTTCATTTGTTGGAGGTAGTAATTCCTGTATTCCCTTTGAGTAAAGTTCGGCAAATTTCCATAGAAGATAAATATTTACTTTTTGTCTACCTTTTTCGATGTTAATAACTGAAGCTCTTGTAAGACCTATTTTGTTTGCTACCTCTTCTTGACTTAATCCAGACTTCAATCTGCTTTCGTATAGTTTTTCTGATAATATGCTGAAAAACTGATCTTTATCAATGTGGCTTAACTCATTCATATGTATAAAAATACGATTTTTTTTGTTATAACGATAATAATTTTCATTTATTTTACATGTTGATATAAAATTTTTCAACTATTGTATTTTTACCTATCTTTACACCGATAATTAAAAATGAAAATATGTAATAGGTATATAAAAGAAAAAGCCCGACCTGGGTCGAGCATTTATTTGTAGGACAGTATTATTACTGCTTTTTAGTCTCTGCAAAGATACTACTCTCCTGTAAATCATGCAAGCGTTGCTCTAATGGTCAAAAACGGAACCAAACTGCTTTAATTTTTAGCTTTTTCTCCTTACAATCCACGGTTAAGGGTCGTGAACAGAGCACATTAACAAAATGCTTCTTTTTGAAGCATAAGCTATTAACGTCAAAAAAATAATATTATGACAAAGCTAAATAACAATTGCAATTTAAAAGATTGCTACTATAAAGGAGAGAAGCCTATAATTGCTTTTGAGTATACCTTTAATATCAATGACAAAGAGTTCAAAACTAGAGACCAAGTTATATTGGGTGAAACTTTACATTCTATGAATGGAAGTAGTTCAGATACTCACTTTATTTATAAGGTTATCGAAATAGGGAAAGTCCAAGTCGGACCAAAGACCAAAATCAATCTTACCGAATGTGGTATAGAAAGGTTTATAATTCTTCCCTTTGAACAAGAGGTTTTAGATATTGAAGATTGCTATTGCGAAGGTTCACAGCCTTATATTACATTCAAGTATCGATTCAAGGTTAACAGAATTAAGTATGAAACACTTCTGGAAAAATTAACCAGAGAGCAGATTATTGAGTTCACAGGTAAGGACCCTGCCAAAAGCAGGTTGAGAATTGTTAAAAATGGTAAACCTACTATTGTAGAGAAAGGTGAAATCATTGACCTAACAGAAAAAGGTGTTGAGAGATTTATTCTTGAACCACTAGACTGTACTGAGGGATTTGTCGCGAAGGATTGTCTGCATCGATTAACTCATGAAGATGAACTCTTCCTGAACCATCTGCCTAATAAGGTAGATTTTATCAGTGAGCGTAATCTGGACTGGGTTATTTTACGCAATTTTGAGTTACCCGATGGGTATAATCATAAAGTTGCAGACGTAGCAATAATGATTCACCCGCAATATCCCGTAAGTCAATTAGACATGATTTACTTTTCTCCTTGCTTGCAAAGAGCCGATGGTAAACACATCGGAGCTTTGACTAATCGCTCTTTGGAAGGTAAGACTTATCAACAATGGTCAAGGCATCGTAACGCTGCAAATAAGTGGGATCCTAACGTTGATAATGTTGAGTCTCACTTAGACTTAATGATGGCTAATCTTGAATTAGAATTTAAAAAAAGGTAGTAAGGTTATGCATATTAAAATTACAGAAAATATGCATGAAGAGCTTTGGAACCATCTCCATGGTGGAGATGGTTTGGAAGCTATTTCATTTGCATTATGCGGAAGAGCAGATGACGTTTTTTTAGTTCATCAAATCTATAATATTGATTATGAAAAATGTAAGCGCACAGAGGATAGGGTTCACTGGAAAACATCAGATATAGAAGAGATATTAGTAAAGTGTAAAGAAGAAGACTTTAGCATTATCAAATTTCATTCTCATTTTATTGAGGACTCAAAGTTTTCAGAATACGATGATATTTCAGATAAAAACTTTTGTGAATCAGCTTTTGGATGGAATTTAAAGTTAGATAAACACGCTAGTGTGATTATGTATCCTTCAGGTAAAATGAAAGGAAGAGTTATTTCTCCAGACCTTGAGTTTAAGAGTGTAAAGAAATTCTCAATTATAGGTTCTGATGTGGTTATACAAGATCCTGAATTGTTTATTAACAAAACTTTAGCTTTTGACAGAAATGTCAAAGCTTTTGGTAAAAAGACAACAAGTCTACTCAATAATTTGAAGATTGGTGTGATAGGATGCTCAGGGACAGGAAGTCCTACGATAGAACAACTAGTTAGATTAGGAGTAGAAGAGTTAATACTGGTTGATCCAGATGATTTAGGTGTTGAAAATATGAATAGAATCTATGGTTCAAAGTTGGATGATGCCGTTTCTGGAAAACCTAAAGTTGAAGTCCTAAAAAAGCATATAGCTGCGATAGGTTTAAATACCAAAATTTCGGTCTTCAAATCAGAGTTTCAAAATGATAAAAACGCTTGGACAGAATTAAAATCCTGTGATTTCATATTTGGATGCATGGATTCTGTTTTAGGTAGGCATTCTCTTAATTTATTTTGCAATGCATATCTAATACCTTTTATAGACATTGGGGTAAGTTTAATTTCAGATGGCAAAGGTGAAATTGATTCTATAACTGGAAACATTCATTATTTATATCCAGGCTCTTTCTCTTTATTAGAAAGAGGGGTCTACACTAGTGAACTTTTAGAGTCAGAATCTATTGAAAAACAATCTCCCGAAGAATATAAAGAACGTCAACGTTATTTTAAAAATGCTGATGAGCCTAGTCCAGCTGTAATAAGTGTAAATACTTTGTGTTCCTCTTATGGGGTCAATGAGTTTTTGTCTCGTCTACATCCTTATAGAAATCGCAATAATAAACATTTTGATGCAACAGTAATTAATCTGTCTGAATTTAATATTTCATCAACCAAAGTTGGTAACTCCAACTTAAATCATTTGTTAAAATTGATAGGTTTAGGGGATTTGGCTAAAATTCACGTAGGTAATGTTTAGATTGCTCAAGACTCTCATAGGTCTGTTTTTTTCATGGATTAGTTCATTTGGTTATAAGGGCAAACCAGATACGAAAGAAATAGTTGATAATGGTTATCAGCTATTAAGCTCTAATGAAATCCCTCTAGATATCGACCCTAAAATTATATATGTGGAAGGCAACTCTAAAATACTTGGGAACAATTGGTATGCTCATTTTATTTGCCCTTGCGGGTGTGAGGAAAGAATTATGCTCAATTTATTGGAGGATGTAAGTCCTTCATGGAGCTTAACGATTAATAAGGATAAAACTAGCTTCTCTATATATCCTTCTATTTGGAGAACTAATAATTGTAAAAGTCATTTTTGGATTAAGGATGGTAAGGTTTTATGGGTTTAGTTTAATTGAGGTGGCTACAAAATCTTAACCACCTCTATTATATTCTTAGCCGTGTAACAATCCTATACCTCTTTGGTTAGAAATACCACGAACCAATTCTATCTGACTCTCCCGATAGCTATCGGGACAGAAATTACCTTTTTTTCAGCTGTTGAGGTAAATCAAGGCATCGCATGATTTATATTGATGTGGGCTTGCAACAAGAATTATGTGGATGCCAAGGTTCTTAATTTTAGAATTTATTGAGGAATGCTAATTATAGGAGTCAATGCCTAAGACCTACTCACATCTGCTCCCTCAGTTCGCGCATCTGTCGTTCTAGGATAGCCAATTTATCTTCAAATTGATCAGTATACTCAGGAATACGTCTAAAGAATACATAACGTATACGCCACATTTCCCTAACTTCCTTTTTTTGAACGCAAATGTCTTCGATGTTTTTGTGATCTGCACGCAGGATCAATCCCTTGTCGGTCACATAGAGTCGTCTGAGAATCAAGGCATCTCCAGTTAACACCAATACGATGGTCCCATTGTTTAGTTTTTTGATCACTGGGGAAGGTACCCACTCGCCCACGACCACATCTTTGGGGTACAAGCCTTTGTCATGAGAGGTCATTTCTAAATTGGTCACCGTATATCCCATGAATTTTTTCTCCGTATTTAAAGGGAGCTGTAGTTTAGGGAGGTCCTCCAAAAAGGCTGGATTATTAAAATACTCCAGGTAATCTGCGCTTGTCTTTTCTGTAATACAAGGAATTTCAGCAAATTCCTCGCGTTCCAGATCTTCTGGGGTCAAGGTGAGCCGATCATTGAATCTGAGGAGTTGGTTCACGGTCAGTTCGGCGGTGAGGATGTCATCGATCGCAATGCTAAAATAATTAGCAATCTTGATTATCGTATCAATTTTAGGTTCGCTACGACCTTCTTCATAAGCGCCCAAAGTCCCTCGTTTTAAGTCAAATAGGTCGGCAAATGCTTGTTGGCTGAGGTTCTTTACACCCCTTATCTTTTTGATATTTTTTCCAAAAAACGACATAAATTGCTAATAAAATTTGCAGAATTAAAAAATATGTGTATCTTTACACTAACAATATTAGCTAATTCAATTGGATTAGACTAATTTGTTGAGCAATCTTTCCCGATTAGCCAACCAACCATTCGGGAAAGTTTTGTCTCAAAGCTTGGAAGAAATGATATCAGCAGCCTATGACAGACTTCTGATTTTCATCGCTTTTTAAATTACGTCAAAGGGCCATTGACATAATTACTTAATGTATGGGTTGACCTCCCATCTTATGTTGAACCTAAACCAAAAAACTATGACACCAGCAATTATTTATATCGTAGAAACCATGATCCATATCATGGTGGGATAGCCTTCATTTTTTCGTAATATTAAACCGATCAAAAACTGCCTATGAATAACTACTTTAATACGATCAAGGATTTTCTTCAGGAACTCAACTATGACATCACCCGTGAAAACCCAACCAACGGGATTCTCGTGATAGAAAAAGAGTCGGCCGGAGTCAAAAACCTCATCTTAGGAATTGCACCGCCCATATTGATTATGGAGCAGTATATCTTTAAGATCAACAATAAGAACGAGGAGGTTTTCAAAAGCTTACTCCAAAAGAACCGAGACATCATCCACGGTGCATTTGTGCTGGATGAAAGTGGTTCCAAAGTGATCTTTAGGGATACTTTGCAAATTGAGAATATCGACCTCAACGAATTGGAAGGCACATTGAATAGCCTGAGCTTGCTGCTCAGTGAGTATTCAGATCAAATCATCAAATTTTCAAAATATTAAATACCAACACCATGAATATATTTAAACGACTTTTTAAAATCGGACAGGCTGAGGCCAATGCCGCTGTAGATAATATGGAAGACCCCATCAAAATGACTGAACAGGGCATCCGTGACATGAAAGAAGACCTTAATAAAAGTGTCGAGGCCATGGCCCAGGTCAAAGCATTGGCCATCCGATCAAAAAATGATCGAGATGAGTTTGAGGCTAAAGCCAAAGACTATGAAAGCAAAGCCATTTTGATCCTGAAAAAGGCGCATTCTGGTGATATGGAATCTGCCGAAGCTGATCGTTTGGCCAAGGAAGCTTTGGCCAAGAAAGAGACGGCCGAAAAGAATAGGCAACGCGCTCAGGATGAAACCCAAAAGTTTGAAGCCAATGTGGAACAACTCAAATCCACCATCGAACGTATCAAAGCCAATATATCCAATTGGGAAAATGAGTTGAAAACACTCAAAGCCAGGGTTAAAGTAAGTGACGCTACTAAAAACGTCAACAAACAAATGGCAGAATTGGACAGTGCCGGTACTGTGAGTATGCTGGAGCGTATGAAGGAAAAAGTCGCCCAGGATGAAGCCCTGGCCGAAGCTTATGGTGATCTTGCCAAAAACAAGACCAGTATTGACGAAGAAATTGATGCAGCAGCAGATACCCAAGAAGCCAAAGTCGAGGACGATCTTGCTGCACTCAAAGAAAAACTAGGCATTGATAAAAACGACGCCTAAAAATCTGTAGGTTTCAGCAGCCTTTTCATGTTTGTGTAAAGCTTGCTTCTCCTATTCAATCAAAAAAAAGCATCCCGATGGGAACAGTATTTCCAGCGGGATGTATATTGCCCACAAACTATAACCTATAACACCAACCTCCATTGGACAACTACCTCAACATATTATTTTCTGAAGTCAACCTGACCCTAACGGTCTTGTTGATCATTCTTATCCTGTACTGGATATTTACCATGATCAGTGGGATTGATTTTGATCTGGATGTAGATGTAGATATCGATGTGGATGTGGATGCAGATGTTGATCTGGATTCAGGTATAGAAGGGGGTAATCTTGACTTTCAGGATGTGGCCAATGCTGAAGTAGACCGGGAACACGTAGTCAATAAAGGCACCAGAAAACTCAAATGGTGGCAGATCGTATTGATCTACTTCAACTTTGTAGGGCTGCCATTTATGTTCACCTTTACCTTTTGGATATTCCTATGGTGGTTCATCAGTGTCATTACCACTACTGTTACAGGTACTTATGACCTGAGCATCGGTTATGCCATAGTGCTGATCAGTTTGATCCCCTCCCTGATTTTAACCAAGATCTGTACAACGCCCTTCAAATCCTTTTTTAAACACTTGAATAAGGACGGCGATCGTGCTGTAGATTTTATCGGTAGGGAAGCCTTACTCTTGTCCACTATTTCAGGAACGAAATTGGGCAATGCCGAAGTGATGGCTGATGGGAATAGTATGAGCATTTATGTCAAATCTTTGGACGGATCAGAATTGCGCTTTCGCGAAAGCGTACTTATCATCAAGGCCGCAGATGACAAGAGCTATTATTATGTCAGTAAGATCTAAAATTGTGGTTCCCAATTTTGGGACGCACTTATCAATTAAATAAATCAACCTTAAAACAAATAAACAACAAGCATGGATATTTTATCAATTATCGTTACAGGAGTCGGCATACTTCTGTTCCTTATCATCGTTTACTTTGCGATTATCGCAATGTTCTACAAAAAAGTCCACCAGGGACAAGCACTGGTGCGTACTGGTTTTGGCGGGACCAAAGTCGCCACCGACAAAGGACTTTATGTAGTTCCTGTCTTCCATCGGGTAGAAACCATGGACATATCAGTCAAAAAGATTCAGATCGAGCGTATGGGTGTGGAAGGACTGATCTGTAAGGACAATATGCGGGCTGATATCAAGGTAGCCTTCTTTGTGCGCGTCAATAATGAGGTCGAATTCATTAAAAAAGTTGCCCAGACCATTGGCGTACAGAGAGCTTCGCGCATTGAGACCCTGGAAGACCTGTTTGAAGCCAAGTTTTCTGAAGCACTCAAGACCGTGGGGAAAAAGTTTCAATTCATTGATCTTTATGAAGCCCGTCGAGAATTCCGCGATGAGATTGTAGACATCATCGGAACCGATCTGAACGGTTATACCCTGGAGGATTGTGCAATTGACTTTTTGGAGCAAACCAGCGTGGAGCACCTTAAGCCAGATAATATTTTGGATGCAGAGGGTATCAAGAAAATCACCGACCTCACTGCAGCACAAAATATCAAAGCCAATCTGATCAAGCGCGATGAAGAAAAGACCATCCGCAAACAGGATGTTGAGGCCCGTGAAGCTATTTTGGAACTGGACAAGCAACTGGCCGAAAAAGAAGAACAGCAAAAACGCGAGATCTCTAACATTAAATCCCGTGAAGAGGCAGAAACACTGAAGGTAGCCGAAGAAGAGCGCCTTAAATCAGAAACGGCCCGTATTGCTACCGAAGAAAAAGTGAAGGTAGCTGAAGAAAATATGCAACGCCAAATCATCGTGGCCGAAAAGAACAAGCAACGTACCGATGCCGTTGAGACCGAAAGGGTAGAAAAGGATCGATTGCTCGAAATGACCGAACGTGAAAGAGTAGTAACCCTAGCTCAGATCGAGAAGGAAAAGGTAGTTGAAGTCGAGAAAAAGAATATTCAGGACGTCATCAGAGATCGAGTAGTGCTTGAAAAAGGAGTGGTTGAGGAGCAGGAAAACATGAAGGATATTGAGGCTTTCAAAACTGCAGATCGTGCCAAGCAGGTAGCGATTACCAATGCAGAAGCAAAAGCACAGGACGACTTGATCAAGGTTACCAAAGCTGCCGAGGCCTCCAAACAAGCTGCCATTCAAAAAGCAGAAGAGATCAATATAGAAGCATTGGCGCATAAAGAAGCCAGTGAAAAAGAGGCAGAAGCACGTAAAATCCTGGCCGAGGCACAAGCCAAGGAAGAAGCTACCGTAGGACTTTCTGAAGCACAAGTAATGCATGCCAAAGCTGAGGCCAGCGAGCGTCAGGGAATAGTAGATGCCTTAATTATCCAGAAAAAGGCCGAGGCTGAGGCCAGTGGTATTAGTGCCAAAGCAGAAGCCAAACGCAAAGACGGATTGGCTGAAGCTGAAGTAATCAAAGAAAAAGCCCTTGCAGATGCTGCAGGAATTGAAGAGAAGGCTGAAGCGATGAAGAAACTTGACGGAGTTGGTAAAGACCACGAAGAGTTCAAGCTACGTCTGGACAAAGAACTTCAAGTAGATTTGGCTCAAATCAACATCCAAAAAGATATTGCCGATGCACAAGCACAGGTGATAGGTGATGCTTTGAAAGCTGCCAAGATTGATATCGTGGGTGGTGAGACCATGTTCTTTGAACAAATAATCGGTCAAATCACTAAAGCCAAAGGCTATGATAGACTTGTAAGCCATTCTGAAACAGTGACTGAAGTAAAGGATGCCATTTTAGGCAGCGAAGATGTCAAGGGTAATTTACTGGACAAAGTAAAGGAGTTTACAGACAAGTATAACATCAGCTCTGAGGATATTAAGAACCTCACCATCGCCAATCTGTTGAGCAATCTACAGAATAAGTCTAATGACGGCGATGAGCAAAATATGCTGAGCAACTTGATGAACTTGGCCAAGGGAATGGGATTGAGTAATAAGAAGTTGGGGAATATATAGCACCATTTCTGGGGCGCTCCACTCTTCTTTCCCAGGAAAGAAAAGTGTCGGGCTAGGAGTTTATGCTGAGCATAGACGACGTACTATATCTTTTGAATACCTCACAGGTTTCAACCACCTGTGAGGTCTCAAAAGGATGCCGCTGTTATCCCTAGAGCGCGCGAACTTTATAAACTACATACCATCAACTACGATTCTACTTTCAATGGCAGAAAACCAACATAAAGACACTACTCAACTAGACTCAGGAACTTACGAGATCATCCAGAGCCGTTTGCTCAAGCAGAAAAATGATCTACAGCAACGTTTGTCAGTGCTCAATGCGGAGCGTACAAAGGTATTTGGTTCGCTGGAAACACGCTTGATTGCCAATGATCGTGTCAATACAGAGAACAATTGCATTGCCAGAGATATCGTATCCTTTGGAAAGACGAGCTTATTTGGTTATAACGTGCATTTTGGTTTGCGCACAGAGATCCAACTCAGCGATGTGTTTAGTGTGTATGAATTTGATCGATCAGAAGGTGAAGCTGGTGAATTGCGCTTTCGCGAAAGCGAGAGTGGCCTTGACTTGATTCAGGATCCCCTCTTTTTGACGGATTTCCAGAACCTTTACAAATATTACCGCAACACCATTTTTTCAAAATTTGCGGTTATGGGCAATTATTTGCACATGGTGTTTCAGCTCAGCGATTCGGTAACCGATATCAAGACTTTTAAATGGCTGATCAACGATGGCAAGCTCAATTATGTGGACAATAGAAGCGAGCACGAATTTAGGTTTCCATCGCAATACGGGTTTGAGTGGAAGGAAGCAGGCCGCGATAATCAGCGCTACGGGACGCATGCCCATGTGTCAATTTTGGACAAAGTTTTTGTTGAAACCATCGGCGGTGATCTGACCATCAAGGTAGAAGACAATACGGAAGACGGACAAGGGATCTACCGGGAAGATGTGGAGCACCGGGACCAAACACTTGACGATGGGCAATACCGCTATGCCGATCTAGGGAACTTGGTGATCATGGAGATCAAACCTTTTCAGGAAAATACCAGGTATTTTGTTTATAACCACAAGATCAAGCAAGTAGAAAAAATCGATAGCCTGTCTCAAGCAGCAGTCCTGTTACCTGACGACCAGGGAATTATCTTTCCCAGTGGGTATTACCTGCAAACCGGCGCTTACAATGTATTTCCTACGGATGTAGGTACGTTGAAATACCAGCAAAAGATTGCTTCGCCCAATGGTGAAGACCACATGTATATATTTTATAACCCTGAAGAAGGTTTATACGTGTTGATGTCCTACAATGTGATTGACCAAGAGGTCAAGACCCCGATTGTATGTAATGGTTTTACCATTTTGGACAAGGGCGAACTCTGCTATTTCAGAACAGAGGATGAGCAAACCAAACACCATATGATTCAGATCTGGCAGACCCCCTATTTAAAGGGAGACATCATGCCTTCTGAACATCAGGATACCTTGCTCTATAAGATTGGGAACAAGGATATCGTCAAAGCCATGGCAGAGGCCAACGAGTTAATTACCCTGCTCAATAAAGAAGATAGTTATGAAGGTTTGTACGATGATATCGCTAAATCTTCCAAAGACATCCTAGACGCCTATTACTGGATACCAGAAAAAGAGGCGCAAGAACTCAATTTACCTTTAAAAGAAATCAATAAAGCCGCCAATGCTGCTATTGACGAGTTTGAAAAGGTAAAACAATTGCGCCGCCAGGCAGAAAAGCAAACCAAAGACATTGCTGCGAAAGCCAAAGCACTTTTTGATAAGGTCAAGAGTACTTCTTTTAAAAGCATCAACGATTTTGTACAGTTATTGACCCAGTTGCGCAGTCTACGTGGGGAAGTCATAGGTCTTTATGAGATCCGTTATGTCAACGATGATTTCATCAAAGACCTGGAGGAGCAAATCGTCACCCAAAATGAAACTATTTCTCGGCGTGCGGTTACTTTTTTACTGGATGATAAGGCCTTGGCGCCCTATCAAGACTTAGTTGAAGAAAAGAAAGCGGCCTTAGAAAACACGGGTAAAGTCATCGAGATTAAGGCATTGGAAAAAGAGGTCAACCAGATCGCCGAAGATCTTGAATTGCTGATTGAAATTGTTTCCAATCTGGACATTGAAGACACCTCACATTCTACCAAAATCATAGAAAGCATTTCTTTGATCTTTGCTACGATTAATCAGGTCAAAGCCGCCATCAAAAACAAGATCAAGAGCGTTGGAAAGAAGGAGGCACAAGCTGATTTTGCCGCACAGCTCAAACTGATCGACCAAAGTATCATCAACTATCTGGATATTGCGGATACACCAGAAAAATGCGATGAATACCTGACCAAGATCTCTATCCAACTGGAAGAACTGGAGGGGAAATTTGCTGATTATGAAACCTATATCACCGAAATTATTGAAAAACGGGAGGAGGTTTACGCCGCATTTGACAACAGGAAAAACAACCTGGTAGAGGCGCGCAACAAAAAGGCTATTGCCTTGCAGAATGCCGCCCAACGTATTCTGAAAGGTGCGCAAAAACGCTCGCAATCATTGGGCAGTATCACCGAGATCAACGCCTATTTTGCCAGTGATTTGATGATCAATAAGGTACGTGATATCATCAAATCTCTCAAGGAACTAGGTGATGGAGGTAAGGCAGAATCCATTGAAACGGCCATGAAGGTGGCTCGTGAGGATGCTTTGCGCAAACTCAAAGATAAAAACGAACTCTACGAAGACGGCGACAGCGTCATCAAACTAGGAAAACACAGGTTTGGAGTCAACAAACAACAACTGGACTTGACCATCGTCAATAAGAGCGACCAACTTTTTTACCATTTGACCGGAACTGATTTCTACCAAGAGCTACAACACGAATTGCTGTTGCAGTCAAAACCGCTTTGGGACCAGGAATTGGTATCAGAAAATGCTCAGGTTTATCGCGCTGAATATTTGGCCTATTCCCTGTTTGAATCGACTGGACGGGAAGACCTGATCAAATTAAGTCAGGAGTCCTTGCTGGAAAAAGTACGGGAGGTTGCCAGCGGAAATTATTCTGGTGGTTATGTCAAAGGTGTTCATGACCACGATGCGGCCTTGATACTATCTGCGTTGTTGCATAAGCACCAGGATCTGGGATTATTGGTGTATACTGCCACCATACGGGCCCAGGCGCAATTTTTCTGGAACGCCATCAATGCCAATCAGCAAAAGTCCTTGGACCGTTTGATAAAAAATGCTGGAGAGGTGTTGGAAGTTTTTCCCAACAGTAGCGAGTACCATGTGATCATTGATGAATTGCAGCAGGAAATGTTGGATTGGAAGCCACAAATGAGAGAAGAAGCGGCTCGGAATATGGCGACCTATTTGCTGGAAGAACTGAAGGACAATAACCATTTTACTGTCAGCGGACCTGCCCTTGAACTCAAAGATGCCTTTGAGAGAAAGATGAAGGAACAAAACGCTGATCTTAAATTCAAACATGGCCTGGAAGCCTGTGATACAGAAGCTGGAAAGGTAGAACTGGCTCGTCAATGGGTGGCCGCTTTCGCGAAAGCCAATGCTACTGGCATCACACAAGAGTACATTGATGAGGCCGTTGCCATTATCCTTTACGCTGAACTTATTGCCACCGATGTCCTTGCTATCCAACCGTATGAAAAGATAGATGGCTGTAAAGGATCCCACGCCTTGATCGAAGATGGTGTATATCATTTTGATTACCATGAATTTATGAATCGATTGGGTGATTTTGCTCGCGTGCAGGTTCCTGCGTATGAAAGCTTCAGGAAAGCCAAGCACCAAGTCACGGAAGATTTGAAGGAACAATTGCGACTGGAAGAGTTCAAGCCGAGAGTGCTCAGCTCATTCGTTCGCAATAAATTGATTGATCAAGTGTACTTCCCTTTGATTGGAGATAACCTGGCCAAGCAATTAGGTACTGTGGGAGATAACAAACGCACCGACCGCATGGGATTGCTCTTGCTGATTTCTCCGCCAGGATACGGTAAAACGACTTTGATGGAGTATGTGGCCAACCGTTTGGGTCTTATATTTATGAAGATTAATGGTCCGGCCATTGGGCATGATATCACTTCGGTAGATCCCGAAGCAGCGGGAAATGCAGCCACCCGTGAAGAGCTTAAAAAATTGAACTTGGCCTTTGAGATGGGAGACAATGTGATGTTGTACCTGGATGATATACAGCATTGCCATCCAGAGTTCCTACAAAAATTTATCAGCCTGTCTGATGGAACCAGAAAAATTGAAGGTGTGTTCAACGGTAAGCCAAAAACTTATGACCTGCGCAGTAAGAAATTTTGCGTTATTATGGCTGGAAACCCCTACACGGAAAGCGGAGAGAAATTCCAGATTCCGGACATGTTGGCCAACCGTGCCGATATTTATAACCTGGGGGACATCATTGGCGATACGTCACATTTGTTTGAACTTAGCTTAATCGAGAACGCATTGACCAGCAATCCTGTATTGCAGGAGCTGTCCAATAAACATTTTGATGATGTTTATACCTTGATTGATCGGGTACAGCGATCCGGAGTAGACCAAAAAGCTGTTCCGTTGGAGGACACTCAATTGAAAGGGAATCACAGCACACAAGAGATAGCAGACTATATGGCTGTATTACAAAAAGTCATTAAGGTGAGAGATACGGTGTTGAAAGTGAATCAGGCCTATATTCAAAGTGCAGGTATGGAGGATGCCTATCGAACCGAGCCCAGCTTTAAACTACAAGGTTCTTATCGAGATATGAACAAGCTGGTGGCCAAGGTTGTACCTATCATGGATGATGCTGAATTGCAAATTTTGCTGTTGGCACATTATGAAAGCGAATCCCAAACCTTGACCAGTGCTGCTGAGGCCAATTTATTAAAGTTCAAGGAGATATTGGGGGTGATCAGTCCGTCAGAACAAAAGCGATGGACAGAAATGAAAGAGATTTTTGCTAAAAATAACAAGTTGAACAGTATGGGTGGCCAAAATCAAATGGCACAAATGCTAGGGCAAATAATGGAATTTACCGATCATCTGGAAGGCATTAAGCAGGTCTTACAGAAAGGGCTTTCAAAGGAATAGACGGGTATTTATCGTCATTGGAGAACCATAATTTACGATGGAACTTTCTTTAAGAAACAAAAAAACCCGATTCTATTAGAATCGGGTTTTGTAGTCTTGTCAATTAAAGCGCTAAGAATCCAAGCCTTTTTTATCTTCTGAATTTTTGGATGAATTATCATCGTCTTTAGAAGCATCCTTGAATTCTTTGATACCACCACCCAGGCCGCGCATCAATTCTGGAATCTTTTTTCCTCCAAAAAGCAGCAATACCACCACTACGATCAACGTAATGCTCAAAGCGCCAGGCATGGCCAAACCAATATTTGCAAACATCATTTACTTATTTTAAGAGGATACAAAGATACGATTTGCCTTTCAACCAGGCGATCAATAGGTGTTAATCTTTCATCACTTTGAAAATCAGCAGTATACTGGTTAAACCTAGAACCAGTAAACACCTGAATGCTCACTTACTATGTGTAACGTCACAAACTATTTATATTTGTGAACCTTCTAATTGTATATGGCCAAGAAGAAAAAGCAGCGTAAACAACCCAGTAAATGGACCCACCATTATCGCATGGTGGTATTAAATGACGATACCTTTGAAGAGCGGTTTAGCCTCAAATTGACCCGCCTGAACGTATTTATTGTCACATTTGTAAGCGCAATTTTATTAATTGCAGCCACAACCATCCTTATCGCCTTTACTCCGATCAGAGAATATATCCCAGGTTATTCTGACGTAGGCTTGAGAAAGCAAACCATACAACTCGAGCAGGAAACAGATTCCCTAAAACAGCAACTGGCAGCCAATGAAACTCATTACCAACGTATAAAAATGGTTTTAAGTGGAGATATTACTCCAGAGGAATATGCCCGTATCGACAGCGTGGCCAAAATTGAAACAAGTGAGGCTACCCCAGATTTAACGCCCATTCCAGAGGACAGTCTCCTGCGTAAAGAGGTATCCAGAGAAGATCGCTATAGCTTGATTGCAGGAGCAAAGGCACGAACGAATTTTGTATTCTTCCCACCTCTTCAAGGGGATATTTCAGAAAACTATAATGCCGAAGACAAGCATTTTGCCGTCGATGTAGTGGCAAAAACTGGTACTCCAATCAAGGCAGCTGCCGACGGAACCGTGGTTTTTGCCAGTTGGAGTGCGGAAACTGGTTATACCATGTTGATCGAGCATGCTTATGGTCTAATTACTGTGTACAAACATTGTGGATCACTGTTAAAGGAGCAGAATGACCAGGTCTTGGCAGGTGAGGTAATCGCCAGTGTAGGCAATACAGGAGAGCTGACTACAGGTCCACATTTACACTTTGAATTGTGGAGTGATGGTTACCCCTTGGATCCTACGAATTTTATCCAGTTCCAATGACTTCTCTAAAATCCATTGGTGCCAAAATATTTGCAGCCATAGTCGCCAAAAAGACGGCCAAATGGGCGAATCGACCTGTTCAGACCCAACAAAAGGTATTTCGGGAACTGGTGCAAACGGCAGGTAATACCGCTTTCGCGAAAGCGCATGATTTTGCCAACATTAAAAGCCACCAAGATTTTGTGCAAAGAGTGCCCATCCGCGACTATGAAGAGCTGCGGCCCTATGTGGATCGGGTAGTGGCTGGGGAGTCTGATATCTTATGGCCAGGACAACCGCTCTACTTTGCCAAAACATCTGGGACGACAAGTGGTGCAAAATATATTCCTATCACCAAGGCATCCATGCCAGAGCATGTTAAAGCAGCTCGCAATGCGATCTTAAGCTATATTCACGAGACTGGGAATAGTGCTTTTGTAGATGGAAAGATGATATTTCTCCAGGGAAGTCCCGAAATGTCTGAAAAGAACGGAATCAAATTGGGTAGACTCAGTGGAATAGTAGCGCATTACGTACCTAACTATCTGCAGAAAAACAGAATGCCCTCTTGGCAAACCAATTGTATTGAGGACTGGGAAACAAAAGTAGAGGCGGTGATTGATGAGACACTACCAGAGCGCATGACGGTGATCTCTGGAATTCCGAGTTGGGTCCAGATGTACTTTGAACGTATTGTTCAGCGCACAGGAAAAAAGGTGGGTGAGGTTTTTCCAGATTTTGAATTGTTCATTTATGGCGGCGTAAATTTTGAGCCTTATCGTTCCAAATTTCGGCAATTGATTGGTCGGGAAGTGGACAGTATAGAATTGTTCCCTGCCAGTGAAGGCTTTTTTGCCTATCAGGATCGTCAGGATGAAAAAGGCATGTTGCTTTTATTAGATGCGGGCATCTTTTATGAGTTTATTCCGGCTGATCGGTTTTATGAGGAAGACCCGCCCAGATTGAGTATCGGAGAGGTAGAGTTGGGGAAGAATTATGTCATGATTATCTCCACCAATGCCGGACTTTGGGCTTATAATATCGGCGATACTATTGCTTTTACAAGTCTTGAGCCCTATCGGGTTGTAGTTACTGGTAGGATCAAACACTATATCAGTGCCAGTGGCGAACACGTGATCGGTAAGGAGGTAGAAGAAGCCATGAAAGCCGCCGCTTCTGCCCATGGGTTAGTGATTAATGAATTCACTGTGGCGCCACAACTAGAGCCAGCAGTTGGCGAACTCCCTTTCCATGAATGGTTTGTGGAAATGGAAGAAGTTGCTCAGGATAAATTGGCCCAATTCAGTTCCAGCCTTGATCTAGAAATGCGACAGCAAAATGCGTATTACGACGACCTGATCACCGGTAAAGTGCTCCAACCTTTAAAATTGCGGGTGTTACCAGCTGGGAGTTTCCAAAAATATATGAAGACCATCGGCAAACTGGGTGGCCAAAATAAGTTGCCCAGACTTTCCAATGACCGTAAGATTGCTGAGGTATTGGAACAATTGACCCAACAGAGTAACTTCTAGTATTCCAGCCTGCATAATTGCTATCTTTGTGGGGAAAAATTGCCTATGCCCATTATCAACGTAGCGCCTCGCACAAGAGCCCAGGAAAGTACCAATGCCATTGAGCGCATGTATATTACCATGCGACACTTATTTAACCGTGGTTTTTATAAACCTATGGGAGTAAGCGGTGAGTCATTGAGGGAATCCCTGTTGACCTTGCGACCTGAAATTTATGGAAGTATTGGGGAGAATAAAACCGAATTAAACGGGTTGCTTTATATCATGGATCGTCTGCCGGTGGGAATTGAAGAATGTACCTATATCAATCTGACCAGTGATGAGGGCTATGAAGGATCCCATTTTAAACCTATTATACCATCCAAGCGCCGCCGCAACTGCTATCGTATTGACGAAGAGCAAATGAATATTGAGGTTACCAGAGGTCGTTCAGAAATTTACGACATTCTCACCCATCTGACCTTCCTGATGATCGAGTCCCATAAAATCATGAAAAATGTGATTGTGGGAGACAATGGCAATACCACCAGAGATTGGAAATGTCTGGAAGATGCTGTTTCCAAAAAGAAATTAAGCCAGGAAGAAAAAGAAGTAGCCATTACCCATGTGGCCAATATCTTGGGAAGAACCTTTGATGAAGTCAAGTCGGTGTATCCAAAATTTGCCACATCAGCCAATCCCAACAGGTTTCTCAGTATCATTTACCACTTGGGAAGATTGGCACGTCGGGAAATCATGGACGAACAAAAACGATTGGTCACTTTTTCACCGGTTTTAAGGGAGCGTCTGGGGCATCACATCCACGGTGACCGTTGGGCTCTACGCATCAAAAAATTCCTGAGTGAAAAAGATTTGCTGGATCGTCCACTACATATCATCAGTGCCAACCTACACAGTGTGATGAATTCGCTATACGGTCCCAAAGCCTTGGCATCTCAAATGGCCAAAAAAAGCAGGATGGAGGTTTTTGCCGAGTTGAGTAATGACAGTGGTAAAAGGAACCGGGACCTGATTAAAAAGTATGCGTTATCTCATGGCATGTACGAGTTGCCGGATCAAAGCGGGACAAACATTGATGTACAGATTTTTGATACGGGTGCCAGTGACTTTCAACAAGTGGACTTTGTGGATGACCGCTTTCGCGAAAGCGAGAACAGTAAAAAACCCGTACTGATCGTGATGGATTATGCTTTTGGTGAACAAGCCTATGAAACTATGGATGAGTTGCTGAAACCTTTTACAGACGAGGAACACTTCAATATCTCCATGAATGTTAAGTCTATCAATATCATGGGTAAAGCCGGAATATTGGAAGGTGACAAAGGGGACATTATGATACCTGATGCCCACGTATTTGAAGGAACAGCAGATAATTATCCGTTTAAAAACCAACTTACCAAAAAGGACTTGGCTTGTGAAGATATCAATGTGGTTTCTGGGTCTATGGTTACTGTGTTAGGCACATCACTACAAAACAAAGACCTGCTGGAGTTTTTCTATCACTCGAGTTGGAATGTCATCGGTCTTGAGATGGAAGGAGCACACTACCAGAAAGCCATTCAAGCAGCCTCCCGTGTGCGTCGTAGTATCCATAAAAAAGTAAAGCTTAGGTATGCTTATTATGCCAGTGATAATCCTTTGAAAACCGGACACACTTTGGCCAGTGGAGGTTTAGGTCTGATTGGTGTAAAACCAGTATACGTGATTACCGAAAAGATCCTGGAGCAAATTGTCGATCGATTTTTAAAGCAGCAAGAATAATTAAGTCCCCATATACGGCGTTTAGGCTTTACAAGAGTTGGTTTATATTTGAACCGCACAATACCACCTAATTATGGATCATCAACCAGAGAAGCAGCAGGAACAGGAAGTAGACCTGGTACCTGTATTTGTATGGATAGGCAACGGATTTAAAAATCTATTCAATGCTATTGGAAATGCCTTGAAGGGTATCGGACATTTTCTTATTCTATTCCTGATTTTTATCAAAAAAAACCTCATGCTTTTAAGCCTGTTTTTTATTGTAGGTGCGGCATTGGGCTTTTATTTGAGGCAGGAATCCAAAAAGATATTTACAGCCAAAATGAGGGTGCAACCCAATTTTGAAAGTGCAGGTCAATTGATCAGCAACATTAACTATTACAACTCGCTGCTGGATCAGGGGGATTATGAAAGGTTGAGTAATCAATTAGAGATACCTGAACAAGTAGTCAGTCAGTTGAAAAGTGTTGAAATAGAGGCAGATTTTAACGACACCGAACTGCTGGAGGAATACGATGAACTGGCTAGAAAGTCAGATACGATGGCCTTAGAGAACTTTACTTTTGAAGGGTTTAAAGCAGCCAAAAGAAATATTGACTATCAATATTATCACGTAATTGTCAGTGCTACAGATCGCCAGGTATTACAGGAGTATGCACCTAAATTAGTTGAGATCGAGGAGAATTCAAAAATCATGGCTGAACGACTGGCGGCCAGAGAATCGTCTCAATTCAATATTGAGAAATTGGAATACCAATTACAAGAATTGGATTCTTTGATCAGTTCCTATCAGGAAGCGATTAGAAAATCTGACAATAAGGACGATGGAGGCAATAACATTTACTTGAATAATAAGGATCAGAATTCGGTTTTCAGAGATGTTTTTTACCAAAAAGCCAACTTACTGAAGATGCTTAAGGAAGAAAGGTTAGAAAAATATTCTTATGATAAAACAGTGAATATGGTCTCCTTTTTGGTCACCAAAGGAACTTTAGAAAAACAACACCTCACGGTTAAATTTGCATTTGCATTCTTAGGTCTTGGGTTATTGGTTGCCCTGATTCCATTGCTCTGGAGGTTCTTAAACGATTACGAAAAAAAGGTATAATAAGCGTTTTTGCTATAGGATAACAGGTATATAGGTATCAAAATAATACCATGACAAAAAAAGTAGTTGTTCTAGGTGGCCAGGGTATGTTGGGTCAGGCTATTGCTGAAAGGTTGAATGCATTTGACTTGTCGGTTTTTTCAAGATCAGACTTGGATATCTCTTGTGCTGATCAATTGCACACAAAGCTGTTCCAGTTACAACCTGATTACATTATAAACTGTGCTGCCTACACCGCAGTAGATCTCGCAGAGGAGGAAATTGAGAAAGCATTTATGCTCAATGGTCTCGCTGTAGAAAAATTGGCCCAGATCAGCCAGCAATTGAGTGCTACATTGATTCATTTTTCCACGGATTATGTATTCGATGGGAAAGCGTCTAATCCATATCGACCGGATGATGAAACCGCTCCTATAAATGTGTATGGAGCCAGCAAGTTAAGGGGTGAGCAATCCATGAGAAAGACCAATGGGAAATACTATATCTTTAGGATATCGTGGTTATATGCGCCGCATGGCAAGAATTTCTTTAAATGGGTGGCCACCACGGATCAGACTGACCTCAAGGTGGTTAATACCCAAACTGGTTGCCCTACCAGTGCATTGGATGTGGCTGATTTTATCGGTCATGTGATCAATCAGGATCCAGAAGCTTATGGTACATATCACTTTGCTAACAAAGGAGTGATGACTTGGTATGATTTTGCCGTAGCTATCAATAAAGAACTTCAACTTAAAAGAAACATTAGTCCTGTTGCAGAATTTAAGACCGCTGCAAAGCGACCAAAGTATAGTGTAATGGACACCAAAGCAACAGAAAAAACATTTGGTTATACGATTCCTGAGGTTACAGTTAGTTTGAAAACGGTGGCCGATAAAATTAGTGATGGGGGTCAATTATAGCCATCTTTTAGTCTGAACAACAACCAGGAGCAGAGAGCCGATTCTAATTCCAAAAGCCTATTTTTGTCTTTACATTCAAGGATATGTCCCAACAACTTAACAAAGTAGCCCTGATTACAGGAGTCACCGGTCAAGACGGAGCTTATTTAAGCGAATTTCTATTGAAAAAAGGATATGAGGTTCACGGTATCAAACGCCGGGCCTCATTGTTTAATACAGATCGAATAGACCATCTTTACCAAGATCCACATGAAAAAAATGTCAGATTTAAACTGCATTATGGAGATTTGACTGACACCACTAATCTGACTCGAATTATCAAGGAAACCCAGCCAGATGAAATTTATAACCTGGCCGCTATGTCTCATGTTCAGGTTTCATTTGAAATGCCCGAATATACTGCGAATGCCGACGGTATCGGAGCACTGCGTATTCTAGAGTCGGTACGTTTGCTGGGGATGGAAAAGAAAACAAAGGTTTATCAGGCTTCAACCTCAGAGTTGTACGGTAAGGTTCAGGAAGTACCACAATCAGAAACAACTCCTTTTTACCCTCGTAGTCCTTATGCAGTAGCCAAAATGTATGCTTACTGGGCCACTGTAAATTATAGAGAAGCTTACGGTATGTTTGCGTGTAATGGAATTCTTTTTAACCATGAGTCTCCAGTACGTGGGGAGACTTTTGTTACCAGAAAGATCACCAGGGCAACTGCCAAAATCGTAAAGCGACTTCAAGAGAAAGTTTATTTAGGTAATCTGGATGCCAAAAGAGATTGGGGGCACGCCAAGGACTACGTGCGTATGATGTGGATGATTCTACAACACGATGAACCTGAGGATTGGGTAATTGCTACTGGGACTACCACTAGTGTTCGGGATTTCGTACGCATGGCATTTCAGTATGTAGGAATTGAATTAGAATTCAAAGGAGAAGGAGTTGAGGAGAAGGGTCTGGTGAAGTCTTGTTCCCATCCAGAATACCAACTAGATTTAGGCAAAGAAGTAGTCGCTGTCGACCCGAGATATTTCAGACCTACCGAGGTGGACTTGCTGATCGGCGACCCCACCAAAGCCAAGGAAAAATTAGGCTGGGTACCTGAAATCAATCTCCAGGAATTGATCAATGATATGATGCAGAGCGATCTACATTTGATGTCCAGAGAAGAATACCTCAAATCTGGTGGATATCGCATCAACAATTATTTTGAATGATGGATCTCAACGCAAGAATATTCGTTGCTGGACATCGCGGACTAGTAGGCAGTGCGATTGTAAATCAACTGAAAAAACAAGGTTTTAAGCATATCATTATGCGTACCCGAGCTCAGTTGGATCTCACTGACCAAATGGCCACCGCCAGATTTTTTGAACAGGAAAAACCGGATTACGTTTTTTTGGCTGCGGCTTCCGTGGGTGGTATTGTAGCCAATAACACTTATCGGGCAGATTTTATCTATCAGAACCTGATGATACAAAATAATGTGATCCATCAGAGTTATGTTGCTGGTGTTAAGAAGCTTCTATTTTTGGGCAGTACGTGTATTTATCCAAAAATGGCTCCCCAGCCCATGCCTGAGGACAGTTTACTCACTGGTCCGCTGGAATATACCAATGAGCCATATGCCATCGCTAAGATAGCTGGTATTAAAATGTGTGAGAGTTATAATCTCCAATACGGGACGAACTTTATATCGGTCATGCCCACCAATCTATACGGGCCTAATGATAATTTTGATTTGGAAAAATCCCATGTTTTACCTGCTTTAATCAGGAAGATGCACCTGGGGAAATTGTTGATGAAGGGCGATAAAAAGGCGATTTTAGAAGATTTAGGTGTAGAGGATTACGCTTTCGCGAAAGCGGAATTACACCAACACGGCATCTTTGAAGACCGCATACACCTGTGGGGAACAGGGAATCCAAAACGAGAGTTCTTGTGGTCTGAGGACATGGCCAGTGCCTGTGTTTTTTTGATGAATAAGGTAGGTTTTAAGGACTTAAGCCAGGAGATGGATGAGGTACGTAACACCCACATCAATATTGGCACGGGAGAAGATGTAGCGATCAACCAGCTGGCTGAAATGATCAAAACGGTTGTCGGATATCAGGGGCAATTATGCTGGGATGAAAGTAAGCCCGATGGTACACCTCGCAAGCTCACCGATGTAACCAAGCTTCACCAATTGGGCTGGAAACATAAAATCCAACTTGAAGTAGGCCTTGAGATGATGTATCACCATTACACTGAAAATTAAAACTTGTTACCTAAACTCTTTAATTCAGTAGGAATATCAAGATATTTCAATAACACCCTATGGCTTCTAATGGAGAAGGGCGTGAGGCTGATCGATGCCTTTTTTATAGGTATATGGATTGCCAATTATCTGGGGCCGACTGAATATGGAGTACTGAGTTATTCTGAGTCTTTTGTTTATTTATTTACAGCTATCGCGGCCTTAGGCTTAGATCAGATTATCGTTAAGGAACTCGTGGCTCATCCCGAAAAAAGGGATTCCATAATGGGTACTGCATTATCTCTTCGGTTTTTAGGTTTTGGATTAATGATTTTGGTTATGATTCCTATCATCTGGCTGCAGGGACTAGATCGTGTTACCATTTATCTAATTTTCTTTTTATCCATGGCTGTTGCTTTGCAGGGATTTAAAATTATTGATTTTTACTTTCAGAGTCAGGTTCAGAGCAGGCACACTGCCATTTGTAATATTTTAGTCGTTGGTTCGCTTGCTGTGTTCAAGGTATATCTGATTAGTTTTGAGTATTCCCTATTGTGGTTTGGATTTGCAATTTTCCTGGAATGGTTGCTACTATCGCTGACTTATCTGCTAGTTTATAGAAGGCAGCGATTGAATCTGTTTGCATGGCGATTTGACAAGGCCTTAGCCAAGAAATTTATTAAAAAGGGCAGGCTTTTGGTGCTGGGTTCAGTAGCGGCCGCTTTGTATATGAAAATTGATCAGGTGATGATTCGGGACTTTTTGGGAGAATATGAGGTTGGTATATACAGTGTGGCAGTCAAGCTTACCAGTGTTTGGATATTTGTGACGGTCGCTATCAACCAATCCATATTTCCCTCGCTTGTGGCCACTCGGAAGGAAAGTCGAGCCAAATTCATAGAGCGCTTGCAAAAACTCTATGACATTTTAATGAAAGTAGCTGTTTTTGCCTGTATTTCATATACTTTTTTAGGCCCTTGGATGGTGGATACTTTTTTTGGTTTGGCATATGCAGAAAGCAGTCAGCTGGTCGTCATTTACATTTGGTCCATCGTATTCTTGTTTCTAAGCAATGCTTCTTGGGGATTTTATCTGAATGAAGGTTTAGAGAAATTGGCGAGTATCAGGCTGGTGGTTGGAGCTGTGGTCAATATCTCATTAAATATTATTTTGATTCGACTGTACGGACTGGAAGGCGCTGCTTACGCTACTTTAATTTCTTATGCTTTATCTGGATATCTCATCAACGGCTGTTTTAAGGACACGAGAGAAAATTTTTATCTACAGACTAAATCCATTATTAATATCTTGAGCCCCAAAACCTGGATCAAACCATTATGAGTAATAAAATAAACAAAGAGGATTTACAAACGGTTGAATTTTCAATCGACCAGGTATGTACCCTATATTTCTATGGTGACCGTGTGATCAGGGGTGTTCATGATCAATATGTAGAACAGGTCAAAGAAATGATGAGCAATGGAATGATCGATGAGCTGGTGGAGAAAGGTCTCTTTGTTCAAACCTGGATCAGTGAACTGGAAATTGAAGGGCATGATTTAGTGATAGAACATAAAAAGATTCCTTATTGGAATTATCCATATGAATGGTCATTTTCTATGTTGCATGCCGCCGCCAACATAGTGTTGGATTGTAATGAGGTAGCTAATAAGTATGGCTTTGAATTATTTGATGTGCACGCTTTTAATGTGGTGTTTGATATGTCAAAGCCAGTATATGTGGATTTTGGTAGCTTTATTAAAACGGACGAACGGGACGGTAGTTCCTGGTCGGGTTATAACAATTTCTATAACTCCTTTTATATGCCGCTGTATTTGTACAACAGAGGCTATTCGGATTTGCCGAATAGTATACATTTATACAATGGACTCTTTAGTGATAAGGACCTTTTTTTACTGCGTCATAAATATTCGACAATTCTTGGTTCTTATCTCAGCAACCAGCTCTTCAAAGCGCATACCGCCATGCGACGCTTATCTGCTGCTAGATACACGCGGGTTATAGAGAAATATGGTAAACATCAAAGGATTAATCAAGTCCTCCAACTGAAAAAAAACCTGCAAGGATTTTACTCGGCCAGCAAGGCGAGAAAATTAATAGGTAGTGTCTCTAAGAGTAAAGCAGATTCATACTGGAAAGACTATCACAATGATAAAAACCCTGGTCAGGACCCTCGATTTATCAGGATCAATGAGATTATCAATACTGAGCTCAAAGACGCCTCATCATTGATCGAACTGGCCAGTAATCAGGGTAAGTTTGCCAATTTTATTCTTGAAAACTCACAAATCGATGAGATCATAGCCACAGATTATGATAGAAATGCCCTAGATCACATATATCTAAGAAATCAAGGGCGATCTGATATTTTACCTTTGGTTTTTGATTTTGTACGTCCTAACAATAGAAGTAATACTACAAACGTTCTCGATCGACTGAATGCTGATGTAGTCATGGCATTGGCTGTTACACATCATTTGATTTTGACGCAAGATGTAGGTTTGCAACATATTTTTAATGTGCTTTCCTCTCTGACTAAAAAATATGTGGTGGTAGAATTTATGCCTTTAGGCTTGTATTCAGGGGATCTAAACACGATTCCAGAAATCCCTGATTTTTATAATTTAGAGTGGTTTACAAAGAATTTTAAAAACAATTTTGATCTTATTCTAGACGAGCAGTTGGAAGTGAATAGGCATGTTTTTGTAGGTCAAGTCAGGACATCAAATCGAGTAGAATAGATATTGAAATCAGATTATATAAAAATGAGTTCTCATCATCTATGTTTTTAAGAAACCTCTTCATTTTTATCTATCTAATCATTCTGGTAGTTCTTTTTGGTTCATATGAGGCACCCTGGCAATTATGGTCTTCCTTTTTCTTGAGTGCCTTGCTCCTCACTTTTATCACCTACTACCACATTTTTATTGAAAAAAAGTACAGTCCTTTTCTGAGTACTTATATTGTTTTCAATTATTTGTTTTTTATCGTTGCGCCCATAATACAGTCTAAAAACTTCATGCCTTTAGACTCTCCTGTTTTTGACCATAAGTTCCCTTATAAGGAGGACCTTTTTATCAAAACCAATCTACTTATCTCTCTCTTTCACATCATTTTTTTCCTGACGTACATCGGCGTAAAGGGATATATTAAGACCATTAAGAAGCCCGTCTTGCTTACAAAAAGTAGGTCTACCCAAGTTGTTTTCCGTGACGTTTTTTACATCACTGTGATAAGCCTAATTCTAGTCGGCATTGGTTTGCCGTTTCTTATCGATGAATACGTTAGACATAACTGGACACCTTCATCTTTCAGCCCGGGCTACCAATTGGTTTTTAAAAAAATTGTTTTTTCAATTCCCATTGCAGCGATAGTACTTTGTAAATTGATTTTTGATAAAAAATCTATTTCCACCCAGACTTGGATAATCAATTGTTTGGTATGCGGAGCAATCATATTTTTTCTTTTTATTCTTAAAAATCCATTGGTCGAAAAGAGAAACGCCTTGGGTCCAGTTTACTTGCTACTTATATTTTTATTCTATCCCAAGCTTGTCAATAGTAACTTAAAGACTTGTTTATTATTATTTGTAGCCATGATTATCGTGTTTCCGCTTACTCAGGCACTGACACACTTGCAATATGGAATCACAGAATTAATCGAAAATCCTTCTTTATTATCTGCAGTAATTGATCGGGGTGATCTAAGTAAAGGTTTTATGTCGTTAAATTACGATGCTTTTGTCAACATTGGTATTGCAATAGAAGCCACAGAACTAAACGGGTTTTCTTATGGATTTCAATTATTGAGTGCCTTTTTATTTTTTGTGCCCAGAAGCATTTGGGCTGCTAAACCTGACGCCTCTGGATTGGTACTGGGAAATCACGTAATTGAGGAATACGGATTCAATTTTGCCAACCTTTCAAATCCATTGGTTTCTGAAGGTTACATGAATTTTGGTATTCCTGGAGTGGCCATTATGGCTTTTGCACTTGCCTTAACTTGTTTGTTTTTTCTCACCTGGCTTAACAGTAATGATTATTTGAAAAAAGCAACAGCATTTTACTTTGCGATTCACCTTCTCTTCCTCTTGAGGGGAGATTTTACAAATGGTTATAGTTACTTTGTGGGCGTGTTTATTGGTATCTATGTGATACCAAAGCTAATTATCAAAATGACAGGGACTATTTTAGATAAAAAGGTGTGGGTAAATACAAACTGATGCAAACAAAACTGAGAAAAGCGCTCGGGCTGGTATCTATGATTATTGCTTTCATGCCCGCCATTCCTAGAGGGGTAAGACCAATATTCTTAGGTGTTTTTCTGTTGCTGTCTATCATTGATGGCCTAAAGAGTAATGATAAATTTAAATGGAGTTATTTCCTCATGGCTTCATCGCTTTACGTTTTCTATTTACTTAGCCTGACCTATACCTCAGACCTAGAATATGGACTTAAAAAAATAGGCACGGCTATACCTCTGCTGCTATTTCCCTTGGCGTTTGCTTTTATGAGTAAAGCAAGTATCAGGTACATTCTAGATCGTAAATACAGACTGATGTGGTGCTATATTATTGCCACCACTGTGCTCTGTGTAGGGGCCTTCATCACGTTCAATTTTGACTACAGTTTTAGCGATAGCATTCTGCATTATGTAAACATCATCAGAAGCAGGATTTACGGATGGAAAATTCATCCCATCTACTTGAGCATGCATATCGCTGTATCCTTGATTATGGCGTTGTTTATTGTACGTAAAGGGTTGGGCATACTGCGATGGTTCGCCCTTATACTCATCAGCTTGATATTGTTGTTTTTCCTGATGATTATGATCAAAAAGGGTCCTATCATTGCCTTGATCTTGGTTGGCTTTTTACTTGTTTTCTTATTCAACAACAACAAACTGTATATAGTTTTTGGTTTGTTTTCGGCCATAGTCATTGGGACGATAACCCTTAACCCAAAAGTAAATAAAAGATTTACTGAGTTACTGCAGGTACAAGATGCGCAGTCCAAAAATTTGACTTCGACGTCGATCAGATATTCAATTTTCCAATGCGCCGAAGAGATCATCCCAGAAGCTGGATTTTTTGGTTTTGGCATTGGTGATGGTAAATCTGAATTGATCAACTGTTTTGAGGAAGAGATGGAATTTCTGGCCGAAAACAAGTATAATTCGCATAATCAATATCTAGGTTTGTTGCTGAAGGTCGGATACCTAGGATTATTTTTCTTTGCGCTTTTTCTGATTTATTATTTGGTGGATGCCTTTAGAAAAAAGAACTATATATTGGTAGCGCTCATATTATTTTATGCTTTGGTCATGTTGGCCGAAAACATTCTGGAAAGAGAAAACGGTGTATTGTTTTTCTCATTTTTTGTCAATCTATTCATCTTCACCTACTCGTTTAAGTCTACAAAGGATAAGGAAATACAAGTTGACACATCTATATCTGAGATCCAATACCTAGAATCACAATCTTAATCTATACCATTTGAAAAAGCTATTGATCACTGGTCCATTTCCTTTACCTATAACAGGAGTAAGCCTAGGAACCCAAATTGTTTATGATGAGTTTAAAAAGAAAGACAATTATCAAGTCCAAATGGTCAATACCAGTTACTCTAGATTTGATGAAAAAATCGGCAAATTAAGTCTGCACAAGGCCTGGTTTTATCTGAAGTTGCAGATCTTTTTCTATAAGGTTTTTAGGAACGATATTATATATATAACCATCGGTCAGACTTTCTACGGTGTCCTCAAATATGCATTATATATATTATCAGCGAGCGTGGCAAACAAGCAAATAGTTATTCATATTCATGGAAATTATTTAGGTAAGCAGTACAGTGAGTTGACCGGGATTAAAAAAAGATTGTTTCATTTCATCATGTCTAGAACAAATCAAGGAATTGTTTCTTCAGATTCACTTAAAGATAATTTTCGTCCATTTATACCTGAAGATCAAATTTTCAGCCTCAAGAATTTTACGCTAGACGAATTGTTTGTCTCTGACGAGGTAGTTCACGCCAAAAAATATGACCGACTTCATATTACTTACCTCAGCAATCTAATGTTAGAAAAAGGAATTTTTGAATTGCTCGAGGCTTTACTGAGTTTAGAGGAGGAAAATGTTCCTTATCAAGCGCGTATCGCTGGTAATATTGCCCCAGAAAATAGCGACCGTGTGATGCAATTACTGGAGAGACTAGAACATACAGAATACCTGGGCACGGTAGACGTCAAAGAAAAGACGGACCTGCTGACTTGGTCCAACATTTTTATTCTGCCCACTTTTTATACGATGGAGGCACAACCTTTTGCTATTTTGGAAGCTATGGCCACAGGAAATATGATTATTACCACTCCACATGCAGGTATACCTGATATATTTAGAGATCAAATCAACGGTGTATATGTCGAAAAACAAAACGCTGACAGTATTACCTCACAACTGAAAAAAGTCGCTGCTCAACCGTCTATGATCAGGAATTACGGCCTGCACAATGTTAAAGAGGCCAGAGAAAAATACAGAATTCCGCAATTTGCTGATAACCTAGAGGCCATCTTTAATGCTGCTCACTCATAGCAACTGAGAATAGTGCAATCAGGCGAGTTTGTGTTGAAATTGATGATAAACAACAGTCAAGGTGACGAGTATGATACTGGGATAAAGCTGCAGTAAGAGTCGATCCAGAGCTGTATCTAAATGCCATTGCAGATTTAAAGGTGTGATGATAAAAAACGCACAGTAGGCAACAAAAGTGATGAGTAAAACGACCAGTGGCAACTCTTTAAAAAACCTTTTTCCCAAAAGTAAAATAGAAATGAAGAATCCAATCAGTATCAGCGGAAATTCAAAATACAAAAGCGAAATAAGTTTGTCGTAAACCATTTCATATCGGGTAATGTTCAGGATATCCTCTAATATCTTATCATAGGAGTGGGACGTCAGGTCATTCTTAGGAGAGAGGAATACTCGATAAGAAATATGTGTCAGGAATAGTATAGCGAGTCCGTATAAGTAAAACAACAAATTCTTGATGTTTTTCAGATTGTACAAAAATACTACTGCCGAAACGATTAGAAAAAACACGAATCCTTCATTTTTGATCCAACAATTGATTGAGGCAAAAATCCCTAACAACACATAACTTTTTTTACCACCATCCTTCACTTTATACAGTAAGAGTATGGTAATAAGATAAAATAAGGCTACCGCGCTATCTGCATATTGGGTAGCCGTTTTAGTTATAAAATCTGCATTCACCGATAGACATCCAACCCCTACCAAGGCTAGTATTTTTCCCTTTTGAGTACTAAAGGAACTGTACATCACAAAAAGAATCGAGAGATAAATCAAAAACGAAACTATAAGTGGAATAACAGGACTTGTGCTCTCCATGATACGCCAAAACATAGCAGATACAGAAGGGAACAATAAAGGATAATCACTATGGCCCCATGTCATACGTTCATCGAGTAATCGCTCCCAAAGTACCGGCTCGTACAAAAATTTGGCATGCACATTCCAAATGGCATAAGCATCCCAACGGCCGTATTTTATAGAATTGGTTTCAAAAATATGCAGCCCGCAAAACGACATAAACGCAAATACTATTTGTGCATAGGATACTTTGTAGTCAAACCTGAAGAAATCTTTGATGGTATGTCTGTTTATTATAAAAAACACAATTGCCATGATCAATAAGGCCGAAATAACTGTTAGCCAGCCAATCCCCAAATAAGTTGATAGGATAAACAAGAAGCCGTGTAAGACCACACTTAAAATACTGAATAGAATGGTGTTTAGTGCCGTCGAATATCTAGCACCAAGTACATTGTTGAAAATAACAGCATACAAAGTGATCGATACAACTAATAAAATTGTTCCTATCATTTTCTTTCCATAAGTATAAAATTGAACCTCTTTTCTTCTACACGTTTGACTTCCTTAAATTCTTCCATTCGGAAAGTAGAATCCAACGGATAATTGAAGTTTTCTATAATCAAGGCATATTTATCCCCTTGATTTCCTCTATGGACGATGAGTGGTGCCAAAATATATTGGGCTTCAAAATGAATTTTCCTTTCTTCTGGAGAATTAGCCAGGAATGAGATTTTGTCTTCACCCTTTAAAAGCGGTCTTAAGTCTTTTACCCCTTTTTCGATTTCGTCTATTTGGACCGTTTTTTCTGTTTCTTCCTCAATATGATCGTATATAGAGTAGAAACAAAGAAGTAATATGATGATGAAAATTAAACGCTTGGCAATCATAGTTTAAAAATACCGTATTTCAATATGCAATAGATGGCTCTAAATCCATCCTTCCAATTGATCTTTTTCCCTTCTTCGTAAGTTCTTCCATAATAAGAGATCCCTACCTCATAGATTCGGATTTTTGGAATTCTAGAAATTTTAGCGGTGACTTCAGGTTCAAAGCCAAATCTGTTTTCTTTTAAGGTCAACCCTTGGATCATAGAGGTTTTGAACAATTTATAGCATGTTTCCATATCCGTAAGATTGAGATTTGTAGACATGTTAGAAAGTGTCGTCAGGAATTTGTTTCCTATAGTATGCCAAAAAAAGAGAATTCTATGTGGGTTACTTCCCATAAATCTAGATCCATAAACCACATCTGCAAATCCATTGACCACGGGTTTTAAAAGTTGATTGTATTCATTAGGATCGTATTCCAAATCTGCATCCTGAATAATTAAATATTCACCCGTAGCTTTTGATATACCCGTATGAAGTGCAGCACCTTTTCCTTTATTTACCTCGTGCTCAAAATAGGCAATAGGAAGTTCAGGGTTTTTATTGATGTATTCTTGAACTGCCTCTTTGGTCGAATCGGTTGAGTAATCATTGACAATAATCACTTCCTTTTCAATTTCATTAATTATTTTTACCTCCTTGACCTTGTCGAGAATAAGATGAATTGTCGCAGCTTCATTATATGCTGGAATGATAATAGACAGTTTGTTAAGCTCCATGAAGTCTGAAAAATGGTGAAAATAAGGCTTTCCTGTACAAATAAAAGTAATTTTTAATTTATTGCTAATGCCGTATCAGCAACTGAATCAATTTGAGTTACCACCCAATTTTCGTGGTCGCGGCGCCATTACAGTGCAATTGTGGTGGTTGGTTCAAAGCACGCTATTTGCCTGGTCTCCTCAATTTATGTACGGTTGGCGCAGATTTTTGTTAAGGTCTTTTGGCGCTAGTATTGGTAAAAAGGTCCTATTGCGTCCTTCTGTGCGTACTCAATTTCCCTGGAAAGTGTCTATAGGGGATCATAGCTGGATTGGAGATGATGTGGTTTTATATAGTTTAGGAGAAATTGAAATAGGTGCCCATGTGGTAGTATCCCAAAAATCTTATCTATGCACAGGAACACATGATCCCCAATCCTCAACATTTGATATTTACGCACAAAAAATCACGTTGGAAGATGAATGTTGGATCGCAACGGATGTCTATGTGGCGCCAGGTGTAACTATAGGCAAGGGAACACTTGTCGGTGCGCGTAGTAGTGTTTTCAAGTCGCTTCCGGCAGGCAAAATATGTTTAGGCAGTCCGGCACGAGTCGTAAAGGATCGATAAAAAACCGATTGGAACTACCAGTATCCCAGTTCAACCCCTCTTTCATATCTTATTCTGCCCAACAGTTCATAACCGATCTGGTTGAAATGAATGTGATCTATAAGAAGTGAAGCAGGCGCCAGGTTGTTATTCATCATTTCAAGATCCTCGCTGGTTGGATAACTTCCGTCATCTGGCAATAAGCCTAATTCTATAGCGTCATAAATGGCTTGGGACGACATATATGTCTTAAGGTCAATTAGTTTTCTGCCGTATCTATCCTTTATAGGTTGTATCATGGAGGCGGTGCTACTACCATGCGAGGTAATAATGATGATATTTTGATCGTCTTTGTGTTCTACAAACAAATTAATCTGCTCTAGAAATTCTTCTGGGGAGTCGTAACCTCCATTTTGACCGATAAAAATAGTGGCAACATCGCAGGTTTGTTGGGTCAGAGAGGTAATGATGTCAGAATTAGGCTGTGTAGTAAAATTTGTAGCAACGGTATCCATCCTTTGCAAAAAATACTTGTCTTCTATTCTTGATAATTTACATTTGACTTGATCTATATAACAAGGGTTGATTCCTGCTGACCCTTGTTTTAAAGGGAATACTTCTTCACCATTGAAACGACTATATAGCCCTGAAGGTATCTCAACTTGTGAACCGTCAGCGGGAATTGTAAGAGATTCCTTGACGTACATGGGTATGGCGCCAGATCGTGCAGCTATCGTCAATGTGTTTTCACCGCCCACTCCCATATTGATAACTGTCCACTGATTTCCCAACAAATCCTGTGTCACGGTGGACATGGACACACCATTACCACCTGCGCCATACGTCAGGGAGTCTCCAATGTCAATCAACACTTTATTTGCATCGGAATATTGTTGGGCCCTTGAGCCATCACAAACCGCAAAGACGATAATAAGAAAGTAAAGAAATTTCAAACCTGTTTGCAATCACTGAAATTTTAAATTTAAACGAAATATAAGATTTAAATATATTTGGTTAGCAAGACTTGTCATTGTAGAGCCAGATCCTAATGAATTACTTTTGCACAAAGAAAACACCGGCCAACAATGACATTGGTTAATAAAAAAATCACCTTTATCAGTTTGAATTTCTATCCAGAGGATACGGCCATTGGATTATATTCTACGCAAATGGTAGATCAACTCCTTGATGCTGGGGCTAGTGTCAACGTGGTTACCGCATTCCCCTATTATCCGCAATGGAAAATTGCACAGACCTACCAAAACCATCCCAATTACGTCCAGGACGAGTACAACAACGCTTCTGTTTATCGCTACAAACTTTATGTGCCTAAAAAGCCTACCTTTTTAAAACGTGTGCTGCACATACTCAGCTTTACCAAAGGCAGTTTTTTTAACCTGCGCAAAATCAAGGATGCCGATCTGGTGATATCCATCATTCCGTTTACTACAAGTGCTTGGTTGGCGGGTTACCATGCAAGAAAACACAAAGCCAAAAGTTGGATTCATATCCAGGACTTTGAGTTTGATGCGGCCCTGCAATCCGGTGTTTCAAACGGCGCTAGTAATTTGATATTCAAATTCTTATATAGTTTAGAAACCAGGATTTTAAATAGGGCAAATATTTGCAGCACCATCAGTCATCATATGCTGGCCAAATTAAACACTAAAACAAACAGTCAGAGGATCTACCTCCCCAACTGGATTGATGCCTACCAGATCAATCCTCAAACCGCCAATGTTCATCCCTACCTTGGCGGTGAAAAATTTAAGTTGCTCTACAGCGGAAATATTGGTGACAAGCAGGATTGGGAGTTTTTTATCGCTTTCGCGAAAGCCCTACCCATTCAACATTACGATATAATCATAGTTGGAGCTGGTTCCAAATACCAAGCTTTAAAATCTGGATTAAATCAATCTAACATCCATTTTTATGAACCTGTCCCGTTGGAAGAGTTGTCGGATTTGTTATGCAGCGCAGATGCTCACTTTCTATTCCAAAAAACGAATGTATTGGACACCGTTATGCCGTCAAAATTACTGGGTATGATGGCCAGTGCAAAGCCGTCCCTCATCATGGGCAATAGTAGCAGTGAGGTCAAAACTGTAGTAGAAAAGGCACAAGCAGGAATGTATATGGCTTCCCCTGATCTAGATTTGGCAGTCCGCCAACTTGAGCAATGGCGCTTGCAGCCCAAACTCAGGGAAGAAATTGGAAGCAAGGCACGTGAATACGTTCTCCATCATTACTCCAGAAAGGAAATCCTGGATCGTTGGATCAACCAATTGCATCAACTCCTATCCTCTTAATGATACTCCCTCTGCATAGGAGATGATCATTCAATAAACACTATTTTTGTTTCTCAAAACTCTTTAAGCCATGGCTAGAATACTTACAGGCGTGCAATCCACCGGAACTCCTCATTTAGGAAATCTACTGGGGGCCATTCTTCCGGCAATTGAAATGTCTTCAGATGATAAAAATGATTCCTTTCTTTTTATCGCAGACCTACATTCCCTGACCCAGATCAAGGATGGTCAGCAATTGCGCGAAAACACATATTCTACCGCAGCGGCCTGGTTGGCTTGTGGTCTGGATATCTCAAAAACTGTTTTTTACCGTCAAAGCGATATCCCACAAGTAACCGAATTGAATTGGTACCTGAATTGTTTTTATCCCTACCAGCGCCTTACACTGGCACATAGTTTTAAGGACAAATCAGACCGTTTAGGAGATGTCAACGCCGGACTTTTTACTTACCCCATGCTCATGGCTGCCGATATCCTGCTCTATGACGCCGAGGTAGTTCCTGTTGGAAAGGATCAGGAACAACACCTGGAGATCACCAGAGATGTGGCCGGTAGATTTAACCATCAGATGGGAGCCACCTTTATTGAGCCTCAAGCCAAATTACAAGAAGACTCCATGTTGATCCCAGGAACAGACGGTGAAAAGATGAGCAAGTCCCGAGGTAATATTATCGATATATTCCTGAGCGATAAAAAATTGAGAAAACAATGCATGTCTATTGCGACAGACAGCACACCCATGGAAGATCCCAAAGATCCAGATACCTGTAACGTATTTGCCTTATACCGACTGGTAGCTCCAGAAAATAAGGTGCAGGAAATGCGCAATAACTATGCGGCTGGAAATTATGGGTATGGCCATGCTAAACAAGCTTTGTTTGAAGCGCTGACCACCAGGTTTAAATCGGCCAGGGAGCGTTACAATCATTTGATGGACAATCGTCACGAGCTCGACATGGCGCTGGAGGAAGGAGCTTTCAAGGCCCGCCATATTGCCAATGATGTTCTAAAACGCGTCAGGTCCAAAGTGGGGTATTAATACACTTACTAGCATTTCAATAGCTAAGACCTCGTTTGTTCTGGGCAATTCCCTGGCGCTTGCCAGCGACCGGGCTATCCACTATATCTGCTCTCGCCCCTCAAGCAGGATGCCGTTGCTATCCCTATTGCAGAAAACAAGCAATGGATAATTGAAGGTGAATATAGAGTTAATCCGTATAAAAATTCTTCCTATTTGACTCAATGATGGGTTGGAAAGACAATTCAGTAACCGGTTTTGACAGTTGAGGAATTACTGCTTTCGCGAAAGCGATACCGCCAGTATTATTGTATCACAAATCAATAAGCCTATTACCATGAAAACCTTCACTACCATCATCTTACTTCTTTTAACCTTGAGTCTTTCGGGACAATCTGCCTATGAAAAGGCTATGCAAAAAGGTCTCGAGCTCATCGCTACCGATAAACTCGCGGCATCACAACAATTTGAGCGTATATGCCGCGTGGAAAAAGACAATTGGTTGCCCCCTTACTATGCTGCATTTTGTCAGGTTGAAAGCTCTTGGGGACAATTTTCTAAAGAACAAACCCTGCAATCCATGGAAAAAGCTCAGCAATTTATTGATGAAGCCAGCGTCATATCTCCTGACAACCCAGAAATCATGGTATTACAAGGAATGCTCAATACTTGTTGGATTACTTACGACAGCAAAACTTACGGAATGAAACTTTCGGCTGCCACAACAGCCATCTATGAAAAGGCCTTGGCTATAGATCCAGAAAATCCAAGAGTTGTACTGAATCGGGCCAGATGGTTAATGGGAAGCGCGCGTTTTTTCGGGAAAGATTTTACACCCTACTGCGGTGAGGTAGAAAGGGCCATCACCTTGTTGCAAAAAGAAGAGTCTAGTGGATTTGATCCCAGTTGGGGACTGGAATCTGCCCAGGAAGTACAAAAGGAATGTGAGCAATACAAAAAATAAACGATCCTAAGTATAGGATTCCACTGCAGCATCAATTACCACTAGGGTGCTGCAGTTTTTTTACCAATTCTCGTAGTGTCAATTCATGAATCAGTGTCCCACTGGGAACTGTTATCACCTCAGTCCCGCCTATACTGATTCCCATTACCGAGCCATCATTATCGAACTGTATGTCACTCACATCCGCTTGTTTTTCGATGCGCTTTAAGTCCAAACGTTTTCTAAGCGTGACTTCGTTATTGATGCTTAGGATTTCAAAACCGATATAGTCGATTAAACGATTGGCTCCACTCAAGAACTGTATTCCCAATACACCTAGTGCGATCAAACCTCCATTAACCAAAATCTGGAAAACACTGATATCTGCATCAGCTTGAAAGGTATTGATCAAGGCGAAAATGCCATATATAGAGATAAAACAAAGCACCAGACCAAAGAAAATGGCACAAGCATCTGTAAATATTGACCATCCCGTCCGAGATACCTTTACCGCATCATCTGTTAAATACTCGTACTGAAAACCTAAATTCTTCAGATAAAATAACTCCTTGATTTTATCCTTTTTATTTGAAATACTTTCTTTAAGTGCTGAGGTGTCACATGAAATGGATCTATTCTTCAACGAATTCAGTAAGCTCAACTGTGATTCAAAAGTGAGCCTTTGATGTTTTTCCAGTAGATCAAGCAAAGCTTTATCCGATGTATTTTGATACATTGACAAGAGATTTATAGCGGTGAAGTTACTGAATTAAGCAAAGCAGAAATAAGTTACTGATCAAAAATCTCAACAAGAACTTGTTAAGCGTTAAGGTAGCATCACCGACAGAATGACTGCTGTTAAATCCGATCAATAACAACTTAAATCATCATTTTCACATATTTTTTAATAAATAATCGGTTTTTTTTACTAGAGGCTCTTTAGATTCTATACATTTATCCTTCAATACCTTATCAACCTTTTCCAACCAGAACCAATCATGAAAAGATTTTTTTTATTTCTGTTATCGACCTTACTTTTCATTTCTTGTAACGATGCCACAGATGCCGAGAAGAGACAGGACCAACAGAACGAAATGTTCAAGTTTAGGGCCCATGTCAATCAGGTTTCTGATGATATTTTATCGACTAGGGAGCCGATTGTAATAAGTTTTACTGAGCCAGTACAGGGATGGACAGACGGCAAGGAACTTGATGCTTCACTTATTTCATTTGACCCTGGAGTTAAGGGTACATTAGTGGCTACAGGACCTCAATCGGTAAGCTTTCAGCCAGAAAAACCTCTCCAACAGGATACAGAATACGAGGTAACCTTTGAACTGGGAAAGATCAAGGAAGTCAGCGACGATCTGGAAGAATTCTCATTTTATTTTAAAACCTTGGCGCAGGATTTCATCGTTAGTACGGAACCTGTGGGGGCTTACAGTAGGGATTATCAGTATGTCGAGGGGTCCATACGAACCAGCGACATACTAGAAACTGAAAATGCCCAAAAGATCCTGAGCGCCAATATGGAGGGGAAGCCATTAAATATCAAATTTGATGACAGCACACCGCTCGGAAAGTACTTTTCCTTTAGGATTGATAGTATCAAAAGACCTACGGACGACGCTCAGATCGAGTTGGCCTGGGACGGCGATATCATAGGTGTTGAAGAGAAAGGGGCGAACAACATCATGATTCCAGGTAAGAACAGCTTTTCTGTAACCGATGTCGAATTGGTCAATGGAGAAAGTCAATATATTCTGGTCAACTTCTCAGATCCTTTAAAAAAGAATCAGAACCTGGATGGTCTTGTTCAAATTCAAGGTGTTGACCAACTAAGATTCGAACGCTCCGGGACAGAGTTACGTGTTTATCCATCCATCAAGGTTAACGGGTCTAAAAAAGTTGAAATCTTTGAGGGAATTCAGAACATAGATGGCTACAAACTTAAAAATGCTTATAGCAAATCCATCGCCTTCGAACAAATCGCTCCATCAGTTCTGTTGATTCGGTCTGGAACAATACTTCCTTCTTCCCAGAACTCTAAGATCAATTTTATGGCGGTAAATCTCAATGCGGTAGATGTTTGGGTCTATAAAATTTATGAGAACAATGTATTGCAGTTTCTACAGAACAATAATCTCGACGCCACTGGAAACTTGCGTAATGTTGCACGACCAGTTGGCCGGAAGGTGGTCGACCTGAAAGGACTTGGAACTGACATCAGCCGCTGGAATACCTATTCTGTCGACTTGGCCGAAGTTATCGCGGCCGACCCAGGTGCCATTTATCGTGTAGAACTGAAATATCAATTGGCTTACAGCGCCTATAAATGTGAATATACCGCTGAAAACCAGCCCATAATTGAGGAAGTCAATTTTGACCAATCTGTGGAGTCCAGTAGTTGGGACAATGTGCAGGATTACTATCAAGATGACTATTATGATTATGACTGGAGAGATAGTGACGATCCTTGCTCTCACTCCTTTTATCGCAACAAATCAATGAGCTTCAATATCTTGGCCAGTGATTTAGGAGTTACAGTTAAAAAAGGAAGTGGGAGCGAATATCTTGTTGCCGTAAGCAATTTGATCACTGCAAAGCCGTTGGGCGGCGCTCAAGTGCTTTTTTATAACTTTCAACAACAGGAGATAGCCTCTTCTCGCACAGACACTCAGGGACTGTTGACTATTCAACTGGAGAGCCCTGCTTTTTTTGTAAAGGTTATCTACAAAAATCAGGTTTCCTATATGAGAATGGATGATGGGAATACCTTATCCACCAGCAAATTTCACACCTCAGGGAGAACATTGCAAAAGGGAATCAAGGGGTACATCTATGGCGAGCGTGGCGTCTGGCGTCCCGGAGATCATATTTATCTCACCTTTGTTCTCAATAATGCCGACAATAATTTACCCGCTAAGCACCCGGTCAAACTTGAACTATTTAATCCCAATGGTAAGCTGGTAGTTTCTGAAGTTCAAAAAGCGGGATTAAATAACTTTTACCAGTTTGATCTCAAAACAGACGATACATCCCCTACTGGCAACTGGAACGCTCGAGTGGAAGTAGGCGGTGCAGTCTTTAATAAGACCTTAAAAATTGAAACCATCAAACCGAATCGACTCAAGATCAATTTAGAGGTTAAGAATGATTTGATCAAATCAGGAGAGGACTGGTATGCCGAGATTAAATCCAAGTGGTTGCATGGCGCTACGGCCAAAAACCTAAGAGCGACTACCTCGGTCAAGCTCTATCCAACCACTACCAAATTTGCCAAATACGATAGTTATGTATTTGATGATCCTTCCAGACATTTTGATCTGCAAGAGGAAGAAATCTTTGAGGGTAAACTTGACGATGTGGGTGAGGCACTTGTCGAATTTTATGCTGATATGGATAGTGAGTCCCCCGGAATGCTCAAAGCGAGCTTTCTGACCAAGGTATACGAGAATGGTGGAGATTTTAGTACTAATGTTACTACAAAAAACTATTCTCCCTATAATACATACGTGGGTATCGATGCCCCACCAGGAGACAAGCAGAGGGGAATGTTGCTGACCGATACCGATCATACCTTTGATGTGGTGACCTTGGATCAAGAAGGAAAGGCCAAGTCTGTGGATAATCTTGAAGTGAGCGTATATAAGGTCAATTGGAGGTGGTGGTGGCAAAGCCAGGCGCAAAGTCTATCCAGGTATGAGGCCAGTGAGTACAGAGAAGAGGTTTACAATACAACATTGGATACCGGGTCCAATGGTAAAGCGCAATTTAAATTCAATATCAAATACCCAGAATGGGGGAGATACCTTGTGCGGGTGTACGACCCCGAATCCGGTCATGCTACAGGAAAAATTGTATTCATAGACTGGCCTGGATGGGCTGGAAAAAGCCGAAAAGTTGATCCAGAAATGGCTTCTATGTTAGTTTTTACGGCCGACAAAGAGAAGTATAAAGTAGGTGAGCAGGCCAAGGTAACATTCCCCTCCAGTGCTGGAGGACGCGCATTAATTACCGTAGAAAATGGATCTGAGATCTTAGCTGCCCAGTGGGCTGAAACTTCTAAGGAGAAAACTACGGTAAGCATCCCGTTGGACAATACTTACGTTCCTAATGTATTTATACATATCACCTACCTACAACCACATGCACAAACAGCTAATGACTTGCCTTTGCGCATGTACGGTGTTATTCCATTGTTGGTAGAAAATAAATCTACACACCTAGAGCCTCAAATCAAGATGCCCGATGAATTGGCTCCTAACAGTACTGTAAAAATAACTGTCAGCGAGAAAAACGATAGGCCCATGACCTATACCCTCGCAGTGGTAGATGAAGGCTTATTGGATCTCACCAATTTTAAGACGCCTAACGCATGGGACGACTTTTTTGCTAGAGAAGCATTGGGCGTTAAAACCTGGGATATGTATGATGATGTGATTGGTGCTTATGGAGGCCGTATTGATGCGGCTTTTGCCATTGGTGGTGATGGCAGCGCGGCAGCTTCTAAAGCCAAGAAAGCCAACAGATTTGAACCAATGGTCGTACACATCGGTCCATTTGAACTAGCTGCTGGTGAAAATAAAACACATCAGATTTCAATTCCTCAGTATGTAGGGTCAGTGCGTACCATGGTTGTGGCAGGAAATAACAACAAGGAAGCCTATGGAAATGCAGAGGAAACGACACCAGTTAGAAAACCATTGATGATGCTAGCCTCGCTTCCGCGAAAGCTTTCTCCGGGCGAAACCGTGAAACTTCCAGTAACCGTATTTGCCATGGATAAAAAGGTAAGAAACGTAAGCGTAGAGCTGGCCAATTCCCCCTATTTTGAATTCCAAAATGGGAACAAACAACAACTCAGTTTTACTGAAACCGGAGACCAGATCGCTTACTTTGACCTAAAAGTAAAGAATGCTACTGGGGTAGCTATATTGAAACTGAACGCGAGAGGAAACGGTGAGCAAGCCAGCTTTCAAACTGAAATCGATGTGGTTAATCCGAATCCATTTACCACCATATCAGAAAAAGCTGTCATAAAACCTGGGCAGACTGCTACGATTCCTATTCAGCCTTTTGGCACTCGAGGAAGTAATGCATCAACCATTACATTGTCTAGCTTACCTCCAATGAACCTAGGCAAGCGCTTGAATTATCTGGTACGCTATCCGCATGGCTGTGTGGAACAGACTACCAGTGCTGCCTTCCCTCAATTACATTTAACTAAGGTGGTGGATCTCACCACTAAACAGGAAAAGGATGTAAGTCGTAACGTCAAAGCTGCCATTAAAAAATTAGGTCATTATCAAAAGCCGAATGGCGGATTTTCCTACTGGCCCAGTGGCGGTAGTGTCAATGATTGGGGTACTAGCTATGCAGGACATTTCTTGATCGAGGCAGAGCAAGCCGGATACGTGGTACCTATAGCCTTTAAATCCAATTGGATCCTTTATCAAAAGCGTGCTGCCAAGGAATGGAGATACAATGACCGCAATGATTTATATCAAGCCTACCGTTTGTACACGCTGGCAGTTGCCGGGTCTCCAGACCTTTCTTCAATGAACCGATTGCGTGAGAATAAAGAACTTTCCAATGATAGTAAGATGAGACTTGCCGCTGCATATGCGTTGGTAGGTCAGAAAAAAGCAGCGCAAGAGCTTCTTTCCAAGAGCAATATCAATTTTGCGCCACAAAGCAACGACTATCGTACCTATGGTTCGCCACAGCGCAATAGAGCAATGGCTCTAGAGACTTATACGATCATGGAGCAGTCAGTTAAAGCACGTGAGTTAATGGAAGATTTAGCCAAGAACCTAGAATCAGACCGCTATTACAATACCCAAGCTTTGGCCTATAGCTTAGTTGCGATCGGTAAATATGCTGATTTTGTAGGAGGTGAAGGTGTTGATGCTCACTATACTTTCAATGGTAAGACTCAAACAATAAATACTATAAAGAGCTTGGCAAACAGGGATCTGGACATCAACCATGAACCCAATTCTGTAACAGTTGAAAATACAGGAAAAAACATGCTATTTATCACCAATTCAGTAACAGGTAAACTGCCTGTGGGCAAGGAAAAAGCGACCTCGAGCAAGTTGAAGGCCATAGTGTCTTATACAGATCGAGATGGCAACGAGATTGACGTCACTAAACTCTCTCAAGGCACTGAAGTTATCGTAACAACTACAGTTACCAACGAATCCGGAGCAAACGTTGAGCACATGGCCCTTACACAAATCTTACCATCAGGCTGGGAAATTGTGAATACTAGATTTACGGAATACGGGGAACAGGAGGAGCCCGCTCATGTAAATTATACCGATATCAGAGATGATAGGGTGGATTATTATTTTGATATTGAAGCTTTAGAAAGCAAAACATTCAAAACGGTTATGAATGCCAGCTATCAAGGAAGCTATTACCTGCCAGGAATCCAGTGTGAAGCTATGTATGATAATGATTATCTCGTAAGAAAAGAAGGGCAATGGGTTGAAGTAGTGCGCTAGGAAGCTGGAAGTAGAATTATTTTATACTATGATTATTGGTTTTGAACTTTTGCCTTTGGTTGTATATCTGCTAATTTAGCTGATATAATTAGTAAAACATGCAAAAGTTTTTTACGAGGGAATTTTGGTTGACAGCAGGAATATTTGGCATTTCGATGTTTATCATCATGTGTGTTTTTGTTACACTGAGCGATGGATTCTCTTGGTCCATGATAATCATCATGGCGATCGCCCATATCGGTATTGCCGGCCCTTTGTTTGCTGCTATGATGGTAATTTTTGCCAGATACAGCTTTAAAAAGATCAGTATTGAGATTCCGCCAGGAGAAGAGGTATTGGGAGAATACGGTGCCAATTTAAAAAGAAGCGCCGAAGCTGTGGGTGGTAAAGTTGCATTGACAGACAAGCATCTCATCTTCCAATCTCACCAACTCAATATTCAGTCTGGACCGCAAATTATTGCTCTGGCTGATATCACTCATACTACAACCAAGAACAGTTTTTTTGGATGGGTGCAGAATATAGTGGAAGTGCATACTAAGGAGGCCGTTTTCACCTTTAACATCCAGAATAGGTCAGATTTTTTAACCCAATTAGACGCTCAACAACAGCAATCAACCCTGGAGTAGTTCTTTAACTTTGCTGATGATGCTGTCATTGGAAATACTGTCGGCTGCATTTTCATAACCTGCTATCACCTTGTTGCCAAAAATTGAGGTAGGAACCAATGGATAATTATCAAGGTTTGGAATCAATTGATGGGTTGCAGGTTGGGCATATGGAGCAAACCCTGCATACGGATGGGTATTTCCCCAAATCGTCAATACTGGGACACCATAAAGTGCTGCCAGGTGCCCATTACCGCTGTCCATGGCTATCATTACATCCAGTCTGGACAACAAGGCCAATTCGTTTTCAAAACTGGTAGTGCCTGCAATATTCACCACATTATCCAGGCCTTTGGCCAGCTCTTTTAGTTGAGCTGTTTCTTTTTTCCCACCGCCAAAAAGCAATAAGCAAACATTCTCAAGCTCAACCAGGGCTGTCAATAGCTCGCGTATACGAGTTTGGGTCAATGCTTTGGTCTCATGCGCGGCAAACGGCGCCAATCCTACCCATCTTCTGCCATCACCTGTGGAGAGGATTTTTAATGAATCTGTCATCCTAGGCTTAGGTAGAAATTCGTTGCCTTCTAATTGAACATGATAACCCATTTGGTTGATGGCGTCTAGGTAACGCTCACTGGTGTGTGGCAGTGCCTGAAAAAAATTAGGATCATTGACCAGACGACGTTTTTCTGATCTTCCCTTGTCAATGATACTGACGGGAGCTTTGATCAGATTACGCAGTAATTTAGTACGCAACACATTGTGTAGATCGACTGCCGCATCGGGTTCGAGTAAATTAATTTTTTTGGCCAGCTTATAGAGTCCAAGAATTCCTTTATGTTGCCCTTCTACTTCAGCGGTAAGGAAAGTCAGTCCAGGTACCTGTGATAATATAGGTTGAAATCGCTTTCGCGAAAGCGCTATTAATTCCGTCTCTGGATACTTGCGTTGCAGCGCGAGCAGCACGGGAACACAAAGTGCTACATCTCCCATGGCACTGAGTCTCATCACCAGCAGCCGTTTTGGAATTGCCATTTTATTTGCGTGCCCTGAGCACTGGGTTGAGCTCGTCGTCGTTATACATTTTCATTTGTTTGTACACTTTCATGTACTTGCGTCCCTGTGCGATATCAGCTAATAGCTGGTCCAAAGCCGTCGATAGGTCAATACGTTGCTCGAGCAAGACATCTAGCTTTTTCTGGCAAGCGTTGATATGCTCTTGCGAGGCATCAGTACGCGTAGCCTCTTCATTCATGTGGTATATTTTAAGGGCCAGGATGGAAAGTCTGTCCACGGCCCAGGCAGGACTTTCTGTGTTGATGGTTGCATCATTCTTAACATTTACCTCCTTGTATTTTTCAAGGAAATAGCTGTCAATATATTCAACCATGTCGGTGCGGTCTTGATTACTGGCATCTATCTGGCGTTTCAGTTTTAAAGCAGCCACCGGATCTATATTGGGGTCACGAATAATGTCTTCATAGTGCCATTGTACAGTATCGATCCAGCATTTGCGGTACAGTAAGTGTTCGATCAGTTGTGCATTACGGTCATACGGATTTTCAAAATTCTGGTCCACAGTATTAACCACGTGGTATTTGTCGATAACGGATTGAAAAATGGCATTGGCCTTTTCTGAAAACATAACGTGCTTTTAAAATGCAAATATAGCCATTTCGCCACGGTCTATGACCAAGGCAAGAGGAGTAGCAGTAGCACAATTAGAGGCAACACAAGCAATCCTTCCTTGATCAGCTTAAATTCGGATTTTCGTATTACTCTTCCCAAAAATATACTGGCCGTAGGAAGTAAGAACCAATACACGCCTGTGAGAACAGCAATCACGACGGCTGTGAGCGCGATAATTCCCAACAATGAAAATTTAGACCTGTTGTCTAGAGAGGTTTTGGTGACTTGGAAGAAGAGTCCCAAGGCACTCATACACCCCAGAACGATTAAGCTCAATTGAATCAGCTGCTGTTGGCCATTCTCCCAATCGCTGAAAAAGTAATCCGGTTGAAACCCATTGATGGCAGCTATAGTGAATCCTGTATCGATGAGGTAGTCCAGTGAAAAAGACAAGCACAACACACAAGCGATGGCCAGAAGTGGGGCTATCCAGTAACGATAATTATTGGAGGCATACATCATAATGGCGATATAAATAACCACAAAAAATAAACTCGACCAAGGAAAAAGTAAACCAGCCAATGTTATCCATAGCGAGCTGTCAAAGATCTTTCTCAGTGGTTGCCGGCCACTTCTCAAACTCAAAGTTCGCCGTAAAGCCAATAAGAAAAAGATAAAGGCCAACAAGTGTTTGGAATGTTCCATCATCAGTAAACCCAGTACACTAAGTAGTGCGTACAACCAAAGGACATAGGAATGATTCCCAGTAAGATTGTTTTTTAAGGCGATATATTGTACCAAAGCTACACCCAATAGTACTGCAAATAAACATGCTACGGTTTCTCCATCCAATGGCACAGATTGAAGCGTGACCCAAAACCCCAATAACCCTGCAAGAATAAAGCAGATTAAATAATGGACAGGTTTTCTGGTCTTAAAAAAGCGGGATAGCATAAAGAAATTTACTAATTTTGCAGCTTTAACTAGCAATTTACAACGATGGAGAGTCTTATAGAAGGAATCGCATATTTATTTGAGGAAATACTCATGGTACCATTTGAATGGTTGCGCGAGCTTGAGCTGGAAAGCTGGTGGCTGGCCAATACAGTTACCTGGATCGCCATTCTCGTATTGTGTATCGCCGTTCTATATTGGATGAAACAGTTAAAGGCGTATGATGCCGAGGAGGACAAAACCCAAACTGGGCATTCTTTCCTAGGCTAAAGATCAAAGCCTATATCCCTGCGATAATACATCCTATCAAAATCGATTTGATCGATATTTTGGTAGGATTTTTTTAGTGCTTCCTTGAAATCTTTTCCAAAACTGGTAACAGCGATTACCCGTCCTCCGTTGGTCACTACCTTTCCTCCGTTTAAAGTAGTGCCTGCGTGGAACACGATACTATCTTCCACCTTGTCAAGATCAGTTATTTCCATGCCTTTATCATAAGCTTCTGGATAGCCGCCGGCGACACACATGACTGTCGTTGCACTTCTCGGATCAATTTTCACTTCTTCTTTGTCTAATTCCGCTTTCGCGAAAGCATTGAGATGGGACAATAAGTCGCTGGAAATACGTGGAAGCACCACCTCAGTTTCTGGATCTCCCATGCGTACGTTGTACTCGATCACATACGGTTCTTTGTCCACGATCATGAGTCCGATAAACACAAAACCGCGATACACGATATCCTCAGATTCAAGACCAGCAATGGTGGGCTGGATGATGCGTTGCTCGACTTTTTGCATCAAAACCTCGTCTGCAAAAGGAACAGGGGAAATAGCTCCCATACCTCCTGTATTCAAACCAGTGTCTCCTTCACCAATACGTTTGTAATCCTTGGCAGTAGGTAAAACCTTGTAAGACCTTCCATCGGTCATCACAAATACACTCATTTCAATACCATCCAGAAATTCTTCAATCACAACTTTGTTGGAAGCCGCGCCAAATTTTCCTCCAACCAGCATTTCTTCCAAAGATTCCTTGGCTTCTTCGGTTTCATTAATGATTAATACCCCTTTTCCTCCAGCAAGACCGTCTGCTTTGAGTACATAAGGGGGGTTGAGCTCTTCTATAAAGGCCATACCTTCTTTGAGTTCGTCTTTGGTAAAACTCTTATAAGCCGCGGTAGGAATTCCGTGGCGGTTCATAAACTCTTTGGCAAATTCTTTGGAGCCTTCTAACACTGCGCCTTGCTGCGAAGGGCCTATCAGGTTGATGTGTTGCAATTCTTCTCGCTGGAAAAAGTCGTAAATGCCCAGAACCAGTGGGGCCTCAGGACCTACTACTACCATATTGATCTCATGCTCCAATACCCAGGCAGCCAGCGCCTCAAAGTCAGTGATGGACAAATCCACATTTGTTGCTACGCTTGAGGTCCCGGCATTGCCAGGAGCCACAAACAATTTTTTTAACAATGGGCTTTTTGAAATGGATAGGGCAAAAGCGTGCTCACGGCCGCCACTTCCCAAGATAAGGACATTCATAAGTGGTGTTTGAATTGCAAAAATAAGTTTTACCTTGCTGGAACCAGACCCCAAATGTCATATGCCGCTAAAACTTTTTGACAACATATTAAAACTAAAGGGTTTTCCCATTCAAAGCGCCAAAGAGCAATATGATCAGTTGCTGCAATCCTCGTCAGCTGATCAACAAGAGTTGCGCTGGGATATCCTGCAGCACCATCTCACCTATAATCGGTTTTACAATGGCTTGGTAAAAGATAAAAAAGTCGACTGGCATGAATTGCCCATTTTGACCAAGCGCGACTTGCAACAACCACTTCACCAGCGATTGAGCGACGGATACACGGTTAGGAATATATTTAAAGGAAAAACCAGTGGTTCAAGCGGGCACCCTTTCATTTTTGGTAAGGATAAGCATGCACATGCACTGACCTGGGCCGCGTTTCATCACGCTTATTCCCAACATGGTATTGATCTGAACAGCTCATTACAAGCCAGATTTTATGGGATTCCCCTGAGTGGTAAAGGACGGTATTTAGAGCTTTTTAAAGATTTTGTCAGCTATAGAAAAAGATTTCCCATTTTTAATCTCAACGAAGAGGTGTTGGATGGCTTTTTAGATCGTTTCCGGAAAGATAGCTTTGACTACATCAATGGATACACCAGCAGTATATTATTATTGGCTAAACACTGTCGGAGCCGAAATCTGGTGCTCAAAGACATCTGTCCCAGCCTGAATTTATGTATTGTCACCAGTGAAATGCTATTTGCCGAGGATCGCCAATTAATGCAAGAACATCTGGGTGTGCCGGTGATCAACGAATACGGTGCCAGTGAAGTGGGTTTGATCGCTATGGAAGACCCACGAGGGAACATGTGCATTAATGAAAGCCAACTTTTTCTGGAGATAGTGGACAACCTGGGGAATCCGGTGGAAGAAGGTAGTACAGGACGAGTATTGGTTACCGACTTGTTTAATAAAGCCCACCCTATTATCAGATACGAAATTGGAGATATGGCGGCTATCACCACCCAAGAAGATCAGTCTGTACTCAAGGATTTGCAGGGTCGTACCAGTGATATTGCTAGGCTTCCCAGCGGGAAAGTGGTGCCAGGTCTTACTTTTTACTATGTGACCAAAACCATCATCAATGACGCCGCAGATATCCTGGAGTTTGTGGTGGTGCAAAAGCAGCATGACCATTTTGAGTTTAGTTATGTGGGAACCAGCGAATTGCCCAGCGCCATGAAATCCAAAATCAAAACTGCGATGGATCAATATCTAGAACCTGGTCTTAAAGCGAGTTTTCGACGTCTGTCCTCCATGGATCGCAGTACCAGAGGCAAGCTTAAACAATTCACCTCAGAGGTTGGGCCGTCCTAATTTTGGTCGTCAATCTTTTGTTTGAATCTTCCTTTGACAAAAAATTGCTCGTAAAAAAACACCAGCATAAACAACGTACTTTTGAACCAGTGGTATCCCAGGTGATGTCGATACACGGCATAATTATATGGGATCAAAGCCCACTTATTGGACGATAAGCCATTTCCCTGACGATAGGAAGCAATTGGCTCTTGGACTCCGATCGCAAAACCAGCCTTTTTCATCACATCCAGCCACATGGCCCAGTCCTGCCTTTTTCTCAACAATGGCATTTCTACTTTGCCGATACTGGACGCTTTATAGATACCTGTCAGGTGACCAATATAATTGGCTCTTAACAACTGAGGGAAAGTCAATTTCTCTCTGACCAGATGTACTTCTTTGGGCCGGTCTGGATCCTGACTAAAAATTTCGTAGGCACCATAACAGAAGTCTGCTTGATGTTTTTCCATGGCTTTGAGTTGAAGAGTCAGTTTATGGGGTTTCCAGAGATCGTCTGCATCCAAAAAGGCAATGTACTTACCTGTTGCCCTTTCGATACCTTTGTTGCGCGTCGATCCCGCACCCATGTTAGTATCATTTTTCAATGGGATGAATTCCAGTTCTTTTTCCTGAAATTTGTTGGAGTACGCTTTCGCGAAAGCGTAGCTGTCATCCTGACTGCAATCATCTATTGTAATGACTTGAATGGGCCGATGGGTCTGGGCCACGATGCTGTCCAGAGCTGCCTGAATGGTGCCCCTGCTGTTATAGCTGGGTAGGATGACCGATACCAGATTCATTTAATAGGCTTTGTCTTCTCCCAGGAATACATTAGCTACTGTTTTAAAAATAATACCCAGATCCATGGCAATACTCCAATTCTCGATATAATAAATGTCGTTGCGCACTCTTCCTTTAATATCTTCTTCAGTTTCTACCTCACCGCGGTAGCCGCTTACCTGCGCTAACCCAGTGATGCCTGGTTTAACAAAGTGTCGCACCATAAACTTATCGATACGCTCTGCATACATATGTGTATGGCTAACCATATGCGGTCTGGGACCTACAACACTCATTTCTCCCTTCAGAACATTAAAAAACTGCGGTAACTCGTCGATACTGGTCTTGCGCAGGAACTTGCCGATTTTCGTAATGCGCAAATCACCTCGAGTGACTTGATGGAGGTGGGCATTTTTATTGGGGACCATCGAGCGAAACTTATAGCAAGTAAACTCTTGATAATCAAGACCATTTCGTGATTGTTTAAAAAATACGGGTCCTTTGGACTCCATTTTAATAATCAGTGCAATAATGGGGGTAAGCCAAGAAAGTACGCCAATGATCACCAGCAACGAGAATACGATATCAAAACTGCGCTTGGCAAATTTGTTCACCATATCGTCCAGTGGAATTTCCCTAAGGGAAATAACAGGAGTGAGTCCGTAAAAGTCGTAATGTAACTGTTTGGAAAGAACGTCTTCGGTGTCAGGAATAAATTTTAGGGTGCGCAGGTTGTTGTCGGCAAAATCGGTTAGCTCAAGTAATTGTTCATTGGTCAGTTCTTGAATGGAACAATAGATTTCATCAATTTTATTGTCTAATACATATTCCTGGAAGGATTTAATATTGTGGTTGCCGGCCGCTATATCAGCCAGCAATCGGGGTCGGTAACCGTAGTCTGGATGTTTTTCAAAAAAAGAAAATAGCCTTTGGGTCTCTGCGTTTTTACCCAGGATCGCCACATTTCTGAAATTCCCACCAAACACACTTCGGTAGTTTTTCATGATAAAAAACAAGGCTATTTTGAAGGTAGATATAGAGAGTATGGTAGCTCCCAGGTAATGCAGGATAAAACTAGATTCTGCATTAATTTCATAATAATATCCAAAAAAGGCAAACACCACAAAAGCAAAAAACACACCTTGCTTTAATAATTTCCCCAGCAAACTGGTCAATTTTGTCGTGCGTCCAACCCGGTAAAATTCTAGCTGCATGGACACGATCACCCAACAGATCCCTATGAAAATCCCGTAGGTGAGGAGATCAAAATTGCCATCAAAAAAATAGGAAGCGGCCAGTAGGATCAACAACAGATCCACCACATAGGAAATAGGTCTGATAAATCCAGAATACCTCCCGTTGCGATAGGCAATACTATCTTCTGATATGTTTGGTAAAGTCCTTGTGGTCACGTTTGTTCAGCTCTTCTTTTGAAAGGGATTTAAAGTATTCAAAGGTACGTCGCATACCTTCTTCACGGCTTACCTTGGGTTCCCAGTCCAACAGCTTTTTGGCGAGGCTGATGTCCGGTTTTCGCTTCATAGGATCATCTTGCGGCAGATCTTTAAAGATAAGCTTTTGGTCTGTTCCGGTAAGTGAGATAATTTCCTGAGCAAAGTCGGCAATCGATATTTCATTGGGGTTTCCGATATTCACTGGCTCTGGATAGTCGCTGAGCAGCAATCTGTAAATCCCTTCGACCTGGTCGTCAACATAACAAAAGGACCTGGTTTGGGAACCGTCCCCAAATATGGTGATGTCTTCTCCTCTCAGGGCCTGGCCCATAAATGCTGGAATCACCCTACCGTCATTCAGTCTCATACGAGGTCCATAAGTATTGAATATCCTGACGATACGTGTTTCCAAGCCGTGAAATCTATGGTAGGCCATGGTCATGGATTCCTGAAATCGTTTGGCCTCGTCATATACACCGCGTGGGCCGATCGTATTCACATTGCCGTAATAATCCTCGCTTTGAGGGTGCACCTGTGGATCACCGTAAACCTCACTGGTAGAGGCGATGAGGAGTCTGGCTTTTTTATTCATTGCAAGTCCTAGCAGGTTGTGGGTTCCCAGGGAACCTACTTTCAGCGTTTGGATCGGAATCTTGAGATAATCAATTGGGCTGGCTGGACTGGCAAAATGCAAGATGTAATCGAGATCTCCGGCTACATGCACATAATTGGAAACATCATGGTGATAGAATTCAAAATCCTCCAACTGGAACAAGTGCTCGATGTTTTTGAGGTCACCAGTAATTAAGTTGTCCATGGCGACCACGCGGTAGCCTTCGTTGATAAATCGGTCACATAGATGTGATCCCAGAAAACCGGCTGCTCCGGTAATTAACACACGTTTTTTCATCAGGAAATGATCTGTGGCCAAAGATAACCAAAATGACCACTAGCCATGATCTGGAAACAAAAAGTGGAGGGGATCCAGGACCAGACCTTTGTAGAATCTTAATTCGGAAGCAGCCGCTACACCAGGAAAATCACCATGATATTCCAGCATATCTGTCATTACCTGAAAATGAAGGTGAGGAGAATAACCACCATTTTCTTCCGCTGTTCCCAGATGTGCGATAATATCGCTTTCGCGAAAGCTAGCACCTACTTCCCAGCTTGAAAGGTCTTTTTTGCTTAAATGACCATACAAACTATAAAGAGGTTGGCCTCGCCAATTGTGTTTCAGGATCAAGGTAGGACCGTAATTGCCTGGGTCATTATTGTCCGCAAAGCTGTGAATTTCACCATCCATTAAAGCATGTACTGTTGTTCCCGCCGGTGCCCACAGGTCAAGTCCCAGATGTGTATCTCTCACCAAACCCTCTTGGAATCTAGCTGACTGGCGGTAGAGGGCTCGTTGCTCCAGATAGCCACCATAGGCTACAAAACTTCCGGTTTCCTGTCGTTTACGTTGAAGATAAGCATCAAAAACATCAATATTGCCTACATCACATTCATCCCAATACGGATTGTTTACAGAAAGGTCAATGGGGAAATAATCTTCGCTCTGGTATTGGGGATCAATTAATGGTGTAATCGCCATCTACTAAAAATTCATTTCAGGGATTTCCCCTTCCACGATCAAGGTGCCTTCTGTAGCAGCTTTGATATCTTCTACGCTCACACCAGGTGCGCGCTCTAATAATTTGAATCCGCGGTCAGTAATCTCTAGAACCGCCATATTGGTTACAACTTTGGTAATACAGTTCACACCAGTCAGAGGTAGGGTGCATTGTTTGAGTAGCTTGGAGGCTCCGGCGCGATTGGTATGCATCATGGCAACGATGATGTTTTCTGCACTGGCTACCAGGTCCATTGCGCCACCCATCCCTTTGACCATTTTTCCAGGTATTTTCCAATTGGCGATATCTCCATTTTCAGCAACTTCCATGGCGCCCAAAATGGTGAGATCTACATGTTGCCCCCTGATCATACCGAAACTGGTAGCGCTGTCAAAAAAACTGGCACCAGGTAAGGTAGTAATGGTCTGCTTTCCGGCATTGATAATATCTGGATCCTCTTCTCCTTCAAAAGGAAAAGGCCCCATGCCCAGAACGCCATTTTCTGATTGGAATTCCACGTCTATACCTTCCGGTACATAATTGGCTACCAGTGTCGGGATACCAATACCCAAATTGACATAGTAACCATCTTTGACTTCTTTTGATATTCTTTGTGCGATTTGTTCTTTAGTCAACATGTCTAGGCGCGTTTTCTGGTGGTTCGTTGTTCTATTCGTTTTTCATAGCGTTCCCCCTGGAAGATACGTTTTACAAAAATTCCAGGAATGTGGATTTGATTGGGATCAAGCTCTCCAGCGGGAACCAGTTCTTCTACTTCGGCAACAGTAATGGTGGCTGCACCGCACATTACTGGATTAAAATTACGAGCGGTCCCTTTGAAAATCAGGTTGCCCGCTTCGTCACCTTTCCAGGCCTTGACAAAAGCAAAGTCTGCTTTAAAGGCTTTTTCTAAAATATGTGGTTTCCCGTCAAAGCTTCTTTCTTCCTTTCCCTCGGCAACCTCGGTACCGTATCCTGCTGGAGTATAAAAGGCAGGAATTCCGGCTTGCGCGGCCCTGCAGCGCTCGGCAAGTGTCCCTTGAGGAATCAGTTCTACCTCCAGCTCGCCACTGAGCATCTGTCTTTCAAATTCATCGTTTTCTCCCACATAGGACGAAATCATTTTCTTGATTTGTTTCTTCTGCAATAACAATCCCAATCCAAAATCATCGACCCCAGCATTGTTGGAAATGCAGGTGAGATCGGTCACCCCCAACTTCACCAATTGGGCAATGCTATTTTCAGGTATTCCCGAAAGCCCGAATCCACCAACCATCAAGGTCATGCCATCCTGAACTCCTTCTGTAGCTTGGGCTACGTCTTTCACGGTTCTATTGATCATATAAAACTTGTTTGCCTTAAAAATACGGCAAATAATAGAGCTAGATCGTGCGAGCACCATAATTTTGCCGTATGAAAACCAACCAACAATTGATACGCTCACTGGAAATGATCGCCTCCTTTCCAGAACATCACCAGGTTTTTGGTCGACCAGAAGATTATATCGAACTGCACCAAGCAAAAATGGAGCAACTTACCTTACAGGCTGAGAACCATCAAGATTTGTTACTGAAAGAAGTCTTAGAAGCCGTGCCAACAATCTCGTTAGTTGAGGTAAGAGTTATATAACGTATCGCAACCAAGACAGGAGTTGGTTAGACTTGTTACTGGGAAGAAATATGGTGTATTTGATTATTAAACGCGTACGTCAAAAGGGACAAAGCATCCATCAAATTCAAAACAAATTGACAATTATCGCCCAGAAGAGCAACACCATGGCGATACTCTTGAAAAATAATGCTTGAATCTAAATGTCGTGCCGATTAAACCTCGTCAAAATTGATTTTGATTTTGGCACTGGTCGGATAGGCCTGGCAAGCCAAGGTGAGTCCTTCTTCAATTTCGCTATCGGTCAAAATTGAGTTTTTGGCCATATCTGCACTTCCTTCCTCAATTTGACAAATACAGGAACTACAAATTCCGCCCTGACAACTGTATGGTGCATCAATGTCATTTTTAAGCATCACATCCAGTAGGTTTTCATCCCTTTTGAGGGTCAGAGAATGCGTTTCATCATCCAAAATCACGGTCAGCTCACTCAAATGTCCATCTTCTTTGATTTCCAATTTGTTGTCTGTAGTGGTAAAGAGTTCAAATTTGATGTCCTCTTTGGCCAGCACTTCCTTTTCGGTCAGGTTGTTAGTCGTCATTGTGATCATTTCCTCAGGGCCACATAGGTACGCTTTCGCGAAAGCGATACCCTCCAGTTTTTGCTTTAGAAAATAATTAAGGTTGCCTTTACTAACCCTTCCAAAAAGAGCCTCATCTCGATCTTCCCTGGAAAAACAGTATTGCAGGTGGAAACGCTCATTGTATTGGTCTTTTAGATCATTAAATTGTTCATAATATATGGTCTGTGCTACTGATTGGTTCCCATATATCAATGCCACATTGCTTTCAGGCTCGGTGTACAAAATATGCTTGACCATCGAAGTAATAGGAGTAATTCCACTACCGGCAGCCACCATCAAATAATTGGCTGGGCTGGAGCTGTTTTCGTGTATAAAAAGCCCGTCTGGTGTAGCCACCTCTATCTGATCACCAGCTCTGAGTGTCATGGCGTGATTGGAAAAAAGACCGTGTTCCACTGCCTTAACTACAACTTTTAGCTCTGCTTCATGGGGTGCGCTGGAAATAGAATAGGCCCTGCGCACTTCTTGTCCATTTACTGTAGCTTTAAGCGTCAGATATTGACCTGCCTTATAAGAAAAATCTGCGGTCAAATCATTGGGGATATCGAAGACGATTTCTACGGCCAGGGAAGTGACTTTTGTGACTTGTTTGATGCTCAGGTGATGAAAGATCATTGCACTATTTTTAGGGCGGTAAAAATAAGAAAGGAAATATTCTTGTAACATTTTCTCCATACATATTACTCATAGGACAAACTACCCAACATGATCAAACATTTTTTCAATCTGGAATGGAAGAGTTTTTTTAGGGCTGCGGCCTTTAAACAAAACATCGCCTTCAAAATATTTATTGGTTTTTTTGCCTTTCTTTTGCTCGTAGAAGCAGCTGGGTTAGGGGCAGGTAGTTTTTTTCTCCTGGAAAATTTAATCGAAGACGGAAAAATCCAGGCGGCAAATCCGCTGGACATCGTGAATCGATTCATGATCTACTGGTTTTTCATGGACTTGTTTTTTAGATTCATGATCCAAAAAATGCCAGTGGCCAATATCAAACCACTGCTATATCTTCCCTTTACCAAAGGTAAAATCGTGCAATATGCCCTGTTAAAGACCGTAATTTCTTTCTTTAACCTCTTACCTGGATTTTTCTTTATTCCCTTTAGTGTAGTATTGCTATTTCAAGGTTATGATCCCATGGGGGTGATCAGTTGGCATATGGCCATGTTAGGGATCACACTCTCTCTCAATTTCCTCAATATCTTTTTAAATAACCTGAATAAGGTGTTTTATCCTGTGGCGGCTTTGGTGGTGATGGCGGCGGTAGCTCAATATTACGGTTTATTTGATATCACGATTTATACCCAACCCATCTTTGACTTCTTTTATGAGCAGGCCTGGAGCTTTGTGATTCCAGTAATCACGGCAGTGGTATTGGGAGTGATCGCCTACAGATACTTCCTCAGCCAATTGTACCTAGACGCTGGACTGAGCACCAAAGCCGAGGAAGCCAAAACAGAAAATCTGGATTTTCTAAATCGTTTCGGTAATATATCTACCTATCTCAAAAACGATATCAAACTTATCAAGAGAAATAAACGTGCACGAACAACCTTTATCATGGGATTCCTCTTCATTTTCTATGGTCTGTTTTTTGTTGCTGGAGTTTACGGAGACAGCAATTTCGGGAAAATATTTGCCGCCTTATTTTGTACGGGTGGGTTTCTGTTCAGTTTTGGTGGTCTAGTACCATCATGGGATAGCAGTTATTACAAATTGATGATGAGCCAGAATATTCCCTATCGCGATTTCTTACTGAGCAAATGGTGGCTGATGGTGATCGTGACTGCTATCAGTACGGTATTGAGTCTTTGGTACGTGTATTTTGGATGGGATTGGCTGTATGCCGTTTTGGCCGGTGCAGTCTACAACATTGGCTTTAATTCTTCGGTAGTGTTGTTGGGAGGTGCTTATGTCAAAACACCCATCGACCTGACCAGTAATAAGAAGGCGTTTGGCGATAGTAAAGCCTTCAATGCCAAAACCTTGCTGTTAATCATCCCCAAGATGATACTGCCCGTATTGATTTACTATGCCTTTGCTTTAACCATCAATAGCGCAGCTGGCTTTATTGCTATTGCCGTTACTGGGCTTTTGGGCTTGTTGTTTAGGAATCGGATATTTACTTTGATTGAGTCCATTTATAAAAACGAGAAATACGACACTATCGCCGCTTATGCACAAAAGGACTGATTTCAACACGCATTATTCAGGTTTTCAAACCATTCCATATTTCAAAAACATTCAATTATGATCACTATTAACCAACTCTCAAAAAAATATAATGGAGTTCCAGTGCTTGATATCGAGCACCTCGAAATTCCTAAAGGACAGGCTGTCGGACTGGTAGGAAACAACGGTGCTGGTAAAACTACCTTGTTTTCTTTGTTATTGGACCTGATCCAACCTTCATCCGGCCACATTTTAAATAATGAGATACAGGTGAATAAAAGTGAAGAATGGAAACCATTTACCAGTGCTTTTGTGGATGAGAGCTTCCTGATCGGGTATTTAACACCAGAGGAATATTTCTATTTTATCGGTGAGTTGCGTGGACAAAACAAGGCCGATATCGATGCCATGATGGATGAATATGCCAACTTTTTTAACGGTGAGGCGATAGGACAAAAAAAATACCTGCGTGACCTCTCCAAGGGTAACCAAAAGAAAGTAGGTATCGTAGCCGCGCTAATCGGTAATCCTGAGGTGATCATATTGGACGAGCCATTTGCCAACCTGGATCCATCCACCCAAATCAGGTTAAAGACCATCATTAAAAAATTGGCCGAGGATGCCAATACTACCGTTCTGGTCTCTAGTCACGACCTGCAGCATGTAACCGAGGTCACCCAGCGGGTTGTACTGTTGGAAAAGGGCAAAGTAGTACTGGACAAGGAAAAAACAGCTGGTACTTTTAACGAGTTGGAAACCTATTTTAAAGGCATATCTGAAAATTATGCCCAAGTAGCCGCTGCAGAAGAAGAGTAATTAGACCGTCATTGTCTTAGAAGAGGTTATGGTTTAGAGTTGTTGAAAGTAAACCAGGCAATGATCAATTGTATCAATGGATTCTAACATAAAGGTCAAAAATCTATGGCTTTTCCACGAACGCTGTGTTGGTTCTGATTACCTTTGGGCCAAAATCCAATTATGAGTCCTAAAATCAAGGCTTTTTTGATCTACGGTTTGTGTTTCACTGCTATTTTTTTGATCGTGAGGTTCATTGCTGTTTCATGGGTAGTCGATCCTACATTATGGACTACCATTATACCTATTGCTTCAGCGATGATCCTCGCCCCAAAACCTTATGCCGAGGAATCACCCGATGGAAGAAAATATGGGCTCAGGTCCATCTTTCTGAAGAAACCGTATATGTTTGAATAAAGTGGTAGAGCGGGATGCAGATTTGTTTTGCTCAAGGCGAAAGCGCTCCTGTAAAAAATCCTTATTTTTACCAACTTTCACAATATCTATGGGGTATGTGAAGTTATGTACTCTAGTCTAAAGCATTGTATTTGAAACAATTTTTCCACTATACAGGAATTTTACTTCTTCTGATGGCTATGCTCGCTGGCTGTAGCCGAAAGAAAAATTCTTTTTTAAGCAGGAATCTACATGCCGTGGGAACAGAGTATAATATTCTATATAACGGCAACTTGGCACTCCAGGCTGGGCTGGACGGGCTCGAGCAATCCTACCGCGACAATTACTGGGATGTACTGCCAGTAGAGCGCATGACAGTAGAGGAAACTATTAAGTTAGGTACTGAAAAAGCAGCCGATCCCAATTTTGAGCGTGCCGAAGAAAAAGCAGTCAAAGCTGTACAAAAACACTCCATGCTTATCAATGAAACGGAGTATAATCCGCAGATCGATGAGGCTTATATGCTATTGGGTAAGGCAAGATATTATGACCAGCGCTTTGTACCTGCACTCGAAGCATTTAATTACGTGCTTCGATTTATGCCAGAAAGTGATCAGATCAATCAGGCCAAAGTATGGAGGGAAAAGACCAATATGCGTCTGGACAACAACGAGACCGCCATCAAGAATCTGCGTAAACTCTTTAAGGAAACGCCCAAAGAAGAATTTGATAAAGAAGATTTGGCCATAGCCAACGCAACTTTGGCACAAGCATTCCTTAACCTAGAACAAGTAGATAGCGCGATTGTCTATATGAATCGGGCCGAAAACCAAACCAAAAACAGAGAAACCCAAGCCAGATATAAATTTATCACGGCCCAGCTTTTTGCCAAGGCTGGTCAACGGGACAGTGCTTTTGCCCATTACGACCAGATCATTGAGATGCACCGCAAGATTCCCAGACGGTATTATCTCAATGCCTTTATTGAAAAAATAAAACTCTTTGATGAATCCACGGATAGCAAGACCGAGCTATTGGCCCTGCTCAATGACCTAGAGGAAAATAGAGAAAACAGACCGTGGCTGGATGCCATTTACTCCCGTAAGGCCATTTACTTTGAAAGGGAAGATAGCATAGAGCTCGCCAAGCAGTATTACAATAAATCGTTAAGGGCAAAACAAGCAGCCGATGAGTATTTGAAGGGCAACAATTATTCAGCCTTGGGGAAAATTTCGTTTGATCAATCCAGGTTTGTGGATGCTGGAAAATATTATGACAGTGCAATCACTAAATATCAGGAGCGTACGGATGAATACCGTTTGGTCAGTAAAAAACGGAGAAATCTAGATGATGTGATTCTTTATGAGGGCTGGAGGCGCGGTGCAGATAGCATCTTCCGTGTGCTGGCAATGACACCTGAGCAGCAACAGACTTATTATCAGGCGCATATTGATGCGTTAAAAGCAGAAGAAGAACGAATTGCCCGTGAAGCTGAAATACAGGCAGCGAAAGACGCTCAAGCTCAAACCGCTTTTTCTAAAATCCAGAACAACAGTACGACCAGAAGAGGATCTGCAGGCCCAGGTTTTGGGCCGCCCAGTGGCGGTAATATGCCACCAAATCCCAGAAATGCATCATCTAACCTGGGTGCGACCAGCAGCTTCTATTTTTATAATCAGCAAACCGTGGCAAGAGGAAAATTGGATTTTCGGGCCAAATGGGGAAAGCGTGAGCTGAAGGACAACTGGAGGCGCAAAGACAAAAAAGAAGACCTACAATCCGAAGATGAACTGGTGGATACGGAGGAGCTGATTGAAGAAGTTCGCCCAGAGTTTACTACCGAGTATTATATCAAAGATCTACCCCAGGGACGCATCGTACTGGATAGCATCGCCGATTCCAGGGATTTTGCCTATTATCAATTAGGGGTCATTTATAAAGAGAAGTTCAAACGTAATGACCTGGCCATCCAAAGGTTTGATACGTTGCTCACCCATGACCCGGTGGAAAAACTTAAATTACCCGCCCTGTATAACCTGTATCTGATCTATCGGGATGGAGGTCCTGAGACAACCAGTAAGGCTGAAGCGATTAAAAACCAGATCATCAATGAATATCCGGATACCCGATATGCCCAACTCTTGCGCAGTCCGGACAGTAAATTGGATGTGAGCCAGACCCCTATTGGTGTGTACAATATGCTCTATAAAGAATATGAAAAGGAGAATTACGACTATGTGATCAAGAATGTGGAGAATTATGCCAATGTATTCAGTGGCGATCCTATCGTGCCCAAACTCGAATTGCTCAAAGCTTTTGCGGCCGGAAGGTTGTACGGTTTTGCAGAATACAAAAAAGGCATTGATTATGTAGCCTTGAATTTCCCGAATACTGAGGTAGGAAAGAGTGCACAAGGGCTGGTCAATGATGCTGAGGCCTTAAAGATACCAGAGGTTTTTGTGCCAGAAAACGGTTTGACCGACTTTAAACTGGTGTACAGGTTTCAAAATACCGAACAAGACGCCCTGGATGATACGGTAAGCCTATTGGAAAAAGCCATTCAATCGGAAGACCTTGGATTAAGGGTGTCCAAAGATGTTTATAGTACGACAGAAACTTTGGTTGTGGTACACAGATTGAGCTCTAAAATGGGTGCCAAGGGATTGGGCGATCTGTTGGCCAAACCAGAAAACGAGTATAATTTGACCCGTCCATTTATTCCGATGGCGACAGAAAACTATAAAATTATTCAGGTCCATAAAAACCTGGATAAATATGAGCAAGAGATGTTATAATTCCCCTATAAATCATGTTTAACGACAAAAAAAATAATAAATCTACCATGGAGGCTGGTAATACCCAAAATCGAATCGGTCAAGGAACCGTTATTGAAGGTGACATTAAAAGCGAAGGAGGGTTCAGGATTGACGGAACCATTCATGGCAACTTGGTTACTCCAGGAAAAGTGGTGATTGGTAAAGATGGTAAAGTAGATGGAACACTCACTTGTGCCAATGCTGATATCGAAGGCTCATTTTCTGGCACCCTAGAGGTAGGTGGTATTCTCAGTCTCAAATCTACTGCTGTAATCGATGGGGAAGTGACCACCCAAAAATTATCCGTTGAGCCAGGCGCTGCCTTTAACGCAAGTTGTGTGATGGGTTCCAAGCCTGCAAAAACGGAAAAGAAAAAGGAACAGGAGCCAAAAGCTTAATTACTCTTTATCTACTTCAACCTCCACTCGTGAAATTCTACCTAAAGACTTTGATAACTGTAGCGGTGATTGCTATGGTGGCATTTTTTGTCCATAGACAGATCAATCCCACTCCGGCCATTGCGCATTTAAAGACCTATTCCTTTTTAGGGGTGGCGGCTTTTTTGACCGTAGCAGCCCTTAAATTTGTGCATTTCTACGTGCCATCTAAGTTGGGCTACGCCTTTCTTGCCTTGGTATTGGTCAAGTTTGGGGCGGTAGTTCTGATTTTTCCTGAATTAATAGATAAAGACCCTGGCCTCGGCAAAGCTGAACTGCTGGGCTTTTTAGTTCCTTATTTCCTCTTTTTGTTTGCCGAGGCAGCCATCGTAATTAAATGGCTCAATAAGAATTAATTGAGTATATAAATTTGTTTCGAAAACAGCCAAAAAATTAACTTTTAAAAGCCTGCTTTTTACACGTTTTTTTGTCATACATTTGCACCCGAATTAGAAGACCTAACTTTTTAAGGTGATTTACATGTTTAAAGCGTATTTGACAACGGCTTTTTTTGGCTTGATTCTACTAGTTTCTTCGACACTTCAAGCGCAACAAGATGACCATTTGGAAGACCACCTGTCTGACCATGAAGTACACGTGACTGATGCAGAGGAGGAAAAAGTGAATACACCTTCAGAGATAAAGTCCTATATCGAGCACCATTTAAAAGATGTGCACGATTTTCACTTGTTTTCTTATACTAACAATGCCAACGAACGAGTACATGTTGGTTTTCCACTCCCGGTCATTGTATGGACCACTGATGGGTTAAAGGTATTTATGTCATCTGAGTTTCATCACGATGATGCTGCCGAAGTTCAAGTGCAAAAAGGAGAGGCTACCCTGGTAAAATATCACAGCAAGATTTATGAGATGGAGGCTGGTGCCCAAAGCATCAACTTTGATGAGGAGCATCATCCAATTAATGCGCATAAGGTATTGGACTTCTCAATTACTAAATCTGTTTTTGGTTTGTTGTTGATTGGTTTACTATTGGTATTCTTATTTGCTGGTCTGGCAAAACAGTACAAAAAGAAACAAATCCCAACTGGTTTTGGACGCGTGTTGGAGCCATTGGTGATCTATGTAAGGGATGAAATTGCCCGCCCCAATATCGGTGAGGAGAAGCACAAGAAATATATGCCCTACCTGTTAACGGTATTTTTTCTGATTTGGATTGCCAATCTTTTGGGCTTAACCCCACTAGGTTTTAATATTACCGGTCAGATCGCTGTTACCACATGTTTGGCTTTGTTTACTTTTTTTATCGTTCAATTCAGTGGAAACAAGGATTACTGGAAGCATATCTTCTGGATGCCTGATGTGCCCGTTTTGATGAAAATCGCCCTGATTCCAATCGAGGTGTTGGGTATGTTTACCAAGCCATTCTCTCTGCTGATCCGTTTGTTTGCTAATATCACAGCAGGTCACTTTGTGGTAATGAGTTTGATCGCTTTGATGATTACCCTTAAAGCACAGTTTGGAGCGGTAGGCTCTACAGGACTGTCGGTATTTTTGACATTATTTATATCAGTTATAGAATTATTGGTTGCCTTTCTACAGGCATTTATCTTCACTATGCTTTCTGCCCTGTTCATTGGAATGGCCGTGGCAGAACATGACCATGCTGAACACCATGGTACTGAAGAAGAAGGTGTGGATGAGGTAAGAGAACGTTTTGTTTAATTTTTAATTTAATAATCATGGAGGGAACTCTTAATTTAATTGGAGCTGGTCTTATCGTTATCGGAGGTGGTATCGGTCTTGGTCAAATTGGTGGAAAAGCGATGGAAGCTATCGCTCGTCAACCAGAAGCAGCTGGAAAAATCCAAACTGCGATGATCATCATCGGTGCACTTCTTGAAGGACTTGCTTTTGGTGCATTGATCCTAGGTCAATAATCCTAAACAAACAAAGACACCATCCTGCAACGGTTGGTTGCAGGAGGTGTTTTTAACAATTAAAAATTAGCTTTTAAACTAAAGAAATGAATTTACTGGAAGATTTTTCACCTGGCTTGTTTGTAATGCAAGCGGTCATTTTGATCATTTTGATCTTTTTGTTGGGTAAATTTGCTTGGAAACCTATTCTCAATGCCTTAAATGAGCGTGAAGAAGGGATCGCCGATGCGCTCAAGGCTGCCGAAAATGCCAAAATTGAAATGGCCCAGCTGGAAGCCTCTAATGAGGCTGCTGCACAAGAAGCCCGTGCTCAAAGAGATGAGATGTTGAAGGAAGCCCGCGAGATCAAGGAAAAAATGATCAGCGATGCAGCCGAGCAGGCACAAGAAAAGGCAGACAAGATCATCGCCAATGCCCAAGAAGCTATTGAAGCCGAAAAGAAAGCTGCACTTGCCGATATTAAATCACAGGTGGCAGAACTTTCTGTTGAAATTGCCGAAAAGGTGACCCGGAAGGAGCTTTCTGAAAAAGATGCCCAACTGGCACTAATCGATAAAATGCTCACGGAAGCCAATATCTAGAAACTATGAGATTATCAAGAGCTGCATCCCGTTACGCCAAAGCCATTCTTTCCCTTGCTGTGGATAAGAATGAAGCTGCCGCAGTGAATGAGGATATGAAAAGCATTCTTGCTACCATTTCAAATAATAAGGACTTGCGCAACTTTCTGACCAGTCCGCTGGTGAATGCAGAAAATAAGCGTGCCGGTCTGCGTCAGATCTTTAAAGCTACCAATGGCATCAGCATGAGCCTTTATGATTTGTTGGTGGATAACAAGCGTACCGATATCCTTTCTGACGTGGCAGCCAGTTATATCATCCTTTTTGAGGAAATGAACCAGCGCGAGATCGCCACCGTTACAACAGCAGTGGAAATTTCCCCTGAACTGGAGCAAAAGGTGCTTGCCAAAGCCAAGGAGTTGGCTGGTAAGGAAGTTAGCCTTGAAAAGATAATAGACCCTTCCATCATCGGTGGTTTTGTCTTGAGGGTAGGAGATCGTGAGATCAACGCCAGTGTACAAAACAAATTCGGCGAACTCAAACGCACGTTTGCCAATTAAGCTTTACAGATTGAAATAAAATCTGTAGGAAGTCAACGCTTTCGCGAAAGCGAAACAACAATAATTAAAAGACAAGTCGGCAGGTTTCAGAACCTGAGACAACAAAGAATAAACATAAGAACATGGCAGAAGTAAATCCAGCAGAAGTATCTGCAATACTTAAGCAACAACTATCAGGTTTTGATGCTACTGCATCGCTTGACGAAGTAGGAACCGTACTAACGGTAGGTGACGGTATCGCCCGTGTTTACGGACTTTCCAATGCACAGTATGGGGAACTTGTTTCCTTTGACAGTGGTCTGGAAGGTATCGTATTGAACCTTGAAGAAGACAACGTAGGTGTGGTACTTTTAGGTCCATCCAAAGACATCAAGGAAGGTGATACGGTAAAGCGTACCCAACGCATTGCTTCCCTAAAAGTAGGTGAAGGAATTGTAGGGCGTGTGGTGAACACGTTGGGAGAGCCTATCGACGGTAAAGGTGCGATTGAGGGTGATTTGTATGAGATGCCATTAGAACGTAAAGCTCCTGGAGTGATCTTCCGTCAGCCGGTTACTGAACCTATGCAAACTGGTATCAAATCTATCGATGCCATGATTCCAGTAGGTCGCGGTCAGCGTGAATTAGTGATTGGTGACCGTCAGACAGGTAAGTCTACTGTATGTATCGATACCATCATCAACCAGAAAGAGTTTTATGACGCTGGTGAACCAGTATATTGTATCTATGTAGCGATTGGTCAGAAAGCTTCTACCGTCGCTAATATTGCCAAAGTTCTTGAAGAAGCTGGTGCACTAGATTATACCACTATTGTAGCGGCAAACGCTTCTGATCCTGCTCCAATGCAGGTTTATGCTCCATTTGCTGGTGCTGCAATCGGAGAGTATTTCCGTGATACTGGTCGTCCCGCATTGATCGTTTATGATGACTTGTCCAAACAGGCAGTAGCTTACCGTGAGGTATCCCTTTTGTTGCGTCGTCCACCAGGGCGTGAAGCTTATCCAGGAGACGTTTTCTTCCTTCACTCCAGATTGTTGGAGCGTGCGGCCAAGGTAATTGCCGATGATGAGATCGCTAAGAATATGAATGACTTGCCAGAGAGCTTGAAGCCTTTGGTAAAAGGAGGTGGATCACTTACCGCCCTTCCAATAATTGAAACCCAGGCGGGTGACGTATCTGCCTATATTCCTACCAACGTGATCTCGATCACCGACGGACAAATTTTCCTGGAGTCTGACTTGTTCAACTCGGGTGTACGTCCGGCGATTAACGTAGGTATCTCGGTTTCCCGTGTAGGAGGTAGTGCACAGATCAAGTCCATGAAAAAAGTCTCTGGAACCTTGAAACTGGATCAAGCGCAGTACCGTGAGCTAGAAGCTTTTGCCAAGTTTGGATCTGACCTGGATGCTGCAACCTTGAACATCATCGAGAAAGGAAAGCGTAACGTTGAAATCCTTAAGCAGGCACAAAACAATCCATATACGGTAGAAGATCAAGTGGCTATTATTTATGCCGGATCCAAAAACCTATTGAGAAATGTTCCTGTAGAAAAGGTAAAAGAATTTGAAAAAGACTATTTGGAATTGCTCAATGCTAAGCACAGAGGAGTTTTGGATACCCTAAAGGCCGGAAAATTGACCGATGAGGTCACTGATACCCTGACTGCGGTAGCAAAAGATTTGGCTGCACGCTATTAATTAAAAATGAGTTATGAGTTATGGGTTCAGCGTTCAGAGTGAGAGCCCTACCCATAGTCATAACTTTAAAACATAGCTGACTATGGCTGTTCACAATAGTCCGATCCACATCAAGAATTTTCAATTCGCGTGTGAGATTGTTGAGTTTTCTGATCAGCTAAACTCATAACTCTGAACTTGAATTATGGCCAATTTAAAAGAAATAAGAAACAGAATATCATCAGTGTCTTCTACCATGCAGATTACTTCTGCGATGAAGATGGTTAGTGCGGCAAAGCTTAAAAAGGCGCAAGATGCCATTACAGCCATGCGTCCTTATTCTGACAAGCTTACCGAGATCCTGCAAAATCTGAGTGCCACCATGGAAGGTGATGCTGGAAGCCAGTATGCAGAACAACGTGAGGTGGAACGTGCCCTTGTTGTGGCCATCACTTCCAATCGTGGTCTGGCTGGTGCCTTTAATTCAAACATCATCAAGGAGTTGATCCGACTGAATCAGGAAGACTTAAAAGGTGTGGCTGTATCCTATATGACCATTGGTAAAAAAGCCAATGATTTTGTCAGCAAGGATGGGAGCGTACAGTCCAACAAAAGTGATCTTTTTGATGACATTTCGTATGATAATGTAGCCGTGATTGCAGAAGAACTTATGGAGCTTTTTGCTACCGGTGAGTTTGACAAGATCATATTGGTCTATAACAGCTTTAAAAACGCTGCAACCCAAATCGTGCGAACTGAAGATTTTCTTCCGTTGAAGCCTGTAGAAAAGGATGAGGCCGCCATAGAGAAGCAGCGTGAACTGGATTACATCTTTGAACCCTCCAAGGAAGAGATCATTGAAGAATTGATCCCAAAATCCTTGAAAATGCAATTGTACAAAGGTGTACGTGACTCATGGGCCAGTGAGCACGGTGCGCGTATGACCGCAATGCACAAGGCAACTGATAACGCTACAGAACTTAGGGACCAGCTTAAACTGACCTACAACAAAGCCCGTCAGGCAGCTATTACCAATGAAATCCTGGAGATCGTAGGTGGTGCCGAGGCATTGAATAATTAAGTTTCAGGTTTCTCATAAAATTTAAAAGCCCCTTTCGTTATCGGAAGGGGCTTTTTGTGTACAGAGGATATCCATGCAGCATACATATGAGAATTTCTTATAAGGTTTTCCTTTTTCATGATCGATTAAATTTTTTGATCCTAATGATGTAACAATTGGGTGTTTTTGTATCAAAAGGGTACAACACTTTCAAAAATCATTACATCATGAAAACTTTATTGACTCTTATTTCCTGCTTGTGCATCGTTCTAACCCTTACTGCTCAAAAGCCTATAGCTACCCAAGTTACTGGCCAGGGTGATCCCGTACTTCTTTTACCTGGGTTTGCCAGTACACACGTGGTCTGGGAGGAAACTGTAAAAAACTTTGGCGATAGCCATGAAATGCATACGGTAAACTATGCCGGTTTTGGCGAGTTGGCACCGCTCAAAGGTCATTGGCTGCCTCAGGTCTTAGAAGCGCTGAAGGATTATCTCTATGAGCAGGGTAGCAAGGAATGGATAATCATAGGCCACAGTCTGGGAGGAACCATCGCTACCTGGTTAGCAGCCCAACCAGAGTTGAATATTCGTGAAATCGTCATTGTAGATGGACTTCCAGCTACCGGTGCCTTGATATTTCCTAATTTTGACCCTGAGCAACTACAGTATGATAGCCCCTACAACACGCAAATGATGAATATGGAGGAGGCTGCTTTTGGCCAAATGGCCGCTGGAATGGCTCAAGGCTTGGCTACAGATACACAACATCAAGAGTTGATCAAAAAGTCTATTCTCGCATCAGATAGGAAAACTTATGTTCATGGATATACCGACTATCTTAAATTGGACCTGCGCAGCCATCTCGACCGCATCAACTTACCAGTGACCATTCTTGCCGCTGGGCAGCCCTATGGAACGTCTCTGGTCCAGCAAACCTATACCAACCAATACGCCAGTCTTGCGGATTACGACTTGATTATTAGGGAGGATTCCAAACATTTTATCATGTTTGACGCTCCAGATTGGTTTCATGACCAACTAGCTGCTATTTTAAAGCCATGAAAAGCCATAAAAAAGGCCAATTCGAAGAACTTTACCGTCAGCACGAGGCGAAGGTATATCGATTGTGCCTGGGATATCTCAAGGGAAATTCAGCGCTAGCTAATGACCTGAAACAGGAAGTTTTTATCAAAGTCTGGTTGCATTGGGGTAGTTTTGACGGCAAGGCAAAACGCAGTACCTGGCTCTACCGTATTGCCGTTAATACTAGTTTGCAGGAATTGAGAAAAGCCAAGGCGTTTAAAAAAGCCAAGATCACAGCATTGGATCAGCTATCAACTGCCGATTCAGATAATAAAGAAGAACAATTCCGGCAATTGTATGCTTGTATCGATCAATTGAATCCGGTGAATAAAACCATCATATTACTTGAACTTGAGCAGGTTCCACAAACAGAGATTGCTCAAATTATCGGTATCCAACACGGTGCCTTGCGCACCAGGTTGAACCGCATTAAAAATCAACTCACAAAATGTGTATCTCATGAAAACATTTGAACAATTATCTCAAAGCTGGCAGCAGCAAGAGGCTTCTCATCCAGAACAGGATCCGACCAGTGCTTTGAAGACCCGCGTCCAATATATCATGCAAAAGAAACGTGTCACCCAGATCGTATTGGCCGTGGCGTTGACCGTCTTGGTTGCCTATTTGGTGTGGACATTCAATGCAGATCACCCAAGCTTTATTTTGGGATTGATGCTGATGATTTTATGTCTGGCCATACGTATTTTAATGGAATGGCGATCAGTCCGCAGATTTTCCCAGGTCCAATGGGGACTAAGCCTGGAGGCCCACCATCAGCAAATGATAAGTTATCACCGACACCGGTTGCGTATCCATCAATGGTATACGCCTATTTTGCTCAGCCTCTACTGGATGGGGTTTGTGATGTTGATCCCCACGCTGCATCGTTATTTGTCAGATTTTTGGTTTCAGTACACCTGGATTTCTAGTATCCCTATCGCCGTATTTTTGGTGGGTTGGATTGCCTATCAAATACGCCGTGAGTTACAAATGATTAACAGCATAGCTCAGGATGTATTAAAAGTGATCCAAGAGCAATAATGACGTAGTTGATATACTTTCGCGACCGAAGGGAAGCCTCATACTCATCTGCATCAATGAAATGCAAGGGTCAGCCCTCTGGCATGGCTCTCCATTGCATGATTTTCCGACAATAATAAAAAACAAACAAGAAGCCCAGAGCAAGTAGCAAATAACTCCAATATACGCCTAGAAATTCAAAGATGTTTGGACAATCAATGATCTCGTCATAAGGTTGTAATCGGTTTCGTTCTCGGCAAGCATCGTCTTGGTGCATGGAAATAATTCCCAAAATCAATACTAGATAGGGGACAAAGCCGACCAGCGAGACGTTTAGAAATATACTGCCGACAATCTTTTTGACGCGCTGGGTGGCCAGCAAGGCAATGGCAAGGATTCCTGTACCCAATAACAAAACAAAATAGGATACAAAGTATTCAATCCCTGATTGGTAAGAGATCATGAGTCCATACAAAGCAGCGATCAAGGAAATAAAAATAGCCAGTAGGCCTATACTCACAATGCTAAACAACAACGATTTCAAACTGGTGGTTCTAAAGATGAAAATCACACAAGAAATCAGGAACATGATCCAGCAATAAAAATGTATGCTGCCTTCAAAAATGTTGGTCGTTTTTATTTCATCGATATTTTTAAACGCACTCCGGAGCGACTTCGCATCCAGATAAAAGTCGGTGTTCAGCGTTTTTTCATACGCTGAATATGCAGTTTCAGCTTCATAGGTGATTTCATCCTGATCTCCAATTTCATCATCATTGATGATCAGGTGTTTCACCTCATCGGTGTCGTTACCAGCATGCATTAATATCGCCCAGTTAGTGGGATCCAGGTTGGTCTTGATTTGGAAACGTTCTGCCATGTCCAGAAACTTGGCGAATTGTTTTTCATAAGCGTCTTGATCTGCATGTTGAAGAAAAGCCTGATGCTTTTGTATTTTTTGGACACGTTGCTGGGTAAGCCATTCCTTTTGGTAAGGGTTGTTTTGATCATATTCAAAGTCCATGTCAAAATCAAGAAAACTGTAATCTTCTTTCTCCTTTTCAAAAAACTCCTCGTGATAGTTAAAATAGCTGGGGTGTGCAGTTTTAATCAAATCTGAGACATCAATCACGGAGTCTTTGAGGTAAAAAATTCTCAGGTCGTCCTTACGCTCATTAAAAACAGATTGCGCAATTGTATATTGTGATACGCTGCGACCATCTTCCACTGTAAAGCGTTTGATGCTATAGTATTGATATTCCTGTTCTTTGAATTCAAAGTAGGATTGCGAAAAGTCTATTGATGATTCTCTGGTCTCACAATACAAAGTGTCAAAAGGTGGTGGGTAAGCCAGTTGATCCAATTCGTATTTGCTAAGGTCAAATGAAAAGAACGGCGCTGTTTCATTGGCCAGCGCGATATCTGCATCAAAACTTTCATCACCATAAGCCGATATGATATAGGTTTGCAGCCCTAGGGTATAGCTGTAGTAAAAGCTAGTGGCTGCCATTAGAATCACAAAATAACAGGTAAATTGTTTAAATAATTGTACCTGTGTAAGTGGATAAAAGTTCTTAAATGCATTATTCCTGAACATGGATATTAACCAAATCACGATCAGTAATACACTGAGAATGGAGGCGACAAAAACCATCCCGTTTTTAAAATAAATGTCAATCGCTTTATAACCGTGTAAGGAAGCGGGATTCATCAACGAAACCAGTCCTATCAGGTAAAATAACAGATGTAATCCCAAAGAGATCAGCAACATCCATACGATTTTTGTGTTCCAGATCGTGGGATGTTTTTCCAACAATTTTTGGTTGAATTTGGTGATGGAATTTTTCATGGGTTGGTTTTAGGATACAAAGAATCTTCTGGTTGAACTGGAAATATTGCGCAGGTAGGTCACATCGATCTGGTGGGATCCCAAGGCTTGCATGATCTCGTGGAATGGTGTGCCTGGGGCGAAATAACAAAGAAACACACCACCGTTAAAAACCAACTTCTCAACAGGAAGAGCTTTAAAAGCCTCTTGTAAAGCTTCCCTGGACGCTGTGCTATCTATCTCTACGATCAATTGACCTTTGGCCACGGTTTCAAAGGTGGCATTGTTGTCTGTGTATTTTCCATTTTTCAGGTAAATTACTTTATCAGAGACTTTTTCCACTTCATAGAGTTGTTGCGAGCTCAAGATCAAGGCGATGGGGTTTGAAACAGAGTTGCAGATGGATGTAAGGTCTTCCAGTACAACCTGTTGTGCCAAGACATCAAGGTTAGCTAAAGGTTCATCAAGCAACATGACCTCTGGACGTCTCAACAATGTTCTGGCCAATTCAAACCTCATTTTATAGCCAGAAGAGAGTTCGCTCCATTTCAAGTGTTTGTAATTCCACAATCCCAGACGCGCGATCATCATCAGTACCCTGGTCTCGTTTTCTTTTGGAGGCAGGTTATAATTGGACAGCACAAATTTCAAGTTGTCCTTTAAACTGCCGTACCAGGTGGCGGTGCGCTGTGGGATGTAAACTAATTTGGATCTCAGGTCAAAATCTGAGGTGACCTGTGCATCAAAATGAAAATTGATGTTTCCTTGAGAAATTTCCAACTCCTTGGCCAGCATGCGCAACAAAGTGGTTTTCCCATTACCGTTTTCTCCGACCAATCCATAAACACTGCGTTTTTTGATGTCCAGGCTCATGGGTCCTAGTTGGAAGCCGCTGGAACGGTAGTTTTTGATGATATCCTCGGCAGCGATTACGGGTTGATGCACTTCTGCTTCTGTAACCTCTACTTGTTGGAGTTTGGCCAGCATATCTTTGGAACGATCAATCAATCCCTGCTCATCATTGGGATGCTGTTCCTTCCAATCGGTCAGAAAGATCATCTCCCTGTAAAGTGACATATCCTGCGTGTCCATGACGCAATCCATGAGCTTTCTATAGCCTAAAACAGTATCGCGATTGTCAAAAAAAGAGCCGACTTCATGAAGTCGTTGAAAGTATAGAGACATAGGGTTGGTTTTGGTGATTTGGGAATCTTATACGTTTATTCCGCGTTAAGTATTATTTGCTTTGCAACTACACTTTCTGTGTTGATGCAAGCGGTTCTGGCTTGAGATTCTTCCATCTTATGCAAGATGACAATAATAAAATAATGGTGAACAATGGAACGGGAATATCAATGTCCATTAGCGACAAATGTGCGCCAAGCGCCAACAGGAAATGAAATAACAATTCAGCATTGGCCAACATCATGGCACTCAGCACTCCGGTGGCGATCCAGCTATACATATTTCATGGGTCGGGATTAATAATTGCGCTCCACCAATTCCATAAAACGGCTTTCAAAGGCTTCTTTCCCTTCCCAGCCGTTATAATCCGGTTTGATCATGGTGACAATAAAGCGCTTGGCAGCGTCAAAATTGTCAATCGTATTGAGCTGAGAGATCACCCGATTATAATCCTGGTCACTTCCATTAAAAAGGTGCTTGATAAATCCTATTCTATCATTCATACCAATTTTCAGTCCTTTGTTCAGCCGGTCGTTTAGAGAGAGAGGTTTATCGTCGCTTCCAGCGTCGTTGACTTTACGCTCAAATACGGGCATGGTTTGGTAATCGGCTGTAAGCTGTTCCAGGTCAGCGCGATCTTGCTTGTTTGGGGTTGATTGGGCTTTACTAGCAGATTCACTTGAGGTGGAAACTTCTGGAATATCCAGATCGGCGCTGGTAGCCGGAACCTCGTCTGGCATTTCCTTGACCATCTTTTGAATGGTAGATATACCTGGTAATTCCATTTCTTCTCGCGTGTCCTCTTCGGCGGCAGGCATGAATAAATCGCTCAGGTTATTACTGGTAAAGGCCTGTTCAACTTCAGATTGGGCAGTATCCATCACTTCTTCCACATCTTGCGAAAGGCTTTCTACATCTTCTTGGGCGTCTTCATAAACCGCTTCTAATCGTCGCTTGATTTCAACATCACCGGCATTGGGTTGAACACCTGAAAAATGTTTTTCGGCAAAGGCCAACACGGTAAGCTTTTCGTACAGTTCCTTAGCCATGGCTTGCAATTCAGTGACATCGTCCTGTTTTTTGAATTGTAGTATGCGATGGGCGAGGCTAGTAAGGTCTGCTGCTATTTTCTTTTTCATAATGCTATAATATGCCGCTCGTTTATTTGTATTTTTGGATTTGGACCTGCGGTGGCTACCGCTGGACAATAACGCCTGTAAATTACAAAATGTTTCTAGAAAATACGGTGAATCACAAGGAGCAATTCGGCTGGATCGAGGTGATTTGTGGATCCATGTTCTCTGGAAAGACCGAGGAATTGATCAGACGACTCAAACGCGCGCAGTTTGCCCGGCAAAAAGTAGAAATCTTTAAACCGGCTATCGACGTGCGCTATGATGAAGAAATGGTGGTTTCACATGATGCCAACGAAATTCAAAGCACCCCTGTGCCTGCTGCAGCCAATATTCCGCTACTGGCCACCGACTGTGACGTGGTGGGGATCGATGAAGCCCAGTTTTTTGATGATGGGATTGTTGCGGTGTGCAATGCTCTGGCCAATCGTGGAATCAGGGTGATTGTTGCGGGATTAGATATGGATTTTAAGGGCAACCCCTTTGGTCCCATGCCTGCTTTGATGGCAACGGCAGAGTATGTTACCAAAGTACACGCCGTTTGCACACGTACTGGTAATCTAGCCCAATATTCCTATAGAAAAACACAGGATGATAAAGTTGTGATGCTGGGTGAGCAGGAAGAATACGAGCCATTGAGCCGCGCAGCTTATTACAAAGCCATGTTGTCTAACAAGGTCAGAGAAATGGAAGTCAAGGATCCAGAGCAGATCCGTGATCAGGATGCTTCCTAAAAAAATGATGCATGACGATGACTAAAGGAACACGTCTGGAGGTTGATCTTTCGGCGCTCGCACATAATTACTTCTATCTCAAGAGCAAGATTCCGAAAGATAGCTTGTTCATGTCTGTGGTCAAGGCCAATGCCTATGGTCATGGAAGTGTTCGCATCGCCCAAAAGCTGCAAGAATTGGGTACAGATTATTTTGCTACGGCTTATGTGCACGAGGCGGTAGAACTACGAGACCATGAGATCATTAAACCCATACTCGTGCTTCATCCGCAGCAGCATGAATTGGAAGAGTGTATCAAGCGCTGTATCGAACCTGTGATTTATAGTGTACCGATGTTGGAAGCTTTTTCCGCTTTCGCGAAAGCGGAAGACCAACAAAACTATCCCATTCATCTAGAATTTAATACAGGATTAAATCGGATCGGAATGGACCCAGAAGAATTGGATCAAGTCCTTAAATTTCTCAAGTCCCATCCAGAAGTCAAAGTCAAAGGGGTACAATCGCACCTGGCCGCCAGCGAAGACCTTGAAGAACGCAGCTTTACAGAAAACCAAATCAGCCTTTTCGAATCTCTTGCAAAGGCGTTGGAAAACGCGCTCGGGTATCCCATCATTAAGCATGAGTCCAATACCAGCGGAATCCTCAATTATAAAAATGCGCATTTTAATATGGTGCGGTCAGGTATTGGATTGTATGGTTTTGGCAACGATCCTGTCCACGATCAGCATTTGAAGCCCTTGGCCAGCTTAAAGTCCAATATTTCGCAAATCAGATCCATTGGAGCCGGAGCAACTGTGAGTTATAACCGACAATTTAAAGCAGAAGGTCCTATGACCTATGCTGTGGTAGCTTTGGGTCATGGAGACGGCGTCAATCGCATTTATGGTCATGGTCGTCTCCAGGTATTTGTTCAGGGAAAACCAGCACCTACACTAGGTATCATTTGTATGGATATGTTTATGATTGACATTACCGGGATCCAGGCACAGGTAGGGGAGGAAGTGGTTATTTTTGATACGAAACAGCATACCGCGCGACAAATGGCTGAGAATGCCGGGACGATTTCCTACGAATTACTTACTGGAATTCAAAAGCGTGTCCCTCGCGTGTATCTGCCATAGGGTAGATCATAGGTGTTTATAGCTGTTCGTCGATTCTTTTCTTAAAGTCACCTATTACCTACATGACTTTTATTCATTTAATCAAGAAGTCTTTTTAAATTGGGATGTTATTAACCTTTTTAAACCAAAATCAGATGCTTAAAGAATTTAGAGATTTTATCATGACGGGTAACGTCATTGATTTGGCTGTTGCAGTCATCTTGGCGGGAGCCGTGGGTGCAGTGGTCAACGGTTTTGTCAAAATGATCATGATGCCGATCGTGGGTCATTTTGCGGGCGGAGTAGACTTTGCCGACATGAAAATCGTATTGTCAGAAGCCGTGGTGGCTGCTGATGGCACTATCGAGACTCCAGAAAACGCAATCATGTATGGGGCTTGGGTCAACACCATCATTTCCTTGATTACTGTAGGCTTTGTGCTTTTTATGATTGTCAAAGCTTATAATAAAGTGAGAAAAAAAGAAGAACCTGCTCCACCTCCAGGTCCTACCAAGGAAGAGCAATTGTTGATGGAAATACGCGATGCAATCAAAGCCAAGAACTAAATTCCATTCATTTGTTATAAAAACCGCCTCATTGCAAACTGGGGCGGTTTCTTGTTTTTAGGAATTAGGAAGACTTTATCTTTGTAGTTCATTCAGATCGCTATGAAACTCTACCTCGTCCCTACACCTATCGGTAATTTATCAGATATGACCTATCGCGGTGTTCAAATCCTCAAGGAAGTGGATCTGATTTTGGCAGAAGATACACGTACTAGCGGTAAGTTGTTACAGCACTATGATATAAAAAGCCCTATGTTGTCCTACCATATGCACAACGAGCATAAAATTTCGGACTCCATAGTACAGCGCATTGCAGGAGGAGAGATCATGGCCTTGATCACAGATGCAGGATCCCCAGGAATCAGCGACCCAGGCTTTTTGCTTGCGCGAAAGTTACTCGAAGCAGGACTTCAGGTAGAAGCTTTGCCTGGTGCTACTGCCTTTGTTCCTGCCCTGACAGTCTCTGGATTGCCCAGCGATAAGTTCGTGTTTGAAGGCTTTCTACCCGTTAAAAAAGGAAGGCAAAAACGATTGGAGTTTTTAAAGGAGGAGTCCCGTACCATGGTTTTTTATGAGTCACCCCATAAACTACCCAAAACCCTGGCTGATTTTATGGCCCATTTTGGGGGAGATCGGCAGATTTCGGTTTCACGGGAAATCACCAAACTTTACGAAGAACATTTTAGAGGAAAACTGGCTGAAGCCATCCAGCATTTTGAGCAGAAAAAACCCAAGGGCGAATTTGTGATTGTACTGGAGGGGAAAAGCACTTGAGAACTGCCAGATTGCTGACTTGATTCAAGGTAACATTGTTGCATGTGATCTCACTGGTGTAGATGCCGATTAAAATTCACAGATATTGTCAGTCGATGATGGCTCAGGTCTTGGATATTTGAATGAGATAAATTGAAGCCATACCCATAAGTGATATTTATAAAGGTCGATAAACTTAAACCCAGTTCTGGAATTATCCTGGGCTGAATATTATCGTTTTGGAAATAAACTGCACCTGATAATCGTAAACTAAAAAACATCGGACAATATTCATAACCTATTTTTGGCGCTATGGTATAATTATCAACACCGATTGTAGAGGATTCGGCGCCCAGACGAAATCCTTGATAATAAATAATTGGAATTTTAGTGGGACTGTTGTTGAATGTTATCCCGTACAGTAAATTGACATCCAAGTAAAAATTTGACTGGTAGGTTATACCTGGCGAAAACACAAACCCCTTCTGATTTGGGTTGGATATATCTTGAGCTGCAGACAATAGCGGGAATAGTAGCACTGCAACCACTATTCTTGATCCGGTATGTAGGTTGCTCAGCGAACTCATTCATCAATTTCCACCATCACTGGACAATGGTCACTGTGTACGGCCTCGCTTAAAATTACAGATCTCTTTACCCGATCCTTCAAGCTATCGTTCACCATGTGATAATCTAATCTCCAGCCCTTATTTCTGGCCCTGGACCCACCACGATAACTCCACCAGGAGTACTGCTCTGGCTGATCATTGAACATTCTAAATGTATCCACAAAACCACTGTCGACAAATCGGTCCAACCATTCACGTTCCTCGGGAAGAAATCCGGATACATTTTTTAATCGCACCGGATCATGTATGTCAATGGCCTTGTGACAGATGTTATAATCACCACAAATTAGGAGATTTGGTCTTTGCTTGCGCAATTCTATAGTATACTCGAGGAACAATTCCATGTACTCAAACTTAAAACCTAATCTGGCGTCGTTAGTACCGCTGGGTAGATACATGGACATAATGGACAGATCACCATAGTCCACACGCAGATTACGTCCCTCTTGGTCCATCATTTCAATGCCAGTTCCATATTCTACATGGTCTGGCTCTGTTTTACATAGTATTGCTGTACCAGAATAGCCCTTTTTCTGAGCAGGATAATAATATTGGTACGGGTAACCGGCCTCAGTAAGTGCTTCTGTATCCACCTGATCCTCCATAGCTTTAATTTCTTGAAGGCATAGTACATCTGGACGGGCAGCTTTAAGCCAACTGATGAGGTCTTTTTTCATGGCAGCACGTATGCCATTGACATTATAGGATATGATCTTCATTTTAAATATTTTCCAGAGTTATTGATCTTCAACCTTGTTTTTATTTGTACATAGCGACTTGTAGCTCTCCTTGATCGTTCATGCTGGCCCGATACATACCTGGCGTATTGAACTCCATGCTGATATTACCTAAATGGTCCAATGCGACTACACCACCAGTACCACCCAATTGGGTGAGTTTTTGTTGAATGACGGCATCTGTCGCTTCCTTGAGGCTCATATGGCTATACTCCATCATCGCACTGATGTCATAAGCGACCTGACCGCGTATGAAGTATTCTCCATGTCCAGTGCTGGAAACTCCACAAGTTTTATTGTTGGCATAAGTACCGCTTCCGATAATAGGAGAATCACCGATGCGACCGTATTTTTTATTGGTCATACCACCAGTGCTCGTTCCAGCAGCAATATTCCCGTTTTTATCCAAGGCTACACAACCTACTGTTCCGTATTTGGTGTCTTTGATCCAAGCATCTTCAAGAATGAGTTGGGCCATTTTTTTGTCGTTTTTTTCTTCTTGGTTTTTTTCCCGGTTCAACACCCGCTGAAGAGATTGAAAACGATTTTCCGTATAGAAATACTGGTTGTCTACAATTTCGATTTGTGGGTCGTTTAGCGAACTCGCAAAGGCATCCGCTCCAGGGCCACTCAACAATACATGTTCTGAATCCGTCATCACCTTTCGCGCCAGAGATATTGGATTTTTGGTGGTGGTCACTCCTGCTACGGCTCCTGCATTCAAACTCTTACCGTCCATAAAGCTGGCATCAAGGGAATTGATCCCATCGTGGGTAAAGACCGCTCCTTTTCCTGAATTGAACAAGGGAGAATCTTCCATGATACGTATACTGGCTTCGACAGCGTCCATTGCGCTGCCACCCTGCGCCAATATCTTATGACCTGCCTGAATGGATTCTGTGAGTTTTTGCTCGTATTGTGCCTCCAACGCTGGGGTCATATTTTCTTTTTTGATGGTTCCCGCGCCACCGTGAATGACGATGGCATAGCTACTGGTGTGTTGAGGAGCTTCAGCAGCTATTGATGCTTCCAGCTGATGCGTTGTTTCAGCAGAAGGGTCGGATTTACAGGCAAGTAAAACGCCTATACAAGCGAGAGTGAAATATTTTTTCATGGAAATATGCTTATGGCTCGTTAAAAATAAGGATTAGGCGTACCAATCAATAACGATAATTTCTGTCCTGTTTTTTCTGGCTGTGCTTTTTCTTATCATTGAGGCGTTTGCGTTTGACCCAAGCTGGAGTATGTCTCTTTTTTCGTTTCTTTTTGATTTTGGCAGCATCGGATAATACCTCCAGGAGTTTTTTAAAAACCAATTCTTTGTTTTTGGCCTGACTGCGGGTTTGCTGACTGCTCAATTGCAGAAAACCGTCTTTGGTCAATTTGTGTTTTAAGGCCTGGATGATGCGTTCTCGCTCAGAGATTGTTTGCCCATTTGGCGCTTCGCTAGAAAAAGCCTGACTAGAAATAAGATCAAAATCGAGTACCACCCGGGTGGCTACTTTATTGACATGCTGCCCCCCTGGACCGCTGCTGGTGGTGGCCGTATAAGTTACTTCGCGTTCTAGTTGCTCAACATTCATTCTTCCAACTGGTGTGCGGATTTCAGTAAATCGTTGACTGTTTTAACAGGGTTAAATGTAATCAGAGGTACTTCTACAAAAACGCTGTTCCAATAAGCCATACCTCCGTTCCAAAGTCCAGGTAGTTCTTGTGCCTTTATTTCCTTACCCTTTAAAGATTTATAGGTAATAAAACCGGTATCCTCATCACAGTACTGGGCAAGATCATATTTTTTTCCTTTGTGATCTCGTACACTGCAAATCAAATCCACTGGATTAAAATGGGTGGCTTCAGAAGCGATTTTGCGTTGCCTGGGATCGTTCTTATCCATTTGTGCGCTCTCCACAATCTCAATAGAAAGATCACCGCGCTGATTACGCACCCAAAATGGTCCGCCGCCAGGCTCTCCTTCATTTTTTACCATCCCACATACACGCAAGGGACGATCCAACTGATCAAAGAGATGTTCATCCTGATATTTGGTTTTGTACTTATGATAGTCCTTGGGTAAAACCGCGGCCAATTTATCGGTTAGGAATGTTTCTATTTCCTCTCTTTTTTCATCTGTGATTGCGCCTTCTTCCAATGCTCTCAAATACCTATAAACCTGATTTCTCAAATGCAGCAGGTAGCCTGCCAATAGCTTTTTGAAGTAAGAGGTTTCTTCTTTGAGACTGGAGATGGTCACATTATCGATATTTTTGATAAAAATCACGTCCGCATCTAACGCATTGAGGTTGTTCAATAAGGCACCGTGACCTGCGGGCCTGAAAAATAACTTACCGTCATCCAGTACTACAGGCTGGTCTTCCATATCCACAGCGACGGTATCAGTGTCTGGCGATTGATAAGAAAAATCAATATCAAAACGTGTATGGGTCTTATTTTCTACCATGTGCTGGATGCGCTCAAATTCGGTAGTAAAATGATCTTTAAATGCAGGAGCAATGGTAAAATGTAAGCGCGCAAGTCCATCACTACTGGCATAAATGGAGGCTTCAAACAAATGTTCTTCAAAAGCTGTAGCACTCTGATTTTTATAGCGATGGAAAGGTACAAGACCTTTGGGCATCGCCGCAAAATTAAAGCCGGAGGGCATCAATACCTCTCGCACAAATATGGATTCCTTTTCAGTCTTGCTTTTGGACGACCAATCCGGATGTTTTTTCTTGACTGAAGCAATGACTTCTGGATAAAACGGAAGGTCCCTGCGGCCCACCAAAAAAGTAAAAAGATCAGTTGCCTTATTGTTGTTGATATAGCTATTGATACTTTCTTCCTGCGGATTAAAATTATTGAGAAATTGGTGCAGAAACTTAAACATTCTTGTCGCAGCACCACTTGCTGGCACAAATTTGATGATGTCCAGATCCTTCCGCTGTTGATCGTAATCTGAAATCAATTGGTCAGCATTCAGCTGCTCAATGGGTACGATCCCATCATTAAGTACCGCCGCACGATTCAGCGTCACCCCTGGAAAACCATGTTGGAATCTATACAATTGCTTTTCCAAGGTTTGTTGGGAGATCCCCTTTTCGCGCAATTGTTTTTCTTGTATATCGGTTAGTGTCATGAAGATTATAATTTGTTGATCGCTTCCACAGCCTGTTCCAATCGCTGGTCCCCACTACCGCTGATTTTACAGTAGTTTTTTCCAAATTGTTGTAGCGCTTGCTCAAAAGCCTGGAGCATTTGTTGGCGTTCACCAGGCTTGTCTCTCAGGTCATCTTTTACCCATGGAATATCAATGTCCATCAGTAAATATAAGTCATAGCTGCTGTTTTGGACAGCCTTTTTAAGTTCTTTAGGAGCTTTATTAAAGTAAGCCATGGCATAAACAAAAGTTTCCAAAGCGTCCGTGTCACAAAATAAATGAAGTCCTGCTCGGGCGGCAGCTTGGTTTTCGGCTATACGTTGTCCGTAAGCAATAGGTAGCAAGTCTTCATACGTGCAGATGTGCCCATCCTGATCAAACTTTTTCTGCAGATAAGAGCGAGCAAATTCTGGTACCCAGGTGGACTGATAGTGATCGGCCAGCTTTCGCGAAAGCGTACTCTTACCAGTACTCTCAGGTCCAAACAGAACGATCCTTAAACCGTCAAACGGGATTTGTGGAGGTATTTTTTCCATTCCAAGAACCCGAATATCGCAACAATTGCTAAAACCACATAAAGAATTGCGCTAAATCCGTAACCTTTGTACCAATATAAGGGAATCGAAATCAGATTTCCAAGTGCCAATACCAGCCAGTGTTCCCATTTCCTCCGGGCCATTAACCACATTCCGGCAAAAAATATTCCGGTGGTCAACATATCTACAAAAGAAATCCAACTTTCCAGCCGATCAGTAAGCGTATATAGTACATACACACCAAGACCACCGGCAAGTAGAATACCTGTAGAGATGAACCATTCTTCAGCGGTAGTGCGGGTCACCTTTTTCTCTTGATCATTTCTCCCGCCAAAACGCCAAATATACCAACCGTACACACTCATGATAAAATAGTAGCCATTGATGCTCATATCTCCTAACAAATTCCAATGGTAAAGCAGGTATACGTAGATAAGTGTACTGATGATGCCAAATGGAAATACCACTACGCTATTGCGAAAAGAAAAATACACGCTGATTAAACTGGCAATAATTGCTGTGATCTCCAGGCCGATATCTAGGTTACTGTACTCCTGGTACTGACCAAAAATGGCTTCTAACAGTTCCATCTAGAAAAAGGGCTCGTAATCACTTCGATTGCTTTTGACCATTTTCATATAGATCAAAACTGCATTTTGCTTTTTCATGCTTTCACCGATCGCTTCAGTGAGAAATGCCATGAGGGGTTGATAGGGCCCGAAAACCTGAGTGGACAGCGGATTTTCCAACACTGTAAATCCTGAGGCACGCAGGGTTTTGATAAAGTCTATGATATGAGATTCATAGTTGTCATCAAGAGGTGACATTGTAAGCTCGACAGAAACTTCCATAATCTTATTTTACAGGCAAACTTAACCTTTCCAATGCACATTCTGCTCAATCGCTGTCCCTACAACTAGCATACTGGCACCAGCTTGATAGGCTTTTTCCATCTGGTCGAGCTTTCTTAATCCCCCGCCTACAATTAAGGGGACACGCAATGATGCGGATACCTTTCTGATAATCTCTGTAGACACTGCTTGAATGGCCCCACTCCCAGCTTCTAGATAGACCAATCGATTGCCCATGAGTTGGCCAGCAAAAGCCGTGTCGCAAATACTTTCTATTGCGGTCTGAGCCATAGGCTTAGTTTTGGAAACCCTTTCTACGGCTGTTTCCTTGCCGCCATCAACCAACAAATAGGCTGTTGGAATAATTTCCAGACTGGAATTGTATAATTTTTTGGCGGCTTCAATTTGCTGGGCTATCAAGTATTCTGGATTGCGCCCAGAGATCAGTTGTAAAAACATCAAGCCATCAGCGGCTTCCGTGATTTGATGGTGGTGTCCTGGAAACAAAAGGATAGGCAGGTGAACTTGATTTTTTAATTCGCTCACCCAGGCTCCCAGGTTCATTTCCGGTAAAGTGCTTCCGCCTACCAAAAAGATGAGTTGGTCAATTTGAAGCTGTGACTGAATATTTTTGATATTCGGTAATATCGCTTTCGCGAAAGCGGGCAAATCATTCAACTCGAGCTTTTCTGGATCCAATAAAATACCCAGGCTTCTCTGCGACGCGTTGATGTTTTGAAGAATTTCAGACATCAGGTAATATATAGACCAAAACAAAATCTTCTACTGCCTGAAAAAAAACCTCATATGAGAAATGTTGTTGATGGTAATGAATACTGGAAATTGTGGTCTCTTCTCGCATGTCAAAAGATTCTACATGGCAATGGTCTTTGAATCCCAGGCCTTTTTGGCCATATAGTTTGTACATAGATTCCTTGGCGCCCCAAACCACCGTCAATTCAGGAATTGGATTTTCCAGACTTTCGACAAATTCGGTTTCATATCCGATAAACTTTGGTGCGATGCGCGTTATTTTTTCCCTTTGTTTTTCAATATCGATGCCGATGGGCGCATCGCTGATAGCGATAGCGGTGAAATGGAAGCTATGGGTGATGGAAATGTAACGATCAGTGTTCAGATGAGGTTTACCATCATCGGTATAATGCAGGTCCAAATCTGTATAACCTGCCGCAATCAATAAATGCCTGATGCTTAAAAATCCGCGTCGATGTAGCTCTGAACTCATCATAGACAGGCGATTTAGCGAATTGTTGGACAGCTCAATACCATGTCGCAGGGCCGCCTCTGTCTCGGTAACTTTCCAGACCAGCACCTGTGTATTTTCCCTGTTGTTAATGGATTGGTAAAGCGGCATATAAATCGATAAGAATTTCGTAAGTTTGCGCCCGCAATTTAACAAATAAATAAGGCATTTAAATTGTTGAAAGTTAACGCACTTGACAAAGTATTTGCCTACAATGCACAAGCTATATGAGTACAGAAACTATTCCCTACGTTCCATACAAAGTAAAAGACATCTCTTTGGCCGATTATGGCCGATTGGAAATTGAACTAGCCGAGGCAGAAATGCCAGGATTGATGGCGCTGAGGGAAGAATATAAAGATGAACAGCCCTTAAAAGGTGCGCGTATCGCAGGTTGTTTGCACATGACCATCCAGACGGCAGTTTTAATCGAGACTTTAGTTGCACTGGGTGCTGATGTAACCTGGTCCTCCTGTAATATTTTTTCTACCCAAGATCACGCTGCTGCAGCCATCGCTGCTGCCGGTATTCCTGTATATGCCTGGAAGGGGATGAATGAAGAGGAGTTTAACTGGTGTATCGAGCAAACTCTGTTTTTTGGTGAGGACAGACAACCCTTGAACATGATATTAGATGATGGTGGTGATTTAACCAATATGGTGTTTGATCAATATCCAGAATTGGCCAAAGGTATTAAAGGGCTTTCTGAAGAAACGACTACCGGAGTTCACCGTTTGTATGAGCGAATGAAAAACGGAACTTTGGTCATGCCAGCCATCAATGTGAATGATTCAGTAACCAAATCAAAGTTTGACAATAAATACGGTTGTAGAGAAAGCGCGGTAGATGCCGTACGTCGTGCTACCGATACCATGCTAGCTGGAAAGCGTGTGGTGGTTTGTGGATATGGTGATGTAGGTAAAGGTACTGCAGCTTCTTTTAGAGGTGCTGGCTCTATTGTTACTGTGACTGAGATAGACCCTATCTGTGCGCTACAAGCAGCCATGGACGGTTTTGAAGTAAAACGATTAGAATCTGTGGTTGGAAAAGCTGACGTCGTAATTACCACCACAGGAAACAAAGATATTATCCGTGGAGAGCACTTTAAGGCCATGCGTGATAAAGTAATTGTTTGTAATATCGGACATTTTGATAATGAGATCGATGTGGCCTTTTTGAATGAAAATTATGGCAACACCAAAGTAGAAATCAAGCCACAGGTGGATAAGTATACCATCGACGGAAAGGACATCATTTTGTTGGCTGAAGGGCGATTGGTCAATTTAGGTTGTGCGACTGGCCACCCTAGTTTTGTGATGAGTAATTCCTTTACCAACCAAACTTTGGCACAGATCGAATTGTGGAATCATTCAGATCGTTATAAAAACGAGGTATATATGCTTCCTAAGCATTTGGACGAGAAGGTTGCTGCGTTGCACTTGGAGCGTATTGGCGCTGAATTGACCGAGTTAAAACAAGATCAAGCCGAGTATATTGGGGTTGAGGTACAAGGTCCTTTTAAACCTGAATATTACAGGTACTAAGGATTTATTAAAATAAATACCGAATTGTTAGGTTATATCAAAAAATAGACTAACTTTTCAATTGTTAATTGAATGTTGCGCTTTGACATGGTTTTCAGTTAAAATCTTGAATGCTAAAAAAGCGATTTGAAATTTTTAATTTATGGATATAGTAAAAGATGCAAACGATTGGCTCAATGAGTCGATGAGTAATATGTCAACCAGTGATCGGGTTCATGCGTCCAGAAGGGCAAAAGAATTGATTCTCGGTATTAATGAGCACTACAAAGAATCCAAGGATGAAGAATTAATGGATCTGATGAAATTGCTTACAGCTAAGAAGCAAAAAGTAGAAAAGCGATTAAAAGGAATTAGGGTGTAATTAACTCTTCTCCCATATATTAAAACTGGCCTCATCAAATGGAGCCAGTTTTTTTTTGCCTTCTTGGGTAGTGATTAAAAAGAATAAAGAAGTTTTATCTTCGTTATATCAAATAATCCATGATATGAAGCACTACGGGCCGTTTTTAATACTTTTTTTTCTGTTAGTTTCTTGTGGAACTGATTACTCCCGCCGAGAGGTACAAACAGCTCATTTGAGTGGCTTTATTGAGGGAGGACATCCCACTGGCGTTTATGGGCAGGCAGGTTTAAAAATCACAGGAGATTCTATACAAATGACGGATTGGCCTATTTCTCGCTTGGTGAATAGCCTAAACAAGTTAAGAGATACCACGTTGGTGGATCAAACCGGTATGATGGAGGTCTATAATATAGAGATCGCTAACATCGGCGAATTGGAAGAAGGAGCGTTTTGTGATTCCCTCATCGTAGAATTAGGTAGGGCAGGATTGGCGCAATAAGTTATTTAATAGCATTCAAATGCTATCCGAATATATGAGCATGCATTATTGTATTGATCCGCTCAGATTTCAAATCTACGTCTTGTATAAGCTTGGTGGCATCCTAAGGCACCCTATTTAAGAACTTCCATTTCCCTGATGATCATCGCCGGATCAATTCAGTTGCTTGGATTGTAGATGAAGGACCTATAAACCAGTATTTTCCTAAAGAAAAAAACCCAAACCTCTTAAGAGATTTGGGTTTTAAATTGATTAAACAACTAATTCCTATGCTTCAGCAGCGGGAATAATGGACACGTATGATCTGTTGTTTCTTTTCTTAGTAAATTGAACGGTTCCATCTACCTTGGCGTGCAGGGTATAATCTTTACCTGCATACACATTTTCACCTGGGTGATGCTCCATACCACGCTGGCGGATAATGATATTTCCAGCTACCGCAGCCTGGCCACCAAAGATCTTGACACCTAAGCGTTTCGATTCTGATTCTCTTCCGTTTTTAGAACTACCTACTCCTTTTTTATGAGCCATGATAATTTATTTTGCGTCCCAAGCTATCTTGGGAATGGTTATACTTATTTTTCTACTCCGCCGTCTAAACGGTCCTGAAGTTCTTTTAACTCATCCCACTTACCATCAGCAGCAAGTTGAGCTTGTTTTGGCCAGGTATCTGGAACATGATTACCTCTTACGTCAGCAATGATTTCAGAGATTTTTGCTGGATCAGATTGAGCTAGATCAGCAAAAGTCACAATACCTGCTTCATTTAAGGTAGAAGCGATTTTTGGACCGACACCCTCTATCTTTTTCAAGTCATCTGCCTTTCCAGAAGATTTGGATTTCTTGGCCGGCGCTGCTTCAGATTTGGCGGGTTTGGTTTCTTTTTTAGCCTTCTCTTCCTTTTTAGGAGCTTCTTTTTTGGCGGCAGCTTTTTTCTTACCACCGGAAGCAGAGATGCTTGAAATTTGGATTTCGGTCAAATATTGACGGTGTCCATTTTTCTTACGGAATCCTTTTCTGCGTTTCTTCTTAAAAACGATTACTTTGTCACCTTTCAAGTGACCCAGAACTTTTGCTTCAGCAAATGCTCCTTCTACAGCTGGGGCGCCGAGGGTGATGTCGTCACCATTACCCAATAGAAGAACTTTGTCGATGTTGATCGACGCACCTTCATCTTCTGGGAGACGGTTAACAAACAACTTCTGATCCTTCTCGATCTTGAATTGTTGCCCTGCTATCTCTACGATTGCGTACATATACTTTGATTAGAGTTATTAAATTCGGGCTGCAAATATAGTTCTATTCCCCAAATTACCAAAGTTATCAACAACTAAAAGAAGAAAAGTGAATTTATTGATTTAGAGGCTTTTGTTTAACGCGAACTTCCCTGGTGTTCCAAGACCTCTTGTAAAGAGGAAGTATGACCAATGGGACCACAACGGTGGTAGCGAGACCGCTAAGAAAAATAAATAGCAACATGGCAACTTCAATACCCTCACCAGCAATAGTAACTTGCCTTTCAATGGCTTCAGCCAAGTCGGGATTGATCTCGTACAAATAGATCGCCATGAAAATAGTATAGATGACGGTGGCTACAAATCCTGCCTTTAGTCCGGCAATAAATCCATCCATGTATTTAAATTGATCACGCTCGTATTCATACACATCACGGATGACAAAAAATAATCCTACACCAACAATCACCGCATTGAAAAAACTGAGGTAAATACGATCGGCAAAACCTACAAGGTCTATAGCTACAAAATAGACAATTAAGGCAATGGCGATGTAAATAGCATATTTTGTAGTGTGTAAAGTTTTCATAATGATTGGAATTTCTTTAAAATTCGCTATTTCTGTCCTCCCTGCCTAGAACTTTGAAGTTACTTTAACGCTATTTCGCCTCTGAGAATTTATTTTTGTGAAGTCTTTACATTTTATGTAACATTTCATAAAGACAAGACACCAATCAAAAAAGAACCTTTTAAAATTAATCTGATGAAAAAAATTGTTTTAAGCCTGGCTTTGGTCGTAACCACAGCACTAGGCTTTTCCCAGGAGGTGGCCTTTACCGAGTATGACTTGGATAACGGTCTTCATGTGATCCTCCATCAAGAAAATGCTGCACCTGTCGTGACCGTAGGAGTCATGTACCAAGTAGGTGCCAAAGATGAGGAACCAGGAAGAACTGGTTTTGCCCACTTCTTTGAACACCTTTTGTTTGAAGGAACTGAAAATATTGAAAGAGGAAAATGGTTCGATATTGTTTCTGCCAATGGTGGAAGTAACAATGCAAACACCACGCAAGACCGTACGTATTATTACGAGACTTTTCCTTCTAATAACCTGGAATTGGGGTTATGGATGGAGAGCGAACGTATGATGCACCCTAAAATCGAGCAGGTCGGTGTGGACACCCAGAACGAAGTGGTCAAGGAAGAAAAACGTCAACGCATTGACAATGCTCCTTATGGTGCCATTATTTATCGTACTGGTATTGACAAACACCTTTTCAAAAAGCACCCTTACGGTCAAAGCGTTATTGGATCCATGGAAGATTTGAATGCGGCTCAACTGTCTGAATTCCGTTCTTTTAATGACAAATATTACAATCCTAACAATGCTACCCTGGTAGTTGCTGGAGATATAGATATGGACAAGACCAAGAAAATGATCGAAGATTATTTTGGTCCTATTGAAAATAAGGCTCCTAGAAACAATCGTCAGGTAATCAAAGAAGATCCGATTACGGAAACCCGATATGCTACTGAATATGATGCCAATATTCAGATTCCTGCTAAAATATTCTCTTACATAACCCCTAAGTCTGTAGATCGCGATGCCTATGTGCTGGATTATATTTCCTCGGTTTTAACTGGTGGTAACAGTTCCAGAATGCAGAAGCGCATGGTGGAAGAGGAGCAAATTGCTTTACAGGTATTGGCTTTCAACCAAGCCAATCAGGATTATGGTACCTATACCATGGGAGCTTTGGCCAAAGGAGATGTGAGCCTGGATAAACTTGCCGAGGTGATGGATGAGGAAATTGTGAAGCTCCAAACAGAATTGATTTCAGAACGAGAGTACCAAAAACTTCAAAATCAGTTTGAAGCAAGGTATGTAAGTTCAAATTCAAGAGTTCAAGGTATTGCCAGTTCTTTGGCCACCTATAATATGTTGATGGGAGATACTGATTTGATCAATAAAGAATTGGATATCTATAGAGATATAACGCGTGAGGATATCAAGCGAGTGGCCAACCAATACTTGAAGCCCAACCAAAGGCTCGAATTGGATTACCTCGCTGGAAGCGCTCCAGAAGCTGGAACTCCTGAGGCTATGCAGGATGAACTCGAGATCGTGGATAACAAGATCCAGATCAGAAAAATTTATTTTGAAAACGACAAGGCAGAAATCACTGAAACGGCCGGTAGAGAATTGACCCGTATTGCTGATCTGATGATAAAAAATACTTCCATGGAAATCCTGGCTGAGACCTATACGGATGAAAGAGGAAGTGATGCCTACAACAAAAATCTTTCGCAACTAAGGTCCAATGCGGTTAAAGCCTATATCGTAGCCAAAGGAGTAGATGCCAACAGAATCAAGGCCGTAGGCCGTGGAGAAGAAAACCCAGTTGTGGACTGTTCCAACAAGGAGTGTTCAGAAGAAGAATACGAGCAGTCCAGAAGAACGGAATTCACCATCACAAAAAAATAAGACTGACATGAAAAAACAATTGATATATATAATGGCTTTCTTGCTCACTGGAGCGATGGCCACGGCTCAGATCGACAGATCCAAAATGCCAACCTCTGGTCCGACACCAGAAATCAACCTAGGTAAGCCCTATGATTTTGAATTGAAAAACGGATTGAAGGTTTTGGTCGTAACAGATAAAAAACTTCCTACCTTTTCCATGAGTCTGGATTTGAATAATCCACCAATCTTTGAAGGAGACAAAGCTGGCGTACAATCCCTTACTGGATCCATTATGGGTAAAGGTTCCACTAAAACTCCAAAGGAAGAATTTAATGAGAATGTTGACTTTTTAGGGGCCAACATTTTTGTAAGTACCTCTGGAGGATATGCCGGTGGACTTTCTAAATACAAAGAGCAGATTTTTGATCTTTTTGCCGAGGCGGCTTTCCACCCGAATTTTACCGAAAAGGAACTGGAATTTGAAAAGTCCCAACTGATAGAAGGAATCAAATCTGGTGAGAACAGTGCCGCTGCGATTGCAGGAAAGGTGAGAAGTGCGCTAGTGTACGGTAAAGATCACCCTGCCGGTGAGTTTGCTACTGAAGAAACCATCAACAACGTTAGCCTGGCTGATGTTGAGCAGTTTTACAATCAGTACTTCCAGCCCTCAAGAGGTTACCTTTTGATCAGTGGTGATATCGAAAAAAAGGAAGCCAAAAAATTGGTAAAAAAACATTTTGGCGACTGGAAAGAAGGAATGGCGCCAAAAGCTAGTATGCCAACCTTGAGCGACGTTTCTGAGACCCAGATTAATTTGATCGACGTTCCAAACGCTGTTCAAACTGAACTGGCTGTTATGAGCTTGTCCGACTTAAAGATGAGTGACCCAGACTACCATGCAGCGTTAGTAACTAACTATGTATTTGGTGGGAGTTTCGGTTCTTATTTGAACATGAATTTACGTGAGGAAAACGGCTATACTTACGGTGCCAGGTCTTCAATAGGTGCAGGTCGTAATTATAAAAGTACCTTTCGCGCTACCGCCAAGGTACGTAATGAAGTGACCGACAGTGCTGTAGTAGAAACCTTTAAGGAAATTGAAAGAATTCGCAATGAATATGTAGATGATGAGATGCTCGCTACTGCGAAAGCAAAATTCTTGGGTAACTTTATCATGCAGTCTGAAGATAAATCAACGGTCGCTGATCGTGCCATTAATATCCAGAAGAATGATTTAGATGAAGATTTCTACAAAGACTTTATCGCCAATATCAACAAGGTAACCAAAGAAGACGTGAAAAGGGTAGCCAACAAATACCTGAATCCAGATCAACTGCGTATTGTACTTGTAGGAAAAGCAGGAGATATTCTTGAGCCATTGGAAAAAATGAAAATCAATGGTAAAACAGTACCCATCAAATTTTACGACAAAGACGCTAATGAAACAGAACGTCCATCCACCATTGAGATTCCGGCTGGATTGACAGCAGAAACTGTACTTGACAATTATATCAAAGCCATTGGTGGTGAGGAAGCAGTTAAAAATTTGAATTCAACTTCTTACTTTGCTGTGTATACTGCACCGATGGGTGAGTTGGTTCTCGATGTAAAAAGAGCCAAGGGCGATAAATGGGTACAGACGGTTAAAATGGGTGGAAACACTGTTGCCAAACAAGTCTATGCCGATGGAAAAGGTAAAATGAGTGGTATGGGTGGTAGCCAAGAGTTGACCGGAGACGATTTGGCCTCGGTGCAAGATGAAGCCATGTTCTTTCCAGAACTTTATAATCCGTCAAAAGCAGAATTGGCTGGAGCTGAAATGATGGGTGATAACCAAGTTTATGTGATCAAATGGTCGGATGACAAAAAAACCTTTTATGATGTAAACACTGGTTTGTTGGTAGCACAAGAAACTAAAGGTGAGGCACAAGGTCAAACAGTGACTAACTTGATTAAGTTCAGCGATTATGAGGAAACATCAGGCGTGAAATTCCCGATGACTATTACCCAGCAAATGATGGGGCGTGACTTGAATTTTGAAGTCAAAAAGGTAGAAGTCAACACGGTCAATGACGCTGATTTTAATTAATCAAAGAATCTGATGTGCTAGGTTATTAAAACCCTAGAAAATGATATAATCGGTTGCTGGAAACAGCAACCGATTTTTTTTGTTACCACCCTACGTAAGTTGGTGGCGTTACTCCTTTAAGGTTGAGATAAACTAACAGTTGTCCGCGGTGGTGGGTCACATGATCCTGCATTAATTGGAGAATCTGTAACTTGGATTTGGGACCCGCAAAAAAGTCCACTGTTTTAGACAGGGAAGAAGTAGGCGTCTGAACGACCTGCCTGAGACTTTCGTCAAAAGCCTCGGCCAAACTTGCGATCAATTCCTTTTTTGTCATTACCGCGGATGTCGTTGATGCTTGGTTCCCTTTGTGGGAGGAAACAGTCAAATAAGTTCCGCTTAACCAATTGATGTTGGCTTGTATATGTAGCAGCTGTTCCTTAAAGCTTTTCTGACGCGGTGTGGGTTTATAATCATACGCTTCCTCAGGCATGGCCTCTGCCACCTGGATCAGATATTGCTTAGAGTTGTTCCACTTTTCAATAAATGCTGTTTTATAGTCTGCAGTTTGCGCTTGTAGAATTGAACAAACACCCAACATAACAATCAGAGGTAATAGTTTCATAGCTTTGGATGAAAACCCAAAGTTAATCCATTATCAATTGGTCAATTTTGAGGGCAAAGAAATTGAGGTTAGAGTACGAGACCAGCAAAGATAGCCAGTGCTCCCACAGCAAAACAGTAGTAGGAAAAATAATGGAGTTTTGCCTTTCGCACCAGCGAAATCATCCAGGTACAGGCCAATAAACCTGTGATAAAGGCAGCTAGAAAACCTACGATCAACGGAGTAGTAGAAACGCGTTCAATCACGGTTTCCCCTTGAATAACGTCCAACAGATCCTTGGCAATTTTTCCAAAAATCAAAGGTACCACCATTAAAAAGGAGAAGCGCGCAGCTTTGGCTCTATCATTGCCTAGAAGAACCGATGTGGATATGGTAGCACCACTACGTGAAATACCAGGTAGCATAGCGACGGCTTGAGAAATACCAATCAATATAGCATCCTTCCAACTTACATCCTTACCTGTTTTTCTCGCTCTTCCCGCCAGGAATAGTAATAAGCCAGTAATGATAAGCATAAAGCCCACCAGGACCACTTTACCTTCAAAAAGCGCCTCTAATTGTTCTTCAAAAAATAAACCCACAATAACCGCTGGTATCATGGAAAGCACAATCTTAAAGCAGAACTGGGTATGTTCATTCCAAGAAAAGGAAAACAAACCGCCCAGCAATTCGAGAATGTCCTTTCTGAATACCACTATAGTACTTAGAGCAGTAGCAAAATGAACGATGACGGTGAATAATAGGTTTTCTTCCTTGCTGGCGATGTTGGTATCTAGAATCGCTTTGCCCAATTCGATATGGCCGCTGGAAGAGACGGGAAGAAATTCGGTCAGTCCTTGTATCACCCCTAGAATGAGCGCATCAACGACTTCCATTTATTTTTCCTTGTTGGGATTGAGCAAGATGGCATATATCTCTATCCCAAATCCGATCAATACCAGGATAGGTGCTAGTCGTATACGTCTCCAGGAAAAGATTTCCTCATTAAATACATTAGGATCATCACTGCCGCCACCGGCCATTAATGCAAAGCCCAAACCTATGACCAACAGGCCTACCACCATGAAAATGTAATTCTTCTTCTGGAAGATAAATTCAAATCTCGGCGTCAGGTTTTCTTCCTGCTGCTCGTCGTGTTTGGTAATATTCTTTTTTCCCATAATTCAATACCTTTTGCAAAGGTAATGCTATACCATGAAATGATTGGTCAAAACTCTTTCAGCCTCTTAATAATATAACTGGTCTGTGCGCAAATTAAGATACCTGGTCGTAGCAAAAAAGGTGCTGATCAGGCTGATCAATATACCAAACACCAATACACCTGCAAATAAAATGGCTAGCATCTTATAATTTTTTAATATTTCCAATTCAGGCACCATACCATCGGCATAATAAACCACTACAGCCAGTAGTCCCAGGGCTAAAATGGCAGCGATCAATCCCAGGCGCACACTGGTCATGATAAATGGGCGTCTGATAAAGCCTTTGGTCGCTCCGACCATTTGCATGGTTTTTATAGTAAACCTTTTGGCATACACACTCAAGCGGATTGAACTATTAATCAATAAAAATGCAATCAGAATAAATACACCTGAAACCACTAGCATCCATAATGAAATACGCTTGACATTTTCATTCAGTAGAGACACTAAAGGTTTGTCGTAGCTCACTTCCTGGACAAAATCTTTGGCGGCCAGATCATCAGCAATCTGTTGGATTTCAGTAGCAGTGACAAATTGGGCATTTAATCTTACATCGATGGAATTGGGTATCGGATTAAAACCGTCCAATTTGGCCACAAAATCTTCCCCCAAATCTTCTTGGGTGCGCTTGGCACCTTCCTCGCTACTCACAAAAACTGCACTTTTGGTATAATCGGCCATTTGCAGGCTTTTTTCCAATTGGCGCATTTCAACATCTTTGGCGCCTTCTTTAAAGTATATGCTCATCGGTACCTGCTCCCTAAAGTAGTCGGCCAGCTTTTGACTATTCAGTAGGAAAAAGCCTTGAAGACCTAACATAAAAAGCACCAGAAATAGACTGATGACTACCCAAAAGTAGGAGCTAAACAAACGTCGTTTCTGATAACCTGATTGTGATGCCATAAATTTATATGCTGGATGCGGTGATGAATAAAGCTACAAAAATAAGAAAGTCAGCCACCTGCTGTATATTCCTAACATTTATTTTAATCGACTTTGATTGTTTATGACCTATCTTCTAGCGTCATCACTTTCCCTAGACCTTTTTTCAACGTCTCAAATAGGCTGCTATTGTTTAAAACGAAATAGGTTGGCCAGAAACCCGCTGAAAAGCAAGGGCTTTAGTATTTTTGCGGGCCAGAAGAAGATTTTATGTTACTCTACGATCACAAAGCTATAGAAGCCAAATGGCAACAATATTGGGCCAGTCATAAGACCTTCAAGGCGATAAATGGCGGCAATCATCCAAAATTTTATGCCTTGGATATGTTTCCGTACCCAAGTGGTGCAGGATTACACGTGGGACATCCGCTGGGATATATCGCTAGTGATATCGTTTCCCGCTATAAGCGTCATACCGGTCATAATGTTCTGCATCCCATGGGTTATGACAGTTTTGGATTGCCAGCAGAGCAATATGCCATCCAAACAGGTCAGCATCCAGCGGTGACTACCAGGGACAATATCGCCAGGTATCGTGAGCAAATGGACCGGTTGGGGTTTAGCTTTGATTGGGATCGTGAGGTGCGCACTTCTTCACCCGATTATTATAAGTACACTCAGGAGATTTTTATCATGCTTTTTGAGAGCTGGTATGATAAAGAGGCAGACCGTGCACGACCCATAGAGGATTTGGTATCCCGCTTTCGCGAAAGCGGAAACACTAACGTCCAGGCCGCAACAGAGGATGATCTACCAGCATTTACTGCCGAAGACTGGAACAGCTATACCCAACAGCAGCAGCAAGAAATATTGTTGAATTACCGCCTGACTTACCTAGCAGATACGGAAGTGAATTGGTGTCCTGCTTTAGGAACTGTCCTTGCCAATGACGAGATTGTCAACGGCGTTTCAGAACGTGGTGGACATCCTGTGGTACGCAAAAAGATGAGGCAATGGATGATGCGCATCTCAGCCTTTGCAGAGCGTTTGCTATTAGATTTGGACGACTTGGACTGGAGTGCATCCATCAAAGAAATCCAACGCAATTGGATCGGGAAATCTGTAGGTGCGATGGTCAGCTTTCCTCTAGAGGGACGTCAAATTGATGTATTTACCACCCGACCCGATACCATTTATGGGGTGACCTTTATGACCCTGGCACCGGAGCACGAACTCGTGGATCAAATTACTACAGACGCTCAACGCGATGCAGTAGAAGCCTATAAAAAAGTAACAGCTGCGAGATCAGAGCGCGAGCGTATGGCCGATGTAAAAACCATTTCGGGTGTCTTTACTGGTGCCTATGCGACCCACCCTTTAAGTGGCGAGCAAGTGCCCGTATGGATTGGTGATTATGTATTGGCTGGTTACGGAACAGGTGCCGTTATGGCTGTTCCTTGTGGCGATGAGCGGGATCATGCTTTTGCCAATTACTTTGCTAATCAGGAAGGAATGCCAGTAATCAAGAATATTTTTGAGGGTGTCGACGTAAGCGAAGAAGCTTATACCGCCAAGGATGAAACTAGGATTACCAATAGCGATTTCCTCAATGGGATGAGCTATAAAGAAGCCATGGCGGCAGCTATTGCCAAACTGGAGGAGATAGGTGCTGGAAAGGGAAAAACCAACTACCGATTGCGTGATGCGGTATTCTCCAGACAACGTTACTGGGGAGAACCTTTTCCTGTGTATTACAAGGATGGTTTGCCACAAATGATAGATGCTAAGCATTTGCCGCTGGAATTACCAGAGGTAGATGAATATTTACCTACTGAAGATGGTGCGCCCCCACTGGGTCGCGCTACCACCTGGAGTTGGTGCACCGAGGAAAACAAGGTGGTGTCCAATGACGACAACAGGGATTGTGTTTATCCTTTGGAATTAAACACCATGCCGGGTTGGGCAGGTAGTTCTTGGTATATGTTCCGATATATGGATGCCAACAATGAAGATGAAATGTTTGCTCAGGAAGCCCAAGAGTACTGGCAAAATGTGGACTTATACATTGGAGGTAGCGAGCATGCTACTGGTCACTTGTTGTATTCCAGATTTTGGGTGAAATTTTTATATGATAGGGGCAAGGTAAATGTAGAGGAGCCTTTTAAAAAGATGATCAACCAGGGAATGATTCTGGGGGAGAGTGCTTTTGTCAAAGAACTTGAAGTTGAAGTCGAAGGCAGTTTAGAGAAACGGTTTATCTCTCAGGGGGTAAATGCTAAACATCTCAATATTAAATCAGGGAGAAAGCTTCACGCAGATGTTTCATTGGTTAACGCGCAGAATGAATTGGATGTTAATGGCTTTAAGGCATGGCGCACTGATCATGCTACAACTGAATTCATTTGTAATGAGAATGGTGCTTTCAAAGTTTCTCGTGAAGTGGAAAAAATGTCCAAGTCCAAATTCAATGTCGTCAACCCAGATGATATTTGTGATCAATACGGAGCAGATACATTGCGACTGTATGAGATGTTTTTGGGTCCATTAGAGCAGGCCAAGCCATGGAATACTGCTGGAATCACGGGAGTTTATGGCTTTATCAAAAAACTCTGGAAACTTTACCACAACGAGGATGGTTTTTCGGTGAGCGATCAACCTGCATCAGCCGACAGTATGCGAACCTTGCATAAAACTATTAAAAAGGTGAGAGAAGACATTGAAAACTTCTCTTTTAATACCAGTGTAAGTAGTTTTATGATCGCCGTAAACGAATTGACCACTCAATCTTGTAACAGCAGGCAGGTATTGGAACCTCTGGCTATATTGGTCAGCCCTTATGCGCCTCATATCGCTGAGGAGTTATGGTCTTTGTTGGGACATGATGAGTCCATTTGCACAGCGGCTTTTCCTGAATTTGAAGAGCAATACCTGGTAGAAACCAGCAAAACCTACCCCATCTCTTTTAATGGAAAAATGAGGTTTACGCTGGAGTTACCTGTGAATGCTTCCAAGGATGAGCTGGAGACAATGGTCTTGGCCAATGATCAGGTGCAGGAACAGTTGGCTGGAAAGCAAATACGCAAAACTATCATCGTGCCGGGTAAAATTGTGAATTTTGTAATAGGCTAATGGTAAGCAAAATGGTTGTCTTTAAAGGAGCTATTAAATCGCTTTTGCTGACCAACGCTCATATGTTGGCTCAGCTTACTTGAAAATGTCATTTAGGGCTTGATATGGCATTGATGCACGAAGAAAAGACTAATCATTACATGACGGATTGATGTTTGAGGAGCTCAACTGTTTTACTTAGATTTTGGCGTTAAACAGGGTTGATCCTGTACAAAATCGTTAAAGAGTTGTTTTTTTTTACCAAAATATGTTCGTTCTGGTTGAAACCTTTATATTGCGGCAAATATTTATGCTCGTAGGAATAACTGGTTCATTGCGATATAATAGATACACATGACTCTAAATTAATTGACATGAAGTTTTATCGATCTACTCTGATTTGTACAGGTATCACCTTTATGGTTGGTTTACCGACCATCGCTCAAACAGGTCCTGGATTTGTGGACGACGTTGCCGATGCCCCCATCCCAGGTATTGCTCTTGCTATCGCAGCTGCCATTGGTATAGGCTGTTACAAGCTTAGAAAACGTAATTAATTTGTTCTTTTCTTGGGAGCCACCAAGAATTTTCAATAATTAAGATAACATAGTTAAAGCTCTCTTTGTCAAGAGGGCTTTTGTTATTTATATTTTTTCTGTCAAGGTGATTTTAGCATCTCTCCAAGATGTTGGTTAGCTTTATATGTCATATTTCACACTTATATAACTGCGTGCTACCACAGCTTTATGCTCATTGCCACTGATCGAGGTTTTGTAATATTTGTTTAATTTTGGTTCACTTTATTTGAGGAATCTTAATATTTTCAAACTGAATTTTGGTTATTCTTTATTCAGCCAAGATAAGCTATCAAGAAATGCACATTTTCTAGGCTTTGAATTTTAAGTGATTGATATTGAGGGTCAATCGGTTTTCGTTGAAATACACTCCGCATACGAAAATGTCTGATCTTAATACTATTTCATTTTTGTTTTCTACGATCCTAATGATAATCAGGGTTTTGAAAAATGACCATTTACTGCAAGTCAAAACCCTAAGTGTAATATTATCCAATTTAGGTGCATCAATCATCCCAAGCCTTTAGCTAGCCGCTGTTAAACACTGGTACCGAGTAATTTTGCATTTCATCTAGAAGACATTTCTTGTAAATCGATGAAATAATGAAAATATCCTTGAAATCTGTATTGGTATTATTTTTTGCCACATCACTCTTTACGCATGGTTGGTCACAAGTTGGTATTAACAACGATAATCCCGATCCATCAAGTATCCTAGACGTTTTTTCAGACTCCAAAGGCTTATTAATTCCTCGCGTTAGTTTAACCAGTACTACTGATGTTGTTACCGTAGCAAGCCCAGTAGAGAGTCTACTTGTTTATAATACAGCGACAACGGCTGATGTGACCCCAGGATTTTATTTTTGGAATGGACAATGGACCAGGTTCAATACCGTGGTCACTGATTCAGACTGGGCATTACAGGGAAATGCCGCCACTCCAACCGATTTCTTTGGGACTACAAATATTGAACCCATTCGAGTAAGGGTAGGAAATACCCATCGATGGACCTTTACTAACAATGACCAATTGATCTTTGCCAACGATGAAATTCGTATTGGTAATGCTACTACAATTTCTAATGGATTTGGTGCCACGGCAGTAGGACTTGATGCTAACGCAAATGGAATCGGAGTTACAGCCATAGGTAGAGATGCATTTGGTAATGATGTAGGATGTACGGCAATTGGTTATAATTCAGAGGCAACTACATCAAATAGCACCTCTCTGGGACGAAACTCTACAGCTTCCGGCATAAGATCTATTGCTATAGGATATGAGTCTTTGTCTGATAATTCGCAATCTATTGCTTTAGGTAGAAATGCCCACGGGAATGCAGCCGACGCGATAGCCCTAGGTTCGAATGCAGATGCCGGATTTACTGAAAGTATCGCTATAGGGCTGGATGCCAGCACCACCCAAGCCAATCAATTGCGTTACGGAAATATCACACAGATTGACCAAATCAACGCGACTTTGGTCAATGCGTCGGATGGAAGGTTCAAGTACGATATTCAAGCCAATGTGCCTGGATTGGATTTTATCAATCAACTGCGCCCTGTAACCTATAAATTTGATATTGAAAAACTCAATAAATTTTTAGGTGAAAAATCTTCTTTGCGCAATACAGATGACATCAGAACCGGATTTATCGCGCAAGAGGTGGCTGCTGCTGCGCAAGATACCGACTACGACTTTGACGGTATTATCGTTCCAGAAGACATCAACAAAGACAATTATAAGGTAAGCTACCAACAATTTGTAGTGCCATTGGTACAAGCCGTGCAAGAGCTCTCCCAGCGCTTGGAAAGCCTTGAGAGGGATAACGTGAAGTTGCAAAATACTATCGAGCAACTGAAGGACGAGCAAAAGGAGACAGTGGCTCAAAACAAATAATGCCTCCAACAAACTTATTTTAAGGCTTTCATCGTTGATTAAATCTTCATTTATCGAAAGTTATTAAGCGCTTGGGTATTATAGTTAATTCCTTTGCCACAAAGGAGTTGTGAGGTATCTTTGCACTCCTTAAAAAAAACACTTGAGAAAAGCAGATGCCATAGCCAATTCATCCAGTTCCTGGAGGGCTTATTTGGAAATCACAAAACCCAGGTTATCCGTGGTGGTGGTGTTTTCATCGGTAGCTGGATATTTTCTGGGAGCCTCAGTTTATGACGCATGGACTATCCTACTCTTATGCGTTGGTGGATACTTTCTCGTCGGATCTTCTAATGTTTTCAATCAAATTATAGAAAAGGACCGGGACGCCTTGATGAAGCGCACTCAAAATCGGCCGCTTCCTACTGGTCGAATAACTGTACCTCAAGCATGGGTGTTTGGTTTATTAGTGGCTTTTTCAGGTCTGTATATGCTTTGGTTGATCAATTTGGCCACAGCTTTCTTTGGGGCCTTAAGCATATTGCTCTATGCAGCCGTTTATACACCTTTAAAAACTCGTACACCACTTTGTGTGTTTGTTGGTGCTTTTCCGGGAGCTATTCCTTACATGTTGGGTTGGGTAGCGGCGAGTGGAGACTTTGGGATAGAGCCAGGTACGTTATTCATGCTACAGTTCTTCTGGCAGTTCCCACATTTTTGGGCGATAGGATGGATGTTGGAAGACGACTACAAGGCTGGAGGCTTTAAAATGCTGCCTACGGGTAAAGCAGATCGCGGCACCGCTGTTCAGATAGTATTATATACGATATGGACAGTCGCTATTTCGCTGATTCCGGTGTTTGGTGTGACAGGTGATCTATATATCACTCCGTATACGGCGGTCATTGTCGCTGTGATGGGCGTATGGTTTTTGTATCATGCGATTAAACTTTACCAGTTGCGAAGTATTGAAACCGCCAGAAAGTTGATGTTGGTCAGCGTGAGCTACATCAGTTTAATTCAGATCATTTATGTGATTGATAAATTTTTGAGATAAGAATGACAGATATATCAGAGCTTCCGCATAAGGAAAAAATGGCCAGATCAAAAAAACAAATGATGTGGTTTGCTATTGCCAGTTTGATCATGATGTTTGCCGGGCTGACCAGTGCTTATATAGTAAGCAGTAGTCGCAGGGATTGGTCTCCAGTGGAGCTGCCCGTAGAATTTTACTACAGTACAGGAATTATTGTATTGAGTTCGCTCAGTCTCTTTCTTGCTAAAAAAAGTTTGGAAAAGGACAATCTTCCAGGAGCAAGTCTTTTTACCTTGCTCACATTTGGATTAGGGACCGCTTTTGTGGTGATTCAGTTTATGGGATTTGAATCCCTCTACGATCAAAAGATTTACTTCACCGGAAAAGGAAGCAATATTGCTGGTTCATTTATCTATGTGATCGTCATGGCGCATTTGGCCCACATTGTTGCTGGGCTTATTTCCCTGGCGGTAATTACATATAAGGCGGTTAGCCGCAAATATTCCAGCTCGAAAATGCTGGGCTTTGAATTAGGTGCGATTTTTTGGCATTTTGTGGATGTGCTGTGGATTTTCCTTCTGGCCTTCCTGATGTTTTTTAAATAGTATTTTTAGTCTATTTTTGCAACAAGTTACAACTAAAAACAAGTTATGGATACAACAGTAGCTACTACTGGTACCGAAGGACAGAAGTGGGGTGGTGGTGCAACCAGACCTCTAGGCGCAAGCTATGGAAAAATGATGATGTGGTTCTTTATTCTTTCAGACGCCCTTACCTTTTCTGGTTTTCTTGCCGCTTATGGTTTTTCAAGATTCAAATTTATAGAAGAGTGGCCTATCGCAGATGAAGTTTTTAACCACTTTCCTTTTCTGCATGGTACGGATGCGCCAATGTTCTACGTGGCCTTGATGACCTTTATTTTGATTGGTTCCTCTGTTACTATGGTATTGGCAGTAGATGCTGGTCACCAGATGAATCGTAAGAAAGTATCTTTTTACCTATTGTTGACCGTCATTGGTGGTTTGATCTTTGTAGGTTCTCAAGCTTGGGAATGGAAAAACTTTATCGCTGGAGAATACGGTGCAGTAAAGACTAAAGGAGGCAAGATTTTGCAGTTTCTGGATGCAAAGACTGAAGAACGAATTGCGTTGGATGAGTTTGTCCAGGTAGGTCCAAGAGATCTACAAGCCTATGGGGAAAGTGAAGGGATCTGGTATGAAACCTCTGGAGATATTGGTGCAACCTATACAATTGATGAGGTTAGAAAAGGCTTTGCCGCTAATCCTAACATCGTAATCAGGACCCAACAATTAGAGGTCAATCCAGAAACTGGAGCCAGTGAAAAAATCGTACTTTCTCGCGAGGAATCCATGCGACGTTTACAGACAGATGCAGTTAGTGTGGTAGAAGGAGCTAACCTTACCGAAAACGAATACGGAGCACCGCTATTTGCAGATTTCTTCTTCTTTATCACAGGTTTCCACGGTTTCCACGTGTTCTCAGGAGTAGTCTTTAACTTGATCATCTTCTTCAATGTTTTGTTGGGAACTTATGAAAGAAGAGGACACTATGAAATGGTAGAGAAAGTCGGATTATACTGGCACTTTGTAGATTTAGTTTGGGTATTTGTATTTACCTTCTTCTACCTGGTTTAATTTATTTAAGATAGTACAATGGCAGATCACGCAGCACATCACGAACATAAATTGGCCATCTTTAGAGGTCGCCTAAAATTCAAAAACAACGTTCAGAAAATCTGGGGCGTATTGATTTTTCTCTCCTTGGTGACCATCGTTGAGGTGGCCTTGGGATATATCAAACCCGATTTTCTTAATGGTAAATTCCTAGCGCTTAAGTACCTGAATTGGATTTTTATTATCCTTACTTTGGTCAAGGCCTATTACATCACCTGGGACTTCATGCACATGAGAGATGAAACCAGCGGATTGAGAAGAGCAGTAGTCTGGACAGCCGTATTTTTGATCATTTACCTTATTGCTATTTTGTTAGTAGAAGGAGATTATATATACGAAGTCTACAAGGATGCAGCTGTAAGTTTTGACTTTTAATGTCTACTTATTACATCTAAACATAAGGACGGTACCACCGTCCTTTTTTGTACAAGATATTTAACCCATAATGGCCACATATCCACCCGCAAAAGGAATTAAACAAACCAGTAGAATTGCCATTGTTACGGTGCTGCTGCTTTTGTTTGCATTACCCCTGGTTGCTTACCTTTTTTTCCTGAATGGAGAACATCATTTTAAAACTTTACCGATCGTCACACAACAGGTGGGTAATCTGTCCGAGTTTCAATCCCTGGACGGTTCAGAACTGCAACTTAAAGACAGTGTGACGGTTTTGAATTTTTTGGGCCATCGACCCTACGATAGGTTGGGCTATATTTCAAATATCAATGATAAAGTCTACAAGGATTTCCATGAATTCAACAACTTCCAAATGATCAGTATTGTTTCTGAACAAGGATTGAAAGATGTTCAAGAGGTTGTTTTGCAAATGAAGGAAAACACAGATATGTCCGACTGGCATTTTGTGACCGCTAGCGACCAGCAGATCAGTGAGTTTTTTGAAGCCTTGCAAACAGATTTAGAACTGAATAAGGATTTTTCCTCAGATTACGTTTTTATCATTGATAAGAACGCTTCTTTAAGGGGTCGCACCGATGATCCAGACCAAGGTATGGTGTATGGATATGACTCTAGCTTGGTTGCCCACTTAAATAAGCGCATGGTGGATGATATGCGCGTGCTGTTGGCAGAATATAGATTTGCCTTTAAGAAAAATAGGGATCAAAAATTACAAAAGGATGGCTCATAAAAAAGATACACCTTATTACATTGGACTCGGTATTATCATTATCATATTTGGTTATTTTGCCGTGACCAATATTGTACACTACATCAACAAGGATAAAGTAGTTGACAGCAACAGGACAGAGGACCGCGATCCAGTGGCCAATAAATTTCTTAAGAAGTTCAATAAGGTTCCACCTTTTACCATGATCAACCAACACGGAGATACCATTTCCGATCAAGACCTGTTGGGTAAAGTATATATCGTTGACTTTTTCTTTACCACTTGTCCTACCATTTGCACGCCCATGAGTCGTAACCTGTCAAAAGTTGCCGATGAACTAAAATCACATCCTGATTTTCAGGCGGTCTCTATCTCTATTGATCCTGATTATGATCGTCCAGAGGTACTGAGGGAATACGCAGCAAAATACGATGCCGACGCCTCTTACTGGTATTTTTTAACTGGAGATCAGGAAGAGATATATGAACTCGCAAGAACAGGTTTTAACGCTTATGTGGCACCCAGTAAAAATCCTGATGTAAGATTTGAGCATAGTGGTAATTTTGCCTTGGTCGACAGAGAAGGATATATCCGTAGCCGAAAGGTCAAAATAGATGATCAAAACGAAAATTGGATCTACCACTACAATGGCATCCAGGACAACGAGCTTCCTGCACAAATTGAAGAAATTATTCAGGATGCCGAAACTTTGTTAAACAAATAAATATGTTGGAAAAAAGAGGACCCGCCATCATCATTGCTGTTTCGGTAATTGTTCCGCTGGTAGTCGTATTGTTGATGTTTATGCCCGAACGCTTTAATTTTCTAGGGGTGAAATCTGGTGTATTTCCGCTCTTCCATGCGGCGCTTAATTTTATGACCGGAATATTATTGGTTACCGGATACAGTTTGATCAAAGCAGGCAATCGAAGTGCCCACCGCAAGGTGATGACAACCGCTTTTGTATTAAGCGCAGTGTTTCTGGTGAGCTATGTGATTTCTAAAATTAGCAATGAACCAGTGCCTTATCCAGACCATGCACCTCTCAAGCTATTGTACCTGTTTGTATTAATATCCCATATCGTCCTGTCGGCGATCATTTTGCCGTTGGTGCTGTATACCATGTATTTTGCCTGGAACAAGCGGTATGAAAAACACCGTAAAATCGCCCGCTGGACCTTCCCTATTTGGGTTTATGTAGCGTTTTCAGGAGTCGCTGTGTATGTTTTTATGTTTCCCCACTACTAAAGTCATATCAATGAAAAACGTTCTAGTACTTTTTACGTTGCTTGTGGTACCCGCTTTCGCGAAAGCGCAATGCGCCATGTGCCGTGCTGTAATTGAAAGCTCTGGAGATAACGCCACTGCCGAAGGTTTGAATAATGGAATTACATGGCTGATGGCTTTTCCATACCTTACCATAGGTGCAATTATTTATATGATTTATCGAAGTACAAATAAGACCACCACAAAAGAAAATTAAGTATTGCTGCACCGCAATATTGGCCTTGTTTCTCAGGAATTAACAATTTCTTATCATTTATAGCGTAACAAGTATGGAAATTTAGAGTCTATATGTGTGCGGCCTGCCGCAGGCGTTCTGCAAAACACACTAACCATGATAGAAATCAGTAACTTACACAAATCCTATAAAACGGGAAGCAACTACCTGCATGTTTTAAAAGGTATAGACTTTTCTGTGAAGGAAGGTGAATTGGTGGCTATCATGGGATCTTCTGGTTCGGGAAAATCCACCTTGCTCAACATATTAGGAATGCTGGATGAAGCCGATGAAGGGAGTTACGTTCTGGATGGAGTGCCCATCAAAAACCTAAATGAAAAAATTGCGGCCAAATACCGAAACAAATTTCTGGGCTTTATATTTCAATCCTTTAACTTGATCAGTTACAAAAACGCCATGGACAATGTAGCCCTACCGCTTTACTATCAAAAAGTAGGACGGCGTGAGCGAGATGAACGTGCCATGCATTATCTGGAAAAAGTCGGACTGGCTGATTGGGCAGACCATCTCCCCAACCAGCTCTCTGGAGGTCAAAAACAACGTGTAGCCATAGCACGGGCCTTGGCCAGTGATCCTAAAGTATTGCTCGCCGATGAGCCCACGGGTGCTCTGGACACCAAAACTTCTTATGAGGTGATGGATCTCATTCAGGGAATCAATGAAGAAGGGCGTACCATTTTGGTGGTGACCCATGAACCCGATATTGCCCAGATGACCAAACGCATCGTTAACCTTAAGGACGGTCGTATCATCGATGATACTTTGGTCGATCAAGTAAAAGCCTTGAGCCATGTTTAATATTGAAAGCTGGCAGGAAATCTTTGATACCATACGCAAGAACAAATTGCGCACATTTCTCACCGCGATTTCAGTAGCTTCTGGCATATTTATACTGGTCATTCTTTTGGGTTTCAATTCTGGTATAGCCAATGGCGTGCGCAGCCAGTTTGAGCAAGATGCCACCAACCGTATTGTGGTGAGTACCAGAACCACCACCAAAGGTTACAAAGGTCTCAACCCTGGACGTCGTCTTAAAATGCGCAATGCAGATTATGAAAACTTCAACCGCAAATACGAGGACCAAATCGAATATAAAACCAGTCTATTCAATACCTGGGGAGGTCAAGTCAATTATCAAGACAAACAGGGAAGTTATAGGATTGAAGGAGCCTTTCCCGATCAGCAATTTATCGAAAATGCCGATCTCACTTCAGGCAGATTTCTCAGCGAAGTCGATGTAAAGGAAAGTAGAAAAGTGGCCGTGTTGGGTTATCAAATGAAGCAGGATCTTTTTAAAGATGAGGATCCCATTGGCAAGACCATACGGGTCAACAATGATGTTAATTTCAATGTTATTGGGGTTTATACGGATCCAGGTGGTTCCAGAGAAGAAACAAGGCTTTTTATACCCATGACCACAGCCCAGCAGGTATTTAGGGCTGGAGATACGATCAATCGCATTGCCTATACGGTAAAAATGAGTGAAAATTTTGATGAGGCAGTAGCTACCAGTGCAGCTATGGCTGCTTCGATCGAGCAGGATCTCAGGGAAAAATTTGTGGTTGCTCCAGATGACCGCAGCGCCATCAGGGTATTTGATACCTTGGAAGAGGCTAAGAAAATCTATGGATTGATCGACCGTATTCGTGCGGTATTTTGGTTTATTGGTATTGGAACTATTGTCGCCGGAGTTGTGGGTGTAGGGAATATAATGCTGATCATTGTTAAGGAACGCACTAAGGAAATAGGAATACGTAAGGCATTAGGGGCATTACCCAATACGATCATTTGGATGGTATTGCAGGAATCCATATTTATTACAGCCATTGCTGGTTTGTTGGGACTGTTTGCGGGCGTGGGGCTATTGGAAATCGTAGGCCCTATGATTGAACAGGATTTTATCAGATTTCCAAAAGTTGATTTTAATACCTCCATCACTACCGTAGTGATTCTTATTGTAGCGGGAACCTTAGCTGGCTACATACCTGCCCGAAGAGCGGCAAATATAAAACCAATTGACGCATTAAGAGACGAATAGTATGTTTAACCGAGACCGGTGGAATGAAATAATACAGGCGCTTACCGCCAATAAACTCAGGACGTTTCTGACGGCATTCGGGGTGTTTTGGGGTATTCTGATTTTGGTATTATTACTGGCCTTGACCAATGGTTTACGTACAGGTGTTACCATGGAATTTGCCAATCAGGCCACCAACACTATGTTTATGTGGGGTCAAAGTACCTCTATGCCTTATAAAGGATTGAACAAAGGAAGACGGGTACAATTCAAAATTGCTGATGTAGGTGTTTTAAAAGAAAAGATGCCCCAACTTAAATATGTATCACCTCGATTGCAGTTGGGAGGTTACAATGGCTCTAACAATGTAACAAGACAGGAAAAAACTGGCGCTTTTCAAGTATATGGGGATTATCCAGAGTTTATCAACCAGCGGTATATGGATATTCTTAAGGGTCGATGGCTTAATTATTCTGATATTCAAAAAGAAATGAAAAATGCCGTGATCGGTACAGATGTGGTTAAGCAACTTTATGATATCGGAGAAGAACCGATTGGGACCTATATACAAATCCAAGGAGTGAATTTCAAAGTAGTCGGTGTTTTCGAAAACCCCAATACCCAGGGAAATAATGAGGAAGAAGCCAACACTATTTTCATTCCGTTTTCCTCCTTTGCCAGAGCTTTTAACTCGGGAGATAATGTAGGTTGGATGGCCATCACTGCCTACGATGAATACAGTATTACTGATATCAAGCCTGCTGTTTTTGCGATCATGCGAGAACAACGCACCGTACATCCAGATGACCAGCGAGCTATAGGTAACTTTGATCTGGCCGAGCGCCTGGCTAAACTTACCGGCTTGTTTAGCGTTTTGAGTTTGGTGGGTTATGTAGTGGGTGCATTGGTATTGCTTTCTGGTGGAATTGGTATTAGTAATATCATGCTAATCGTGGTCAAGGAACGCACCAATGAGATCGGAGTAAGACGAGCGCTGGGAGCCACACCCTGGACCATTAAAAAGCAAATTTTACAAGAGTCTTTGGTGTTAACCATCATATCTGGTCTCGCGGGAATAGCTGTAGCTGCTGGAGTAATATGGCTCATGAATTATTTATTGGATCAATCAGGACCTGTAGAAAACTTTGCCAATCCTACGGTCAACATCGTTGTCATCGGGATTGCCTTAGTTATATTGATCATTGCCGGACTGCTGGCAGGGTTTATCCCTGCTTCCAGAGCCACACAAATGAAGCCGGTAGACGCTTTAAGAACAGAATAAAACAAACTTTTAGGATTATTACATGAAACGCACAACTACCATTATTACATTGCTGATTATTGTATTACTGGCTGCCATTGGTATCTGGTATATTTGGGTGAAGGATCAGGAGGATCCTCAAACCTATGAAACAGAGCTGCCTTCTCAGCAAAGTATCATTAAGGAAACCGTAGCTACTGGAAGCATTGTTCCTAAAGAGGAAGTCAGTATCAAACCTAATATTTCTGGTGTGATTGATAAAGTCCTGGTGGAAGCAGGAGACTATGTTGAAGCTGGTGATCTCATTGCCGAGATCAAGGTAGTTCCCAACGTGAGCTCACTCACCAGTGCAAAAAACAGTATTGCCAGCCAGCGTACGGCTGTGGAAACCGCTAAATTGGCGCTAGACAACCAACAAGATATCTATGAACGCCAAAAAGAACTATTCAATAAAGGTGTGATTGCTGCCAATGAATTTGATCTGGCCCAAAACACATACAACAATGCTGTTCAACGCTACAAACAGGAGCAGGTCAATCTTAACAGTGCCTTACAGAATTATGACATCGTCAGGACGGGTACCACTTCTGGCCTGGGAGAATATGCAAACACCAATGTGCGTGCCACTGTATCAGGCATGGTGCTAGACGTTCCGGTCAAGGAAGGAAATCAAGTTATCGAAGCCAATAATTTCAACGAGGGAACTCCTATTGCCGTAATCGCTGATGTCAATAAAATGATCTTTGAAGGAAAGGTAGACGAGAGCGAAGTCGGAAAAATAAAAGAAGGACTTTCCCTACTTATCACGGTGGGTGCTTATGACAATGAGAAATTTGATGCCACTTTGGATTACATCGCCCCTAAAGGTGTGGCCGAAAATGGAGCTATTCAATTTGCCATAAAAGGCACGTTAAACAATAAAGAAAAAGATTCTACCGCCTCATTTATCAGAGCAGGTTTAAGCGCCAACGCCAGCATTATTCTAGATAAGGTAGACAGCGTCTTGGCGATCAAGGAAGCGCTTGTTCAATACGAACCCAAAACCAAAAAGCCATTTGTAGAAGTCGCTACAGGCGATCAGGAATTTGAAAAACGGGAAGTCGAATTGGGCTTGAGTGACGGTATCTACGTTCAGGTACTTAATGGTATCTCAAAAGACGATAAAATCAAAGTCTGGAATCCGCTGAAGGCTCCTCAAAACAGAGGCGGTTACGGTGGTTAATTTTTTTCTGTAACAAATTCCCAATCAAATCTACATATAGACACGATCCGATTATGAATAAGATATATTTTACTCTTTTAACGCTGTTGGGTATCGCTTTCGCGAAAGCACAGACACAAAAAGTTTGGACACTGCAAGAATGCGTCGAATATGCGCTGGATAACAACATCAGCATCAAACTGGCCGAATTACAGGTAGAAAATGTGGCTATTGATAAAAAAGACGCTATCGGTAATTTTATACCCTCCCTCAATGGTAGAGCTACTTTTGCCTCTAACACAGGAGCCAACATTGACCCGGTAACCAATGAATTTATCAATACCACTTTCTTTTCCATTACACCGGGAATCAGTTCCAACCTGAGGTTATTTGATGGATTGGCCAATTTTAAACAATTACAACGTGCAAAATTGAGTGCTGTACTCAGTAAATATCAATTGGACCAGCAGGAAAATGATATTCTTGTGTTGGTGGCCAACAACTATCTGCAGGTCTTACTGGCCAAGGAGAATTTACAAACCTTGCTCAACCAACATGAAATCACTGAATTGAGTATCCAAAACACCCAACAATTGGTAGATGCGGGTAGTTTACCCAGAGGTGATTTGCTGGAAATCAAGGCCACTTATGCCAACGAAGAACAGCAAATCGTAGGGGCCAGAAATAATATCAATATTACTTTGATCAATTTAGCCCAATCTTTGAATATCTCGGCTTACGAGAATTTTGACATCATGGTACCTGAATTGGACAATCCAGATGATGGTATTTTGATGAATTCGGCTGCCAATATTGCTGAAAAAGCGGTAGAGGATCGCCCAGAAATTAAAATTGCGGACCAAAATATCGAGATTGCCGAAAAAGATCTGGAATTAGCCAAAGCAGCAAGATTCCCGACCATCGATGGCTTTTTTAATTATAACACCCGATATTCTGACAATGACTTCTTCAACAGGACGCTCAGGGAACAGTTCTACCTGAATGATGGATATTCAGTTGGCGTCCAGTTGTCTGTACCCATCCTCAATGGGTTCCAGGTGTCCAACAATATTGCCAGGAATAAAATCAATATTGAGAACCAAAGGCTGCAACGCGAGCAGACCTTACAAAATCTTGAGGCTACTATTTTTCAGGTTCATAACGATGCCAGGGCAGCACGTGCCAGATATGAGGCAGCATTAGAAACTGTTACGGCCAGGGAATTGGCTTTCCAATACGCCCAGGATCGCTATGATGTGGGCTTAATGAATGCTTTTGATTACAATCAATCACAAACCCAGTTACTCAATGCCAGGGTCAATGTCAACCAAGCCAAATACGATTTCATCTTCCAGCTGAAGATATTGGAAATCTATTTTGGTGTGGATCCCTCTGAATTAAAACTATAGAATCATCATGAAGAAAACGCTGATCATCATTTTCTCTATCATCGCTGTACTTATCCTGGGCTATTTTGCATTTAGCTTTCTTTTGGGACAAAAGGACGAGGGGATAAAAGTAGATGTGATGGAAGTCACTACAATGGATGTGACCGAAATGGTAAGCGCAACCGGAAAAATCAAGCCAGAGGTAGAAGTTAGTATATCTCCAGAGGTACCAGGTGAGATTATTGAATTACCGATCAAGGAAGGTCAATCCGTTGAAAAAGGAGACCTATTGGTCAAGATCAATCCCGATTTGCTACAATCTAGTGTTAGCCGTTCCAGGGCCGGGCTTTCTAATGCCCGAGCCAATTTTGAGCAAGCCAAAGCCACTTTGACAGAGGCAAGGGTCAATTTTCAACGCACCAAAGCCCTTTTTGAAAAAGGAGTAGTGTCACAATCAGAACTCGATACCAGTACCGCCGCCTTTGAGCGTGCCAAAGCTCAGGAGCGATCGGCCTTCTTTAACGTACAAAGTGCAGGTGCAACGGTTAATGAGGCTACAGATAACTTGGGACGTACCAATATTTATGCGCCCATGTCCGGAACAGTATCTCTGCTTGCGGTAGAATTGGGAGAAAGGGTTGTTGGTACGCAGCAGATGGCAGGTACCGAGTTGCTGCGGGTGGCAGATCTATCTCAAATGGAGGTAGAAGTAGATGTCAATGAAAATGATATTGTAAAAATCGAGGTAGGGGATGAAGCGATCGTAGAAGTAGATGCCTATCTAAAAAGAGAATTCAAAGGTCAAGTCACTGAAATTGCCAATACAGCCACTGGTCAGTTGAGTGCAGACCAAGTCACCAACTTTAAAGTAAAGGTGCGTATTCTCCCAAATAGTTATACTGAATTACTGGAAGGCAAGAGCGACAGTTATAGTCCGTTTAAGCCTGGAATGACAGCCACGGTGGACATCATTACCAAACAGAAGAAAGATGTTGTGGCTGTGCCTATCAGTTCTATCGTCGTCAAAAGTGATACTACAGAAAGTAAAAAACGCACTGCACTGGCCGTAGGGACAGAAAATTTTGAGTGTGTTTATTTGGAAAAAAACGGGAAAGCAAAACTACGAGTGGTACAAACTGGTATCCAGGATAGTAAAAACATCGTCATTACCTCTGGACTCGAACCAGGGGACAAAATTATTACTGGTCCGTACAATATCGTGACCAATAAGTTGAAATCTGGCCAGAAAGTAAGTCCAAAAACGGACGGATCTGCTATTTTTAAGAGCGAGAAAACGGAATAATATGGGGTTAATCCTATGTGTGGAAACCAGTTCTACCAATTGCTCAGTGGCTTTGGCTAGTGAAAATGGTGGCTACAATAATGATGTTGAAGTTGTCCATGTTCTGGACCTTATTGAGGACCAAAGTGAGGGCTATAGCCATGGAGAACGTTTACATGTTTTTATTGAAGAATTACTTCAGCGCAATGGAGTCTCGACGTCAGATTTGGACGCTATTGCAGTCAGTGCAGGTCCAGGATCCTATACAGGATTACGCATAGGCGTAGCGGCTGTCAAAGGCATGTGTTATGCGCTTGATGTTCCTATGATCGCTATCAGTACCCTTGAATCGCTCACCAGACAATCTAAATCGTTGAGTGCTTACATTATTCCTATGTTGGATGCAAGGCGTATGGAAGTTTATTCAGCTGTTTTTAAAGAAAGGACACAGGTAGAAGGGCCAGCCGCAGTTATTTTGGATGAGCATAGTTATGCCCGCTTTCGCGAAAGCGGAAAAATCACATTCATTGGCACTGGAGTTGAAAAGTTTAAACCCCTGTTGGGTCATGAGGAACACGAATACATCCAGGCAAAACCTAGCGCTTTGACACTTTGCGATCTGGCAATGGAAAAGTTCAAAAAAAGCGACTTTGTAGATGTCGCTTATTTTGAACCTTATTACTTAAAAGAATTTAAGGCAGGTTGATCCTTACTTGACTTCAAAGGTGATTTTGGCATTGACGCGATATTCAGATATCTTACCATCCTTTACCTGAGCACTTTGTTCATTGATGTATACAGATTTGATATTTTGAACGCTCTTGCTGGCATGGGCCAAAGCGTTTTTTGCGGCATCTTCCCAGCTTGTATCACTGTTTGCCAACACTTCAATTACTTTTAAAACGGCCATAATTTTTTGATTTTAAGATTAGAAATCTTAAGATACAAAAAATCAACCATTCAGTGCCACCACAGAATTAATTTTCCCAGGAATCATGTCCTTGAGCATGGTTTCGATTCCGTTTTTAAGCGTCATGGTTGATGAAGGACAACCGCTACAAGCGCCTTGAAGAATCACCCTGACCTCACCCTTCTCTTCTTCATAGCCTTCAAATACAATGTTTCCCCCATCACTGGCCACGGCAGGCTTGATATATTCATCCAGGATTTCCACGATTTTTTGGGATACATCATCCAAGTCTTCACGTTGAGGTGCCGTGGGTGATGTGGTTTGATCCATGGTGATTGCTTTGCTTTCGTATCGGCTTTCACCTATTTGTACTCCTTGAGCAAGTGCCTCACGAATAAATGATCGTACTTCCTGTGTGACTTCTTCCCAGGTGACTACTTCGTGTTTTTGAATGGAGATATAATTTTCATCCACGTAAAATTCCTTGATAAAAGGAAATTGGTACAATTGTCGTGCTAGGCTGTTATCCTCTGTATCCGCAATACTTTTAAACTCTTTGCTTTGCACCGTCAGCTTTTTATTGGCCACAAACTTCATCGCATTAGGGTTGGGGGTAGCTTCGGCATAAACGGTAACCGGCACTTGTTTGTTTGCCTCTTGGGACTCACTAATCAAAGCAGCCCCTGAATTGAGATAGTTTTCTATTTGGTCGGCGACCTCTTGCTGCACATCCTCCCAGGTCACGATATCATAACGTTCGATGGCCACAAAATTTTGGGCCATATAAACGGTCTTCACAAAAGGAAGGTAAAAAAGTTGTTGGGCCAGGGGTGAAGGTTTGGCCTCATCTATATTTTTAAACTCGTAAGAGTTGTTGCGAATCAAAAACTGATTGCTTTCAAATTTTAGGATCGCTTCATTATTAGTGGGAGTGATCTTGATCTCGTGCTTTTCCATGCTCATATGAACTTCATGCAAAGATACGTGGATGTGTTTTCACACCCTAATCGATTCTGTCAATCGGTGTAGTGTTTGATTCAATGGGTGAATGGTAATCAGCCGTTTGATCGGTCCTTTAGAGTCTGAACATATTCTGTTATTAATGATTTTCTAGAACAAAAATTTATATATTTGGTGCCCTTGGTATCAAACTATCGTGCTGATGGACGCCTACAGAGACACCAACAATTGGAATAACAGCCCCAAGATGTTGTGAAGGTGTATTTATCCAGAAAGTGAGGTAGCAATAAAACAAATTCAGTGTTGTGAACGTTGAATTGTTAGACAGAAAACACATGAAAAAACTATTCATTTTGCTGGCCATTGCCCTAGGTAGCCAGTTTACTTTTGCCCAAGAGGGCGTTCCCGTTTATATAGATTACCTGACCGACAATTATTATTTGCTCCACCCATCCATGGCAGGAGCCGCTGCTTGTGGTAAAATCAGGGGTACGGTGAGACAACAATGGTTTGATCAGGCTGATGCTCCAAACTTACAAACTTTGAGTTTTAATACTGGAGTAGGTGAGAACAGTGGAATTGGTGCTATTCTTTTTAATGATAAAAATGGGTATCATTCCCAAACAGGAGCTTATCTATCATACGCATATCACTTGCAGATTGGTGGTGGGTATGAGGATCTTAATCGCCTTTCTTTTGGTATGAATGTAGGATTAGTGCAGAGTCGTCTTGATGAATCAGATTTTGATTTAAGCGATTTTGACCCAATAATCACAGGAGTACTGCGTTCAGACTCCTATTTTAATGTGGATATTGGGGCTTCCTATTTTTATAAGGAATTCTATGCGCATTTCACGGTCAAGAATGCCATTTTCCAAAATAGAGAAATCTACTCCGAAGGTTTCGAAAGTACCAACCAGCGCAGATATATTGCTACTTTGGGTTATCTTTTTGCCCCACGCAACAGTGACTGGCAATTTGAACCTTCTGTTTTATATCAACGTACTGATCGCACCGAAGAGCAATTTATGGACGTTAATGCAAAAGCTTATTACGACCTTAATGAGAATAGTGTATTGTACATGGGTCTTTCTTATCGTCAAAGCTTTGATGGTGCTGAGTACCTGGATGGAAATAGTGTTCAAGAGCAAAATTTGTCCCTGCTTTCTCCGCTCGTAGGAATTAAATACAAGGAGTTCACATTTGGATATAACTACAGTTACCAATTTGGCGACATTAACTTCAGTAATGGAGGTTTTCACCAGATCACCCTGGGAATCGATTTCTTGTGTAGAGAGGATCGTTGGAGCTGTAACTGTCCGGCAGTCAATCTTTAATCGAAAATATTTATCAAAAAAAAGGACCACCATCAGGTCCTTTTTTTGTTTATGATCATTAAGGAACCTCCATTGGTTAGTGCCACTAGGTTTTATTCAGCAGATTCCTGGAACCCCAACGCGCTTTGATATCTTTGTCCGGGAATTAGAACCCACGTAGGTATGAGAAAATTACGCAATGACGAGTTGGACCGTCTTTCTTCTGACCGCTTTCGCGAAAGCGATAAAACCCCATTGACCATCGTATTGGACAATGTACGCAGTCTAAATAACATTGGTTCCGTGTTCCGTACGGCTGATGCTTATAGAGTGGAAAAAATCTATCTATGTGGCATCACTGCCCAACCGCCGCACAAAGACATCAGAAAGACGGCGCTTGGAGCCACTGAGAGTGTGGCCTGGGAATATGTGGAAGATACCTTGGAAGCGGTTGAATTACTTCAGCAACAAGGATATATTACCTGCGCAATTGAACAAGCCGAAGCGTCCTCTAATCTTTATGATTTTCCTGCCAAAAAGAACCAATCTATAGCTGTTATTTTAGGAAACGAGGTCAAAGGCGTGCAACAAGAAGTCGTCAGTGCCTGCGATCATGTGATTGAACTCGACCAATTTGGGACCAAACACAGCTTGAATATTTCAGTTTGTGCCGGTATAGTAATCTATGACCTATTTAATAAAATCTCACCGCTCCGTGAGTGATGTAACATGTGGCCAAGGAATTTTCTAACAAGCTGAGGCTACGTCAGTCCTCATCTACAATCCCCATCTTGCGCAACAGAAAACTGGCGTTCATGTTGGTAGCAACACCTTCTTTAAATGTGTAATCAAAGGTCAATTCGTCATCAGTGATATCAGCATCAAAGTAGTAATTACTGATGCTTGTGTATTCATCCGCTACCTGGGTCAAACTCAGGTCGTGGGTCGCGATGATGCCTGTGGCTTTTTTCTGAGAAAGCTTTTGTATCAATTTGCGCGAGCCATTTGCCTTGTCCTGACTGTTGGTTCCTTTAAGGATCTCGTCCAACACAATAAAATAACGATCTGCTTCCATCTTGTCCACGATATATTTCAACCGGGTGAGTTCGCTGAAAAAATAGGATGCCTCGTCAGTCAATGAATCACTGGTACGCATGCTGGTAATCAATTTGATCGGCGCATAAGCACAGGATTTGGCGGCAACGGGAAGTCCTAAATTTGCCATTAAAATCTGCATGGATACGGTTCGCAAAAAAGTGCTTTTTCCAGCCATATTGGCTCCAGTTATGATAAAAAATTCACCTGCTTTGATACGTATATTGTTCCCTACAGATTTTGCTGGATCCAGTAAAGGGTGATGTGCCTGGAGGGCGTTCAATTGGAATTCACCCGGCTGAATTGTCGGGAATACATAGGCAGGGTGATTAAAAGCAAAATTAGCCAGTGAGGACAGCGCATCAATTTCACTTACAACTTCCATCCAGTCTGCGATATGCTCTGCATTGTCCTGTATCCATGACTCAATACAGTATACCTGTTTTAAATCCCATAAACCCAAACCATTGGCCAACGTACCAAACAGCAAGTTGTTACGTTGGTCCAACCTCGAAATAGCCTTAGATAACCTAAAAAGCCGATCTGAGGCAGCTAGCCCATCGGTAAGAATCATGTGTTGGAGATTCTTGAGTTGTTGAGTGTGAAATTCTTCTTTTTCAATGGCAAGGATCAACTGACCATACTGTCCAAAAAACGATTCCAAATCACCGATTTTAGTAGAAAAAGCATTGATGCGTTTAAGGTAGCGACCTGTAATTGCCAGTCCGCCGAAAAATACACCAGCAAAAATGTAACCGCTGATTAGGTCCAGCGCATAACAGGTTCCAGTAGCCACAGCCAATCCAAACCAGACCCACCCGAACCAGTCAAAAATAGTTGGGACAAAAGACTTATAATTCAACAGTTCATCTAACAAAGAATTGGGGTTTTGAGTTTGGTCCATCAAACTGGCCGTTGCCCAAAATTTCTGTCTGAAATCCACCTTGCCAGCCAGTTCGTCCACCGCCTGCTGCTTTTCTGGTATATGCTCAGTATGGTTACTGGTCAGCTTTCGCGAAAGCGTCGCTACACCCGCTGTGGTTTTACTCCGATTGAGGTATTGAAACAGAGAGCCTTTACCAAATAAGTCGATATCTCTACTATATTCGTGCTGGTCTTCTAAAAATTCCCTGCCGTCGGGCAGATGATGAAAGTTTCTATCCAGTATTTGTATTTCTAACTCATTCTGCTCTTGAAGGGCCGCTGCAAAGGCTTTTTGTTTTTTTAAATCCTCGTGTCTGGATACCAGGTAGAGAAATCCGGCAAAGGAACAAAGTGCCAGGAATACGGCAAATTGCCAATAGGACCATAACAGATAGACCCCTAGGATGCCTAACAAAAAAACGCCCAATCGAATCGTGCTAGACCATCGTAACCGATTTTGTAGCTGGATGAGATGCTCATGATATTGATCCCTTCTGTTGAGGTAAAAACTGTGAAGATCTGATGTCAAATTAAAGTTGGTTTAAAGATTCTTTGTCCTTTCGTGACAGTTTAGCAACGACCTGTTCGTAGCTGTGGTCAATCCAGTGGCAAATTTCCTCTGGTGACATATCCTTATCACAATAGACGGTGTTCCAGTATTTTTTGCTCATGTGGAAGCCCCCAGAAACTGTGCCTTGATATTCTTCACGCAAGTCGATGGCTTTTTCAGGGTCACATTTGAGATTGATAAATTTTTCTCCTTTTTCCCATTTTTCAAGTCCAGCCAGGCAAAACATCTTTCCCATGACTTTAAACACCAAAGTGTGTTGGTCAAAGGGGAAAGATTCACTGCTGCCTTTTTTGGAAAGGCAATAAGTTCTGACGGCATCAATTTCCATTAGGCTTGCAGTTTGTGAGAGTCCAATGGTGCATCTAGGACCAATGCATTGTAATCCAATTTCCAACCTATGGTATCGGCCAGTCCTTCCATCATTTTAATCGCGAGAATTGCTTCTTTTCGGGCCTGTTCCATGAGTCCGCTTTCTGGAATTTTATCAATGATATGCTGCTTGGCATTGCGGGTGACTTCGGTGAGGTCGTCGCTGGTAAAATAATTAGCCCAGCCCTCTGACTTGTCGTAATAGCTAAAATCTGTTTCAATGCTCATCACTTGTGGTTGAGGGAAATTCATGAGCCTGATGGTTTTGGTATCAGGATCACTTTCCATTTCGATCTTGGTTAAATCAAAACCTATATGGGCTTTGGCATTGATCAAAATGATGGCCTTTTTCTTGCCCAGCAGGAAATTGGCAATCTTATCTTTCACATTTTGGTAATGATAGATTTCAGAAAAATCTCCTTCCACGGTGATGAACTTGCATACCGAGCGTATTTTTTCCATCAGCACTACGCTCTGTTCACGGGTATTTTCAGACTTCCCGTTTTTTACAAAAAACTTAAAGGCAAAAAATGAAACCACAGCGCCCAGTGCCAATCCCAGAAAGAACAAAATATCCATACGGTAAAAGTACAATTTATCGGAATGTCAGCCTAGACTGGGGATGAAGACCTTAATTCTGGCAAAACTAATTCCAGTGATGTTTGATTACATTTTATTGCTGCAGTAAACGATATAAAACTGGTCTGGAAGGAGCGGCATCATTCTCTATGGGAGCGATTTGTAAATCCATCATAAACAAGCCGTCTTCTATCTCATCAGGCACATAAACCAATTCGGTGATGGTGGCATTAAGTCGTGGCGCTTCCTGGAGGTTCCAAAATGCCTTATGGGCCAATAGCGCCCCATCGTCTTTTTCCTTATCCACACTGGGGAGGTCGATAAGAAAGTGTTGGATACCGCTTTCGCGAAAGCGGTGCATCAAGCCTTCGTCCACATAGGGGGGATTGGTATTGGAATAGTTGCGTTGACGTTTTTCTTGCGTATTCGGTAAGGTGCGCAGAACTACTGCTTCTACCGCATTTTCCAATTCAGGTATCAATTCCTGGGTAATTACGAGGTCTTCTCCTTGGCGATTTGGGGTTACCGTGATCAATTGCGTCTTAAAAAAGCTTTTTTTCAAGGCATTATTGACGCTGTGGAACTGCTCAGTAATATGTCCCAAGCATTCGGTATGGGTTCCATGACTATGCGGATTAAAATGAATATTGTTGAAGTTGGTTGAGCCTCCCAAGGCCACTTTGCCTACATAACCATCCACTTCTACATGTTTGATTGCTGGCTGTTCAATATACCATGCACCGACTCCGCCTTGGTCTTGAATGGCAAGGCTGATGTCCAAAGGCTGGGACAGGTCGATCCTTACCTCTTCATGTGCTAGTTGGATGCTTGTTATCATAACTGGATTTGTATTCCTGTAGTTGGTTTTACATCCGGCCAAAAGCAAGCAAGCGAATGTAGTGATCCTGATCCATCTCATTCTATTCCACAAGCAATTCCTGGCTATTGCTCCCAGAATTACCGCTGATTTTGATGGTATAAGTGCCTTCCGGTAAGTAGTATTTACCATTTTCTGCTTTTTTAGGTCGTTTATCCTTGTCAAAATGCTTCAGTGCGTAGTTGCCTACACTGCCGTCATAAGTATAGTAATTTAAGCCCGCATCGCTGAGCGTGGCAAGTTCCTGCAAGGTCTTACCTTCCTCATTCAACACTTCGATCTTGACTTTTCCGGCCAGTGGGGTGTGGTAAACCAATTGAATCTTTGGTTCAGGTCCATCACTCCACATAAATCCTTTGTTGCCATACCTGGTAGAAGACCTGATTTTTTCCACAGGTCCCAAGGCCAGTCCCTTTTTATCCATTAATGTTAACGCGTCTAGATTGGCGCTGTAAATTGAACGACCGTGGGTTCCAATCAATAGATCATTGGCTTCTGGCTGTATCTTGATGTCGTGTACGGCTACTGGGGGCATTCCCTTGTCCATTAGCGCCCATGTCGATCCCTGATCACGACTGACGTATGTGGCATTATCAGTACCCACAAAAAGAATCTGTTCGTTGCTTGGGTGCTCTGCTATCACGTTGACTGGCATCGCAGGCAAGTTGGTACCCAAACGTGTCCATGTTGCGCCATAGTCTTCGCTTTTATAGATGTAGGGCGCAAAGTCATCCCAGCGGTAGCCGTTTAAGGTTAAATAAACACGCGATTTCTTGTGAGATGAAGCGAGGATACGACTTACCCAGAGATTGGCTGGCCATCCACCGTTTAAGGGTTGCCAGCTCGCACCTGAATCCCTTGTGATGTGAACCAAGCCGTCGTCTGATCCTGTATAGATCAAACCAAATTCAAAGGTTGACTCACTGACGCTGGTCAGCGTGCCATAGGCCACATTTCCTTTCTTTCCGCCTTGGGTAAGATCGGGTGAAATTGTACTCCAATCTTCTCCCTGATTCATGGATCGGTGTAACTTATTACCACCAAGGTAAAGTATGTCTTGATTGTGCGAACTCAACAAAATCGGAGTTTGCCAGTTGAATCTGTATGGGGATTCTCCCAACTCATGTTTGGGTTGGATATACTTGCGATCTCCGGTTTCACGATTGATCCGATAGTAGTTCCCAAATTGATATCCTGTATAGACTATATTACTATTCCGGTTGTCGATTTGGATTTGCATGCCGTCTCCACCCATGATGCTTTGCCATGGGTATTGACCAGATTGATGCCAGGCACGATCCTCCCGTGCATTATGTGCGCCGACCCAAACCCCATTGTCTTGTAAACCTCCGTAAACACGATAAGGCTTTTCTAGGTCATAATTGATGGCGTAAAACTGGCCCACACTGGGTGAATTATTCTTTATCCAGGTAGCGCCATCGTCATAGGAGATATTAAGACCACCGTCATTACCATTGATCAGGTGGCCAGACCTTTGCGGATTGACCCAAAGGGCGTGGTGGTCTGCGTGTACGTTTTCTCGAGAGATGCTTTCCCAGGTTTTACCAGCATCAGCCGACTTGATGATAGGTACCCCCATGACATATACTTTATTGACATCATTTGGGTCTACCCTTACTTGAGCAAAGTAATATCCGTAGCTGTAAAACACATCATCGATTTGACCTTCATGGGTTTTGGTCCAGGTACTTCCACCGTCCTTGGAAACATACAATTCTGCTCCCTTGACAGGCGTGTCAAAAAGTTGGGTATTGGCGTCTTCTAAGTATTTGGCAACATCCATGGGAGTGGCTTCACCAGCTCTCACCATATTTTTAATATTTTCAGCCCGGTATTTTTCCTGAAACCCATTGCGTTTAAGGAACTTATTTAGTTTGTTATTGTCCAACTTTAGAAAAGCCTCTTTGGACATGGTCTTAAAGTCATCTTTGGTTAAGTCCTGATTATCTTTGTCATCTTGGTCCCCTGATTTTTCCCTTCTGAATTGGGAATCATGGATTGCATATACCGTATTGGCATCATAAACAGCCAGTCCGATACGTCCTACACCTTCTCCAGTGGGGAACCCACTGTTGGGAGTGCTTATTTTTGTCCAGCTATCTCCGCCGTCCGTACTTTTATAAATTGCGCTGGCTGGACCGTTACCGTCAAAGTTCCAAGCTTTTCTGTCCTTTTCCCAGCTAGAGGTATATAAAGTTTTAAAATCTCCAGGAGTGGAAGCCAAATCTATAAAGCCAGCTTCATCAGATGCAAAAAGTGTCTTTTTCCAACTTTGTCCACCGTCTTTTGTAACGTAGATGCCGCGTGCGTTGCTTTTTGAATACAATGGGCCCGTAACGGCTACCACCACGTGATCTGGATTGGAGGGGTTGATCAAGATGCGACCTATATGTTGACTTTCCGTAAGCATGGGCTTGCTCCAGGTTTTCCCCCAATCTGTTGATTTCAAAATTCCGATTCCTGCATAACTGCTGCGGCTGGAATTGTTTTCTCCTGTACCAACCCAGATGGTACGGGACTTCCAATCAACAGCAATATCTCCTAGATTGATGGTTTCGGCCTGATCCATGATGGGCGTCAAGCTGGTAGCGTTATTGGAGGTATGCCAGAGTCCGCCGCTGGCATAGGCTACGAGCATTTCTGTAGGATCCTGTGGATTCACCGCAACGTCCACCACCCTTCCTGACATTACGGTAGGCCCTATGTTTTGAAACTCTAAATTCTTAAATGGAGATTTCTGGGATAAATTTTGCTTTTTTTCGAGACCGTCCAACACCTGGTCCATCGGTGTGGCCGAAGGAATCTGAGCCAGAGTCATCGTAGAATAAGCCAATAGAAATAGAAGGGATATTTTTTTCATCTTGGTTCTGAAATTTGGTGCTTAAAGATAAGGTGTTTGGGATGGAACTTTGTTTTGACCCAAAATAAATCACATGGATGCCCTATACTTCTCTCCTGTTGCCACAAGGGAATAATTGACCAGCCCAGGGGAATTGTCAAACAATTATAGCCATGTTGATTGCGTAACTTTGCGACTCTAAAAACATTCAGATGAACAAGTTGTTAATGATTATAACGGTTGCTCTAGGGTTGTCGGCTTGTAAAAACGACAATACCACATCTCACCATCAAACGGATGAGATGCCTACGACCGCACCTAAGGATTCCTTGGATATGACCAGATACCCTGAAGCAATTCAAGAAGTATTTAAGGCACATGGGGGTTTACAGCGATGGGACGATATGAAGAGCCTAACCTACACGATGGGTGACCAGGTCACAATTACTGATGTGGACAGCAGAGACATACAGATTGAAACGCCTACGCATAGCATTGGATCGCGGGATGGATCTGTTTGGATCGCTCAAGACAGTACCTATTTTCCAAAAGAACAAGCAAGGTTCTATCATAATCTTATGTTTTATTTCTATGCTATGCCATTTCTTCTGGCAGATGATGGTATTGTTTACAGTGAAGCTTCACCGCTGGATAAGGACGGCATCCAATATCCAGGCATTAAGATTGCCTATGAAGACAACGTGGGAGACTCACCAGAAGACAACTATATCTTATACTATCATCCAGAAACTAAACAAATGAATTGGTTGGCCTATACTGTCACGTACGGCAAAAATGAAACATCAGACCAATATAGCTTTATCCATTACAACAAATGGCAGGAAATCAACGGATTGCTATTGCCTGAAGAGTTAACTTGGTATACTGTTGAAAATGGCCAACCCACTGATCCTAAGGGAGAACCTCGCGTATTTACCAAAGTGGATATAGATGCTGCCCCATTGGATCCATCCACTTTCGAAATGCCAGAAAACGGTGTAAAAGTCGATTAATTTTAAATGAAATAGTTGATAGGCCACTTGTATTGAATACAGGTGGTTTTTAATTTTTGCTACATTTATACTGAGGCAACAGGTTATAAGTATCCTTACTTAAGCCGATATGCCACACCTATTAATCAATACTGGGTTTATGGAAAATGTCAAATACTTTATCATGGGCGTCGCTTTGCTCATCGTGCTGCTGCTGGTCTTCTCTTTTATCAAAAACCGCAAACGCAAAAAGAGCAGATAAATCTTTCAACAGCAATCTGGGATTTAGGGCGGCTTTTCTTTGCTGTGCCGACTCAGCTTATTAACTTGCCTGATCATGTTGGTGGCGCTTTCGCGAAAGCGAATCCAAAAGAATCCTCGTAGGGGATCATCTGGGCGTCATCCAGAATTTATAATGCTTGATTTTTATGAAATACGATCCTATTGATCCAAAGTTGTTTATTCATAACCGTAAAAACTTTATGGCACAAATGAAGCCAAAGAGTATTGCGGTTTTTAATTCCAACGATATTTTTACCACTGGAGCTGATAGTACGCTGCCCTTTACCCAAGCCAGAAATATTTTCTACTTAAGTGGCGCCGACCAAGAAAATACCATTTTGGTACTTTTTCCAGATGCTCCAGATCCGAAAGATCGCGAGATACTTTTTGTTACTGAAACTAACGATCATATCGCCGTATGGGAAGGTGCTAAATTTACCAAAGAAAAAGCCACGGAAATAACAGGTATACAGCAAATTCAATGGCTCAAAGATTTTGATAAAAAGTTCTTTGAGTTGATGACCCAATCCGAGACGATTTATTTTGATACCAACGAGCACTATAGGCAGTCAGTGGTTCTTGAAACCAGGGAAGACCGTTTTATCAAAAAAACCAAGGAGCAATTTCCAGCCCATAATTATGCCAAGAGTGCCCCCATTTTACAGCGACTGAGATCGGTCAAGCATCAACTCGAAATCGATCTCATGCAGACGGCCTGTGATATCACTAATGCTGGTTTCCGCAGGGTGCTGGGCTTTTTGGAACCTGGCAAAATGGAATACGAGGTAGAAGCAGAATTTCTACACGAATTCATTAGAAAACGCAGTGACGGATTTGCCTACACACCTATTATCGCTAGCGGTAACAATGCTAATGTTCTACACTATATAGAGAACAATAAAGAATGTAAAGACGGTGATCTTATGCTGATTGATGCAGGTGCTAGTTACGCTAATTATGCTAGCGACATGACGCGTACCATCCCAGTCAACGGCAGATTCACTGACCGCCAAAAACAAGTATACAATGCGGTATTAAGGGTCAAAAATGAAGCTACTAAAATGTTGGTTCCAGGGACGATGTGGAAGGAATACCATGTAGAAGTAGGTAAGTTAATGACAGCCCAACTGCTGGAACTAGGGCTACTTGATAAAGCCGATGTCCAAAATGAAGATCCGGATTGGCCAGCTTATAAAAAATATTTTATGCACGGGACCTCCCACCATATTGGATTGGATACGCATGATTATGGGATTCTATGGGAACCCATGCAAGCTAATAATGTGTTTACGGTTGAGCCAGGTATATACATTCCTGAAGAAGGCTTTGGGATCAGGCTGGAAGATGATGTGGTGATCCAGGAAAATGGAGTGCCCTTTAATCTTATGCGTGATATTCCGATCGAAATCGAGGAGATCGAAGAATTGATGAACCAATAACTAACAGTTGGGCATGGATAGCAATGACTTAAAGGTAAGCCTGATTCAGGATATGCTGCATTGGGAAAATCCAACAGCCAATTTAAACGATATTTCTACCAAATTGGTCAAATTATATGGTGCTACTGACCTGGTCGTATTGCCAGAAATGTTCACCACCGGGTTTTCTATGAATCCCCAAGGATTGGCCAGCGGAGATGAAATACTGGACTATTTAAAAGATCATGCTGCCCGAGGAAATTACGCCATTTATGGCAGCGTGATGTTTTATACTGGAGAGTTTTATGTGAATAGGGGGATTTTTATGCGACCTGACGCCACCTTTGAGCTCTACGATAAGCGACATACTTTTACGCTGGCTGGTGAGCATGAAGTATACCATCAAGGGGGACAACCTGTGACTACTTCTTATAAAGGTTGGAAATTTTTGCTGCAAATCTGTTATGACCTCAGGTTTCCAGTCTATTCCAGAAATACCCAGGACTATGATGTAGCACTTTATGTGGCCAACTGGCCTGTGCCGAGAGTAAATGCCTGGGATGCCTTATTAAAGGCCAGAGCGATTGAAAACATGAGCTATGTCGTCGGAGTGAACCGGATCGGCAAGGATGGAACTGGCATGGATTATAGCGGCCATTCACAGGTGTATGACGTGCTAGGCAATGCTATGCTTGAACATCCGTGGATCACCGCAGGGATTCAGGAGGTTAAGCTGTCCAAAAAGGGATTAAACAACTATAGAGGCAAGCTGAGGTTCCTGGAAGATAGAGATGCTTTTAGTCTACACGAAGTGTATAGTACCGATCAAAATTCTTGAGTAAATTGATTAAATCGGGATAGTAAACTACGCGTTCAGGCTGGATGTCTTGAAGAAAATTACCTCCATCGTACCTCCCGTTATCGTTTCGATCGTACACCAGTCTTAGATAATAATCCCCTGGATCCAAAAAATTGAATTCGTACTCATCGGCTTCAGTCACGCTTTGTTCAGCTACCAGGCTCAGGTCTTTTTTAACTACTTGTAGAAGTAGTGGGGTAGTGGAGGAACCCACCAGGGTCACAAAGATATTTCCGTAGTCATAAGCACTCCTGGTGCTGTATTTTAATGCGAGGGTGTCGAGATTCTGACTGCCATAGAAGTCTGTAATCGCTCCAGGTAATAATTGTAAGGTATAGCGTTGATCCTCATCCCTGGGAAACTTGAAAGTAGCAAGGTTTTTGAGTGAGTCCAGCACAACAGTGAATTCCATATTCAAACTATCCTTGTCGATTAGACTGATTTTGTCCGTATTGACGGTGTTGATAGGTGTGGTAGCACTGATGGCCGCTGGATTGCGCAACGAAAGTTCGCCTTTTTTACTTAGGCTCAAGCTATCTCTCTTCAATTCTTTGATACGAACCTTAAATTCTTTTTCGAAATCGGCAACTCTGGTATTTAATAGCAAGCTATCCTGTTCCAAGGCTGGTCTGAACCAGTACTGCAGTGTATCCTTGTCTTCAAAGCTGGTAAGTCTTGTAGCCTCAAACAGGTTTTCCGGATTGGGTTGGATCTCAACTGTGCTTAGGTCTCCCGTGTACCCAATAAAAAGTTTGGATTGGGCTTCCTGGGTGATTTTTTTGATGGAGGAGTCCAATTCCTGGTCATACATCTTGATGGTATATACGGTATCACTGGGCACCTTCACAAATCCGGAGACAAAACCAATCTTATCCCGACCTGGATTAAAGCTGAGGTTGCGATTGTCTTCCTTCAGCGCCACCATCTTGTAGGTACCTTCCTTTAAGTTTTCCATGGTAAAGGTGGTAAGGCTGTCCAAGGTGTTCAGCACATAATTAGGCTGACCGTTATAAATAATGCTGTCGGTATAGCTTTCATTGACCTCATAGAGCAGCACATTGACAAATTCTTCAGGCTCAAACTTGATAGCGTCGATAATTTCGCCTTTGAGCGTCAAAGAATCTATGACTGGTCCAGTACTGAATACATATTTGAAAAAAGGATATGGGTTCTCTTCATTGTTATCTACAATACTCTGACCAAAATCAAACACATAAGTCGTGTTCTCCTTCAACGTATCGGTGATGGTTATATTAATTTTTTTAGAGGCACTACCTTGCGGAGTAATCAGTGGGCGAGTCTTAAGAGGTGGGGAAATTACCAGCTGTTTCTGCAGCTCCTTAAGTTTGACATATTCATTGAATTGAATCTCAATTTCCTGACCGCTGAAATTTGTGGTGAAGTTAGGCGGAGAAGCACGAACAATGGCTGGTGGTGTTTCATCAATGGGTCCGCCGGTTGGGGTTCCTTTTTTGGCACATTGTACCAAGGCCACGGCGATAAGCGTGATCAATAATAAATAATGCAATGCTTTTTTCATCTGTACTAGAAACGATGGCAAGTTAAGCGGATTGTGTAGAATCAGGAAAATAGAATTCAGTCCCTGCGATTCACTTCAATTTAAAAGGTACTTTAACTGTAATTATTATTGGTAGTGACTAGCCCACCGCCTTTAATTTCTGGATACCACTTTTACTGAGCTTTGCCGCTGCATAATCTTCTGTTACTCGCAGTGTTTGCTCTTCTGTTCCTGGAAGGTCAAACATGGCATCGGTGAGAATGGCCTCACACAAAGAGCGTAGTCCGCGAGCACCCAACTTGTATTCGATGGCTTTACTCACAATATACTCCAGTGCATCTTCAGTAATTTCAAACTCGATGTCGTCCATTGCAAAGAGTTTCTTGTACTGTTTGATGATCGCATTTTTTGGTTCGGTTAAAATAGCCCTTAATGTTCCAGCGTCCAGCGGATTCATATGGGTTAATACCGGTAATCTTCCTATGATTTCTGGAATCATACCAAAATCTTTAACGTCTTTAGGGATAATATACTGCAGCAGATTATCTTTTTCTGCTACGATATCATTGGACATGCTGGCACTAAAACCTACGGCCTGCATATTTAATCGTTTGCGGATCACCTTTTCTATACCGTCAAAGGCTCCACCAGCGATAAAGAGAATATTTTCTGTATTAACTTCAATGAACTTTTGATCTGGATGTTTACGACCACCTTTGGGTGGGACATTGACGACGGTTCCTTCCAACAGTTTTAATAGTCCCTGCTGAACCCCTTCGCCAGAGACATCTCTGGTGATAGATGGATTATCACTTTTACGGGCAATTTTATCAATCTCATCGATAAAAACAATTCCCGTCTGGGCCTTTTCTAAATTATAATCGGCCGCCTGAAGTAATCGGGTCAGTATACTCTCTACATCTTCACCTACGTAACCAGCCTCGGTTAGCACGGTCGCATCAACGATAGCCAGAGGTACGTTCAACATCCTAGCAATGGTCTTAGCAATCAGGGTTTTTCCAGTTCCTGTCTGGCCTACCATCATGATGTTGGATTTTTGGATTTCCACGTCATCTTCCGTCGCTGGCTGTAACAACCTTTTATAGTGATTGTAAACGGCGACGGACATTACTTTTTTGGTGAATTCTTGCCCGATAATGTATTCGTCCAAGAATTCCTTGATGGCTTTGGGTTTTTTGAGTTCCAGCTCTGATTTGGATACACCAGGTTTTTCTACACTGGTATCCTCCATTACGATACCATGGGCTTGCTCGATACAGCGGTCACAGATATGTGCATCCAGTCCTGCGATCAGCAAATTGGTTTCGGCCTTATTTCGACCGCAAAAACTGCATTCTAGTTGTTCTTTACTCATGATTTATTTGTTTGGGCCATAAGCCACATTGAGCGTCCAGAGCGGATGCTTAGAGCAATTATTCTATGCTGTGTTAATCATAGATCTATTGGATGGAAAACTGTGGTCAACTTTGGCGATTGTCTCACCCTTCAATTCAATAGAATCTGCTTAGCTGTTGATATACGAAAATTAATCCCTTCTCAATACTTCATCAATCATGCCGTACTCTTTGGCTTCGTCGGCTTTCATCCAATAATCCCTATCTGCATCTTCATAAACCTTGTCATAGGTCTGATCAGAGTGTTTTGCGATGATATTATATAATTCCTCTCTAAGTTTCACAACCTCTGCGGCTGTGATCGCAATATCACTGGCTTGACCTTGAGCGCCGCTGGAAACTTGGTGGATCATCACGCGACTGTGTGGTAAGGCGCTACGTTTTCCATCAGCTCCTGCGCACAATAATACAGCTCCCATGCTTGCAGCCATACCAGTACAAATGGTAGCGACATCCGGTTTGATGAATTGCATAGTATCATAGATTCCTAATCCCGCATAAACACTTCCTCCTGGCGAATTAATATAGATCTGGATGTCCTTGGAGGCATCTGCACTTTCCAAAAACAGCAATTGGGCTTGAACGATATTGGCCACTTGGTCGTTCACTCCTGTTCCCATAAAGATAATGCGGTCCATCATCAATCTGGAGAAAACGTCCATTGCAAGAACATTCATCTGTCTTTCTTCTATGATATTGGGAGTCAGATTAGTGGGGTACATGCTCCCCATGATTTTATCGTAATACATCGGGTTCACGCCCTGATCTTTTACCGCAAATTTTTCAAATTCTTTTTTGATATCCATAGAATGTAATAATAGGGTGTAATGAATAAAAAAGGCGTTAACTTCATAATAAAATAGTCAACGCCTAAAGGTACGAATTAAGAAGTGACTATGCGTCGTATGCTTCCTTGATGAACTCTTCGTAAGTCAATTCTTTCTTTTTTAATTTCGCATTTTCTTTAAAGAACTTCAGCATTTTTTCATTTTGCAGCTGCTCGCTCATTCGCTTGACCTCGTCCTGATTACTCATGATACGTGCAACCACTTGGTCGACTTCCTCGTCAGTAGCGTCAGTGTGTCCATATTGAGCCATTTGCTGACGGATCATATCTCTGGCATAAGCTTGAAGGTCCTCAAACTTCAATTGTAGGTCCTCGTTGTTTTTTACAATATTGGACTCGATCAATTGGTATCTCAAACCTTTTTCAGAGCGTTCATATTCCTGTGCCGCTTCTTCCTCTGTCAATTCGTTTTCGCCATTATTGGCGATCCAACGCTTAAGAAAGTCGGCCGGTAGGTCAAACTTGGTATTTTCTATCAATGATTCGGTAACGTCAGTCAGCAATTTTTGATCAGTCTGTTGTTCAAATTGCTTTTTGGCATCTTCGCGTAAGCGTTCCCTTAATTCTTCTTCACTTTTGATGACATCAGGCCCAAAAAGTTTATCAAAAAACTCTTGATTCAATTCTGCTTTCTCCCGCGTATTTACCTCTGTGATTTCAAAAGTAACGGCTACATTCAAATCGCTGGCTTGATCATTCTCCAACTTTAGGTAATGAGCAAGATCCGTTTCCTCATTAAAAAGATTCTTGGTTTTGAATTCGATTTGATCACCTACTTTTGCCCCTACCAATTTCTTAAGATTGGTTTTTCCTTTGATTTTGGAAGTGCTGAAGGTTGCGTCTGTATTGATATTTTCATCGTCGTTTCGAAATACTCCAGTGACTTCATCGCCTTCGGCTACTTCTTTCTTTGCTACCAATCTTCCGTATTGCTCGCGTACTCTATCAATCTGGTCGTTGATGGTTTTATCGTCAGTTTTGATCTCGTAGTGGGTGATGGCTTTTTTACCTTTCACATCCACTTCAAAATCAGGTGCCAAGCCTATCTCAAACTCAAAGCTAAAATCTTCTCCTTCCCAATCGATACTTTCCTGTTCTTTAGGCAATGGGTTGCCTAATAGGTTAAGATCCTCTTTGGTAATGTATTCATTCAGCTCGTGCTGGATCAACTTATTGATCTCGTCCACAAGTATTGGTGTACGGTATTTTTTTCTAATCAGGCTTGCAGGTACATGTCCTTTTCTAAAACCTGGTATATTGGCTGTCTTGCGGTAGTCAGCAAGGATCTTGTCTACCTTGTCCTGATAATCTGCTTGAGCGATGTCTAGGGTAAGCGTCGCATTAAGCGCGTCTACGTCAGTACGTTTGATATTCATTTAAAGACTTTTAAGTGCTGTTAAAATTGGGCTGCAAAATTAGTCTTTATTTGCTTGTAAACAAAGCCTTTATTTAACGCTCATAAAATCTTTCGGTCCTATGTCTGCTTACTAGAACTACTGACGTAGGGTCAAAGAATTATCAGACAAGCCATCTTTCAACTAACCTATGCTTTTTCCTTATCTATCATGCTATCAAGGACCGAACGAGCCAGAGCAAGTAATAGGGAAAAGATCAAAGTCCAAAAGAATCCGTCCACCTCAAATCCTGGCACTAACCAATCTGCCAGGTGCACGATAATCACGTTAATGACCAATAAAAATAAGCCTAACGTGATGATGGTTATGGGCAGGGTAAGCACAACCAGAATAGGTCGTACGATAAAATTAAGAATCGAGATGACCAATGCCACCAAAATGGCAGTGAAGTATCCAGATACTTGTATACTTGGTAACAGTTTTGCGAGTCCTACCACGATAGCAGCGGTGACCAATAATTTGATGATAAATTTCATGAATACGGTTTAGGGTAAAAATAAAAAATCCGCTCAAGAATTCTTGAGCGGATTATATAAGGAAATAAATTTTGTTTATTGTACGTCGTCACTAGGCTGTACAGATGGATAATTACCAATATCTACTCTAGGTAACGTTGAACCATATTGCGCATTGATGGCATCGATGATCACATTGGCCGTAAAGGCATAACCTCTTCCTGTCGGGTGTACGCCGTCCAAAGAGAATGCTCCTCCATTTGCATAAGTAGATGTCAACACACCGCCGTTATAGCCAACTCCACCAGCAGCAACATCAGCCAGTGCTGCTCTAGCATCTACATAAGCCAAACCATTATCCGCAGCCAATTGTTGAATAACATTGTTATAGGCTTGTTGAGCCGCCGTTACTCGGTCTTGCTCATCCTGAGTCAATACGTTTTGGTCCTGCATCGCAAAAGTTAAACCATTTGCAGACAATAATGCGGCTTGCTGTTGTGGAATTCCTGCATTCACCAAGCGAGTGAGATTGTCTTGATTAAGCTGTCCGATAATTGGTGCACTTGTAAAAGTGATCAGATCAGAACTATTGGCGGGCCTGATTTGTCCGAATTGCTCAGCGATGGCTCCTGCGGCTGGTCCAAAGGACGGCGTTAGGGCAGCAGTCAATTGGGGAGTAATATCAACCAAGGTTTCATCACGAACAACAAGCGGGCTCGCCGCGGTCATTGAGAAACTTACTTGTCTCTCAGGAAAACCAAAAGCAACAAAAGCTTGGTTAAGGTCCTGATAAAATGCGTTAAGTGCTGGAATTTGGGCCGCAAATGTTGCGTCAGTAGGATCCAATGGAGCAAATGGTACAGTGGTAAAAAATGGTATGCTTGTAACATCTGGTATGTTCACTAGCGCACCTTTGGCACCATTTGCTGTCATGGCTGCTACCAACTGTTGGTAGACTCCTGCAAACACATTGTTATTAGTGATGCTGTTGCTACCTTGGGTTGCAGGGTTGACATTCATTGTTTCGTTGTTATCAACACCTACACCGCCACTGGTTGCATAACCCAGGATGTCATTGTTACCGATCCAAAGCGTAAAAAAAGTACCATTGGCCGCAGCTGCATCTGCAATAACGGTAGCACTATTGGAGCTAGAAAAACGAGCAAAGTAAGGATTGGCCGTTCCAGCGGGTACTCCTGCAGGATCACCGTAATTGGGCGCGGGCAAGTGATAAACTCTTGCTCCAGGAACACCAAAATTGTTCAATGATATGGTGACTTTTTCTGTTGTTTCAGTAGTTGGTGTACCGTTCAAAACGGCGGGACCAACGGGTGTTCCTGCACCATCAGAGGCCAGTACGAAACGGTTAGGCAAGATCTGCACACCGTTTAAAAGTAGGCCACCCAGATTATCATCCATCAAAGGCTGATTGAATTCGCCTCCACCGGCTAATTCCATCTGACCTGCAATGATGGCAGGAAAAGAGTTTTGTTGTGCGCTGCGATATAAGGCACCATCTGCAAAACCAGCAGTCAAAGAGTTTCCTACCGTTACAAATTTGGAGAAGTCTGCCTCACCAGACGTGTATGTATCTGCATCTTCAATCGGATTGTCAAATTCTGGCTCACAACCCACTATGGCAACTCCCGCCAGCAATAAAGCTATATATCTTAAATTATTTTTCATCATCTTATTTTTTATTACATGTTGTAAGTCAGACCTAATCCAGCGATCAAGGCCGAGGATTTATAAGTTCCCTCAAATGGAGCAGCTACCGGTGAACCCGTATCAAAGTAAAAGTCATAGGACTCAGTGATCTCCTTGAACCTCAAATAAAGCACAGAAGCATCGATGGCAAACTTTGGGCTGATCTGATAAGAAAGTCCAAACGTGTAACCATTGGAATCATTTCTAGGTGTTTCAGGGGCAAAGTAACCAGACCGTACGGGAGATTCATCAAAATAGTAACCTGCCCTGACGACAAGATTATCCAACGCCTGATATTGCGCTCCAAACCTGTAAGTAGAAGAATCTTTGTAGTTTCTGGGGTTCTCAGAGACTATACCATTGTCAAACTCAATGTCCAAACTGTTGTATTCACTCCAGAAAGCACGATTGTAGTCAAAAGCAAGCAATAATTTATCACTTAGTTTGTAAGAGATACCTAAAGTCGCTTCCGCTGGTAGGGGAAGTGTTGCTGTGAATCCAGTAGTTCCATTGTCTGGAGTCAGCGAACTATTAGGAAAGTTAGAGAAAGTGGCCGTGCCTTCTTCACTCTCAATGTCGATCAAGGATCTGTAGTTAAATCCTAAAGTGAACTTATCGCTAGGGGTAAACATCAAACCTGCGCTCCATCCCCAAGCGGTTACACCAGAGTCTTCAATAGCGATGTTAGAACGATTACCTTGCTCATCAGTGAGTGTACGACTGGCATTACGGTTAAACTCTACTCCTCCAATCGCAAGGATCGGTCCACCACCAATACTTACACTGTCAAAAAGTTGGTAAGAAAGTGTAGGTTGGATAAAAATAGCGCTCAATTCGATTTCATTTACCAGGTGGGATCCAGCCCAGTCAGTTGGCCAGGTTACGTTACTCCCATAAGGTGTATAAACACCAATACCAGCGGCAAAATCCTCTGTAATTTTATAAGTCGCATACAGATAAACTGGGGTACCTGCTGGGCTATCAGTTTCTGCGAAGGTTCCGAAATCTTCATTTTGGTACTTTACGTCAGAAAAAACACCAAATCCACCTGCACTTACACTCAATTTATTCTCCAAATGCACCAGTCCAGCCGGGTTGAAGAATAAGATGTCGGCACTATTGACAACGGCAACACCAGTGTGTCCCATAGCCAACTGCTTGTTACTCTGCGTACTCACACGATATCCACCAGCATAAGCAAACGTAGAGATCAAACAAAGCACAACAAAAACTTTCAGTTTGTTCATAATCAAGGGTTTGTAAAAATAAATTAATTAAGTTGTGGTCAAATTTAATATTAAATTAATGTTACGCAAGCGATTTCGTTAATATTATGCTTGCATAATATGTTTTATTTTAGGAATTCCATAACATATGTGAAAAACTCTTGTGGTTTCTGCGCATGAAGCCAGTGTCCAGCACCTTTGATTGTCTTCAATTCTGCTTTCGCGAAAGCGTGATCAATCAACATCTTGTCCTGATCCGTAATATAGCCAGATTCCCCACCTCTGATAAAAAGCGTATCAACCTCAATGACTGGATGGATGTCCTCATGTACACCAACCTTTTCCTGTGCCTCTCCCAGAACATCCAGGTTAAACCGCCAATTATAGATTCCTTCTTTTTTGCGATATAAACTTTTGAGTAAAAATTGCCTGGTGCCAAAGTCTTTAATTTTAGCTTCCAGCACTTCATCAGCCTCCTGACGACTATTGACCTGTGAAAGATCAACCGACTTTAACGCATTGATGATGTCGCTGTGGTGGGGAGGATAAGGCTTTGGCGCGATGTCTGCGATAATCAATTTATCGATGAGTGTTGGAAACAGGCTGACGGCTTTCATGGCTACTTTTCCGCCCATGCTGTGTCCTAAAAGAATAATCTGTTCCAGTCCGTGAGCTGAACAATAGTCTTTGATATCTTGGGCCATCATTTCATAACTAAATTCAGAGCTATGTGGGCTACGTCCGTGATTGCGTTGATCGATCAAATGAACTTGAAAACCTGATTCGCTCCATTGTCTACCCAAGGTTTTCCAATTGTCTGCCATACCAAGGAATCCGTGTAGGATTAAAAACGGTTGGCCTTTTCCTAAAATAATACTGTGTAACATCAGGCTAAACGGGCTTTATACATATTGATGACATTCTCCAGGCCTAAGTATAGACTCTCAGAAATCAAGGCGTGTCCTATAGATACTTCTAGCAAATCTGGAATCTCCTGGGCAAAATATTTAAGATTGTCCAAGGATAAATCATGACCCGCATTAATACCTAGACCCACTTTGCTGGCTGCGGTAGCTGCTTCAATATATGGAGCAATGGCTTTGCGTGGGTCGTTGGGGTAATTTTTGGCATAATCCTCCGTATATAATTCGATACGATCTACACCAATGGCAGCTGCACCTTCTACCATTGACACCACTGGATCAATAAAAATACTTGTTCGTATACCTTGTTTTTTAAAATGTTTTACCATTTCACTCAGCAGATCTTTATGTTTTAAGGTGTCCCATCCTGCATTGGAGGTAATGGCATCTGGTGCATCAGGCACTAATGTAACTTGCGCGGGTTTGACCTCATCCACCAGTTGTACAAAGCTCTCAATAGGGTTGCCTTCTATATTCAATTCGGTTTGAACCACTTTTTTCAAGTCTCTGGCATCTTGATACCTGATATGACGCTCGTCAGGTCTCGGGTGGATTGTGATCCCCTGAGCACCAAATCGCTCAATATCCATAGAGGTCTTGATCAAATCTGGCACATTTCCTCCCCTGGAATTGCGCAGGGTTGCAATCTTGTTCACATTTACGCTCAGTATGGCCATCGCTGTATTTTTTACCAAAAATACAAAGGAACCTCATGTTGGCATAAGTGCAGAATTGATTAATTTGCATGAAAACCGGAATTCATGAACATCACAGACTATATCATCAATGATGTGGAGCCACTAGGAATGGATGCCCCTATTTCAAAAGCTCAGGCCATTTTTTCCCAGCTCACTTATTCCCACCTTCCAGTGATGGATAAGGGGAGTTATATAGGTTGTCTGAGTGAAAATGATGCACATTGCTTTGAATCCAACCAAAAATTAAACGAAATCAAATATTCTCTGGACTCTTTTCAAGTTCGGGAGGACACCCACTGGTTGGACGTATTGGAAGCTTTTGCCCAAAGCCAGTCCAATATCATGCCTGTACTTAATGCCCAGCTAGAATATCAGGGCTACTATGAGCTTAAAGATATCATGGAAATCTTTAATGATGCTCCCTTTATGTATGAATCAGGAGCAGTGATCGTGATTGAAAAAGGCTCTACTGATTATTCCTTCAGTGAGATTATCCAGATCGTGGAGTCCAATGATTCCAGGGTGTTTGGATGTTTTATCAGTGGCTACCGGGACCACCTATCTGAAATCACCCTTAAAATCAGTCCTGAAAACCTGAACGCGGTGCTTCAGACCTTTAGGCGATATAGCTATGAAATTATCAGCGCGGCCGAGGAAGATTCTTATCTGGACACCCTCAAGCAGCGATCAGACTATCTGGACAAATACCTTAATATATAAGTCATGCAGAAAATAGCCATTTACGGTCGCTACCTACACGATGATACCTTGCCCACATGCAGGGAGTTGTTGTACCTCTTGCTGGAGAAAGGTTGCGAAGTGGCTATCGAAAATGAGTTTCATACCATGTTGCTCGAACAAGGTGTGGGAGCAGGAATACCAGGTTTTGAGACCTTGGATGCTTCCTATGATGTATTGATCAGCATCGGTGGTGACGGAACCGTGTTGAGGGCTGTTTCTTTTGTGGGGAAGACAGATATTCCGGTGATAGGTGTCAATACGGGTAGGCTGGGATTCCTGGCTACACTGCATAAAGACCAACTCAAAGAAGCGGTTGTTGCGCTTTTTGAAGGCAGGTATCAATTGAGTAAGCGCAGCTTGATCACACTTAGTTCATCCCATGCTGATCAACATACGCCACCCCATAATTTTGCTCTCAACGAGGTGACCGTAAGTCGCATGAACACCACCAGTATGATCCAAATTGAAACCATGCTAAATGGTGAGCTGCTGACAAGCTATTGGGCCGATGGATTGATTGTTTCTACTCCAACAGGTTCGACTGGTTACAGTCTGAGTTGTGGGGGGCCGCTGATTTCTCCAGATACCGATGCTTTTGTACTCACGCCTATAGCGCCACATAACCTCAACGCGCGTCCTTTGGTTATACCAGACCATACTAAGATTGAGTTGCGTATCAGCGGTCGCGAAGAAGAATTTTTGGCTTCTCTAGACAACCGTATTGCCAGCTACCCCAATGAGACCATCTTGACCTTAAAGAAAGCCGATTTCACCATCGATCTTATTGAATTGACGGACCAAAGCTTTATCAAAACCATCCGGGAAAAATTGTTGTGGGGTGAAGATAAACGCAACTAGACAATAAAATCATCCAATCCTTGTTTTCTGTACTACAATAGGGCATGAATCCTCATGCTGGGTAAAGAGAATTGTTATATTTGCACGTTTTAGAAATTTCATGCGGTTAGGAGTATTGGCACTAATTTTTTTGGTTTGCGCTTTCGCGAAAGCACAGACCTACGAGATAGGAGTTTACGGAGGGACTTCCAACGTCGTGGGTGATGTGGGGAGTACACAGTATGTCCAATTGAAGGATCTCGCTTTTGGAGGAATATTCAAATGGAACCGCAGTCCACGACATAGTTTTAGGGCAACTTTTATTGCAGCCAATATGGTTGGTGACGATAATGACAGCGATGATATCTCCAGGGACTTAAGGGGTTATAAATACAACTATTCCTTACTGGAAGCCAGTGTAGGTATCGAGTATACCTTCTGGGAATGGGAGTTATATTCTGGAAAACAACACATCACTCCCTATTTGTATACTGGTCTCACAGGTTTTCATTACAGCCTGTTTGCATTAAATAACACAAATGAGTTGGAGGAGTATGGTGAAACGATAGATATTGCGGTCCCAATTATATTTGGGGTAAAGACCAATATCGCTGATCACTGGGTCCTCGGAGCAGAGGTGGGCGCGCGTTACACCTTTACAGACAACTTGGATGGTAGCAACCCGGTAAGGAGCAAGGATTTTGATGTCCTGGAGTTTGGAAATGTCAACAACAATGACTGGTACATCTTCACAGGGATCACCTTGACCTACACCTTTGGTCGTAAGCCATGCTATTGTAACTTTTAGTAATGACAAAAGATCTACCTAAGCTTAAGAATATCCCAACGCATGTTGCCGTCATTATGGACGGTAATGGTCGATGGGCTAAAAAACAGGGTTTGATGCGCGTGCGTGGTCATGAAAAGGGAGCCAAAGCGGTTAGGCAAACTGTAGAAACCTGTGCAGAGCTAGGCGTTAAATATCTTACTTTATACGCTTTTAGTACCGAAAACTGGAAACGTCCCAAGCTAGAGGTAGACACCTTAATGAAATTGTTGGTTTCCAGCCTGAAGAAGGAATTACCTACATTACAAAATAACAACATTTCCCTCAAGGCTGTGGGCGCGCTGGAATTGCTGCCCGCAACTGCCCAAAAAGAACTTCAAGAGGTCATACAAGCCACCAAGGACAATAGCCACATGAGTTTGACGCTCGCGCTGAGTTACGGGTCGAGAGAAGAGCTAATTTCCGTGATCAAAAATATCGCTAGTCAGGTAAAGGATGGCAACCTGGAGATTGAAGATATCGATAATGAAGTGATCCATCAGCATCTTTATACGAGTTTTATGCCTGACGTAGACTTGCTTATCCGTACCAGTGGAGAGCAGCGCATCAGTAATTTCCTGCTATGGCAAATCGCCTATGCAGAATTATATTTTACTGAAGTTCTTTGGCCAGACTTCAGGAAGGAACACCTTATAGAGGCCATTTATAATTATCAAGATAGAGAGAGAAGGTTTGGTAAAACGAGTGAACAATTATAACAACATGACAAAAACGCTTTTACAGCAGTTATTGATAGTCATATGCATCTTGTCTGGAGCTATGTCTTTTGCCCAGAAAAAAGAGGACTTACCCATAGGTGATGCTACCAAATATAAAATTGGGGACATCAAAGTAACCGGAAGCCAGACCTATAATGAGAATACCGTGATCGCTTTTACAGGATTGCGTAAGGGTGAGGAAATATACGTTCCTGGAGAAAGACTAAGTGGTGTGGTTAAAGAAATGTGGGACCTCAAGCTATTTAGCGATATCCGAATCTTTGCCACGAGCATCGAAGGTAATCCAGATGATGCCTTAGTGGATACCATCAACCTTGAGATCAATATCATTGAGGTGCCCAATCTTAACGAGGTGACCATTGAAGGATTGAGAAAAGGACAAACCAAGGATCTTCAGGAAGAACTCAAACTTTCCAAAGGGCGTAAGACGACCGAAAACCTCGTGACCAATACCCGTACTTATATCGAGGACAAATACCGTAAAAAAGGTTTCCTTTATGCTGATGCATTGGTACGTACCCGTGTAGTAGAAGACACTACGGGTAAAAATATTGTCGACATGAAGATCGAGGTAGATCGCGGTCCAAAGGTCAAGATTGCCGAGATCAATTTTGAAGGAAATGAAAAGATCAGTGATAAGAAACTGAGAGGAGCGATGTCCAACACCAAGGAAAAGAGATTCTACCGTTTGTTGAAGCGTTCTAAATATATTGAAGAGGATTACCAGGAAGACCTGGAGTCTGTTGTGGATGCCTATAAGGAAAGAGGGTATCGGGATGCCAGAATAGTGTCTGATACTTTGACCAAAGTGGATGATAAAACAATTGCCCTTAATATAAAGGTGGAAGAAGGAAACAAATATTACTTTGGTGACATCAGCTTTGTAGGAAACCAGGTTTATTCAGATGATCAGCTCAGACGTATCATCAAGGTAGAAAAAGGTGATGTATACAATGGAGTTGCCTTTGACGAGCGCATCAGCAATCCCCAGGATCCTGATTCTGATGACTTGACCAATCTCTACCAAAATACCGGATACTTATTTTCGTCTGTCAATGCGGTAGAGACCAAGGTGCAAAACGACACTATTGATTTTGAGATTCGCATCGTTGAGGGTAAAGAAGCCTATTTCAACGATATCAGCGTCAGCGGAAATACTCGAACCAACGATCATGTTATCTATCGCGCGATTCGTACGTCTCCAGGTGAGAAGTATTCCCGCCAGAAGATTATCAATTCAATCAGGGAATTGGGGGCCTTGGGCTTTTTTGATGCCCAAAAAATCAATCCGCAGTTGAAGAATGTCAGCCAGGAAGAAGGTACTGTAGATGTGGAATATGAGTTGGTAGAAGCTGGCGCCAGTCAGATCGAACTTCAAGGAGGCTACGGTGGGGGTGGTTTTGTAGGAACTTTAGGACTGCGATTCAATAATTTCTCTTTGCGCAATCTTTTCAATGGAAAAGCCTACCAACCTGTCCCTATGGGAGACGGCCAAACCTTGGCGATCAGGGCGCAAGCGAGTACTATTTTTAGGACTTATTCCCTCAATTTTACAGAGCCTTGGTTAGGAGGTCGAAAACCCGTCTCTTTTAATGTGTCGTTTTCGCACAGTGAACAGTTTAGGGTGAATCAGCAAAACTTCAGGGAAGTAGACCGGAGCCAGAGATTTTTAATTACTGGAGGTACTGTAGGAATCGCCAAACGCCTAGAGTGGCCGGATAACTTTTTCCAGTTTTCCCAAGCAATCTCTTTCCAACACTATAACTTAAAGAACTATCAGACCAGCTTGTTCAACTTCCCCAACGGGTTTTCTAATAACCTGGCCTATACCATCGGTTTGAGTAGAAACAATGTAGGGGTGAACCCCATTTTCCCTACCTATGGTTCTTCCTTCTCTTTGACGGCCAAAATGACGTTGCCTTATTCCTTATGGAATGGTGTTGATTATGCCAATCTAGAGGATGATCCTGAATTCCAAACCAATGGAATTGCAGATCAAGGAAAAATCGATCAGGAAAAATTTAAGTTCCTAGAATATTACAAGATCAAGTTTGAAGGGACCTGGTACACCCAACTGTACGAAAAACTTATTCTTCAAACCAAAACAGAATTTGGTTTCTTAGGCGCTTATAACAATGACCGCGGCCTGGTTCCTTTTGAAAGGTTCTTTGTAGGAGGAGATGGATTGGGTGCGTTTTCACTGGATGGTAGGGATATCATCAGAATGCGTGGTTATGACAATAGCTCACTTACGACCAGTAATGATGGTGATACCGTGTACAATAAATTCTCAATGGAATTGCGTTATCCTATCTCATTGGAGCAAGCAGCTTCCATTTATGTCTTGACTTTTGCAGAGGCTGCAGGGTCTTATGACAGGTTCAGGAGCTATAATCCGTTTGATGTTGAGCGCTCTGCTGGCGCAGGATTACGTATATTTATGCCTGCCTTTGGTTTGCTGGGGGTTGATTTCGGATATGGATTTGACCCTGTTCCTAGTGCAGTGAGCAATGATCCTAGTGGTTGGAACGTTCACTTTATAATCGGCCAGCAATTTTAATTTGGCACGGTTATTTCAATTAAACACTTTGGTTATGAAAAATAGGTTTTCAATTTTCGTACTAACTGTTCTTCTTGGTTTCGCTTTCGCGAAAGCGCAACAACGAGGAGCGCGTATAGGCTACGTGAACATGGAATATATCCTTGAAAGCGTGCCGGAATATCAAGAGGCATCCCGCCAATTGGAACAGAAGATGTCCAAATGGAAACAGGAAATAGATGCCATGAATACCGAGATTGAGCAAATGGAGACAGCCTTGAAAAATGAGCGCGTGTTGTTGACCAAAGAATTGATCGAGGAAAAAGAAGAAGACATCGCCATCAAGCAACAGGAATTAGCAGATTATCAGCAAAAGAGGTTTGGAGCACAAGGTGATTTTGTGTTGCAAAAACAACAATTGATTCAACCGGTCCAAGACCAGGTCTTTAATGAAGTGCAAAAGATCGGGCAGCAAAAAAAATATGACTACATAGTCGATAGCTCAGATCTGGCCATGTTATATAGTGAAGACAGACACGACATTAGTGATGTGATTCTTAAAGCTATAGGTCGCACTGGCAAGAAAAAGGAAGCTCAAAAGAAGGAATTGAGCAGGACGGAGCAAATAGAAAAAGAGCGTGAAGGGGCTTTTATTTCTGTTGCAGACCGGGAAAAGATCGAGGAAAAGGAGGAAGAGTTACAAGAGCGTCAGGAAAAACGTCAAGAAATTGTTGACGAGCGTGAAGCTGAAAAAGCCGAACGCATCAGAGTCAGAGATTCTATTCGAGCTGCCAAGGCTGCTGCCTACAAAGAACGAAGAGAAAAATTGATGGCAGAGCGTCAACGTAAGAGAGATAGTATAGCCGCGGCACGAAAAGCTGCCAAAGAAGAAAGAGAAGAAGAACTTCGTAAAAAACGAGAAGAGCGGGAACAAAATAACGGAAGTAGTTCTGGTGGTAATTAATCATTGTTCTATGTATATTTGCAGCCGCTTTAAATCAGCTGTTTAAGAAATTAATTAAGAAGAAAATAATAAAAAAAGAAATGAAACAAGTAAAAACCCTCTTAGCGATAGTTGCATTTGTATTTGCTGGTATTAACCTGGCTAATGCGCAAGCAACACCTACTAAGATATGTCACGTTGCCTCGCAAGAATTGGTAGAGTCTCTACCTAAAGCGATTGCGGCTGACAAGCAATTGAAAAACCTGGCCAAGACTTATGAAACTAAGTTAATGGCCATGGACAAGGAATTAAAGACCAAGTATACCAACGCTCAAGAGGCAGCTCCTAACAAGACACAAGAAGAAAACGAACGCGTTTTGGCTGAATTGGGAGAAGGACAAAAGAAGCTAGAAGAGTACTATCAGCAATCGCAGAAGGCGATGGCCCAAAAAAGGCAGGATCTTTTAAAGCCACTTTATAAAGAAGTAAGAGAGGCCATCTTTAAGGTTGCTCGTGCCAAAGGATTTGATTATGTACTAGATTCAACTACAGGAACTGGTATCATCATGGCTGATGGATATGATCTTACTCCTGATGTAAAAGCAGAGTTGGGTATCAATTAATCCCGAGACGAAAATAAATAAAAAGCCGATCCTTAAGGATCGGCTTTTTTGTGACTATACCGCATAAAAAATCCCAGTCTTTTAGGACTGGGATCACTAGGTTCAATGAAGAGGGTTTACTCAAGAACTCTGACGTTGACGGCGTTCATTCCCTTTTTTCCTTCTTTCTCTTCGTATTCCACTCGATCTCCTTCTCTGATCTCGTCAATAAGACCTGTGACGTGTACAAAGCAATCTTGTTCTGTACCTTCTTCAACAATAAACCCAAAGCCCTTGGACTCGTTGAAAAATTTTACTGTTCCTTGTTTCATGGTAATGCTAAGCTTTTAAGTTGATAGGATAAAGGTAGGATCTTTCCTGTATCCAAATTGTTAAGACCTCAATTTATTTTATGGCGCATAACAACTTAGGATGCAATTGTAATCACATTTAGATAGGCCTCCATTCACAACTTTTTGGATTCATTTGGACCTTGGCGCGCCATCGATATATACACTAGCGCCTTTAACACTGCGATCATACATGACAATACTGCCAGCCACAGCAACATTTAGGCTTTTAGGGGTGTCGAATTTAATTAGCAAATGGGATTTTTCAATGGCTTCTTTGCTTAATCCATGGTCCTCGGCACCCAATAAGTAAATACAGTTCCTGGGGTGAGCAAAGTCATGCAGGAATTGGGCCTCTTCCACTAACTCCACACCCACAAGCATCGCGCCTTTGGGTATGTGCTGGTAGAATTCGGTAAAGGTACGGTAGTGAAAATACGGTATTGCTTTGACGGCATCGTGGGTATCGCAAGCCTGTTTAGCATATCGGTGGCCTATGGTAAAAATAAAGTGAGCACCTAAATTTTGAGCGGTGCGCCAAAGCACCCCAAGATTTTCAGGTGTTTTACCATTTAAGATGCCGATTCCAAAATATCCAGGTTCCAAATTGTCCAATTCCATGGCACAAAGGTAGAGCTATTTGATGATTGGATATGACAAGAAACCAATCACCATACTCCATATGAAATTTTCTTAAACCCGCTGCTGCTTGTGGTAATGGGCGGGTTTGTCTGCCAGTTCTGCCTCTTTGATAATGCGTTGCTGGATATTGGATTGAAAAAAGGTGTAAGGATAGACCTTATCAAAATCACTGGCCTTGTTCAGTACTTCCATCAATGGTAGCGGAATTTCAAAATCCAATGCTTTCATATTACTCTCTAATTGTGACATTTTTGTCGCTCCAATGATAACACTGCCCACATTGGACTGATTAGCGACCCAATTGATCGCTGTACTGGCCATGGGTTGATCAATCTGGTGGCTGACTTCATGGAGGGCTTTAACGATCCCCCAGTTGCGTTCGTTGTCTTTGGAACTGACCTCACCGCCATCATCAGTAATTTTTTTGAGTCTACCCTCTACATCCTTTTGGCCCTCAATGCCAGGTTTGTATTTTCCAGATAGAAGTCCGCCACCCAAGGGTGACCAGGCCATAATACCAGCTCCTGTAATTTGTCCCAAGTCAATGTATTCATTTTCGATGGCCCGTTGGATCAAGGAGTATTCCAGTTGAAAAGTACAAATTGGCTCATAACCTCTGTGCTGGGCTAGAGATTGTGCCCTAGAAGCATACCAAGCCGGTACATTGGAAAGACCTGCATGAAGAATTTTTCCTTCCCTCACCAGATCATCCAGACTACGCATGACTTCCTCTACTGGTGTGACCTTATCCCAGCAATGCATTATATATAAATCAATATAGTCGGTTTTTAATCGTCTTAGCGAATCTTCAACGCTGCGTTTGATGTTCTTGCGTCCATTTCCGCCAGCATTGATTTTATGTCCTTCCGCAGTGTTGAAGGTGAATTTGGTCGAAAGGACGATCTCCTCCCGATTCTTACGCTCCTTCATAAACTCACCGATGTAGCGCTCACTGGTTCCTCCGGTGTACATATCAGCAGTATCAATAAAATTCCCACCCAGATCCAGATACTGATTAAAGATTTGCTGTGATTCTTCCCGGCTATTGCCCCAGCCCCATTCCTTTCCAAATGTCATGGTGCCCAGGGCCAGTCGACTTACTTTGAGTCCCGTTTTTCCTAGGTTATAGTAATTATTGATTGGCATAGAAAGTTTTTTTAGTAAGTTAAAAACGCTTTCGCGAAAGCGATATTAAAAGCAGCTTAAAATTTATCAGCATTTAGGTAAAGATAGGCTGGCTTGATTATTGCTATTTTTGGCTTCATGAAATTCTACAGGAACAGTCTGAGGAACCGCATCTTTTTTTCTATGATGCTGCTTACCGCCATTGCTAGTGTTTTGATCGCCGGTATGTCGATCTACCAATTCAGGGAACAAGCCAAGGATTATCACGAGAAAAGACTCTTGAGAAAAGAGCAGGCCATCAAGGAAAGTATCGCCTATACACTAAGGAAAACAGATTATGAGGTTTCTACAGACAACCTTCCATTCATTTTCAAAGACGAGATTTATGACATTAGTGCCATCCATGGTATGCCTATTTATATGTACGATCTTCAGGGCCGCTTGCGCAAAAGTTCCAAAGCCCAGTTTGTAAATGATAGTATACATCGCCAAATTCCCAGTGATATCATTCAGCATCTCGCCAATGCTCAAGATGGCCGATATGTTGTCAAATTTGAGGTGGATGACCAAAGCTACAGATCCAGTTATTCCTACCTGATTGACAACCAATTTAAGAATATTGCCATTCTCAATCTGCCGTATATCGAGAATGACGATTTTATGAATTATGAGCTGGAAGAATTTCTCAAGCGCCTCGCAGGGGTTTATTTGTTGATGTTTTTGTTTTCATTGTTTTTGGGGTATATCCTTTCCAAATATATCACCAGATCTATTCGCAATATTTCAGACAATCTGAAGTATTTGGACATTTCTAAACGGAATACAAAAATCGAGGTAGATCATAAGGGGACAGAAGAAATAAATACCCTGGTCGCTTCTTATAATAACATGGTGGAACAGCTGGAGGAAAGTGCGGTCAAATTGGCCACGAGTGAGCGCGAACAGGCCTGGCGTGAAATGGCCAAGCAGGTTGCCCATGAGGTTAAGAATCCGCTGACACCAATGCGTCTTACCGTACAGAGTTTCCAACGCAGGTTTGATCCCGAGCAGAGTGACGCCAAGGATAAATTAAACGAATTTGCCAACAGCCTGATTGAACAAATTGATGTCATGAGTAATATAGCCAGCGCATTCTCTACCTATGCGACCATGCCGGCACAGAAAAATGAGCAGACTGATGTGCCCATGGTAACTCAACTGGCGCTGGATATTTTTAATGAATCCAATATCAAATATTCTGAAGATGCCCCCTCGCTGATGGTTGTTTTTGATCGTACCCAACTTATTCGGGTAGTGACCAATTTGGTTAAAAATGCTATTCAGGCTACTGACGCCGATCGCAAAAACCTGATCGAAGTGGCGGTGACACATACTGACGATGAGGTGCAAATTACTGTTTCAGATACTGGCACAGGCATACATCCCGATCATCAAGATAAAATATTTGAACCAAAATTTACCACCAAAACAAGTGGAATGGGACTAGGTCTAGCCATGGTAAAGCAAATCGTTGAAAATTTCAATGGCCATATCAGCATGCAAACTATTTATGGTCAGGGCACCACATTTAAGGTAGTATTACCCAGAGTTTGATGGGAGATTTTCTGCTATTCTACAAATTAATTCAGACCTTTATGATGGGTGAGTAGATTCTCTTCTTCTCAATGTTTCTGGGAAATGTCTATTAATCAACCCGATTCAATTGGATTTCAAAAGTAGTGCCTCTATCTTTCTTGCTGTCGGCAACCCTAATTTTACCTTTATGGTAGTCTTTAATGATACGCCTCGCCAAGGAAAGTCCCAGTCCCCAGCCGCGTTTTTTTGTCGTAAAACCTGGAGTAAACACCTGTTTCCACTGGTTCTTGGGAATACCTTTTCCGGTATCCGTAATGCTGATGAAGACTTGAAAGACTTCGGCCCGCAAGAACACTTCAATGCGTCCTTTACCTTTCATTGCGTCAATTCCATTTTTGATGAGGTTCTCAATCACCCAGGCATAAAGGGGTTCATTGAGCCTTACCATAATAGGTTGATCCGGAAGATCCACCTGAAATTGGACCAATTTTGAACTACGGGTGGAAATGTAGTCAACTGCTTCCTTTGTTTTGGCGACGATATCCTGTTCCTTCAGCGTAGGGATGGATCCAATTTTGGAGAATCGGTCGGTGATAACTTTTAGCCGATTGATGTCCTTTTCCATTTCCTCGATGTAGGTAGGGTCTATCTCTTCTTCCCTCAAAATATGCGTCCAGCCCACCAGAGAGGATAAAGGCGTACCAATCTGGTGGGCACTTTCCTTAGCCATACCAGCCCATAATTTGTTTTGTTCGCTAGCTTTTGTAGACCGATAGAAAAACCAGATCAATGAAAAGAAAAGCAGCATGATGACCACCAGAGCCATTGGGTAATATTTTATTTTGTTTACCACTTCGCTGTTGCCGTAATAAATAGTGGTAAACGGTTTTCCCTCAAACTGTGTAACTATAGGTTCATTTTCCTGACTGTAAATACTTATCAGTCTTTGTAACTCCTCGTCGTTGTGAGCAATTTCTTCGGGAAGATTACGGGACTTCAGCTCACCTTTATAATTTTCTACGATCATGGGAACGGTGGTGGTATTTTCGGCCACGGTCAGTCCAAGCATTCCTATATCTGGATCATCCAGTGATTGATTGGCCAGTTCTGTCACTGCCAGACCAAATTCCCTGATGTTCTTGCGCTCCGTTTCTTTGAGTTTCTGGAAAAAGTCATAGGTATTCCATAAGATCAGCGATGTGATCACCACCGCAAAGCCTATCATTATCCAACGCAGGACACTTTTATTAGAGTTAAAATTCATGAGGTAGGAGTCATTGTGTTTGGATCGATATGTTTAATCTCTTTTGACGAGCAGATAATTGTCATCATCCATGGGGAGGTAGCCTTGATCATAGACAAAGTAGTAAACTGTTCCTTTTTTGGTGGTATAAATACTCGTGAAAAAATTGAAATCAAATCCAGCGGCCAACAATTTATTTCTGGTGGTTTTGGTCTTATCTGTAGGATTGATTTCCTTGAGGATTCGCCAGTTTTTTCTCAATCTATTATTGATGTTACGCATGAGCGCACTGCTGTCCCGGTTCAGCTTGTTGTTGGCTACATTACGACAATAATCACTGCAATATCTCTTATCGGCCCTGCCGCGTACCTCTTCTCCACATTCTGGGCAGGTCCTGGTTGACATATTTTTACTCATTTGGTTTAAAGGTAATAAACATTTGTAAACGGTAAACGCTGTTAGATCCTTATGTATTGTAAAAAACTAGGTCGTGATAGGTTAAAATGATCCGGGTATTTCTGATGAAGAAAGCGAAAGGCTGTACCTTTGTCAAAAATTTAAATTATGTACCCAGCAGAATTGGTTCAGCCTATGCGTGATGATTTAGGCTCCGCAGGCTTTGAACACCTATATACCGCCAAAGAAGTTCAGGATGCCCTGGAAAAAGATGGAACAACGCTTATTGTGGTCAACTCGGTTTGTGGTTGTGCAGCGGCTAACGCCAGACCAGGTGCCAAGATGTCTTTGGAGAATGCCCAAAAACCAGATCACATCGTTACTGTTTTCGCCGGTGTAGATCGCGAGGCCGTAGATGCTGCACGTTCCGCAATGATACCTTTCCCACCTAGTTCGCCCAGTATGGCATTGTTTAAGAATGGTGAGTTGGTACACATGTTAGAACGCCATCACATTGAAGGTCGTCCCGCTGAAATGATTGCAGAAAACCTCAAAGAGGCTTATAACGAGCATTGTTAATTCATAGGGATATCTTTGAAGCATGCAAAAGATCTTAGCCTATCCACTTACGGTTATTCATTTTGTTGTCTTTTTTGGGCTGTTGTTGGTTTTTCATCCAATTCAGCTACTCTGTCACAGATTGGGTGGTTATGAACCCCATAGGCGTAGTGTGAATATTCTTAATTGGTGTTTGATGCAGTCGCAATTGCCATTGTTTAACTGGTTCAGCGTGACCTTTAAGCAAGAATTGCCAGTAGGACCTTCCTACATTTTTGTGAGTAACCATCAAAGCATGTTTGACATACCGCCACTGATTTGGCATTTGAGGAAATACCACGCCAAATTCATCGCTAAAAAGGAACTAGCCAAAGGCTTGCCCAGTATCTCCCTGAATTTAAGAATTGGAGAAAATTGCGCTATTGACCGCCGGGATTCCAGACAAGCGGTGAGCGCCCTGATGGCTTTTGCAAAAAATGTTCAGGCCAAAAAGCGTAGTGCAGTGATTTTTGCTGAAGGCAGCCGAAGTAGAACTGGAGTTCCTAAGGAATTCAAAGCCAGGGGATTATTGACGTTATTCAAATATATACCAGAAGCAGTTGTAGTTCCAATCACCATAAATAACAGTTGGAAGATTGATCGTTATGGTAAGTTTCCCTATGGCATAGGTAATAATATTCACCTGACCATTCATGAGCCCATACCCATTATAGACAGGGACCCGATGGAGGTGATACAACAAGCTCAAACCATCGTACATTCGAGTGTTAAAAACACTGTGCTATAACTGGATACAGTTGTAGACGTCATTTCAGTTCATTTTTCGGTATGTAAAACTTTCGCTTTCGCGAAAGCGCAACCCAAAATAAACGACTACCTTTACAGTATAAGAATTTACTGATGATTCAACCCCTGAAAAATAAACGAATTGAGGTCATGCAGACCCTGGAATCCAAGGTAGAGTCCTTCATGGACCAATTCCTGATTCCTGCTGATGACATCTGGCAACCCACTGATTTTCTTCCCAATTCGCAGGAAGACAGCTTCTTTGAAGAAGTCAAAGAATTGCGTGAACTCGCCAAGGATCTCCCTTATGATTTTTGGGTGACTCTGGTGGGTGATACCATTACAGAAGAAGCACTGCCTACCTATGAGTCATGGCTGATGGATGTAGAGGGGATTAACCAAATGGAAGGAAAAGGAAATGCATGGTCAAAATGGGTGCGTCAATGGACTGGTGAGGAAAACCGTCACGGCGATGTACTTAACAAATATCTTTACCTTTCTGGTCGTGTGAATATGCGCGAGGTTGAGATCACTACCCACCATCTCATAAATGATGGGTTTGATATTGGTACAGATCGCGATCCTTACAAGAACTTTGTTTATACTACTTTTCAGGAGTTAGCAACCTATATTTCGCACAATCGTGTTGCAAAACTTGCTAGACAGTACGGTAATACCGCGCTCTCAAAGATGTGTAGGATTATTTCTGGTGATGAAATGCGTCACCATAAAGCTTACAGTACTTTCGTTGAAGAAATCTTTAAGATAGACCCCAACAATATGATGGTCGCTTTTAAAGAAATGATGGTTCACAAAATTGTCATGCCCGCCATGTTTGTTAGGGAAAGTGGCCAAAGTATTGGCCAGGCATTTGAGGATTTCTCCAATAGTGCCCAACGACTAGGAGTTTATACTGCCCAGGATTATATTGATATTTTACAAAAGCTGATTGACCAATGGGATATTTCGTCCCTCACCCAGCTGAATGAAGAAGCAGAAAAAGCAAGGGATTATTTGATGAAGTTGCCTGCGCGTATGGAACGTGTAGCACAACGGGTCAAGATTCCACAAGAAGTGAAAAAGTTCAATTGGGTCGAACAACCAGTACTGGGTCGATAGCGGTTTTTGATAGCTGGGTTCCTGTATGGATGTTTTTCATTCCATGCAGAATGTCTCTGGCTCTTTAAATCTAGTTCTTGCAATATGTAGAAGGCGAGTTTGTCCAAATCAATTGGATACCACTGATTGATTCTTGGCCCAAGTAAGTCCGATGCGCAGACTGTCATAATCGATTTTTCCTTCAAAATATTCAAATACAGACTTCAAACTTTCTTTGTCTCTGATATGAGGGTATGCTTTGAGGATTCGATTGAGAATATCGGCGTCCACTAAACGAGATAAATCAACATCTGCATGACTTTCATACCGTTTGACCAAATGAGAGATGATGGTAGTTGTTGCCAACTTGCGGTGCACCGCAATTTCATTTACATCCATGTCCTTCCAAAAGAGAGCGGCAGTAGTGGCTACCGTGTCACTTTTACTTTTCTTTTTACCAGAGGATGCCGCTGATTTTTTTTTGGGTCGTTGGTCCCTGTACACAAATGCTGTACTTCGTAATTCTTTATGCTGCTTTAATAGAGCCAAAAATTCTTGACCGTAAGTATCGTGTTTATGGGTTCCGACCCCATTGATATCTGCAAATTCATTGTCATCCAGAGGAATTCTGGCAGCCATATCCTTTAGACTTGCATCACTAAAAATCATGTAGGGGGCCAATTGCTTTGCTTTAGCCAATTGCGTACGTATATCCTTAAGGTCTTGGAAGAGTTGACGGTTGACTTCTACAGGCAGATCTTGTGAAGTCCGTTGTTTTTTAACCAACTGATCGTCCTTCTTAGGAACAACGGCCAGTTCTACCTGCCGTCCATTAAATAATACTGCTTTGCCTTGGGGCGTAATTTTAAGATGATTTTGCTCATGAAAGGCAATTTCCAACAAGCCTATATTTATCATTTGAACGAGATATTGCTGCCAATTGTTCCAAGAAATATCTTTTCCAGCTCCAAAGGTTTTAATTGATTGCAAACCACTTTCCAACACCGTACTGTTCTGTGCACCTCGCAATAAATCAATTACCAGGTTCATGGAGGCCTGCTCCTGGGCACGGACCACCACGCTCAACGCTTTTTGTGCTGGGATTGTCGCGTTGAAAAAGTCAGGAGGATTCAAACATACATCACAGTTACCGCAATCTTTGTCTTGGTACTCATTAAAGTAAGACAACAACATACGCCTGCGGCAGGTCAAGGCTTCCGCAAATTGTTTCATGCGCTCAAGTTTGGCCAGTTGTACCTTAGTGTTCCCACTGCCCTCTGCAAACCGCCTCAGTTGAATCACGTCTGCATAGCTGTGAAATAACAATGCATGAGCATCTATCCCGTCCCTTCCAGCACGACCAATTTCTTGGTAATAACCCTCAATGTTTTTAGGCATGTTATAGTGAATCACAAAACGCACGTTGGACTTGTCTATCCCCATACCAAAGGCAATAGTTGCGCATACAATCTTCACCTCATCTTTGATAAAATCTTCTTGAACCTGAGAACGTTCTTCAAATGAAAGCCCAGCATGATAGGCGGCAGTATTATAGCCGCTGGCAGTAAGTTTGCTGGCCAGTCCTTCACAAGTTTTTCGACTGAGGCAATATATGATTCCAGCATCATTAGAGAATGACCTCAAGAATGTTGTGATTTGCTGGATTCTGTTGGTTCCAGGACGTACCTCTAACCTGAGATTAGGTCGGTCAAAAGAGGCTACGTATTCTGGAGCATTTATGATACCCAACTGCTTTTTAATGTCCATCCGCGTTGCTCTATCAGCTGTGGCGGTAAGGGCGACCAAAGGAGTATCAGGATACGTTTTTTTAAGATAGGATAGTTGTGTGTAAGCGGGTCTAAAATCATGGCCCCAAGTAGAAATACAGTGGGCCTCATCGATAGCTATTAAAGAAATTTTGGCCGATTTCAGTTGATGATCCAGCAATCCAATACTTTCTGGAGCCACATACAGCAAATCCAAATCGTCTGACGCCAATTGCTCGAATAATTCTTGTTGCTCATGGGTTTCTTGTGAGCTGTTGAAATAGGCTGCCCCTATACCATTGGCCCTCAATGCATCAACTTGATCCTTCATCAGGGCGATTAATGGAGAAATTACTAAAGTTATTCCTTCTAGCATAATAGAGGGAAGTTGGTAGCACATGGATTTCCCTCCACCTGTAGGCATGACCACCATCAGATCATCGCCTGCGATAAGTTTATCTATAATATTTTCCTGTAAGGGTCTGAAGCTGTCGTACCCAAAGTACTGCTTAAGGAGCGCTGATTTTTTCATATAATTGGTTTGAATGGCTTATAAATACCCTGCGGGCAATCCAAAGGTATGACTTTCAACAAATAAATTCGCCAACATCCTGCAAGTCTAACGACTGTAATACTAGAGATTCACAAATTTTGGGAAGTACTTGCTTTGGTAAGCATTCAATTTGCGGAGTAATTCATAAAAATACCCGGGTATACATTTTAGATCTTATCCATTGTATCTTAGATGCTGAATACGACCTTTTAAAACTGAGATAATGAAAAAGCTAATGCTAGTAGTTTGTTGTTTGTTCCAACTTTATGTGAATGGGCAAGATGATTCTTTAAATAATTATAAATATGTTCTGGTTGATGATCAATATGAATTTCAAAAGCATTCCAATCAATTTCAATTGAATGACCTTGCTGTATTTGAATTGGAAAAACGAGGTTTCGAGGCATTTTTAGCGTCTGATACTCCGCTTTCAAACCTCCAAGCCACCAATGGGTGTCAACTGCTCAAAATGGATTTACAAAAATCAGGGTTTATCGGTATCAAGCTAATTTTTACTTTAAGCGATTGTAATGGAAACCTTGTATTTACTTCTAAAGAAGGTTATAGTAAAATAAAGGATTATCAAAAAGCCTACTTTGCTGCTTTGCGTGAAGCCATGACTTCTTTGGATGATATTGATTATGAATACCAGATAAATGAAGAGTCAATTTCTGCGGTAGATGTTTCTCCAGATCAAATGGAGCCAATGGAGAATCTATCTGAATCGGTTCAAGAAATGGAAATGACTACCGAGCAAGAGTCTGCTGAAAAATTGGCCTTGGAGAAGTCGATGCAAGAACAAGCGTCACTGATCGCCAAAGACTTGGTGTCAACCGATGGAACTTATTCATTAATTGCTTCGATGAAAGGGTACACCGTATTTCAAGGGGATCAATTAATTGGGATGCTGAAAAAAAGTAACGCGGGCTGCTATTTGGCCGTTACAAGTTCATTTGTAGGTATTGCCTATGAATCTAATATGGTCATGTTTATCGAATACGAGAAAGGGGGCAAGGACATGCTACTCAAATTTGTTAAGCCTTGACCATCATTGGTGCTTGCCAACTTCAAAACCGTGTTTTCCCAAATATTGATTTCCGCTATCTATGGCGTCTTGTTCCAAGATGGTGCCCATAGAGTCGTTCCAACGGTTGAGGTAGCCAAAAAGCGAGATCACTCCCAACATCTCTACGATTTCCCCTTCATTCCAATGCTCGTGTAAACGTTCTTGAATATCAGCATCGACGGCATTGGGAACCTGGCTAGCGGCTAGAGAAAAATCAAGCGCTGCCCGTTCGGCATTATTAAATGCTGGATGGGTACGATATTCCCAAATATTATCTAACTGTTCCTGTTCTGCGCCATAGCGTTCTGCCGCCCGAATAGCATGTGCCTGACAATACCTACAACCGGTCGCATTACTCGATACCCAGGCTATCATGCGTTTCAATGCACTGGTCACTCTTCCTTCATTGGCCATAACGGCTTTGTTCAGGTTGATAAAGGCCTTTGAGATGGCAGGACGACGCTGCATGGTCAGCACTGAATTGGGGCAAAAACCCAAGGTCTCATTGAAGAACTTGGCTAGTTCAGCTGTTTCTGGGTCGTGGCTAGGGTCCAAAGGAGTTACTAAAGGCATATCGAAATCATTTGATTATTCGCCTAAATCTACTGATTTAATATCACAATTATTGGCGGGTCCTGGACTTTCATTTTTAGGTTTTTAATACAGCAGCCATCTCTTATCTTTACCCCATGCGCTGGACCCTACAACCACCACCAGATTCTCAACAACGCGATCAATTGGCCCAAGAGCTAGGGATTGATGGGTTTTTAGCAGGTCTGCTCGTGCAGCGTGGAATTGACACTTTCGCGAAAGCGAGATCCTTCTTTAGACCCAATTTGGATGAATTGCATGACCCGTTTCTAATGCAAGATATGGAGGCTGCTGTTCAACGTGTCCAGCAAGCCATCGGCAATAATGAAAACATTCTGATTTATGGTGATTACGATGTAGACGGCACTACCAGTGTTGCGCTTATGGCTACGTTTTTACATAGCTTTTACGATAGAGTAGCCACCTATATTCCAGATCGGTATACGGAAGGTTATGGGGTCAGTATACAGGGAATTGATTATGCTGCAGATAACCAATGTAGCCTGATTATCGCACTCGATTGTGGTATTAAGGCGGTGGATAAAGTGGCGTATGCCGCAGAAAAAGGAATCGATTTTATCATCTGTGATCATCACCGTCCAGGCAAGGTTTTACCCAAAGCAGTGGCTGTGCTCGACCCAAAACGCGCTGACTGCTCCTATCCGTTTAAGGAACTTTGTGGATGTGGCGTGGGCTTTAAGCTTTGTCAAGCGATTGCCTTGACCAACGATTGGGAATTTGAGATGCTTATCCCATATTTGGATCTGGTGGCTACAGCAATTGCCGCCGATATTGTACCGATTACCGGTGAGAACAGAATATTAGCCTATCACGGGTTGAATGTGATCAATACCTGCCCGCGACCGGGAATTGAGGCATTGATTTCCAATTTGAACAAAACTTCTTTGACAATTACTGATGTGGTTTTTGTCATCGCCCCTAGGATAAATGCGGCAGGCCGTATGAAACACGGGCTTCATGCGGTAGAATTACTTACCCAAAATGACCCGGAAACTGCCCGTAAATTTGCTGCCGAAATTGAAAATTATAATATAGACAGAAAGGACCTGGACCGGAACATCACGCTGCAAGCGCTACAACAGATCGAGGAGAATGAGGAGCAAAAACGGCATACCAGTGTTGTTTACCACAAAGACTGGCACAAAGGAGTAATTGGGATTGTTGCCTCTAGACTAATTGAAACCTATTACCGGCCTACCTTGGTGTTTACCAAAAGTGGTGATTATCTGGCGGCTAGCGCCAGGAGTGTAAAGGGGTTTGATGTTTATCAGGCCTTGGAACAGTGTAGCGAATTCATAGAGCAATTTGGCGGGCATAAATATGCAGCTGGACTCACGCTGCTGCCTGAACATTATGAGGCTTTTAAACAAAGGTTTGAAGAAGTGGTTTGCGCTACGATGGAACAGCGTCACCGCATTCAGGAACTAAATATTGACAGTCGATTACCATTGGAAAATATCAGCCCGAAATTCTTTCGCATTTTGCAGCAAATGGCCCCATTCGGACCTGGAAATATGACTCCGGTATTTATGACTGAAAATTTGGTTGATACTGGGAGTGGCCGTTGTGTGGGAGATCAGGATGCGCATCTCAAATTAAGGGTAACGAGTAAGATCAACTCAAAGATAGCCTTTGACGCCATCGGGTTTAATCTTGGTGGCAAGTGCGATTTGACTACAGGCAAACAAGCTTTTGACATCGCTTATTCTATTGATACCAATGAATGGCAGGGAGTAACTAGTCTACAATTGAAGTTAAGGGACCTCCTTCCTCATTCGTAACGCTGAAACCACCACCATATCTGCGAAGCTTAGTTGGCTGGCAGCTCTGTACAGATCACTCCGTTGTTAACGGCACAGGCATTTGAATACCGTTACCAATTCCAATTGTCAGGCGTATAATTCTTATACATCGCCAGCCTTGAGTCTTTGAGCTTATCTCCAATGCTTTTCATTGGTCTCAAAGATTTTGTGTGGTTGGATAAGCAATTTAGGGATGCCTTGCATGATGACATACTTTGGTGCTGGAATAATTCCAGTAAACTAATGTTTTCCATCTATTTCCCAAAGCCTATTTTCTTGTATATCAAGCTTTTGGTGTTACGAATACCACTACCGTTTACAAGTCTAGTAGTTTTTTATTGGTAATATCTTCAAAGGTACCGAACATTCTGATACAGGTGCCATTAGAATGCTCACTGATACCTCTCGCCCTTACCCATACCAAATTGTTTTTTGCGGTAATTAATTTTAATTCCAGGTCATAAGGAACACCTTTGGTCAGCCCCTGGATAAAAGCCTCGGTAATCATGCTACGGTATTTACCTTCCTTGTAAAACTCGAGCGCAGTATCTGCTTTGGGTTCATAATCCGGGTCCACTTCATGAATGTTCTTAGTAGCCTCTGACCAATAAAGATCACCAGTGATGTTACTGTATTCCCAGGTTCCTATATTGACTTCGTTGCAAGCCTTGAATAATAAATCGTAGTTGCGCTGGTCCCGCTCTTTCTGCTCGATAAAATCGGTGATATCCTCGGAGACAATGACCAATCCTGCAATATTACCGTCATAATCATGCCACGGTTTTGTACTCCATTTAATCCATTGTTTACGCCCGTCCTTTCTTATAAATAACTCTTGATCGCAGGAGTCTTCCATCCCTTTTAATACACGCTCATGAACCATCTTCCATTCATCCACAATTTCAGGAAAAACCTTATAGTGATGCATGCCTTTTAGGTCCTTGTAGGTCAGTTGATAATCTGAACACCATTTGGCAGAATGGGCAACATACCTCATGTTGTTGTCCAAGAATGCAATCGCTACTGGCGCCTGGACGATGATGTCCATTTGATCTGCGATGCGTTTTGAAAAGGCTGGTATCATGTTAAAATCTTCACAGTATATATGATTAAAGTAGAGCCTTTTGCCTGATAAAATAGTATTACATAAACACAAAATAGATGAAATGCAAAAAAATCAGTTGTTTATAAGCTTTTGATTATGTACCGATTACCGTTTATGGAGTAAATTTTTTCAATTCCATGGTTGAGCCATCGAAAACACCGTATTGATATTGGGTAATCCAATCACCCAGATTAAAATAGACGGAGTCTTCACCCACTGGTAATTGCATAGGAAGATGACGATGTCCGAAAACAAAATAGTCAAAATGCTCGGTCTCCAGCTTACGCTTGGCATATTGTGCGAGCCATTCATTTTCGGCTCCCAGGAATTTAGCATCTTCTTCTCCAGAAATCAATTTGTTTTTTACCGAAAAATACCTAGCGAGTCCTACACCCAGATCTGGATGGATCCATTTAAAGCACCATTGAAAGAACTTATTGGTAAAGACTTTCTTCATTCGTTTGTAACCCTTGTCACCTGGCCCTAGCCCATCCCCATGGCCGATAAAAAAACGCTTGCCATTGAACTCAAAACTCTGCGGTCGGTGATATACTGGAATTCCTAGTTCCTCCTCAAAATATCCAAACATCCATAAGTCGTGGTTGCCTACAAAAAAATAGATTGGGATACCCGAATCAGCCATTTCGGCCAACTTTCCCAATACTCTAACCTGGTATTTGGGAACTACATACCGATATTCAAACCAAAAATCAAACAGATCACCTAACAGGAAAATCGCCGCTGCATCTTCCTTGACCATATCTAACCATTGGAGGAAGCGGCGCTCGCGTGGTTTGCTTTCCTCTTGGGTAGGTGCACCCAAATGGTTATCACTGGAAAAATAGATTTTCTTGCCTGGCGGAATTTGCATAGCCACAAATATAACACCCAAGAAGTAATGGGATTTCTGAGTTTGGCAATAAATCGTTGAAAACAAGCGCCTGCTCAACCACGTCAAATGAATGTTCTGCCCTATATTAGACTGATGATCAACAAGCGCCTATTGGTCAAAAATCTTTTGGCCCATAATGACGAGAACAGCTTTTATGACAAAAAGCTGCGCATTGATCTGAGTAATAAGGAAGGTAAGGCCAAATTTCTGAAGCATATCTGTGCCCTTTCCAATACCAACCCTAAGAATAACAGCTATATTGTTATCGGTGTAGACGACGCCAGTAACGAAATTATTGGTGTAGATTTTTTTGATGATTCAAAACTCCAAAATCTCATCAACGCCTATCTGGTGAATGCACCGATCATACTTTATGAAAACATTGCTTTTCCGCATTTGCCGGATGATAAAGTAGTGGGACTGGTTACCATACGTGCACAAGAAGGACTAACCGCACTGCGCAAGAATATTTGGAAATATTATGGAGGCTCAGTATTTTTTAGGGATGGAAGTATCTCCATGCCCAAGGTTTTTGATGTGGAGATCAAAGATATTAATTCGCGTATTGTCGGCGAACTCGAGCGCCAGGCCAGTAACAACATTGAGCACACCTTGGATAGTGTAGTAGCTTTTTTAGAAAAACGACAACATGGGCTTAAAACCCAGTACAAGGTCTTTAAAGAGCAATTTGTGATTTGTTGGTCAGGAAAAACCAAGCGCAAGAATGACGAGGAGTATTACTATCGCGTTGACATCGAGATGGTCAATGAGCAAGTACGACTTTTTTATAGTGCGCTGGATGAAGTCCAGATCAGTTATGATGAGGATAGTTTCAGTATTTTAGAATTTGTGGAATTGGGCATAGGCGATCAGCAACGCTATCATCCATTGGAAAGGCAGACCTTGCAGTTTTTTCCAAATGGTACTTATAAAATTGTCAATAAGATCCTGTTTAATCCGCCCTATTTTGACCGCAGGACCCTTCACCACATCTACAACACCAATTTATCTCTGCTTGCCAAAGTCAATAAAGGTGTGGTGCTCGGAGAAAGAGAACTGTTGGATTTGAGACAACTCCCAGAAACCATGTTGATATGTCAATTTAATAATGTGGGTGAGCCTATTGAAAAAATGAAGGCCTTTAAAGAAGATTTGAAGAAATTTCCGGATACCTATAAAGCCTACAAAGAAGCTTTGAGGGTATTGCGGAAAGTAAAATACAATTCATGAGAACTATTGTCATTGGAGATATACACGGCGGATACAAAGCATTGCTGCAATTACTGGACAGGATTGGCCTTCAAGCTACGGACAAACTCATTTTTCTGGGAGATTATGTAGATGGTTGGTCAGAAAGCTTTGAAACTGTTAATTTTTTGATCTCGCTTTCGCGAAAGCGACAACAAGACTCTCAAGAGCCACCCGTTTTTCTAAGAGGGAACCACGATGAACTGATGGTAGACAACTTGCAAAAGAAAAGCCCAAATCCAATGTGGTTACATCACGGAGGGAAAAGTACCTTGCGTAGTTATACCAATCGCAGTTCATTGCAGGTCAATGAGCATTTAAATTTCCTTACCCATGAGTTGCTGGACTATTACGAAAGTGATGGGAATGGTTATTTTCATGCTGGTTTTCACAACCTTAAAGGGCCAGCTTATGAATATTATCCCAAAATGACTTATTGGGACCGAAGTCTATGGGAAATGGCGTTGGCACTGGATCCGTCACTGGAACAAGCAGATGTTAGGTTTCCCAACCGCTTGAAGTTGTACAAAGAAATTTTTATTGGTCACACCCCTACCAACCGTCTGGGGACACACCAACCTGTTCAGGCAGCCAATGTTTGGAATGTTGACACCGCAGCTGCGTATAAGGGGCCGCTCACTGCCCTTTGTGTACAGACCAAAGAAATATGGCAGAGCGACCCGGTACATCAATTATATCCGGGTGAACAAGGTAGGAATTGATAAAAAACCTAATCTTGGATTCGGTTCCAAATATCAAGGTGCATTTTCCATTGCTCTTCAATTTTCTTCCAAACCACCACATATTTTCCCTTCCAGCTGGACTTGGTGCCGTCGGCAAATGCTGTGACACCTTCATAGGTACCATAATCATAGGCCCAGTCCTCATTTATCTTAATTTCTATTGGCCGGATTGTATGTTCGACAATTTTGGCATCTTTGGTGGTGGTCCAGTATAAGGTGATATCTTCTCCTTCAAGAATCTGCTGATTATTAGGAAAAATCTTAGCATCTTCAGTATAACAATCCCTGATACCTTCTTCATCCCCCTCTAGAACTAAGTTGGAGAAAAGATCGATCTGTTTTCTGATGGAGGCGATATCATCTTTGTTTTCATGCTGCTGGGCCCATCCTAGACCCCCAACTAAAATCATTAGGACAAGTAGTTTTTTCATATGCTTTAGGTGAATGAGTTTAAATTTAAGCATTTATTACTGAAAGGTATCATTGAAACCCCTTCACGCACCCAAAAAAATTTTATACCCAAAAAGGGTATTTCAAAATAGGATTATTATCGTAAATTCCTGCCACGAACCAAAAACATTGATCCCATGGGAATATTTGATAAGATCAAGGAAAAGCTAAGTCACGAATTTATTGATATTGTAGAGTGGCTAGACTATACAGAAGATACGATTGCGCACAGATTTGAGCGATACCAAAACGAAATAAAAAACGGGGCACAACTCATCGTCAGGGAAGGTCAGGCAGCAGTTTTTGTCAATGAAGGGCAGCTGGCTGATGTCTTTACCCCAGGCACCTATGAATTAACCACTAAGAATCTACCTATTTTGGCGACATTGAAAGGTTGGAAATACGGTTTTAATTCACCATTTAAAGCTGAGGTTTATTTTGTAAACACACATTTGTTTACTGATGAAAAGTGGGGAACAAAGAACCCTATCACACTAAGTGATGAGCGATTTGGTCTGGTCGAGATTCGAGCTTTTGGAACCTATGCTTTTAAAATTGCTGACCCAGGAAAGTTTATCGTTGATATCGTGGGTACAGACAACAACTTCACCAACTTTGAAATCAACGAACACCTCAAAAGTTTGATCGCTACCCGATTTACCGACACGGTAGGGGAGGCTAATTTGCCCATTGAATTATACGCTGCCAATACCTCTGAACTATCCGAAACCTGTAAGGAGGTCATGCAACCAGAATTCAGCAGTGTAGGGATTTCGTTGGAAAAATTCTATATCGAAAACGTCTCTATGCCCGAAGATCTCAAAAAAGAGATTTTTGAGTATAGTCGTATCGATAAATTGGACTTGGACAAATTGACCAAATTCAAGACCGCCAAGGCCATTGAAGCGGCTGCTGCTAATGAAGGCGGGACAGCCGGCGCCGGAATGGGAATGGGAATGGGATTTGTGCTCGCACAACAAATGGGAGGTATGATGTCCCCACAAATGGGAGGGCAGCAGCAGAGTCAGCAAGCACCAGCCCCAGCAGTACCACCACCTATGCCCCAAGCTGTACAATATTACTATGCATTGAATGGGGCCCAAGCAGGTCCTGTTCCTTATGAACAATTGCGATCATTGTTTGCCGCACGAACCATCAATAAGGAAACCCTGGTATGGAAATCTGGAATGGACGGTTGGAAAGCTTTGCAGGAGGTAGAAGAGTTGAAATCCTTTTTAGGAGGAAATACACCACCTCCATTGCCATAATTTTATATGGAATCTTTAAGCGGAAACTGATTGACCTCAATAGGTGGATAGCGATTCGATGCTGCATTAGCTTATTAATGCTTGCAGAATCATCATTTTATTTTAATTGCCTTGAATACCGAGCCCCAACTCAAATCTGAACGTAAAAAGTCCTGCATCAACTGTGGGGCAGAACTGACCTATGCTCCAGGTACAGATTTGATCACCTGCGATTATTGTGGCCATAAAGAGGTTATTGAATCAGCTGGTCAGCCATTCCAGGAGTTGGAACTCAATCAGTATTTACAGCAGATGGGCGCTCAGTCTCATGCCATGGAAATAACCATGTTGCACTGTGACAACTGTGGGGCCAATCAGCATATAGAGGAGAACTACAAATCCTTGCATTGTGTGTATTGTACCATGCCGTTGATTGTAGAAGATGCTTATAAGGATGAATGGATCCTTCCTGGAGCGGTGGTACCGTTTTCCTTTGACCAGGCCAAGGCCCATCAGATATTTAAAAAATGGGTCGCAGGTCTGTGGTGGGCTCCTAACAACTTACAACGCGCTAGCCTAAGTGCAGAGAATACCAAGGGGCTGTATATCCCGTATTGGACTTTTGATGCGCAGCTGGATGCAGATTACCGAGGGGAGCGCGGAGAGCATTATTATGTCACCAAAACAGTCGGATCGGGTAAAAATCGACGAACCGTAAGAGAGCGACGTACCAGATGGTATCCAGCGCATGGGAAAGTCGATGGCTTTGTTGACGATACATTGGTCGGCGCTTCACAACAAAACGGAGGAAAAATTCCAGTTAAAATTGCCCACTGGAACCTCAAGGAACTCAAAACCTTTGACACCAGATTTCTAGCGGGTTATGTCACAGAAAAATATACCATTCCTTTAAAGGATGGTCATTTAATGGCGGTGGATCAAGCCAGGCAAATTGCGGCCAGTTGGGCCAGACGGGATATTGGCGGTGATACACAAAGGGTGCATCATATCGACATGCGCTTGAGTGAAGAAACCTTCAAACACATTCTTTTACCAGTGTATATTAGTTCGTATAAGTTCAATGGGAAGCGCTACAATTTTTATGTCAATGGTCAGACCGGTACGATACATGGCTCGCGACCCTATTCTTTTTGGAAGATATTTTTAGCGATTCTAGGCGTGTTGATTGTTCTCGGGATACTGGTGTATTTTTACAATTCAACTTATTGACTCACCTAGTAAATGGTGAGCATTAAGTGCTAAAAGTTTTGCACTAGGTTTACACCCAGTTTTTGGGATGTTTCAAAACCTGCAATAATTTTTCTTCCTCACTGCCGGCTTCGGGATGATGGTCGTAGACCCATTGTACCTTGGGAGGTAAACTCATCAAAATACTTTCAATACGGCCGTTGGTTTTTAAACCAAATAAAGTTCCCTTATCGTGGACAAGGTTAAACTCTACGTACCTGCCCCTGCGTATTTCCTGCCATTCCCGTTGTGCCTCTGTATAATTCAGGTCCATACGTTTCTTGACAATCGGTATATAGGCCTCCAAAAAATGATCCGCCATATCCTGTTGGAACGCCAGCCAGTCGTTCATGGTAAATCGCTCATCTGCGCGGCAATAATCATAAAAGAGACCGCCAATTCCCCGGGCTTCATCACGATGGCTGTTGTGAAAATAAGCGTCACATTTATCCTTGAAGGTCTGATAATCTGCTATTGGATGACGATCACAAACCATTTTACAGGTGCTATGGAAATGACGTGCATCTTCCTCAAACAAATAATAAGGTGTTAAATCCAGCCCGCCGCCAAACCAGGAATCTACTGTTGTTCCGTTTTCATCATACATTTCAAAATACCTGAAATTAGCATGAACAGTTGGCACCATCGGATTCTTGGGATGAATGACTAGGCTAAGTCCGGTCGCATAGAAATCCACCTTTCCTACATTGAAATAAGATTGCATGGCCTGAGGTAGAGGCCCGTGAACGGCACTGATATTGACTCCGCCTTTTTCAAATAGGTTGCCGTTTTGGATCACCCTAGAGAATCCGCCACCACCTTCCTCCCTGTGCCACTGGTCCTCGTGAAATCTAGCCTGGCCGTCCAGGTCTTCAAGAGCTGAGGTAATCCGGTTCTGGAGGTCGATGATATAAGCGTGAAAAACGTCTTTCAAGAGTCGATCTTTTGGGTTGTGGTAATATCGTTTTGCGATTCCAGCAAGAGTTTGCGTTCCCGTAACAATTCAAGAGTGCTTTTACTGGCAGCGGTTACAGAAATGGGCAATACCAAGATGATGCCAATCACTGGGATAAATAACATGGCCATGAAGACAATACCATTTCCGATCGCATATCCTCTGGATTGTTTCACAAAATTGACACTCTCCCGATAGCTGAAATGTCTTTCCAACGTGTAATCCATATTCCCAAAACCTGCATAATAAGATTGAACCAGGAAACTGAGTGGCGTTGCCGCAAAATTGACTCCAGGTACAAAAGAGAGCACCAGTAGAGGTAGCGTGATACAAATCTCATAGATCAGGTTGCGGACGTTGATCCGCAGACCTCGTATCAATTGTTGGGTATTACTAGTATTGCGATGTTTAATATCCTCGTGCAATTCAGGAAAAAGATGTTTTTCTATACGTTCAGATACCGGTGACATAAAGGGTGCACTCAAGGCCATCACCACGTGTTTGTAAAGAATAAATCCCAGAATTAAAATGATCAACGCCCCCAACCAGGTCGAGACTTCCAGAAAAGCCTCCTTTCCCCATTCCCAGAACCATATGTGGGCGATTCCCCTGCCAATATTGTCGCTGAGACCGTATACACAAAGAAAAATTACACCACCAAAGAGCAGGCTGATCGCCATGGGGACCAAAAAGTACTTCCATAAGCGCAACTCGTTGATCAAAGCCAGGCTTTGTCGGTAGGCAGAAAGTCCTTTGAGGATATTTTTAAACATAAATGATGTTCTTTATGCGTTGTACTCTTTAACGGCATCCACAAATGCCTGTGCGTTTTCTACGGGTATATTGGGCAAAATACCATGGCCTAGATTGGCGATAAATCTATCTTTCCCAAATTCATTAATCATTGTCGTCACCATTTTTTTGATTTCGCTCGGTGGCGAAAATAGTCGTGAAGGATCAAAGTTCCCTTGTAGGGTAATTTCACCTCCGGTGAGGTAACGGGCATTTCGTGCGCTACAAGTCCAATCCACACCCAGGGCGCTCGCCCCACTTTTGGACATATCATTCAGGGCAAACCAACAACCTTTCCCAAATACAATTACCTCTGTATGGGCTTTGAGGGCATCCACGATTTGCTGTATATATTTCCAGGAAAACTCTTGATAGTCCGTAGGGGAAAGCATCCCTCCCCAGGAGTCAAATACCTGAACTGCATCCACGCCATGAGCCACTTTCTCCTTTAAATAAGCAATGGTGGTATCGGTGATGCGCTGCAGTAGTTCGTGCGCAGCTTCGGGTTGCGTAAAGCAAAATTCCTTGGCTTTGTCAAAATTTTTGCTGCCCTGACCTTGGACACAATAACACAAAATCGTCCAAGGCGATCCTGCAAAGCCAATCAATGGTACACGACCGTCCAATACCTTTTTGGTCATGTCGATCGCTTCAAACACATAGCTTAATGCGTCTTTAACATCGGGAACAACTACCTTGTTCAGGTCTTTGGTGTTGCGTATGGGTTCAGGCAACCACGGACCTACCCCAGGTCTCATTTCCACATCTATATTCATGGCCTGCGGAATGACCAGTATATCTGAAAAGAGGATGGCAGCATCTGGACCAATCTGATCGATCGGCATAACGGTTATTTCAGTCGCCAGTTCAGGTGTGCGGCATCGGGTAAAGAAGTCGTATTTTTCCTTGAGTTTCATAAAGTCGGGAAGGTATCTTCCCGCTTGTCTCATCATCCATACCGGTGGCCTTTCCACCGTTTCCCCCCTTAAGGCTCTTAAAAAAAGGTCATTTTTAATCATGTGCGCAATGCTTTTATGGCGGTTACCAAGGTGTTCTCCACGCTCTGGAGGCGGGCGACCACGACTTGATCATAATATTCTCTAGCCTTGGCTGCAGTGGTATGGCCTATGCAAATGGCGATAGCTTTGCTGTCGTGGGGGTTCGCTTTCGCGAAAGCGTCCACTCCACGAGGACTATAGAAAGTAACCGCTGCAAAAATACGATCAAAGCTTTTCATGACGGCAACAGATTCATAAACAAAAAGCTCCTCCAACGTAATTCCTGCAGCTTGCAACAAATCAGGTAACTCTTTCCTGCGCTGTGGGCTGCACAAATAACTAAAAGATTGATCTTTTTGTTGGTGGATGAGGTATTCAGCCAGGTCCTTGGCATTGTTGGCAGTGTACACCGGCGCAACGCCCATCTCTTGTAATTTGGATGCCGTTTGTTGGCCGACACAATAAACCTTATGATGAATCCCAAATACCGCCTTTAAACCAGGGATGGCGTTGGAACTAGTAATGATCAAATGTTGATGGGAGGGTGGCTGGTAGTTGTCCAGTTGGTGGATTTTCAGAATGTCATAATCTACCAATCCCAAGCCACTGTTAAGGACAAGTTCCCGCTGACTAGCTGTTAGATGTTTGGTAGATAACAAACTGTGCTGCATATCTGCAAAATAACAGCTTCTGCTGGATTTTATGGCTGATTATAGAATCTTATCGGTGTTATCGAGTGTATTTTCAAGTAAAGGAGGCTAAATCTAAACTTTGCATAAAAATTTTTTCAAAACTATTGATCTTTGGTGTTGTTGGTCTTTTAAAATCAGCTTTTTGCGGAATTACCAAAGTGTTTTTGAGCGATAAAATGAAACACTTCACATTGTATTTAGTCAAATCTTTGTTTAAAACTATCATTTACGCGATATTTACCCACCGTTAAAACAAAACACCTTTAACAATTGTTTATGGAACTACCATCGTTTTTACATGATTTGACAGGAGATGGAGACAAACCCTCCTTGGAATATGCCAATGAAATATTTGGTATGCTGGAAGTCATGAAGGTAAGAAAAAAGCAAATTCTCTTGCACCTGGGTGAAATTGCTGACAGTATTTATATCGTAAAAAAAGGTATACTGAAAGGTAGTATCATGGACGAGTTTGGTAAGATGCATACCGTAAGATTTGTAGCTGATGGCAATGTCATGACATCCATGTACAGTTTTGTGGATCAAAAGCCTTCTGATCTTCAAATTGAATGCGTTGAGGCTGGTGAAGTTCTGTGTTTCAAATACCAGGATTTTGAATATATGAGCAAACTTTATTCTGGGCTTTCCCCCGCATTTCATACTATTATGCTCAAGCGTTACCATGCGATGTTGGATGAGAAATCACGAATGATCAGTCATGATGCCACAACCAGATATGTTAAATTTATTGAACGCTACCAACCTATCGTAGATCGTTTACCCTTAAAAGAAATCGCTTCATTTTTGGGTATCAGGCAACAGTCTTTGAGCAGGTTGAGAGGTAAACTTCTTGAAAACGAACAGTTGTCCTAGGTGTAAAACCTAGTTATGTGAGTTCCTTATCTTTGTCGCCTAAAGTATAGGGAATGATCATTTCAATGACGGGCTTTGGGAAAGCCGTCCAACAGTTAGCAGATAAAAAAATTACCTGCGAGATCCGCACACTCAACAGTAAAAATCTGGATCTAAATATCCGAATTTCGAATTCATTCAAATCGCTTGAGCTTCCATTGCGAAAAATCGCTGCACAAAACCTTCATCGTGGTAAGGTGGATCTGGCCGTACATATTGAAAATAACGGAGGAAATGGAATCACCCAACTCAATATAGATGCTTTAGAAACCTATATTCAACAGCTGGCTGATATAAAGGGTGTTTCCCTGGAAGACGATCGTTTGGCTTTACTAAAAATAGCTAGCAGCTTCCCTGATGTCATTGCTACCCCAGCTACCGAACCTACAGAGGAAGATATGGACATCATCAAAAAAGTTGCCGCTGAGGCACTGCTTGCGGTTGTCAAATATCGGAAAGAGGAGGGAAGTGTCCTTCAGATGGAGTTTAATAAACGCATCACCAATATCAAAGTCTTGCTCCAAGAAGTGATTGAAGAGGATCGAGAACGCCTTGCTGAGATACGCACAAGGTTAGAAAAAGCAGTTTCCGAGATCAAAGAACGAGTGGATGAAAACAGGTTTGAACAGGAATTGATCTATTACCTAGAAAAATATGATATAACAGAGGAGAAGGTGCGTCTGGAAAACCATCTGGATTACTTTATCTCCACTATGGATGCCGAGGAGGCTCACGGAAAGAAATTGGCTTTTATATCTCAAGAAATTGGAAGGGAAATTAATACGATAGGAAGCAAGGCCAACCACGCAGGCATGCAACAAATGGTCGTGCAGATGAAAGACGAGTTGGAAAAAGTTAAGGAACAATTATTGAACGTACTCTAATGGAAGCTATTCCCAAACTTATCGTTTTTAGCGCGCCTTCTGGTGCCGGTAAAACTACATTGGTGCGGCATTTACTGAAACAACCCGAATTGAACCTCGCCTTTTCTATTAGTGCAGCCTCCAGGGAACCCAGAGCAGGTGAAATTGAAGGTAAGGACTATTATTTTCTTGGGATCAAGGAATTTAAGAACAGAATAAAAGCCAATGATTTTCTAGAATTTGAAGAGGTTTACCGCGATCAATTTTATGGAACGCTCAAGCAAGAAGTAGAACGCCTCTGGGCAGAAGGTAAAAATGTGATTTTTGATATTGATGTTGTAGGTGGGCTGAGGCTCAAGAAAAAATTTCCTCACCGCACCATTGCTATATTTGTGAAACCGCCCAGCATCAATGAATTACAGATTCGCTTAAAACAGCGTAAAACTGAATCTCCTGAAAAAATTGCTATGCGAGTGGCCAAAGCCAGCACAGAGATGGCGACAGCTCCCCAATTTGACGTGATCATAAAGAATGATGATCTTGATATCGCCAAGGCTCAGGCTTATCAAACCGTAAAGGACTTTATCAATAAAAAAGTGGAGCGTGACGAAGAAGAATAGGATAGGATTGTACTTTGGGACTTTTAATCCCATCCATATCGGCCATTTGGCTATCGCTAACTTTTTGGTAGAAAACAGTGATCTGGATGAAATTTGGATGGTGGTAACCCCACACAATCCCCACAAGAAGAAAAAGACCCTGCTCGACGATTACCAGCGTTTACACATGGTCCATTTGGCTACAGATGATTACATGAAAATCAAGGCCAGTAATATTGAGTTTGGATTGCCACAACCCAATTATACTGTTCATACGTTAGCGCATCTCAGTGAGAAATACCCTGATAAATCCTTTGCCCTGATCATGGGAGAGGACAATCTTAAGAGTCTGCATAAATGGAAAAACTACCAGTTCATACTAGAGGAGTATCAGATATATGTGTATCCGAGGATTTCATCTGGACGGGTGCCAGAAGAATTTATTAATCATGCTCATATCACAAAGGTTGAAGCCCCAATTATGGAAATCTCTTCGACGATGATAAGGAATGCTATTGCTGAAGGTAAAGACTTAAGGTACTTTATGCATCATCAGGTGCAAGAGTATGTAGAGGAAATGCATTTTTACAAATAATACCTATGCCACAGCTTATTTTTAAAGCGGTATCTAGTGTCCAGCCCTAGAAAAAGAAGAAATTATAGTGATACCACCCACCACTAAGCGGGAAAGTCTTCAATTGTAGGTTGCAAGAATAAAAAAACCGCCTGCGAGCAAAGAACGCTCAACAGGCGGCTTCCAACCAACCAAATCTTCGATCACATTGAAGCGACCTTTTATTTTTTACTTCTTTTGAAATCCAGCATACGGTCTTTGCCGTTTTCAACCGAATTTTTTAATGCTATGTATCCACGCCCTTTAAAAAGGTAGGTGGTACCGCTGGCCGAGTGATATAATTCTATCGTTCGATCATCGAGGATGTAAAGATCGAAAAAATCATTGCCTAAAAAATCATAACCCAACGTTAATTGCTTGTTAATACTTCCAGGGGTCTGATCTTCAACTAGATAAGTACCGCTGAAATCCCAATAGATATTTCCTGGAGAAAGTCCATTACGATCTTTGGAGCTTTCAAAGGTATCCTCAATATTCCCTGGAATAAAACGCAGGTAATTTTCATTGTCAAATTCGTTCAATGCACCAGTCTGACTGGTTGATATCTTTTCCCACGCAAGGTATTCTTGTAGAAAATATTGGATGTTATCATAGAATAACTGATCGTAGTCAAAACTATCCCGATCATAGCCGTCGAGAAAATATCTTGTACCAGTGTGAATGTCACGCAACTCAAGTCTATCATAATTTCTTACAATTACCCTAAAATCGTGCAAACCGTCCAGATCATGATAAATAGCGAGTTGGTCACCCACAGTTTCATAAGTTCCCACGTCTAGCCCAAATCCGGCACCTGCACTTCCTACCCCCACTAGATTGTTATTGGCGTATAAAGTGCCGAAATCAAAACTCAAAGTAAATGCTTTGGTCATGAATGGTGTATTTGGTGTTCCCTGTGTAGCATTCAAATCCACATACCAAATTTCTTTGGAAAGCAATACCTCATTTAAACTTGCCGCTGGAATCGGCTCTCCAATTATAATATCCGCCTCACAACTGATCAATGAAGTTGCCAATACAAGACCTCCTAATAGTGTAGTAAATTTTTTCATAATCCACATATTTATCGTTACTACAACGTTTTCGAAAATCGTGCCAATTTTTTAAAAACCTAAAGAACAGCTTTTTAAAATTGTTGTGTGTAATTTGATTTACCTATCAGCGCTCAGCTGGGAGAGTAGGTATGGTGTCTTGAGGTGTTGAGGTGTTGATCCCCCCTTCTTCTGAATCATCAATTGCATCTCCCCTGAGACTGCGATCGACCCGATCGGCCTCTTCTAGGATCTTGGGCATGAGCAACGGAGCAATGGGTTCCAGGTGTTCGTATACAATACTATCTTCTTTGACTTTCTCACCAATGATGTGAAATTCCCCACTGGCACTATTGATAAACATCAGCACCACGCTGGCCAGAAAAGCCATTTTTACCAGTCCGAAGGCGGCTCCCGCAAGCTTGTTGATAAAGCTTAAATTGACCGTTTTGATAATCTTGGTCAGTAGTTTGCCCACATAAGTGATCACAAGGATGATGACGATAAAGGTGATCACGAAACCTGCCAGAGTGATATAGGATTCATCCCAATCCACTTGGTTGCGCAACCAATCGCCCGCATAATTGGAAAAATAGATGGACCCGTAAATTGCAGCGATCAATGCAAGTAGCGAAGTAAGCTCAATAAAGAAACCATTGAGGTAGCCTTTATAGAGACCGATAAGCAGAATGATACAAATAATAATGTCCAACCAATTCATTAGGCTAATTTAGAAATTATACATGAGAAGATGTAGGAAAGGTGTTTTCGATATATCGCTGCAATGACATATTTCATATCAAATTGAGGACAAATCGGACTACTCCTTAAGTAATTGCTTGGCATTTTCTATAGCGTCCAGCGTTTGCTCTTTCAAATCAACGATCTCGTCAACTTCTTGGGCAAGTATAGGTGTATCTTTATCCAGGGCTGCTTTGGTCGTCGGATTTTTATATTCATAAGGAAACTTTTTATTGTAATCCTGCATCCACTCCATCATTCCGTCATGTGCTTCTTTCAATTCAGTGATAGCCCCAGTATACACCTCCTTATTTTGGTCTGTAATATTATCATTTAAAGCCTTGCGTAATGCTGAGATTTCTGACATCTTCGACATTAATTGGTCGTGGACCTCATTGGCTTTATTTCTAATGGATTCAAATTGCTGGATCTGTTCCTGTAGTTGGGGATCTGTGTCTGGTTCTGATTGTTTACAGGCAAATAAAGCTAGAAAGAGTGTTAGACCGAATAGGAGATTTAATTTCATCTTTTTTTTTGTAAAGATAAGCACTGGCATTGGGTGATTAAATAAGCAGGCCAAATTGTTCCATTCCTGGTAAAGATGTTGACGACTCCTACTTACCTTTAGGCCATAAATTATACTTCTTGTTTCCTATTGCCTATCATCCAATTTACAAACATCCTTTACCAGAAGGCCATCGTTTCCCCATGATCAAATATGAATTGTTGCCCCAGCAATTGTTACATGAAGGCACGGCACAATCTGCAGATTTTTTTGAGCCCAGCCGTCCCTGTGCCGAGGTGGATGTCCTAAGGGTTCATGAACCTGGTTATTTGGCCGATTTAAAAAATCTATCCTTGGATCGTCGTGCTGCCAGGAAATTGGGTTTTCCACTTACCTCCGAATTGGTAGAGCGGGAGTTGTTAATTGCCCAAGGAACGATCGAGGCTTGTGAGTTGGCATTCATACATTCCGTGGCGATGAATATTGCAGGAGGTACCCACCATGCTTATACTGATCACGGTGAGGCATTTTGTCTGCTGAATGACCAAGCTATCGCGGCACGTTGGTTGCAGCACCAACACGACGTCAGTCAAGTTCTTATTGTCGATCTGGATGTCCATCAAGGCAACGGCACGGCAGAGATTTTTCAGGGTGATGATAGCGTGTACACCTTTTCTATGCACGGAGCAGGCAATTACCCTTTTAAAAAAGAAAATTCAGATTTAGATATCGCTGTTCCAGATGGTTCTGGAGATGAATATTACCTCAAAGAGCTGCGCCACACTTTACCTGACCTGATCGCCCAAGTTCAGCCTGATTTTATTTTTTATCTCTGTGGTGTTGATGTTTTAGCTTCAGACAAACTCGGCCGGCTGGAATTGAGTGTGGAGGGTTGTAAAAAAAGGGATGAGTTAGCTTTTTCCGCTTTCGCGAAAGCGACCTCCAAAAACCAGCAAAAGGTTCCCGTTCAATGCAGTATGGGAGGTGGTTACTCCCCAGAAATCAAAACCATCATTGAAGCACATGCCAATACTTTTCGGGTCGCCAGGGAATACGGGTTATAATAATTTTTAATCGTAGACTTAAGGCTGGCTTTATTTCAACCAACCCTTTTGGTTCACGCTACGGCAAAATAACCAAAGTAAAATGGCCATCACGGGAATCAATACGAAGAAAACTTTCTCTGACAAACTTACGATTTCCCATGTACCAGTAGACAGGTTGTACCCAGTCGAGATCAACACGGTAAACAGAGAAATCAATGAAAGAATAACAGCTAGCTTACGTTTAAACAACAACGCCAGGCAAGCGAATAGACCTGAAAGCACAGCTATTGCATAATTGATAATATACCAGCTGGGTCGCGCATTATACAGTTCTAGTTCCTCTTCGTTCATCATTTCAGTTAATTGTTCAGGCGCAAATAGCTCTCTAGTAAGGGCACCAAGCCCTATAAGATTCCACAAAAGAAAAATGATCGCCAGGATCCAAAACCAAGCTTTGGGTTGGGTAGAATAGGCCATGAATGTTTTTTTAGAGGTTAGAACACTAAGTTAAGAAAAAGTTAACCAATTCCCATTTGGTATAGCATTTATCCATTGAAGTGTTGAAAAAATGCGATGAAAACGAATAAATATACACTACGAAAACGTTTGAAATTTTAAAAAATGGTAAATTGCGCGCCTGAAAACATTGGTCAAGGAGGCATGCTAAAATCACTTCTTTGATCTAGAAAAACAGCCCATTATGAAGGATCGCTCCATGAAACCTGAAAGTTTAATGATGTCTTATGGCTATAAGCCGGAACTCTCTGAAGGGGCCATTAAATGCCCTATTTTTTTGACATCCACTTTTGTATTTAAAAGTGCAGAAGAAGGGAAATCTTATTTTGAGTTGGCCTATGGTAAACGTGAAAAGTTGCCTGGGGAGGAAATGGGGTTGATTTATAGTCGCATCAACAATCCTGACCTGGAGATCCTTGAAAACCGATTGAGATTATGGGATCGCGCTGAGGACTGTGCGGTTTTTGAAAGCGGTATGAGTGCTATTTCTACCGTACTACTCGAGTTTCTAAAGCCGGGAGACCTGCTACTGTATAGTTCGCCTACCTATGGAGGAACAGATCATTTTATCCATCATTTCCTTCCTAAAATTGGTGTCCAGACCTTGGGTTTCACTTCTGAAATGGATGAGGCTGATCTTGAACAAGCCATTCTTTCCAGTGGTAAGGCACAGCAATTGGCTCATGTTCATTTGGAAACCCCTGCTAATCCTACCAATGCATTGATCGATATTGCCATGGTAAGACGCGTAGTGGATCGTATACCTACAGAAGAAAAGGTGAGCATCGCCGTGGACAATACCTATATGGGACCATTGTGGCAGCATCCCCTTGATCATGGAGCTGATTTAGTCCTTTATAGCGCCACAAAATATATAGGCGGACATAGTGACTTGATTGCAGGAGCTGTTCTGGGAAATGCCGAGTTAATGCTACGCGTCAAAACTTTGCGAACCTTTTTAGGTAACATGGCCTCGCCACATACCGGATGGATGTTGCTGCGCAGCCTGGAAACCTTAAAAATTCGGATGGAAGCCATGCAGGCCAACGCTGTGCTCGTTGCAGATTTCCTCAAGCAGCATCCCAAGGTAGAGAAGATCAATTATTTGGGCTTGTTGGAACAAGGCAGCCGCGACCGGGAGATTTTCGAAAGACAATGTTCTGGTCCGGGCGCTATGGTAAGTTTCCATATTCGTGGAGGTGAGTCAGAAGCTTTTCAGTTCCTCAATTCGCTCCAATTGATCAAACTGGCGGTGAGTTTGGGAGGTACTGAAAGCCTGGCTGAACATCCCAAAAGTATGACCCATGCAGGTGTGGCTGAAGAACATCAAGAACAAATGGGAGTCACCGACGCCCTGGTGCGTCTATCCATTGGAGTAGAAAACCACGAAGATTTAATTTATGATCTGTCTCAGGCGTTAGATACCGTAAAAATTCGAGAAGTGACTCACCAATAGATCGGTGTCCTGATCAATAGCAGGAGAAGGTACTTTTTTGTTCAAGGCGGGCGTTAATCACTACGGTGTATTTGATCGACTTTTGATTTGTTTCATGACTTGTATTCTTTTGGCATTTTCTTTGCCATGAAATATGCGAACTTTGTAACTGAATCGTTATTGTCTTTATGAAACCATTTAAAATTTTCTTGCTTTTATTCATCAGTGTGTTTTCTACATCGTTGGTGAGCGGTCAACAAAACATCCATCCTGATTGTGAGGCAGTTCTACAACAAAAGCTTGATTTTTTGCTCGATGGGAGCTTACAAGATGAACAAGCCTTGAGACGAGAGATAAAAAAACTCAAGCCTTGTGGTATTGATGATTTTGATATTAAGTTTTTTGGAAGGCTGGAAAGCCTTACCTCCATGCTCCGGAAACTGACCAAGGACAATACGTTGGAAAAACTCACTTTTGGAGATCTTTATGGAGAGATCAATAAACTCAAAAATACCCAAGGCTATCAGGAGCTTAAAAAAATAGACCAATTGTCTGAGGAGCTAGCTCAACGTACAGGTAATTTGGCCAACTGGAGCGCGGACGTACAAATTTTTGAAGAGCTTGGGGCCTCAAGGCGTGTTATTTCTGAAGTTTTTGAATACCTCGAGACCCATCCCAATAATGATAAGACTTATAAGGAAATTCTCGAGACTATTCAGGAATGAAGTATATCCAATTGCATATGTGGTATGCCTGGAGGGTTTTGTTTTATAATTTATGTGTGAGCTTGAGCACGCTGGCCTTGGGTCGACCCTTTTATTATACCATCATTGTTTTTTTAACGGGTGGCTTTTTGCTGGGGCTACTTGCCCAGAAATGGCTACACCGCCCGGAAGAATACGTGTTCCAAAATCTCTCTGTAGGACTCGGATCCCGTGTTGGAAGCGCATTTTTGTTACATCTTACCTGGGCGTTGGTTGCTGCAGTGTTGTACAATCTCTATTCCGTATATGTCCAGGCTTGATATTCATTTACATTCCTGTCATCTAGGCTTGTTTCAATCCACCAAAATATTGGGCGAGTTCAAGCTGACTTTACATCAAGGTAAAATCCATGGTTTGTTAGGCAGAAATGGTGCGGGCAAGTCCACTTTAATGAAGTTGATATTTGGTTCGCTTAAAGCGAAAGCAGAGGCCTATCACGACGGTGAGCGTATTCACTTACGGAATCGGAATCGTCACCAATTGGTCGGCTACCTCCCTCAAGATCCTTTTTTGATGCGTTCTCCCAAAGTTACAGATGTGGTGCAAATGTGGTTTCCAGCGGTAGAAAAACAAGATAAGGTTCTGTACGAACCCCTGATCCATAAGATTCACTCTACAAGGGTAGGTCAACTTTCGGTAGGCGAACGCAGGTTTCTGGAATTTTTGCTGGTGATCTATCTCGATAAACCCTTTTTGTTGTTGGATGAGCCATTTTCTATGCTTTCTCCCTTGCAGATAGAAAGAGTTCATGCCATTTTACAACAGCAAAAGCAACATAAAGGAATCATGATCAGTGACCATTATTATGAAGAAATCCTAAATGCGGCGGATCAAAGTTATATGCTGCGCAATGGCGTTATCTTACCTGTTTCAAACCAGAAGGAGGTCATCAATTTTTACCGAAGTTAAGTTGATCAACCCTCCTGTTCTTTGGCCCAAGTACTGCGTTTTTCCCAATTCTTCCTGGCCAATAACTGCATGTCCTCCACGTTATCGCTTTCATCCATGATTTCAAGTCCTAACATGGTTTCAATTACATCTTCCATAGTTGCCACTCCTTGAACGCTTCCATAATCGTCTACTACTAGTGCCATGTGTTCCTTGCTACTGATCATACGTTCAAAGAGTAGTGGGATCGGAAGATTGGTTGGCACCATAGTGATTTCACGTCTTAAATCTTCCAGTGTTTCAGCAGGCTTGTCGTGAATTATATCAGCTAGAATATGGTCTTTTAGTACATAACCTTTGATGTCGTCGCGATTGGCACCAAACACTGGAATCCTAGAAAATCTCAAGTCTTGATTTTCTTTAAAGAAATCTTTAATGGTCATTGATTGAGGAGCCATAAACATAACCGATCGTGGCGTCATGATATCTTTCACCTTAATTTTATTAAAATTCATTAGGCTTTTGATAAACTGACCTTCAGTAGGTTCAAAAACGCCTTCTTTTTCGGCGGTTTCTGTAATGGCAACAAATTCCTCACGGGTCATGGTGCTGATGTGTGCGCTCTTTCCGATGGTCTTGGTGGTTAATTGTAGGAACCAAAGTATTCCAGTCCATTTCAGTGGCCATATCATTGCTTTCAATGCCCTTGTTGAGAATCCAGCCAAATTCTGCCAATAAGTAGCACCAATAGTTTTAGGGATGATTTCAGAAACAATGAGGATCAATACCGTCATAATAGCCGATACAACTCCGACCAATGGTATGCCCCACACATAGGCTTGGTATCCCTCATCCACCAAGGCTTCTGCCTGCACACCCACTAAAATAGCTCCTACAGTATGCGCAAGTGTATTTAGCGTCAGTATGGCAATCAAAGGTTTATCTACATCTCCTTTTAAGGATTTCAAGGCGGGAATATAGGATTTACCTTCCTGCTCTTTGACCTTGATAAAAGTGGGGTTGATACTTAGTAAAACCGCCTCAAGAATGGAGCATAAGAAAGAAAATATGATGGAAATAAGTGCATAAAATATGAGTAGCCCCATGATAGATTGATTTTGAATTGTAAAAATAGGCAATTCTGTAGCTGTTGTTATTAATTTGGTCCTAAGACCTTATCTTTTGGCTTTCAATTCCTCCCAGGTTATCCTGCTGATGGAGTAAACCACAAAACATTCCGGGTTCTTATCGTCTTCATAAGCAGCTTCTCTTGTCATTCCGTTGTGCAAGGCAACATTGATGGAGCCTTGATTCTGGTGATGAATCACTGAGACCAAACTGTTGCCAAATGCTTTGTCATAGGATTTTTCAAAAGCCAAATCACGTAAGAAAACAGCAGCCTCTTTGGCGTAACCTTTTCTATGAAAATCCGGATGAATAGAATAGCCGACTTCCAGTCTTGGTTGTCCATTAACAGTTTGTATCAATAGTCCGCACTGCCCTACAAATTTCCCAGTGGCCTTGTCTATCATGACGTTCATTCCGCTTAAGCCTTCCTTATACCGATTAAATGAAATCTCAAACCATTTTTCGCATTGCTGCTGGCTGGTCAGTCCAGAAGACATGCCCAGGAATTTCCTGGTATCTGGAAGCTCAAATAGCGCTTTCCAAACCTCAAAATCTTCTGGTTCAAGTCGCCTAAATTTTGTACGCGTGGTTTGGGCTCCAAAAAGGAGCTGGGACTGGGATGCAGGCATCGAATGGGATCTATTTTTGCGGTAATTGACCGGTAAACAACCATGCCTGGGAAAAACCAAGCTGGCGCAGTTTATTCAATTCGTTGATGGCATCATGGCGTTCTACAAAACTAGAAAAAGCAACGTTGTGCAATCCGTATCGGTTCACACCTATACGCCTGGCGTCATAGCCTTGTCGCTGCAATTGACGAACCCTTTTATCAGCATTGGCGGGATCACGGAAAGCACCAGCCACAATGTGGTAATTTTTAATCAATGGTGATACCTCAATTTCAACACTGGGGAGAGGTGTATTGATCAAGAAACTCGACTCTTGAATCCTTGATTGTAATTGCTCTTGGGCCATTTTTTCTACGGCAACTTGTTGGTCTAGTTGCTGTTTTTGATAGCTGTTCACGCCTAAATAACCTATTCCTAATAATACAGCACCAACAGCGGCTACTCTAATCCAGGCGGAAGATCGGGTGGCAGGAGTTTCTAACGTAACTACCGGGCTGTCCGCTTGCTGCTCAAGGACGTCATTTTCTATGGCTGTTGCAGTTTGTGTTTGGGAGGAAGGCAATCTGTCAATAGCATAAGTCTCGTGAAGGCTTAGTCCAAAGGCTTCAGGAAGATAGTTGACCAGATACATGGGTGTAAATTGAAGTGCCTGCTCATTATTTCGCGTGAAGCGACCCACTTTGTGAATAGTGACTGAACCATGCTCTTCAATTTCCTGATCCAAAAATCTTACGTAATCTCGAATCTCTTGTACCGCTTGATCAAACCCAATATTCTTAACGGAGGCTATATGATTGGCCAATAGTCCATCGTTTTGGGTAATTTGTGCGTTAAAACCTAAACCTTTTTTTGGGGGGTAAATGGTATGGCTACTGGCAAAATGCTGGGCAGGAACCCTGCGGGACAATAGCGCACCATAACCAGGAATAACCACACATTCGTGTCGGTATAAAAGTTCGGAGATGTAGGATCCAACTTGCATGATGACAAACATATAAATTTATTCAAAACGATCAAGTCCTTCCTATAAGTAGTTATTAAGAAAATGAATCTGGAAGCCCAAGGGCCTGAATTTCAATAACTGTAAATGAATGCCTTTGGTTAAAAAAAATACTGTTTTAAAGATTCGTAGGTTGATGTGTGAGGCATTCTTTATTTTAGCAGATTAATCCTACGCAGTAATGCTGTTAAAATTCATTCAGGAAGTTGGTGATTCAGGGCCGATCTATAAGGAAACGATAATGGGGCGTTTTCCGGTGGAGCCATTTAATACAGCCAGCAATTTTGTTTTTCTCGGGTGCATCTTTTATTTCAGTTGGCTGATTTATCGTTCAAATCATAAGCACTGGTTTTTAAGAGCTTGTATGCCCATATTCTTTTTCGGATTTATTGGAGGCACTGTTTATCATGCCACCCGTAGCCATGAGTTTTGGCTGTTGTTAGATTGGGTGCCCATTGTTCTCTTACTTGCAGCTTGTGCGGTTTATTTTGCTTTAAGGCTACCTGTAAGTCTCTGGGGTAAGTTATTAGTGATTGCTAGTATCTTTGCCCTCAATGTAATCCCGAGGGTAGTTTCACTTCCAGAAGGATATCGCATATCTATTGGCTATATAGGAACTGCAGTAGCTGTACTCTTTCCGATTGTATTTTATGCCTATAAAAACAATTGGAAAAATATGCGGTTCATTGCTTTTGCGGTGGCTTCTTTCCTTACGGCGGTAGGCTTTAGGACCCTGGATAAAAAGTACGACCTGGCATTCCTAAATATGGGAACCCATTGGTTGTGGCATTGCTTCGGTGCGGTGGCTGTATTTTTTCTTATGCAATACATCTATTTGGATATTGAAAAGAAGAAAGCCCTTTAACTGCAAAAGCAGGTGGAATTGACTAAATTTGCCGACTTAGAATCAGGATCATGCTGGATAAGGTTAAAGAACATATTGATAAGGTGGTTGCTTTTCAGGCAGACTCACAGGAACAAATAGAGGCTTTCAGAATTGAATATTTAGGGAGTAAGGGATTGCTTAAACAACTCTTTGCTCAATTTAAGGAAGTGCCCAATGACCAGAAGAAGGCGTTTGGTCAGGCGATCAATGAACTCAAACAAAAAGCCACCGAAAAGGTTGAAGATCTTAAGTCCCGATTAGAGTCTCAACAAGAAGAGGCAGGTATCCACGGTGATCTTACCCGTACAGGTACACCAATGAATATCGGAGGCAGGCACCCTATATCGGTTGTAAAAAACCAGATCATTGATGTATTTTCAAGAATAGGTTTTAATGTAAGCGAGGGTCCAGAAATCGAGGACGACTGGCACAATTTTACCGCGCTCAATCTTCCTGAACACCATCCGGCTAGAGATATGCAGGATACTTTTTTTATCCAAACCAACCCTGACGTTTTGTTGCGCACCCACACTTCTAGTGTACAGGTAAGGTATATGGAAGATCACCAACCTCCCATCAGGACCATTTCACCAGGTAGAGTTTTCAGGAACGAAGCGATCAGTGCCAGAGCGCATTGTATCTTCCATCAGGTAGAAGGACTTTATATTGACAAGGAAGTTAGTTTTGCTGATATGAAACAAACCTTACTTTACTTTACCCAAGAAATGTTTGGAAAGTCAAAGATCAGGTTAAGGCCTTCGTATTTTCCATTTACCGAGCCCAGTGCCGAAATTGATATCTTTTGGGGTCTGGAAACTGAAACCGATTATCGCATCACCAAAGGTACCGGATGGTTAGAAATTGGAGGTTGTGGTATGGTAGATCCGGCTGTTCTTACCAATTGTGGAATTGACCCAGAAGAGTATAGTGGATTTGCCTTTGGAATGGGAGTGGAACGCATTGCTATGTTGCTGTATCAAATCGGAGATATACGCATGTTCTTTGAGAATGACGTTCGATTCCTCAAACAGTTCTCTAGTGCCATTTAACAGGGCTTTCCAGTAGCTTTAAATGATTGGCTGTATTGTGTTAATACAAATTGCTGTGTAATTAAATTCATGAAAAAGGATATTCACATTCCAGAGGTAAAAAATGTCCATATCGCTGTGGTCAGGGAATGGAACGATGATTTTAGCTCGCACGATTGGGTGGTATATTTAATCAATAATACCACTGAGCCGTTGGAATCAGTCATGATCATGAGTAGGGGCAAACATAAAGATGGACGTAAAACATCCACCTTCAGACATGCGTTTAAGGTAGTAGCGGCAAAATCGGCCATCAAAGTCGAATTGATCATGGAAGAAGTCTTTGCCTTTGAAAACGAATTCATACTCACCTATTTTGTGGGGCAACAGCTATTTGATAAAGTTTATATAGCCAGCGCTTACTCTATTTCCGAGAACAAGACCACCACGCTACCCGTCATGGAGCAGGAAGGTGTGCTGATTGATTAGCTGTAAATTTTCATTTTCTTAAGACCAGCTGCAGGGGGTGTCCGCTTTCGCGAAAGCGAGATTATCCTTTATGATAAAGTACGGTATGAAACTTTATAAGTCTTACTCATCCAGGTGGATTTATATCTCCCAAAAAAATTAAAAAACACGCTGTTTTTATAAACAGGAATGCAGTATCTTTGCGCCACGAAAAACAGCCCTCAAAAGCTGTATCTTTTTAAGCTTTAAAACATTATATCAATGTCGCAGATTACAGGTAGCGTTTCACAGATCATCGGACCGGTGGTAGATGTAACATTTGACAGTGCAAAAGGCGCACTTCCCAAAATTTATGATTCCCTAGAAATCAAAAGAGAGGATGGATCCCTGCTCGTACTTGAGGTACAGTCCCACATTGGAGAAAGCACGGTAAGGACGATATCCATGGATTCTACTGACGGTTTGAGCCGTGGTACTGCGGTAACTGCCACAGGTAGCCCGATTCAGATGCCGATTGGTGATGATGTATATGGTCGTTTGTTTAACGTGATTGGAGATGCGATTGATGGTTTGGGTGACCTTCCTAAAGCTGGTCAGGATGGACTTCCTATTCACCGTGAGGCACCTGCCTTTGAGGACCTTTCTACTTCTACCGAAGTGCTTTTTACAGGGATCAAAGTAATTGATCTGATCGAGCCTTATGCCAAAGGGGGTAAAATTGGACTTTTTGGTGGAGCAGGTGTAGGTAAGACGGTATTGATTCAAGAATTAATCAACAACATCGCCAAGGGACACGGAGGACTTTCGGTATTTGCCGGTGTGGGTGAACGTACCCGTGAAGGAAACGATTTATTACGTGAAATGTTAGAGTCTGGAATCATCAAATATGGTGATGACTTTATGCATTCCATGGAAGAAGGTGGTTGGGATCTTAAAAAAGTTGATAAAACTGTCATGAGGGATTCTAAGGCCACTTTTGTATTTGGTCAGATGAATGAACCGCCAGGAGCACGTGCTCGAGTAGCACTTTCTGGATTGACTATTGCCGAGTATTTCCGTGATGGAGCTGGCGATGGACAAGGAAAAGATGTACTTTTCTTTGTAGATAATATCTTTAGATTTACACAAGCTGGTTCTGAAGTATCTGCCTTGTTGGGTCGTATGCCATCTGCGGTAGGTTACCAACCTACATTGGCTACTGAGATGGGTGCCATGCAGGAGCGTATTACTTCCACTAAAAAAGGTTCCATTACTTCGGTACAGGCTGTTTATGTACCTGCCGATGACCTTACGGACCCGGCACCAGCAACTACTTTTGCCCACCTGGATGCTACTACTGTATTGTCTCGTAAAATTGCCGAATTGGGTATTTATCCAGCGGTAGATCCATTAGACTCTACTTCTCGTATCCTTACTGCCGATATTTTAGGTGCAGACCATTATAACTGTGCACAGCGCGTTAAGGAATTGTTGCAGCGTTATAAAGAGTTGCAGGATATTATTGCCATCTTAGGTATGGAAGAATTATCCGAAGAAGATAAGCTTGCCGTAAGCCGCGCTAGACGTGTACAACGTTTCCTTTCTCAGCCATTCCACGTGGCCGAGCAGTTTACAGGTTTGAAAGGGGTGTTGGTAGATATTAAAGATACCATCAAAGGATTTAACATGATTATGGATGGAGAGTTGGATCACCTTCCTGAAAGTGCCTTTAACCTTAAAGGAACCATCGAGGAAGCGATTGAGGCTGGAGAAAAAATGCTTTCTGAGGCTTAATCCGTCATCAATACCAACTGAATGAAGGGGCCAAGCGCTCTTGATTAAAGCAGATTCATTAAAAACATATTTATGATTTTAGAAATCGTTACTCCAGAAATGACCATTTTCAGCGGTGAGGTGGAGTCTGTATCGGTTCCAGGTGTAAACGGACAGTTCCAGATGTTGGATAATCACGCCCCTGTGGTTTCCTTACTTACTAAAGGAGCGGTTAAGATCTTTGGAAATATCCAGTTGGACGAGGCCGTCGCTGCTCGTTTCACAAAAGTTGATGGGACTACTGATTTTCAAATCACCGGTGGAGTGTTGGAAATGACGGACAATAAAGCTATTGTTTTGGCAGACTAATTCCTTATACTAATTAATAAAAACGCCCCAAGTTTCTCAGTAAAACTTGGGGCGTTTTTCTATTATTAAATTTCAGTTTTTCCTAGTTAAGCTCGAAGCTGTAAGTAGTTTCTTTTAAATAAATTGAAAGTTCGCAGCGCACCAGTAATAATGTCTTGTGCCTGTGCTGAATCAGAAGGTACCTCTTTCAGCTCATTCATCAGCGACGGCCAATCTGCCATACTCTCTTTGGTCGCTTTTTTGTAAAAATGTTGTTCTGATAGCGGTTGTAGCTTCACGCAATCCTGCAGTGCACGTGCTATTAACGACGCACCTAACATAGACCCTTCCAGTACGTATTTAGCGCCCAAGGCCTCATCTTTAGAATGAAGATGATAATTAAACGTCTCAGCATTATTTGAGGGAGGGTGGTTCAAATCCATTGCTATCCGGCTTGAAATGGGTTGGACCGATAAATACGGGGCAATCTTTTTTTCCACCGTAGCATAGGTATGGTAATTAACTTCCAGGATTCTTTCATAGCCTGTCCTATCTATGCTTTGATCCATAATTTTATCTACGCCGCTTAATTGTTCCAACTCATCGTGTATGGATCTGGTAGCGTCTCTCAGCTGTTGTAGCATGGTAATTTGCTTATTTCATAATGCTGGGCAAACGATCAGCAATTTCTGTTAATGCCTTTTGGTAATATTCCTTTGTTTTTTCATCTTGTTCATCTGCGGAAGCAGCATTCTTTAGAATGGTGTGGATTCTATTGAGTTCTTCCCTTTGCTGACGTTCTTTTTCCAAGCGAGCAAAGATTTTCTTTTTGTTGTTCAGTACTTCCTTAAGAATGGGTTCAAGCCTTTTGTGAAGGTTATTGATATCAGACTTCAAAAGAAATCCAGCAGCACCTTTTAAGATGATGTTGGCGGCTAGCTCTTCGCTATTCAGGGTCCCAGTGCAAACGATCACAGGTGTATTGGGGTAAACCTCCTCTAAATTATTAATCACGTCGATTCCGTTAAATCCAACCAAATCATAATCAGTCATCACGATATCTGGAATAAATGTTTTTAAGGCATGTCGGAAAGAAAGGAGCTTATCTGTCACTCTGATTTCAGTTCCAGCTACGCACTTTTCAATTTGGCGCTGTATCAACACTGCGTCGGTAATTTCGTCCTCGACCAGTAAGAATTTAAGGTGTTGGTCAATCATGGCTAAGTTAAATTTAGGTTGAGCCAATAGTTGACCAAGGTCACTAAAGTTGCTCTTAGATTGGCAAAATTTTTAGGTTTTTCTACATAGCTGTTTACATGATGATCATAAGCTTCCTGTAGATCATTGGGGTGTGTGCTGGAGCTCAGAATCACGCAGGGGATACGTTTATATTCGTCCCTGGACCTGAGTTCGCGCAACAATTCTAATCCAGTAATTTTTGGCATCTTGATGTCCATCACAATAAGAAAAGGTCTTCTCTTTAAAAAACTTCCATTACTAATTTCCTCCATCACCTTCTCCGAGTCATTTAAGCTTACTACAGCAACATCATCAAACTGCTTTTCCAACACGCGTTTGACCAATTGTATGTCCTCCATACGGTCCTCTATATGAATCAATGTGCGCTTTCCGGTGTTCATTGAGCAGGATTTTGGATATAAAATTTAAAAGTTGCTCCTTCTCCTTCTTTGGATTCGGCCCACACTTGTCCGTTATGACGATAGACAATCCGTTGAACTATGGCAAGCCCGACACCGGTGCCTTTATATTCGTCTTTGACCAGTCTACTGAAGATGCCAAAAATCTTTTGGGCGTACTCTTCTTTGAACCCTATTCCATTGTCTTTGATGTAATAGACAATATGCTCGTCAGTATCTTCATAGCCAACCTCTATCAGGGGTGATTCCGATTTGCTAGAATATTTAAAGGCGTTTAACAACAAATTGGAAAATAATTGGTAGATCATGGCTTTGTCTCCATAAATCTTCGGAATATCAGTAGATATTGAAACTTCAGTATTAGGGTAATACTTTTGGGTATTGTTATCCCTCATGATTTCCTGACATAGACTATTTACATCATGAAAATCATCGATTTTGACGGTTTTACTCAGTCCGCTGTAGCTGAGGATATCGTCCATCAGCGAATTCATTTTGTCTGCAGAATTGATGATGATTTTCAGAGACTCTTTACCGTACTCATCCAGAACATCTGCATAGTCCTCCATTAAGATTTGTGCAAAGCCATCGATGCCTCTTAGCGGTCCCCTTAAATCATGACTAACACTGTAGCTAAAGCTCTCCAACTCTTTATTCAAGCTATTGAGTTGGCGATTCAAATTTGAAATTTCACCGTATTTACTGACAATCAGATTACGTAAATCTTGTACCAATGCCATGGCACTTGCTTTTTCATGTTTTTTCCACGAAATGCTGGTGAATTTGACCTCTTCAGACCATTTGTCAAATGATTTGCGTGGAGAAAGTCGTATTTGATTCTCGTTGCTCAATTTCCCCTGATTAGGATTACCACCCCACTCAATAGTCTTTATCTGTTCTTGTCTAAACCAGATAGCAGCCTCGTCCTTGCTCTTTGAAATTTTGTAAAATAAAACACCTGAGAATTTTCTAGCATTTTCCTCGTTAATCCAAGGTAAAACATCCTTCAGGCAGTCTGTGGAATAAAAATCTTTCTCTCCACACTGATCTTGTAATTCAAGGATGATACGTTGTAGAATTGCTCTTTCTGGCACTTGGCCAATGTTTCTGATTTCTTGATCAAACGAGATTGAAAATCCGGAGCAGGGAAATAGATCCATGGCGTTTGGACCTTCCTTTTTTGTCAATCCATCTGCCAAATCCCATTTCTGACTAATACCAGAAATGATAGAGGACCTCACCTCGGTGGCCTTTTCAATATTCTCCAGGTAAGATTTGCTTTCCTTTTCTGTGATTTGCGCGGCTAACATGTCAGCCAAGAGTACACAAGATTGTCTTGTGTGGTACAACATTGTTTTAGGGCTGTAATGATGACAAGCAATTAGGCCCCATAACTCGTCATTGAGGATGATGGCACAGCTTAAGGTTGCGCTTACTCCCATATTATTCAGGTACTCGATATGAAAAGGGGAAGATCCTCGTAAGTCGGTATCACTGATATTTGTAAGCTCATTGGTTTGAGGGTGTGCAACTGGTATCATGGAAGCATAGTCCTCCTGTACGTTACTGATACTGCGCACTCTTTGACGATGAAAAAGCTTGCGTGCATTGGTGGGAATGTCGCTAGCAGGATACTGTAATCCCAACCAGGGTTCCAATTCTTCATTTTTTACCTCAGCGATGACATTTCCATTCCAACATTCATCAAATTGGTAAATCATCACCCTGTCATAGCTCAAAAGATCCTTAAATTGTTGAGCTGCCTTTTGCGTAAGATCATTTAGGTTTCTGGTCTGTGACAAACTTCCAAAAACACTTAGAATTTTCTGTTGGAAATTGTTATGTTCACTCGCGTCAATGTTTGATTCAATACTCAGCAAATAACCTACAGCTGTAGTTCCTGGAATACATAATAATGAGGAATGATTTCCATCCAATTGATACGCTTTGAATGGCACTGGATCCTTTTTCCAATGATTTAATTCCTGCAAGACCTCCTTTGAAAAAACTTGCTCAATGGCGCAATATTGAAGATCGGTTGCTGATTGACCTAGAAATTCTTCTGCGTTGGAACTGGCCTGTTGGATCACAAAATTCTCGTCCGTGACCAATAGGCATCCATGACCTTGAACCTGCGGGTAGAAGGCAATGGGTTCGTCTTCGCACTTATTGATGGACTCAATTTTTGGATATTTGGTAAGATTCATTTTGTTCAATGACAATCATCCAAAAATAAACAAATAAGTATTATTCCTACAAAAACTTTGTTGAAGTATTTTCAAATAGCTCTTTTTATCGGCAGTAAGTTCAATCACCATCAATCCTGATAAGGATTTTGGTTGGTATTGAAGTTGAAAATGCTAGAATTGAATTCTTTCCAAAAGAAAACCCCTGCCATTTGGCAGGGGTTAAACATAAAGATAGTCTGGTATTAGTACCAGCCGTTGATGACATTAATATCTTTTTGTGTCATGTAGGACCTATTGGGAACAATGGTGCCTCCACTTACCGTGCGCATAGTTCTCCATCCATTCTGTTTTGCGGCATCGGTTTGCCAAAAGTAAGAGCCGTACATCATGATTGAATTTAAATCCACAACATCAGAGATCTCATATCCATTTGCGTCGGACAACTTAGTGTAGGCAAATTCCAAATCGTCCCTAATGTTTTGGTAAAGAACCTCTACATATTGATCTCTGTTATGATGGTTCTGCTCGTGCATAACTCCAGCAGCATGCAGAAATTCGTGAATAGTAGATCCATTGGAACACCCAGGAGCAATATTCATACGTTGTCCAGGAAATTTTTGATTCAAGTAGCCGATCTGGGCACTACAGCCTGCGTCCTCCACATAACCTACCCAAACGTATCCAGCAGAGTCGTTGCTGTTCCATTTCCTGACGGTAAGTTCAGTATTGTTGGTAATATAATTGGCTGCATAGTTGACCTTATCTTTGGTCGCCTGTGGCATATTGTTAGAATAACGATAGAGAATAGTTTTGTTTGGCCATTTTCCTGCTCTACGATCGATCACACCTTTGCCTAGGGCAGCATTGGACTGATCAAGGTAGTCTTGATTGAAGATCATATCGCCCAAGGCAAAATCTCCATTGCCTAAAGCGATCATTTCAATTTCGGTACCATAAAGAGTAACGGTTTCTCTAGGAAGGCTGGAATCAAAAGCTGATTGTTCTTCCAATAGTGTGATCTGGAGTTCAGTGTCCTGTTGGATCTCATCCTCAAATTTCTCTTCGGTTTGACATGAGGCGAATACAAGGCTAATTACAGCACAGGATCTAAAAAGATTGTTAGGGAGTTTCATAAAAATACATTTTAAAAGGTTTACCTAAAGTTAAAATATTATTTATTATTCAGTGTTAAAACCGTTTCTTTATTGAATTTATTTCTTTTTCAAAGTATTGGAGCTTCCTTCAAAGATCCTGTTGGTAAGCATTTCCCTCAATTTTCACTACAAAAAAAATCCTGCCGACAGCGACAGGATTTTTTCTTATTGAGGTAAATTTATTTATTTCAAGAGTGGCAGTACCTCTTGGTGGCCATTTTTTAAGGCTACATCTGCAGCAGTCTGACCTTCATAGGAGGCACTTATATCAGCACCTGCTTTTACCAAAAGTTTTACAATCTCAGTTTGACCTGATTTAGCGGCCAGAATCAAAGCGGTGGCGTTTCCACAAGAAGTATCCGGGTCTACCTTTTGCTCATTCAACAAATAGGAAACTATATCTCGTTCGACCAAGAGGCATCCATGACCTTGAACCTGCGGGTAGAAGGCAATGGGTTCGTCTTCGCACTTATTGATGGACTCAATTTTTGGATATTGGGTAAGATTCATTTTGTTCAATCACCATCAATCCTGATAAGGATTTTGTTCTGTATTATAGTTGAAAATGCTAGAATTGAATTCTTTCCAAAAGAAAACCCCTGCCATTTGGCAGGGATTAAACATAAAGTTAGTCTGGTATTAGTACCAGCCGTTGATGACATTAATATCTTTTTGTGTCATGTAGGACCTATTGGGAGTAATGGTGCCTCCGTTTACCGTACGCATAGTTCTCCATCCATTCTGTTTTGCGGCATCGGTTTGCCAAAAGTAAGAACCATACATCATGATTGAATTTAAATCCAGTACATCAGAGATCTCATATCCATTTGCGTCAGACAACTTAGTGTAGTTAAATTCCACATCGTCCCTAATGTTTTGGTAAAGAACCTCTACATATTGATCTCTGTTATGATGGTTCTGCTCGTGTATAACTCCAGCAGCATGCAGAAATTCGTGAATGGTAGATCCATTGGAACAACCAGGAGCAATATTCATGCGTTGTCCAGGAAATTTTTGATTCAAGTAGCCGACTTGCGCACTACAGCCTCTGTCCTCGACATAACCTACCCAAACGTATCCAGCAGAGTCGTTGCTGTTCCATTTCCTGACGGTAAGTTCAGTATTATTGGTAATGTAATTGGCTGCGTAGTTGACCTTATCTTTGGTCGCCTGTGGCATATTGTTAGAATAACGATAGAGAATAGTTTTGTTTGGCCATTTTCCTGCTCTACGATCGATCACACCTTTGCCTAGGGTAGCATTGGACTGATCAAGGTAGTCTTGATTGAAGATCATATCGCCCAGGGCAAAATCTCCATTGCCTAAAGCGATCATTTCAATTTCGGTACCATAAAGAGTAACGGTTTCTCTAGGAAGGCTGGAATCAAAAGCTGATTGTTCTTCCAATAGTGTGATCTGGAGTTCAGTTTCCTGTTGGATCTCATCCTCAAATTTCTCTTCGGTTTGACATGAGGCGAATACAAGGCTAATTACAGCACAGGATCTAAAAAGATTGTTAGGGAGTTTCATAAAAATAAAGTTTAAAGGTTGACATAAAGTTAAAACATTAATTATTATTCAGTGTTAAAACCATTTCTTTATTGAATTTATTTTTTTTTCAAAGTATTGGAGCTTCCTTCAAAGATCCTGTTGGTAAGCCTTTCCCTCAATTTTCACTACAAAAAAAATCCTGCCGACAGCGACAGGATTTTTTCTTATTGAGGTAAATTTATTTATTTCAAGAGTGGCAGTACCTCTTGGTGGCCATTTTTTAAGGCTACATCTGCAGCAGTCTGACCTTCATAGGAGGCACTTATATCAGCACCTGCTTTTACCAAAAGTTTTACAATCTCAGTTTGACCTGATTTAGCGGCCAGAATCAAAGCGGTGGCGTTTCCACAAGAAGTATCCGGCTCTACCTTTTGCTCATTCAACAAATAGGAAACTATATCTCGTTCATTCATTTGCACGGCCAATTGAATTAAGGAAGCCTGGTGCTGCCCCATGCTAAAGCAGGTGTTTTTATTGCTGTCATCGACAAGCGCCGCTAAAGCAAGGTTGTCATTGTTTTTTAAAGCAATGGTCATTTCTTTAGAAAGACTCTGGGCCGAAAGCATTCCGCCGCCCAACAAAGCCAAAATGATAAATAATCGTTTCATAGTATGGATTGATAATGAATAGCTAAGGTAGTATTATAAGTTGAATTAGCTCAAATTTAAGGATAAAACTATACTTTACAAATCACAGGAGGCTTGCCTATAGAATCATCACCTTAGTAATTCATCAACACCGATTGATTAAAATGATAATAGGAGGTGCGCACCCTTCATTATTGCTATTTTTGCAGGATGCTGCCAGATAAGCTACAGACCAGATTAGGTATCAGACATTTTTCAGGAAGCTTAAGGTCGTTGCAGGTTTCTAACAATCTCATCGACTTTTCTTCCAACGATTATTTAGGGTTTTCAAACAAAATTTTACAACAAAGCAATCAACCAGCTGGAGCCACTGGAAGTAGACTCATTACCGGCCACTCTTCTTATTATGAAGATTTGGAACGCAAGATTGCCCAATTTCATCGCGTGGAAGATGCCTTAATTTTCAATTCAGGTTATGATGCCAATATTGGTTTGATATCCTGTCTAACTGACCGGTCCGATCTCATTCTATATGATCAATATGTCCACGCCAGTATACGTGATGGTATCCGACTCTCACATGCCAAGGCCCTTAAATTCTATCATAATGACCTAGATCACCTGGAAATACTGTTGTCCAAATTTAGCCAGGCTGAGGGAAGAGAGGTATATGTGATAACCGAGGCTGTATTTTCTATGGACGGTGACCAGCCAGACTTGGAGCGTTTGGTCGCATTATGCCAACTTTACAATAATGTGCATTTGATTTTGGATGAGGCTCATTCTATTGGCGTGACGGGTGATCAAGGAGAGGGGTTAGCTCAAAAACTTGGTCTGGAATCAAACATTTTTGCCAGGGTAGTTACTTTTGGCAAGGCCCTAGGTAGTCATGGTGCTGCTATTCTAGGTTCTACGGACCTCAAGGAATATCTGATTAATTATGCACGTAGTTTGATCTATACTACAGCGTTGCCTCAGCATTCGCTGAAAAATATTGCTCAAGGCTACCAGTTGCTTCAAACCCAACCAGAAACTGTACATCAGTTGCAAGAACTGATCAGTGTATTTAATAAATTGGTGGTTCAAAATGGATTAAGATTACGCTTTCGCGAAAGCGATACCGCTATACAAGCTTGTATCATCAAAGATAATTCTAAGGTCAAAAGGGCTTCCCAAATACTGCAGGAGAATGGCTTTGATGTCAGGCCGATTTTCTCTCCCACCGTTCCTAAAGGAGAAGAACGCCTGCGCATTTGCCTACATGCTTTTAACACTTCCCAAGAAATTGAGCAATTGCTCCAAATACTCTCTTTAAACATCAAGCGTTTATGAGTAAGTTCAAAACCATTGCAGTATTCTCGTATCCAGCCGAGGCGGTCATCATCAAAGGTAAATTGGAAAGTGAGGATATTGATGTATTTCTGAAGGACGAATTCACTGTCGCTACGGATCCATTTGCTACCAATGCGCTTGGAGGTGTTAAGATGCAGGTATATCGTGAGGATTTTCTCAAAGCTATGGGGCTATTGGAGCAATGGAATCCAGATCTATTGCGGCATCGCGTGGAATATGTTCAATGTCCTAATTGCCGAAAACGCAACGCCAGAGAAATTATTGACATTAGTACCGCCCGAACTTTTACTGAAACCTTAAGCGCTATTTATTATAGTTTATCACCATTGAGGCAACGTCATACTTTCCAGTGCAAGGATTGCAACTACAAATTTAATGTCGATGAATAATTATTTTATTACAGGGATAGGAACAGATGTAGGAAAGACACTTGCAGCGGCCATCATCACCGAGGCACTGAAAGCTGATTATTGGAAACCTATTCAAAGCGGGCTCGAAGAGACGGATGCTAGCAAGCTGCGATCATTGATTTCAAATAAAAGTACCACCATCCATCCAGAAGCCTATAGATTACAAACGCCAATGAGTCCGCACAAGGCAGCTGAAATTGACGGTGTTCAAATCGAGATGTCAGACATCGTCCGTCCGATTACCCAGGCAGATCTGGTTATTGAAGGGGCGGGAGGCTTACTGGTTCCTATTAATCAAGAACAAACTATTGCCGATTTGATCCATAAAGAAGATAAAGTCATCCTGGTGAGTTCGGGTTATCTGGGGAGTATTAATCACACCTTACTTAGTCTGCAAGTTTTGAAGCAACTGGGTGTGACTCAAGTGGGCGTCTTATACAACGATGTACGACTAGAAGGAACTATTGAAATCATTGAGGAGATGACAGGCATACCGACTTTAGGACATCTGCCTAGGCTGGAAAAACTTGATCCAGAGATAATCAAAGACTTGGCCGGTAGCTTGAGAGAAAAACTAAGAGCCTTATGACCAAAGAAGAACTGCTAGCGTTGGATCAGGCTAATATCTGGCATCCGCTGACCCAGCACAAAACAGCTGCTGTGCCTATAGCAATAGCCAGCGCAGAAGGGAACTACCTCTACGACATGGAACGTAAATCTTATTTTGATGGTATCTCCAGTTGGTATACTTGCAGCTATGGACACCGCCATCCTGTTTTGATCAAGGCGATGAAGGAACAACTCGATCATTTGCACCATGTGGTATTTGCGGGAATGACGCATGAACCAGCGGCTCGTCTTTCCCAATCCCTACTAGACATTCTTCCTGAGAATCAGGCAAAGCTATTTTTCTCTGAGAATGGATCAACCAGTGTGGAAATAGCCTTAAAAATGGCTTTTCAATACCACTTCAATAGGGATGAGAAACGTCCTTTGGTAGTCGCCCTGGAGGGTGGTTTTCATGGAGACACCTTCGGAGCTATGAGTGCCAGCGGACTCTCCGTGTACAATGGCCCTTTTGAAGATTTTTTTATCGATGTCAGGCGCATTCCAGTCCCTACGCCAGACAACCTGGAACAAGTCCTCGCTCAGGTTGATCAATTGGCTCAGGACAGACAGGTAGCCAGTTTTATATATGAGCCTTTGATTCAAGGAGCAGCGGCCATGAAGATGCACCGACCAGAAGAATTAGATATAGTCCTCAAAAGGTGGCAGCATCACGGCGTACTTACGATAGCAGATGAGGTCATGACAGGGTTTGGAAAGACCGGTAGTTTTTTTGCCAGTGATCAAATGCATTCACAACCAGATATCATTTGCCTATCAAAAGCGCTGACCGGAGGAATAATGCCCATGGCTATTACGACTTGTACTTCAAAGGTGTTTGAAGCTTTTTATGATGACGAGTTGGCCAAAGGTTTATTCCATGGACACACCTATTCGGGTAACCCGCTGGGTTGTGCGGTGGCCAATGCGGCTATTGGATTGCTGGAATCGGTGCCGATACAGGAAGGAATCACACAAATTACTGCTTCCCAAAAAGACTTTGTTCAATCTCTACAAAGTCATCAGTCGGTGGCTTCTATCAGGAGTAAGGGAGTGATAATGGCATTGGATTTGAATATACAGATGCAGCGATACGGATATCAACGCAATCAAATATTTCAGTGGTTTTGGAATCGAGGTTTATTTATCAGACCCTTGGGGAATACCATTTATCTGGTACCTCCTTTTACAACCCAACAAGACCAACTTAAAACGGCGCAGGAGTTAATCATTCAATTTTTGGATGGCATATCATCTGGAGCTATTTTTAAAATATAAAACCTCCCGAATGGATAATCATCCTGCGGGAGGTTCTTATTTATGCAGTATTTGGATTTATTTCTGCGGGTCGTAGAAAGATCTTAATTCACTACTAGCTTTTTGTTTAAAGTCCTACCATTCAGATCAACTTCAACGACGTACATCCCAGAGGAAAGGTCTTGAATATCCATATTGATCTCTGTGGTTTGCTGATCCACACTACGCTTGACCAACCGACCATTCATATCCATTATCCTTAATTGCGTAATGGGTTGATTGCCCACGCTGATTTGCAATTGATCGGAAGCAGGGTTTGGGTAAAGCGTGAACTCAAACTCTTCAACCTCGTCTATGGAGGCGGTGGAGGTAGTCACCATAAAACTATCTACAACTATAAAAACGGATCCTGCCGGGTTGGGCGGGATGGAATTCTGGATTCCAAAGTAATAAACACCGTCCGCTGGTGCGGTGTAGGTATTAGTTCGTTGTGTGTAAGAAGTTCCTGATAAGCCGCTAGCGCTCTCCAGCACAGTGGTCTGGCTAGCAACATCTTGTCCTGTACCTACAGTAAGGTTATAACCAGCATCTGTGGTAGTATTCGTTTGTTGAACGGCTATAAAGAAGGAAATGTCTACGACCTGATTGGCGGTAAGATTTACTCCCCTCGATATGATCCAGTCATTGGCCTGACTCGTGCTCACCCCGACACCAACACGGGCTGAGTAAGCTCCATCATTGACGGCAGGGTCTCCAGTACCAAAATTCACTGGCGACCAGAAGGTACCTACGGTTCCAGATGGATCTCTTTCAAACTTCCATCCGAAATAGGAAAACTCATCATTCTCAAAACTGGTGGTGTAGGGTAAATTACTGGGCTCAAATAAACTGGTAAAGGTAAATGGACCGTTCCAGTTACTCACTGAGCCTGAACAAACGGTACGTACATAATAATCATAGACTGTATTGGGAGACAAGCCCGTTAAGGTATAAGGTGAAGTAACACTGGCTCCGCTGCGCGTAGTTCCCATCCCTAAGGTAAAATCTTGGGGTCCAAACTCTAATTCTATTCCTGTTCCTCCACTGGTACTGGGGTCCCAGGTTAACACCGTTGAAGTAGGCATTTCATTTCCAGCGCTCAAGTTGGTTGGTCTTGCACATGCCACAGGAAAAGCAAGTCTCGCTTGAGGTCTAAACAAGGATGGAGACAGCGTCGTAGGGGGCACAAGGGAGCCCACGTCTGATCTTGCACTCAATACACCCGCACCGCCTCCGACCGCAGAGTTATCACAAAAGGCGGTATTTGTAGTGTTGGCAGTTGGATTATTCAAATTTTGAAAATCGTAAGCTACAAAAACGGCATCACCAGTGTAAGTAAAAGTAGCACCATTTGAGAATTCAATATTATAATCTCCAATAGCAGCAGGCACGGTCGTGCTTGCGTCACTCACTAACGTCATAGGGGTGATGATGGTGTTCCAATCTGTACTCTTATTATTGGTGGTGGCAGTTGTATTTTCCAGATAGATCTTCATATTTCCTGTGGTCGGAATGTCCTGTGCAGCTTGATAGGTGAATCCTAATCCAGATATTTCCTGACCCAGAAGAAAGCCTGCTGCTGCCATTTCAGCTCCAGTAACTATGAATACAGTTCTGGTAACCGCTCTTTCTCCTTGTGGAGCCCTACCGAATGAAGAGGTGCTGCCTCCAGCTATTACGGTATTGAATTGATTTTGGGCCACGGACTCTATGCCAGGAAATAGCATTAAAAGCAGAATCAACGAGATCCCAATAAAAGTAGTTTTTTTCATGGTTTAAATGTTTTTGGTTTCTTCTTTAAATATCTTTAAACCAATATTAAAGCGATTGAGGTTAGGTTAAATTTAACAGATTCAAGCATACAGATTTTCATTTTTCGGTGACTAATAAACAATTGTTTAAGGTTTTCCATAATTCTAAATAGCATTTCAACTGTTATTTCCTTTTTGAGATGTAGGATTACCTACTTTCTTTTATCCAGTCTTTGCGTAGGTTTTGTAACGTACAATCCTCATTTTTGCAAACGTGAAAAACCCGATCTACATCAAAGACTACAATTTTGTTGGACCAGTCCGCAACTTTATTGATTTTCAGGAGAGACATGCTTTTTCTTTAAAACAAGATGTCTGGACGGCACCATTGGATCAAGAATTCGAGTCAAAGCTGATGGATTTGCGCGAGAGTTCGCCCCAATATGCCTCTTTGGATCGCAGCGTTCAGCTTGCTCTTTTGGCTGCGAGAGGTATTGAGGTTTCCGATGCAGCAACTGGGGTGAACATTGGTTCAAGTAGAGGGGCAACTGGATTATGGGAAGCAGCTTTTTCCCGCTTTCGCGAAAGCGGAACCGTACCGACCGATACCTCACCATTGACGACTTTAGGAAATATCAGCAGTTGGGTGGCCCAGGATCTTCAATTGGAAGGTGCTTGCCTGTCCCACAGCATTACCTGTGCTACTGGTTCTCACGCCATACTCAATGCCATCGCTTGGTTAGCGTCTAGTATGTCCCCATGTTTTTTGGTAGGAGGAAGTGAGGCACCACTTACAGAGTTCACCATTGCACAAATGAGGGCGATGCGGATCTACGCTAGAAATCAGGAGGATTTTCCATGTAAAGCAATGGACCCCAATAAACGGGACAACAGCATGATTTTGGGAGAGGCAGCGGCTATGTTTTTATTGACCAAAGCCGAGGATAATCCTTTGGCCAAAATAATAGGATACGGTACAGCCATAGAGGCTTTAAAAAGTCCTACCTCAGTAAGTGCAAAGGGAAATTGTTTACGAGATAGCATGACAAGAGCTTTAGGGCCTTACGACCCTACAACAGTGGATGCGATTGTCACCCATGCGCCAGGTACGATCAAAGGAGATCGCGCAGAATTGGCGGCCGTCCAGAGCGTATTTGGTGAGCAGCATCCGCAGCTTTGTAATAACAAATGGATTTTAGGGCATAGCTTGGGAGCAAGCAGTTCCCTCAATCTTGCCATGGCGCTTGAGATGCTTAAAAAAGGCAGTATCTTTAAGCTGCCGTACCTCGAAAATGCCTTGGTGAATCCACGTGGAGATCAAAGAATACCAAAACGTATCATGGTCAATGCCACTGGTTTTGGAGGGAATGCGGTAAGTTTGTTGATTGAAAAAGCTTAAAACGGCTGAATTCATGGCATATCCACTTGATAAATAATAATAAAACTGATGACCCATAAAGGTCAACAAATTTCCAAGATTATCTACCTATGTTTCCACTTATCAGAAATAGAAGACTTAGAACCAGTGAAGCCGTAAGGTCATTGGTCAGAGAAACCCTTATCTCACCTTCAGACTTTATTGCTCCACTATTTATCGTGGAAGGTAATGGAGTCAGGGAAGAGATCGCATCAATGCCAGGATACTACCGCTATAGTCTCGATTTGTTGAAACATGAGGTTAGAGACTTGTGGGATCTGGGTATAAAAAGTGTCCTCTTGTTTGTCAAAGTGGCTGACGACCTGAAAGACAATAAAGGTACCGAGGCGATCAATCCAGACGGACTTATGCAGCGAGCTATTAAAACGGTCAAGGATTTGGTGCCTGAAATGTATGTGATGACGGATGTGGCTCTTGATCCTTTTTCAAGCTATGGACATGATGGTATTGTTGAGGTGGGACGTATATTGAATGATGCCACTTGCGAAGTGTTGACACAGATGGCTATTTCTCACGCTAGGGCGGGAGCAGATATGGTGGCGCCTAGTGATATGATGGATGGTCGTATCTTATATATACGGGAAGGACTTGAGGAGGAAGGATTCATCAATACTGGTATCATGAGCTACTCGGCTAAATACGCCAGTGCATTTTATGGTCCTTTTAGGGATGCGCTGGATAGTGCACCTGGATTTGGGGACAAAAAGACCTACCAGATGGATCCAGCCAATCGAAGCGAAGCCATAAAGGAAACCATGATGGACGTGGAAGAAGGGGCTGATATTGTTATGGTCAAACCTGGTTTATGTTACCTTGATATCGTACGCGATATCAAAAACGAAGTGAATGTACCAGTTAGTGTTTACCAAGTCAGCGGTGAATATGCCATGGTGAAGGCTGCGGCTGAAAAAGGTTGGCTAGATCACGATGCGGTGATGATGGAACAGGTCACCGCCATTAAACGAGCCGGTGCCGATTTAATCGCCAGTTATTTTGCCAAAGATGTAGTAAAACTTCTGTGATCTGAACTAAGGAAGTTCTGCCTCCAGTTATTTTCATTTCAATTAAACACCTAATAATTCTGCTACCCGTGGCAGGCTGTTTGACAACTATTGAAATCTAATGCCACAAACCACCTATACTGTCGAAGAAGCCACTCGTTCCATCGAACGCTACTGCGCGTATCAAGAGCGATGCCATCAAGAAGTGGTCGATAAGCTCAAAAAAATGGGCATGATCGATCTGGCCATCGAAGAGATAGTCCCTCATTTGATTCACCACGGTTTTCTCAATGAAGCCCGATACGCCGAGGCTTTTGCCAGGGGAAAGTTCAGAATAAAAAAATGGGGTAAGCAGCGTATTAGTCGCGAACTCAAAACCAAAGGATTGACAGAGCGTAACATCAAACAGGGTTTACTTCAAATTTCCGAAGAAGATTATTTGGCTACATTTATATCGCTTTCGCGAAAGCGGATGGAACAATTGACTTCTGAGACCGATAAGTTTAAGAAACGTAAAAAGCTTGCGGACTACCTATTGTATCGTGGTTGGGAAAGCTATTTGGTATACGAGCGGGTCAAGGAACTTATCCCTTAACCATGATTAACCCCTTGTATTTGCGACTGATAAATTATTGTCCCCCATCTACTTTTTAATACTCAATCGATCGTGGGTGCGTATGATCGCTTGTTCGTTTTTATAATCAATCCAGTCTTGACCTTTTCTTTTGCGCATAAAATTGTCATAGTGACGCATAAAGAGCAGATTATATAAGGCTTTTCCCAGGTTTTTTATTTTTCTGGGGTAAGAGCGTAAACTTATGGAAAAACCTGGGCTGAGGTAGTGCATAAAATGCCAGTATCCTTCGGGCATATACAGCATTTCGCCATGATTAAGCTCACATACATAGCCTTTGGCCTGTTTTAGCGCTGGCCATTGCTCAAAATCGGGATTGGTAAAGTCAATATCTTCCCTGGATATCAAGGAGTGCGGCACCCGATAAAGATATTTAGATTGATCGGGTGGGTAAATCACGCAGCGTTTTTTACCGTGAAAATGAAAATGTAGGATATTGGTAAAGTCAATATCAAAGTGCATAAAAACCTTGGAATCTGTTCCTCCAAAAAACATCATCGGCAAGCCTTTGATCAATCTCAATCCTAATTTTGGGAATTTGAAGTCGGTTTGAAGAGCTGGTACCTCTTTCATTATGTTGTACAAAAAGATCCTATAGTTAGTAGGTTCTCGCTGTAATAGTTCGATGTATTCGGACATTTTCATCTCGGCGTGGGCCTGATTAAATCCCTCGTCATGTTTAACAGGACGGTCATCATAAAGTGGAACGGTTTGATCTCCCGCCAGCTCTTTGATGTATTCAAGATTCCATTTGTTATATGCTGGCCAATCCTCAGTCAGTTTCTCAATCACTACAGGGCGTTGAGGCTTGAGGTAATTTTTGACAAAGTCAGCTTTTGAAATTGTTGAAACACGCGGTATTTGATCAAGTTGAAGTGCCATAATGAGCTTCCGAACTTAAGGAATCCAGTTCTTTTGCCTAGTGGGTTTAAGAGGTTTTTAGGGCTTTGGCCGCCTGTTTTGCTTGTTCGTTGCGCTCAATTTTGTGCTCAGGACGACTCCATTTAGGTTTTTCACCTTGGTCTTTGTATGCAGAATATTGTGCTTCTACCGATTCAGGTTGGGCTTTTTTGACAAAAGGTCTCATTGGCTCCAGTCCCAATAATTCAAACATTTTCATGTCCTCATTCACATCAGGGTTGGGTGTAGTCAATAATTTATCACCTGCAAATATGGAGTTGGCACCTGCAAAGAAGCACATGGCCTGTCCCTCACGACTCATAGAGGTACGCCCTGCACTTAACCTTACCTGTGTTTGAGGCATGACAATACGTGTGGTAGCTACCATACGGATCATTTCCCAAATAGATACGGGTTCTTGTTCTTCCAAAGGTGTTCCATCTACTGCTACCAGTGCATTGATTGGCGTACTTTCCGGCTGCGGATTTAAACTGGCCAACGCTACCAACATACCGGCGCGGTCTTCCAATTTCTCACCCATACCAATAATTCCACCGCTACATACAGTCACATTGGTTTTTCTTACGTTATCTATAGTGTCCAGGCGATCTTGGTAGCCCCTGGTGGAAATCACTTCTTTGTAATATTCTTCTGAACTGTCCAGATTGTGGTTATAGGCATAGAGTCCAGCTTCGGCCAGTCGGTGGGCTTGATTCTCAGTGATCATTCCCAAGGTACAGCAGACTTCCATATCCAGTTTGTTGATGGTGCGTACCATTTCAAGCACCTGGTCAAATTCAGGTCCATCTTTTACGTTTCTCCAGGCTGCTCCCATACATACCCTTGAACTTCCACCAGCTTTGGCCCTTAATGCCTGTGCTTTTACTTGTTGCACACTCATCAAGTCATTGCCTTCTATATCGGTGTGGTATCTGGCAGCTTGTGGACAGTAGCCACAGTCTTCTGGGCATCCTCCAGTTTTGATAGACAATAATGTAGACACTTGAACCTGGTTAGGGTTGTGATGCTCTCGATGAATACTGGCTGCATCATACAGCAAGTTCATAATAGGTCTGTTGTAAATCTCGAGTATTTCTTCTTTGGTCCAGTCGTGTCTCATAATCGTGTTCTGCATTGAGGGTAAAAATACATATAAGTTTACTATTCTACTCTGGCTAGCTCCAGCGGTTATTCATCTTTATTCAATACTACACTGCTAGCTTGTGCGGTACACATGACAGTCAAGTCTGCAATATTGACATGACTGGGTCGGGTAATGGCAAAATGTAACACGTCTGCTATATCTTCAGGTTGAAGTGCCTTATAACCTTGATAAACAGTCTTAGCCCGCTCGCTATCTCCTTTGAATCTTACCTCGCTAAAATTGGTCTCCACCAATCCCGGATTGATAGCTCCGACCCTAATGCCATAAGGATTTAGGTCCAATCGCATTCCTGTAGTAATGGCATCGACAGCGTGTTTTGAACCGCAATAGACGTTGCCCTTGGGATACACCTCCTTACCAGCAGTGGATCCAATATTGATGATATGTCCTTCCCGTCTTTCTGTCATTTGCGGGATCACAGCATGGCTTACATATAATAAGCCTTTGACATTGATATCCATCATGGCATCCCAATCTTCCAAAGAGCCTTGATCTATAGGATCCAGACCATGGGCGTTACCGGCATTGTTGATCAATACATGGATATGATTAAAGGGTGATTTTTTTAGACTTCCAATACTTTCAGCCACTTTTTTCTTATCGCGTACATCAAAAGTCAACGTGCAAACCGATGTTTGGGCAGAGAGTTCTCTTTCCAATTCCTTCAACTTACTTACATTACGTCCGCAGAGGATCAGGGCAAAGCCTTTGTTTGCCAGTACTTTGGCGGTGGCTAATCCAATTCCGCTGGTTGCACCAGTGATCAATACCGTTTTCATAGAGTGTTTTTTACAAATGTAGTAAATGCTGTCCGGGCCTTTTTAGGAGCACAAACACTGGTCAAATAGACGTTAACAATCAATAACACTAAAGCCGTCAGGCTGGCACTCAATTTGTCGTGGCTGTCCTACCTTTGAGAGTTGCAGGGACGTCAGCAACTATAGGTGACCTCCCGCAAGACAAGATTGAAAAAAAATTGTTTTAAGCAAAAGAAAGATAAGATTTATGGAGCAACAGAGCACCCAGGTAGATATCGCAAGCATCAATGAACGTGTAGCCCAAGAAAGCCAGTTTATAGATGCACTGGTCAGTGAAATGAACAAGGTAATCGTAGGCCAAAAGTATATGGTGGAAAGATTGCTGATTGGTTTATTAGGAAGAGGGCATATTTTGTTGGAAGGTGTACCTGGTTTGGCAAAAACCTTGGCGATCACGACCTTGTCCAAAGCAGTGAGTGCTTCTTTCTCTAGAATTCAATTTACCCCAGATTTATTACCTGCTGATGTCGTTGGTACTTTGATCTATAACATGAAAGACGGCGAGTTCAATATCAAGAAAGGACCCGTTTTTGCCAACTTCGTTTTGGCCGATGAAATCAACCGTGCTCCAGCCAAGGTGCAGTCCGCACTACTGGAGGCCATGCAGGAAAAACAGGTAACCATAGGTGACACCACCTTTGGATTAGAAAAGCCTTTTTTGGTAATGGCTACCCAAAACCCAGTTGACCAGGAAGGTACTTATCCTTTGCCTGAAGCGCAGATGGACCGCTTTATGCTGAAGACTGTTATTGATTATCCTACTATCAGCGATGAACAATTCATCATGCGAGCCAATCTTAAAAAGGATTTCCCAACGCCTAACCCAATAGTCACGCCGGAACAGATCCTCAGAGCTCAGGACGCTGTGGAGATGGTTTATATGGATGAAAAGATTGAAAAATATATCCTGGATATCATTTTTGCTACTCGATATCCAGAAAAGTATAATCTGTCCGATCTCAAGCCTTTGATTTCCTTTGGTGCCTCACCTCGTGGATCGATCAACCTGGCCAAAGCAGCCAAATGCTACGCCTTTATCAAGAGACGCGGATATGTTGTGCCAGAAGATGTACGTGCGGTGGTATTGGATGTATTGAGACACAGAATAGGGATCACCTATGAGGCCGAAGCCGAGAATTATACCACTGAAGACATCGTAAATAAGATTGTCAATACCATTGAGGTACCATAAATACATGGATAAGTGCTGGTTATTGACCTTCTATTAAATGAACTTTCCAATGTTCAATGAAGGTGCATCTCTCAGTTCGCAGGACCAATTCCAATGATCGTCAATCCTATCCAACCAATACCGATTTTACTAAAAACAGTTGCAGTTTAGGCATTCATGAATACACAGGAGCTACTTAAAAAAGTACGAAAGATCGAGATAAAGACTCGCCGATTGAGCGATGCGGTTTTTGGTGGAGAATACCACAGTGCATTTAAGGGGCGAGGGATGACTTTCAGCGAGGTGCGTCAATACCAATTTGGGGATGATGTGCGTAATATTGACTGGAACGTAACGGCCAGGTACAACGAGCCATTCATCAAGGTATTTGAAGAAGAACGTGAGTTGACCCTGATGTTGGTAGCAGATATCAGTGGATCTACCTTATTTGGTACCCAAGAGCAGATCAAAAAAGAAATCATTACAGAATTGTGCGCTACCCTGGCCTTCAGTGCTATGCAGAACAATGACAAAGTTGGCTTACTGCTGTTTTCTGACCAGGTAGAATTGTACATACCTCCCAAAAAAGGGAAGTTTCATATCCTCCGTATAATCCGAGAATTATTGGAATATGAACCTCACAATAAAAAAACTGATGTAGCGGGAGCACTGCAGTTTTTGGCGGGCGTACTCAAGAAAAAAGCAATCGTCTTTGTGATGTCAGATTTTATGGCAGCTGATTATGAAAAAACCCTCCAGATCACCGGTCGCAAACACGATGTCACTGGCATAAGGGTGTACGATGAACGAGAGACCGTCATGCCCAAAATGGGACTGGTCCAATTCAAGGATCAAGAGACAGGTCAAGTGCAAATGATCAATACCAATTCTAACAAATTGCGGAACGATTATGCCACTTACCATAAAGAAAGTGCAGACTATTTCCACAATGCCTTCAGAAAAGCTGATGCAGGTGCGATAGACCTGGAAACCAAAGAAAGTTATACTAAAAAATTACTAGGATATTTTAAAGCCAGATGATTAAATCATATTTCTACATACCTGTATTTTTATTTGTTGCCTTGGCTTGGGCCCAAAACCAGACACCCAGCATTAAGACTGAGGTGGATCGGGATTTGATCAAAATAGGGGAGGAAGTGAAACTGGGTCTGAGCGTAGAGGTCGCACACGAAGATTTTGTTGTCTTTCCAGAACAGCCCACTATGGGTGCCTTGGAGGTGATTGAAAGTTACCCGGTGGACAGTCTGAAAATTGATGACAAGATCAGATTGTTTAAGCAATACGGCGTGACACAATGGGACTCTGGAGACTATTGGCTGCCCAGATTGAAACTACTCAAGAATGACCAGCAGTTATTTTCTGATTCGGTGTTGATCAGTGTACGAGAGGTAGAGGTAGATACTACCAAACAGAAAATGTTCCCGATCAAACCATCCCTGGAAATCGAAGATAGAACCCGACCCACTTACGCTTGGTTGTGGTGGTTATTGCTGTTGACATCAATAGGTTTGGTAGTGTGGGCGCTTTCGCGAAAGCGTGAAAAACTCACCTTTGAAGAAACCTTACAGCCTTATGAATGGGCCAAATACAGACTCCAAAAACTAGACGAATCTGCATTGCTGGAGAACAGGCAGTGGAAGGACTATTATACCGAGTTGACCTATATCCTCAGGAGATATATCGACTCCAAAGTTTATGGACATACCCTGGAAAGTACCACGGGTCAATTGATACGCGAACTCAAAGTGGCAATGGATGAAAAGGGGATGCATATCACAGATGGTACACAATCCAGATTGGAAGAAATATTACGCAAAGCCGATTTGATAAAGTTTGCCAGCGCAAGTGGAGATGCCATCAGTGCCAAAGAAGACCGTACCCATACCAATAATATCATTGATAATATTCATCAAGTACTGCCACCGCCTACTGAAGAAGAATTGATGCAGGATGCACGTTACAGGCGCAAGCAAGAACTGAAAAAACGCTCCGAAAAGATTGTCCTGGGACTAGCCAGTCTATTGGTTCTGATCGGAATAGGCCTGAGTGTTTGGGTCTACATTGAAGGTTACGATGAGGTGTCTGATCAGGTATTGGGCAACGAATTGAGAGAAGCTTATGATGCAGATTGGCTCACTACGACTTATGGCGTGCCCGAAATCAGCCTGAGTACGCCAGACGTTTTGGTCAGGAATGACAGTATTTGGGTTCCAGATAACTTCAAAATATTGGTTGCTGAATTCGATAACTTCAAACAAGGGGATCTGGGTGACCCGTATTCTGTACATCTCACTACCATGTATTTCCGTCAACAACTTCCTGATGAAGAATTGGACGGCAAAGCTTTTACAGATCCGATGATCCAATTCTTTGAAAATGAGGGAGCTACTAATATCCTAATGCTAGATGAACCTGTAGAAATCAACGGGCACAAAGGGATCGAACTGGCTGGAAATATGGAAGTAGAAGGAGATACCTATGATTATAGCATCCTTTTGTTTTCAGAGGGGGGTGGTTTGCAACAGGTGACTATCGTAGTCAAAACTGTTGAAGAAGAAGACCCAGACAGGGAGTACGGTCGTTTGACGCTGGAGCAAATCAAAAATTCCATCAAGATCAAGGATATACAACCCCAACAGAAAAATCAGCAATGATGGACGGATTTGACAATATAAGTTTTCTGCAGCCAGAAATGTTTTGGTTATTTCTGCTGTTGCCACTGGCAGTCGTTTATTATATCTGGACCAGAAAAAAGCAACAAGCTGCGGTACACGTCTCCAGCTTGAAGGGGTTTCAAACGGGATCCTCTTGGCTTGCCCGATTCAGACCCGTGTTACTTGTACTGAGGTTGCTGGCATTGGCGTTAATAATTCTGGCCTTGGCAAGGCCCCAAACCTCAGATGTTACCAGGCGTACCAAAACCATCAACGGTGTGGATATAGTTCTAGCGATAGACGTCAGTGCAAGTATGCTCGCGAAAGACTTAAGACCCAATCGACTTACAGCTACCAAAGAAGTAGCTGCAGAATTTATTCAAGGCAGGCCTAATGATCGAATAGGAGTGGTAGTTTATGCCGGAGAAAGTTATACTAAAACACCGATCACTACCGATAAAAGTATTGCACTCAATGCGATAAGAGATATCAAATTTGACGGCGTACTTGAGAATGGAACCGCTATCGGGATGGGATTAGCCACTGCCGTGAATCGTCTAAAAGATAGTGAAGCCCAGAGCAAGGTAATCATTCTGATGACCGATGGTGTGAATAATAGCGGATTTATTGACCCTAAAATTGCCAGCGAACTGGCCATGGAGTTTGACATCAAGGTTTATACGATAGGTCTGGGGACCAACGGGAAAGCCAAGTCGCCCTACGCGATCGGTCCTGATGGGAATTTTAGGTTTAGAATGATGCCGGTAAAAATCGATGAAGAATTATTGAAGCAGATCGCGGCTGACACGGGAGGTAAATACTTTAGGGCTACTAATAATGAGAAACTTGAACAGATCTATGACGAAGTTGACCAATTAGAAAAAACCGAGATTGAGCAACTAGAATTTTATAACTTAGAAGAAAAGTATAGAGATTTGGTACTGCTTGCATTAGGCTTGGTCTTAATAGAAGTTTTATTGAGGTACAGTTTGTTCCGCACAGTGGCTTGATCTGTAAAAATGAATGTTACCACCGATGGGTGATGAAATAATAGAAAATTAATAGACAGTGTATATACTGGAAGAAAAAATATATTTCTGGCTGTTGTGCCTAATACCTCTAGTAATCCTTTTATTTTTAGGATTAACCTTTTGGAGGTACAGCGCACAGACAAAATATGCCCAAAAACATTTGTTGGATCACTTGATTCCTGATCGCTCTTTGTTCAAGCCCATCCTTAAATTGGTCACCTTGTGTTTTGGGATTCTATTTTTAGTGTTGGCTTTGGTCAACTTAAAAGCTGGAAAAAAGTTGGAGATTGTTGAAAGGAAAGGTGTAGATATCGTATTTGCGGTGGATGTATCTAAATCCATGTTGGCCGAAGACATCGCACCTAACCGATTGGGAAAATCCCAGCAACTGGTCACGCAGATTATTAATAACCTGGCGAGCGATCGTATTGGGTTGATTGCTTACGCTGGAAGTGCGGTTCCTCAACTTCCGATAACTACCGATTACGGAAGTGCAAAAATGTTTTTGCAGTCATTGAACACTGAATTGATTTCGAGCCAAGGGACCGCCATTAATGAAGCCATCCAATTGGTCGAAAGCTATTATGCCGATGATACCGAGGTACCCAAAGTTTTGGTGATCATCAGTGATGGAGAAGATCATGAAGGAGAAGTAGCTGCAGTCGCCGAGGCCGCCGCTGAAAAAGGAATACGAATCATTACCATCGGTGTGGGAACTCAAAAAGGAGGAACCATCCCTATCAAAAGAGGAGGGGTCGTACGCGAATTTAAAAAGGATAACCAAGGGAAAACCGTCATCACCAAGCTGAATACTGAAACTTTGACAGAAATCGCCGAGGCTGGTAATGGTGTTTATATAGATGGTACGATTACTGCAAATGTGATTGATGAACTGAAAGAAGAATTGGACCACATAGACAAAGTGGCTTTTGAGTCCCAGCAATATGCTGATTTTGAGTCCCAATTCCAATGGTTTCTCGCCTTTGGATTATTTTTCTTGTTTATCGACCTGTTTTATCTGGAAAGGAAGACGGCTTGGGTTAAAAAATTAAACTTGTTCAATGACTAATTTTTTTGAAAATACGATATGTTGGATCCTATTGTTGGGTAGTATCGCTTTCGCGAAAGCGCAAGGTGATGCCCAACCACTACTTCAGGTATATGAGCGCAGTGTTCAACAAGCGCAGGAACAAGCTGCCGATGGTGAGTTTAATCAGGCGGAAGCCAATTATAAGAAAGCCCTGGCACTCAAGGAAAACAGTGCCGAGGCCGCCTATAACCTCGGCAATCTGTACTATGAAAATGAAAAGAAGTTTAACGCTGTAGAGAACTACAAAAAAGCGGCAGAAAACGCTACGAGTAAAAAGGAAAAACATAAAATCTTCCATAATCTGGGCAACTCGTTTTTGGAAAATAAACAATATAAAGAAGCTGTTGAGGCCTATAAAAACGCATTGAGAAACGACCCTACTGATGACGAAACCCGTTATAATCTTGCCCTCGCCAAACAGGAGGAAGAAAAGCAAGGCGGCGGTGGCGGCGGTGGTGGCGATGACCAAAATGAAAAAGACCAGGGAGAAGGCAAGGATCAGGACTATAAGGAAGGTGACCAAGATGAAAAATCTGATGGTGACAATGACGGGAAGGAAAATGAAAAGGAAGGACAAGACCAGAAGGGAGATGGAGAAGGCGAACAGGATCAAGAAGGGAAAAATACCGAAGGTGAAGACGGAGAAGGGGATCCCAAGCAAAACCAACAAAAAGCGCCAAAGCGTGTGGAAGGTAAAATGACTCCCCAGCAGATCAAACAGATCCTTGAAGCCTTGAACAACGAAGAACAAAAAATTAGGGATAAAATCAATGCTAAAAAGGCTCAGGGAGCTGGTAAAAAATCAGAAAAAGATTGGTGATGAAACATTTAACCTACATCTTGGTAATTTTTTGGACTGGATTGTTGCAGTCCCAAGTCGAATTTACGGCCAATGTGAGTAGGGACAGGATTGCCGTGAATGAACGACTGCGTATCGAATTTAAAATGAACGTGGATGGTGATAATTTTACCCCACCTGATTTTGTAGGCTTTCAAAAGGTGTCAGGACCCAGCCAGTCTTTTACACAAAGTTGGATCAACGGCAAAGGCAGCATGACAAAATCCTATACTTATATTCTACAACCCATCAAAACTGGGAAACTAAAAATTGCTCAGGCCGTCATGACTTTTCAAGGTAATGAATACAAGACCATTCCGCAGGAAATTAATGTTACCGGCGCAGTCTCCCAGCCTAAAGATCCAGATGACCAGAGCATTACTGCCGATGATGGCATACATCTGGTAGCAGAAATATCCAACAGCAATCCTTACCTCAATGAAGCCATACGTGTAGTGTATAAAATATACGTCGATTATGATTTAGATATAAGCCTGCCAATTGAATTGGACACGCCTAAATATAGAGATTTTTGGTCCCAGAATATTGATAACCGTAACCCTCAGATGCGCAATGGATTCTATCAGGGTGAGCCGTATCGCTATTTTGTTTGGAGGGAGGCCATATTGTATCCTCAGAAGACCGGTACGCTAGAAATCGAGCCCATGACCTTGAGAGTTAACGTAGAAGTCCCAACGAATCTTCGAGACCCTTTTGGTAAACCTTATATGATTACCGAAACCAAAATTGTAAGTGCAGATAAACGCAGCATTAATGTGAAGGATTTACCTTTGGCGGGAAGACCACCTAGCTTTACTGGAGCGGTGGGTGATTTTGATTTTGAGGTGTCCGCAGATCGTGTACAACTGGATGCAGGAGAAAGCCTTACTGCCAAGGTTCAAGTCTCTGGATCCGGTAACCTTAAATTGATGGAATTGCCTAAGCTTTCGGTCCCGCAAAGCTTAGAGATCTACGAACCTGAAAGAGTGAATAAAGTCAGCACCACGATCAACGGGATGCGCGGTAATATTGCAGATCAATACACCATCGTACCTCAATTTGGTGGTAAATATGTCATACCACCCGTTGAGTTTTCCTATTTTGATCCGGAAAAGGAAAAATACATTACAAAAAACAGCGGAGAGATGATGCTGATGGTAGAGGGAGACGCACCAGTAAATGCAGCCACCGCCACAGCTTCTACCCCTGCCAATAAAAATCAGATCAGTGCTACCGAGCCTTTTGCATTTATCAAAACCAAAACGAATCTGGAGCCCGTGAATCGCAGTTATTTCTTTAATTCCACTACTTACTGGTCTGTGATTGGAGGCTCTTTGTTGCTGCTGCCTTTGGTGTTAATCCTGAGGGGACAACGAGAAAAGCGTCAGGCCGATGTGGTGGGAAATCGTCTCCGCAGGGCCAACAAACTAAGCAAAAAATACTTGAGTGCTGCCAAAAAGAACTTAGGTGACCACGAGCAGTTTTATATTTCATTGGAAAAATCATTGCACAATTACCTAAAGTCCAAATTGAATATACAAACAGCCGAGATGTCCAAAGAACGAGTAGATCAGCTTTTGGAAGAAAGAGGCGCCAATGCAGAGGTGAGGGCGGAATTTGTAGCCCTTTTGGCGAGCTGCGAATTTGCAAGGTACACGCCATCTTCTGAGGCTAGCATGAAAGAAGATTATGATAAAGCCGGACAGGTGTTGAATAGTATTGACAAACAGATCAAGAAATGATGAAGAAGTTGTTGCAGATAGTGATGATAGGAATGTTTGCTCTTCCTGTTTTTGGTCAGGATCCCGGATCCGCTTTCGCGAAAGCGAACAAAGCTTATGCTGGGGAGAACTATGAGTTGGCCATTGCTGCCTATGAGCAGGTTTTGAGCATGGGTCAGCATAGCCCAGAAGTATACTTCAATTTGGGAAATGCTTATTATAAAACCAATCAGGTAGGTCCTTCCATCTATTACTTTGAAAAGGCCCTTGCCCTTGCTCCCAATGATCAGGATATTCAAAACAATCTGAGATATGCCAACCAGATGAAAATGGATGCTATCCAGACCGCGCCTGAAGATGTCTTGCAAAGCGGTTGGGATGACCTCGTGTATAGCCTGAGCGTAGATGAGTGGGCCTATTTCAGTATTGTATTAGTGTTGGTGACCATACTGATGTTTATCTTATACCTCTATGCTGGCACAGTGGCAAAAAAAAGACTCTTTTTTGTACTGACGATTTTAGGCGTATTGACGACTGTATTTTTGATCAGCATGGCTTTTTATGCTAAGTCCAATATTGATGATCAAGAGTTTGCCATTGTCTTTCAAGAAGAGGTGGTTTCCAGAGAAGAACCAAAACCTCAAGCGACGGCAAGTTTTGTCTTACATGAAGGGACCAAAGTAGAATTGCTGGAAGAGTTTGAGCAATGGGTAAGAATATCCCTTGCTAATGGGAATAAAGCCTGGATTCCGCAGGAAGCTATCAAAAAACTCTGAGTTTAGTTCATAATGTTAAAAGCTTGACTATATTTGAAAGGCTACGGCTTCTTATTTTTTAGTCAAAAGATATGACCAACTCCTTATTTGCTGCCGTTATTCTTGTCGCGATGGTATTGTCGACGGCCATGGAACAGTATTTCGCTTATGCTGCAGCTGAAAATGATGCGGTGGAATGGGTTAACTTACTGGATGGAGAAGAACAAGAGGTAGACGATCAGTATGAGGAGCAACAAATCCTGGTGGTAAATGATCTACATCGGGAGCACAGCTATTTTTCTACTCAGCTATTTCAACCCTTCAAACATTATCTGGACTCCTCTTCATTACTATTGTCTAAAAGGGACACACCGCCACCCAGGTATGGCATCTAATAAAACCGTACTGCTTTTATTTATTACACATTTAAATTATCCCCAGAAATTGGCAATCTTACAATGCCAAGTCAATTTTATTAAACCCTAGACTATGTTTAAACATTTAGCCAAAGACATACCTGCAAGTATTGTCGTTTTTTTTGTAGCCCTCCCTTTGTGTTTAGGGATTGCCGTTGCCAGTGATGCACCTCCATTTGCCGGATTGATTGCTGGTATCATCGGTGGTATTATAGTAGGTGCGATCAGTGGTTCTCAAGTCGGAGTAAGTGGGCCAGCTGCGGGATTAGCGGCTATCGTATTGGCAGCTATTGCCAGTTTAGGATACGACAAATTCCTTCTTGCTGTAGTACTGGGCGGAATTATCCAATTGTTCTTCGGTGTATTGAGGGCTGGGGTGATTGCCTATTATTTTCCTTCTTCTGTAATCAAGGGAATGCTAACAGGAATTGGGATCATCATTATTTTAAAACAAATTCCGCATTTCTTTGGTATCGATAAGGATCCTGAAGGAAATTTTGTGCTCTTCGGTGCAGACAGTAATATCATTGCCGATATTACTGGAATTCCAGCCAATATGAGTTGGGGTAGCACAATCATAGCCATGATAGGTTTAGCTATTCTTATCTTATGGTCGACATTGCTGGCGAACAAAGGAAAATTCTTTAAGGTGGTTCAAGGACCTCTCGTCGCAGTCGTATTAGGAATTGTTTACTATTTGATGACCAAAGGCAGCTCCCTCACCATTGAGCCTTCTCACTTGGTTCAAGTGCCTGTTCCAGAAGGTGTGGATGATTTCATCGGTCAGTTTCGTTTTCCAGACTTTAGTGCGATCAACAACTCAGCGGTCTGGGTAACTGGCTTTACCATTGCACTGGTCGCAAGTCTGGAAACCTTGTTGTGTGTAGAGGCAACCGACAAATTGGATCCAGAGAAAAGGGTAACGCCAACCAATCGAGAGCTATTTGCTCAGGGAACTGGGAATGTTCTTTCTGGGTTAGTCGGTGGGATTCCTATCACGCAGGTAATCGTGCGTAGTAGTGCCAATATACAATCTGGTAATAAAACTAAGGTCAGTGCTATTGTACACGGCTTCCTACTGTTGTCCACTGTGTTGTTTATTCCAACAATACTTAATCTAATACCTATGTCGGTATTGGCTTCTGTGCTTCTACTTGTAGGTTATAAATTGGCCAAGCCTGCCACATTTAAAACGATGTGGAAAGCCGGGTTAAAGCAGTTTATTCCGTTTTTGGTAACTGTAGTGGTGATCGTTTTTAAGGACTTATTATGGGGAATCGGCGTCGGATTGGCAATAGGTATTATAATCACGTTGTATTATAGTTATAAAAACAGTCATTTTCTGCACAAAGAAGACCCTGATCAGGGTGGGCCAAAAATTAGGATGACCTTGGCTGAAGAGGTTACATTCTTTAATAAAGCAGCGATTAAAAGAGAACTGGATGAACTCCCTGAAGGAACAGAGTTGGAATTTGATGTGTCCAAAACTACCTATATGGATTATGATATCATTGAAATCTTAGATGACTTCAGACAAAAAGCCAAGGCGAGAAATATCGATATCATGATAATTTCACAGCGAGGAAGAGTTAGTAATCCAACCAGTTACTCCGAATTTTTTAAAATGGAAAAAATTCATCCGCTCCAGCGGCGTCGGTGAGATTCATAAAGTATATTAAATACCTTAAGATTTTAAGTAAAGCCTTTGTAGTTTAGTGATTGCAAAGGCTTTTTGGTCTTCTATCACCACTACACACCTATCAACTAATGACTATGACAACAGGATTATTTAAGCATTTAAAAGGAGATCTTTTCGGCGGACTTACAGCCGGTATCGTTGCATTGCCACTTGCCTTGGCCTTTGGTGTTCAATCGGGTATGGGAGCTGTCGCTGGGTTGTATGGTGCTATTTTCATTGGTTTTTTTGCTTCCCTATTTGGTGGTACCAACACACAGATATCTGGTCCTACCGCTCCAATGACCGCTGTGAGTATGGTTGTGGTGGCAGGAATCATGCAAGCCTATGACGGCAATTTAGTAGATGCCATACCTGCGATTCTCACTGTTTTTATCATGGCAGGGGTGATGCAGATCATCTTGGGTGCGCTCAAACTAGGTAGATATATCAAATACATTCCTTATCCCGTTGTTTCTGGATTTATGACTGGAATCGGAGTGATCATTCTGGTTACCCAGATTTTACCTGCTCTCGGTTATTATCCTGCTGAAGATGATGCCTTCGTAGAGGAATTTCGTCCTGCTGCAGAACAACGCATCATGAATAATTATTTGGAAGAACAAGGAGCCACCAGAGCCCTGACTTCAGCCGACTTCCAGCAAGCTGCTAAGATGGGAGAAAACATCAGTCTTGAACAATTGCAAACTGAGTCCAGAGCATTGGCCAAAAAAGACGCTAGTGGCGTCTGGGGGACACTTAAGACGTTGCCTACCGCCATACAGCATATAGATTATACGGCCTTGATCATCTCATTGGTCACCATATTTGTGATTTTTGGATTCAAGCGCATTACGACCAGTATTCCTTCCACCTTGATTGCCCTGTTGGGGGTTTCAATAGTTGTTTATTTAGCAGGTTGGGAGGTACGTACCATTGGAGAGATACCTTCTGGATTGCCAGTTCCCAATCTGGAAATCTTTACAGGCTTTGATTTTGGTGCCGTTTCTCCTTACTTCTTTACTGCACTGACGCTGGCTTTCCTTGGGGCTATAGATTCTTTACTGACCAGTGTGGTAGCCGACAATATGACCAAAACAAGACACAATCCCAATCGGGAGTTGGTTGGACAAGGAATTGGTAATAGTGTGGCTGGATTATTTGGTGGAATTCCTGGGGCTGGTGCGACAATCAGAACGGTAGTGAATATTAACTCTGGAGGGAAAACACGTCTGTCAGGTATGATCGCTGCTACTTTACTTTTTGTAATCGTCATTGCCTTAGGAGGTCTCGCAGAGAATATTCCTAGTGCTGTGCTGGCTGGGATTCTTATTACTGTAGGTATTGGTGTAATGGATTATAAAGGTCTTAAGGCCCTAAAATCCATTCCCAAAAGTGACGTAGTTGTCATGTTTATCGTACTGCTGCTTACCGTCTTCTGGGATTTAGTATATGCCGTAGGAATTGGTTTGGTGATCTCCAGTCTTATCTTCATGAAAAAGATGGGTGATGTCAACACGAGAAAATCTGGCATCAAGAAACTGGCCGAAATCGAGGATCTGGATGATGCAGATTATTCCAGAATTCCCATCAAGCTGCGTGAAGAGGTATTTATCAAAGAGTTGAGCGGGCCAATGTTTTTTGGATATACCAGTGATTTTCAATCCATGTCCCGAGACGTACCTAGCTATGCCACACACGCTGTGATTCGTATGGAAAAGGTACCTTTTATGGACCAGTCAGGACTTTTTACCTTTGAGGATGTATTACAGGAGTTAATCCGCAAAAAGATCTCACCATTGTTGGTGGGCATTCAAGAACAGCCCAGGTATCGATTGGAAAATATTGATATCATTCCGGATTTGGTGGGTCAGGAACACGTATTTGACAACTATGACGAGTGCCTGCAATGGATTTTGCAGCATGTAGAAGATACAGTGCCACCACAATCAGGATTGAGAAGTAGTCAGCAGACCAATGAATAACATATATTCTTTTTTCACCAGTGGTTACTAGTGGGAGCAGCCTTTCACAAGCTCTTGCCAATAATGCCCGTGCCTACATTGAATCTTTTATCTTTGTGAAAAAGCAAAGGAAGACGTATACATATCTATGTTAGAATTAGAAAATCACGAATACGAACAAGCCATCCTGATCGGCGTGGTCACCCAACAACAGTCTGAAGAAAAACTCGAAGAATATATGGACGAGTTGGAGTTTTTGGCCTATACCGCAGGTGCTACGGTTAAAAAACGCTTTTCTCAGAAATTACAGAAACCCAATCCCAAAACCTTTATTGGATCTGGAAAAATGGAGGAGGTCGCCGCTTACGTTGAAACCCACGATATCGGTACCGTGATTTTTGATGACGAGTTGTCCCCAGCTCAGCAAAAAAATATTGAGAAAATTCTCAAGGCCAAGATTATCGATAGGACTTACCTGATCCTCGACATTTTTGCCCAACGCGCCCAAACCAGCTATGCACGTACCCAGGTAGAATTAGCGCAATACGAATACCTGCTGCCCAGATTGGTGGGATTATGGACGCACCTCGAACGTCAAAAAGGGGGTATTGGAATGCGTGGTCCAGGTGAAACAGAAATCGAGACGGATAGGCGTATCGTAAGGGATCGCATCTCCTTGCTTAAGAAAAAGTTGGCCACCATTGACAAGCAAATGGCCACCCAACGAGGCAATAGAGGCAAACTGGTAAGGGTAGCTCTGGTAGGATATACCAATGTAGGTAAAAGTACATTGATGAATCTGATCTCCAAAAGTGATGTCTTTGCCGAAAACAAACTCTTTGCTACCCTGGATACTACTGTACGTAAAGTAGTGGTAGGTAACTTGCCTTTTTTACTCACTGACACTGTAGGATTTATTCGCAAGCTGCCCACCCAACTGGTAGAATCTTTTAAATCTACCTTGGATGAGGTACGTGAGTCTGATTTGCTGCTTCATGTGGTAGATATTTCTCACGAGAGTTTTGAAGATCATATTGCCTCCGTCAACAAAATCCTCGATGAAATAGACGCGATAGACAAGCCTACCATCATGGTTTTTAATAAAATTGACCAATACCAGGCTGAGGATTATGATGAGACAGATTTGGAACAGGAGCGCACAGAGGCACATTATAGCCTGGAGGAATGGCGCAAGACCTGGATGGCCAGACAAGGTGAAGATGTAGTATTTATTTCGGCGATTAATAAAGAGAATATTGACAACTTCCGCAGCCTGGTGTACGACCGTGTCCGGGAGATTCATATATCCAGATTCCCCTATAATGAGTTTCTGTATCCCGACATCAACCAATGGGAGGACGATGAATAAATAGACCCAGTGATCTTGTGAAATTTTGGATAATCGCTTCTTAAATTATCATAATCCTCAGTCAATGCCCTATTTTTCTCAAAAAGTCTAAAAATGGGTATCTTTGGATTCCAATAAAAATACATGGATCAAACCAAGAAAATTGCAGTGATTGGTGGTGGAAGCTGGGCTACAGCCATTGTCAAAATGCTATGTGAAAACATGGATACCGTTTATTGGTATATGCGCAGCGTTTATGCTGTGGAACATATCAAGCGCAATGATCACAACCCCAATTATTTAAGTTCGGTCGAGTTCAAGAATAGTCAGTTGCAACTATCTAATGATATCAATGAGACTGTGGCTGCAGCAGACCTCTGTATTTTTGCGATCCCTAGCGCCTTTGTGTACGACGAGTTGGAGGCCTTACATGTGCCACTCAAGGACAAAATCATTTTCAGTGCCATCAAGGGTATTGTTCCCCAAACTGGACTGATCGTTGGCGAGCACTTCAACGAACATTACGATATTCCATTTGAGAACATCGGTGTCATCACAGGTCCCTGCCATGCCGAAGAGGTAGCCTTGGAACGTCTTTCCTATCTTACCATTGCCTGCGCCGATGAAGAAAAAGCCAAATTCCTGGCCGAACGTATGGGTAGCGAATACATCAATTGTAAAATCAGCGATGATATTATCGGCACTGAATATGCTGCCGTATTAAAAAATATTTATGCCATCGCTGCCGGAATTGCCCACGGATTAGGTTATGGGGATAATTTCCAGAGTGTTTTGATGAGTAACGCCATCCGCGAGATGAAGCGTTTCATCAAAAAAGTGCATAAAATGAAGCGCAACATTAATGATAGCGCTTACTTGGGTGACCTGTTGGTGACTGGATATTCAGGTTTTTCTCGAAACCGACTCTTTGGAAATATGTTGGGTAAAGGCTATACTGTACGTAGCGCCCAATTGGAAATGAGCATGATTGCCGAAGGTTATTACGCCACCAAGAGCGCCTTCCAAATTAATCAGGAAAAAGGGGCAAAAACACCCATTCTCAATGCTGTGCACAGCATTTTGTACGACAACAAGAACCCCAAAAAAGTATTTAAAAAACTAGCAGAAAAGCTAGATTAACACATAAAAACAATTCATGTCAACACTTGCAAAGGAATTTGGGATCGATAAAGCTTTAGCACAACTCGGTCTTCAAGAAACTAATCATGGGACTTCCACTGGAAACCAGCATTTTGGTAGCGGTCCTGAAATTAAGTCGTCCTCACCGGTCGATGGAGCTGCAATTGCCAAAGTAACCACAACTACCCAAGAAGATTATGAAAAGGTGATTGCTTCCGCGAAAGCGGCATTTATGGAATGGCGGGTAATCCCAGCTCCACAACGTGGCGAGGTTGTACGACAGTTTGGTGAAGAGTTAAGAAGATTAAAAGAACCACTTGGAAAACTGGTATCTTATGAAATGGGAAAATCCTACCAGGAAGGTTTAGGAGAAGTCCAGGAAATGATAGATATCTGTGACTTTGCCGTCGGACTTTCTCGACAGCTTCATGGATTGACTATGCATTCTGAGCGACCCGGGCATCGTATGTATGAGCAATATCATCCCTTGGGAATTGTAGGTATCATTAGTGCATTTAATTTCCCGGTTGCCGTTTGGGCCTGGAATACGGCTTTGGCTTGGGTATGCGGTGATGTTTGTGTCTGGAAACCTAGTGAGAAGACCCCTCTTTGTGGGGTAGCTTGCCAGCAGATCATTGCAGGCGTGCTTAAAAAGAACAATTTGCCAGAGGGAATTTCATGTCTGATCAATGGTGATTACAAAGTGGGAGAGATGATGACCACAGACAAACGTGTTCCAATGGTAAGTGCAACAGGTTCCACGCGAATGGGAAGAATAGTTGCAAGCACGGTAGGCGAGCGTTTAGGAAAATCATTATTGGAATTAGGCGGTAATAATGCCATAATCGTCACCCCAGACGCGGATATCAAGATGACAGTTATTGGTGCTGTATTTGGTGCGGTGGGTACCGCTGGTCAGCGCTGTACCTCTACAAGGAGAATTATCATTCATGAAAAAATGTATGACAAGGTCAAAGATGCCATTGTCGATGCCTATCAGCAACTTAAAATTGGCAATCCCCTGGATGAAAATAACCACGTAGGTCCCCTCATTGATCAGGATGCGGTAAAGAACTACCAAAAAGCCTTGAAAGATGTGGTCGATCAAGGCGGAAACATATTGGTCGAAGGAGGTGTTCTCAGTGGCCAAGGCTTTGAGAGTGGATGCTACGTAAAGCCAGCAATCGCTGAAGCCAGCAATGATATGGCTATCGTACAACATGAAACCTTTGCCCCTGTATTATATCTATTAAAATATAAGGGAGATGTAGAAAATGCCATTGAGATCCAAAACGGCGTGGATCAAGGATTGTCTAGTGCAATCATGACCAATAATTTAAGGGAGGCAGAGCGTTTCCTTTCTCATGCTGGTAGTGATTGCGGAATCGCCAATGTCAACATAGGTACCAGTGGGGCTGAAATAGGCGGAGCTTTTGGTGGTGAAAAAGACACCGGAGGCGGTCGTGAATCTGGTTCAGACGCTTGGAAAGTCTATATGAGAAGACAAACCAATACCATCAATTATACTACGGAGCTTCCTTTGGCCCAGGGAATCAAATTTGATTTGTAGCCATATAAGCCTACTCACTTTTTATCTATGCCGTCTCATCTCTTGAGGCGGCTTTATATATTTTTCAAATCAAGCGAGATACGTGGGTTTTCATTAATCAATCGTTTCTCAGGAGATCAATTGGGACCATCAACGTTCTCACCATTGATGAGCATTACAACGGACGTTAGTGAGGAATTACGCCAGAGTTAAGCTTTACTGAGTAGCTTTCCCATTTCCTCAATGGAAGTAGTGTAGTCTGATGACTTGTGGCTGGGAATCAATTTGATGTAGTTTTTATTCATCCGATGGTTGAGGTCTTTGATCGGCATATCCTCAAAACTTAAAAATTCATTTTTCCAATATTCCATATCCTGCAAACGCTGGTTTTGAAAAGACAAAGTGGTTCGGTCATTATCCGTTCGCATCAGATGCAATTGGCCAATCAACGCTTCCAATTGGGTGTAATCTGTGATAATGCCATCATATACGAGTTGACCGTAAAAAGTTTCCTTGAAGATACTGGAAAAATCTGCCATATCGCTAGCCTTTACATCAGGAAGGATAACATTGTATTTGGTAAACGCATTGGAGACTAACCAGCATTTCTTACGATGCAGATGGAACAATTGAGCGTTCCATTTCCCCAATTTACCTGTACTAAGCATATCCTTTTCTCCACTTACCCATTTTTCGATCTGTGCCTGTAACTTTTTGGAGGTATGGATGGTGGTGTGTTTCACATTTTAAGGTTTTTTGATTTTGTTTTATGGGCTGAAAGAGTAATCAAAAAATCTTAAGATTTGGCGTTGGATATATAGTCGAGTACAGCAGTTGTAATGAATTTGATTTGTTCATCATCCAGTTCCGTGTGCATGGGAAGGGAAATACATTCCTTTACCAATTGATTTGTCACGGGAAAGTCTGCTTCGTTATAGCGTTTATCCTGATAGGCCTTCTGCCGGTGTAACGGTATTGGATAATATACTCCGCAGGGAATGCCTTTATCTTGCAGATGTTTGACCAGGCCATCCCGATCTACATCTTTGATCAGTAAAGTGTACTGGTGGAAAACATGACAATCACACTGATCACAGACCAGGGGTGTGATGATACTTTCTTCGTGGGCCAATGCTGCGGTATATTTTCTAGCGGCGTCCCTACGATCGTTGTTATATTGATCCAGATGGGGCAATTTAGCTCTCAATACTACTGCCTGCATGGAATCTAGTCTGGAATTCACGCCAACAACATCATGGTGATATCGCTCGTACATTCCGTGGTTCACGATCCCCCTAATGGTGTGGGCAAGATCATCATCATTGGTAAAAATGGCTCCTCCATCACCATAGCAGCCCAGGTTTTTGGAGGGAAAAAATGAGGTTGTTCCCACATGACCGATGGTCCCTGTTTTTGATTTTCTGCCGTCGGAATGTAGGTAATTGGCACCTATTCCCTGTGCATTATCTTCAATCACATATAGATTGTGTTTGTCGGCCAGCTCCATAATTTCGTCCATCGCGGCTGCCTGCCCAAATAAATGTACAGGTACAATCGCCTTGGTTTTTGGGGTGATGGCTGCTTTGATCGCTTCAATATCTATATTGAAATTATAATGATTCACATCTACTAATACAGGTGTCAGACGCAGCAAGGCAATTACTTCAACCGTTGCGGCAAAAGTAAAATCAGCTGTGATGACCTCGTCACCTGGTTCAAGCCCCAATCCCATCATAGCAATTTGCAGCGCATCTGTACCGTTGGCACAAGGGATCACATGTTTTACCTCCAGATATTCTTCCATTTCTTTTTGGAAGGCATGTACTTCTGGACCGTTGATAAAAGCTGCAGAACCAATAACTTCCTCCAGTCCCTGATTCACTTGTTCCTTGATTCCTTCATACTGACCTTGTAGGTCAACCATCTGTATCTTTCGCATTGATTTTTTGTTATTGTCGGCTTTTAACTAGTTTGGCAGACTTAAGGTAAAAATACGTATTAAAGCTGGCATCACCCAAACCTAAATTTTACACTACATTTGGTAAAAACTGCCTGTAGTGAAGAAGTTGTATGATATTTTTACCGCTTTCGCGAAAGCGAGCCTTCCCGTGGTCGGTGCGTTTAGTGAAAAGTTGAATAAAGGGGTCAAGGGCCGTGAACGCGCCTGGGATATCCTTGACCAAAAGGTGAAAAGCTCTTTGCCCAAAGTTTGGGTGCATGCGGCCAGTCTGGGTGAATTTGAGCAAGTTGTGCCTGTGTTACAACACATTAACCGCGAGAGGTATCAAGTGGTATTGACCTTTTTTTCACCTAGTGGTTACGAAAACAAAAAGGATACACCACTGGCCGATGTGGTGACTTATCTTCCGCTGGATGCAGTAGACAATGTGAACAAGTTTATAGCCACTGTAGAACCCAGTTTGGCTATTATGGTGAAGTACGAGTTTTGGCCCAATTATCTACAAGCACTTGGCCGTACCGATTGCCATACCGTTTTGGTGAGTGGTATTTTTAGACAGAACATGGCTTTTCACCGATGGTATGGCCGCTGGATGACCAAATCATTGGAGGCTTTTGATCACTTCTTTCTGCAAAATCATTCTTCTCTTGAAGAATTAAATTCGTTGGGATTCTCTAATGCGAGTGTGGCTGGTGATACTAGATTTGACCGGGCTAGCCAACTCATTGAAAGGAATAATAACCTCCCTTTTTTGGAAGAGTTTATCAAACAAAAAAAGTGCGTCGTCATCGGTAGTTCTTGGCCTGAAGACATCGAAATTTTTACGAATTGGCTCAGCCAAAACGAAAAGACTGGGCAATATAAAGTGGTGATAGCACCGCATGAGGTAGGGCCAAAAAAAATAGATGCCCTTCAACAACAATTAGGCTATGAACCGATTTACTGGTCAGCGGTTACTACTGGGATCAACATAGATCATAGTTCATCATCTACCTTGGTCATTGATAGTATAGGCTTGCTCACAAAAGCCTATAGTTATGCAGATGTCGCATACGTAGGCGGTGGTATGGGGACCAAGGGTCTACACAATATTCTTGAAGCCGCTACTTTTGGAGTGCCTGTGTTGATCGGTAAGAATTATGAAAAATTTCCGGAAGCAGGCAAGTTAGAAGACCTGGGCGGATTGTTTTCGGTAGTTGATGCGGCTGATTTGGAACAGAGTTTGAAGCGTCTGCTGGAGGATGATCAGTTGCGAGAAAAGACAGGAATGATTTGTGGGCACTGGATCAATAGTAATACGGGAGCGACGCAATTAATTGTCGACCATTTAAAAACTTGGGATGAAAAACTTATTTTGGATTAGTCTAATCGGTCTATTGGCGCAAGGCGTCTGGGCGCAGGATGTACAGATCAAAGATGCCGAAAGCCTTGAGCCTATCGCTTTTGCCACCATCAGCTTTGGGAACGGTAAAGGCACCTTTGCCGATGATGAAGGCAGTTTCAGGTTTTCCAAAAAATTATATGCCGATGTGGATTCCCTCTTCTTTTCTAGCATTGGCTATGCTGATAAAGGTGTAGCTGTAAACGAGCTGTCGGATACGGTACTACTTAATCAGGAAGCAGATGAACTGGAGACCGTCGTTCTGACCACAGCGCTCACTGGAAAATTTAAAACCAAGGAAATTGACGAACAAGGTCATGAGAATTATTTTGATTGCTGGTTGCCCACAGTAGAGAGTGAGATTGCCGTTAGATTTGATCGGTATGAAGGTGAGCCTAGCCAAATTATCCAGCTCAAACTACCAGTGCTGGTGGAGGAAAGTCAGGTGAGCAAGAAAGGAAAGTTAAGACGCTTTTCCACCATGTTCAGGGTATCCTTTTACGATGTTGATCCAGATGGAAGCCCTTCAAGGAAGTCCTATTATCCCTCAAAAACCTTTATCATTGATCAAACGACAGAAGAAACTTTTGAACTCAACATCGAGGACTTAAAAATCAATATACCCGTTGGAGGCCTGTTTGCCAGCATTCAGGTCTTGGGCTATACTAAACCAGATGGCAAGTTAATCAAGGCTAAAAAATATCGAGAGATCAAAACCAGGACTGGTGTAGAAAAAGTATCTACTACCTATAGGCCACTATTGCCTTTTACAGATGAAATAGAAGGTAAAAAAACCTGGGTAAGACGTATCTTCTTCAACAACAAAACCTGGCAATTGTTTGACCTTACCTACAATCCCAACAGTAAGCTCGTAAGCTCAGGACACGATAATTATGGAATGGGAGCCGAATTCAAGGTGTACTACAGGGACTGAAACCGCCACCGTGTTGAGTTGCCTATTCAGCGGATTAGTTGAGTTGTTTGATGCTCGAAGAACTTTGTTTTTCTTGTATATGCTATTATCGACCAGTTCCACAACCGCCGTATCCTATCAGCACATCTAGTCTCACAGTTTTATCTGGATTTTTTAAATCATCGAGACAAGGTGATGGAATACATCTTGGCAGCTTAATTCGAGGTAAAGCTCAATAATCGGTTGTTTTGATTGATAAAACCCCTTATTCCCACTGCAATTGCATGCGTTTGATCCGATCTGAGAGTTTTTCACTACTCAGCTTTTCGCGTAAGCGGTCTGTAATAATGGGAAACGAAAAGGGAGTAGGCCTTTCACAGTCTTTCCAAATAATTTCTTGTTGCTCGATCCGATCCAATGCTTCCCGAAGACGGTATTGTTCGATCTCCTGCTCGTAAGTTTCAGTATAGGCCTGTCGCAAAAGCAGATTGTCAGGTTCGTTTTCCTTAAAGACTTCAAATAGGAGTTGGCTGCTGCTTTGCAGGTGCTTAGTTTTGACCGCTTTGTTGGGGTAACCGGTGAAAACCAATCCGGCAATCACGGCAATATCCCTAAATTTTCTTCGGGCCAACTCGGTAGCGTTAACGCTGGCTTCCAAATCCTGCTGTAGCATACGCGAGGTAAAAAGGTCATTATCCAGAATCTCCTGCATATCAAAGGCCTGATCACTCAACAATTCAAACCCATAGTCGTTAAAGGCCAATGAAAAGCTGATGGGTTGTAGCAAACTGATACGATAGGCCAGTAGTCCCGACATCGCCATGTGAACCATACGCCCTTCAAAGGGATAAAATACAGCGTGATAACCTTCTCTGGTTTTAAAGGTTTCAATCAGGAACTGATGATTTTGTGGAACTATGCTTTCCACCTGTTGGCGTGTAATAATATCTTTCAGCGCCTTGACTTCTGGACTACGCTTTTTACCGGTTTGAAAATACTGCATTTCTTCCCGCAGTAACTCCCCCAGCTGGGAGGTTAGTGGCATCCTGCTACCCATCCACATAGTCACTTTACCTTTTTTACGGGTGGAATTGCGCACTTGGGCTACCATTCCTTTGAGTCTGACAAATTCAAGCGTCCGTCCTGCAAACACAAAGACATCCCCCCTGGAGAGTTGGGAAATAAAATATTCTTCGATAGACCCTATATAGCCGCCAGTTACATATTTAACCGTGATATCCGTACCTGTGACAATGGTTCCCATTTGCAGTCGATGCCGCATAGCTATACGACGATCATCTATATAGTATCGACCATCGCTATCCACACTTACTTTTTTGTATTCATCATAATTCTCTAGTGTGGCGCTACCTGTCGTAATACAATGTAGGCACCATTGAAACTCTTCTGGAGTGAGGGATTGGTAGCAAAAAGTACTAATGACCTCAGGGTAGATATGGTCGGGATAAAAACCACCAGAAACAGCTAGTGTACATAGATATTGAATGAGGACATCATAGCAAAGTATATAGGGTAATCGATCTTCTACAGCCTGGGTTGCTACGGCCTTTTGCAAAGCACTGGCCTCTATCAGTTCGAGGGCATGTGTAGGTAAAAAATAAATAACTGAAGTCTCATGGGGTCGATGCCCTGATCTACCTGCACGCTGCAGAAATCTAGCCACGCCTTTTGGTCCTCCTACCTGAATAATTGTTTCTACTGGGGCAAAATCTACCCCCAAATCCAAAGATGAGGTACAGACACAAGCCTGAAGCGTTTCATTTCGTATTGCATTTTCTACCCAAATACGGGTTTCCCGATTAATGGATCCGTGATGCATGGCTACTGCACCTGCCAGTTCCGGATGTTTGGTCATAATCGCCTGGAACCAGAGTTCGCACTGTGAGCGGGTATTGGTAAAAATCAAAGTGGATTTACTCTTATGAATAATGCTGACCACTTCTTCCAGTAAGTGTAAACCCAGATGACCACGCCAAGGAAATTTATCCATGGTGGGCGGAATAATCGAACGTACCTCTATTTCTTTTTTCAATTTGGCCTTGATGAGTACGCTTTCGCGAAAGCGATCAGAATCCACTCCCAATAATACCTGTCTGGCTTGTTCAAGATTACCTATGGTAGCGCTGATGCCCCAAATACGAAGATTTGGATTGAGTCCAGCCAGACGGGAAAGACCCAACTCCATTTGAACGCCGCGTTTAGTTCCCAAAAGCTCGTGCCACTCATCAACAATCACGGCATCGCAATCTTGGAAAATCTTCTCATAACCCTTTGATGCCATCAATAAATGCAGGCTTTCAGGAGTCGTGATCAACAGGTCCGGCATGGATTTCTTTTGTGCTGCGCGTTCTTTGGTAGTCGTATCTCCAGATCGTATCCCTACCGTAAAAGGTAGTCCGATGCCGTCGACAAATTTTTTTGAGGTTTGCGCGATCTCTTGGGAAAGCGATCGCAGCGGAGTAATCCAAATAGCTTTAAGCCCTTTTTTGGGCGGCTTTTTAAAATTGGGATGTTGTTTGATATAATGCAGTACGATTGCCACCCAAAGCGCATAGGTTTTACCACTTCCGGTTGGGGCATTGAGTAAACCGTTTTTACCTGAAAGAAATGCCTCCCAAGTTTTTTTTTGAAAAGGAAATGCTTGCCAGCCTTGCTGTTCAAAATAGGATTCGGCAATATGGAATAATTCTTTTTTGTTCATGAACTCACTTTCGCGAAAGCGCAACATCTGAAATACTGCAGAGAAGAATGATTAACCTAAAAAAGATCAGGTGTTGGCGTCAGAAGATCCCTAGGTCGGTTTTAAAGTATAAGATTAAGTCATTTTGCTGGGCAAATGTGTTAGCAAGCTATTAAATTTGGTATTTGTATGTCACAACAGCTGATCAGTATTCAAGAAAAGTTAGAAGAAAAGCATCATGTTTTTATGGTGTATAGCAGTCAGGTCAATAAAGATTTAGAACGTTCTGGTTTTACGGCCATAACATCCAATCAACCCGAAGAATTTTTGGGTCTGTTGGTGGAATTACTTCAAGAAGCTATAGAGGACAGCGACCCAAGATTACAACAGCTCTATTATCTCGCTGATGTGCAAGAAAAGCACTTAGAAAAGGGTATTGTTCTAGGATTTATTTTGCGCGAATGGATCAAGATCCAGTTTAGATTAAGACAATAAAAAAACCGTTTCAATATTGAAACGGTTTTTTCATGTTATCAATTTGCTACTTACGATCCCATCTCTTCTTCGTACTCTTCGCTAGCGTCTCTTACGCGCTCACGAATCGTTTGATCTGAGTCACTGGTAAATTCTTCCATAAATTCTTCAGTAGCATCTTTACGATCCTCTGCATATTTTTTTCTGGCTTTCTTGAATTCTTTATCTAAATCGTACAAAGCTTCATCGATTTCTTCAAGATTTTCCTCCATCTCATCTTGATCAACGCCTTTTTGTTTATCCTCTTGATATTCATTCATTTCTTTTTGAACATCTTCGACAGCATCCATCACGTCATCAATTTTGAGGTAAGCAGGCATGGTATTGATCATTTGTTGAAAATCTTTGTTCAATTTTTCAACTTCTGTCAATTGTTCATTGTAGGAAGCCTCACTCATACTTGTCCAATCATTATAAACGGTAGTGTAAATTGGATAATCAGTAATTACGATCATACCTTCTTCATCATTGTAATTTACATTATTTGTAAATTCCTGGTAATCGGCATAATTAATTTCTACGCTTGTATCTAGACTTTGTCTTACGTCAGTAATTTCATTGTCTAAATCATCAACCGCTTCTTTGAGGTCCATGATATGATTTTTAACCAACTCTTCGGAAACTTCAGAATGGTTCATATCATATTGGTATTGATCCATGGCTTCTCGTACATCTTCTACCTCTTTCATTACATAGGTAGTCTTAAGATAGGCAGGCATTTCATCTACAAAATGTTCAAATGCTGTATAAGCATTTTTACCCAACATTTCATTACGGACTTCAGGGTCTACAGAAAGGTTTCTGATAGAATTTTGTAGTTCACCATAGGCCGCAAAATTTTTCACGTTGACTTGATTGTTTTCATCGACAGTCACATTGTCCCTCCATTGTTGAGACATTTCTTCGGCCTCTTGTCTGGTTATTGAACTTGCATATTCCTGATCTTCATTATCAGCCATGGTTTGTTCAGTACTGGTATCATAGTTCTCATCCAGGTTATTTTCCTTGTCGTTGTCCTTACAGGCAATCATTAAGGTTGACATTGCCAGGACACTTAATATGATCTTTTTCATAATTTTTTATTTGATGTTGGCAATATAGAATTCCTCTCGACCGTACTTTGCTAATAAAGCATTAATAATCAGGGATCTTATTCTAATTTATGTTAAGAGCCTGTAGTTTTAATAGTTTATTTTAAGAAAATAGACGTTAGAAGCGCCACAAGAAGGTCCTTCACCAACTAGTTTTCCAGGTATTTAAGGATAATTGAGGCATTGGCTCAATTGGGTAGATTTTTTGTGGGTCAAGTCTATCATGATCAACGTGGAAACACCTTTGAAGTAGCTTTTCTGATCAAATTATCAAAAGGGAGCCATGACATTCAAAAAATCTATGGCTGGCTGGACAAGAAAGGATTGTCAGTATTTAAAGTGTTAGAATAGTTGTTTGGATTAAAATAGTACCCTTACAAAAGGCTGTATACCATTGTTGTATACACTTCGGTCACGGTCAAACAAAACATCATATCTGGCACCAAATATGACATTACCCTGCCGGTATCCGGCCCCAAGGAATAAGGCTGGTACCCAATATTCATCATCAAAAGCTGGCTCGTCAAAATTCCTATTGACATTCAAATATTCAAAATCAGCGCTGAGCTGTAAGAAATCTACTGGGCTTCCCAATGCGATCAAACTACCTCCGGCAATATTGGATTTTGAGCCGATCAGGCTGGAGTTTCTGGGTGGATTAAACTCTGAATAACTGTAATTAAGTCCGACCCCTAATCCAAAAAAAGGATTGAACTGATAAATCGCTTGGGGTGCAACGATCACGGATGAAAAATTATTCCCGAAACTAGCGCCTAAATTCCCACCGAATCTTACGCGTTTCCAAAAATCTGACCCTGGATCCTGTTGGCTAAAAGAAAAACAGGAAAAAAGAATGAAAATTAGGAATATGGCAAGATTTTTTACAGAATAGGATTTCATGATTGACCGATTAACGTTTTCTACTGTTATAAATATACAAAACCTTGTGCCATGCGGAGCCAATTCTTTATTTTTGCCCTCACAACTGTTAAAAAGGATATTTCCTTCCATATATGGACAAGTTTTCATTTCTCAATGCGGCGCATACCGCATATTTTGCACAACTTTACGACGAATATTTAACGAATCCAGACCAGGTAGAACCTTCATGGCGTGCCTTCTTTCAAGGCTTTGATTTTGGGCTTGAATCTGCCGATGGGGAAGTGGTTGTGGAATATCAAGATAATGGAACCACCCAGTCTGCCCAAGTTCCTGACCAAATGCTTAAGGAATTTAGCGTGGTCAAATTGATCGATGGCTATCGTTCTAGAGGGCACCTTTTTACCAAAACCAATCCAGTTCGTGAACGAAGGGACTATGAGCCTAAATTGGATCTTGAACATTTCGGACTGACTGATGCAGACCTAGACCAAGAATTTGAATCTGGCGAGCTCATCGGATTGGGACGCACCAGCCTTAGAAATATCATCGACCACCTTAAACAGGTATACTGCGATAGTATTGGTGTGGAATACATGTACATCCGTAAGCCTCACGAGGTAAAATGGATACAGAGCTGGTTGCACAGAAACAACAATCATCCTGATTTTTCCAATGAACAAAAGGTTCAAATTCTTAAAAAGCTGAATGAAGCGGTATCATTCGAATCTTTTCTTCATACCAAATATGTTGGACAAAAACGATTTTCTCTGGAAGGGAATGAATCCCTGATCCCAGCCTTGGATGCATTGATTGAAAATGCTGCCGATAAAGGGGTGGATCAATTTGTTTTGGGTATGGCCCACCGTGGTAGACTAAATGTTCTGACCAATATTTTTGGTAAACCAGTAAAGGATATTTTTTCAGAATTTGACGGTAAAGATTACGAGCAGGACATCTTTGATGGTGATGTAAAATACCACTTGGGTTACACCAGTAAGCGACGCACCGATAATGGGAATGATATCAATATCAATATCGTGCCTAACCCATCTCACTTGGAAACAGTAGGAGCGGTTGTAGAAGGAATTGCCCGCGCCAAACAAGATATGCATACCCCAGACAACTCCTCTAATGTGTTGCCTATTGTATTACACGGTGATGCAGCCATTGCTGGACAGGGAGTGGTATATGAAGTTATACAAATGTCCCAATTGGATGCTTATAAAACGGCAGGAACTATTCATTTGGTCGTTAATAATCAGGTAGGTTTTACCACCAACTATTTAGACGCCAGGTCCAGTACGTATTGTACAGACATTGCTAAAGTTACGCTTTCGCCCGTTCTACACGTGAATGCAGATGATGCCGAGGCCGTTGTGCACGCCATGAATTTTGCCCTGGATTACCGTATGGAATTTGGACGTGATGTTTTTATCGATCTGTTGGGATATAGGAAATACGGACATAACGAGGGCGACGAGCCGAGATTTACTCAGCCGCAATTATATAAAGCTATCAGCAAGCACAAGAATCCACGTGATATCTATGCCGATAAACTTAAGGAGGAAGGTGTTGTTGACGATGACAAAGTCAAAGAGCTTGAAAAAACATATAAAGACCGTTTAGAAGAAGAGCTGGCCACTTCCCGCCAGATGGAAAATACCGTGATCACACCTTTCATGCAAGATGAGTGGGATGGTTACGAGCCAGCGACCGAGGAAGAGATGATGAAGAAGGTGGACACCGGCGTTGACCGTAAGACCTTGGAAAATATCACTGAAAAAATATCACAGCTTCCCGAAGGAGAAAGCTTTATCAGAAAAATCAAGAAGATTGTTGAAGTGCGTAAGACCATGTTTCAAGAAGACCGATTGGACTGGGCTATGGGAGAACACCTCGCCTACGGGAGCTTGATGTTAGAAGGTTATAATGTACGCATGAGTGGCCAGGATGTGGAGCGTGGAACTTTTTCCCACCGACACGCCGTGGTTAAATCAGAAAACCACGAGCACGAATTTATTTTACACAATAACATTGATGGCGCCAAGGGAAAGATGGAAATCTACAACTCTCACTTGTCAGAATATGGAGTAGTAGGTTTTGAATATGGTTATGCGCTTGCACGTCCAGATACATTAACCATTTGGGAAGCACAGTTTGGAGATTTCTCCAATGGTGCTCAGATCATGATGGACCAATACATCAGTGCAGGTGAAGACAAGTGGAAAAACCAAAACGGACTGGTCAAACTTCTACCTCACGGTTATGAAGGCCAGGGAGCAGAACATTCCAGTGCGCGTATAGAGCGATACCTGCAGCTGTGTGCCAAAGACAATATGTTTATGGCCAACTGTACCACTCCCGCCAACATGTTTCACTTGTTGAGACGCCAGATGAAGGTCAACTACCGCAAACCATTGGTGGTATTCACCCCAAAATCTCTGTTGAGATACCCTAAAGCAGTAAGTACTGTGGCCGAATTGGAGAAAGGACATTTTCAGGAAGTGATCGATGTGGATGGTGACGCTTTCGCGAAAGCGAAAACACTGGTGTTCACCTCAGGAAAATTCTATTATGACCTGCTGGAATACCGCGAGGAAAATGACCGAAAGGATGTAGCATTGGTGCGTATAGAACAATTGTTCCCATTGCCGACAGACCAGATGAAAGAAGTGATTAAGAAGTACGATGCCAAAGATGTCGTATGGGCACAGGAGGAACCGCGTAACATGGGTGCTTATTCCCACCTGATGTTGCATATGCCTGAAACAAGGACTTGGCGCGTTTGCTCAAGAAATATGTATGCCGCACCGGCTTCAGGAAGCGCGACACGCTCCAAAGCCAGACAGGCGAGAATTATAGAAGACGTTTTTAATACCAACAAATAGAATTATGGCTCTAGAAATGAAAGTGCCTTCCCCAGGCGAGTCGATTACAGAAGTAGAAATTGCAGAATGGCTGGTTGCCGATGGTGACTGGGTGGAAAAAGATCAAGCAATTGCCGAGGTGGACAGCGACAAAGCCACGTTGGAACTCCCTGCAGAAGCCAGCGGTATCATCACCCTCAAAGCAGAGGAAGGCGATGCAGTTGCCGTAGGTGAAGTAGTTTGTCTGATCGACACTGAAGCTGAAAATCCTAACGCCGGTGGTGGCGACAAGGATAACGAAGAGGATGCCAAAAAAGCCCCATCAAGCATGGGTAAAGGCGATGAAGGTGGCGGTGGTGCACCAGAAGAAGACTTAAAGGAAAAGAACGAAAAAACCAAGGATAGCAAAAACGCAGAAAAAGCACCGCAGCCTGAGCAGGCCAAGGAAACTTATGCCAGCGGAACAGCTAGCCCAGCAGCCAAAAAGATTTTGGATGAAAAGGGAATGAATGAAAAATCTGTTCAAGGTACCGGTCGTGATGGACGTATCACTAAGGAAGATGCAGTTAACGCCAAACCTTCCATGGGTACTCCGGGAACTGGTTCCAGAGGTGAAAGCCGAAGCAAACTTTCTATGTTGCGTAGAAAGGTGGCTGAACGTTTGGTAAGTGCCAAGAACGAAACCGCCATGTTGACCACTTTTAATGAGGCCGACATGAATGCTATTTTTGCCATAAGAACTGAATATAAAGAACAATTTAAGGCCAAGCACGGTGTGTCTTTAGGTTTTATGTCCTTCTTTACCAAGGCAGTCACCAGAGCATTGGACCTTTATCCTGCGGTTAATTCCATGATCGACGGAAAGGAAATGATCACTTATGATTATAAGGACATATCCATTGCCGTTTCTGGACCCAAAGGTTTGATGGTTCCTGTGATACGAAATGCAGAAAACCTGTCCTTCAGAGGAGTGGAGCAAGAAGTTAAACGATTGGCCCTAAGAGCACGTGATGGTAAGATTACCGTAGACGAGATGACTGGCGGTACCTTTACCATTTCCAATGGAGGAGTGTTCGGTAGCATGCTGAGTACCCCTATTATCAATCCGCCGCAAAGTGGTATCCTGGGAATGCACAATATCATAGAGCGACCAGTGGCCATCGACGGTCAGGTGGTGATCCGTCCGATGATGTACTTGGCTTTGTCTTATGACCATAGAATTATTGATGGTAAGGAATCTGTTGGATTCTTGGTTGCGATCAAGGAAGCGCTTGAAAATCCGATCGAATTATTGATGGATAATGATATTAAAAAAGCGCTCGAGTTGTAAAAGTATAGATTGACCTATTTAAAAAGCCCCCACGCCATATGTGATGGGGGCTTTTTTATTTAATCTAAGTAAAGTTGTGCCACGATCAAATGATTTCAATATCTAATTTGAATTCATCAAACCTTGAAGTGCATAATGGAAAGCAAGCGAATGAGCTATTATTAAATTTTTACTTTCAACATTATTTGATCTTTAGTCTTGTTTCCATTGATCAAAATCGAATTATCATTAAGTCTGAGAGCATTTCTTACACTCATGGCTGGCTCGCCAGAAAAAACTTCTTGCTGACCCGAAGAGAGATCTTTCACACTAACCTAATCATGTGTCAAAGACACATTTACAGTAAAACTGAATTTTTCCTGACCTTTTTGAAACTAGGTATTGAAAAATTTGCGCTATCGAAACCATCAGTTCAATTTTTTGGAAAGGTGTTTTTTATGGCGATCCCAGGCGCTCAGGCACCAGGACCGGGCTATACGCTATATTCCCGATAGCTATCGGGAGATGCCGCTGCTATCCCTATCGCATTGTTGGACTTTTGTTTTGGCTATGAGCTGGAACAAAGATTTGACCTTAATGTTGATCTATTTTAGGATATGGGCCTTCTAATTATTTCATCTGCCATTCATTGGTGCCTAGAAATATCTCAATCGATTGGAGCGAGTTGACGAATTACTCCTGACCTTTCCTAGCGCTGTATTCTTCACCATCAGCCAGACAAAAAGAAGAGGAGTAGTTCTACCGGTATCAAAGGTTTTTGCGCTAAAAACTGAAGTTACGTATCTGTATTTGTATAAATAACAGCTATTTAGGTTAAGCCTTTGAAAATATTGGTTGCTGAATTGATAAAATCATACCATCTAACTACAAGGTTTTCGGATAACTTTATGACATCAATAATTTTAACCCTTTAACTATGAGAACTCCAAAAATTCTACCCGCTAAAATTGTGAGATTCACAATTGCCACATTGATCGGTATAGGTTTTATCGTTTCATGTGAAACTGACGAAATATCAGAATCACACATCGATGACGATTCCATTGCCTCAGCGCCCTATTATTTAGAAGTCTTTACTGATGATTCTGAGGAAGATCTACGGGAAGCCTTTGCCGATGACATCATTGATCCAGATAGTGAAGTCGCAGCCAAGGCAGGATCATGGCAAGGACGCCTCTGGGACCCTTTTAATAACTTTAATAGCAATAGATGGGAAAAAACTTCTAGACCAGATTACAATTCAAGTAAATGTATATACCAACCTGGACAGGTATTCACGGCTTCTTATAACAACGAAAACTTTTTGGTATTAAAGGCAGAAAGGAACAATAATGGAACCTGGCGTTCTGGTCACATCAAATCGAGAAATAATTTTGATCCAGCCAACGGCCGAGAATTCCGTTTTAGAGCAAAGATCAAATTCAATAGTTTCCGGTCCAACGGCAGCTGGCGCCCATTTTATGATAGTTATGGCGCATGGCCTGCCTTCTGGACAGTCAATGAAGATGGGTGGCCTACCAAAGGAGAGATCGATATTATGGAAGGCTATACCTTTGGCAATTCAGGTAACGACAGATACGCCTCTAACTTATTTTACGGTAGAAATGTTGATTTCAACGAATTAGATGGGCGTCAGACGACCAAATATTATTCTGGCTTGGTCAATCCTTCTAACTGGATCATTTATGAAATGCGCTGGAGACAAAATAGTAACGGTGTTAACGAAGTACGCATCTATGTCAATGGTTCACTACAACGCACCTATACCAACGCCAATACTTCCAACTTGAACTTGCGCAATTTTAGAGATCACAATGTGATACTTAATCTTAATGTAGGATCAGATGGTGGTATTTTCGGCAGCACCACACCTAATATATTTCGGAATACAGACATGCTCGTTGATTGGGTAAGTGTGCAAGAACGTACTTTATAGTCCACAACTCTACTCTATATACCAAAAGTAAAGTTTTACTTATCGTATGATATAAAAAGACAATGCCCGTAATTTACGGGCATTGTTCATTTCATATTTTCAATTTTTAAGCCAGGCTGCCTTGGCTTACCTCTGCCTCGCGGTCAATTTTCTTAATCATTCCTTGAAGAGCTCGCCCAGGACCTACCTCGATGAATTCAGTAGCTCCATCTTTGATCATCTGTTGGATAGATTGTGTCCATTTAACAGGAGCAGTTAATTGATAGATCAGGTTTGTCTTGATATCATCTGAATTTTCAATACCAAAGGTAGATACGTTTTGATAGACAGGACAGATGGGTTTATTGAATTCGGTAGCTTCAATGGCCGCGGCCAATTCCTCTCTGGCAGGTTCCATAAGCGGTGAGTGGAAGGCACCACCTACGGGAAGGACTAATGCGCGTTTTGCACCCAAATCCTTTAATTCCTCACAGGCTTTCTCTACTCCTTTAATACTTCCTGAAATAACGAGTTGACCCGGGCAATTATAATTAGCCGCCACTACCACTTCTTCAATCTCTTTACACACCTTTTCAACCGTATCGTCTGCTAGTCCCAAAATCGCTGCCATTGTACTGGGTTGCAGTTCGCAAGCCGCTTGCATTGCTTGAGCGCGACGCGATACAATTTTTAATCCATCTTCAAAGTTCAAGCTCTTGACCGCTGTTAATGCACTCAACTCTCCCAGGGAATGTCCAGCGACCATCGCAGGAGTAAATTTTTCTCCCATCATTTTAGCAAGTACTACAGAGTGAATAAAAATCGCAGGCTGTGTCACCTTGGTTTCTTTCAGCTCGTCAGCAGAACCTTCAAACATGATGTTAGCTATGTCAAAACCTAATATATCATTAGCTTGATGAAACAGTTCCCGAGCTTCGGGATATTGCTCATAAAGATCTTTACCCATTCCGGTAAATTGGGCGCCTTGACCCGGAAATACATATGCTTTCATAAAGGTTGTTTCTTCAACAAAAATAATACAATTAGGAGATACATGTTCTAATGCTCAACCCAAAGCTACCGATCTTCCATTGCTCCTTTGAAGTGGTCAAGGCTTTGCATAAAATTGAAACACATCATTTAATGATCACAAATGTTATAGCTATAAACAAAGGCAAATCGTATCAACGAATATTTCTGACAATCAGCTTTTTGTGTTCGTTCAGTTCTCGTGCTTTCTCTAAAAAGGACTACTTTTTAACTCCAAAAACAACCTTCATGAAACAATATTTACTCTTAAGTTTATTGCTGCTTAGTCTTCCTTTCGCTATGGCACAGGTAGGTGTCGGTACGGATGATCCAACAGCAACCCTGGATATCAGAGCAACCAATACCACCACTCCGGCTAATGATGAGGGAATTCTAATTCCGCGTATAGATGAATTTCCCGCAGTTAATCCTACACTCGACCAGGATGCCATGATGGTTTTTGTAACGGGAGCAGGCTCACCGGCCAGAGGTTTCTATTATTGGGATAACACGAATACCAGCTGGGTAGCTATTGGTGGCGCTGGCAGTACTGACGATCAAAACCTAGAAACTGCTACGCTAACAGGAAACAACTTGACTCTGGCAATTGAAAATGGAAATCCTACCTCTGTGGATTTGTCTGCTTTGGTCAATGATGCAGATGCGGTGATTGGTAATGAATACAATACAGACTTTAGTCTGTTGAGCAATAACCTTTCTCTTACTGATGGAGGTGGTACCCGGACGGTTAACTTGGCTCCATTTCAAGAATCAGCCCAAAATGGTCTGTCCATGAATGGAAATTTTGTTGAATTGGGAGGGACTTTATTGAGAAATACACTGATTGAACAAGGGGATTTTACGACCGTATTTAACCTAGATGCAACAGGGGATTTTCACATTCAAGACGCTGGTGTCAATCAATTCTCAGTCTTGGATAACGGTGATGTGAATGCAAATAATGCTACCTTATTCGTAGATGCCAATACCAACCAGGTTGGAATAGGCACAGCAGCCCCTGGATCAAAGTTACATGTGGTGGGAGACATTCTTTTGACTGGCGGAGTGCGTAACATTGAAGGTCAGCTAGGTGATCGAAATATTCAGTTGGATGATGCCAACCCCAACTGGAATGGAGATGTTTATGGCGGAGTTACCCGGTTTTTTGGAGATGGAAATCTAGCCGGTTCCAAATTGGAAGCTGGAGGACTCCAGTTAGAGCGTAGGATACAAATCATGGGTGGGAATCCAGCCGTAGGACGGGTGTTGACCTCGGACGCCTTGGGAAATGCCTCTTGGCAGGATATGAATTTTACAGCTAGTAATGGGCTAAACATGAACGCAGGTGAAGTTCGCCTGGGTGGAGGCTTGATCCAAGAAACAACCATTACCAATAATACTTTTGGATTGAATATCAATTTAAATAGTACTGGTGATTTTAATGTACAAGACAACGGAATAGATCATTTCACCATATTAGATGTTGGAACCACACGATTTGGCGGTGATGTAGAATGGAGGGATGAAAGTACTGTAGGAACTCTTTTGGCCCAGCTTTTTGACGATGGAAATGATGGAAGGTTTGCTCTTCTTGAAAATGGAGTGATAAGTGTAGATCTAGATGCCAATACCCAGTTTATATTCAATGAGCAAGGCCTGGATAGAAACTTTAGAATTGAATCGGTGGCCAATCCAAATTTGTTTGTTACCGATGCGGGTCTCAATAGGGTTTCTATAGGTACCAACACATCAGCAGGTGAATTTAATGTACTTGGAACAAGTTATCATTCTGATGATATCTTTCTTAGAGACGGTGCTATCAATGGCGGAGATATCTTAGTACGGATTTACGATTCTGATGACGATGGTCTCATTAGTGTCTATACAGATAATCTAGTAAACCATACCATCAATGGAAACGGCCCCACGGTTTTTAATGATCAGGGAATTGCCAATGGGGATGTACGCATGGAGTCAGATACCCGAACCCATATGTTTTGGTTAGACCCAGATGAAAATCTTGTAAGATTTGGTACTGCCAATGTTGGTTCAGATAATGCAAATGGATCATTAATCGATGGGGTTTTGGTAGATTATGTGGTTGATTTTGACAGAGGGATTGGAGCCGATGGTACGGCTATCGGAATAGGTTCTATAGAATTTATTTTAGATGGAAACGGTGAGACCCTAATAAATAGCCCTATTTCACCTACAACTCATTTAAATAGAGACCTCGGGTTTTCTACCACCCAGAGAGCATGGGATGATGTTTTTGCAGATAACTTTGTCAATGTATCCGACTTGCGTGAAAAAAGTAATGTTCAGAACCTCAATTATGGCCTGGAAGAAGTGCTAGCATTAAGACCTGTGTCTTACACCTTGCAACGTGATCCTTTCAAAGAAACCAAATTGGGCTTAATTGCTCAAGAAGCGCTGGCCTTAATTCCAGAATCAGTAAAAACACATGATCACAAGGTGTTGGATGAATCAAATCCTGAGACCTATACTAAAGTCAAGATGGATCGTATGGGGATGAAGTATAATTATTTGATTCCTGTCTTGATCAAGGCCACTCAGGAGCAACAAGAAATTATCAATACCCAGCAAGAACAAATCGATCGTTTGACCCAATTGGTAGAAGACTTGATTCAGGCAAAAGATTGAGCCATTGGATCTAACGCACTGTGATTTTTGAATCCTTTGGCAGATAGATAATTGACATAATCATGCGTATTGACCGTCGCTTTTAAATCGTGCAACAAATTGTACAAACCAAAAAACGTACGATTGATATAAAGGAAATGTTTACTACCTCTATTCCCATTCATTTTGCGCAATTCCTTGTCATTGCTGTATTTTTCACTCAGCGAACTAATTTCTTCCCAGAAGCTTTCGTCAGAAAAATCAAAAGTTCTTTGTTGAAAAGGCCGGGTAAATAAACTCAGCATTTCGTGAAATAAAGCAGAAAAGTAATCGATCTCCTGTGCTGTATCATCCTGGCGCAGTATTTCCAAAGCAAATAGTTTTTCCCTTAAAATCTCATCGTTGTTGATCTGTTCAGGGACGGCCAATTCAAAGTAGGGTTGATAGAATTCATCTGGAATTTGTTTGATGCAACCAAAATCTATGGCGATAAGCTCTTTGTCTTTAGATACCAAAAAATTTCCAGGATGCGGATCGGCATGAACCGCCTTTAATCCATGCATCTGGAACATATAAAAATCCCATAGCGTTTGTCCCAACTGATGACCCACTTCAGGTTTGAAATCTGTTTGGGCAAATTCACTCAAATGCTGTCCATTCATCCAGTCCATGGTGATGATACGCTTACTTGAAAGCTCTGGATAATAGGTAGGGAAGTGCAAGTTGGGAATATGACTACAGGCAGTTGTGATTTCCATGCTTTGTTGAACTTCCAATTCGTAATCGGTTTCCTCCAGCAATTTATCTTCTACTTCGGCAAAGTAGCGTTTAGAGTCCTCTCCCTTCAGGTTGAACATCTTGATAGCGATAGGTTTGACCATGGCCAGATCACTGGAAATCGAATCCGCCACCCCTGGATATTGAATTTTTACTGCTAGCTCTTGCCCATCCTTACTTGCTTTATGAACTTGACCTATACTGGCAGCGTTGACTGAGTCCTTGGAAAAACGATCATAAATCTCTTCAGGAAAGGCCCCTTGGTATTTTTTAAAGGTCTTTCTTACCAACGGAGCTGATAAGGGAGGAACACTGAATTGGGCTAAGCTAAATTTTTCTACATAAGCTCCGGGTAGCAAACTCTTATCCATTGACAGCATTTGAGCCACCTTTAAGGCACTACCTTTGAGACTTTTCAGTCCGTCGTAAATATCACTGGCATTGTCCTCGTCCAGACTTGAACGGTCCAGATTGGGGTTGACGGCTTTTTTAGAATAATACTTCAGGTAATTGGCCCCAATTTTTGCCCCAGTCTTGACCAGTTCGGTGGTCCGGCCAATTTTACTCGTGGGAATTTTGTCAAGTGTTTTCATAATGGTGAGGTAGGTGGAATCAAAAAGTATTCGCTTTCGCGAAAGCGTATTTATCTGGATTATAATAAAAAGACTGATGAGCCACTTTATCTAGGGTACTCAACAGCCATTTGTTGTAGGAATGAAGCGAGTATCAATCAGCTCATGCGTTCTTTCCATAAGAACTTACCGAAATCCAAAACGGCATCCAGCGGCGTGTTGTCAAATACATCGAAAATAGTATTGACCGACTTCTCGATGGCCATATCTGTTTTTTCAAAGTCTGGACTGTCGTCCTCCATCCAGAATTTGAGCAAAAACAGCATTTGCACCCAGGCGCCTTCACTATAGACGCTTTCTGAGCGCTCCAGTAGAATAGTGGTCTTATTTTCGTTGCGGTCCATGATCAATTCCTTGGCAAAATCCTTCACATGACGACGCAAGCCTTTGAGCTGTTCCATCTTACTCATCATGTGCTGATTTTCTTTTAAGGCAAAAAGCACATAGCTGCGATTGAGGGTGAGCAATTCGAAAAAGGTATAGAAGAAAGTAAGCATCTTTTCTCTATTGGAAAAGTGTACATAATCTTCATTTTTATGGGCGACATCCATTGTCATCGTAAAGAATGTGTTCCAAATTTCTTTGCGCAATCCATCAAAGCTTCCAAAATGAGCATAAAATTCTGCTTCAGTCATTTTATTCTCCTTGGCAAACTTATAGACGGATCGTGGTGTTTTTTCGTGCTCAAGTACATACTCCATGTAGGCGGTAATCACATCCTGACGGCTCAGTTCTTTCTTTTTGCTGGTAAGCTTTTTGGTGGTTTTCTTTGCGGTTGCCATGCTCTTTTAATTTTAACTATAAATATAAGTCATGACGCCTGGTCATTCTGCCAATATTGCATCAAAACTCTGTTAAGCTTTGGTCGTGCGCTTTAGACTAAACTTAAAATGTATGGCGTAAAAAAAATTTCGAGATTGAGGGAATTTACACAATAACTGATGGAGAAGCTGCATCTGGTAAAGTCCTAATGTACTATGCCATTAATTATGATATTCAAAACGATACACTGGATTCAGAAGAAGACATAGAATCTGGAACTCTTACAATTGTCAAAAATGACGATAATACCTACGTTTTTACTATAAATAATGGTGTTGTCGATATTACAAACCAAAGTTTTGAATTGTTGTTCGACGGTTGAATAACTAGAATTAACTAAAAAATTCCCTTTTCGTTAATTACGAAAAGGGAATTTCATAGATTACAATGACTCGTGAACTACGGTTTGTTGGTAGCCACCGGATCTTTATTAACCCAGGTGGTGACGGATACAATAGCATTTCCACTGTAATCTACCTCAGTGAGTTGGTCGTCATTCCAGAAAAACCATTTACCAGTTTTTCTATCGTGAGAATACGCTGCTTGCGCAGTTTTTTGACCGTCGGTATCGTAACTGATCCACTCACCGTGTCTTTTGTTATTGAGGAAGGTTCCGGTTTGAGACACTTTTCCATTCTCATGGAAATAGGTTGCCTTTACCAGACCATCATCTGTTTTTTCAAATTGTGGTTTTACCTCTTGGGCAGTGGCGATCATTCCGATCATCATGGCTGCCATCACTAATACTTTCATCATCTGCCGATTTTATATAATCAAAGTTAACAATAAAATTACATTTACACAACATTCAGGTAACGTTAAATTAACATTGAGACAATAAGAAGCACATAAACAGGTGGTTACGAACTTTAATTTTTGTCGCTAAAGGGTAACATTGTTTTTTTTTTCGATTAAATCTTATGCTGATCAATAACTTTTTTGAGCGAATTCGGCTTATTTTTGCAGGCTCAAAATCAACTCGTTATTATGTACAGATCTCACGATTGTGGTAGCCTGCGCTCCAGCGATATCAATAAAGAAGTTAGCCTGGCCGGATGGGTCCAAAAAAGCCGGGATAAAGGTTTTATGGTTTGGGTAGACCTCAGAGATCGTTACGGGATTACACAATTGATCTTTGATGAAGAACGCACCGATACCGGTATAATGAAACAAGCCCAAGAACTGGGAAGAGAATACGTGATTCAGGTAAAGGGAACTGTGATTGAGAGAGAATCCAAAAATCCCAATATGCCCACCGGTGACATTGAGATTTTGGTGAGCGAACTCAAGGTATTGAGTGCTTCCCTCACACCACCTTTTACGATAGAAGATCACACAGATGGCGGTGAAGAATTACGTATGAAATACAGATACCTGGACATCAGGAGAAAACCAGTAAGGGATAACTTGATCTTTAGATCACAGGTTGCGATGGAAGTACGTAACTTTTTAGCTGGTCGTGATTTCGTAGAAGTTGAAACTCCCGTACTGATTAAATCGACTCCAGAAGGTGCACGAGACTTTGTGGTACCATCCAGAATGAATGAAGGTCAATTTTATGCCTTGCCCCAGTCCCCACAGACTTTCAAACAATTATTAATGGTGGGTGGCCTCGATAAATATTTTCAGATCGTCAAGTGTTTTAGGGATGAGGACCTGCGGGCCGATAGACAACCAGAGTTTACGCAAATTGACTGCGAAATGTCGTTTGTAGAACAAGAAGATGTACTCAACATCTTTGAAGATATGACCCGGCATCTGCTAGATAAAATTAAAAATGTTCAAGTAGATGCGTTTCCGAGAATGACCTATCAGGAAGCTATGGAAAAATATGGTAACGATAAACCAGACATTCGATTTGGGATGGAGTTTGGAGATTTGTCCGCTTTCGCGAAAGCGAGAGATTTCAAAATCTTTAATGAAGCTGAATTGGTAGTAGGAATTGCGGTTCCTGGAGCCGCCAGCATGACTAGAAAGGAAATCGATAAATTGATCGATTGGGTCAAGCGACCACAAGTAGGTGCCAAGGGAATGGTTTACGTGAAGTGCAACGAGGATGGAAGTTATAAATCCAGTGTGGACAAATTCTACAATCAGGAAGACCTGGCCCAATGGGCAGAAGCTACCGGTGCAAAAGCTGGAGATCTGATTTGTGTATTGTCAGGTCCTGCGCAAACCACCAGAACTCAACTTAGCGCTCTAAGGATGGAAATGGCCGAACGACTAGGGTTGAGAAATCCCGACGAATTTGCTCCTTTATGGGTAGTGGATTTTCCATTGCTAGAATGGGATGAAGAGACGCAACGTTACCACGCTATGCACCATCCTTTTACCTCACCTAAACCTGAAGATGTAGAAAAGCTATCTACAGACCCAGGAGCTGTGCGTGCCAATGCTTATGACTTGGTCATGAATGGTAATGAAATAGGAGGAGGGTCTGTTCGAATTTTTGATAAAAAATTACAGGCGTTGATGTTTGACCATTTAGGCTTCACTGAAGAAGAGGCCAGGGCTCAATTCGGATTCCTGATGGATGCTTTTGAATACGGTGCGCCACCACACGCCGGATTGGCTTTTGGATTTGACCGATTGGTTGCCATTCTGGGTGGACAGGAAACGATTAGAGACTTTATCGCATTCCCGAAGAACAATAGCGGTCGTGATGTCATGATTGACGCTCCTGCGCCTATTGATCAGGAACAGTTGAAAGAATTAAATCTTAAATTAACAGTCTAAACCAAGACTGATACTAGTCCTGGTTATTAAGATAAATGCTTAACAAAGAGTTCTATGAATTTTTTGAAGTTACTTGCTGTATTGTTAATACTTGCTTTGATCGCCATTGGCAGCGGATTTTATTTGGTAGCGCATCAACAGGTGGCTTTGGGGCATAAGGTGATCGGGTTGTCTACCTTGTTCATATTTTTGGTATTGATGCCAGTCTTTATTTGGTACAGGTACAAAGACAAAGATTTGAGTAAATTCAACCTGCAACAGGATAAGAAGGATGATGACCAGGACGAAGATTGGGATATCGAAGACAAAAGTCGGTGGAATTGAGCAGGTGTCGTAATCAAAACGATCATACGCCGACAACAGTAAGGGAATACGGTAATTTTAAGGTGCTGTTTTCCTGTAATTTTGAATCAAATTTAGCATGAAGAAAGGTGTATTGATGGTAAATCTGGGATCCCCAGATAGCCCGACCCCAAAAGATGTCAAAAAATATTTGGACGAATTCCTGATGGATGGTAGGGTCATAGATCTGCCTTATATTTTAAGGGCTATTTTGGTCAAAGGAATTATTTTAAATACCCGTCCCAAAAAAAGCGCAGAAGCCTATTCCAAAATCTGGTGGGAAGAAGGGAGTCCGCTGATTGTACTTTCAGAGCGATTACAGGAAAAAATTGATGCTTATACCAGCGTACCCATTGCGTTAGGTATGCGATATGGTGCTCTTTCCATTGAAAAAGGCTTGCAGGAGTTGGATGACAAAGGCGTAGATGAGGTGTTGTTGATCCCGCTTTATCCGCAATATGCCATGGCTACGACAGAGACGATTCAGGTACTGGCAGAAGCTTTGCGCAAGGAAAAATACCCTCATATGCAATTCACGCATATGCCGCCATTTTATAATCATCCGGACTATATACGTGTGCTTTCCAATTCTATCAAGGAATCGCTGGAAGGAAAGGAATATGAGCATTTGTTGTTTTCTTACCACGGCGTGCCCAAAAGACATATTAGAAAAAGTGATATCACTAACGGTCATTGCAAGATGGACGGCAAGTGTTGCTCGACGCCTTCTCCGGCACATCAGTTTTGCTACAGTCACCAATGTAAGGAAGTCACTCGATTGGTAGGTGAGTATTTAGAACTGGAAGAAGGTACGTTCTCTACTAGTTTTCAATCCAGATTAGGTTTTGACCCCTGGCTCACACCTTATACCGATCGCACCATTGAAAAAATGGGCTTAGGAGGTATCAAAAAAATGGCTATCGCTACACCCGCATTTGTAAGTGATTGTCTGGAGACGCTGGAAGAAATTGCCATGGAAGGAAAAGAAATATTCCATGAGGTCGGTGGAGAAGAGTTCCATGTTATTCCTTGCTTGAACGACAGGAGCGACTGGGTAAAAGTGTTGTCACGCTGGATTGATGAATGGGCCCATTCTCCTATAGAAGCTGCCGCATCAGAGGTAGTTTAAGCGGTATTTTTTTTAAAATACGCGCAGCCATCGGCTCAAAAAACTTCCTTGAGCAAATCCTGTACCCGTTGCCAGGAATGTGCATCAGCCTGAGCGTCGTAATCCAGGGGTAGGTCAAACTTTTTCCCTTTTTCATTGGCGCCTTTGTTGGTATATGCGTGTTTGACGCCCTCATAGGATATGTATTCATAACTGGCATCGATTGCATTCATTTGTTCTTTCCAGGTACTAATTGTTTCAGGCTTTACAAATGGATCATCTGCTCCATTGGCTACTACTACGTTGGCAGTGAGCTTTTCTGAAGGCATGATAGGAAGTTCGACTTGAGAATGAAATGCCATAACAGCGCGTAAAGGAAATCCAGCATTGGCCATACTTAGGGCCATCGCACCGCCAAAGCAATAGCCTACCGCAGCTACACGATTCTGGTCTACTGTGCTTTCACGATTAAAGATGTCCATTGCCGATTTGAATATGCCGATGGCCTGATCCAAGTTTTCTTTGATCATATTGGATTTTTCCGTGGCATCCTCTGCAGTTGTCGCCAAATATCCGTCCCCATAAAAATCAACTACCAATGCTGCATAGCCTAAGTCAGCATATCGATCTGCCCGCCACTTGATATAGTTCGTTATGCCCCAAAATTCTGGACAGATCAAGACACCTGGTCTGGGAGAAGCCGCATCATTGGGTAGACTCAAGTAGCCCACATAGGATTTATCCTGGTGTTGGTAAGTGACTGATATGCCGTGATGTTGTTGTGTGTACATGCTCATTATATTTTTCGTATCTCATAAAACTAGTGACTTTGAAAAAATATCTCTAATAATATATTGTTAATCTGAAGTACCCTCAAACCTTACCTTTGCAATGCAATGAAGTCTAAATCCGTAATTGTTCCCAAATCTGAATTATTGGGCATTGAATCCATACCCAAGCTATTGGTGAAGCAGGCTGTCCCGGCCTCCATTGGAATTCTGGTAATGTCACTCAACATATTGGTAGATACGATGTTTGTGGGTAATTGGATAGGTTCCAATGCGATCGCCGCCATTAATGTGGTATTACCTGTCTCTTTTTTTATAGCAGCTTTAGGAATGGCGATCGGTATCGGGGGGTCCAGTATTATCTCCAGGGCCCTGGGAAAAGGACATTCGGATAAAGCCAAAACTACTTTTGGTAACATGTTGGGGCTTACACTTTCGATCAGCGGTATCATGGTGATATTGGGGTTGATCTTTATTACAGACCTTGTACCGGCTTTTGGAGGAAAAGGAAACATTCTAGAGCCCGCTAGCATTTACTACCGTATTGTACTCTATGGTATCCCGATTCTTGCCCTGTGTATGATGGGGAATTCCGTCATCAGAGCAGAAGGAGCAGCTACCCATGCGATGATCGCCATGCTTATTCCCTCTGTGGGAAATTTATTGCTAGACGTCTTGCTGATTTATGTGTTGGATTGGGGAATGGAAGGGGCTGCCTGGGCGACCACTTCCAGTTATGTATTTTGTTTTCTCTACATCGGTTGGTTTTTTCTTTCAGGACGTAGCGAACTCCTATGTGGGTGGCGACATTTTGTGCCTGACCTTGGGATTATCAAGGAAATTGGGGGTTTGGGTTTTGTTACACTCTCTAGACAAGCTACCTCAAGTTTGCTGTATTTTATTCTCAACAACACACTTTATGAGTTGGATGGGGATACGGGTGTGGCAGTTTTTGGAATAATCGGCAGACTCATGATGTTTGCCCTTTTTCCGGTTCTAGGGATTACACAGGGTTTTCTCCCTATTGCTGGCTATAATTATGGCGCTTGTCATTGGGAAAGGTTGCGAGAAACTGTATGGACTTCCATCAAATTCGCCTGTGGCCTGGGTGTTCTGATTTTTCTAGCACTATACTTTTTTTCTTCTGAAATTTCCAGTGCATTTACCAGCGACCAAGAAGTGGTTCAAAAAACTTCTGACGCCATTCAATGGGTCTTTTTGGCCGTTCCCATTATCGCTATTCAACTGATAGGTGCGGCTTATTATCAAGCCATTGGAAAAGCAATTCCTGCGCTGTTACTCACGCTTTCGCGAATGGGGTTTATCTTGATACCCCTGATACTAATATTACCAAATTATTTGGGGACTTTCGGTGTCTGGATCAGCTTCTCCATGGCTGATGCGCTTTCCACCCTAATAACTGCCATTTTTCTCTGGCGGGCGATGCGACAATTGAATGAAAGGAAAAGGCTGGTGGGTAGTCAAGCATGACTAGTACGCAAACTTTCGCGACCGAAGGGAAGCAAAATCAATGGTACAACAACCCGCATCCTTGTAGCTACAATACTTATTTTTACAAAAAAAAACGATAAGATGTATAAGAAGACTTTTGATGTGCGGTGGAGTGATTTAGATGCTAACAGGCACATGGCCAATAGCGCCTATCAGAATTTTATGAGTCATACCCGGATGGCTTTTTTGATGGAAAATGACTTTGGACATCGTGAAATGTCTCAATTTGAAATGGGTCCAGTCATTTTTAACGAGCAGGTCTTCTATTTCAAAGAGATAATGCAGGGAAGCCCGATTACAGTTACCTGTGAGGTGAGCGGTATGAGTGAGGACGGTAGTCTTTTTGCTTTTAGACACAATTTTTATGACATCAAGGGTAAAAATCTTGCCAGGGGATTGATGACAGGAGCATGGATGAACCTGAAGGAACGTCGTATTACTGCTTTACACCCTGAACTGTTTGAAAAAATCAAAAATTTCCCTAAGGCTACAGATTTTGTGGTGCTTACCAAAGCAGATACCAGATCCCACGGTGAGTTTCCAGTAGATTTAGAATGACGAAAATGGAGGTTTCAGCTGCTTAATGTATTCTTGTTTAAATGTAGAAGTTAAATTTCAGATGAAAAACCAACAAATTAAGTAGATTTTATTTTTAATCGAATTTTTTTTGCACTTATCGAAAGATTTCCTTGAGGTAATGTTTTTTTTCTTTAACTTAAAGCTCATTTACATCTGTTTACCCAAATGCAGGCGATCAAGGATACCGTTTTTTACTCTGAGGTAATCAAAGAATTTAATTTCCATTTTGGGAATTTCTATTTCTTTGACGGCTTTATCGTGTCAGAAATTAAAACGGGAGTTGATTTCAGCTGGGAGCACGCCCGACAGGTCATTCATAAGGTAACCGAATTTTACAAAACGTCAGGTAGCGATATTATCTATATTTCTAACAGAATCAATGAGTACAATGTCAAACCAGCCGATTGGCTTAAGTTCACCATGTATACCTTTAAGCTTAAGGCTTACGGCATAGTGGCCAATACCACCATTAAGCGTCGAAATGCTAAACTCGAATCACTGTTCATTCCTACCAAATTCAGAACTTTTAACGATGTATTTGAGGCTATTCAATGGGCTGCGCAGCTTAATGATGCGCGCAAACAGCCAGCTGATAAAGAAGATGCTTCTTAATCGTTCACCGACTTTTCCTTTTTCTTTAAACCCGTTAAAAATACCCCTGCAAATATCAACAGGCCGGCCACCGCTTTTTGCCAGGTCAATAGGTCTTTGCCCAAGCCCACTGCGATCAATGTGGCCAGCAAGGGTTGTAGGTATACAAAAACGGCGACCACGCTAGGTTTCAATGTACGTATGGCAATAATGTTGAGCATGTAGGTTCCAAACGTGGCAAATATTACCACATACCCGATATTCAATAGGACATGTGGTGTAGCTGCGGCTATGTTAAATTCAAGACCTTGTTGTATCCCAAATGGAGTAATGAATAACAGGCCAAAGAGATACAACCATTTCATCAGGGTAAACACATGGTATTTGGCCGTCAATCGTTTAGCAAGCAGAATGTAAAAGGCGTAGGAAGTCGCATTGACAAAAATCAAGAGGTTGCCCAATAGCGGGTTCGGTGCTTCAGCGCCCTTGCCTGTAGATAGAAAGATCAGAAGAGCCGCGCCTGAAAATCCGATCAAAATACCGATCAATCGGGTCGCAAATAATCTTTCTTTGAGAAAAATAGCGCTCAACACCAGAACAATAATCGGTGTACTCACCATCAATACAGAGGCACTAATAGGGGAGGTAAGTGACAATCCCCACATAAAAGTAACCATGTTGAACCCCACTCCGCAAAAGGCCGCGAGCGCGATAGGTGGTAACTCCTTCCAGGACATTTTTTCCTTAGGTCCCGCAAAAAGAGATATGATCCAAAAGATGGCACAAGTGACTAGAACCCGATACCAGGTCAATCCAAATGGACCAATATGTTCAGGAGTGGCTTCTTTGGCCGCTGTAAAATTGTAAGCATAAAACAGCGCTACAAAAAAGCCGCATAGGATGGCAACACTGCGTTTGCTAATCAAGACAAGGCCTCTTTGGCAGCGGCTACCGTTTTCTTGGAATTGCCGATATAAGCTTGGCCTTTGTAGATCAAGATCGGACGTTTGAGAAAACTATAGTGGTCCAGCAACAATGCTTTGTAATCCTGCTCGCTCAAGTCTTTTTCGTGAAGTCCCCTACCTCTATATTGTTGAGATCGCCGATTAAAAAGGGCTTCATAACTACCAGCTTGTTCTTTTAAAAATTCAAGTTGAGCCTCGGTAATCGGAGTTTCCTTAGTATTCTGGTCGTTGATTTGAGCAGGAAGCTCCAACTCCTTTTTAATGCGTTGGCAGGTATTACAAGTTGCGAGATGGATAAATTGATCTTTCATGTGGCAAAACTACAACAGCTTTTTGAATCGGCAGGATCTGGCAAATAGAATCCTATTTAAAAGTTTTACAGCTGGTTCAATCAGAGTTGGAGATTTTTAATCATGCTACTATACAGCTCAACTACACTGAATAAGCTTGCTGAGATTTGGCGCAAAGCCCCATTGGTTCATACCTTACACCTATCTAAGCTGTTGCTATGAAATTCAATACCAAAACCATTCATGGAGGCCAGAAAGAGGTCGATCCAGCCTATAATTCGGTGATGCCGCCCATTTACCAAACCACCACTTATAAACAGGTCAGTCCGGGAGAGCACAAAGGATTTGCCTATTCACGTAGTGGAAATCCCACCCGTGCAGTATTGGAACAATCCATGGCTAGTCTGGAAAACGGCACCCACGCCATGGCTTTTGGTTCTGGATTGGCAGCTATAGATGCTGTTCTTAAACTCCTAATACCCGGCGATGAGGTCATTACCACCAGTGATCTGTATGGAGGTACTTACCGGTTGTTTACACGGATTTATGCACATTTTGGAATAAAATTTCATTTTATAGACTTAGATCAGCTAGCCGAGTTGAACCAGTTCATTAACCCGAACACAAAATTGGTTTGGATTGAAACGCCAACCAATCCGATGATGAACATTATCGATATCGAGGCGGTAAGTAAGATTTCTAAAAAACACCAATTGCTATTGGCTGTGGACAATACGTTTGCGACACCTTACCTTCAACAGCCATTGGATTTGGGTGCTGATATTGTAATGCATAGCGCAACCAAATACCTGGGAGGGCACAGCGATGTGGTGATGGGAACGCTAGTGGTCAAGGATCAAGAGCTGGCCCGGCGTCTTTACTTTATACAAAATGCAAGTGGAGCTATACCTGGGCCACAGGATTGCTTTCTGGTGTTGAGGGGGATCAAGACCCTGCACGTTCGGATGCAGCGTCATTGTGAAAATGGAAGGGCCGTGGCGATGGCGCTGCGCAATCATCCCCAAGTGGATAAAGTGTATTGGCCTGGATTTTCTGATCATCCGCATCACGAAGTTGCGAAAAAACAAATGAAAGATTTTGGAGGTATGGTTTCATTTACCACGGTAGAGGGGACCCAGGAGAGTGCCTTAAAAATGCTAAAAAGCCTGAAAATATTCAGTCTGGCAGAATCCCTGGGTGGGATTGAATCCCTTGCCGGTCACCCTGCTACCATGACCCACGCCAGTATTCCCAAAGAAGAAAGAGAAAGAACTGGTGTCGTGGATGCATTGATACGTTTAAGCGTAGGTATAGAAGACGATCAGGACTTAGTAAATGATCTGCATCAGGCGTTAGGAGATTAAAATTGGAGAATTTTGTCTATGGATAGATAAAACGCAGCCAAATCTTTGGGATGATTACAATGTAAGCATAGCCAATCTATAATGATGCTGTCAGTCTGAACATGTTTGCGGAAATTTTAAAAATTGTCAATTGAAATTTCGACTGCTCAATTTGACAAACTCAGTTTCACGTTACATAGTTGATTTTTTAGACAACTTTCTTGTTTTTCAGAACAGCTATCTAATCATGTGAACATTGTTCTCGCTTTTCGCGAAAGCGTATCCATCAGCACCAAACGGCCCGATCTGAATCTACTGGTTTAATAATCCGCTGAGGTGTTCTCTGGTGGCTTTGTCAAATATTCCATTGATGGACATAGAAGGATGAGTGCTTTGGAATTGCTTAAGTGCAGCTTCAGTTTTTGGACCAAATATCCCGTCACTTGTCCCGCAATCATGGCCGAGTTGTTTTAATGCGTCCTGAAGTTTGACGACCTCTAGACCGGTATGACCCCTTCTTAAATTTTTTCGAGAAAAATCAACATCACCCTTGACCCGAAGCCTTCTGAAGCCCAACACCTTGCTGGCTTCGTAAGCCGTGATGGAAACTTGGTTGCCTTGATTACCGCCAAGCACATAAATACGGCTACCACTTTTTGAATAACCCATATAAATTCCGACATGACCTTCCCAGGAAGTAGGTGAATTACGCCAAAAAACTACCACATCTCCAGGTTCTGGATCCGTGTTAGGTATTCCTACATTTAGCCAGGATCTGGCTGTTAAACTTTGTGTGGTTTCCAGTCCCGCCTTGAGAGCCGCCCAATTCATAAATAAGCTACACCAGGCTACATCGTCTTCATTGTAGTCTTTGAAGCCTGCCTCTTGGGCATATTTAAGAATCTGCGGATTGGAACCTGGTCCTGCCTTTTCTTTAACGCCTATTTCGGCAGTAGCGATGTGAAGTAAATTTGCCATGGCTTTGGTATTTTGAAGAGATATAAAGATAATGTGATTGATTTGTAGGCCAAATTGTCAAAGTAGGATAGGCTGATTTCGTTCCAGGAATAGTAGCTTTGGGAGGCTAATCAACACATTATGCGAAGAATAGGATGTTTATTGTTTTTTATTACTTTATCAATTTGCCAGGCGCAAACCCCAGATAGGCCCACTTTTGATCAAATGCTGCAGCAGTCAAAAGATTTGACCGCCTTGCGTGACAAATATGCTTCCAAAGCTGAAATTCGCCAGGATTTGAATATTCTGATGCAGATTGATGCAGGCTTCAGCGAAGAGGAGTTGAAATTGCTAAAATCGCTCTACAGTTTTCTGGAAAACCCTTACAGTTGTGAGCCTGTGTATGACATCAGCGCGGCCGTGAACATCATTGGTGATGGGAGCCAAAAATTGACTGACATGATGGATACGCAAGCGGAAAGCCAATTGAATGTCCAAGCTGTTCTTCAGCCACTAAGCTTTGAGATAGCCAACAATGTAGATGAAGAAGCTCCAATTAATTTTGACACCTCAAGCACAGGACTATTCGGCAACGGCGATTCGACCGCATTTGCAGATGCGCTCTCCAGATTTTTGGTGGATCGCGTCAAACAAGAAATCATTATCGAATTCTACAATGTTTTCCGTAGGGAGTTGGACAGAGAATATCAACTCATTCCTCTCAAAAATGATCTTCAACAAAGTAAATCTAAAGCTAAGGCTGGCAATGGTAATACCAATGATGTTGAGGATGCAGGATATGTCACAGTGACCCTGGCAGAATTGTTTCCGCAAACAGCCTCATTATTTAATTACCAAGATATTTACACCGCTCCATCTAACGGAAAAGTATGGGGTGCTGCCTATAAAAGCGATTTGGAACAACTCCCCAGTAATTTTGTACAGCTGCTCATCAACCATCCAGCCCTGCAGAATCAAGAGTTTGTACAACTTTTGAAAGTTTCTCAGGAACTTTTACCACTGTTTGAAGGAGGGTTGACGTTACAGGAGGCCGATCAGCTGATCTTAGGTATATTGAGTTTAAAACCTGAATTTGAAGAGGTAGCTGCTATCTACAAGTTATACAGGTTTTGGATGACTGAACTCGGGGGGGATACTTTCAATTTTGATGATTATGAAAGTTTATCGGAAAGGGAAAAACAATATTTCAGTGGTCTCATGTTTCAACAATTAATTCATATTCCCGAATTGGAAGACTTGAAAGCTGATTGTAATGTTGGAAAGATCAAAAATCTGGTGGCAGGATTTAAGAGCTTTAGAACTTCTTTCCAATTAATGGACGAAAGGATGAAGTTCATTGCAGCTGATGGATTCCCGTCAATGGGATACCGTCAGTATCTTGTCGTTTCTGATATTGGTTTTGCTGCAGCAACCGAATTAGCACAACGTTGTCAGGAGGCTGAGGCTGGAACAGATTTGATATCCGCCTTTACAAAGTCTAGGGTGTCATTAGATTTTATGGTGAACTTACCAGAAAACAATACTGCCCAAAACCTGTTGGGATTAATTCAATTGAATGAAAGTCTGCAAATATTTCCAACGGGATCCAAATTTTTTAAAAACCTTGTTTTTTACTCCAATTTTTTGATCGATCTTGAATCTGCGGCAAGCGAAGGTGATGTTGATCAAATGGAAGCTGTGTTACAGCGATATGCTCTTCCCGTAGGTTCCTTTCGTATGAAGCGAGGTGCGAGTTACTCTATAGATATCAATGCCTACCCAGGGGTTATGGGGAGTCTCGAAACTAACGCAGGTAATGCGTTGACTGCCGGAATAACTGCGCCTTTAGGGATAGCCTTTTCTATCAATCACCCTGGAGAAGAAGAAAAAAATAGTGGTGCCTCCAGCTCGCTATTTTTATCTGTAATCGATTTGGGAGCTCCCTTTGCCTATAGATTTACCAACGATAGTTCAGAGGGTTTACCACAAGAAATTACTTGGAAACAACTTTTTGCGCCAGGCGTAGCCTATATATATGGGTTCAAAAACACACCAGTATCGTTGATGGCTGGCGTGCAATGGGCTCCAGAACTGCGTTCTTTTGATCAAGAAAATGGTTCTGCTAAGAATATTTTCCGGGTGAATCTGGGGATAACAGTAGACATTCCTTTATTCAACCTATTGATTTCTGATAGTCACAACGAATCTGACTTGTACAAAGATGCTCGAAATCAGGTGGAAAACGAATAAAAAAATTAACTAAAACCCCGGTTAGATTTAACTAAAAATATCGCTTTTGCAATAGACTATCAATGTACTTTTAGATTGTAAATTAAACGTCATAACATCATGGCAAACAAACCAGCAAAAGGTCCGAAAAACTTCGGTAAACCTGTTTCAAAACCTGCGGCAGCAATGCCAAAGGCCAAGAAGGCTGCTACTAGAAAGAAGTAGCCTCTTGCAACCGGGAAATTTCCCGTTGACTTTTCAACTGATCTTCAACTACCGTCCCTACAAAAGAGGCGGTTTTTACTTTTTATTAAGTATTGGTTTTCTTTTTTAACTAATTGTTGGGCGAGCTTAGGTTTCATTTGCGGGTATTTTTGCAAAATGAGAGGGTTAATATTAACTGGTATAACCTTATTATTTTGGGTACAATTGTGGGCTCAAGTTGGGATTCAGACAGCAGATCCACAAGCCTCTTTAGAGATTGCTAGTGTCAATCCTGCGGCACCCAACAATGATGAAGGTTTATTGATTCCCAGACTAGATGCTTTACCTGCCATCAATCCTGGTGCTGATCAGGATGCGATGCTCATCTACCTTACGACAGCTTCCGGGAATCAGACCCCAGGTTTTTATTATTGGAATAATCCCACTACTTCGTGGATAAAGATGGTACCGCAAACACAAATTATGATGCGTACACTGTCTATTTCTACCTTTAATGATGGTGACGCATTTAATTTTTCTAATCTGAGTTTTTCTAATATCGACGGTGCTGTTTATAATGCGGGCACTGGGGAGTTAAGTTTGCCAATTGGTATTTATGAGGTGGAGGCGCAGATAAGATTGAATTCGCAGCATTCTGTTGATTTTAATATTGAAAGAGGTGGTGCTGCCATACCAGGGACTGTTTTTGGAGCTACTAACCCGACTTCCTTTTTGACCAATGCCAGTACCGTTCCTTTGAAATCAGTTTTTCAGGTGACAAATCCAGCAGACACGATTAATTTCAGGGTGAGCAATATCTTTTTTCAATCAGGATCGCCTCCTAGTGTTTCAATTTTAGGAGGGAACTCCTATCTGATCATAAAGAAACTAGGTTAATCACCTATTTTATTACAACTTTATAGGTTTCCTGTGCTGAGGGAGCTGGAATATTTACATTTTTGCCTTTTAAATACATCGAGGTGTTGAATTCAAATAAGATGATTATCGGTCGAACCGATCGCGCTGATTTCCCCAAGTTGGAAATTAAAGGTATCGATATAAAAATCGACACCGGTGCTTATACCAGCAGTATTCATTGCAAGGATATAGAAGAGGTCGACGGTGTACTTTACGCTACATTGTTGGACGAGGCCCACGAGCAGTACCACGGAAAGCGATTGAGCTTTGAAGAATATAAAATTACCAGCGTGCGCAGTAGTAACGGCCAGGTAGATTTGAGGTACGAGGTTCAGGCTAATATCCGCATTTTCAAAAAACTCTACAAGATATCCTTAACTTTGAGCAATCGAGAGGAGATGAAATACCCAGTCTTGATCGGGCGCAAGTTTTTGACTCCAAAGTTCATGGTAGACCCTGAATTACAGGATGTCTCCTACTTACAAACCCAACATGAAGATTAACATTCTATCCCGTAGTACGGGACTTTACAGTACCAAAAGACTTATTGAAGAGGCCAGGGCTGCCGGTCATATTGCCAAAGCCATCAATGTATTACATTGTGACATTAAACTGGAGAAACAAAAACCAACTGTGTACTATCATGGTGAGCGTTTGGTAACGCCAGATGCCATTATACCCCGTATCGGAGCTAGTATAACCTTTTACGGTACAGCTGTAGTTCGCCAGTTTGAAATGATGAATGCGTTCACAACGGTTAGCTCGATGGCATTGGTACGCAGCAGGGACAAACTACAGAGCCTACAATTACTCACCCGCAGTGGCGTAGACATGCCCAAAACCGTATTCACCAATTTTGGAGAGCATACGGACGCAATTTGTTCAAGGGTAGGAGGACCACCAGTAGTCATTAAAGTATTGGAAGGTACCCAAGGTATTGGGGTCAATCTCGCCGATACGATTGAGCAGGCTGATGCGATTATCGATGCCCATAATGATTTGCGTACCAGGGTAATTGTTCAGGAATTTATCAAAGAAGCAGGTGGAGCAGATCTTAGGGCATTTGTAGTAGGAGACCAGGTGGTAGGAGCTATGAAAAGACAAGCACAGGAGGGCGAATTCAGATCCAATCTCCACCGTGGAGGAACTGCCAAAAAAATCAACCTTACCAAAGCTGAAGAACAAACTGCTATCAAGGCCGCCAAATCCCTCGGACTGGGAGTTTGTGGTGTAGACTTGTTGCAAAGCAGTAGGGGGCCTTTGGTGCTGGAGGTAAATAGTTCGCCTGGACTGGAAGGAATTGAAGGTGCTACAGGGAATAACATCGCTGGCGCCATTATCAAGTATATCGAAAAAAGCGTAAATGCTTAAGGAAATCAAAATATTTGATACGGTCATTGCGCCTGGTAAGAGCTATAAGCTTAATTTCAACATGGCCAAGTTGTATACCTCCACCAGCGTGGAAGTTCCTGTGATCATCGAGCGCAGTAAAAAAGCTGGACCAGTAGTGTTGCTTACTGGTGGTATTCATGGCGATGAGATCAATGGCACTGAAGTGGTTCGTCAAATTATTTCCAAGAAGCTGAATAAGCCTGCTGTAGGAATGATTATCGCTATACCCGTTTTGAATATTTTTGGATTCCTAAACAATCAACGAGAATTTCCTGATGGTCGTGACCTGAACAGAGTGTTTCCTGGTACAAAATCTGGTGCCTTGGCCAGTAGATTTGCCTATCACATCACAAAAGAACTCTTGCCTCATGTGGACTTGATCATGGATTTTCATACGGGTGGGGCTCAGCGATTTAACGCTCCACACCTCAGGGTATCTCAGTTGGAAGTCAAGTCGTGGGAATATGCCCAGATTTTTAATGCACCTTTTTTGATGCATGCTAGAAACATCAAAAAAACCTTTAGAGCCACCTGTAGCGATTTGGGCAAGCCATATCTGTTATTTGAAGGCGGAATGTCAAGCCACAATGATAAAGAAGTAGCTACCGAAGCCGTAAATGGAGTATTGAGGGTACTGGACCATCTCCACATGCTTAAACCAGATGTACAGATACCGGAAGTCAAAGCACCATCTATTGTCATAACGGATTCAAAATGGCTACGAGCTAAATATTCTGGTTTGCTACACCCCAAAGTAGAATGCGGTAAATACGTGACCAAGGATGAGTATATTGCCACGATCACGGATCCATATGGCGAACTCAGGTATAAAGTTAAGGCACCCCATGCCGGTTATGTAATCAATGTGAATTTGAGTCCGCTGGTTTATCAAGGCGATGCGATCTTTCATATTTCCAAACACCAGGATGACAAAAGCCGAGATCAGGAAGAAGTATAAGGCCAAACGTCAGGCGTTTGCTGCCACGGATATTGAAACAAGTAGCTTGGCATTGGCCAATAATGCACTGTCTGCTCCCATTTGGGACTATCAGACCTACCACATTTTTTTGTCCATTGAAGCACAAAAAGAAGTTCAAACGGATTACTTGCTGCACATCCTGCAAGGAATGGATAAGAATGTGGTGGTATCTAGATCCGATTTTACTACTGGGGACATGTCACATTACTTATTAACCGATCAAACCCGGTTGATTTTTAACGCTTATGGTATTCCAGAACCTGATCTACAGGCAATACCCATTCAAACTTCAGCCATTGAAGTCGTATTTGTTCCTTTGCTGGTGTGCGACATCAAAGGTAATCGTATAGGATATGGTAAGGGGTTTTATGATCGTTTTTTGAATCAGTGTTCAGCCACAACAAAAAAAATCGGATTGTCATTATTTAACCCTATACCAGAAATCATCGATAAAGAGGCGCACGATGTCGCGCTAGACATGCTGTTAACGGATAATTCTATTTTTCATTTCGTTTAAATGTTATAATTACGGATAATTAGTAAAGTCTGAATTTTCTGAATTTTCACATTTATTTAGTATTTTCACGCTGCTGCAGGAATCGTTCCTGAAGCTTTAAAAACGTTTTCCCCTAAGAGACGATGAGGATAAGCCCTAAGAAAAGTCTTCAGCAACAGCTAGAGGACAAGGATTATTTTTTAAAGGAGACCGCGCTAATCACAGAAACTGGCTCCTATAGTGCCAATTTGGAAACCGGATACTGTTTTATGGATGACATAGGACGAGGTGTATTGGGGTTGCCTCAAGATTATGCATTTAACATGGGCACCGCTTTGGATTTGTTTGCCGATCAATCAGATGCGGCATTTAAGTTTCAAAATTGTTTGAAGGGTTTCAGCTTTGAAGAAGATCTCCAATTGGTGACGTACCAAGGTAAAAAGATCTGGGTCAAAGCTACAGGCAAACCATTGAAATCTGAAACTGGTGAAATTATCGGAATCAGAGGTGTTTTCACAAGTATTGATCGATTTATCAGTCAAGGAAAGGAGTTGGTAGCTCATGCTAAAGTTATTGAAGCCCAAAATGAGCGATTGGTACATTTTGCTCATATCGTTTCTCATAATCTGCGTTCCCATGCAAGCAATTTGGAATTGACTTTAGAAACTTTTGCCGACTCTTCCAACCAGCAGGAGCAAGAGGTTTTTAGGAGTTATCTGGATGATATTTCCAAGAGCCTGACACAAACCTTGGCTCATCTGAATGAAGTAGTAACTATCAATACGCAAAAGAAAACTACTGAATTGATTAACTTTCAGGAAATCTTGGACCAGGTTCTTGCTACACATCAGCCGCTGATAGATTCGACTCAGGCAAAGATTAATGTCGATTTTTCTGCCTTAAGTGAAGCAGAGTATATTCCGCATTTTATGGCCAGCATTATGAGTAACATGGTCTCTAATGCAATTAAATATAAATCCCCTGAACGTCAGTTGGTTCTGAATATTCGTACAAAAGTCAAAAAGGGGAAGCTCTTAATGATCTTTGAAGATAATGGGATAGGAATAGATATGAAAAAACACGGTGCCCAACTGTTTCATATGTACCGAACATTTCACGATAATTCTGATGGAAAAGGCGTAGGCCTGTTCCTGACCAAAAATCAAGTAGAATCCTTGGGAGGAGATATTTCTGTCTCTAGCGTATTAGGCAAGGGAAGCTGTTTTACTGTGAAACTTTAGTGTATGAACAGAACTACCGCGCAAAAAGCCTGTATTGTCGACGATGACCGACTCTATGTGAGTCTGATAAGAATGTTGATTTATAAGCACAAACTTGCAGAAGAACTTATCATTTTTGATAACGGACAAAAAGCGGCCGATTTTTTCCTTCAAGAGTTGAAAAAACCAAAACCTGATTTACCAGAGGTTGTGTTGCTAGACCTCAACATGCCTGTTATGGATGGGTGGGAGTTTTTGGACGCCTTGGAGCCCTATGCCAACAAGCTGGCGGCTAGTTCTATAAAAATTAATGTGGTAAGTTCGACGATTAACCCTGCTGAAATTAAAAGAGCTTCTGAGCATGCCATCGTTAACAATTTTATGACCAAGCCGATCAAGAAAAATTCAATGATCCAGGCCTTTATTAAAAAAGTTCCAGCTTAGGCGGTCTTTCTATTATCAGGGAATGCTTTTTTACTGAAAAGTACCAGAAGTATCACACCAACGGTAATCGCACTGTCTGCAATATTAAATATGGCATTGAAAAACTTAAATTTATCGCCACCAACCACAGGCATCCACTCTGGCCAATAGCCTTCAAAAAGGGGGAAATAAAGCATATCTACTACGTGTCCGTATCCCAAAGGGGCATATCCTCCACCTTCTGGAAATGCGGTGGCTACTGCACCGTGATAGCTACCGGAAAAGATGACACCATAAAATACAGAATCAATGATATTGCCCAATGCACCGGCAAAAATCAGCGATATACAGATAATCAGAATGCGATGCCCGCCTTTTTTAACGCTTTGATAGAGCCAATAGCCTATACCACCGATAGCAAAGATCCGGAAGACCACCAATATGATCTTACCGTAGTCTCCAGGAATTTCCATCCCCCAAGCCGCACCAGCGTTTTCGTAAAACAGTAATTGAAATTTACCCCAATCCACAATGGGAGCCTCATTACTGCTGGTTAAGGTATAATTAAGCTTGATATAAATTTTACTAGCCTGATCGATAACTAGGACAAGTAAGATGATCAAGATGGCTCTGGATAATTTCATTGGTGATTGTTCAAGCTGCTAAAATAATACTTATTCGGGCTTTGAAAAAACCGAAATATTCCCCTGGATACTTTCCAATCGGGCAACGTGTCTAACTAGTCGTACAGGAGCTGGAACCTGGGTTTCACCAGTTTTTGAACTGGCCATTATATCATAGTTCTTCAAAATAGCTTTCAGATTGGCATAAACAGAGACGTAAGTTAAGTCGCCCTGGATTTCTCTGATCAAACAGCTGCCAGATTGCTGATTGACATAGATCGATGTGTAGATCCCGGTTATATCTATATCGGCAGGCCTGGCGTTGATCACCAGCTTTTTGCCTTCGGGGATGTAAATCCTGGCTTTTCCGTCGACCACCTTATGTGCGCTTAGTTTATCTTGAGGATAATTGAATTCAGGGCTTTGTGGATCGCTGAACTTTAGCGTGTCTGCAATGATCCGCGGATTTAAAACAACTGAATTATGATACTCGCCTGTTTGAAAGGTGTTGACCTTTACCTGCGCTTGTTTGTGGGTTGTGATTTCCAAATGTAGATATTCCTCTAGCTGGATATCCACAACACTAAATGTCGCAGCATTTATTTGGAGTTCGCTGGATTGTACAGGCGGTTGTTGTGCCTTCGCTTTCGCGAAAGCGAACAAAACTAACAGCTGGAAAGCGAACAAAAAAAACCTTTGAACAACCGAATAAACCCATAGATCTTTCATGTTGCAAAGGTTTTTATGAAGTTCCAAGTCTTGCAGACCTGAATTATTTCTGCATGTTCTTGGCTTCTATGCTCAAGGTAGCATGTGGTACCAATTCCAAACGTTTTTTATTGATGAGTTTTCCGGTCACTCGACATACACCATAGGACTTATTCTCTATCCTGATCAATGCATTTTTCAAATCACGGATGAATTTTTCTTGACGTATGGCCAATTGCGAGCTTGTTTCCTTGCTCATTACCGCGCTTCCCTCATCGAAAGCCTTGAACTGAGGTGCCGTATCATTGGTGCCGTTGTCAGCATCATTCATATAGGCGCTTTTGATCAGTTCGTACTGTTCTTTGGCCTCAGCAATTTTCTCTTCAAGAATCTTTTTAAAGTGTGCTAGTTCAGCGTCGCTGTACCTTAACTTTTCATCTGTATTGGTCTCACTCATTTTTTTTAAATTTTTGTCACTGCAATGACGGTACTGATGTCGTCAAAATCAATTACCGTACCGTTATTGACTTGTGGTATTATGGTTAATTGGTCGGCGAGCGTCTCATCTTTGATATAACGCTCATTGGCAACAAGCGCCTCATCCATTTCCTTATGTGAGGCAATCTCAATATTGATGCGATCCGTGACCTCAAGTCCAGAGTCCTTCCTGATATTTTGAATACGATTCACAATTTCACGTGAAATCCCTTCCCTCTTTAACTCCGGTGATATAGTTACATCGAGTGCAACGGTAATGCCAGATTGGTTTGCCACCAGCCATCCTTCTATGTCCGATGAAGTAATCTCTACGTCATCGGGCGTCAAAGTAATATCTTTTTGGTCAAGCTTGATTAATTTTTCGCCTGTTTTTTCCAACAAAACAATGTCTTCTTGTTGAAAACTTTTGATGATAGCGGCCACTTTCCCCATATCCTTACCGAAACGAGGCCCCAAAACTTTAAAATTTGGTTTTATTTCCTTGACCAGGATACCACTTGCATCATCGATGAGTTCCACTTCCTTCACATTTACTTCACTTTTGACCAGGTCGGCAATGGCCTCGATTTGTTCCCTGTCCCGCTGGTCCAAAACTGGAATCATGATGCGTTGCAAGGGTTGCCTTACTTTAATAGACTCTTTTTTACGCAAGGACAAGGTCAGGCTCGAAATCACTTGTGCCTTGTGCATTTTTTCTTCCAGTTGTTCATCAATCATGCTTTGATCAGCGGTCGGGAATGTAGAAAGGTGTACGCTCTCAGCCTCCTGCTCTTCACAAACATTGGTCAAATCCTGGAACAGTTGATCCATATAGAATGGAGCTATAGGTGCACCTAGTTGGGCTACTGTTTTCAAACAACTATACAAGGTTTGATAGGCAGCAATTTTATCCTGCTCATAACTTCCTTTCCAAAATCGTCTCCTGCATAAACGCACGTACCAATTGCTCAGGTTTTCCGTAACGAAGGTTGTGATGGCTCGCGCGGCTTTGGTGGGTTCATAGTCTTCGTAATAAGCAGTGGTGTCTTTGATCAGGGTGTTGAGTTCAGATAAGATCCAACGGTCGATTTCTGGACGTTGATCTAAAACAATACTGTCTTCTGCATGGGTAAAGCCATCTACATTGGCATAAAGGGCAAAGAAACTATAAGTGTTATACAAGGTTCCAAAAAACTTGCGTTGGACTTCAGTAATACCTTCCTGATCAAACTTGAGGTTGTCCCAGGGATTGGCATTACTCACCATATACCAACGCGTAGCATCTGCGCCATAGGTGTTTAGGGTGTCAAAAGGATCAACCGCATTGCCAAGACGCTTGGACATTTTCTGTCCGTTTTTGTCCAGGACCAATCCGTTGGATACCACATTTTTATAGGCCACATCATCGCTGATCATTGTTGCAATTGCGTGTAGCGTATAGAACCAACCACGGGTTTGATCCACTCCCTCGGCGATAAAGTCGGCTTTGCGCAATTGCTGTTCTACCTTTTCTTTGTTTTCAAAAGGATAATGCCATTGCGAGTAAGGCATGGAACCAGAATCAAACCAAACATCGATCAAGTCTGCTTCTCGTGTAAGACGCTCACCGTTTTTACCTACCAGGAAAATCTGGTCCACGACGTTTTTATGTAGATCGACCAAATCATAATTGGCTTCACTCATATTGCCTGCCTCAAACCCTTCAAAGGGATCGCTCGTCATTAGGCCAGCGGCTATGGATTTCTCAATTTCTTGCTTCAATTCTTGAATAGAACCGATAATTTTTTCTTCCGTACCTGTATCGTTGCGCCAGATGGGAAGAGGGATGCCCCAAAATCTGGACCTGGACAGGTTCCAATCATTGGCATTGGCCAGCCAGTTGCCGAACCGACCTTCACCAGTAGATTGTGGTTTCCAATTGATACTTTGATTGAGTTGGTGCATTCGGTCCTTAAATTCAGTGACCTTGATGAACCAGCTGTCTAGAGGATAGTACAAAACAGGCTTGTCCGTACGCCAGCAATGTGGATAACTGTGCACATACTTCTCTACTTTAAAAGCACGGTTTTGTTCTTTTAATGAAATGGCGATATCCACATCCACCGAGCGTTCTGGAGCCTCTTCTGGATTAAAATACTCGTTTTTTACGTATTTCCCGCCCACTTCAGGTAGCTCATCGCGGAATTTCCCCTGTAGATTAACCAGCGGTACCGGATTTTGATTTTCATCCAGGACCAACATAGGTGGAATCGAGGGTTCTGCCTGTTTAGCGACTAAGGCATCATCCGCTCCAAATGTCGGTGCAGTATGCACGATTCCCGTACCGTCTTCCGTAGTGACAAAATCACCAGCAATCACCCTAAAGGCATCCTGTGCATTTTCATAGGGCTGGGCATAGTCGAGAAGCTGCTCATATTTGATATTAACTAATTCTTGTCCCTTGCAGGAACCCAAGATTTGGTAAGGTATCTTTTTGTCTCCTAAACTGTAGGCTTGTTTCGCTTGCGCGAAAGTCAATTCCCCTTCCTTTACCGACTTATCCTCACTGGAATAAGCTTGATATTTTTTACCGAACTGTTTTGCTACCAAAGCCTTGGCAATGATCACCTGCATAGGTGCGCCCGTATATTGATTAAAGGTTTCTACCAGTACATAATCAATCTTAGGTCCCACAGTCAAAGCAGTGTTGGAGGGCAAAGTCCAGGGAGTTGTGGTCCAAGCCAGGAAAAATACTTCTCCTTTCGTGTCAAAAGGCAGTTGGGAAGGATCTTCAACTTTAAACTGCGCCGTTACCGTGGTGTCTGTGACATCCTTGTAACATCCTGGCTGGTTCAGTTCGTGCGAGCTCAGACCTGTACCGGCGGCAGGGGAGTAGGGTTGGATGGTGTATCCTTTATAAAGTAAATCTTTGGAATAGATCTGCTTGAGCAACCACCAAACACTCTCCATGTATTTGGGTTTATAGGTGATATAGGGATCCTCCATGTCTACCCAATAACCCATATCGTCTGTAAGTTTGCTCCAAATATCGGTGTACTTTAAAACGGCATCTTTACAGGCTTGATTATATGCTTCTATGGATATTTTGGTTCCGATGTCTTCCTTGGTAATACCTAGGGCTTTTTCAACTCCCAATTCTACAGGAAGCCCGTGTGTATCCCAGCCGGCTTTACGGTTGACCTGATAGCCTTGTTGGGTTTTAAAGCGACAGAACAAATCCTTAATGGTACGCCCCATCACATGGTGAATCCCAGGCAATCCATTGGCTGATGGTGGTCCTTCAAAGAAAATAAAAGGCTCATTCCCCTCCCGAGTCGTCACCGACTTGTTGAAAATATCCTGCTGCTTCCAAAAGTCCTTGATGCGTTCATCCACTTCCGGCAGGTTCAATCCTTTATATTCCTTGAATTTATTGCTCATCGCATGCATGTTTTACGGCTGGCAAAAGTACGGAATTTAGGAGTATTTTATAAGGCTTAAGGAAAGGCAAATCCTTGGGAGGAAAACGCCAGAAATTTGCCAGGTAGTTTTGCTAGAATTATTGCTTTTGTAGGCCGAACTTTTGCAAGGGGGTCAACACGTATTTGTTGGGACTAGTATTCGGGTGCCATAAACAATTACCTAGATAAAAAAAATTAGATCTTCCAATGCCGGTAATGTAGAGCAGTGTTCATTCCACACCTATTTCCACTACAAATCCTTCATGGCTTCTCAGGTTCATGACTTTGCCATTTTCAAATATCAGATATTGACCTTTGATGCCTTTTAAGATTCCTTGGTGTTCAGGTGTTTTTGATAAATTGACGCTGCTTACTTTTTTAGGGTATTCCAGTACAGGAAACTGGATGTTCCACTCTTTTTGTTCGTCGAGAATATAAGCTTTGGCTTCTTCGGGAATATGGTTGAGCAGGCTTTCGCGAAAGCGCAACAAATCCACATCCTCGATATCGTTGGTGAGCATCTTACGCCAATTGGTTTTATCTGCTACATGCTCTTTTAAGGCGACTTCAGTAATTCCTGCCAAATAGCGGTTGGGCGCCTCTAGAATCGAAATGGCCTCATGGGCACCTTGGTCAATCCATCGGGTGGGGATTTGGGTTTTACGGGTCACGCCCACTTTCACATTACTGCTGTTGGCCAAATAAACAATGTGCGGTTTAAGTTGTACCTTTTTTTCGTATTCCAGATCTCTGTCTTCTTCGTCGAGATGAGCCCTGCTCAATTCTGGTTTCATAATCCAGTCACCGGCTTGCGGAATCTGAATAAAGCAATCATAGCAGAATCCCTGTCGCCATATTTTTTTGTCCAGTCCACAGTTCAGACATTCATTGGCCACGTGTTTTATACGCACAGATTTGTTTAATAACTGGTTGACATGAATAAACTCATCCCGGAACATCAGGTAATATTGAACGGTTTCCTTGAGCTCGGTTTGCATTTTTTGAATTGTCCCGGTTATGACCATTTTAGTATTTTTAAAAAATGAAGAGAGTATCTTTAGACCCGTAAAAATACGGCTTACCCCAACAATTCATGGCAAATGCACTTCTCAATTCGGTCGTCTCCTGGTTCCTAAAGAAACGGATCCATGATATGGAATTGTTTCTTAAACATCCACAGGAATTACAGGAAAACATCCTGCACGATTTAGTTTACTTTGCCAGACAAACAGAAATTGGTAAAAAATATGGGTTCGACAGTATCAAGTCTTACGCCGATTTTGCCGATCGTGTACCCGTTTCAGGTTATACTGATATGGAACCTTTATTTAATAGATCCAGAAAAGGGGAAAACAATATTTTTTGGCCTACTGATATTAAATGGTTTGCCATGAGTAGTGGTACCACTGGTTCCAGAAGTAAATTTATCCCTGTAAGCCAGGAATCACTGGAAGATTGCCATTATGCTGCTGCCAAGGATCTTTTGTGTATGTATCTCAATAATAATCCTGAGTCTAAACTTTTTACCGGAAAAGGATTAAGGTTGGGGGGGAGCAAGCAAATAGATCGTAGCTCAGGTACCGCAGCGGGTGATTTAAGTAGTATTTTGATTGATAATATGCCATTTTGGGCTGATTATAGTTCGACGCCCACCAATGAAGTGGCACTCATGGCAGATTGGGAGACCAAAATGCCTGCCATCGTGAGGGAAACTATCAATGAAGACGTCACTTCACTTGCTGGTGTGCCTTCCTGGATGATGGTATTGCTTAATAAAGTGTTGGAAAACACGGGTAAAAATAACATTCTCGAGGTATGGCCGCATATGGAGGTCTTCTTCCATGGAGGTGTTAGTTTTGATCCTTATGTCGATCAATACAAGAAACTCCTTCCCAATGACAACATCAAATATTACGAGAGTTATAATGCTAGTGAGGGCTTTTTTGCCATCCAAGACACTAATGATAGCAAAGAATTGCTTCTAATGTTGGACTACGGTATTTTTTATGAGTTTATACCCATGAAAACTTACGGTACCGATGAGGAAAGGGTGATCCCATTAAGTGAGGTAAAGCTGGGGGAAAATTATGCCATTGTGATCACAACTAATGGTGGTTTATGGAGGTATAAGATTGGTGACACGGTCAGATTCACCAGCACAAGTCCTTATCGGATCAAAGTTAGCGGTAGGACCAAACATCATATCAACGTGTTCGGAGAGGAATTGATTATTGAAAATGCTGAACAAGCCCTCAAGAAAACCATGCAAATTGTTCCCAGTTCCATCAAGGATTACACAGTGGCTCCCATTTTTATGGAAGGTAAGGAAAAGGGGGCCCATGAATGGATGATTGAGTTTGACCGTGCACCCGATGATTTAGAGAGCTTTGCTCGAGCTCTGGATCTCGAACTTCAGAAGGTAAATAGTGATTACGAGGCCAAGCGCTATAATGACCTTACTTTAAAACACCTTAAAATTCACCAAGCCAGGCCAGATACCTTTTATTTGTGGCTTAAATCAAAAAATAAGCTAGGTGGTCAACATAAGATTCCCAGACTGAGCAACAAGCGGGAATACATGGACGAGTTATTGGCCATCCACCAAGAAAGGGTACTGGAGGTTTAGAGGTGAGTATTTTTCACACATTTTTTTAAAATGTCTGTCTTCACATTCACATAGGTGCAAACCCTGTTATAATGACGACTAGCCCATGCAACCAAACTGTGAAATAAATACTTTTACAAGAAAAGCATCGCACAGGTTGATCCTGAACTAAAGACAGTCCTATTTTCTCACCCAGGTTTCGTAATCAAAGGAGTGTTTGTGTTTGTCATCGGCAGGGTGGTGTAGCGAGTTCACCAGTTTCCATTTGCTTTCATCGATGTTTGGGAAAAAAGTATCAGACTCAAAACTGCCGTGTACACGCGTAAGTTCGATCACATCAGCCATGGGCAGGAATTGTTTGTAAATTTCGCCTCCTCCAATAATAAAGGGCTGGTCATCGCCGGCTGCTGTGGCCAGAGCGGTTTCTAGGTCGTGTACCACAATTCCTGCTTTTGTTTTATAGTGGGTGTCTTTGGTGAGTATGATATGGGTACGGTTGGGCAGTGGCTTAGGGAAACTTTCGAAAGTTTTGCGTCCCATGATGATATGATGGCCAGTCGTAAGCTCCTTAAATCTTCTAAAATCATCCGGAAGGTGCCAGACCAGATCACCGTCTTTTCCCAACTCGTTATTGGCGCCAGCTGCTGCAATCATGGTAATCTTGCGTTGGCTTTCAGGTTGATCCAATACCAACTTGGTTTTAGGCGCAACAAATTCTTTTTGGACCTTCTTTTCCAATTGTGCGATGCGATCCTTTTGCTTCTGCACCAGGAGGTCATACTGACGTTTCTCCCACTCAGGACCCAATAATCTATTGGTAATAAACACATTAAAGGCATGGTAGGCGAGCAGCAGCAACCACAGGAAAATTACCCAGATCCACCACTGGATGTCCAGTATTCTTGGAATGTCAGCGACGTTAGGCCGATTGGCAATAATGATTAAGCCTAGTGAACCGATCAAAAAGACCACAAAATGAGTGAATAACAAACGCTTCTGCTTGATACGCCTTCTGGCATTTTCAATCAGTTCCTTTTGTTCTGGGTCAATTGCCGAAGCATTCTTTTTCTTGTTGCCAAACATTAATCTTACTTTTATATCAAATGTACACTTTAGCCTTTTTTCTTTTCTTAATCTGATGAAAAACTTAAGAGACGAGTACCCCTTACTTAAACAATGCACCTATTTGGATACGGCCTACCACGGATTGATGTCTGCTGGACTATTGGATCATCGCCGCCAGATGGACCTGCAAATACACCAGCACGCCAGTCGTTTTACCCATACCAGAAACGAGTTGGTACATGCCGTACGCACAAAACTCTCAGGTTTTTTGGAATCTGATTACGCAAACACCGCATTGATTCCTAATTTTTCTCTAGGATTCAATCGTTTGCTTGAGGCGTGGGACAAAAACATCAAAATACTTTTGCTGGAAAACGATTATCCATCCATTAATAATGAAGTGGAATCGGCGGGTTTCCAAACTGTCTATGCACCCATCAGTCATCAAGTAGAACAAGATATTCACGAAGCATGCGAAAAGTTCCAACCTCAAGTATTTTGTTTATCTCTGGTTCAGTACATTTCTGGAATTCAAATAGACATGGAATTTCTCCAGCAACTCAAAAAGGATTTTCCAGACTTAATAATCGTTGCAGATGCGACCCAATTTGTGGGAAGTAGGAAATTTTGCTTTCGCGAAAGCGGCATCGACGTACTTATCGCAAGCTGTTACAAATGGCTACACGCCGGTGGAGGCAATGGATTTATTTGTGCGCAAGAATCTTCGCTGTCTAAGGTCATACCCAAAAGCCGACGCATTTATGCCGCTTCTCATGGTGATGAGGTAAGTACTTTTATAAGCAGGTTTGAGCCTGGACATCAGGATATACTTTCTTTTGGTAGTTTAGGTTATGCTTTGGACCAAGCCACAAGCATTGGATTAAATAAAATCGAAAGTCTTCAGCAGGAGTTGTCTCAAAAAGCTAAAATTAGTCTACAAGACCGCGGGCTCTTGGATAAAAGTATGGCTGAAAGAACCCAGCATTCCAGTATTTTTAATATTCCAGGTGACCAAGCACTGTTTGACCGGTTACGCCAACACGATATCATAGTTTCCCAACGCGGAGCAGGAATACGGATCAGTTTTTGCTATCTGAATACGCTAGAAGACTTGTCTAAGCTGTTGAAAGTCTTAGATTTGTAAACGTGACCAACCTCTATGAAAGCCTTATTTCCGCTTGTTTTTCTATTGTATTTGTTCTCCAATGCCCAAAATCCCAATGATTGCAGCAATGCTATTTTGTTGTGTGGGGATACCAATATCGGCATCGATCCATCTGGTGTGGGGATGGACGAATTCAGCCTTCCTGGAAATCCGGTTCCCAGCTGTTACAACTTTAGAGCAGATCAGGCTTGGTTCAGGGTAGAGATAGAAATGACAGGAGATTTCACCTTTGAAATAATACCTGATGTAGCTTTGGCCGATTATGACTTTGCCATTTTTGGTCCAACCACGGATTGCAGTAACTTAGGTCCTGCGATACGTTGTTCCAGCACTAATCCTACCAATGCAGGAGTGTCAGGTAATACTGGTCTGAATGATACGGAAACTGATGTGAATGAAGGGCCGGGTCCCAACGGCAACGGATTCCTAGCCAGTATTCCCGCTAATACGGGTGAAGTTTACTACATACTCGTGGGCTTGGCAGTGGGAAATGGAGGGTTCTCTATGTCCACCGGAGGTACGGCACAGTTGCCACCTGTTCCGTCCGCAAATGCCATTCCAGATATTGAGACCTGCGACAATTTAGGGCCGCAAGACGGTTTTCGTGAATTTGACTTTTCCAGTTTAGACGCAGATATTCTTCAGGGACAGAACAATACCACTGTATCCTACCATGAATCACTTAATGATGCCAATATCGGTATCAATCCCATCAGTTTTCCATTTATAAACACTATTAATCCGCAGACCATCTTTGCCAGGGTAGAACGCTCGGATTCCAATTGCACAGATTTTACTGATTTTACTGTAGTAGTGGATGATACCAATACACTTGATATTGCCGATCCTATCATTATTTGCTCAACTAATTCTTCCGAAGTTTATGATCTAGCCAATGTTATCGATCAATGGGTACCCAATCCCTCTGATGTGAACATCACTTATCATCTTAGCTCATCTGATGCAGAAAATGATTTAAACCCTCAAAGCAGTGTCTTTACGGCCACAACCACGCTTACGAGTTATTTTATCAAAGTGATCGATCCTACCGGCTTGGAATGTGAGTATGTGATCGAAGTTCCCTTGCGCGTAGCCAATCCGCCGGCAGCAGCCAATCCGCCAGACCTGGAAAATTGCGATGATGATTTTGATGCAGAGGTTGGGTTTGACCTCAGAGAACAAGACATGGTTATTTTAAACGGGTTGGACGCCAGTCTGCACCAAATCGCCTATTATGCGAGTCCGACTGACCGCACGAACGAATCCGCTGCCTTGTCAAATCCCTATGTAAACGTTCAGAATCCGCAGCAGATATATGCCCGTGTAACCGAAAGCTCTACCCAGTGTTTTACGGATGTTAGTTTTCAAATTCGGGTACTCCCCAAACCCGCTTTACAAGATCAGGAAGACATCATTGTTTGCGTTGATGCTGAAGTTCCTACCTTGATAGGTGTTGAGGCAGGTTTTGAATTTTATCAATGGAGTACAGGCGAAATGGGTGATTCTTTCAATGAAATCTCTATTGATCAACCTGGAGATTATTCGGTTACCGTGACCAATACTTTTGGTTGTGAAAGTAGCCTCACCATCACCGCCTTAGCCTCTGATATTGCCGTTTTGGATGATATCATTATCCAGGACTTCAGGAATGGAGACAACACCGCAGAATTTATCGTGTCTGGACCTGGTGAGTACGAATTTGCTGTTGACGATGGTTTTTATCAGGCCTCCAATTTTTTCAGCGGTCTGTATAAAGGTTTTCATACGGTCCGGATCAGAGACAAGAATGGGTGTGGTGTCCTGATCAGCGAATTTGTGGTGTTGGATTACCAGCAATTTTTCACTCCCAACGGTGACGGTTTTCACGATACCTGGACATTTGACGGCATCACAGCATTCCCTGAGGCAGTGATTTTTATCTACGACCGGAACGGTAAATTATTGCACCAGATGGCTCCTGAAGGACCAGGTTGGAACGGTACTTATCTGGGAAATCCTTTGCCTTCCAGTACCTACTGGTTCAGTCTTGAGATACCCAACAAACCATTGATTAAGGGATACTTTGCTTTGAAGAGGTAAGGATGCCCAGCATTGAATTCAATTAACTTTAGATATATTAAAAGCTTTGTAAATTGTTATTTCCTGAGCGCTTCCAGTCGCTGTTTGGCAAATTCCTGTTCTTGTGCACTGCCTAGATCAATTACTTTTAACAGATAACTCTCTGCTTTATCCAATTGATCCAGCTGTTGGTAGTTGTTTGCCAGATTCCCTAGGACAATCGTGTCGCTAGGATTTATTTCTTCCGCTTTGCGTAAATAAAAGATCGCCTGATCAAACTCTCCCTGTAAGCTGTAAGTAATAGCTATGTTGGACCAGCTCTCCACATGGGTGGGATAAAACTTCAACACTTGAAAAGCGATACGGCGCATGTTCTCTAACAAACTATCATCGCTCGTATTGTATAATTGTAATTGGTAATCTTGAATGGAACCCAGCAAAAAATCTTGGCCTTCCGTAAGCTTTTCATTATCAGCCCAAAGCCATTGATTATCATTTTTCTGGCTATATACTACAGTGATCAATATTTCTTGGGTAAATCGTTCCCATAATGGTACTTGTCCCAGTACATAAGTTTTTCCAAATCTCAAATCCAGGCGGTCCGGATGATCTTTTATGGCCTCATCAATTTTTGATAAGCCTTTCTCTAACTCCGAGAGGTCAAATACAAAGTGACTGCTTAGATAAGCTTTTTCATTTCCTAGGCTATCCTGAATGGCCAATCCAGCTCCTTGAGGAGCATCAGTGGTCATGTTAATCACCTCTTCTCTCGATTTTCTAAAATGATAATTTAATAAACTGATCTTTAGATCAATGTCATCAGGCTTGGCGTCTTCCCATTTATCAAGCACTAAACGCTGGTTCAAGGTATCCTGGTTAACAAAATAAGTGTTGAATTCGCTTTTAAAATCCTGTGCCTGGACTAGTAAGCCCACCAAGGAAAAGATAAAAAACAAAGTAAATTTTTGTTTTGGGTGAGTAAAATGCTTTAAAATCATACTGAAATTTACTTATGGTTGATTTGCTTAATGCGCCTCCAGCCAGTCCTGGCCAACGCCGACTTCTACATCTAACGGAACGCTCAAGCTATAAGCATTCTGCATTTCTTCCTGGATCATTTTTTTCATGTCTTCCAGTTCGTCTTTGTGGATATCAAAAACCAATTCATCATGAACTTGCAGCAGCATTTTTGAGCGGCAATCCAATTCTTCCATTTTGCGGTGAATGTTGATCATGGCGAGCTTGATGATATCGGCAGCGCTTCCCTGTATGGGAGCATTTACCGCATTGCGCTCAGCGGCACCACGTACCACAGCATTGCTGCTGTTGATGTCCTTGAGGTAGCGTCGTCTCCCTAATACTGTTTCCACATATCCGTTTTCCCGGGCAAAATTCACCTGGTCGTCCATGTAGGCCCTTAATTTGGGGTAAGTTTTATAATAGGTATCAATCAGTTCCTTGGCCTCGCTACGATCCAGATCGGTCTGGTTACTCAACCCAAAGGCACTGACACCATAAATGATACCGAAATTGACGGTTTTGGCATTGCTACGTTGCTCTCTGGATACTTGATCAATATCTACATTGAATACCCTGGCCGCAGTAGAAGCATGAATATCTTCCTTGTTTTGAAAGGCAGCGATCATATTATCTTCCTCACTCAAAGCAGCAATGATTCGCAATTCGATTTGGGAATAGTCGGCCGCCAGGAGGATGTGATCCTGGTCTCTGGGAATGAAGGCTTTACGCACCTGTCTTCCACGTTCTGTCCTTATCGGAATATTTTGTAGGTTGGGATCTGTCGAACTCAAACGGCCAGTGGCGGCAACAGTTTGCATGTAGTTGGTGTGTATGCGTTGGGTTCTGGGGTCGACCTGATTGGGTAATGCATCCACATAAGTGCTTTGCAATTTTGTAAGGCCACGGTATTCCAGTACATCGGCAATGATTTGATGATCAGCAGCCAGATAGCTTAATACGTCTTCTGCGGTAGAATATTGACCTGTTTTGGTTTTTTTAGGTTTGTCTACCAATTTTAGTTTACCAAAAAGGATTTCCCCCAGCTGTTTGGGAGATCCAATATTGAATTCTTCTCCGGCTTCTTTGTAAATGTTCTGTTCCAGTGCAGCAATGTCTTCAGTTAGCTTTCGCGAAAGCGTGCCTAAATAATCTTCATCCAGATTGATACCTTCTATTTCCATTGCGGCTAGGACTTTCAATAACGGCATTTCAATATCTTGGAACAACTTGTCTGTACCAGCCGCTTTCAGTTCGGGTACAAAATGTTCCTTGAGTTGGAAAGTAATGTCTGCATCTTCAACCGCATATTCTTTTTGCTTTTCCAGGTCCACCTCCCGCATGGATTTTTGGTTCTTACCTTTTTTACCGATCAATTCGGTAATGGATTGAGGCGTATAATTCAGGTAGGTTTCGGCCAGGATATCCATATTGTGCCTCATATCCGGATTGATGAGGTAGTGCGCCAGCATGGTGTCAAACATTGGACCTTCTACCTGAATGTCGTATTTGTGCAATACTTTGATATCATATTTCAGATTTTGGCCGATTTTTTCAATATCTGGAGAGGCAAAGAAGTCTTTGAGCTGGTCGACAACTTGTTGGGCATCATCTCTATCGGCCGGAATAGGAAGGTAATAACCTTTTCCTTTTTCCCAGCTAAAGGCTATTCCGACTAATTCAGCTTCCAATGGATCCAGACTCGTGGTTTCTGTATCAAAGCAAACACTTTGTTGCTTCATCAAGGTCTGAAGGAAAAGTTTAGTCCCCATACCTTCTTCCACCAATTGGTACAAGTGATCACGGGTCGCCAATGTCTCTCGACCTGTGGTGGCCGCTTCGGCAGCGGTGCCGGATCCGGGCGTGTCAAAAAGTGAAAATTGGCCAGAAGCATTGGAGGTTTCGCTTTGGTTGAGTTTTGTTTCAGTCCCCTGATCCAGGTCTTTGGCAAAAATTTTGGCCATTGTTTCCTTGGCTCGTCTAAATTCGAGTTCGTCAAATATTTCATGAACTCCTTCTACATCAGGGTCGTCCAGGGTGTATTTAGAGGCGTCAAACTGCACTGGACAATCCAGCTTAATGGTGGCCAATTGTTTGGAGAGTCGGCCCAAATCTGCATTGGCTTCCACCTTTTCTTTCATTTTACCTTTCAACTGGTCGATGTTTGCCAATAATCCCTCCATAGATCCGTAGGCTGCGATAAACTTTTTGGCCGTTTTGTCTCCCACGCCAGGCAATCCTGGAATATTATCACTGGCGTCGCCCATCATCCCCAGATAGTCGATGACCTGCTCGGGTCGCTCGACCTCAAATTTTTTCTGTACTTCTGGAATTCCCCAGATCTCGATGCCATTTCCCATCCTGGCAGGTCTATACATATAGATGTTTTCTGACACCAATTGCGCGTAATCCTTATCAGGAGTTACCATATAAACCGTAAAGCCTTCTTTTTCGGCTTGTTTAGACAAAGTTCCTATAAGGTCATCAGCTTCAATACCTGCTTCTTCCACAATTGGTATATGCATGGCTTTGAGAATACGCTGGATGTAAGGAACGGCGATTTTAATGGCTTCTGGAGTTTCATCCCGATTGGCTTTGTAATCGGCATACATCTCGGTACGCTCGGCACTTCCTTCTTTGTCGAAAGCCACCGCGAGATACTCGGGTTTTTCACGGCGTATAACGTCAAATAGACTATTGGTGAATCCCATGATGGCACTGGTGTCCATGCCCTTTGAATTGATCCGTGGATTTTTAATCAAAGCATAATATCCGCGAAAAATCAAGGCGTAGGCATCCAGCAAAAAAAGTCTCTTATCGTCGGTTCCGTCGTTAGTCACACTGTAAAATTTAAATAATGGCTAAAGATACTTATTGATCCGTCCAAATGGGAACCCGATCCTTCATATTTATCCACCAAAACCTGTCTCAATCACTAATTTCCCCTGAAACTTTCGATTGGCCACAAATTAATCCTTGGTTTGTTTCTAAGCTTTTAAGTCGGTAACCGTATGACTCACGCTGCTTGATTTCTTTAACGCTACACTAAGAATTGTCCAAAAATTTAGGTTTAGTTTAGCGGGATGAAGCGTTTTGTCGTAGTCATCATTATTCTCATTGCTCTTGAGTTCTATTCGTTTCAACTGATCCGTACTTTATCCAGAGGACATTGGTGGAAATGGGTCTATCTCGCTTTATCCTTAGGTGTGGTACTCAATCTGATCCTACAATTTATTTTAAACTCTGATCGCAGTCAGTTGTCACCCGCCAGGGACTTTGCCATCACCCTTTTTATCGCCTTTTTTGTGGCCAAGATTGTCTTCTTCTTGTTTATGTTTGGAGAGGATATCTGGAGAGTGAGTAAAGGAGTGATAGATTCGCTTTCGCGAAAGCGGACAACTACCGATCATTTTTTACCCAGTAGGCGTTCTTTTATTGCAAAGTTAGGGCTTGCAGCTGCTGCATTGCCTTTTGGTGCTATATTCTACGGTGCCTGGAAAGGAAAGTACGATTACCAGGTGCGCAGATATGAGCTGAGTTTTGATGACCTACCAGAGGCTTTTGACGGTTACCAGATTACCCAGATCAGTGATATTCATGTCGGATCATTTGATGACCGTGAAGAGGTGCAGTACGCCATCGATCTTGCCAACCAACAAAACAGTGACATCATCTTTTTTACAGGTGATTTGGTCAATAATATTGCCAAGGAAATGGAGGGCTGGGAAGATGTTTTTGGTGCGTTAACCGCCACGGATGGGGTCTTCTCTGTACTGGGGAATCACGATTATGGGGATTACGCAGAATGGCAGACTCCAGCTGCTAAGGAACAAAATCTTCAAGATTTATTTGATATCCAACAAAGGATGGGTTGGCGTTTATTATTGGATGAACATGAGACCATTAACAGGGGCAACGATGAATTGCATGTGGTAGGCGTGCAGAACTGGGGTGGTGGAAGGTTCCCAAAGTACGGTGACCTGCAAAAAGCCTCCCAAGGTATCAACGACAACGCATTTAAAATCTTACTGAGCCATGACCCCACGCATTGGGATCTCCAGGTAAAAACTGACCCCAAGAAATACCACTTAACTTTAAGTGGCCACACCCATGGTATGCAAATGGGCGTGGAGATACCAGGCTTTTTAAAGTTGAGCCCTGCCTGGTTTGTATATAAAAAATGGGCTGGTATTTACAAAGAAATGGACCAGTACCTCAATGTAAATCGTGGTTTTGGCTTTTTGGGATATTCCGGTAGGGCAGGTATCTGGCCTGAAATAAGTGTAATTACACTGAGAAAAGGGAAGAACTGACCATGTGTGATTTTTTAATTGAAGGCTTAATGGCTTGTTAAGAATACATTAGTGTTTATCATCTGGTTTTTATGTACATTTGAAATAATTATAGTCGTGTATTATGTCAAAGTTTGGCGAGCTGATCAATACCAACATTCCCGTACTCTTCAACTTCTTTACAGAATGGAACGAAGACTCAGTGACTATGAATCAGGTTCTGCGCAATGTGGCCGCAGCAGTGGGGGATAAGGCCAAAGTCATCAAAATCAACATTGAAAAGAATCCTGAGCTTTCTGAAGCCTTACGCATCAAAGGTGTACCTACTTTTATCATCTACAAGGATGGAGAGATGCGATGGAGACAAAGCGGTATACAGGATGGCAATTCGCTGATCACACTGCTCAAGCAACACGCCTAACCAATAGTTGTCCTATTACAAATCCGCTTGTGGTATGGTTACAGCATCCCATCCCTTATCTCGAATAAATTGAAGATAGGGCGGTAAAATTTCCTTTAGTTGATTTGCTGATTTCTCACTGTCGTGAAAAACAACTACACTGCCATTACGTGTGTTTCTCATTAAGTTGGCCAGGCATGAATCCGCACTCCGTTGCTGATCAAAATCACCAGACAACAAATCCCACATCACAATTTGGTAAGACTTATTACGCAATCGCCGTCCTAGGCTTGGCGTTATTCTTCCGTAGGGTGGTCTGAATAAAAGCGATGGAATTACTTCGGCAGCCATGTCAACATTATGAATATAAGTTTTCTGACGGGTCTTCCAGGCATTGAGATGCTGGTGGGTATGGTTGCCTACAGCATGACCTTCTTGTTGTAAGCGTTCCAACAGCTGGGGAAATCTACGTACACGGTCACCTATACAGAAAAATGTTCCTTTACACGCGTATTCCTTCAACTGGTCCAATACAAAATCGGTGACACCTGGCGTAGGGCCATCATCAAAGGTGAGGTATATCTGATTCTTGGACCGATCGCCGTGCCAAAAATAATTCCCAAAAATCCTAGGGATGATGGATCCAATACGGTCCGGATAGGTTTTCATGTCAATTTCCAGCGTCAAGCTCGCCTGTATCCGAAGGTTCAATCAGCGGCTCAGTGGTTGTATTATCTACACTGTTTTTGATCAAATCGCGCAACTCCATTTCGGATAAGCTATCTGGAAATTCTTCTTCAACTTCTCCTGCTTTTCTAATGCGATAGGCATCATTCAAGTACCGTATAAATGGTTTTAAATATTCATTATACGTATCTACATGCTGTTCTACTTCCTTACTTTGGTCCAAGAAATAGGCAGATTCAACCACGCTGTTATAACGGCTCACAGTTGTTGCAATTTCAATATAGCTGTTGTCCTGTTCCTGAAGGCTTAATGCATTGAAAAAATCCAGTCTATCTTTATACTTGGCCACAATACGTCCCAATAAATCTCTGGCTTTTTGATTCTTATCCAACCTATAATACCCAGTGACAAAAGGCTCCAACATCGAATAATTACCAAAGTATTCGAGGGGCATATTTTTCATCCCCAGGTCTAAAATTTCCTCTGCCTTTTTCAGTTGGCCATCCTCGATCAAGGCATCTGCAGCTCTTGTCAGATTACTGCGATAACCTACACTATTTCGTCTGGTTTCCACATCGTGATAAATGTCTGGTGAACCGCTATTGCCCCAGTCCCAATTCATCAAAACATCATAGGCATAGTCTGGATCGACACGTCCCATATCAAAAGGGTCCCTGGGATCTGCAGGTTCAGTTTTGATCGGGATAAGACGGTAGGCGCAACCGTCTAATTGTAAATAATCCTTCATCCAGATATAATCCTCATCTCCAAATGCTCCTCCAGAGAAATAAATAGGGCGCTCCCAGTTGTTGGCATTAATGATGTCCAACATGAACATTCTGTTTTTGTAGATGCCACCACCACCCACATTGATGATAATCTCATCCACAATTTTGTCGGCATCTTTTTGGGGAACCACTCCATTTTTCAACACGTTTTCTTTATTGACTGGGATTCTGATGTATTTGGTAGGATAGGTGTGCTCGTAATGCTCATTGTTCATGAGTTCCTGGGTGATCTTGTTGTCACTGGCCACCCACTCCATCCAATCTTTAAGATCCATGGTGTCCGGGAAAATCAATTTGGCATTATTATTAGCTTCCCTCATGCGTTGTTGAATACGCTCCTTATCGGCATAATACAAAATATCTCTGGTTCCATATTTATATTGGTCATGAGTGAGGGTAGCGGGCACAGGCTCACTGTCCCAGGCTTTTTTCTTCATATCGTCCATATACCAATCTGTGCTCAGCAGCGAAGTACAGACAACCCGCACGTCAGTCCGATAACCTTCTACCTCCTGGGCGTACCAAAGCGGAAAAGTGTCATTGTCACCAATGGTAAAAATCAAAGCATTGGGAAGGCAACTGTCCAGGTATTTTTTGGCACTAGCCAGTGCTGTGTACTTTCCAGATCGATCGTGGTCGTCCCAATTCTGATAACCCATGAGCAAAGGAGCTCCGGCAAAACACAAAGACAATGATATGATTTGTGCCATACGTGACTTGAGCACTTCCCTCAAGGCTTCATACAAGGCATATACACCCATACCGATCCACATCCCGAACACGAGAAACGAACCTACATAGGCATAATCCCTTTCCCTCACTTGGAACATCGCCTGGTTGAGGTATACGATAATCGCCAAACCTGTAAACAGAAAGAGCACCAATGTCACGTAAAAAGACTTGATGTCTTTTTTGGCATGGAAGATGGCTCCCAAAATCCCTAACAGCAGCGGTATAAAGAAATAGGTATTTCTTCCTTTATTTTCTAGCATATCTTCGCTGAGCTCATCCTGCGTGCCTATAAAAATCTCGTCAATAAACTTGATGCCACTTAGCCAATTGCCATTATAGTTGTCCCATTCTCCCTGGACATCATTCTGGCGACCCACAAAGTTCCACATAAAGTACCTCATGTACATATAACTGATCTGGTACTGCCCCATGAAACTGAGATTTTGGCCGAAAGTAGGTTTCTCAATCACTACAGCTTCACGCAACGACATCAGAACATCCACATATTCTGAGGCATCGATGGCGCCACGTTGCAGTTTGCGCTCATATTCATCTAGAATAGACAGCAATTCCTGATTATTGGCAAATTCAGGTTTGATACGGTAATTGAGTCCACCCATAAATTCGATGTATTTGGTGGCCCTAGAGGCATCGGTCATCCGGGGGAAAAAACCTTTGTGATCGTGGTGCGTATCAGGTATCGCATCCTTGTATTGGTTGACGATCACATATTTACCTAACTTTTCATCCCTTTCGTATTTTGGTTTTTCATCCTTATAGGACTCGTTGTCTACTGTGGTGGGATCGTCCGGATTAAGACCGGCGTACATATCTGTAAAGGATTCTGCATAAAACAAGCCAGCAGATGGATATTGCTCTCTGTTATAATATGCCAGCAATGCCCGGGCGTCATTTGGGTTGTTTTCATTGATGGGTGTTCCGGCGTTAGCACGTATCGGTAACATGGTCCAGGAGGAGAAACCGATGAGTATAAATGCGATACATAAAGTGATAGTATTGAGTAACGGCATGTTTCGCTTTCGCGAAAGCGAGATCAAGAAAACAAATAATCCCACGATCAATAATAAAGCAATGATAGTACCCGAATTAAAAGGCAAACCAATATCATTGACAAAAAAGATTTCCAGATATCCAAAAATGGCAAGTGTGTAAGGTCCCAAGAAGAGGAAAACAAATAACAACACAGCGACTACAGCCAAGTTTGCCAGGATAAAGTTAAAGACAGTAATTTTTTTATAATGCCTGAAATACCAAAGTAATCCAATGGCTGGAACCGTAAGCAAGGCAAGAAAGTGTATCCCAAAAGAGAGTCCCAGAATAAAAGAGATCAATACCAACCAACGGTTTCCTCTGGGTTTCATCATGTCGCGTTCCCATAACAGGCCCAGATAGAACATGCCACTCATTAATAAGGTGGCTGGTGCATATACTTCGGCTTCTACAGCGTTGAACCAGAAGCTATCCGATACGGCAAATGCCAACGCACCAATCGCTGAGGCACCTAAGATCATCACATCATTCACTTTGTCTTTCAGTATATGTCTTTTGAGCAACAAAGTCATGGACCAAAACATAAATAGGATGGCAAAGGCACTAGAAAATACCGCCAGTAAATTAACCGTGTAGGCAATATCAGAGGCTTCCAAGGCAAATATGGAAAATGCGGCACCCATCATCTGATAAAGTGGGGCTCCTGGTGGGTGTCCTACCTCAAGTTTTGAAGAGGTGGCGATATATTCTCCAGCATCCCAAAAGCTGGTTGTAGGTTCAACGGTACTCCAAAAAATGGTCAGGGCGATGGCAAATACCACCCAGCCCATGATCTTGTTCAATTTTGCGTAATTTATGGTCATAGTTGTAGATAACTCAGGCGAAAATAAGATTTTATCACCTTATTCCTCTAAGAAACGATAAAGACTAGTTTCAAGTATATGTAAGATGGAAGAAAAAAGCCTCAAACCTATTTGTAGAACGGCGTTTGTGAAGCTTTGAAGCAGATTGCAATTTTTTTCAGATTTTTTTTGTCCAACTTGAGAATTGTCTTAAATTTGCATCCGATTTTGTCCCATGGTGTAATGGTAACACTCCGGTTTTTGGTACCGTCATTCTAGGTTCGAGTCCTAGTGGGACAACTTCTAATCCCGATCTCTGATGAGGTCGGGATTTTTTTTTGTTTCATGCATCCAAAGGTTGATGGAGAATTTTATTTGATCGGTGCTTTAATGAAGGTAAGTCTTCAACCATTTGGCGATAAAACTCGAGTAGCCAAAATTCAAGTTTTGATAGCCGATCGTCCTTGTGGATGGTCAAAATGCTGACCCCCTACTTGATCCTAAAAGTAATTACTGGTAAGCTTGAGTGATTCACAACATCCTCGCTCACGCTGCCATTAAAAAAGTGTGAGAGGCCTCTTCTTCCGTGGGTGGCCATTCCAATAATATCTCCTTTGATGTCCTTGGTAAAGTTAAAGACGCCTTCTTCAACTGAAAAATCATTGTAGATGCTGTAATCTTTGGGTTCTACTCGTACATTTTTCAAGTAGTCATGTACCTTTTTTTCTGCCGCTCTGGTGCTCATGAATTGGGAAGGAGTGTTTACATATAATAAATGCAAATTACATTGTGTCTTTTTGGCAAAAGCATCTGCTTCCTGCAAGGCGCTGGTCGAGTCAGGGTCCAGATCAGTGGCAAAAACAAATTCGTTCACATCCAATCGTTTTTTCCGGTCCTTGACGATCAATACTGGAATCTCTGAATTCCGAACGACTTTTTCAGCATTGGAGCCAATAAAAAGATTTTTTAGTCCATCAGCACCGTGCGAACCCATCACAATCAGGTCAGCTTTGTTGCGCTCTACGGCATTCATGATTCCCGAAAACGCAGCACCTGTCTCTACATCACCGTGAATAGTGACGCCTTCTAGGAAATCAGATTTCATTAGGTTATCAAATTTTTCTTTGGCCAATTTCATAAAGAATACGGCCTCCGGAAGGTTGGAACTTGCGTTGTTGGCCAAGTGTAAAGGGAGGTCCAATTGGTGAAGTAGGAAAACCTCTCCGCCATTTTCCCTGGCGATGTCTGCCGCTACTCTCAGGGCGTTTTCGGCTTGAACACTAAAGTCGGTAGGAACGATAATTTTTTTCATGGAAAGTGATTTTGACTTCATTAAAGATACAAAATTTACCTGGTAGTCAAGTCTGTAACTCCATGGTTTGGAAAAGCTTAAAAAAGTAGTATATTTGCCACCTATTAGAAAGGATTTGAGGGGACGAAAAGTCCCCTCTTTTTATAAGTATGTTGAAAGAACGTGTAGATCAATTACTGGAGGAGGCATTTGAAGAGCGACCAGATCTGTTTTTAATTTCCTGTAACATTGGGCCTGCCAACGATATCAAGGTGGTTATCGATGGTGATGAAGGCGTCAAGTTGGCTGACTGTATGTTTGTCTCCAGGGCGGTTGAACATCAATTGGATCGGGATGAAACCGATTTTTCCCTTGAGGTATTAAGTGCAGGTGCAGCGTCTCCGCTTCAGGAAAAGAGACAGTACAAGAAAAATGTGGGTAGGGAATTGGAGGTAATATCCAATCAGGACCAAAGAAAAGAGTCTGGAAAACTCACCCAAGTGGACGATAATGGTATCACTATAGAATGGAAGGCAAGGGAGCCCAAGCCGATAGGCAAAGGTAAAGTCACCGTACAGAAATCGTGGACTGTCGCCTTTGAGGATATCAAACAAGCAAAAGTGGTTATAAAATTTAATTAGAAAGGAATATGGAAAATCTCGCATTGATCGAGTCTTTTTCTGAGTTTAAAGATGATAAAATGATAGATCGCGTCACTCTGATGGCGATCTTGGAGGACGTTTTTAGAGCCGCACTTAAAAGAAAGTATGGTGAGGACGATAACTTTGATATTATTATCAACCCTGATAAAGGGGATTTAGAGATTTGGCGTAACCGTGTGGTGGTAGCCGATGGTGAAGTGGAGGATGATAACTCTGAAATTTCATTGTCCGAAGCTCAAAAGATCGAGCCAGACTATGAGGTAGGAGAAGATGTAGCCGAAGAAGTAAAGTTGATCCAGTTGGGTAGACGTGCCATTTTGGCCTTGAGACAAAATCTGATTGCCAAAATTCACGAGCACGATAACACCAATATCTTTAAGCAGTTCAAAGAATTAGAAGGTGAGTTATACAGTGCCGAAGTGCACCATATCAGACACCGCGCTATCATTCTGTTAGACGATGAAGGCAACGAGATTATTATGCCAAAGGATCGTCAGATTCCTTCTGATTTCTTCAGAAAAGGAGAAAACGTAAGAGGGGTGATCGAGAGTGTGGAACTGAGAGGCAACAAGCCCAATATCATTTTGTCCCGTACATCGCCCAAGTTCTTGGAAAAATTGTTTGAACAGGAAATTCCAGAAGTATTTGACGGTGTGATTCAGGTGAAAGCAGTGGTGAGAGAGCCAGGTGAAAAGGCCAAAGTAGCCGTTGATAGCTATGATGACCGTATTGATCCAGTGGGCGCCTGTGTAGGAGTCAAAGGATCTCGTATCCACGGTATTGTTAGGGAATTGGGTAATGAAAATATCGATGTGATCAATTATACCACCAATACCCAATTGTACATCGCTCGAGCATTAAGTCCTGCCAAAATTGTCTCCATGGAGATCAATGACGAGGAGAAGAAAGCTGAAGTCAGATTAAACCCAGAAGAGGTGTCCAAAGCTATCGGTAGAAGAGGACACAACATCCGTTTAGCTGGTAAGTTAACCGGATATGAAATCGATGTGATCAGAGAAGGTGTAGAAGAAGATGTAGAATTAACCGAATTCTCTGACGTGATGGAAGGATGGGTAATCGAGGAATTCCAAAAAATAGGTTTGGACACTGCCAAAAGTGTTCTAGAGCAAGACGTTGCCGACTTAATAAAACGTACGGATCTCGAGGATGAAACAGTTTTGGAAATTGTCCGCATCTTGAGAGCAGAATTTGAAGATTAGAAATTAAAGTCAATCCCGAACCATTTTATGGCCGAAGTAAAAAACATGAGACTCAACAAAGTTCTAAGGGAATTTAATATTTCCCTGGACCGTGCTGTGGAACATCTTAATTCCGTCGGAATAGAGATAGAGGCTCGTCCTACCACAAAAATAGATTCCAGCGTCTATCAAGCACTGGCTGATGAGTTTCAGACCGACAAAAGTAAAAAAGTTGCCTCCAAGGAAGTAGGTGCCGAGCGTCGCAAGGAGCAGGAAGAACTGCGTCTGCAACGTGAGAAGGAGTTGGAAGAAAAGCAGAAAAAGCAACAGGAAGTCATCAAGGCCAAAGCTTCGCTGGATGGTCCAAAACAAGTCGGCAAGCTGGATCTTGACGCCGACAAAAAGACGGAAGAGCCTACTGAAAAAGTTGAAAAAGCTGAAAAAGAGGTAGAGAAAACTGTAGAGCCCGAAACCGAGAAAAAAGTCGAGGCGCCTAAAGAAACCGAGCAGGTATCCAACCGTCCTAAGGCTGGAACTACAAAGGTTAAAGGCAAAATTGACTTGGATGCAGGTAAAAAAGGGTCTACTGCCAAGAGCAAGAAGAAGGAGGAAGAGCCCGCTTCCGCGAAAGCTGAAGAAACCAAAGCTGCTCCAGAGGCTAAGAAGGAGGAACCAGCTTCTACCGAAACGGAAAATCAGGAGCCGGAAAAGATCAAGACCGAATACAAAAAATTAGACGGTCTTAAGGTTACCGGTAAAAAGATTGATCTTTCCCAATTTGCCAAGCCTAAAAAGAAAACTGACTCCAATAGAGGAAAACGTAAGCGTATCTCCAAGCCAGGAGCTGGTGGAGCCGGAGGTAGAAAACCATCCAATAAACGCGGGCGTAAAAACATTGTTAAGGAGGAGCCTACAGAAGAAGAAATCCAAAAACAAGTACGGGAAACGCTGGAAAAATTGCAGGGGAAATCCTCAAAATCCAAAGCCGCCCGTTACCGTAGGGATAAAAGAGATAGCCACCGTGAAAAAGTGGAGGCTGCCGAAGAAGCACAAGCCCAAGACAAAAAATTACAGGTAACTGAGTTTGTTACCGTCAGTGACTTGTCTACCATGATGGATGTGCCTGTAACCAAAGTAATCGGTGCTTGTATGTCACTGGGTATGATGGTGACCATGAACCAGCGTTTGGACGCAGAAACCATGTCTATCGTTGCCGAGGAATTCGGTTTTGAAGTAGAATTTGTCAATGCCGATATCGAAGAAAGCATTGCCGAAGTTGAAGACAAAGAAGAAGATTTGAAGCCGCGTGCACCAATCGTTACGGTGATGGGTCACGTTGACCACGGTAAGACCTCTTTACTGGATTATATCCGTGAAGAAAATGTGATTGCTGGTGAGAGTGGAGGAATTACACAGCACATCGGTGCTTATGGAGTAGAATTGGACAGTGGGCAAACCATTGCTTTCCTGGATACGCCTGGTCACGAAGCCTTTACGGCCATGCGTGCACGTGGAGCCCAGGTGACTGATATTGCCATTATTGTAATCGCAGCAGATGACGACGTGATGCCGCAAACCAAAGAGGCCATCAGCCACGCTCAGGCAGCTGGTGTACCTATCGTATTTGCGATCAATAAGGTGGACCGCGATGCTGCAAATCCAGATAAGATCAAGGAATCCTTGGCCAATATGAACCTTTTGGTTGAAGACTGGGGTGGTAAAATCCAATCACATGACATTTCTGCCAAAACAGGTCAGGGAGTCAAAGAATTATTAGAAAAAGTATTACTGGAAGCAGAATTATTGGATCTCAAAGCTAATCCAGATAAAGATGCAACAGGTACGGTCGTAGAAGCCTTCCTAGATAAAGGTCGTGGTTATGTATCTACCATTTTGGTACAAGCTGGAACCTTGCGCGTCGGTGATTATGTCCTTGCCGGACGTACTCATGGTAAGGTCAAAGCCATGCAGGATGAAAGAGGTCATGATGTAGAAGAAGCCAAACCATCCACACCAGTATCTATACTGGGTCTGGACGGAGCGCCTCAGGCAGGTGATAAATTCCACGTATTTGAAGATGAGCGTGAAGCTAAATCTATCGCTTCTAAACGTACACAATTGCAACGCGAGCAGTCTGTAAGGACACAGAAGACCTTGTCGCTGGACGAAATCGGTCGTCGTATTGCCTTGGGTGACTTTAAAGAGTTGAACCTGATCTTGAAAGGAGATGTTGATGGATCTGTAGAAGCATTGACTGACTCCTTCCAAAAATTATCTACTGAAGAAATTCAGGTTAATATTATCCATAAGGGAGTAGGAGCTATTACAGAAAGTGATGTACTACTCGCTACCGCCTCTGATGCGATCATCATCGGATTTAACGTTAGACCGCAGGGTAATGCCCGTTCAGTAGCAGATCAGGAAGAAGTAGATATCCGTACTTATTCCATCATTTATGATGCGATTAATGATCTTAAAGATGCGATGGAAGGAATGCTTAGTCCAGAACTTAAAGAAGAAATTACGGGTAATGCAGAGGTGCGTCAGACCTTCAAGATCTCCAAAGTGGGAACTATCGCAGGTTGTATGGTGACCGATGGAAAGATTTATCGCAACAGTGGTGTCCGCCTGATCCGAGAGGGTGTGGTCGTATTCACTGGTGAGTTAGCCGCCCTTAAACGCTTCAAGGATGATGTCAAGGAAGTGAGTAAAGGTTACGAATGTGGTATCCAAATCAAAAACTACAACGACCTGAAAGAGGGAGATGTAATTGAAGCTTTCCGAGAAGTTGAAGTGAAGAAAACCTTGAAATAATACTCCATTATATTACATTAAAAAGCCGTTTCAATTCCTGAAACGGCTTTTTTATATTCTTATGTGACCGCCTAGTGCAATGTGGGCTATTTAGGTTAAAAGACCTTGTGAGTGCATTTGGTCGATGGAGCAATAGCCATTCGCTTAGCCTATGAATTACTAGATATGAGTACTATCAAGGCTTTAGGATAAACGCATCCTTATAGGTTTCTTTGATCTGCAATAATGCGCGATCTGCTTCCAATCGGGTGCGATATTGACCTACCCAAATCTTATGGTAAGGAGACTCCCATTTGAGTTCGCTTCTCCATGGTAATCCCAAGGCGTCATAGCTGCTCTTGGTCGCAATGGCCTTTTCCCGATCGCCGTAATAGAGCTGGATGGTAAAACGATCTTTAAAATCTCCAGACTTTTCCATGGCGATTTTGGTCGATACCAAAGCGTTAATTTTTTGTTCATCCACACGGCCTGTGTCTTGTGCAAAACTCTGGAGGCCAATAGAAATTAGGCCTAATACCAATAGGATATTTCTTAGATTCATTCTAGTCATAGCGGGCAATTTGGGAAGTTACGCTTTCGCGAAAGCGTAACTATTTAGAACTGTTATAAATTATTTTCTTCATTTGGTCACGAGCAAAATTAACGATTTATGACCTATTTTTGCACGAGCATTTACGATACGGTAAAATACCGTAATTATTGTGCCAAAGTTATTGTAATATTCATTAAACGTGATGATAAATAGGAAATTACATTTTTCCGCCTGGCAATTCATTCTCGCCTTTGTTTTTGTGGCTTTCAGTGCTTTCAGTGCTGGTGCTCAGACAGATGTAACGACGAATGATGGGGAGCCGGCGACACCACAAGAAGTCGAACCCAGCGCAGGAAGTGCTGGCGATTCGGCCCTGGGAAAACAGCTCTTTAATGCCAATTGTGCGTCCTGTCACAATCTTTACAAGAAGATGACTGGGCCTGCGCTTTTTGGGGTGACTAAAAAGTATGAGCGTGAGTGGTTGTACAAATGGATTAAGAATTCAGCTGAGTTGATCGCTAGTGGTGATCCTCAAGCCGTAGCTATTTACACCGAGTACAACCAAAAGAACATGAATGCGTTCCCGCAGTTGTCTAATACTGATATCGACAATATCTTGGCGTATACCGACACGCCAAAGCCTGTTCCAACAGACTCTGAGGTGACCGGAGCTGGTGATGGTGGTGCTGCTGACCCAACCACCAACAATATCATTCTTGGTGCATTGGCGCTTGTGTTGTTGTTATTGGTGGTGTTATTACTTGTGGTCAACAAAACCTTAAAGCGTTTTGCTGAGGCCAACGGTATCCAAACCGAATTTGAAACGGAAAAAGAGGAGCGCACGCCGATCTGGAAAGCTTTTGTGCAAAATCAATTCCTGGTATTGGTATCCGCTATATTCCTATTGTTGGCCAGTGCTTATTTTGCTTACGGTGCTTTAATGTCAGTAGGCGTAGATCAGGGATATGCCCCTGTACAACCTATTCATTATTCTCACAGAATCCATGCGGGTGAGAGTCAGATAGATTGTAAATATTGTCACTCTAGTGCGCGTGAATCTAAACACTCTGGCATACCATCACTTAACGTTTGTATGAACTGTCATAAGTCCATCAGCCAGGTGGCCGATGACACCTATAAGGAAGGTATCAATGAATACGGTATAGATTACAACAAAGAAATTCAAAAACTCTATGCTGCAACAGGATGGGATAGTGCAGAGCAAGTATATACTGGGGATACAGAGCCAGTACGATGGGTGCGTATCCATAATCTACCTGATTTGGCACAGTTCAATCACGCTCAGCACGTCACTGCAGGTAATATAGCTTGTCAGACCTGTCACGGTCCGGTAGAGGAGATGGAAATTATGTATCAATATTCTCCGTTGACCATGGGATGGTGTATCAACTGTCACCGTGAGACTAATGTTGACCTTCAGGGGAACGGTTATTACGAACAAATTCATAAGGAGCTTTCAGAAAAGCGTGGTGGTCGCCAATTGACCATTGCTGATCTGGGAGGGCTTGAATGTGGTAAATGCCACTATTAATCAAATAGTTTTAGAGATTTATGGCTACTACTAAAAAATACTGGAAAAGCACCGCTCAACTCGATGAGAGCAACGAGGTGGTAAAAAACCTGGAGCAAAACGAGTTTGCAAGTCCTATTCCGACCGATGAATTTTTAGGGAACGATCAGGCGATGCAGTCTTCAAACACTTCACGTCGTGATTTCCTTAAGTATGTTGGATTCAGTACTGCAGCGGCTTCGTTGGCTGCTTGTGAAGGTCCGGTTATCCATTCCGTACCTTATGTCAACCAACCAGAACAAATTATTCCTGGGATCGCCAACTATTATGCAACAACGATTGCAAATGGTTATGATTATGCCAGTGTATTGGTCAAAACCCGTGAGGGTCGTCCCATCAAAATTGAAAGCAATCGCGATGCTGCTGCCAGAGGTGGCGCTAACGCTCGTGTTCATGCATCGGTTTTGTCCATGTATGACAACAACAGGTTGCAGGAACCAATGGCCAAGGGTAAGAAAACAACTTGGGAGGAATTGGACAAGCAGGTGCTTCAAGCATTGACACAGCTCAATGGAAAGGAGCTTGTGGTGTTGGCACAAACTTTTGCCAGCCCTTCCATGAACAAGATTCTTACGGATCTGAAATCAAGATACAGCAATGTACGTGTGGTAACTTACGACACCGTAGGTGCTGATGCCGCTTTAAATGCCTTCGAAGCCAAATACGGTGTAAGAGGTTTGGCCGATTATGACTTTACCGATGCAGAAGCTATCGTAGGTATAGGTGCTGATTTTGTAGGAGACTGGCAAGGTGGTGGTTTCAACCACGGCTATGCAGCTTCCCGTGTGCCTATAAACGGAAGGATGTCGCAACACATCCAGTTTGAATCAAACATGACGCTATCTGGAGCCAACGCCGATAAAAGATATCCAGTTACTCCGACCGAACAGAAGCATATTCTGGCAGCTCTTTATAGTAAAATTGTTGGTGGTGGTGCTACTCCTTCCATGAGTGATAAAGTAGCCAAAGCTGTTGAGCAGGCTGCTATCACATTGAAGAGAGCTGGAAGTAAAGCGGTAGTGCTTTGTGGAATCCCGGATCAAGGAGCGCAACAACTTACCTTGGCTTTGAATGAAGCTTTAGGGAGTACGTTGATTGATACTGATGCGCCTATTATGACCCGTCAAGGAAACCGCAAGTCGGTGGATGCTTTGGTTAAAGATATGGAAAGCGGTCGTGTGGGAGCCCTGTTTGTAGCTGGGGTAGATCCAGTTTATAGCTACCACAATGCTGATGCTTTCGCGAAAGCGATGAAAAAAGTGCCGCTTAAGGTATCCTTTGCTACCCGAATGGATGCCACTGCCGATGCTTGTGACTTTGTTGCGACAACACCGCACTACCTGGAATCCTGGGGTGACACCGAAATCAAAAAAGGAACGGTTTACTTGACCCAACCTACTATTCACCCACTGTTTGACACCCGTCAAATTCAAGACAGTTTATTGAAATGGGCCGATATAGATACGCCTTATAAAGATTACCTGAAAGAGGTTTCTGTATCCGCTGGCGCTAGCTGGAACAAGTCCCTGCAAGATGGATTCTTCAGTGCAACTACAGCTACCACTGCAACAGCAGAGGAAGAAGACGCAGCACAAACAGCTTCAACCGGAAGCAGTAATTCTTCTGCGTTAAGCGCTCTTGCTAATGCTAAGAAGCCTGCTGGGTTTGAATTGACATTATACACCAAGATTGGACAGGGTGATGGTACACAAGCCAATAACCCATGGTTGCAGGAACTTCCTGATCCTATCACAAGAACGACTTGGGATAACTATATCACCATATCTCAACAAGATGCTGATCAGTTGGGTGTCTACAATAAAAATGTCGCCAATGGAGCATTGGACGGTAGCTACGTAACGGTTACCATGAACGGTGTGAAAGCAGAATTTCCTGCCTTGATCCAGCCAGGACAAGCTCCTGGAACTGTTGGTATCGCTTTGGGATACGGTCAAAAGCACGGTTTGCAAGAAGACATGCAAACTGGTGTAAATGCCTTCCCTTTCTTTGTAAATGGAGTAGATATACAATCTGTAGAATTGGCTGATGCTGGTGGAAACCACGAATTTGCCTGTACACAGCTACAAAACACCATGATGGGTCGTGATATCATTCGCGAGACCGATCTGGCTACGTATAGAAAAGGAGATAAACACGAATTCAATCCGATGCCAGAGGTGTCACTGAATCACGTAGAGACTCCTGTTACCTCTCCAGATGTAGATCTTTGGGAATCCTTTGATCGTTCGGTTGGACATCATTTCAATATGTCTATCGACCTGAATGCCTGTACAGGTTGTGGTGCCTGTGTGATTGCTTGTCATGCAGAAAACAACGTTCCTGTAGTGGGTAAAACTGAAGTGAGAAAGTCACGTGATATGCACTGGTTGCGTATCGATAGATATTATTCTTCCACGGATAGCTTTGAAGCTGATGAAGAGAAGAAGGATGGCTTTGAAGGATTATTTGGAGACAATGGATCCTTAGGTGGATTCGGTGAGCTGGAAGAACCAGCAGCTAATCCTCAGGTCGCTTTCCAGCCAGTAATGTGTCAACACTGTAACCATGCGCCTTGTGAAACTGTATGTCCAGTTGCGGCATCATCGCACGGTCGTCAAGGTCAAAACCATATGGCTTATAACCGTTGTGTAGGTACACGTTACTGTGCAAACAACTGTCCTTATAAGGTACGTCGATTCAACTGGTTCCTATACAATGGGAATGATGAGTTTGACTATCACATGAACAATGATTTGGGCCGTATGGTCATCAATCCAGATGTAACCGTTCGCTCACGCGGAGTTATGGAGAAATGTTCTATGTGTATCCAGATGACACAGAAAACCATTTTGGAAGCCAAGAAAGACGGTCGCATGATCAAAGACGGCGAGTTTGCTACAGCTTGTTCCAATGCTTGTGATAGCGGAGCCATCACATTTGGTGACATCAATGACAAGGAGTCTGAGATCTATAAGGTGAAACAACAGGATCGTATGTATCATTTGTTAGAAGAAGTGGGAACTGAGCCTAACGTGATGTATCAGGTGAAAGTCAGAAATATTTAATTAAGAAAACTAATCAAGACATTATGGCTCATTATGAAGCGCCCATAAGAAGACCTCTAGTCACCGGTGATAAAACTTACTCCGATGTGACCAGAGATATTGCAGCACCAGTAGAAGGTGAGGCAAATAAGCAGTGGTGGATTGTCTTTACGATCTCCCTCGTCGCTTTTCTTTATGGAATAGGATGTATTACATATACCATCTCTACGGGTATTGGAGTTTGGGGATTGAACAAGACCATTGGTTGGGCTTGGGACATTACCAACTTTGTATGGTGGGTAGGTATTGGTCACGCGGGAACCTTGATCTCGGCGGTATTATTGCTTTTCCGTCAGAAATGGCGTATGGCGATTAACCGTTCTGCTGAGGCGATGACGATTTTCTCGGTGATTCAGGCCGGTTTGTTCCCGATCATTCACATGGGACGTCCATGGTTGGCTTATTGGGTATTGCCTATTCCCAATCAATTTGGTTCTTTATGGGTGAACTTCAACTCGCCTTTGCTTTGGGACGTATTTGCGATCTCGACTTATCTGTCGGTTTCACTGGTATTCTGGTGGACAGGATTACTTCCTGACTTTGCAATGATCCGCGATCGCGCCATTACACCCTTTAACAAAAAGATTTACGGAATTCTATCTTTTGGATGGTCTGGACGTGCCAAAGATTGGCAGCGTTTTGAAGAAGTATCCTTGGTATTGGCCGGATTGGCTACGCCGCTAGTACTTTCTGTACACACGATTGTATCCTTTGACTTTGCTACCTCGGTGATTCCAGGTTGGCATACCACAATTTTCCCTCCCTACTTTGTGGCAGGAGCGATTTTCTCTGGCTTTGCGATGGTAAACACTTTGTTGATCATCATGCGAAAGGTTTGTCATTTGGAAAACTACATCACTATTCAGCACATCGAGTTGATGAATATTGTGATCATGATCACAGGTTCTATTGTAGGAGTGGCGTATATCACTGAGCTATTTGTAGCTTGGTATTCTGGAGTGGAATACGAACAGTATGCCTTCTTGAACAGGGCAACCGGTCCTTACTGGTGGGCTTATTGGTCTATGATGATATGTAACGTATTCTCACCTCAGTTCATGTGGTTTAAAAAATTACGTACCAGTATTATGTTCTCCTTTGCGATTTCAATTGTGGTAAACATAGGTATGTGGTTTGAGCGTTTTGTAATTATCGTTACTTCCCTACACAGGGATTACCTACCGTCTTCATGGACGATGTTTTCACCCACATTTGTGGATATCGGAATCTTTATAGGAACCATCGGATTTTTCTTTGTATTGTTCCTATTGTATTCTAGAACATTCCCAGTTATCGCACAAGCCGAGGTAAAATCTATTTTGAAGGCCAGTGGTAGTAAATACAAGACCTTACGAGAAAATAAAAACAAGTCTAACATGGAATCCAGATCTGGAGATCCTATCGCTCACCCAAGCGAGTAGTACTGAGAACTTATGTCGACAAAAACCATTCACGCTTTATATACGGATGATGATGTTTTGCTGCAGGCAGTAAAGCAAGTCAGGGACAAACACTATCACATTGAAGAAGTGTTTACCCCATTTCCCGTACACGGTCTGGAAAAGGCCATGGGCATCGCCGATACCCGCCTTGCAATCAATGCATTTCTCTACGGCATCGTTGGGCTATGTGTTGCCACGGCCATGATGAACTACATCATGATCGAGGATTGGCCTCAAAACATTGGTGGTAAACCTAGTTTTTCCTACATCCAAAACATGCCGGCCTTTGTGCCTATCATGTTTGAGTTGACGGTATTCTTTGCGGCCCACTTGATGGTGATCACTTTTTACATGAGAAGTAGATTGTGGCCATTCAAACAAGCTGAAAATCCTGATGTACGTACTACAGACGACCATTTTTTAATGGAAATAGACACCCATGGTGTGGATGTGGACGAGGCTACACAGTTCTTGTATGATACGGGAGCAGTGGAGATTAAACTAATTGACAAAGACGAGCACTGATGAATACATGGTATAAAACATTCATTTACGCATTGACCGCAGCCTTACTGATATCCTGTAGGGGAGAAACAAAGTCTGTTGCTGCCGATGGCGATCGCAGCGTGCAGTATTTCCCTAATATGTACGAGTCGGCTGGATATGAAACTTATCAGGAAGGTACCGTATTTGAAAATAATATGGAAGCCCAAAAGCCGGTAGAAGGTACTGTCTCCCGCGGGTGGATGCCTTATGATTATGAAAATAGTAATGAGGGCTACGCTTCCGCGAAAGCGAACCTTCAAAATCCATTGCCTTATACCGAAGAAAACCTGGAAAACGGATCTGTCATGTACGGAATCTACTGTGCTATCTGTCACGGTAAAAAAGGTGATGGGAAAGGTCACTTGGTTGAGACTGAAAAAATCCTTGGGGTGCCTAGCTATGCTGATCGCCCCATTACACAAGGTTCGATTTATCACGTGATGTATTACGGAATCAATTCCATGGGATCCTATGCCTCACAAACCTCAGAGGAGGAACGTTGGCAAATTGCTCACCACGTAGATGCCTTGAGAAGAGATCTGCAAGGGGTGGAGCGCCAGGCTTTTGTAAAGAGTGGTGAAGTAGCAGAACCTATAGCCCAACCGCAGGATACGACAATGGTATCCAGTGACAAGGATGCTGAGATGGAAGAGGCGCCTATGCAGCCACAAGAAATCGAAGAGCAAGAAACTGAAACACAAACTGACGGCCAATAAGCCCTAGAAGATAGTATTGTATGTATAAGCTGACTAGTAAACTTAAGATTTTTGCGATTGTATTGATCGTTCTGGGTGGTCTTTTTACGGCCATTGGTTTCTTAAGCGTGCCCGAATCTGAAGAGGCCGTCAAGGAAATGATCCAGGCTGAAAAAGCGGGACATCACGGTGGTGGCCACGATGCTGCTGCGATGGAAGATGATCATCATGCCGGTGCGTCTGCAGATCATCACGCTACAGAAACAAACCATGACCATGCTGCGGATCATGCATCGACTTCAGATCATGGCGACGGACACGCCAAGAGTCATGAAGATGAGCATGCTGAGCATGTGTATCATCAATTGGTGAACAAGCCTTGGGCTGCCATATATGTAGCGGCCTTTTTCTTCTTTATGATTGGTCTGGGAGTATTGGCCTTTTACGCTGTCCAAAAAGCAGCGCAAGCGGGTTGGTCGCCAGTATTGTTCAGGGTAATGGAAGGTATTAGTAGCTATATACTACCTGGTGGTGTCATCATGTTTGTATTGCTTTTGCTCTCTGGTTTACATGTCAATCATATCTTTATTTGGATGGATGAGAACGTGGTCGCCCACGACGAGATCATTCAAGGTAAAACAGGCTTCCTCAATGTTCTTTTTTGGTTGTTCAGAGCTGGTGCATTCCTGGTAGGTTGGAACCTTTATCGCTGGAACATCAGAAAATTCAGCTTGAACCAGGATGAAGCCAAAGAAGGTGATATTAAGTGGTACAAAAAAGGATTTAAGCACAGTGCAGCCTTTTTAGTATTCTTTATCGTGACTGAATCGATCATGTCTTGGGACTGGATCATGAGCTTTGACCCTCACTGGTTCTCCACCTTGTTTGGTTGGTATGTATTTGCCAGTATGTTTGTCTCTGGTATTACGACTATTGCCCTGGTGACCATTTACCTGAAATCCAAAGGTTACCTAGAGTTTGTCAATGACTCCCATATTCATGACTTGGCTAAGTTCATGTTTGGGGTAAGCATCTTCTGGACCTATTTGTGGTTCTCACAATTCATGTTGATTTGGTATTCCAATATTCCGGAAGAAGTGACTTATTTCGTCACCCGTATTGAAGATTACAATCTATTGTTCTTTGGTATGGTGGCCATCAACTTCCTTTTCCCACTGCTAATTTTAATGAATTCAGACTTTAAGCGGGTGAACTGGTTTGTGGTAACGGCAGGTTTATTTATACTGATCGGTCACTACCTGGACATTTATGTGATGGTGATGCCAGCGACCGTAGGAGAATCTTGGTTTATTGGTTTCCCAGAGATAGGAGCGGTGATGTTGTTTGCCGGTATCTTCCTGTTGTACGTGTTCAACACAATCTCCAAGGCACCATTATTGGCTAAAGGTGATCCATACCTAGGTGAGAGTAAACATTTCCATTATTAAACAATATAGAAAACAACTGTAATGACAGCATTTCTAATCATATTTATAGCAGCCTTATTTGCTGTATCCATCTGGCAGATCTCTAAGATCGTTAAATTGGGTAAGGCCCCAGAACCAGACACAGAATTGTCTGAAGTGGCCAATGATAAGGATAACAAACGCAATGGTCAAATGATGTTGGCCTTTGTGGTCGCCATGTATATCATGATGATCGCATGTTTTATCGGATACCAAGACTTTTTCCTGCCTGATGCTGGATCTGAACACGGCGCAGAGTACGACAACTTGTTACTGTTGACCACGGTCGTGATCATGATCGTACAAGTGCTTACCCAAGGTCTCTTGCACTATTTTTCTTATAAATACCACGGTAAAAAAGGACAGCGTGCCTTGTTTTATGCGGATAATGACCGATTAGAATTTATTTGGACCGCTATTCCCGTTGTAGTGCTGGCAGGTTTGATCCTTTGGGGATTGTTTTCCTGGAACGACATCATGGAAGCCGATACGGATGACAACCCTATCGTTGTCGAAGTTTATGCCTATCAATTCGGATGGAAGGTTCGATACAGTGGGGAAGACAATATCTTGGGTGACGCCAATGTGCGTTTCATTGAGGGTGTGAATGATTTAGGTATTGACCCAACCGATGTAGACGGTAAAGATGATATGGTCGCTCAAGAATTACATTTACCGGTAAATCGTCCAGTACTTTTTAAATTCAGAAGTCAGGATGTTCTACACTCTGCTTACATGCCTCACTTTAGAGCGCAGATGAACGTTGTGCCCGGTATGGTAACCCAATTTAAATTCACGCCTACAGTGACTTCAGAAGATTATAAGTCGACTGAGTACATGACCGAAAAAGTGCGTAAGATTAATGAAATTAGACGACAAAAAAGCAAGGAATTGATTGATGATGGTGAAGTACCATTGGATCCTTACGAATTTGAATATTATCTATTGTGTAACAAAATTTGTGGTGAATCTCACTATAACATGCAGATCAAAATTGTTGTAGAAAGCGATGAGGATTACCAGAATTGGTTGGATACACAAACAACATTTGAAGAAACTTTAGCCAACGCTGAAAACTAGAAATATGGGACAATCTATGGGAGTTGCAACAGACCATGCACACGAAGATGGACACCACCATCATAAAGAAACATTTGTAACAAAGTATATTTTCTCCCAGGATCATAAGATGATTGCCAAGCAATATCTGATCACTGGACTTATTATGGGTGCTATAGGTATTGCCATGTCTGTGTTGATGAGAATCCAGCTGGCCAATCCTGGTGAGCCCAACGTAATTTTTGAAGCCTTGTTAGGTAAATGGGCTCCTGATGGAATCATGGATCCTAACATGTACCTCGCATTGGTTACTATTCACGGTACCATCATGGTATTCTTTGTATTGACGGCCGGATTGAGTGGTACCTTTTCTAACTTTTTGATACCTCTTCAAATTGGTGCGCGTGACATGGCTTCTGGATTCCTAAACATGGTGTCTTATTGGCTATTTTTCATCTCGGCCGCTATAATGATTGGATCTCTGTTTGTCGAATTAGGTCCTGCAGCTGCTGGATGGACTATTTACCCGCCTTTGAGTGCACTTCCTGAAGCTATGGGAGGTTCTGGACTGGGAATGACGTTATGGTTAGTTTCCATGGCGATCTTTATTGCTTCGTCCTTGTTGGGTTCATTGAACTATATCGTAACTGTGATTAACTTGAGAACAAAAGGTATGTCTATGACTAGATTGCCGTTGACGATCTGGGCGTTCTTTGTAACAGCCATCATCGGTGTGGTCTCTTTCCCAGTACTGTTGTCTGCAGCCTTGTTGTTGATCATGGACAGAAGTTTTGGTACTTCCTTCTTCCTTTCTGATATTTACATCAAAGGAGAAGTACTGGCTCACCAAGGTGGTTCACCTGTATTGTTTGAGCATTTATTTTGGTTCTTGGGTCACCCAGAAGTTTACATCGTATTACTTCCAGCATTGGGTATTACTTCTGAAATTATTGCTACCAATTCGCGTAAACCTATCTTTGGCTATCGTGCCATGGTGGCTTCTATCTTAGCCATCGCATTCTTGTCGACTATCGTTTGGGGTCACCATATGTTTGTATCTGGTATGAATCCTTTCTTGGGATCCGTATTTACTTTTACGACTTTATTGATTGCGATTCCTTCTGCGGTAAAAGCTTTTAACTATATCACCACGCTTTGGAAGGGTAATCTACAGATGAACCCTGCCATGCTCTTCTCTATAGGCTTGGTTTCTACCTTTATTACGGGTGGACTTACTGGAATAATCTTGGGAGATAGTACGCTGGACATCAATGTACACGATACTTATTTTGTGGTGGCGCACTTCCACTTGGTTATGGGTATATCTGCCTTATACGGTTTGTTTGCCGGAGTTTATCACTGGTTCCCTAAAATGTTCAATCGTATGATGGATAAAAACTTAGGGTATGTGCATTTTTGGTTAACGGCCATCGGTGCGTACGGTGTGTTCTTCCCTATGCACTTTATTGGTATGGCAGGACTTCCGAGACGTTATTATACGAATACCAATTTCCCCTATTTTGATGACTTGGCCGATACCAATAGTTTGATCACCTACTTTGCTATTGCAACCGCGCTGGCTCAGTTGTTCTTTGTCTACAACTTTGTTAAATCAATTTTCTATGGTAAGAAAGCGCCAGCTAATCCATGGAAATCAAATACGTTGGAATGGACTACGGGTGACAAACATATCCATGGGAATTGGGAAGGAGAAATTCCTACTGTATACCGTTGGGCTTATGACTATAGCAAACTCAACGAAGAAGGTGACTATGTAATTCCTGGACAGGATTATGCACCGCAACATATTCCGCTGCAAGATGGTGAGGAAGAATTAAATCATTAATTATCCGCCACTATAAATTATAGCAAAGCCGCTGTCCAAGAACAGCGGCTTTTTTATTGGGCTATTTTTCGCTTTCGCGAAAGCTATACTTCCCCACGAGCGGGATAGTTATTTTTTTCTATATAATCTACTGCATTCAGGACATCTTTGATACTGGGTCTAGCAAACGGCATGGTCTGCACTGAAGAGAAGTATAAAGTGCCGTCATCTTTCACTAAAAACATTCCTGGTTCGGAGAAAAGTTCTGGCTCTTTATCGCTAACCCCTTTGGATAGGTAAAGGCCCCATTCCTGTGCTTTATCTTTTGACAGCTCAAACGCTACCGGCAAGGACTCTATATCCCATTCTTCACCAGTTTTCTTGGCGCGCTGCTCTTTGTCCATACTTATGGCGATAACATTGATGCCCCTATCTGTAAGATCGTTCAAATGATTCTTTACACTTTCCAGCTGTTTCTTACAAATTGGACAATGGTGCCCCCTATAAAATATTAACAAGCTGTATTTATCAGGATCTTGTTTGTGAAGTGACCACTTGGTGTCATTGATTAGGTCAAGCTCTAACTCAGGTGTTTTTTGTTGTGGTTTCATGTTTTTATTTAAAGATAGTCTTCGAAACCGCTTCAGTCTCCCAATAGGCTATTAAAGATTGTTAAGCTTGTATTATTATATGAGAAGAAAAGGCAAGGGGCTATATAGCCCAATACAAACTTAAAGAGGCTGATTCCTACTTGACTTTTAGAGTAGAGTCACGTTGGATAAGCTGAGTTGGAAGTACAATTTGCTGATAATCCACTTTTTCATCTCTTTTGAGTTGCTGAATTTCTTTATACAACTGTTTGAAAACGCTCCTACCCATTTCCAAACCAGGCTGATCAATGGTAGTAAGTGAAGGAGAGATGATGGAGGACATGAACCAGTTGCTAAAACCAACAATAGAAATTTGTTCTGGAATTTTAATGCCCTGCTTATTGAATTCTGAAATGGCGCCAATAGCGACCAGATCCGTATTGATAAAAATACCATCTACATCATTATGATCCAGCAAAAGCTGTCTTGCATTATTCTGGCCTTCTTCAAAACTTAGATCATCACATTCACAGATATAAACCAGAGAAGCGTCGTAAGGGATATCATTGTCTCTTAATGCTTTCCTATATCCCAAAAAGCGGTCGATGGAATTTTGGGGCAACAATGACCCTCTAAAATGGGCGATGCGTTGACATCCTATATCTATAAGGTGTTGAGTGGCATCATATGCTGCTTGTCGATCATCGATAATTACTTTGGAACAATTGACGGTCTTGGCAATTTTGTCAAACATGATCATTGGCTTGTCGGCAGCAATAACATCGTTTAGATGTTTAAAATCTACCGTATCATTGGCCAGTGAAATCATGATGCCATCTACCCGTTGATTCATCAATAAGTCCAGGTGCTTTTTTTCCATATCATATCTTTCATTGGACTGCAGGATGATAACCAGATATCCTTTGGCTTCAGCCTCTGCAATAATTCCTTTGATGACGTTTGAAAAAAAGTGATGAACAATCACCGGAATAATCAATCCGACCGTTTTGGATTCTTTGGTTCTCAGGTTGACGGCAAATGCATTCGGTTTATAATTTAAAGTGGTCGCTAGCTCTTTTACCAAGGCTTTGGTCTTGGCGCTCACATCTGGATAATCCTTGAGCGCCTTGGAAACAGTAGTCACTGAAATCCCCAATTGATCAGCAATATCTTGTAATGTGACTGGTTTCATAACGAAATCTTCAATTTTGACCCTTTAAAAGTAACAAAAAACCAAAAACGAAAACGTTTTCGGTGTTTTCGAAAACGTTTTCGGTAAAAAAAACCTATGGAAGCAATTCAATGCTAATTAATTTGGACATACCAAAAAAGAATATTGTCATTAACCTATAACCTGTCAATTATGATTCATTTGAAAACTCTGGGAATAAGCATGTTCCTGTTCATTTTTTGTGTTAACCTGGCCCTGTCTCAAACTACTGTTTCTGGAACGGTAACTGATGAAATGGGCGATCCAGTCAGTGGGATCAATATTGTCCTAAAAGGAACCAGTAAAGGTGCCATCACCGATTTTGACGGTAAGTATTTAATTGCCAATGTTGAAAACGGTACCTATGTAGTAGAAGCTTCCTCCATGAGTTATACCAAAACTTCAAAGGAAATAACGGTTTCTGGGGTACCGCTTACTGTCGACTTTGTAGTCGCATTGGACCAGGCTGCGCTGGATGAAATCATTGTGACCGGTGTGGTCAATCCCAAAGCAAGAATCGAATCCAGTATCTCTGTTACCAGCCTCAAAACCGAGAACATACAGCAATCAGCACCTCGATCTACGGCAGAGATCTTTAGAACCATTCCAGGTATTAGATCAGAGTCATCTGGAGGAGAAGGTAATTCAAATATAGCCGTACGTGGTGTACCCATTTCTTCTGGTGGATCTAAATACGTACAGCTACAGGAAGATGGATTACCGGTATTGCTCTACGGTGATATATCTTTTGGTACAGCAGATATTTTTACGAGGTTTGACTACAATGTAGCGCGAATCGAGGCCATAAGAGGAGGGTCTGCCTCCACACTTACTTCCAATGCTCCTGGAGGTATCATCAATATCATCAGCAAAACCGGGAAAAGAGAAGGTGGCGCTATCGGAACGAGTTTTGGGGTGGATTATGATTCTTTTAGAACTGATTTTGATTATGGTACTGCAATCGGGGATAACTTATATATACACGCTGGTGGATTTTACAGAGTAGGAGAAGGTATCAGAAATACCGGATTTACCGCAAATAACGGAGGGCAATTCAAATTGAGTCTAACCAAAGACTTTGAAAAGGGAAGTATACGCGTATATGGTAAATATCTCAACGATAGAGCGGCCGCTTATTTGCCAATGCCTATTCAAGTGAGCGGTACTAATGATGACCCAGATTATGATGATGCACCTAATTTTGACGCCACCCTGGGGTCTAATCACACGGCAAACCTTACCCAAACCTTGAGATTGGGTCCAGATGGGTCCAGAACAAGGGGCGATGTGACTGACGGGATGCACCCTGTTTCTACTTCAATAGGTATGGAGGCTTCATTTGATCTTGGCGAGGGATGGAAGATCTCCAACAATGGTAGATTCTCAGCAAATAACGGTGCATTTGTTTCTCCGTTTCCAGCGCAGGTCGCCAGTGCCGCCGACATTGCAGACTCCTTTGGTGCCGGTTCAACACTCCAATTTACAGATGGAGACTCTGTCGACGCAGGAAGTTTTGTCTCACGTATACACATGTTTGATGTAGAGTTGAACAACTTTAACAACTTTATGAATAATGTCCAGCTGTCAAAATCTGTGCAAAATGTAGATATCACCCTGGGATACTTTAAGTCTATCCAAAATATCTCTATGTCCTGGTTATGGAATTCTTACCTTCAAGAGGTGAATGGGGGTAATGCCAGATTAATCAATGTCTTTGACGCTACAGGGACACCATTGAGTGAAAATGGGTTGTATGCTTACGGTACGCCTTTCTGGGGAAACCTCCAGAGAAACTATGATACGCAATACAATGTATCAGCCCCTTATCTCAACCTGTCTCTTGAGGCTACTGAGAGAATAAATTTTGATGCCAGTGTGCGTTATGACTACGGCAGAGTTGACGGGACTTTCACCGCGGGAACAGAAAGCCAATTTGACGTTAACAATGATGGGCAGATTTCAGTACCTGAACAAAATGTATTTTCTGTGAACAATGCTTCACCTACTGTGGTCAATTATGATTATGACTATCTTTCTTATTCTGTAGGGGTCAATTTCAAATTTGAAGAAAGACAAGCTATGTTTGCCAGATACAGTAGAGGTGGTTCTGCCAAAGCAGATCGTATACTATTCTCAGGGCTTAATTATCAAGACGGCGATCAGATCAATGCCCTAGATTTTCTAACGCAAGCTGAACTGGGCTATAAGCGCAACTTTGACAACGGTGCTTTGTATTTGACAGCGTTCTACGCTCAAACAGCTGAGGAAGGCGGATTTGAAGCCACTTCTCAAACCATCATAGAAAATGATTACCGATCAGCTGGTGTCGAATTGGAAGGAAACTACAGGTGGAATAACTTCGACTTAAGAGGAGCCGTAACTTATACCAATGCTGAGATTGATAGTGGTGATAATGAAGGCAACACCCCAAGAAGGCAGCCTGATTTTATTTACAACCTGATTCCGTCCTACAACTTTGGATTAGAAAATCAAAATTCTATAGGTCTAAGTTTCGTCGGGCAGACCAAGGCTTTTGCTCAAGACAACAATGAGCTGACAATGCCTGGATTTGTGATGGTCAACAGTTTTGTAAATATCGGTATCACCCCTTCCTTATATGCCAATCTATCGGCCAACAACCTCTTTGATACCTTAGGTATAACTGAAATTGAAGAAGGTAGTATTACTGAAGGTCAAACCAATATCGTGCGCGCAAGACCGCTGCCGGGAAGATCAATTTCCTTGGGCCTACAGTATAAGTTTTAAGTTAGTTAAGTTGATTTTTGGGAGTTGGTGTTAAGGCAACTTGATACCAACTTTTTTGAATCAAAGTGAAAACTAGGCCAATTCCAAGTCAGTTGGTATGATCATCACAATTATTGATAGAGGACTGCTGTTCTCGGATATCCATCAATTTGATAATGTGTAAATTTCAACATATCAGGTCATAGGATTAACACCTGACAATAGTGTAGGGTTTAGATACATGTACAAGCTTTTGTTTTCCACATGTTGATGGTAAAAACTACTGAAACATCATATTCCATGAAATTCAAAAAGGTCAAGTTAGGTTTTTGGCAGATTTTGCATATGAATGTTGGATTCTTCGGAATTCAATACAGTTTTGGCTTGCAACAAAGTGCCGTAACACCCATCTACGACTTTTTGGGCGCTGCGCCAGATCAGATTCCTATCCTTCATCTTGCGGGACCTGTGACTGGATTACTCGTTCAACCGGTTATCGGTGCTTTGAGTGACAAAACTTGGTCTCCCAGGCTGGGGCGCAGAAAACCCTATTTTCTAATTGGCGCCTTGCTCTGTAGCATCAGTTTAATCGCTTTTCCTTTTAGTAGTTCGCTATGGATGGCGGCAGGATTACTTTGGATTTTAGACGCCGGGAACAACACGGCAATGGAGCCGTACCGTGCACTTATTGCAGACCAATTGGTGCCAGAACAACAACCCTTAGGCTTTCAGATGCAAAGTTTTTTCACTGGGCTGGGACAAGTGTTGGCTAACCTATCCATTTTTATTTTCCCAATGATCATCATTGGTTATACTGGCTCACTTCCCAATTGGGTGTATGTCTCTTTCTTTCTAGGGGCATTTTGTTCCATCGCATCTATTCTATGGAGCATGAGCCGCACTAAAGAAATACCTCCATCGGAACAGGAACTTGCAGCCTTGAGGGAGAATAAAAAAGGTGTTTTTGCTCCTTTTATTGAGATCGCAGCAGCTATTCGGGACATGCCCAGAGTAATGTGGCAACTTGCATTGGTTTACCTGTTCCAGTGGTACGCGCTCTTCTGCTATTGGCAAAATGCTTCTAAAAGTGTAGCCCTCTCCGTATATGACGCCACCCCTTCCAGTGATCCACAAGCCTATGAGGAAGCTGTCAGCTGGACGGCACTTATCAATGGTTGGTATAACACAGTTACTTTTTTAACAGCTTTTGGTTTGGTCTGGATGGCTAAAAAATATGGCGCCAAATATGTCCATGCCATTTGCTTGATCCTTGCAGCTGTCGGGTTTCTGAGCTTTCCGCATATTGAGAACAAAGCTTTGCTTTTGGTTGCCATTACTGGTTTTGGAATAGGTTGGGCCAGTATGATGGGAATCCCCTACCTCATGGTAATAGGGAACATTTCAAAAGAACGCTATGGTGTTTATATGGGTATCATTAACATGATGATCGTAGTGCCTATGATTATTCAAACCTTATCATTCGGATATATTTTGAAAAACTTTCTGGGTAATGATCCTCGCAATGCAATTAGTTTTGCCGGTATATTGTTGTTGGTCGCGGCCTTGTTTACCTTTTTAATTAATGTTAGAAAAGACCCTCCTTATGAAGCGCCAAGCATATGACAAAGCCATAGATTTGCTGCGCAGAGCCTCAACTGGAAAAGGCTTTCTGGCCAGTGCTGATGATGTCTCCAATTATAAACGTATTTGGGCAAGGGATGGTGTGATTTGTGGACTGGCAGCCCTGGCATCTGGAGATCAACAGTTGATACAGACCTTTCGGCAGACCATCGCAACCCTGGCCGAACATCAACATAGATTAGGTACAATCCCGTCAAACGTTCAACCAGAGACCGGTGAGGTGAGTTATGGCGGTCTGGCTGGGAGGGTGGACGCGCTTACCTGGTTTGTCATTGGCGTTTGTCAATTGGCCAAGTATCTGGATGAACCAGAAATCGTTCAGCAATATGAAGTACATATCAGTAAGTGCTTGCATCTGTTGGAGACCTGGGAATTCAACAATAGAGATTTGGTTTATGTACCACTTTCAGGAAATTGGGCAGATGAATATATCACCGATGGATACGTGCTATACGATCAATTGCTCAGGCTTTGGGCTTTACGATGTTATCATCATTTCAAACCTTCTGAAATGCTGAAGAAAAAAATCCAGGCAGTTGAAATAGCGATTCAACATAATTTTCTTCCCCATACAGCAGGTGAGAAAGTGCACCAACAGGCCTACGATAAACTCCATTTTGACGCCTATATTCCAGCTTCATTTTCCCCGGCAGGATATAAAAATAAATTTGATGCATTGGCAACCTCCTTGGCGTTTCTGCTGGATATAGGTGATCCCGAGCTCAGATCGGCAATGCAACTGTATGGCAAAAAGCTGAGTCAGGGACTGGATTTAAAAATACTTCCTGCTTTTTGGCCACCAGTATTTGAAGAAGACCCAGAATGGCATTTGCTTAGGGACAATTGCAAATTTGAGTTCAGGAACTTTCCCTATGAGTTTCACAATGGCGGCAGCTGGACAATGGTCAATGGGTTTTATGGCTTGGCCCTATTGTCTCAAAATGATCAGGATGAGGCCAGTCAGATACTAGAACATGTGAATCTTGCCAATGCAAAAGATGACTACGCATTTTATGAATGTTTCAATTCGGCCACAGGGGATCCTAATGGTGTCTCTAATTGTGCATGGAGCGCGTCATCAACCGTTATGCTGACCAGAGCTATTGACCATAACTTTAAACTATTCTTCTGATTTGGAAAAAATTGATATCATTTGTGTGGGAGAAGTACTGATTGATTTCATTGGAATGCAAACCGATGAAAACCTGGTGCATACCACCAGTTTTCGTAGATTCTTGGGAGGGTCGCCAACTAATGTCGCTGTGAATGCGGCAATGATCGGAATGAAATCAGCACTGGTGGCCACATGTGGTCAGGACAGTTTGGGTCTGTATATTGTAGATGAATTACACAAACACGGTGTAAAACCTTGGTGTCTGAGGTCCACGCCCCATAAGCCTACTTCTACGATATTGGTTTCCAGAACGACGGAAACACCAGACTTCATCGCCTACCGGGAAGCAGATGGCGACATTCTGGAGGAGCAATTACCCGACGAAATGTTGAAAGAGGCGACTATTTTTCATACCAGTTGTTTTGCATTGAGCAGAAATCCTGCAAGAGATACCATCTTAAACAGGGCCGCTAGAGCCAAAGAATTGGGATTGACCCTGAGTGTTGACATCAATTATTCAGAAAAGATATGGCCAGAAACCCAAGAGGCCATACAGGTGATACAGCAATTCCTGAGCTTTGATCCGTTGGTCAAAATAAGTGAGGATGATTGTCTTAGACTTTTTAAGTCCCATAAAACTGAGGAATTTATATTTGACTACTTCCATGGTCAAGGCGCCTCAACCATTTGCTTGACCAAAGGAAAGAATGGGGTTGTTGTTTCAGACCTTCATCATGGTTTGATACGCCAACCCGCCCAAGAAGTAAAAACGGTAATCGATGCTACCGGAGCTGGTGATGCATTTTGGACAGGATTTTTGTATTCCACTCTCAAGAAATGGGATCTCGAGCGCTGTGTCCTAACCGCCCAAAAATTGGCTTCCATTAAAATTCAGCACATGGGAAGGCTTCCTGAAAAGATTGATTTGGAAAGCCTTTAAGTTGACTTAGAAGACAGTCCCAGTGTTAGATTGATCGTTTAGGTATTAAGGCTGTATGTAGTTGGAGTTATTTTGAGGTTCGCTTTCGCGAAAGCGGATAGATAACAAATCATCAACCCATGAAAGTGTATTGCCATCTAGACCTTATCTTTGGTTTATGAATGAAAACCTAGATCCTACCGGTGAAAGCTTCTCCCATGAAGAACAAGATATCGAGCGCGCGTTACGACCCTTGTCTTTTGATGATTTTGCAGGACAAGATCAGGTGTTGGAAAACCTCAAGATTTTTGTGGAAGCTGCAAACCGTCGCGGTGATGCTTTGGACCACACGCTTTTTCATGGCCCTCCAGGTTTAGGAAAGACCACGCTAGCCCATATACTTGCCAATGAGTTGGGCGTAGGTATCAAGGTGACTTCTGGTCCAGTACTCGATAAACCTGGTGATCTTGCCGGATTGCTGACCAATCTAGATGAACGAGACGTGCTTTTTATTGATGAGATCCATCGACTAAGTCCGATTGTGGAAGAATACCTTTACAGCGCGATGGAGGATTATAAGATCGATATCATGATTGAGACTGGTCCCAACGCTAGAACAGTGCAGATCAACCTTGCTCCATTTACATTGATTGGTGCGACGACCAGGTCTGGACTTCTTACGGCTCCCATGAGGGCGCGATTTGGTATTTCCTCTAGGTTACAATACTACTCGACCGAGCTGCTCTCTACCATCGTCACTCGTAGTGCTGAAATATTAAATGTGCCCATCAATAACGATGCTTCTATCGAAATCGCTGGCCGTAGCCGCGGGACGCCTCGTATCGCCAATGCACTTTTAAGACGCGTTCGGGATTTTGCACAGATCAAAGGAAATGGCCGTATCGATTTGGATATTTCTCAATATTCCCTAAAGGCCTTAAATGTGGATGCACACGGACTGGATGAGATGGACAATAAGATTTTATCTACGATCATCGATAAATTTAAAGGCGGTCCCGTTGGGATCACTACACTGTCCACAGCTGTTTCAGAAAGTGCAGAAACCATTGAAGAGGTATACGAGCCATTTTTGATCCAACAGGGCTTTATTTTACGCACTCCTAGGGGAAGAGAAGTTACAGAAGCGGCCTATAAGCATTTGGGAAAAATCAAGGCTGGCACAACGGGAGGGTTATTCGACCAATCATGAAACACATCCATCAGGTACCTGCACTTACATTTCTGGCAAAATCGCGCCAGATTTATAGAGATCCGCTGCCTTTTCACCGTGAAAATTTCCAAAAATACGGCCATACGTTTAAGATCAGTCCTAAGCCAGGATTGATGATTCATTTTACTTGTGACGAGAAAATTACCCAACATATCCTGCAAAAAAATCAGAAAAACTATGATAAATCTTCCCTTCAAACAGATGATTTAGGGAAATACATAGGACATGGTTTGCTTACAGAAAATGGGGAAAAATGGCGCGCCAATCGCAAACTGATTCAGCCAGCATTTTATAAAAAATCCATTGCCACACTTATGGTTACCATGGATAAGGTCATTGGTGATGAGCTCGATCAGATCAAAAAGGGCAAAGAAGTAGACGTTTATGCAATTTTCAACGACCTTGCTTTTAAGGTTGTGGCACGCAGTCTTTTTGACCTTGGGGATATCGACGATTTGGATGGAAAGATTTCAAGGTTGCAACACATCACGGAACAAGCCCAAAAGATGTTGATCAAAGAGTTGAGGATTCCATGGATGAAATGGTATTTTGACCGGGAATGGCTGGCAGGAGAAAACAGCGTACCTCACGCCTTGAAACTGGTGGAGGAGGCCAGAACAATTTTACGCAAGATCATCAAAAACAGAAAGGAAAGTAATAAAGAGCCTGGAGATCTGCTGGATATGTTATTGCATAGTACCTATGAAGATGGCAGCCATATGCCAGATGATCAGTTGGTCGATGAAATTCTCGTCTTGTTTATTGCAGGTCATGAAACAACCGCCAATGCACTGACCTTTGCCGTGCAGTTATTGGCTACACACCCAGCAAGCTTGGAAAAGGCCAGGAAAGAGGCTCTAACGCTCAAAGAAGGGGATTTAATGCCACAGCTGATGTGTATGCCGTTCATCAAGCAATGTATAGAGGAGACGTTGAGGCTTTATCCCCCAGCATATGTTACTGATCGTGTTGCGCTCTCAAAAGATCAATGTGAAGATTTGGTCATGGATAAAGGTAGCATCTGGCTGATCTCCTTTTATGAAATGCACCGTAGAAAAGACCTTTGGGAACACGCTGAAGATTTTATTCCAGAAAGATTTGCTCCTGAAAAAGCAAAAGCCTACCGCGAATTTTATTTTCCGTTTGGTGCCGGGCCTCGTATGTGTGTAGGAAATAACTTTGCCATGTTTGAGATGATATTGGTTCTTGCCAGAATACTTCAACGCTTTCATCTGGAAAAGACCAATGAGCAGATTGATTACCACCCACTGATTACCTTAAAACCCAAGAATGCCAACATCATTTTTTCGTCACTAGATTAAAAGTCAATCGCTTCATCCAATCACGATGACAAGATATGAAAGGCTCAATTCAATACAGAGGATATAGCAGTTGGCATGTTGTGCGCCGATAAAACCAAACCGCTGGAAATGTTTAATCCCATATATAACCTACCTTTGTAGGCGCAAATTCTAAAGGATTCATGAGCGAAGAAAGTAAACGTAGGGAAGCACTGGTATATCATGCCAAGCCACAACCAGGAAAGATCAAGGTAGTTCCTACAAAAAAATACAGTAGCCAGCGTGATCTATCTCTGGCTTATAGCCCAGGTGTTGCACAACCTTGCTTGGAAATTGCCAAAGACCCTTCCAATGTTTACAAATACACGACTAAAGGAAACCTGGTGGCGGTGATCTCCAACGGTACGGCAGTATTAGGCCTGGGCGATATAGGTCCCGAGGCTTCCAAACCGGTCATGGAGGGAAAGGGATTGCTATTCAAGATTTTTGCCGACCTGGATTGTTTTGACATCGAAGTGGATACCAAAAATGTGGAGGAATTTATCCAAACCGTTAAAAATATCGCCCCTACTTTTGGAGGAATCAATCTTGAGGACATCAAAGCACCCGAAGCTTTTGAAATCGAGAGTAGGCTGAAAGCCGAATTGGATATTCCGGTCATGCACGATGACCAACACGGTACAGCTATCATTTCTAGTGCAGCTTTACTTAATGCCCTTGAGCTGGCAGAAAAAAAGATTGAGGATGTAAAAATTGTTATCTCTGGTGCGGGAAGTGCCGCGATCTCTTGTACAAGTCTTTACGTGAACCTGGGAGCAAGAAAGGAAAACATCATGATGTATGATGTGGACGGATTGATTACCAAAGACAGAACCGATCTTGGTCCGGAACAAATGCAGTTTGCTACTGACCGCCCGAAAGTGGGAATACGCGAGGCTTTTGAAGGAGCCGATGTGTTTTTAGGTCTTTCAGTAGGTAACATTGTCGATGGCGATATGTTGCGCTCTATGAATGATTCACCCATCGTCTTTGCCATGGCCAACCCGACTCCCGAGATAGATTATGATCTTGCCATGGCCTCCCGTGAGGACATTATTATGGCCACAGGGCGCAGTGATCACCCTAATCAGGTCAATAATGTGTTGGGTTTTCCTTTTATCTTTAGAGGAGCCATGGATGTGCGAGCCACTAAGATCAATGAAGAAATGAAGATGGCTGCGACCAAAGCCATTGCACAGTTGGCCAAGGAGCCAGTTCCCGAGCAGGTGAACATCGCTTACGGAGAGTTAAAATTGGCTTTTGGGAAAGATTACATCATACCCAAACCTTTTGATCCGCGGCTTATTGCTACCATTCCACCTGCGGTTGCCAGGGCAGCGATGGAAAGCGGTGTGGCCAGAGAGCCTATTACAGATTGGGAGAAATATGAGGAGCAGTTGTTGAGTCGTATGGGATCTGACAATAAGTTGGTCAGACTCATTTTAAATCGCGCACGTATCAATCCCAAGCGCATCGTCTTTGCCGAGGCTGATAACATGGATGTGCTGAAAGCAGCGCAAATCGTGTTGGAAGAAGGTATAGGTACACCTATTCTGCTAGGTAGAAAAGATATCATCGAAGGGCTGATGGCCGAATTGGATTTTGAGCAACCTGTGATGATTATTGACCCCAAATCAGATGAAGAAAAGGCCAGAAGGGATCGCTATGCCCACGAGTTTTGGCAACTCAGGAAACGTAAAGGTGTAACAGAATTTGATGCGGGTAAATACCTGAGACAACGCAATTATTTTGCTGCAATGATGGTCAAGGTAGGTGACGCTGATGCTTTAATCACTGGGGTGGCACAATCTTTCCCGAGGTCTGTACGACCTATGATGGAGGTCATCGGGAAGTCCCCAGGTGTGGATAAGATTGCAACCACCAACCTGATGATCACTGCCAGAGGACCACTTTTTGTTTCGGATACCTCCATCAATATAGATCCGGATGCCCTTGAACTGGCCAAGATTGCTCAAATGACCGGACGCACCGCAAGTATGTTTGGAATTTCACCGGTTATTGCGATGACCTCTTATGCCAATTTTGGTTCCTCCTCACATCCCCATGCCACCAAGGTGACCGAAGCGGTGAAATATTTACATCAGTATTATCCCAGCCTGGTAGTGGATGGGGAGCTTCAAACCGACTTTGCATTAAATCCAGAATTGTTGCAAAGCAAGTTTCCATTTTCCAAACTGGCTGGAAAAAAAGTAAACACCCTTATTTTTCCCAATTTGGAAAGTGCCAATAGTACTTATAAAATGTTAAAGGAACTCAATCAAATTGATAGCATAGGTCCAATCATGATGGGTATGCAGAAACCTGCGCACATCCTGCAGTTGGGAGCCAGTGTGGATGAGATCGTTAACATGGCTGCTGTGGCCGTTATCGATGCTCAACAAAAGGAAAAACATTACCAGAAACAGTCCCAAAACGCCTAGGAGGCATCAGTTATATTTTCATACATTTGAAACCCTTACAAATTGTTAAAGTATGATTGCACAGCTTCAGGGTCAATTGGTGGAAAAAAATCTTACCGATGTAGTTATCGATTGCGGTGGTGTTGGGTATTTTGTAGAAATTTCCCTGCATACTTATTCGCTGATTCCGGATGGCGAACTCATCAAATTGTACACCCATCTTTTGGTCAAGGAAGACTCCCAACGACTTTTTGGATTTGTTGAAAAAAGTGAGCGCGAGGTATTCAAGCTCTTGCTTTCTGTCTCTGGAATTGGAGCCAATACAGCCAGGACTATGTTGTCTAGTTTAGATCCTCAACAAATATCCCAGGCCATTGCAGCTGGAGATGTACGTACCATCCAAAGCGTCAAGGGTATAGGTGCTAAAACTGCCCAAAGGGTAATTCTTGATTTAAAAGATAAAATACTTCAAGTGCTGGATGATCCTCAATTATCTGTGGTTTCAAGCAATACTGGCAGGGAAGAAGCGTTATCTGCACTGGAGACGCTGGGCTATCAACGCAAACAAGCGCAAAAAGTGGTGGACAAGATCCTGTCAGATCAACCAGAAGCAACCACAGAACAACTTATAAAACAGGCACTTAAACAATTGTAGGATTTGAGAAACAGTATTTTAACCCCTAGGGAACTTTCTTTTCTTATTTGTTTGTTTGTTCTCGCTTTCGCGAAAGCGCAGAACCCAACTGCAACGCCTCAGGACACCACCAGTACCCCTCAATTGGGGAAACTGACGTTGCCAGATCCACCCAGTATTACCAGCCTATATGTTTATGATCCACAGATGGATCGCTATATTTTCTCCAGTACTTTCAACGGATATAATATCGATTATCCATTTGTGTTGACAAGAGAGCAGTACCTTGATTTAGTAACCAAAGAACAGATTAGGGAATATTTTAAGGAAAAATACGCCGCCATTGCTGGGAAAACCGAAGAAGACAAAAAGAAGCAAAAGGATCTACTGCCTAATTTTTACGTGAACTCAGATTTATTTTCCTCAATTTTCGGTGGAAATGAAATTGATATTAATCCGCAGGGTTCGGTAGAGGTGGATTTAGGCCTGTTGTTCAATAGGTCTGACAATCCTAGTTTTTCTCCCAGAAATCGCCAAAACCTAACCTTTGATTTCAATCAACGCATCAATTTAAGTCTTGTAGGTAAAGTAGGTACCAAGCTACAGGTGAATGCCAATTATGACACACAAAGCACTTTTAATTTCCAGAACCAAATCAAGTTGGACTACACCCCTACCGAAGATGATATCTTACAAAGTATTGAGGTGGGTAACGTGGCTATGCCGCTTAATTCTCAATTGATCCGTGGAGCGCAAAGTCTTTTTGGTATTAAAACCGAATTGCAGTTCGGTAAGACCAGAATCACCGCAGTCTTTTCAGAACAGCAGTCAGAATCTCGTACGGTTCAGGCGGCAGGTGGAGCCACGGTTAATGATTTTGACTTCTTTTCTCTAGATTATGATGAGAATAGGCACTACTTTCTGGCGCACTATTTCCGGGATAACTATGACCGTGCCCTAGAGAATTATCCGTTTATCAATACCAATATTCAAATTACACGTGCGGAAGTGTGGATCACCAACCGTGGGAACAGAACCCAAGATGTGCGTAATCTTGTGGCCCTCCAAGACATAGGTGAATCTGATCCTTCCAATATTGGGTTGGACACCCCTCCAGGTGGTTTTATCAATGTTCCTGAAGGAAGTTTTCCTGATAACCCGAATAATGATTTTAACCCTGAAGGCATAAATGGTGGTGGTCAAACCGTGCTCAATCCACAAATCAGGGAAACAGCAACCGTACAGCAAGGTTTTGGTGGGGTCCAGGTGAATGAAGGAGTGGATTTTGTGACCTTGGAAAATGCAAGAAAACTTGATCCCCAAGAATACACCCTAAACACTCAATTGGGATACATCTCCTTGAGACAAAGACTCAACAATGATGAGGTTCTTGCAGTCGCCTTTCAATATACAGTCGGTGGTCGTGTCTTTCAAGTGGGAGAATTTGCCAATGATGGAGTAGTAGCTACAGATGTCCAGGATAACCCCAATCCTAATCAGCCACCTGTAAGTAATCAGAATCTCGTGGTGAAATTGCTGAAGAGTAACCTGACAAATGTCTCAGAGCCTAATTGGGATCTGATGATGAAAAACATTTATAATCTGGGCGGATTTCAACTGGCCCAAGAGGATTTTAGGTTAAACATCTTTTATCAGTATCCACCTGAACTGAATTATTTAACAGCTTCACCAGGTACAATGACTAACCCTGCGGTTCCACTTCCAGAGGATGTTCAAGAAACCACCTTACTGCGCGTATTTAACTTAGATCGTTTGAATCAGCAGCAGGATCCGTTGCCCGATGGAGATGGCTTTTTTGACTTTATTCCAGGACTGACCATTGACCCTGAAAATGGACGAATTATCTTTACTACGGTAGAGCCTTTTGGTAGACACCTGTTTGACGAGCTGGACAATACTCCAGGAGTTGGTCCAGAAGATTATGATCAACCCACCACCTATAACGCCAATCAAGCGCAATATGTGTATAGGGAAATGTATCGGACTACTAAAGCTCAGGCACTACAAAACGCTGAGAAAAACAAATATTTAATTAAAGGTCAATACAAGGCCACAGGTCAGGAAGGAATTCCTATCGGTGCCTTTAACGTACCCAGAGGTTCTGTAACAGTAACTGCAGGCGGGCGTACCTTACAGGAAGGGATTGATTATACCGTAGATTATAACTTGGGAAGGGTCATCATTCTCGACCAAGCTTTACTCAATTCTAATACTCCTATTCAGGTTTCTACGGAAAACAACTCAGTATTTAACCAACAGACCAAACGTTTTACGGGAATTAATGTAGAACATACCTTCAACGAAGACTTTATTTTGGGAGGTACTTTCCTTAACCTGAAGGAGAGGCCCATTACCCAAAAATCTACTTATGGTTTTGAGCCCATCAATAATACTATTTTAGGACTAAATTTTCTTTATAACACTGAGGTTCCATTCTTAACCAGAATGGCCAATAAACTTCCCAATATTGATACAGATGTACCTTCCAATCTCTCACTACGTGGGGAAGTGGCCTATTTATTTCCTGGATCTCCTGAAGGGGATAATTTTGGTGGAGAAGCGGCAGCCTATGTGGACGACTTTGAAGGCTCTCAAACCACGGTAGATATTCTTTCTCCTTTTGCTTGGACACTGGCCAGTACCCCAGTGGCATTTGAAGGGATGGGCAGTATGTCGAATCCGCTGGCATATAATTTTAATCGCGCAAAATTAGCCTGGTATTCGATCGACCCCATTTTTTACGGGAATCAGCGTCCAGATGGTATTACTGATCAGGATGTTTCTGACTACCGCTCCAGACGTGTTTTTATTGAAGAAATTTTTCCCAATACAGATTTACAACAAGGTCAGCAGCAGGTCATCAATACCTTGGACTTGGCCTACTATCCAGACGAGCGTGGTCCGTATAATTATAATCCGCAAGCTGCGGGAACCAATATTCTACCCAATCCAGATGAAAGTTGGGCAGGTATCACACGTCAATTCAGTAGTACGGACTTTGAACAGACCAACGTAGAATACATCCAGTTTTGGGTGATGGACCCATTTTATGCCGAAGGTCCGGAAAACAATGGGAATGGAAACAACCAGGGAGGAACGATCACGCTGAACCTGGGAAGCATTTCAGAAGACATCCTAAAGGACAACAGGAAACAATACGAAAACGGACTTCCAGAAGATGGAGGTGACATGCTTACTATTAACACAGCCTACGGTAAGGTTCCTGCCAATCAGTCTTTGGTGTATGCCTTTGATACCGAAGGGCAGGAAAGAGCCAATCAGGATATTGGATTGGACGGATACAGCGATGCTGAAGAAAATGTGGATTTCCCTGCCTTCGGACCAATAGATCCAGCCGGAGACAACTACGAATTTTTTGTGGCCGCTAGTGGAGATATTCCCACTCGTTATAAAAACTACAACGGTACCGAAGGAAATTCACCTGTTGAGGTGAGCCAGAATAACCGCGGATCTACCACCTTGCCTGATGTAGAAGACATCAATCGTGACAATACCATGAACACCATTGATAGTTACTACGAGTATGATGTTGTGCTGCAGAATGTCAATAACAGGATGGTCAATGAATACATCTCAGATGAAGTAATCTATGACGACACTTACCCCAACGGAAATCCTTACAGTACCAGATGGGTGCAATTCAGGGTGCCTTTGCGTCAATTGGAAGCGAATAACCCCAACTATAGAGTAGTTGGAAATATCGGTGATTTCAGGGCGATACGTTTTATGAGAATGTACCTGTCAGGCTTTGAACAGGATACGTATTTGAGATTTGGTGCACTTGACTTAGTGCGTGGTGATTATAGACAATATGACGGAACTTTACGAGCCGATGGCGGTACACCAAGCTCCAACACCACCTTTGAAGTACAGGGAGTCAATATCGAAAACAATTCGACCAGACAACCAGTTCCCTATGTTTTACCACCAGGAGTAGAACGGGAAGAATTGCGTACACAAAACCAAAACATCAGGCAAAATGAACAGTCTCTTGCCTTAAGGGTCTGTGAGCTGCAACCAGAGGATGGACGCGCTGTATTTAAAAACATTCGTATTGATATGCGTCAATATGAATCCTTAAAAATGTTTGTTCATGCTGATAATGGTAACTTACCCGGAATGACTGCAGCTGACGGCGAACTGGAAGCTTTTGTCAGAATGGGTGTGGACTTTACCCAGAATTATTATGAAATACGCCTCCCCTTAGAGGTTACGGCACCCAATACAAATGTACGCGGTGAGGTGTGGCCCGAAGCCAATAACTTTGATATTGATCTTGCCCTTTTACAAGAAATCAAAGCACGAGTTTTGGGAGACCCAACCTTAAACGTTAATGAAGTAAATTTCTTTGATCAGACAACCTTAGATCCTTCATCGGCAGGCGCACTTAACCAACACCAATACGGAATCAAAGGGAATCCTAACTTTGGTGATATCCGTACGTTGATGATCGGCGTGCGCAACAGGTCGTTAAATGATGTTTGTGGCGAGGTTTGGTTCAACGAAATGCGTCTGGCGGGTTTAAAAAATCAGGGCGGTTATGCCGCTGTGATGAATATGGATGCCAATGTTGCAGATTTTGCCACGGTAAGTGCTACGGGCCGCAGAAGTACCATTGGATTTGGCGCTATTGAGCAAGGGCCACAAGAGCGCAGTCGCGAGAATTTGACCCAATACGACGTGACCACCAGTTTGAGTTTAGGACAGTTATTGCCAAAAAAATGGGGAGTTTCACTGCCGTTTTCCTATAGCATCGGCGAGGAAACGATTACCCCTCAATTTGATCCGCAATTTGAAGACATAGAATTGGAAACCCGATTGGACAACGCAGAAAGTGACGCAGAGCGCGATGCCATCAGGGAGCAATCTGAAAATTATACCAAACGACAGAGTGTTAACCTCATTGGTGTACGCAAGGACAGGACTGGTGATGCTAAGCCCATGCCTTATGATATTGAAAACTTTACTTTTTCGGGATCCTATAACCAGGTTGATCAACGCAATTTTGAAGTAGAGGAATTTCAGGACCAATCTGTAAATGTGGGCGGAACTTACAACTATGCCTTCCCCAAGGCAGAATTAGAGCCCTTTAAAAATGTTGGCTTCCTGGATAACAATTACCTCAAGTTCATTAAAGACTTGAACTTTAACCCGCTGCCTAACAACTTTACAGCAGGGCTCAACGTAGTTCGACAGTACAATACTCAGAAATTCCGCGATCTACAGCTGGATACCAATCCTGTAGATTTAGATGGGGACGGAATACCAGATGCGCGAAATATTAGTATTGCACCATTGACCAACAGAAATTTCACAATGAATCATCAATATGCTATCAATTGGGATTTGACCAAATCTTTGCAGTTGAACGTATCGGCCAATAATGATCGTATTATACGGAGTTATATTGAGGATGATCAAAGTATAAATGAGGATTATACCTTGTGGACGGACTTTTTTGATGAGGGTGTTCCCAATACGCATTCCCAACAGTTACAAATGACGTATAAGTTGCCTTTCGACAAGTTTCCTTTTCTCGCTTTCGCGAAAGCGAACTATACCTACACCTCCAATTTCCAATGGTCTAGAAATTCGCAGCAATTTGCGCAACTGGACGGAATACCTGAATTAGGAAATACTGTCCAAAATGCCAATACACACCGCATCAATGGTACCTTGGACTTTGATAAGCTGTACACTTATGTAGGTTTGGAAAAGCTGAAGTTTGGCAGAACTGCCAATCAGGACCGTTCCAGAACCAGGTCACGTTCCAGAGGCAGATTGCCAAATGCCAACGCAAACAATGGAAAAGACCAGAAGGAAGAAGAAAAGAAAAAAGTTCCGAAAAAGAATTTTGGGAACCAGGCATACAATACCTTAATCGGCCTAGTCACTGCTGTGAAACGCGCACAGATTAATTATGAGGAAACCAATGGTATTTTCCTTCCTGGGTACACTCAGGACATTGGTTTCATCGGTACGCTAAAACCTACTACTGGATTTGTTTTTGGTAGCCAGGCAGAGATACGTGATCTGGCCGCAAGGCGAGGTTGGTTGACCCTATTCCAGGATTTTAACCAGCAGTATAGCGAGGTAGAAACTAGAAAATTAGATTATAATTTTAAAGTAGACCTGCTTAAAGATCTTTCTATTGACATCTTGGGGAATCGGGCTTATCAAGAGACTTATAATGAAAATTTCAGGATCGATCCAGACGAGTTGAGATACCAACAATTGACCCCCAACACTTTTGGTAATTTTAGTATCAGCAATATGATGATACGCACAGCTTTCCAGCCCAGCACGATTGATCAGTCAGACACTTTTGAGACTTTTAAAGACAATAGACTATTGGTAGCCAATCGCCTGGCCGAAGAATTTTACGGAAATACTGCCTTTAACCGAGACCAATTTGGTTTCCCAGAAGGTTTCTCACGCAACAGTCAGCGTGTATTGTTTCCGGCATTTGTAGCCGCTTATGAAGGTCGTGATGTTCAAAAGCAAGACAACAACGTCTTTAAGGACATCCCGTTGCCCAACTGGACAGTTAAATATACTGGACTGATGAACCTAAAATGGTTCAAGAAGAGATTCCGCCGTTTCTCGTTGAACCATGGCTATCGCTCTAGTTACACGATCAACAGGTTCCAGACCAACCTGGACTTTGCTCCTGGTAACGGCGCTTTAGAATATCAGGACCAGAATCCGCAGGCGCTTAACCAAAACGGTGATTTTAAAGCCAGCAATTTGTATTTCAATATCAATCTTGCCGAACAGTTTAGTCCACTGGTAAAGCTTGACTTTGAAATGAAAAACAGTGTTTCTATTGCCGCCGAATGGCGTAAAGACCGTGCTATCTCATTGAGTTTTGACAATAACCTATTAACTGAGATTAATGGAAACGAATTGATTTTGGGATTGGGTTATCGGATCAAAGACTTGAGGTTCCGCACCAGCTGGGGCGGTCGAAGTAGAGTGATTAAAAGCGATTTGAACATGAGATTGGACGGCAGTGTACGAGATAATGTGACTATTGTGCGCTATCTAGATCTGGACAACAGTCAGGCGACGGCAGGTCAGACCATCTATGGGCTTAAATTTAGTGCCGACTACAATTTAAGTCAGGCGTTTACCGCAATTTTCTACTACGACCATACATTCTCAGAATTTGCGATATCTACTGCTTTTCCGCAAACGACAATACGCAGCGGGATCACCTTGAGATATACTTTTGGTAATTAAAATCTTTGCTTTGAGCTAAGAAAAGATTTGGTCACCGATTAGCCCGTATTTCTGGATTACTTAAAATAGGAGCATTAACCAGCTTGAAGTTGATGGGACAATCATTAAATTTACGCCTTTAAATTAAAGAGTACATGAATATTCCTGCAGAATTAAAATATACAAAAGATCACGAGTGGATCAAGATTGATGGCAATACCGCCACTATTGGGATCACCGATTTTGCCCAAAGCGAGTTGGGTGACATTGTCTACGTAGAGGTAGAAACCCTTGATGAAACCTTGGATAGAGAAGAGGTTTTTGGAACAGTGGAAGCGGTAAAGACTGTATCAGATTTGTTCTTGCCTGTCTCCGGAACTATCGTCGAATTTAATGAGAAATTGGAAGACGAACCTGAATTGGTGAACGCTGATCCTTACGGAGAAGGTTGGATGATTAAAGTAACTATGTCTGTCGAGACAGAGGTAGAAGACCTGATGACAGCTGATGCCTACAAAGAACTGGTAGGATAAGTGATGAAAATTCTCCAGTGGCTGGCTCCTGCCTATACACTCGTCGTGATTTGGGGATCCATGTCTTCCAACGTCATGCCCCAGGTAAGTGTTTCCCACGTCGATAAGCTCTATCATGCTACCGCATATTTGTTGATGACCTTGCTATGGTATGGGTTCTTTTATGTGCGTTTTATGGCTAAGCAGTCCCATCTCAAGATCTCACTTGGAGTGGTGTTGTCCAACTTTTCAAAACCAATGGCGGTAGGCGCAGTAATTCTTTCATTCTTGATTGGAATTTTGATCGAGCTTGGACAAGGATTTGTCTCAACTGAACGTCAAATGGATATATATGACGTCCTGGCCAACGGTGTTGGCATTGTTATTGCTGCAATTATTTTGGTTGTTATCAATCATTCATTTAACAGAACTAAAAATTCATAATTCTTTTGATAGGTGAAAGAATTGATTATTTTTAGCCTTTAATACCACCACGATTATGGAAGTTAAAAAATCAGAAAAAGCAGATTTACGTAAGAACATTACGCTCTATGCCCTTTCAGGATTAGCGTTTATGTTATTGCTTTCTTGGCAAGGACTGGAATATGAATCTAAAACTGTCGAAGTAGAAGAAGTGTTTGAAGAGTCTGAAGTCTTTATGCCAGAGGAAGAAATCCCTATTACTCAAATGTTGGATACACCACCGCCACCACCGCCACCACCACCGGCACCCGAGGTTATTGAGGTCGTAGAAGATGATGTAGAGATAGAAGAGGTAGTTATTGAAGATACCGAAACTGATATCGAGGAAGAGATCGTTGAGGTAGAAGAAGTGGCAGAAGAGGTAGGGGTTGAAGAAGTAATCGCTGATGTTCCTTTTGCAATCATTGAAAATGTTCCGATTTATCCCGGTTGTGAGGACAAAAAGAATAATGCTGACCGCAAAAAGTGTATGAGTGAAAAAATTACACGATTTGTGAATAAAGAATTTAATACAGGCTTGGCAAATGATTTAGGTCTGGAAGGAAGACAAAAAATTGCCGTTCAATTTAAGATTGATCAAAAAGGTAATGTGGTCGGAATCCAATCACGTGCTAAACACCCAGCTCTTCAAAAAGAAGCTGCAAGGGTGATCAACAAACTCCCGAGCATGACTCCTGGAATGCAACGTGGAAAACCAGTTGGTGTGATTTATGCCTTGCCAATTATCTTCCAAGTGCAAGATTAACAACTTAGCGTTCATAAATGAAAAAACCCGATCAAAGTGATCGGGTTTTTTTGTGGTACGTTTCTTGAGAATATCTTGAAATAATACAAAACCATTTTATTATGAACACTTCTATTCAAAACAATGATGCTGCAACATCAAAGACAACCAGAAGGCAAGACAAGAAATCAGTCAATACCAAGGTCAATAATGTGATCAATTTCCAGATTGGTCTTATTGCTGCCTTGGTAGCTGCCTTTTTAATTATTGAAATGAATACAGCGATCAGTAATGATAGTTTTATTCCGAAACCAAAAACAAAGACCTTAACTGTGGAACCCTATGTCGGTGCATTTACAATTGTACCCAATGAACCGGTTAAGGTCGAGCCGGCAAAGCCTCAACCCAATAACGACCAACCGCAACCAAAAATTGATAAGGTATTGCCCCCTGTTCCTGTAGACGACGATCAAATCATCGACGATCAACCCGCCCAAGATGATCACCCAAACTCAAAGCCTTTGGTTAATTCTGATCACTCAACTGACTCTGCAGGTACGGATGCACCTGTAAGCGCACCTAAGGCTCCAAGCAATTCACTGATCGCCACAGTGCACGAGGTTCCTTTGTTTCCCGGTTGTAGCGCAGGTTTAGATAGAGCTGGACGTATTGATTGCCTCAACAAAAAAATGGCCAGATTTGTCCAACGTAAATTTGACACGAGCCTGGGAGACAATATCGACAAAGACCTGGTTAAAATCACGGTACAATTTACGATCGGTGTGGATGGGCTTCCTAAAGATATACTTGTAAGAGCGCCAAATGCCGATTTGGAAAAGGAGGCTAGAAAAGTGATTTCCAATCTACCCAAAATGACGCCAGGTAAGGTGGACGGTGCAGCTGTAAACGTAACTTATACCTTGCCCATAAATTTCAAGGTGGAACGTTAAATGAACTACCCTAACAGAAATGAGACAAAGCCGTGATTCAATTCATGGCTTTCTTGTTTTAAAGGCTTGTTAAATCCAGTATATTTACGCCTTAAACTGTTGGCATGAAATATTTGTTGAGTCTGTTATTCTTTATTGTTGGAGCGGGTGCTTTTGCCCAATCGGACATCGAGAGATTCCCCATTTTTCCCGATTGTGAGTCTCAAGCGGGAAAAGCCCTAGAAGATTGCTTTTACAACTCCATGTACTCTGCGCTCAAGAAAGCCTATCTGCATCCAGATATAGTGGTAGAGAGATCAACAGCAGCACTGAGATTTGAGGTAAATGAAGAAGGTAAATTTATACTCATAACCGCCGATGCTTTACAACCAGAAATAAAGGCAGCCATGACGAGTGCTTTTTCTGATCTTCCACAAATACAACCGCCCACTTTTAACGGCAACACAACTTACATGCAATTTGTGCTCAATGTGCCAGTACCCCTCGAAGAGGGAGGAAATTTTAAGGTATATAGCAACAGCACTACAAACGACGCTAATAAAAAGTCTAAACAACAACATAATGATAGTCTCGCTTTCGCGAAAGCGAATCAAGAATACGATCAGATCGTTTCTGATGCTTATGAGGCCAATCAATTGAGATCTGATGCCTTGATCCCTTTATCCTATCAGCGTTACCACAGGTATGAAGCTGCCATGAATCGCATCGGAAATAATGCACACACTGCCGTAAAACCCTATTCTTTTAATTATGTAGATCAATATTTTGACCTGGAAGCAGAACGAGAATCGCTTACCAAAAAGCGTTCCACCTGGTTGGGAAGGAAATGGTGGAATGAACATTTTTTTGAAGTTGCAGGTAAGAATTATTGGTTCACCATAGATCCCGGAGTGGACTTGCAGCTGGGGCGCGATGTGGTGGAAGAAATAAATACTTATAATAACACAAGATTGGTTCATATTACTGGTGGGGTCGGCCGACAAATTACCTTCGGTGCCAGTATACAAGAATCTCAGGCTCGTTTTCCAGGTTGGTTCCAACGTGAGGTCCAACGACGTGCACCAGACGGCGGGAATCCAGGAATTGTACCAGGTAGAGGTATCGCAGAAGATGGTGGCGAACTCATATTCGACTATCCAGTGGCTACAGGATATGTCAATTACAACCCCAGCAAATATTTTAATTTACAACTGGGGCATGGTCAGCATTTCATAGGTGACGGATATAGATCGCTGGTGTTGAGTGATAATTCACAGCCATTTCCCTATTTTAAAGTCAATGCAAAATTCTGGAAGTTGGATTACACCGTTCTCTACACTTCTTTGAGAGATGTAAGGAGCGCGGTTACAGCCGATGAATCTTTTCGTACAAAGTTTATGACGCACCATTACCTGAGTTGGAACGCTACCAAAAGGCTCAATATCGGTTTGTTTGAGAGCGTACTTTGGCAGGATGATAATCAGCGTGGGTTTGATTTTAATTACGTCAACCCTGTCATATTTTACCAGACCGTTGAATTGGAAACAGGGTCCAGAGGGGGAAATGCCTTGTTAGGCGCTACCGCCAAATACAAATTAACAGATTATGTCACCGCCTACGCCCAATTGGTGCTGGACGAGTTTTCAGGTGGATCTGTGGCCAGTGGAGATGGCAGTTATCAAAACAAAAGTGGATATCAATTGGGTCTGAAATGGCAAAACGCTTTTAAAACACCTGGGCTTTTTCTACAAGCAGAGTATAACAGGGTAAGGCCCTACACTTATTCACACAACAGTATCGTCCTGAACTATGGAAATAGTAATCAAGCCCTGGCACATCCTTGGGGAGCCAATTTTTATGAAGCAATTCTTATTGGTCGTTATACCAAAAATCGATGGTATGGAATCGCAAAATTCATCTATGGAGAACGCGGTTTTGATGTGTTGAGTGATACTGATAATGCCTTTTATGGTGGCAATATCTACAGGTCTGAAGACAACAGGATATCTGATAATGGTAATGAACTTGGCCAGGGGAATACCACAGATTTCTACTACGGACACTTAGAGGCAGGTTACCTCATCAATCCTGCCAGTAACTTGAAAGTCTATGCCCAATGGATTTATCGCAATACATTTCCAGAATTCAATAATACTGTGGTCAGAGACGAGCGTACCAGTTGGATCAACTTTGGTATTCGTACGGATATCATGAATTGGTCTTATGATCGATAATACATATTTCAGCTCAGGGAAACTTCAATCGATCAGTTTTAAGAAAAAACTAGAACAAAGTCTGAGGGGATTGGAGTAATTTTAGATCATAACTATAAAATACAATATATTATGATGGGCGGCGATTGGATGGGCTATTATCTCATCGGTGGATTGGTCATGCTCGTGAGCATGTACGTAAGCAATAAACTTAAATCCAAGTTCAGACATTATTCCAAACTGAAGTTGCAAAACGGCATGTCGGGAGCTGAAATCGCCCAGCAGATGCTGGATGATAATGGCATCCACGATGTAAAGGTCATATCTGTAGCTGGACAGTTGACCGATCATTACAATCCGCGGGACAAAACCATCAATTTAAGCGAACCTGTTTATTCCCAACGTAATGCTGCTGCCGCTGCTGTGGCTGCCCATGAGGTAGGTCATGCAGTACAACATGCTACTGCTTATAACTGGCTCGGTATGAGATCTACTCTGGTGCCAGTAGTAAGTGTAGCTTCTAAGCTTTCTCAATGGGTGATCATCGGTGGGATTGCCTTAATGGCCACAACCGCTTTTGGGAACTGGTTGTTGTTGATAGGTATTATCATGTATGGAATGGGAACTTTGTTTGCTTTTGTAACCCTACCTGTGGAGTATGATGCCAGTAAAAGAGCGTTGGCCTGGCTGGAAAACAACAGAATGTTAACCAGGGAAGAACACGAAGGTGCAGAAGATGCTCTCAAATGGGCTGCGCGTACTTATCTTGTAGCGGCTATTGGTTCTCTGGCAACCCTATTATATTTCCTGTCCATTTTCCTGCGTAGGAGATAGTAGACGACTCATAAGGTTTCTTTTATTGAAAAAAGCTGGTTTTTTTCTTGTTTGACTTAAAGCGCTTTTTAAAGGCTGAGTTTATTGTAACCCAGGTATTCGGTCTCGCTTTCGCGAAAGCGTACACCAAAAGTCTCTAATTCCTCCAGAATTGGTTGATATACCTCCTTACTGATGGGAATTTGAACGCCTGGGGTGCTGATTTTACCATCCAGGATTTTAAGTGCCGCTATTCCTACTGGAAGTCCTACAGTTTTGGCCATGGCGGTTTGCAGCTGGCCATCGCCTAAACACACCATGGTGCTGTCAATCTGTTTATTTTCTCCGTTTAATTCGTAGCCAAATTTGTGATACATCACAATCATATCTTTTTCTCCCGGACGTAAGGTCCAGGAATCTTCCAGTATTTTCTGCAGCATTTGGGCTGGAGTGGCGTTGCGTATCCCTATTTTTTTGTTGGGATTAAAAAGATCCAGTTCTTCCAATTTGAGCCACATGAAATCGTCTTGGTCTATCTTTAACTCGTGACGCATTTTGAGTTCCACACTGTCCGTTGGCGAATAGGGTAGAAAGCTGTTGACAAAATCCCGGTAGCTCATATCCTCAGAGCCTTCCAGGTGATAAGTGTCATCAGTCATACCTAGCTGCACAAAAATGTTCCAGGCCTTGCTGAAACCTACGCGCCTCATGGTACCCCTATATAAGGTAAGGATGTCCTGAAGCCCGTAAACTTCTCTATACTTTAAGCTGTTTCGGTTAGCGAGTGCTTCAAATCTGCCATAGCCCTCCACGTCCAAAAATTCAGTTCTTCTAAACAGTCTGTGATAGGGAATGTATTTGTATTTCCCTTCCTGGATAAATTTGGCGGCACCTCCTTGACCAGCCACAACAACGTTTCTGGGGTTCCAGGTAAACTTATAATTCCAAAGATTATTATCATCTTCTGGAGCCACAAGGCCACCTGTGAACGATTCAAAGGACAGCATATGTCCGCCATTTGCCCGGATACGGTCAATCACTTGCATGGCACTCATATGATCTACCCCTGGATCCACTCCAATTTCATTCATAAAAACCAAACCATTCTCCACCGCTTGTTGGTGTAATTCTTCCATCTCAGGACTCACGTAACTGGCAGTGACCAGATGTTTTTTAAAGGAGATACAATCTCTGGCAACTTCTATATGAAAACGGGCTGGCAACATTGATATCACCAAGTCGGCTTTTTCAATCTGCTGCTGTCTTTGCGATGGGTTAAAGATATCGAGCTCGAGAGGCAAAGCTTTGGGGTGATCTGCTGCCAATGATTGGGCGCTTTGAAGATTTTTGTCGGCAATCACCAATTGAAGTTGGTGTTTTTCTGATTTTTTCAATAAATAATCAACCAGTACCCCTGTAGACTTTCCTGCTCCTATAATCAAGATCTCACGCATGTGTGTCGTAAATTTGGTCCCCAAGGTAAAGGACTTGTTATAAATTCTAAAAGCCAATGCAGAAAAAAATGTTCATCATAGGTATTTTATTTGCGGTCAGCGCTGTAGTACTGGGTGCTTTGGGTGCTCATGCTTTAGAAAAAATTCTTTCACCGGAACAATTAGACAGTTTTGAGACGGGAGTAACATATCAGATGTATCATGCGCTGGCTTTACTGTTGTTTGCCCAAACCGAATTCCTAATTTCATCTTCAAAAAAAGTCATCATTGTACTCTTTTCCTGCGGAATTTTACTGTTTTCAATCAGTATTTATATGCTTTGTATGTCGGCATATTGGCAAATTGACTTGTCGTTCTTAGGACCAATTACTCCTATCGGTGGGCTATTGTTGATCTCAGGCTGGATTTTTGCCCTGTGGAAATTCATTGGATATAAGTCGGCCAATAATTAGAGAGAGCCATTTAATCGTTTTATTTTTGCGGATAAATCTTAATTAAAGGATGATCATGGGGTCAAACACCTTAACTACGCAAACGATTGCGTTAACCGAATGGGGAATCAAAAATTCCAAAATCAATTACCAACTCACGCCTAGTGAACTGCAACAGCGATCTGTTAAAGATTACGGCGGTAAAGAAACTGATAATGGCACTCTTGCGGTTCATACGGGCGAATTTACCGGCCGGTCACCTAAGGATAGGTTTATTGTCAAGGACGAGGTGACGGCAGACAAAGTCTGGTGGGGGAAAATCAACATTCCTTTTGCGTCTGATAAATTTGATGCGCTACTTGATAAAGTGACGTCCTATTTAGATGGGAAGGAGCTATTTGTCAGGGATGCTTATGCTTGTGCGCACGATGATTACCGACTCAATCTACGGGTGATCAATGAATACCCCTGGTCCAATATGTTTGCGCATAATATGTTTTTGCGTCCTGAACAGGAGGAATTGGCCGACTTTTCGCCAGAATGGACTGTGATCAATGCTCCTGGGTTTATGGCAGATCCAGCCGTTGACGGTACCAGACAACATAATTTTGCCATCTTGAACTTTTCCAGAAATATTGCCTTGATCGGTGGAACTGGCTATACTGGGGAAATCAAAAAAGGAATTTTCAGTGCATTGAATTTTATCTTGCCTGTCTATAAAAACACTTTGCCTATGCACTGTAGTGCTAATGTAGGTAAAGATGGGAATACCGCTATCTTTTTTGGTCTTAGTGGTACGGGAAAAACCACCCTTTCCACCGATCCCGATCGAGCGCTGATTGGTGATGATGAGCATGGTTGGACTGCAAATAATGAGGTTTTTAACTTTGAAGGAGGTTGTTACGCCAAGGTCATCAATCTGGATCCAAAAGGGGAGCCTGAGATTCACAATGCAATTAAGCCAGGTGCGATTTTAGAAAATGTGATTTTTAACGAGGACAAATCAGTTGATTTTGCTGATACTAGTATTACACAAAACACCAGGGTTTCTTATCCCATTTACCACATTGATAACATCAAAAAACCATCGGTAGGTAAAAACCCAAAGAATATCTTTTTCCTCACAGCCGATGCCTTTGGGGTGTTGCCTCCAATATCTAAACTCACACCAGGGCAAGCAGCCTATCATTTTATCAGTGGTTATACGGCCAAGGTAGCGGGTACAGAAGCTGGGGTAAATGAACCACAACCTAGCTTTTCAGCTTGTTTTGGCGCACCATTTATGCCTCTTCACCCTACTGAATATGCTGAAATGCTCAGTAAGAAAATGAAAGAAAATGGAGTAACAGTCTGGTTGGTCAACACCGGATGGACTGGCGGACCTTACGGTGTCGGACATCGAATGAAGTTAAAATACACCAGAGCCATGATAGCTGCAGCGCTGGATGGAACACTGGAAGAAGCCAATAAAGATAATTATCACGTACACTCCATGTTTGGTGTGGCACAACCGAGAACTTGTCCCAATGTTCCAACCGAAGTATTGAGTCCGCGAAAGTCTTGGAACAATGATAAAGGCTATTATGAAACAGCAGAAAGGTTACGACAATTCTTTATGGATAATTTCAAACAGTTTGAGGAGTTTGCTTCAGAGGAAACATTGGCTGGTGGGCCACCTAAAAAGCTCTGATAAAACAACGCAATTTTGCTGTTAAATAGAAAAACGTCCCAAATCTGATTTGGGACGTTTTTAATATTAATAATTTTCAGCAATCAGTTTTGTTGATTAGCTTTTGACTTGATATAATTTTCTATGGCCATGGTCATGGAAGGTGATTCTGGTGTAGGGGCCTGGATGTCGATACGTAAACCCATATCCTTGGCTGCCTGCATTGTTGTATTCCCAAATACAGCAATTCTGGTTTGGTCTTGAGTAAATTCTGGGAAGTTTTTGAAAAGAGATTCTATTCCACTCGGGCTGAAAAATACGAGTACATCATATTTAACATCGGCTAGATCTGAAAGATCACTGATAACCGTACGGAAAAAAATGGCGCTTTTCCATTTAACACCCAACTTGTCCAATTCGTCTGGTACTGCTCCCTTTAGTTTATCTGAACTGGGGATCAGGAAAGTCTCATTTTTGTGCTTTTTGATCAGAGGAATTAATTCCTGAAATGTACGTTTTCCCACATAAATCTTACGTTTCCTGTACACCACATATTTCTGCAAATAATAGGCTACTGCCTCACTTTGACAAAAATATTTCAAGGTATCTGGAATCTTGTAACGCATTTCCTCGGCCACTCTAAAAAAGTGATCTACTGCATTTCGGCTGGTAAGGATGATGGCAGAAAATTTGGTCAAATCTATTTTTTGTTCACGAACCTCCTTAGCAGAGACGCCCTCTACATGAATAAAGGAGCGAAAATCGATTTTTACCTTTGTTCTGTCCACCAGATTTTGGTAGGGTGAATTTTCCATTTTAGGTTCAGGCTGGGAAACTAAAATTGTTTTCACTTTCATATGCGTTATTTTCTTTTAAATAATCTCCTCACACCATAAAATACTTATATAAAAGCAAATAGGGTGTGATTTCAAGCGCGCAAAGGTACAAAATAAAATAGAAAGCTGATGAAATAATCTGCCTACGATACTGGTATAAAATGATGATATGATAGAGCAAAACAATCGCTGCAGCAAGTATCAGACTAAAAATGATAGCCTGCGGATTTCTTTTCAAGACAATTATGCTGATCACAGCCAGGGACAAAACCACATAACCCAATGCAGCTCGGTATATATTTCGCTGGTGATCTATACTTCCATAAAGGGTTTCAAAATCACCCAAGTTGGCTACTAATTTCCCTAGAATAATTTTGACCAATAAAAAAACCGAAGCCATTGTCAATGCTATCAAAAAATGATTCAGCTTTACAATGCTGTCACTCCACTGCACATACACTAAATATAGTAAGAGCGACCAGGAGACAGTATAAATCACTAAACTCCCCGATACCATTAACGAAAATCGTTCTTCTGATGTCCTGTAGATTTTTATAACCTTGCTAGTCAGTAATGCACTGAGTAGTTCAGATAGTCTCATGCTGGAGGTCCATTTGCAAAAAACAATCAACACCAGGCAAAGCAATAACAGCATGCTGATCCAGTCCTGTGATACTATGTCCCTCAGTGAATTCATAGGCTTGCCTGCAAAAGTAAGAGTATTTAACACCACTTTGTTCAGCGGGGAAATTTATTGGTTATTTTTGGACCTCAGATATGCAAAACTGTCTCATCATAATCCCCACTTACAACGAATCGGAAAACATCAAATTGATGATGGAGGCTGTATTGTCGCTGGATGAAAACTTGCATTTGTTAGTGGTAGATGATAATTCGCCAGATGGAACTGCCCGATTAGTGAAAGATCAAATGGAGGAATTTTCAGGAAGGTTATTCTTAGAAGAGCGCGAGAAAAAAAATGGATTAGGTACTGCTTACATACACGGCTTTAAATGGGCCCTGGAGCGCGGATATCAATATATTTTTGAAATGGATGCTGATTTTTCACATGATCCTAACGACATTCCCATCTTGTATGAAGCTTGCGCAATAGGGGGAGCAGAATTAGCTATCGGGAGCCGTTATGTGAAAGGTGTAAATGTGGTGAATTGGCCCATGAGCAGGGTCCTGTTGTCCTACTTTGCTTCTAAGTATGTGCGTTTGATAACTCGCATGGATATTCATGATACAACGGCCGGATTCAAATGTTATCACCGGTCACTTTTGGAAAAAATCCAATTGGATAAGATAAAATTTGTGGGTTACGCGTTTCAGATTGAAATGAAGTTCAAGGCCTGGTTGCTCAAGGCAAAGATTGTAGAAATACCTGTTATATTTACAGATAGATCAAGAGGGAAATCCAAAATGAGCAGCGGTATCTTCAACGAAGCCGTCACCGGAGTGCTTAAAATGAAATTAAAAAGCCTGATAGGGAAACTTGAGATATGAAAAAGATACTCATCAAAAATGCAAAAATCGTTAATGACGGCACGGTCCAAAATGGTGATGTGTATATTGAAGGAGATACGATCATAGAGGTCGCAGATAGTATAAGCGCCAAGAATGCAGATACCCAAATTATTGATGCAGAAGGCAAATATTTGTTGCCAGGAGTCATTGATGACCAGGTTCATTTCAGAGAACCCGGGTTAACCCACAAAGCGACGATCTCTACTGAAAGTGCGGCAGCGGTGGCAGGAGGTATCACGAGTTTTATGGAAATGCCCAATACCCAACCTCAAACTACAACCATTGAAGAATGGGAAAATAAAATGGACATAGCGTCTAGGGATAGCCATGCCAACTACGCCTTTATGTTTGGAGGGACCAATGACAATCTCAAGGAAATTTTACGGGTGGATACTGCCAGGGTTCCAGCATTGAAGCTTTTTTTAGGCTCCTCGACTGGAAACATGCTTGTAGATGACCAGGAAGTACTGAGAGAAATTTTTTCCAAGGTAAAATTGCGTATTGCCTTGCACTGTGAGGATGAAGAAACAATCAGATCCAATATGAAGCAAGCTGTTGCGAAATACGGTGAAGATATTCCTATAGATCAACATCCGGTGATCAGAAATGAGGAGGCTTGCTATAAAAGCAGCAGCAATGCCGTTGCGCTGGCCAAAGAGACAGGCGCGCGTATACACGTTTTTCATTTGTCCACTGGAAAAGAAACTTCCTTGTTTGATAATCAAGTACCTATTCAGGAAAAACAAATAACTTCAGAGGTATGTATACATCACCTTTGGTTCAGTGATGAGGATTATGCGCAACGTGGTAAGTTGATCAAGTGGAATCCATCGGTAAAATCACCCAAAGACCGTGAGCAATTATGGGAGGCTTTGCTAGATGATCGCATTGATGTGATTGCCACAGACCATGCACCTCACACCTGGGAAGAAAAGCAAAACCCATATACATCTTGTCCGAGCGGAGGCCCGTTAGTTCAACATGCACTTCCGGCTATGCTGCAATTTGTTCATGAAGAACGGATAAGTATTGAAAAAGTCGTAGAAAAAATGTGTCATCATCCAGCCTTATTATTTGATATCAAGGAACGCGGATTTATCAGGCAAGGATATAAGGCTGATCTGGTTCTTGTCGATCCTAACAACCCCTGGACGGTCACAAAAGAAAACGTCATTGCCAAATGTGGTTGGTCGCCATTTGAGGGCGTCACCTTCAAGAGTCGTATTACACATACTTTTGTCAATGGTCAGCTGGCTTACCATAATTTCAAAGTGACAGATGCCAAATATGGAACAGAACTAGCTTTTGAGAGATGAAAATTTTAATCAGCATTTTACTATTGATTGGTTGCCTATTTTCCTGTACCAGTGTAGAGCGTTCCAAAAAACCTGAACGCCTTTATTCGGAAGAAAAAATGGTGGACATCATGACCGATATTTATATTATGGAATCGGCTATTTCTTCAAATAAGCGGGCTTATGAAGAAACTAACATACAACCCTCGCCGTATATTTATAAGAAATACAATACGGACAGTTTACAATTCCAAGAAAACCTTTTCTATTATCTAGATCGTATAGAAAAGTACCAATCTTTAATGGAAAGAGTAGAGAAAAAGGTAGAGGTGCTTAAAGATTCTTTGGCCGTCAGGCAAGAGCGTATTAACCAGCAGTATTCCGAGGAAAAACCGATCCCGAAAGACTCTATTCTACCAGATATCCAATTGAGAGAACTTGATCCAGATGAAGAGTATTAAAGACTATCTACGGTAATAGGTGGAAATTCTTTGGATACTTTCCTCGAGTGGTATCAAGGTAAATGGAATAAGTTGCTGAATTTTTTCATTCGAATAAGAAGTTGTCGAATAAAGACTAGTAACAGTAGCACTACTCAATCGTCTTGGGAAACCTAAAAGATCTGGGATCTTGAGAAAGGCAGATGCTAGCTGGACAAGCCATTTGGGGAGAAGGATTCTGGGGGGTTTCACTTTCAATTGCTTGGCTATTTCACTTAAAAGGTCTTTGTATTTAAGATTGCGAGAAACCAGAATAAAACGCTCGTTTTTGACATTGTTTTCCATCAACCACTGCATACATCGCACCACATCTCTGACATCAATGAACCCGCTGCCGCCAGAGGTGTAAAATAAATTCCCATTGGCTGTGCGACCGAAAAGTTGGCCTGAGCCTTGTTGCCAATTACCTTCTCCCAAGATTACCCCTGGATTGACAATGATCACCTGCATGTTTTCCTGAGTTGCCCGCCAGGCCTCCATTTCTGCACCAAATTTAGTAATGGCGTAATCCGTATGTTCTCCATCCAGGTTGAAGTAATCTTCCTCAGTGACTTCTGATTGACCTATTGGATCACCCAGCGCTGCGATACTACTGACATGGCAGAATTTTTTCACGCCTTTGCTCAAGGCCAGATTGATCAAGTTCTCAGTACCGCGCATATTAATCGCTTTCATCACTTCAAAGTGATTTTCCTTCAAGGATGCGGCACAATGATATACCTGCTGGATTCCCTGCATGGCCCGGTCTAAACTGGGAATATCAAGAAGTTCCGCCTGAATCCAATTGAATTGATCTACAAAGGCAGCCTGCCCTTGACCGTAAGACTCAAAAATATACCTGGTTTTTTCTAGCTGCTCTTTGTCGCGATATATGGCGGTGATTTGCTCTGCGCTTTCGCGAAAGCGATACAACAAATGTCCACCAACAAGTCCGGTACCTCCAGTTACCAATATCATGTGGTAAAAGTAAGCAATCCCCATCTGAAAAAGGCGGGCATGAAAGCCAAAGCATATATATTTGCAGGCATAAATCTAGTAGTATGGCTTACAATTTTGTAGAAGAATTGAGATGGAGGGGAATGGTACATGATATCATGCCTGAAACTGAAGAAATGATGCAGAAAGAAACCGTGACAGGTTATATCGGTTTTGACCCCACTGCCGACTCACTACATATAGGTAGTCTGGTACAAATTATACTGTTGATGCACCTTCAGCGGGCAGGCCATCGACCAGTGGCGCTTGTAGGAGGAGCAACCGGAATGATTGGTGACCCAAGCGGAAAGAGTGCAGAACGCAACCTGTTGACACAAGATATTTTGGAAAAAAATATCGCTGGTGTCAAATCTGTCATATCCAGATTTATTGATTTTGAAGGAGGGAAAAAAAAATCTAGAGCTTTGATGGTCAATAATTATGACTGGATGAAGGATTTTGGATTGATTGATTTTGCACGGGATATTGGCAAACATATTACCGTCAATTATATGATGGCCAAGGAATCAGTTAAAAAACGTGTATCTGGAGAAGGAGATGGAATGAGTTTTACTGAATTTACTTATCAACTCTTCCAAGGCTATGACTACCTGCATTTATATGAAACCTTGGGTTGTAAACTGCAAATTGGCGGATCCGACCAATGGGGCAATATCACTACAGGAACGGAGTTAATCCGCAGAAAAGCCAGGGGAAAAGCTTATGCACTTACTACGCCTCTTGTAACCAAAGCCGACGGAACTAAGTTTGGGAAAACTGAATCCGGAAATATATGGCTGGATGCACATAAAACCAGCGTTTACCAATTTTATCAGTTTTGGGTAACGTCTACAGATGAAGATGCGGCTAATTGGATCAAGATATTTACCTTTTTGGATCAGGAAACTTGCCAATCGCTAATCGATGAACATCAAAAGGATCCAGGCTACCGGGTCTTACAAAAACGCCTCGCTGAGGAGGTAACGGTAATGGTGCATGGAAGAGAAGCATATGACACTGCGGTTGAGGCTTCAAAGATTCTTTTCTCTAAAAAGGTCACACCAGAACAATGGGGTAAAATGGACCATGCTACCCTATTAGAAATTTTTGAAGGGGTCCCGCAAGTGACTATTGACAGGAGCCTGATCAAAGACGGTGTAGATATTGTAGAATTTTGCAATGAAATTACCGGTTTTCTCAATTCGAATGCTGAAGTGCGTCGCGCTCTCAAGGAAAATAGCCTCAGTATCAACAAAAACAAAGTTTCGGCAGGTAAAATGGTGTCTGAGGACGATGTGATAGCCGACAATATGATCCTACTACAACGCGGTAAAACGACTTACTTTTTAGTACTTCTAGATGAGTGACATAGATAAGCTTGATTTCCCTACTTAATGAGAACCAACAGCCATCAGGTTACAACCCCTGATATCTGAATGATCAAATCTACCTAGTACCTCAAACTTGCCGTTGGGGTGAGTTTTGCCCAGGTCTTGTGTAGCGATAAAAGAACAGGAATGGAGATTGGCCAGATCGATGACATTTATTCCTCCTGTTCTTCCATGGGGAGCTAGGGAAAGTGGATCATTGGTTTGGCGGGTGAGCACTTTCATCCAGGGCGGTGTCTCAAATAGTTGCCCGTTTAAAGCATAGGCTTGCGATAGTAGTTCGGTCATTCCGTACTCACTTTGGATTTGAGCACCCGGAAAAGCATTTCTCAAAATGTCATGCAGTTCAGATTTGATGATTTCTTTGCGCATACCTTTCATTCCACCAGTCTCGATGATATAGGTGTTTTCAAGTTGCTGCGGAAATTTTTCTGCCAACGCTAACAAGGCAAAGCTAACTCCCAACAAGATAATTTTTCTGGAAGAATTGGATAACTCTTTGAGAAGTTGGGAAAGCGTTTCAAGTTCGTTGAGGTAGAATCCGCTATCTGGGTGATTGGACTGATTGATCCATCGCTGGGCCATGTGAACCAGAGAAGACCCGGTGCGCTCGAGGTAATGCGGTAACAAGGCCAAGATCACATAATCTTCCGGATTTCCATAAATCCTTGCAAAGCTTTTATCCAGACTTTGATGATAAATATCCACATCGCTTACATAGTGTTTTGATCGCTCCATACCGGTGGTGCCACTGCTGGTAAAAACAATTTGCGGGTCGTGTTTAGGGATGAATACCTCATGAGATTTAAACAAAGAAATCGGTAGAAACGGTATTTGTTCAACATCTTTTACCGGCCGATCCAATAAATCACAAAACTTCTGATAGACTTCATTGTGCTCCCTTTGGTACAGGTAGATTCTCCATGCCATATCTTCAAAAGAAGCATCTGAATCAATGTTAAAAATAGATGAGGGATCGGGAGCGGTCATGCCAGCAAAAGTAAATAAAAAAAGCGCCGCAGATGATTGCGGCGCTTGATGTATAAGGTAATGTATACCTAGTTATTTGATGACCAGCTTACGTGTTTGTGCTGCACCATTTTGACTGATCTTTACAATGTAAAGACCTGCATCTAGGTTGGATACATTGATTTCAGACTGTATATTTTTAGTTTGAAGAACTGCTTGTCCCAATGCGGAATAGATTGTTACCTCAAAATCTCCAGCATTTCTGTTCTCAATACGTACGATTCCATTATCAACAGGATTAGGATACATTATGAATTGAGCCTGGTTCAAAGAGCCAGTGGACAAGGTTGAGATATCGTCATTATTCCTGGGCTGAATAAAATATCCATTAGATCTCTGTGTGATAAAACCGGCAAGGTCTGTTGGGGCGGTGGGTACAATCTCACCATCGTAAGAGGCCCCAAACAAAGATCTATGCATGAAGGTATCACTTCCTACAGAAATTGGCTCTTCACTCCCATTAGAGAATGTAATAACTCCATCTGCATTGTCGTAAGTAACACCATTGATTTGTACGATTTCAGATTCATAATCCTCTGGGTTAGTATTCAAGTCGCTTATAGTTACTATTTCGGGTGTTGTTACATTACCAGTAGATGTTGGCGCTCCTGTATCTGCGGTTGGTGTCAATTGCAACAAACCGTTGAACTCACTCAAGGTTCCTGTTACTCCTGTCACACCGTCGCCTCTTACAAGAGCAGTGGTGATGATACCGTTGTTATCGTCGATAACGATTCCTGCAGTAGCATCCTGGATCCATTTTTGATTTCTAAAAGATTCTGTATGTGTAACAAATACTTCGCCAGTGACTGTATACACTGTTGTAGAAGGGAGAGTTACTGCTCTCAAAGCTGCAATATTAGCAACTTGTTGGCTAGCAGCTACTTCAAAATTTACGGTTTGCAATACAGAAGGTGTCAAAGAATTCCCACTGTTGTCTACTAATTCTAAAGTGATACTGTGCTGTCCAGAAGCTATTCCAGTGAAACTGATATCCGTAGTATCAAATTTATCCACCGGTGCAGCAGCATCTAGTGCGTATTGAACATAACCGTCGCCACCAGACTGAGCTACATTGAAGTTATTGACAAGGAATGATACATTGAAATCACCAGAGGCAAGTACTTCATTATCGGCTGGGCTTGTGATGGAAAGACTAGGAGCAGGCGCACCTTCAAACACATTAATATCATCAAAGAACATTTCTTCTCCACCTGCATTAACTTCAGCCACCACGCGGATTTGCAAAGTGCTGGTTCCGGTAAGTCCAGAAACAGTTACAATTTCAGGAGTTGTACCATTCCAATCCGTTCCATTTTTTTCACCAAGAAAAGTGTGGGTTGCATCCCCCAGGTTGTTCCAGTCCTGAACCAGGACGTAAGCTCCACCATCGATAGAATAAAGAATATCCAAATAGTCACTAGATTCAAATCCTCCATTGTTGTTGGAAGCAGCTACAGAAAAATTAAATGCACCGGTAGCAGTGGAAATGTCTATAGATTCTGACTCCCATATGGTAGGTCCGTCCGTATCACGGAAACTGAAAATTCCGCCAGTCAATTTGGCCCAATCAGAATTTGCGGTAAGTGAAGCTGCGCTGGCATCTATAGTCCAGGCAACATTTGAAGGATAGTCACCGATGTTAATGATACCACCGCCGGTTATACCTTCCACACCTGTGTTATCAATTGGTGTACTAAAGTCTTCGTTGTACATGACCTGTGCCATGGATATGCTGGAGACCAATAGCAATAGGTAAAACGTGTAAATTTGTTTCATTATATGTGATTTTTTGCAAATATACGTTTATCATTGAGGTCTATCAATTGGTTCTCAGATATTTAATAATTAGGTAACATTTGCTCGATGACTCCTGATTATCAGACTTTTATTTCACAAATTTCAGGTGCTCTACATTTGACTTCATTTCCCGTAATTTTTTTCCTTAAATTCCCGATTGGAAACAATGAGTTAACCTAATACTAACATCGGCTTAAAACCCTTGGCCGTACATCTTATTAAATTTAGCGATTCAGACCATGACAGAAGAAGAAATGAAAGAAGCTAAAGCCAAAATCCTACTTGTGGATGACGAACCAGATATCCTGGAGATCGTTGGTTACAACCTAAAGAATGAAGGTTATAAAGTATACACTGCCGAAAATGGAGAGGAAGGCTTAAAAAAAGCCAAAAAGAAAAAACCGGACTTAATCATTCTTGATGTCATGATGCCCGTTATGGACGGGATCGAGGCCTGTGAAAAAATGAGGAAGGTAAAGGATCTAGACAATACAGTCATCACTTTTCTTACAGCTCGAGGAGAGGATTATTCCATGATCGCTGGTTTTGATACGGGAGCCGATGACTATATCACCAAACCGATCAAACCCAGGGTATTGGTGTCCAAAGTAAAGTCACTATTGCGCAGAAAGAAAAATCCCGAGCAGAAATCAGGCAACATCCTTAAATTAGGAGATCTGACTATTGATAAGGATCAATACAAAATCATCTATAAAGGTGATGAGATGGTATTGCCTCGCAAAGAGTTTGAATTGCTGGCCCTATTGACCAGTAAACCGGGAAAGGTGTTTACCAGGGAAGAGATACTTGACGTAGTTTGGGGAATAGAGGTAGTTGTGGGAGGTCGTACCATTGATGTACATATCAGAAAACTCCGTGAGAAACTTGGCGACCGCAGCTTTAAGACAGTCAAAGGTGTAGGCTATAAATATGTCAAATAACAGCAATGTAGTGCCCAAAAGAAAGAGTTACAAATTTGCCATACGGTCTTCCGTATATATTTCATTGGTCACAGCTGCTTCATTATATCTTCTTTTTTCGGTTTTTGAAATTTCCTATCCTTGGGAGTTGCTCGCATTAGTGTTTGCAGTCGTCTTTTTGAGCTCATATTTTATTATTCAATTCAGGGTGCAACGCTTTATATACCGGCGGATCAAAAAAATCTACGAAGACGTTTCCCTCTTGGAATCAACCAGTCTGAGTAAACAAGAAATCGCAACAGATATGCGCACCCTAAGAGAACAGGTGGAAAGGTTTGCTAAGAACAAAAAAATTGAAATTGAAACCTTGAAGGTCCGTGAAAATTACAGAAAAGAGTTTTTAGGGAATATATCACACGAACTTAAAACACCATTGTTTACTGTACAAGGTTATATAGACACCTTAATTGATGGCGCTCATAAGGATAAGGCTATTCGTAAAAAGTATCTCCAACGAGCCCAAAAAGGTGTCGAGCGATTAACCTATATCGTTCAGGATATGGATATGATCACCCGTTTGGAGGTAGGTGATATGAGTTTAGATAAAGAAGAGTTTGATGTGGTCGAACTCATCCGCCAAGTCTTCGACCAGTTTGAAATGAAGGCAGCCAAGAAGAATATTTCGCTCATATTTGATATGAACTATACTCAACCTATTCTGGTTTACGGTGATCAGGACAGGATCCAGCAAGTGGTGGCCAATCTTGTGGTTAATTCCCTCAAATATGGACGTACTAACGGAACTACTGAAGTAGCCATAGAAGACCTAATCGATAATAAAGTCATTGTCAGGGTGACGGACAACGGGGAAGGAATCAAGGCTGAATACATTCCACGACTTTTTGAACGATTTTTTAGAGTGGATCGCACGGGTTCACGTAAAGAAGGTGGATCTGGTTTGGGACTCGCCATTGTAAAACATATTCTGGATGCCCACGGCGAGCGTATTTACGTGGACAGCGAGTTGGGAATCGGTTCTGAGTTTTCCTTTACCTTAGAGAAGGTTTCCGCCAAAATCTCTGATATGGAGGTGGTATCTGATTGAATAGCGCCTAATCCGGCATAATTTTCTACCTGATTGAGCATTTCAATATTGAATTGCTCTTGGGTAGCAAAGGGAACAATTCCTTTTTGGGCCAAACTTTCTGCCAGATATTCCTGTTCAAATTGCCCAGGAGTAGGAATAAAGAAGGCTTTCTTACCCAATTTATTCAGATCCATGATGGTTGTATAACCACTGCGGCACAGTACCAACTCACTGCGGTCCATAGCTTTTTGCAAGCTATCGGTGGACAAATAATTGTAATAAGTTAGGTTTTTATTTTTTTTGGTGAATTGCTTCTTTTCCACTTTACCCGCCACAAAAAGTATCTTTCCTTCGTATTGTTTAACCTCTTCCAACAATTTTTTTTCAAGAATGCTGCGTTGAGGTTCTGGTCCAGAGAGCAAAACCAATAAATCATATTTCTTATCACCTGGGGAACCAAGTTGAAATCTGGATAGTGGGCCCAGATATACTTTTTCAAGGTCGGCATCCTCATTGAATGATAACTTCCCGCTGAGATTGTTAACGCCATTCACATCTGGAATCCAGCAGGCATCAAATTTCTTGATGTAGTGTAAATGCAGTTGGGTGCTTAACCAAGTCGTATTTCCTGAGAGAACTTGTAATTGATGAGTAAGAATGACACAAGGCACCAAAGCGCTATAAAGTCCCAGTCTATTGTCGGAGATCACCCCACTGATCTCATGTTTTAAGATAAGATGATTGAGCAATTTATGCTCGTTGCGTATCGCCATCCATATCTTTGGGGAGTCTTTCAATAATTTCAAACGTAAATCTTGCCCTTTCTTGGAATACTCTATTTTGTAGGACGGCAGTTTTAGTGCAAGCAGTGACGGAAATTCTTTTTTAAGCAAAGCAAGTGCGTTACCGTCGCTTGCGATTATAGGAATATCCCCATTTTGCAAAATAGACCTAATGATAGGAATGCATCGGGTGGCATGTCCCAGCCCCCAGTTCAATGGTGCTACCAAAATGTTTTTGGATATTTGCATACCTCAAATATACAATGCCTTCACATTCAATTATATTTGTAATCTTTTAAGTAACCTTTAAATAATTGTATTGGGAAGCAAGAACAAACTCAAGCGATTTAACGAAAACGAAACATTCAAAAATGTCATTCAGCCTACCAGGGAAGAAATGACCAGCAACTTCAAGTACAAGGGCCAATGGAACGAATTTTTTGGCAATGACAACCCCATTACCCTGGAGCTTGGATGCGGGAAAGGTGAATATACAGTGGCATTGGCCCGTAAATATCCTGACCGCAATTTTATTGGAATAGATATCAAGGGAGCTAGATTTTGGAGAGGTGCCAAAACTGCTCTTCAAGAGGAGCTGGATAATGTAGCTTTCCTACGTACTCAGATTGAGTTGGTGGATCACGCTTTCGCGAAAGCGGAAGTCAATGAGATATGGATCACATTTCCAGACCCTCAAATAAAGTACAAGCGTACCAAGCATCGCATGACCAACCCTGAATTTCTGGCCAGATATAAGCACATTCTTGTTCCTGATGGTGTGATGCACCTGAAAACAGATTCAGAATTCATGCATGGGTATACTTTAGGATTATTGCAAGCCAGAGAGGACGATATTTTATATTCCCATCACGATATCTATAGCAACACAGAAGCGCCAGAAGAAGTAGTGGGCACCCAAACTTTTTATGAGCAGCAATATCTGGAAAAGGGAAAAGCCATCACTTACATTAAATTTACCCTGCGCTGATGTCCTCATTGTTCCATTTGATTTTTGGTCTAATTGTAGGTTTTGTGGGGGTGATACCGCCTGGATTACTCAATTTGACAGCTGCCAAAATCAGTGTGAACCAAAGTAGACGTTCTGCGATCATTTTTGCGGCGGGAGCCTCAACTGTAGTGATCGCTCAGGTGTATGTAGGGGTTTTCTTTTCAAAGCTTTTGACCCAGAACCAAGAGATTTTGATCATGGTGGAACGTTTTGCCATCGCAGCATTTATTGGTTTAGCTATATTCTTCTTTATTCGGGCAAGATTGGATTCTGGTAGTCCAGAGGTCAAGGATATTACTAGTTCCGATGCAAAACTTTATGCCCAAGGTATTATTCTTTCTGTGCTGAATATATTTCCTATACCATTCTACATAGGGTTTAGCTCATTTCTCGCGGGAAAAGGCCTGTTTGTTTTTGAATATCCAACCGCACATATGTTTATCATTGGTGCGGCTTCTGGGACTTTTATCATGTTATTGGCCTATATTAAATATGTGAAAAAATTCGGTTTTGACAGCCATACTTTTGCGCGTAAAATCAACTATTTATTGGCAGGTTTACTGTTGTCCATCGCCATTTTTACCTTGATAAGAATTTATTGATGGACAAGCGCGTAGATTTTTTCCAGCTTGTGTATGATGTAGTGTGTCAGATTCCTCAAGGCAGGGTAACAAGCTATGGAGCCATCGCCAAATACCTAGGCACACCAAAAAGCAGCAGGGCAGTAGGATATGCCATGAACGCTTCTCACAGTCGTCCAGATGTTCCAGCCCATCGCGTGGTCAACCGTAATGGGTTGCTGACGGGTAAGCATCATTTTCCTGGTACCCATCTGATGCAACAACTTTTGGAGAGTGAAGGCATAGAAGTAGTGGATGATCAGGTGCAGAATTTTAAAGAAATCTACTGGGAACCTAATGTAGAGCTTTAATCATCGCTATTCATTCAATGAGTTTTCTAGCGTATAGAATCACTATCATATTCAGTGATAGCTCATCACTAACGCTGGAATTTCAACAGAAAACAACATGATTTGTTGCGCATTCAACCCGAGCTAATCGGTTCACCGCTTCAGAGAAATTGGAAATGAGGTTGAAGTAATTATAGATAGAAGATATAACCTACATTAAACCACCAGATCCAGTCGTTGGCTCGATTGTTTACATTACGCGGACTCAATCCGTCCACGTAGTTGTCATCAACATAATAATGCCATTTAGAGGAAATCAGGATATCGCTCAAAGGACTTACTTTATATCGCACACCTAAGTCACCAATAATAGCGATAGCACTTCCTTGAGAGGTGTCAATACGGTCAATAAAGGTGCGAAAAGTGGTCACTGGATTATTCAGCGGTCCAAGACTACTGGTTGCTTCTGGGCGATAGTTAACATAATGTGCTCCAACACCTATGTAAGGAGCCCATTTAGGGTAGCCACTTTGGAAATCGCGAATACTTAAAGGATACCACTCAATGTGTGCACCAGCTTCAAAAACCTTGGCCTTACCTTGCATGGATCTTAATTGAAGTCCACCTACAGAAGGTTTCTCAGCTTCTGGACCTAAATGATTCAGGGTAGTGACATGATAACCTATTTCACTGCGTATTTTAAAGTGATCATTCCAATAAGTATCTCGTGAATAGCAATCACAGTCAGCGCGGTAGGCAAAATTGATGTAATGGATTAATCCTACACCAATTCCGACATTTCCTTTATTGGTATCAAAATCGTAACGTTCCCCATAGTCACTTTGAAAGGCAACGGGTCCAGTGATAATACCCAATTCATGGGAGAAGCCCAGTTGAGCTGTACTCAATGCGTTGACAGACATTGCAAGCATTAAGGCGATAAGGGATTTGTGCATTAGAGTCATTCTCAAAAGACTTTGTGGTCGCGACAAATATAGCAAAATGTAGTTCATGGGAGTAAAATCCTTATAATTATAGGTCTAGGAATAGACAAACTGCACCAATTGGTTAACGTCAAGGCGGATGGGAATATTGGTTTAGGCTAAAATATTCGTAAAAAAAAACGCGCTTATCTGAGGAATCTTATATTTGCAAGGCTAACGAAAACGTTTTCTTAAAAGAAAATTTATATTATAATGGAAAAAAATATTCAGGATTTTATTGATCTCGTTGAACAAAGAAATCCTAACGAGCCAGAATTTATTCAAGCAGTTACCGAAGTAGCGGAAGCTGTAATCCCATTTATCAAGGAAAATCCTAAATACGGTTCTGATAAATTGTTGGAGCGTATGGCTGAGCCTGAGCGTGTCACTATGTTTCGCGTGCCTTGGACTGATGATAATAATGAGGTCCAGGTCAATCGCGGATACCGCATACAAATGAATAGTGCTATCGGTCCCTATAAAGGTGGTTTGAGATTTCACCCATCGGTCAATTTGAGTATTCTTAAGTTCTTGGCATTTGAACAGGTATTCAAGAACAGCTTGACTACCCTGCCTATGGGTGGTGGTAAAGGTGGTTCTGACTTTAATCCTAAAGGAAAATCTGATCGTGAAGTCATGCGTTTTTGCCAATCATTTATGGTTGAATTACAAAGAGTCATTGGCGCCGATACAGATGTACCTGCTGGTGATATCGGAGTCGGGGCTAGAGAAATTGGATATTTATTCGGCTACTATAAAAAATTGCGGAATGAATTTACTGGCATACTCACTGGTAAAGGTAAATCCTATGGTGGTTCCTTGATTCGTCCAGAAGCTACTGGTTATGGTAATGTGTATTTTGCGCAGAACATGCTGAAAACAAAGGGTGAAGATATCAAAGGTAAAACTGTAGTTATTTCTGGATCTGGTAATGTTGCCCAGTATGCAGCTGAAAAGATTATTCAACTGGGCGGGAAGGTATTGACTATGTCTGACTCTGGAGGATATATCCACGATAAAGAAGGTATCGATGGTGAAAAACTAGCCTTTATCATGGATCTGAAAAATAATAAGAGAGGAAGGATTCATGAATATCTCGATCAATACAAAGATGCCACATACCACGAAGGTGAGCGTCCATGGTCCGTGGATTGTGATATTGCCTTGCCTTGTGCTACTCAGAATGAATTAAATGGCGAGGAAGCCAAAACATTGGTTGAAAATGGTTGTATATGTGTAGGGGAAGGTGCCAATATGCCTTGTACGCCAGAAGCCATTGAGGTATTTCATAAACACAAGATTCTATTTTCTCCTGGAAAGGCTTCTAATGCTGGTGGCGTTGCAACCTCTGGTTTGGAAATGTCCCAAAACTCTATGAGGTACAGTTGGACAGCCGAAGAAGTGGATAATAAACTTCACGGCATCATGAATGATATCCATGAGGCTTGTGTACAATACGGAAAACAAGATGACGGATACGTAGATTATGTCAAGGGAGCCAATATTGCTGGCTTTGTCAAGGTTGCAGATGCAATGCTTGCCCAAGGTATAGTGTAATCATAAACATTCGTATTATTAAAACCCCTGTATATTTCACAGGGGTTTTTTAATGCCCTTAAATAAAGGTATTTTTGTAGCTAGCATCATATTTATACTGCCCAAGCGTTATCCCCTTATGAGATATTTGTTCCTGTTGTTATTACTTTCTTCCCACTGTTTGGTCAAAGCCCAAGATTTTTCGGATTCTTGGACGGGATTGTTTTCTTTCAACAATATTGTAGATATTGATGAGTCGAGCTCTACCATTTATGCAGCCAGTCAAAATGCAATATTTCTATACGACCTGGGTACGCGTAGTTTTGAAACACTGACGACGGTTAATGGGCTTAGTGGTGACGATATCAGCCAAATTCACTATAGCGAATCCACCGGATTACTAGTGATCGGTTATGTGAATGGACTTATACAGATTGTTTCGCCAGATGATGAGGTAACTTCCGTTGTGGCTATCAAAGACAAACAAACGATTCCGCCAGACCGTAAACGTATAAACGAATTCAAAGAAAGTGGAGATCTGATTTATATCGCAACAGATTTTGGTATTGCTATTTATGACTTGTCGAGGCTAGAATTTGATGATACTTATTTTATTGGGGATAACGCCAGCCAACTGCGTATTGCCAGTCTGGAGATCGATGGTGGGTTTTTATATGCCGCTACACTGGATGGTTCGGGAGGGATGAGAAGGGCGCCGATCAATAATCCGTTTTTGATCGATTTTGCCAACTGGCAACAAATCAACAACGATACCTGGAATGAGGTTTTTCAATTTGACGACAGATTATTGGCAACCACCGTAGGAAGGTTTTTTTCAGAATTTAATGGCAGCCAGTTTGCCGGTACTGGTATTCGTTTTCCCAGGACGGTTCGAGATGCATCTTCCAGTGATGGCCGACTTGTCATCACCATGGATAATCAGGTGATTGTTCTGGATTCCAATCTGCAGCAAAGTTTGGTAATCACAGACATTGATGGTCAGAGTTATACCTATACCGCTGGATTGTTACGCGATGATCGATTGTATCTGGGCACAACGGACTCTGGTGTATTGGAAGTAAATATCAACGATTTGACAGATGTCAACCAAATTAATGCCGATGGTCCGACACGCAATCGTGTTTTTTCAGTGTCCAGTGCTCCAGGAGAGTTATGGGTAGGATACGGCGATTATAATGTTTTTTATAATCCATTTCCTCTTGAAAGTTTTGGCATCAGTCATTTTGTAGAGGAAGAGGGATGGGAAAATTTTGGATTTGATGAAGTCCTTGGAATAAGAAGTATCGGGAATATCACTATCAATCCAGCCGATCCAGCACAGTTGTTTCTTAATTCTTTGAACGATGGCATGGTCGAATTTGTGGATGACACCGCTACTACGCTTTTTGATAACACTAATAGTACATTTGTTCCAACAGATGACAACGGGCGAATATTTTTTAGGATTCCCGACAGTGAATTTGACCAAGAAGGTAATTTATGGGTGTTACAGAGTTTTACAGGGGAATCTTTACACAGGAGATCTACCAGTGGACAATGGACCTCATTTGACTTGGAAAATGACTTGTCGGATATAGCCACTAGTGGTACAAAAATGGTGATCACCCGATCAGGAAATATTATTTACGGAACCACATTTATCGGACTTATAGGTTATGACACTTCCAATGATCGAGCAGTAAGTTTTAAGGAACAAAACAACTTGGTCAACAATTACATAGGTGCGCTACGTATTGACCTCAATGGACAACTGTGGATTGGATCTAATTTAGGTTTGAGAGTTTTATTTAGCGCTGAATCTATTTTCCAAGAAAACCCACCCGATGCCAGAGCCATTATTATTGAAGATACCAATGGTATTGCCAGAGAACTTCTTGCAGATGTAGCCGTTTTGGATATCGAAGTGGACGGTAATAATAATAAATGGGTTGCAACAAGTGGCTCTGGTGCCTTTCTTTTTTCCCCTTCTGGACGGGAAACCATTTTTCAATTTACAACAAATAACTCACCCTTACCTACCAATACAGTCAACGATATTGCCATCGATGAAGAGACCGGCAAAGTATATTTTGCAACGGACAAAGGCCTGGTAGCCTTTCAAGGTCAGCGCTCCAGCAAACCTCAGGAAGACTTGGAAATGGTGAGGGCGTTTCCCAATCCCGTACGGCCGGGCTTCGATGGAAATGTCACGATTGATGGACTCACGGATCGCGCAAGGGTAAAAATCACTGACATTGAAGGAAATCTGGTATACGAGGCAATTTCTCAAGGAGGAAGCATTCCATGGGACACACGCAGTTTTTCAGGAAATAAAGTAGCATCTGGAGTCTATCTGCTGCTGATCTCAACAGATGATTTTATTGAGACCAAGGTCGCCAAACTTATGATCATCAGATAATGCTCGTCAGGACACCCGCTATTGTCTTATCCACCATAAAATATGCCGAAGCTGACCTGATCGCTAGGCTCTACACTCGCGAACTCGGCGCTCAGTCGTATATCTTGAAAGGCATCCGTAAATCGCGTAAGGGGAAATTGCGTTCCGCTTTTTTTCAGCCGCTGGTGCAGCTCGAGATGGAGACCCAACACAGGGGAAAAGGCCAATTAGAATACATCAAGGAAGCACGTGTACATTCACCTTACCAACAAATCCCTATGGATATGGTAAAAAGTAGTATTGCACTATTCTTTTCTGAGGTGCTTTCTCAAATCCTTACCGAACTACAGCCCGATCCAGATCTGTTTGACTATCTCTCAACGGTCTTCCAATATCTGGACCAGGCAGATCAGGTGGCCAACTTTTCCATTAAAGTGCTGGTGGACATCACTGCGTTTTTAGGTTTTCATCCAGATGTAGAGTCCAGCGACAAAACCTATTTTAATCTATTGGACGGAAAATTTGATCAAAATGGTCTCCAACCGCACCATCTTTCAGAGCAAGAAAGTAGGCTTTTAAAACAGTTCATCGGCACGAAATTTGATGTAATTGAACAGATCAAAATGAACAGAGAAATGCGTACCCGTATGCTGGGTCTGGTGATCGACTATTTTCAGGTACATTTGCAAATCTTTAAAAAACCCAATTCTTTATCCATTCTCAAACAGCTTTTCGACGCGTGAAATATTTACTATCACTGATTTTGATTGGTTTTGGCTTACTTTCATCGGCGCAGACAGCCGTGGTGAAGCATGCAGATACAAATGAAGTACTGCCTTCTGTGATTGTGTATAATAAAGATAAGAGTGTAAGTGCCATTACGGATTTTGAAGGAAGGGTAGATCTCTCTGGTTTTGACGAGGAAGAAAAAATTTACTTCCAAAGCATGGCATTTAAAACCTACGTGCTTACTAAAAGATCTATCGATGACAGTCTCGTCATCGTCTATCTACAACCCAGTTCTGAACGTATCAATCCCATAGTGATCTCTGCCTCAAAATTTGAACAACGTAAACAGGACATACCCCAAAAAATCATTTCGACCAAGAGAAAGGAAATCCTGCGTAACAATCCGCAAACTAGTGCCGATTTGTTGCAGCAATCTGGACAGGTTTATATTCAGAAATCCCAACAAGGTGGCGGTAGTCCTTTAATCAGGGGTTTTTCTACTAACCGACTCTTGATTACTGTTGATGGTGTGCGTATGAATAACGCAATATTCAGGGGTGGAAACCTCCAAAACGTAATTTCAATTGATCCACTGAGCGTCGAACGAACGGAGGTAATATTGGGGCCTGGCAGTGTAGTTTATGGAAGTGATGCTATAGGTGGAGTGATGAATTTTTATACACTTCAACCGAAATTTGAAGCTGACAGTACTTCGTTTGCCGGTAACGCTCTGATCAGATATGCGACTGCCAATGAAGAGAATACGGCCCATCTAGATTTCAGTTATAGTTCAAAGAAATTTGCTACCGCTACCAGTCTAAGTATTAATTCTTTTGGCGATTTAACCATGGGTAGTCATGGGCCTGATGAATATCTACGACCGCAATTTGTTGATCGTCGTGATGGGGAAGATGTATTGATAGACAATCCAGATCCAAAACGGCAGGTGCCCACGGCCTATGATCAATATAATCTTCTACAAAAATTCAGATATCGGCCTAATCTAAGGTGGGAGTTTGATTTGGGGATTATTTATTCAGCTACCAGCGACTTTTCACGATATGATGCATTGACCCGCTTTCGCGAAAGCGGAAACCCCAGAGAAGCTCAGTGGTACTACGGTCCGCAGAAATGGCTTTTGACCCATCTGAAAGCTACCCATCGAGGCAACGGAAGATGGTACGATAAAGCCGTGTTTACACAAGCTTATCAGCGATTTACAGAAAGTAGAAACAACCGGTCATTTATGGACAGCGAACTCTTCCAAAATAAGGAGCAGGTTGATGTAATATCGAGTTCGCTGGATTTTGAACGTCGCAATAGGGAGAACAATGTGCTATTTTATGGGGCAGAATTTCTTCATAATCGGGTAGACTCCCGGGGAAGTGTATTTGATATAGAGACAGAACAACGTGCTCCCGCTGCCTCCAGATATCCAGATGGTGCTTCCTGGCGTTCTCTGGCGGGCTATGCAAGCTATCAATGGCGAGTGCTGAACAATTTGACCCTACAATCCGGTTTGCGATACAATCATATCTGGATTGATGCTCAATTTAATGATGGTTTTTTTGATTTCCCCTTTGATGAAGCTACAGTCAATACGGGAGCCTTAACAGGGGCATTTGGCGCTACCTATAGACCAGAACCGGGTTGGGAATTTAGGGCCAATCTCAGCACGGCTTTCAGAGCACCCAATATTGACGACATTGGTAAAATATTTGATCCTGCACCTGAGACAGTGGTTGTACCCAATCCAGATTTGGAATCTGAGTATTCCTATAATACGGAAATAGGCATCAAGAAAAGATTCAATGATAAGCTGAGTGTTGAGGTAGCCGGGTATCATACTTATTTGAAAGATGCACTTGTCTTACGTGACTTTGAATTGAATGGGCAGGATATGATTCAGTACCAAGGGGAGATTAGCCAGGTTCAAGCCATTCAGAATGGGGAAGAGGCGCGTATTTACGGTATTGAGCTTGCTATGCGATACGAATTAACTGATCAGTTGGAAATATACGGGCATTATACCCATCTGGACGGCACTCAGGAAGAGGCTGATGGATCAGAGGTAGCGGTTAGACACGTGGCGCCAGATTTTGGCGATGCACATGTAGTATACAAAGGCCAGCGATTTAAGTTGGATGCCTTTACCGTATTTAATGGTCAGTTTGATTTTGACGAATTGGCGCCCAGCCAACAGTCCAGGCCCTATCTATATGCGTTGGACGCTGATGGCAATCCTTTTTCTCCAAGATGGTATACCCTCAATCTCAGGTCTCAATATAGTTTTTCAGATCACCTAAGCGCCGTAGCCACTTTGGAAAATATCACAGACCAGCGATATCGTACTTACTCATCCGGAATCGCTGCGGCTGGTAGAAATCTGATTCTGGCGTTGAACTATTCTTTTTAGACCTTTCGATGTCTTTACAAGTACAACTTAAAGATCAACATTTTATACTTCACCCTACTGGCGCATGTTATTGGGAGGAGCAGGATGTGGTTTTACTCGCAGACGTACATCTTGGTAAGAGCGGGCATTTTAGAAAACACGGTATGGCAGTGCCGGCACAGGCAGATGATCGGGAATACGATAAGCTCAATGAGGTCATTTCGTTTTTTCAACCTTCTAGGCTTTGGTTTTTGGGGGATTTGTTTCATTCTTACCGCAACGCCGAGTGGCATTTTTTTGAACAATGGGTGCGCTCACAGCCCATCGATCTGGCCCTGGTAATGGGTAATCACGATGTGATCTCCCGAGCAGAATTTGAGCGTCTGGGCGTTAAAACCTACGAGTCTCTGCGGATGGGAAAATTTGTGTTAACCCATCATCCCATGGATTTGGAAGGTCATTTTAATATTGCTGGTCACGTTCATCCTGCCGTGCGTTTAAAAGGCATGGGGCTCCAACGCCTTAAACTCCCCTGTTTTTTTTGCACAGAACACAATATGATACTACCCGCTTTTGGCGATTTTACGGGAACCTATACAATGAGTCCCAAAAAAGGAGACCGCATCTTTGCTATTGCAGATCGGGAAGTTGTGGAATTATCCTAAAATACCTTTTTGTTTTTTATAAAAGGCATCTGCCTGTTGCTGCATCAGCTCCCTGGCGACCTTTTTCTTATAATCATATAGCGCATCTTCCTCGGCAATATCGGCATAGACACGGTTATTGACTTCTTTATCGGTTTGCAATAATACTTTCTGTTGTTGTGCCTGTTGTGCTACCCAAGTGGAAACAACACCCAACTGTTCCTCCAATTTATAGTCATAAGCTCCTTTAGGCGCCAATAATTTGGCGATGATGGGAGAAGTCTCGATAGCCAGGAAAAGCAGAAATATAAAAAATGAGGTGAGGAACGGCAGCTGATTGAGTGCAGTAATCCGTGCCATCAGTCCGTCAAAATTATCTATGACTGGTTGGTTGGCCGCCAGTTGCTGTTTCTCAGTTTGGGCAAGGTCGGACATTTGGGTTTCTAAGGCCGCTATTTTTTCAGCATTGCTGATTTTTAATGCATTGAGCTCGGCTAGTGCTGTATCGTGCTTCTCTCGTTTTTCTGCATATACTGGACCTTTGCCTAGTCTTTTGGTGCCAGAAGTTCCTTCAGCTTCGGCAATGTAAGTGTCATATAATTGATTGACTTCGGCCTCCTTAAAGGCTATTTCAGACTTTAGATCTTGTATCGCTTTCGCGAAAGCGGACTCTTCCACAGCATATAAGGCGGCAACCTGTTCCTGATTTTCCAAGGTCATCGCATTTTTCTCCTCCAACAAAACTTGATCAATCTCCTTTTCAAATATTTTGAGTTCGAGTGGCTTAGAAATGACAACTGCGATGATGATGGCCAGCAAAATACGCGGCGTAGCCTGCCAGATTTCATTGATCTTCTTTTCGTCTTTTTTTAAGGTAGAAACGATATAGCGGTCCAGATTAAAAATGAGCAACCCCCAAACAAAACCAAAAAAGCCTGCGATCCAATAATTGTCAAAAACGGTGAAAAGTGCATAACTCGCGGCAAAAAATGCCATCAAGGCAGTGAAAAATACAGTTGCACCAATACCGGCGTATTTGTTGCGTTCACCAGCACTGCACTGATCCAAAAGGTCAGCGTCGGCACCGCTACAGAAAATGAAAAAGGATTGCATAAGTATGGATTTAAATGGCTGAACACTAATAACGTATGAATTGGAGAATTGTTACACCATCTGAGCGAACTAAATTGTAGTTTTCGTTCTTGAAGATCCATGGTTGGGACGAAAAGAAGAAAATTTCCGTAAAGTCGAACTCGAATAGATCAAATTCCTATTTCCATGTAGGCCAGAAAATCGTTCAGCCTCGCTTATTTGCCATCTAAGTTTTTCAGTTCCACGATTGATTCATTTTCTTTCTTTTCAATCATCCAGCTAGGATAGAACTCGTATGCATTAACATCTACGTGGCAAGCCTGTGGGTCCTGCCTGGATATTTTTAGTGTTGACAGATAAGGTGCCTACACGGTTGACGTACCTAAAATGAGAATTATAAACCGGTTGATGGGACAGCAATTGGAGCAAGGTTTTGTGAGATACGCTCTTGCCATCAAGTAAATATTCATAGTTGTCTTGATGTAATTTGATCAAACGTGCTGGGTCATCAATATTAATGTGACTGTCGGAAGAGCTAGGATACTGTGCCATTTGATCAGGTTCGGCATTCAGATCATTGCTGGAGAAATTGATTTTGATGGCATTTTTACCCGTAGCATCTCGACTAATCTCCACTCCGTTTTGTCCTTTATCCTCAATGATTTTGATGGCTTCTGTGGCCTGCACTTTTTTACCATTGATATAATAATTAAGCTCTTCTCGGTGTGCGTTGATATAGTCAATGGCCGACATGGGCGGTGGTGGCGGTGGTAGATCTTCTTTTGACTTTGCAGGTGGTGGAGGGGGAGGAAGGTCTTCCATTGCAGGCGCTGGTGGCGGTGGCGGCGGAATTTCACCTGGCTTCAATTCGCCAGCATCTAATCTGCCTAAATAAGGCCAAGGTTCTGCATCTGCTCGCTGTTGTTCTGTCATGGAGTAGAAGATCGTCTGCATGTAGGAAGTGTCATCTTTGAAAACGATCAGCATATCGTTTTCATCCATGTATTCCTTATGTTTGATCGCTAGTCTATTATAGTCGGCGATATGACTTGCGTTTAAATCCGGTATGATTTCGATTACTTCAATAGTCTCCTTTTCTTCTACGGACAATGGAGCTGGCATAGGTTCTTCTACAATCTCTTGAATTTCTTCAAACTGGACTTCTTCCTTGCCGCAGCTGTAAATTAAAAGCGCAGTTATTGGAAGAAGGATGAAGCCTCTAAGTAGGCCATTGGGGTAGGATGTTTTTGTTTTCATGATGTTGAATCTTTTTTTAATTATGGGAAAATGAAAGGTGTTGGACAGGTTTTTTTCGTAGTTACAGGTAGCGTGTCGAAGTATAAGCTCTTGGTATTCATGGGTAGGCATACCTTGTTGAAGCACCGCCCGATCAGCCAAAAACTCGTGATTGAGTTTGATACTGTATTTGATCAAGTACATCAACGGATTGAACCACAAGAAAACAGTTATTAGTTCGATCAGTAATATATCCAGACTGTGTTTTTGATCCAAGTGTGCTTTTTCGTGTTCTAAAATAATACTGGGATAGCCTGGGTCTTCATAATCCTTTTTGGCCACAAAAATGCGATTGATAAAGGAGTGAGGCACCGTAAATCTAGCCTTAAGAACAAGGCGATATTGAGCAAAATAAGTGACCAGATCTTCCTCTTCGATCCGAAATGATCTGACATTGCGTACAAACCGCCAGGCCATCAATATCCATCCAAGGATATAAACCCCCAATGCGAGATACCACCAGTTAAAAGCTGATAGTTGTTGTACTGAAGAATCTTCAACGGGTGTGGCCACATAGTCAGACATTACTACTTCAACGATGGGAATAGTTTGAGTACTGACCACGATAGTAGGGATCAGAAAGGAAAGCATTAAACTTCCTAAAAGGTACCATCGTTTCATGGAGTGCCATGAGCTATCTTCCAATAACAATCGGTAGGTAAGCCAAAAAACAAACAGGCAAATCGAACTATTGATCACATATTCCATCATGACTTCGAACTTTTGATTTGGTCGTCAATGATGTCCCTCAACTCTTTTAATTGTTGCTGGGAAAGATTGGTTTCCTTAGTAAAAAATGAGGCGAATTGACTGGCGCTGTCGTTAAAAAAATTCTTGATTAGGCCATTCACTTGTTGTGCAAAATAAGCCTCCTTTTCTATGAGTGGATAATATTGCCGGCTGCGTCCGTGGGTCGTGTAGCCTATCACACCTTTATCGGTCATGCGCTTGAGGAGCGTGGCTACGGTAGTGGTTGCTGGAACGGGTTCAGGGTAGGCATATAACAGATCTTTCATATAAGCCTTTTTAAGCCTCCACAAATGATTCATCAGTTCTTCCTCAGATTTTGACAGCTTCATCTCTACAAAATTAGAATTAACTCTACAAACGTAGAAATAAAATTTTAATTCTACAAGTGTAGAGTATTTTTTGTAGTGCGAATTTGTTCGACCATCTTCCCTAAAGCACCTTTAGCTTAGAAGTGGGTGGAAGTCCACGTGGCGAAGTTTATTCAGATCCCTTGAGCTAAAAGCCCAGTTAGCATTTATTTTTTCAAGTCGGTAAAATGCTTGTAGAAATGCGGGATGGTCTCAATACCTTTAAGATAATTCCATACCCCAAAGTGTTCGTTGGGAGAATGAATCGCATCGCTATCAAGACCAAAGCCCATAAGAATCGACTTGCTCTGAAGTTCCTTTTCAAATAATGCGACGATGGGGATGGACCCTCCACTACGTTGCGGAATAGGTGTTTTACCAAAAGTATCTTCGTAGGCTTTGCTCGCTGCCTGGTAGCCTAAACTATCTATAGGCGTAACATAAGCAGTTCCACCGTGATGGGGCTTGACCAAGACTTTTACGCTAGGCGGTGCTAGTTGCTCAAAGTGTTCTTTAAATAACTTTGTAATTTCATGCCAGTCCTGATCGGGAACCAATCGCATGGAAATTTTGGCGTAAGCCTTACTCGCTATCACAGTTTTAGCACCTTCACCTGTATAGCCTCCCCAGATACCATTGACATCAAGGGTAGGACGTATGCTGTTGCGCTCATTGGTGGTATAACCTTTCTCACCGTGTTCCTGAGCGATGTCTAATTTTTTATTGTACTCCTCTTGAGAAAAAGGAGCTTTTGCCATTTCTGCTCGTTCTTCTTGGCTGAGTTCGTCCACTTTATCGTAAAAACCAGGAATAGTGATATGGTTGTTTTCATCGTGCAGCTGCGCGATCATATCGCAAAGGATGTTGATGGGATTGGCTACGGCTCCACCATACAATCCCGAGTGCAAATCACGGTTAGGGCCAGTGACCTCCACCTCGACATAGCTCAAACCGCGCAGGCCAGTAGTAATACTGGGTGTTTCCTTAGCAATCATACCTGTGTCAGAGATCAGGATGACATCATTGGCCAATTTTTCCCGGTTTTTGGTCAGGAACCATTCCAGCGATTCGCTACCAACCTCTTCTTCTCCTTCGATCATAAATTTGATGTTGCAAGGTAGCTGGTTGTTGGCGGTCATATATTCCAGCGCCTTGACATGCATATACATCTGACCTTTGTCATCGCAAGCACCACGGGCAAAAATAGCCCCATCAGGATGAATCTCTGTACTTTTGATGACCGGTTCAAAAGGAGGGCTGTCCCAAAGTTCTACTGGATCAGGTGGTTGAACATCATAATGTCCGTAAACCAACACAGTAGGTAGAGTTGGATCCACTATTTTTTCTCCATAAACTATTGGATAGCCTGGCGTCTCGCAGATCTCGACCTGATCACAGCCCGCATCTTTCAAGGCTTTCTCGACCGCTTCACTGGTTCTAAGCACGTCTTCCTTATAGGCTGGGTCAGCGCTGATGGAGGGTATTTTGAGCAATTCAATTAGCTCTTTAATAAATCTTTCTTGGTGCTGATCTACGTAGGATCTGGTGTTCATAAAGAAGGGTTTGTGGTAAAGATAAGCAAGCGGTTATTTTATTTAAACAAAGTGTTTGTAAAATTGGAAAAGTATGTATATTTGCCGTCCCAAATAAGGGATATCAGTCATGCGGATGTGGTGGAACTGGTAGACACGCTAGACTTAGGATCTAGTGCCGCAAGGTGTGCAGGTTCGATTCCTGTCATCCGCACCAAAGGAAAGAGACAAGCTGTATGTTCGTCTCTTTTTTTGTGGAATACGATCAATGACAGGAAGAGAAGTTTACCCTGAGCAACAGACGAAGGGATTCCTGTCATCCGCACTAAAGGAAAGAGACAAGCTGTATGTTCGTCTCTTTTTTTGTGAAATAAGATCAATGACAGGAAGAGAAGTTGACCCTGAGCAGTAGACGAAGGGATTCCTGTCATCCGTACTTTATCTAGAAAGCCGCTGCCACAGCGGCTTTTGTTGTTTTTGCACATTTTAAAAAACAGGACTTAAATCAAAGTGAGTATCAACGCGAGTATTATTATAAAATTACTTTGGCAAAGAAAAACTACGAACAACCCAAATTTTTTGTACCTAAAACCTTAGTAAATGGTAAAAAGGTACCTACAATAGCATCTGGGAAAAGATGGTATGTTTACTTTAGATACAATGGTAAGCTTTACAAATTTTATAAGGGCCTCAATAAATTCTCACCTATTTCTGAAAGACGCACAATGGGTATTGCCCTTAAAGAGGTATATACTGCAATGTTGAATAATGGATGGTCGCCAGAGAAGGATTCTATAAATAAATCTGAACATGTTTTCGTTCCAACCTTAGAGAAAGCTCTTTTAAGTGCATTAAGCTATGAAAAGAATAATCTTAAAGAGAGTACCTATGGTCAGTATCAGACTGCTTATAATAGGTTTATGGAATGGTGTAAAGACCATTTCTTTGCAGGAGTCAAGGTAAATCAATTTAAACGTAAACAGTTTCCTCAATATTTAAATTATTTAAGCGATCAAGGTAACAATCCCACAAGTATTAATAATAACAAGAGAGCTATAAGTGCACTGTTTAGTAAACTGGTTGCAGATTTTGTGATTGAAGTGAATCCTATAGCTGGAATTGTTACTAAATCTAGTAAGCCATTAAAAAATAGACCATTTACGGTAAAGCAGTTTAATGCTATAATTGAAAAGTGTAATGAAGTAGATCTGTATTTAATTCACTTTATTAAGTTCATGATCTATGCCATGTTGCGTCCACGAGAGGTTATCCGCCTTAAAAAATCATCAATTAAAGATGATTTGATTTTTGTAGATACAAAAAAGGGGATGGCAACTATAAGCATTATTGACAAGTTAAAACCATTGGTTAACAAACTAGTTAATGAATCAAAACTAGATGAAGATAACCTATTGAGTTATCAAAATAAACCAATGCATTGGACGGCAAGTGAAAAAGCTAAAACAAATGTCTTTACTCGCAGATTTAAGAAAATTAAAGATCAATTAGGGCTGGATGCAACCTATGGTTTATACCGTTTTAGACACACTGCGATTTATCATTTATATCAATCTTATTTAAAGGAAGGTTTATCACATTCTGAAATAGTAAATAAGCTTTTACCAATTACAAGACATAAGAGCGAGAAAGAATTAACGTCTTATTTACGAGAGGTAGGTGCAATGTTGCCGCCAGATTACAGTGAGCGTTTTACATTTAATTTGTAATACTTTATATCTAACCATAGGTTTTGTATTAACTAAGTAAAGTCAACAAAAAAACTGGTGGTTATCTAATTGATTTATGTCTAAAAGCGTTGACTGTCAATCAAATAGTAATTGTGCTTACAGGAATCACCTATGGCTAACCGCTGGTTGTAACTGAAGACTTACCTTTTTTCACACAGTGCATAAATAACAAAATGTTTCTCAAAGGGGCTAGCCCCTTTGAGAAAATCGTCTAATAATTCGTTTGGGCTTTTCCTTCCTAACGATTCATGAGGGTGATTTTCGTTATAATCTTCCCTGAACGCCTCTGATTGAGCCCTAGCTTCTTCTAAGTTTCTGAACAGGTAAGCGTCTAGTACATCCTCTCTATATGTTTTATTGAATCGTTCTACATATCCGTTCTGCGATGGTTTTCCAGGCTGGATATACTTGATGTGGATGGACTCACTTTCACAGAATTGAACAAATAGTCGAGATAGAAACTCAGGGCCGTTGTCTACTCGTATCTCTAAAGGTTTACCATATATTTCTATCGCTTGTTTTAAGTGTGCTACCACACGAATGGATGGCATTGAAAACTCGGATGTCGTGCATAACGCTTGTCGGTTATAATCATCTATAATATTCAATACCCTGAACCGTCGTCCCGTGGTTAAGCTATCGGACATAAAATCCATACTCCATACTTCTCTAGGTTGCGCTGGTTGTTCCAAAGGTGTTTTAATACGAGCAGGAAGTCTTTTACGGCTCTTCCTGCGTAATGTCAATCCCAGTAATCTATAAATCCTCAACACTCGTTTTCTGTTCCATATAAAGCCCTGTTTGCGTATGCGGTGATAGTAGTAGTCAAATCCTCGATTGGGCTTGATCTCGCTCATCTCTATGAGCTTGTCTATAACCTCACTGTCGTCCTTGATAGACTTGTAATGCCACATAGACCGACTCAAACTAACAATAGCACAAGATCTCTGAATACTAAGATCTTCCTCTTCTACAATCGTTTGAGCAAGCTCTTTGCGCTCACAGGGCTTTAGAGCTTTTTTTCGATAATATCTTTAAGAACCCTGTGATCTAAACTCAAATCCGCATACATCTGCTTTAATCGTCGATTTTCTTCTTGTAAAGACTTAAGCTCTTTAAGTTGCTGAGCATCCATACCCGCGTACTTACGCTTCCAACTATAAAATGTAGCTGTGGTTATGCCTTTGTCTCGACAAATGTCCGTGACCTTCATTCCTGAATCGTACTGTTGAAGCATAGATACTATCTGTGCCTCGTTAAATCTGCTTTTCTTCATAATTTAAAATTAATTGATTTTTAAACTGTATGAAAAACAGGGAAGCCTTCAAAAACAGGGAAGCCTTCAAAAACAGGGAAGCCTTCAAAATTAACTGAAAACGAGAAAAAGATAACCGAAACACAAACACTTTCAGTTTGGCAAACGCAAGAAAAATTAGCAGAAGCACTAAAGACAGTTAAATCTAAAATACTAATAGAAAGTCCTTGGGTAAAACGTGCTACTTTAAAATATATAAATAGTATTGAAAAAGCATTACTAAGATGTGTAGAAGTTATCATATTGTATGGAATTGAAAGTAATGATGAACATCATTACGGAACAATTGAAAAACTGCGAAATCTAAAAAGCAAATACCAAAAGAATTTCCATTTAATGCATTTACCAACTCATTTTGAAGAACAAGGAAACTATAAAATGACGGGAACACACAGGAAGCTGATTATAAAAGACAATGATTATTATATCCAAGGTAGTTTTAATTTCCTATCATTTAACAAAGAAAAAGGACAAAAAATAGCGAATGAAGAAAGTATTTTGATTCCAAAGAAAGTGGACTTGAAGTGGGAACACGTTCTTAATTCTTATAATATAAATTTATAACCTACAAAGACTTGAAGAATTACGTGAACCTAAAAGAAACGCAGGTTTGATAAAGTTACGATTTGCTTGATGTTTCTTGTTAGAGATTTTATAAGGTCAAAAGTTAATTATATAAAAATAGATAATTAATAACTATTAGTATTGCATACGAAAAGTGTAAAAAGAACTCTCTAAACACTAGCGTGAGTTAGCAGCTATTTACCACGAAATTTTGGTAAGTACTTTACTTGAGATTTGTAAACGAATTTATTAGTTATTTGGATTTTAGAAAAATTGAAGTAATAATACCCATTCAAGGGTATTCCTGTAAAGTAAGGATTTTGTTACTTTTGTAGTCAACCAAATCATCAGTTATGAAATTCAAAATTAGCCATTTATTAATTTTATTCAGTTTTCAACTAGCGTTTTCACAATATCCTAGCATCAAAGAAAAAGGTTTCCGAAATTACGAGTATAGTTTTCAAACTCAAAAACAGTCTGGACTACCTGATTTTGCTATCGATTCAACAAATACGTGGAAAGTTAAAAAGCTAGAGTTTGACAAATTTTTAAAGGATAAGATTTATTCAAATGTCACTTCAAGCGTAATAGTAAGTAAAACATCAACTGAGTTTAAAACTGATTCCACAGCAATTACACCTAGTTTCAATTGGGATCCAGAAAAGGAAAAGCTATACCGATTAATCAAAAATGAAGTCCAAATAGCAATAGACGGAGAGCACGTGGTCATCGGATCTACGAATTTTGAGAATATGGAGCTTGATGAATTTCTAAATGAAAATTTAATTGTTGGAGAACTACCAGCTGTAAAAGAAAATTTATTCATATTTTCTAATAAAATCAAACAATTGGATCGTGAAATAAATGAGAAAGAAACCGCTGTAGTTGCTTTAGAAAATTCAAATAGGAATTTCGAGGCGCAACGTCTTAAAGCATATGTAGCAAGTCTTAAAAAGGATAGGGATGAATTAGAAGGAAAATTTACTGAAGCCAAGGAGGATAATTACAATGAATTTTTTATTGGTTTGAATGATGAGCCAATAAGCAGGTGGATGCAAAGAATTTATTCAAAAGAAAATGAAAGAATATATCTAGCAAATGAAGCTACCTTGCAATTCAATAATGAAGGTTCAATTGTCGATACGGAGTTGGCAACTGCTTTCATGGGCCCATTAAAGCTGAATTTTGGAACTGTAATTAGCAATCAAAATGAATCCAACGCGGAAACCCAAGACACCACAATGGATTTAAAAGCTAATCAAGAAAGCATACAGAGGCTTATTACAGGAGGAGGAAATACATATTTGAGTGCAGAGCTTCCTATAGGATATTTTAGTACTAATAGATTCACATTTTATACATATTTAGGACTGCGAGGATCTCTGGAAATTAGCGAGTTTTCTGATGATGTTGATACAACAAGTGGTATGTATTCAGGAACAGGGAATGTTTTTGCTAGTCTTACGAGCGACAATAAAGAATTCAATTTTTACATACATATTCGATATGGGTTATATGGAGGTTCCAACGAATTTCGCACCAACCTAGCAGTAGATGAAGACTATTTTGATTTTGGAACCATATCATCTGGTGTTACCATAAGTAACTCTATCCGAATAGCTTTTACTTTTAAACCATTTAGTTCGCAGGACTCGCTGTCAGACGGTAAAACTTTAATAGGAATACAATTTTTGCCAAATTTCCTAAAAATATAGTTAGAGTAATCGTTATTCCATGAACCTAATCATCACCACCAAAGAAGAGCTTCAAGAACTAATAGAAACTTCCGTTAGAAAAGGAATCGAAGCCTATTTTTAAGAAAAGGAGTTAGAAAAATCAAAGGAAACTTATACAACTATCCAGAAAGCTGCCAAGAGATTAAAGGTGTCAACTCAAACCGTACGCAGCTATATAAAACGTGGCATAATTAAAGCTCGCAAAGTTGGAAATAGAAAATTAATTGAAACGGCTTCTATCGATAATGCTTTGTCCGAAGTGAAATCATTAAAATATAAAAGATAACTCCACATTAAATTGAGGGAATCCGTAAGAAAGATCTATGTTTTTAATTAGCTTGTTGCCTTGAAAATATGATCTTAATTGACCTGATTACATAACCAACCATATGCTCCATAAAATAAGTAAAAACAAAGATGTCATTCTTATAAATACCTTATTCCTTACTTTAGGAATAGGACTTTATTACTGGTCTGACAGAATTGAGGTTTTTGCAGCAACCATTGCAACAGGTATTTCACTTTCCATTGCTTTCATGCAGTCTAAGATTCAAGATGATAGAATGTTTCAAGAATTGTTTACTGACTTTAATAAAAAGTATGATACTGAGTTTAGAAATCAATTAGATGACATAGTAGAAAAACATGAGAATAATACTGTGAAAATTTCTGACGATGATGAGGAATTAATTATTAGATACTTCAATCTCTGTGCAGAAGAATATTTATGGAGGCGTAAATATCGAATACCTGATGAAGTTTGGAAAGCATGGGAAAACGGAATGGTCTATTATTTTAATGTACCTATTATCAATTCTATTCTGATCAAGCAAAAGGGACAATTTGATTCCTATTACGGCTTATTTACTCATTTGAAAAACAAGGTTGATAATCTTTGATCATAAGATCAATAAACCACCACAATAAAAGAAACTAAAAAACCTAATGACCCACAAAAAACTAACCCTATCTTGGCTAGAAGGCTTCCTGATGGATGCCTGCGATATATTAAGAGGTAATATGGATGCCTCAGAGTTTAAAGAATACATTTTTGGAATGTTATTCTTAAAACGATTGAGCGATAAGTTTGAAGAAGATCGCGCTGCACGATTAAAGGAACTACAAACCAAAGGTTTACCAGAAGCTAAAATAAAAGAAGCACTAGAACGTGCAAACGCATACCAGTATTACGTACCAGCTCGCGCACGATGGAACTATAAGACCACTAACGAGAACGGTCAAGAAATTAATGATGGTATCCTACACCTTAAAAAAGACGTAGGTGATCATTTAAATAAAGCGCTGGAAGCACTTGAAGAAGAAAACCCAGATAAGCTCTCTGGTGTACTTACTAATGTGAACTTTAACCGCACCATAGGTAAGAACAAAAACGCATTAAGTGATGAAAAGCTCATCGAGTTCATCACGCATTTTGATAAGGTAACACTTACTGATAAACGATTTGAATTCCCGGATCTTTTAGGTACGGCTTATGAATACTTAATCAAATATTTTGCAGATAGCGCTGGTAAAAAAGGTGGTGAGTTTTACACTCCTAACGAGGTAGTTAAACTACTGGTTAACCTGCTAGAACCTGGAGAAGAATCTTCTATCTATGATCCTACTTGTGGATCTGGTGGTATGTTGATCGAGAATAAGAATTATGTGCAGGCACGTTATGGCGATGCCTCGCGATTAAGTTTTGCTGGTCAGGAATTAAGTGGTACCACATGGTCCTTGTGTAAAATGAACATGCTGTTTCATGATATTTTTGATGCAGAGATCCTACAAGGTGATACGATAGCAAACCCTTTGCATGTAGAGAATGGAGAGCTAAAACGCTTTGACATCGTGATAGCAAATCCACCATTTTCGGCAAATTATAGCGACATTAAAAACTATCGCGATCGCTTTCATCACTGGATGCCTAAAAAGAAAAAGGCAGACTTCATGTTTGTCCAGCACATGGTTTCTGTTCTAAAAGATAATGGTCGTATGGCGGTCGTGATGCCCCATGGTGTACTTTTTCGCGGAAGCGAAGAAAAAAACATGAGAGCATGGCTCGTAGATCGTGGTTATCTAGAAGCCGTAGTAGGGTTGCCATCGGGACTGTTTTACGGTACAGGTATTCCTGCCTCTGTATTGATCATTAACAAAAAAGGAGCGGCACAACGCGATAATGTCTTGTTTATAAATGCAGACCGTGAATATAAAGAAGGCAAAAACCAGAACAAACTACGTCCAGAGGACATCGCAAAGATCAGTTACATCTATAAAAGCAAAGAAGAGCTAGATGGTTACTCGCGATTGATTACTAAAGAAGGCTTAGAAAAAGAAGATTATAATTTCAACATACGCAGGTATGTAGATAACAGCCCACCAGCACAACCGCAAGATGTAAATGCACACTTGCACGGAGGTATTCCTACGGTAGAGGTAGATGAGCTACAGTCCTACTGGGATAACTACCTACATTTAAGAACGGCCCTACTTCATAAATCACCTAAAGAAGGTTATGATGCTTTTACAGATGCGGTAAGCTCAAAAGAAGATCTTAAGAACCTAGTGTTGAACCATGATGATGTCATTCTTAAAAGAGAACAATACACCGCAGGCGTTAACGACTGGTGGACGGCAAATGTGCCTAAACTAGAAGCACTGCCTGTGCAGCAAAATGTCTTTGAACTGTATCGTGACTTCTCGCACAGCATTGCGAGTAATTTTAGCGCGCTGGGTATTCTCGATCTACATAAAAGTAGAGGCGCTTTTGCTACCTATTGGAACAGTCTCGAGACCGATTTAAAGTCCATTGCTGCCAGTGGCTGGAATGCAGACTTGATCCCTGCAGATGATATTCTACAATCACAGTTTCCAGACGTTCTGGAAGAACTAGCAAATAACGAGGCTAGACGTGACGAGCTGGACACCATGTTTAACGAAGTCAATGAGCTGGAAGAAGACGCCTTTGATGAAGAGGAATATGAGGTATTCCCTAAAGAAGTACTCAAAGAATTAAAAGCCAGTATTAAAGAGTACAACACCAGCATACGCCAGCATAAGAAAGAGATAAAAGATCTAGGCATACGTATCAAGGCACATGAGAAAGATGGGAGCAGTGATGATGTGGTCATTCCGCTTTCGCGAAAGCGTAACCAATACCAGCTTCAATTAAAACAAACAGAAACCCAAGCCGCACAACTCAACCAGCGACTGGCACGACACAATGAATTAACTGCCGAACTCAAAACCTGCAAGGCGACCATCACTGAGATCAAAGCCAAAAAGGAAGACCTGGTAGAAAAAGCACGAGAAAAAATCACGCCAGAAGAAGCCAAAGATTTAATACTTACACGTTTTAAAGCCACCTTGCACGATACCGTAATGGATTATGTAAACCGCTATGAACGCGCTTTAATTACCGAGTTAGAATCACGCTATACCAAATATCAAAACACCCTAGTCAGCATTCTAGACCGTAGAACCAAAGCCGCTAACCAATTGAATAACTTTTTAACGGAATTGGGATATGAAGGATAATTGGAAAGATTATTTTCTTACTGATATTGCGGACTTCCATAATGGAATGGCGTTTAAACCCATTCACTGGAAAAAAGAAGGAGTTCCAATAATTAGAATCGAACAAATAACTAGACCTGAAACTGCTAATTGGGATTTTTATCAAGGTAATTTTGCTAAGAAAAATGAAATTAATACTGGTGATGTAATTTTTTCTTGGAGTGCAACTTTGAAAGTAGTCGTATGGAAAGGAGGAAAGGCGGTCTTAAATCAACATCTGTTTAAAGTAGATGAAAAGAAAGGATTTGATAGGTACTACGTTGCTTATCTAATTGACTTTAATTTGAGCAAACTAGCTGATGAGTCTCAAGGCTCAACAATGAAGCATGTCACAAGGAAAAGTCTCGAAAAGTTCAAAGTTAATCTTCCACCACTACCACAACAAAAAAAGATTGCCCAGATCCTATCTACGGTAGATGAAGTCATAGAACAAACCGAGACCGCCATTGCCAAATATGAGGCCATTAAACAAGGTTTAATGCACGATCTATTCACACGCGGTATCGACATCTACACAGGCAAACTGCGCCCATCACCACAAGACGCACCAGAGTTGTATAAAGAAAGTGCTTTGGGATTGATCCCTAGGGAATGGGAATTAGAAACTTTAGAAAATATTACTAGCTATGTAGATTATAGAGGGAAAACACCACCAAAATCTGATAAAGGAATTTTCTTAGTTACAGCTAAAAATATAAAGTTTGGATATATAGATTATGAAATCTCTAAAGAATACATTCTTCATTCATCTTACAAAGCAACAATGTCTAGGGGAATACCAGAAAAAGGTGATGTGTTAATAACAACAGAAGCACCTTTAGGTAATATTGCTCAAATTGATATTGAAGGCTTGGCTCTAGCACAGCGAGTAATTAAATACAGATGTCTTGAGAATGAAATGTTGAATGATTTTTTAAAACACTCTATGATGTCTGAATATTTCCAAAAGGAATTAGAAGCAGAATCAACTGGAAGCACTGTAAAAGGTATAAAAGGAAGTAGACTACATCAATTGCAGGTTTTGAAGCCTCAAATCGATGAGCAAAATAGAATTATTCAAACCATAAAACCTATTGAATCAAAAATCCAAACCGAGCAACAGACTTTAGGGAAATACCAGCAACTCAAAGCAGGATTGATGCAGGATTTGTTGACTGGTAGGGTTGGGGTTGTTGTGGATGAAGAAGATTAATTTAAAAAACAAATATGAAAACTACACATAATCAAGCCTACGATTTTATGGGTAAACTAGCAGTGGCATTGCAGTCTCAGAACATTCAAATTAGTTTTGACTCTTTAAAAGCTATTCTTAAAGAAAAAGGTATGCCGTATTCAGAAGATAGTAATTTAGGTATAGGCAGGTCTGTGTCTTCTGCTTACAAAGCATGGGAAAAAATAGATAACTCAGTGCATCACGCTATTGCAGTAAGTTTTACATCACGAGATGGAAGTCATGCATGGGAGTAGAATATAGAATAGGTAATTAAAATAAAATAGTTAGCAAATGAACAAACACTTATCAATACGAGTAGCATGGCACGACAATAAATGGAACGGTAGTGTTTGTAATCAACCAGGTAAAAATGCTTTTTGTCTTAACTTACCTAGAATCTATGCAGAGAAAAACGAAGCGGAAGAATCTAAAATTAGCGGAGAGTCATGGAGTAATTTAAGTCCAGACAGCTTACCTCCATGTAAAGCAGAAGGTGGTGCATTTATGGCTGAAAGAGCTTACAAAAGACGATTCAAGCATCCTTACAGTGGTAAGAAGAAGAATAAAATTCCACATCAGGTATTAGAACCAACAATTATTGATGTGCCACCGTATAGTACTTTTGCTGTACCTTTTTGGTGGATGTTATTAAAAAACCAAAGAGATCTGCAAAAAAGTTATCCGGAAATACCAAATGGTGAAAGACCACCTTTTCATTCTGCATGGGTATATGATAGGAATACACAAAATGTTTTATTGGATACATTTTTTAAACCTATTAAAGCAAAAAAGTCGATTGCCATTTTTTATGTAAAAGGAGCCAATCCGTTAGATGAAGATAGTCGTAGACTAATTGCAGGAATAGGTTCAATTAATAAAGTGTCACCAGTACTAACGTATCAATCTACTGCAGATTACACTTATCCATTATGGGATAGATTAATTACCCATGGTATTAGGCCAGGTCAGGCAGATAGCGAAGGTATTTTGTTGCCTTATCACGATTACATTGCATTGCCAGAAGATTTTATTTTAAAAACCGAAGAAGGTAAAAAAACAAAAGCAGATTTAATAGATGAAATTAAATTAACATTAAGCGAAACAGCCAGTAGGAAAGAACTCATGGACGAGTTCTCCTATGGTAGTGCTTGGGTAAACAATAGCACAGTGCTCACCATATTGGGTAAGTTGCGTACTGTTGTAGAGCGTATAAAATCGCATGGTATAGCTAAAGGTCAATGGGATAATAATTTATTATGGATTGATAGTCAGTTAGGTTTGGTCAAAGAAAGCATGGGGCCATTTCCAAGTTTTGCACAAGCCTTACTTGCTTTTAAATTTGAACATGGACATTCTCTAGAAGCCGATTTACGCGAGAAAAAAATAATAGGTCCAAAAGACAACCCTTGGGATGCTTGGGAAGATTTGTTATTTGGTCAATTAAATCTAGGCAGGACAACATATTCTAATAATTTACCTCATATCAGAGATGTATGGATAAACGAATCCAGCGAAAGAAAAAATCTACTACAACTGTTATCTAGGTTTGAATTAACGGAAAAACAAATTGAAACTTGGTTTGATAACACATTAAGAAAACGAAATGGTTATGACGTTAGTAATAAAGAGCTTTTAGAAAATCCTTACCGTATTGCAGAAGAAGATGATGGAGATAAAAACCAATATCCAATTGCAGTAGAAACTATTGATAATGCTTTGTTTTTAGATAAAGCAATTCAAGGTGAATTTGAACCTAAAATACCACAACTAGTAGAATCGCCACTTGACCCAAGAAGAATGCGAGCTATATTGGTCCAAATACTTAAAGAAGCAGCATTAAATGGTGACACTTTAATGTCTTTTGAAGAATTGACTGAAGCTATAAACAATTTAAAATTAGAGCGTTCTACGGCTATACCAGAGCAGTATTTAAAATCTAATATAGATTTTATAAATAATAAATTAAGTCTTATTGAAACTTCAGAAATTAGTGGCTTACAATTAGAACATTATTATAATGCAGAAAGGTTTTTTAGGAAGGTATTACTAGCAAGAGCTAAAAAAGAGTTGCCAAGTCTTAATGAATCATGGGAGAAATTAATAATAAAAACTATTTCGGACTCAGGCATAAAATTCAATCCAGAAAATGAAAGACATAAAGCAGCTCTTGAAGATCAAGTAAAAGCATTAATCAAAATAACAAATCGAAAAATTTCAGTTTTACACGGTCCCGCAGGAACAGGAAAAACAACGGTAATGGGTGCGCTTTTTGGGTGTAAAGATTTTTCAAAAGATGGCGTTCTCTTGTTAGCGCCTACAGGTAAAGCACGTGTTAAATTAGGTAAAATGGCAAATTCCAAGGCTTATACCATTGCACAGTTTCTAAATCAGCAAAAGCGATTTGATTGGAATAGAATGAAGCCGAGGTTCCCTGGTGAAGATAAGTACCAAGGAAAACGAAACGTAATTATTGACGAATGTTCTATGCTTACTGAAGATGATTTATATGCGTTATTTCAATCCTTAGATTTAGCTCATGTGAAACGAATAATTTTAGTTGGAGATCCATTCCAATTACCACCAATTGGAGCAGGAAAACCATTTGCAGATTTTTGCTCATATCTAGAAACATTGGAAGAATCAGACTCTAATTATAAGGCAACACAATGTTTGGCGCGTTTAAATGAAGTAGTAAGAACAGTTGCTGGAGCAAACTCTGATTCATTAACATTGGCGTCTTGGTTTTCAGGAATAAAGCCATCCAAAAATGCAGATGAGATTTTTGATAGAATTGGTGACAATGATACTCTTAATGACCTTCAGGTTCATTGCTGGAATGATGAAACAGAGTTAAAAAATACGTTAAATGTGGTATTAGAAAAAGAATTAGATTTAGAACATGCCGAAGATTATGTAGGACTTAATAAATTTTTAGGAATAGATAATAGTAATATAGATACAACTAAGATTGAACAGTTCCAACTATTAACACCAGTAAAAGGTCCTTTTTGGGGATCTCATAATTTAAATAGACAATTTCAACAACAATTTAGAAAAGGATATAAATCCGTTAAAATTGGAGATTATCAATTAGGAAATTATGATAAGATTATTCAAAATCAAAATGAATGGCGAGAAGCTTATCCTTCTGGCGAAAAAATTCAATTATCTAATGGACAATTGGGTATAATAAAGCATACAGCAAAGGGATTTGCAAATGTGGTTTTTGCAGGAGAAAATCCTGACTCAACTTTTGGATATAAATCACAGGGTAGTAGTGAGTCTGATGATTCTAGTATTGAATTAGCATATGCCATTACAATTCATAAAAGCCAAGGAAGTGATTTTGACAAGGTATTTTTGGTGATACCTAAAACAGGTCGTATCATATCAAGAGAATTGATATACACTGCATTAACACGTTCAAAAAAGCAGTTAGTTCTTTTTATGGAAGGAGACAGCCCACATTGGATATTTAATCTATCAAAACCCCAATTTTCATCTACAGCAAAACGAAATACAAACATTTTTGTGACATCATTAAGAGATGTAAAAAGTTCTATTCCTTGGGCTGAAGGATTAATTCATAAAACGAAGAAAGAAGGTCTAATCGTAAGAAGTAAATCAGAGGTGATAATTGCCAATATGCTATTAGAGAAAGGAATTGAATTTCAGTACGAACGTGAGTTTCAGTCTGATGCAGGTCAAAAAAGAATTCCTGATTTTTCTTTTATTGATGCTGCTGGTGAACTAATAATTTTGGAGCATTTGGGAATGTTATCCATTCCTAGTTATAAAGCAGATTGGGAAAAGAAAAAGAAATTCTATGAGGATAACGGCTTTGTTATGAATGAGAATTTTTTTATAACAACAGAAAGTGAAAAGGATGGTATTGATTCAATGGCAATTGAAAGAGTTATTAATAAAATATACGACTTAATATAATGGGCGAATACAATAACGTTGAAAAACCTTTTTTAAACAAGTTAAGAGATTTAAACTGGCATGTAATTGATCAAGGTAGCTTTGGTATTCCACAGGATCCTGCCATTAGTTTGCGTACTAGTTTTAAAGAAGTAACACTCAAGCAAGAGTTCATAAAAGCAGTTAAAAAAATAAATGTAGTAGATGGTGTAGCCTGGCTCACAGATAAACAACTAGAGGATATTTATCTTGAGACTATAGCAACTGAAAAAGCTAACCTCTCATTACTTGAGGCAAATAAACAGGTCTTTGAAAAATTAATAGGTGTAACCAAAACTACAGTTGCAAAAAATGAAGTGACTGGTGAAGAGAATCCATTAGTCAAACTCATAGATTTTAAAAATTGGGATAATAATGAGTTTGTAGCTATCAATCAGTTTAGGGTAGTTACGCCAGGTGGTCCTCGTGAAGGTCTTATTCCAGATATCGTGCTTTTTGTAAACGGGCTACCATTTTGCGTAGTTGAGTGCAAAGAAGTAGAAATAGCAGACCCAATCTCTAGCGCGGTAGATCAAATCATGCGTTATGCAAATACAAGGGAAGATGATTTTGGAATTAAAGAAGGTGAGGAACGTTTGTTCCATTATAACCTATTCAGTATTGCAACACATGGAGAAGAGGCGCGTATAGGTTCTATATCAGGTGATTTTGAGTATTATCTCAATTGGAAGGATATCTTCCCAGAAGAATATAGAAATATTGATTTACAAAACTACGCTGCAGAAGAAGAAGCCAGATATCGTAATAACGGTTTGCAAAATGATCCTAGTGTCCGTCAAGAAGTGCTGATAAAAGGTGTTTTAAATAAGGAAATTTTATTAGACATTCTGCAACACTTTACTTTATTCATGGAAATAAAGGAAGGTGTAGTTATTAAAGTGGTATGTCGCTACCAGCAGTATCGAGCAGTTGGAAAAATATTGCGTAGAATGCGTCTTGAGGACACACCTAGCACTCGTTCAGGCGTTGTATGGCATACGCAAGGATCTGGTAAGTCTTTAACCATGGTGTTCTTTGTCCGCAAGTTGCGCTCACAGAATGATCTTAAGGATTACAAGGTAATCATGATGGTTGATCGTAAGGATCTTGAGAAACAACTCTCTGCCACGGCACGGTTGACAAATGAATTTAAAGAAGCAAATATTGTAGGTTCTCGTAAAGAATTAGTACCAAAATTAAGTGGTATAGCATCCAACTTGAATATGGTGATGGTACATAAGTTTGTTCAAGAAGAATTAAAGCATTCTAAGGCTTTAATGAAAGCCTATGTTGAAGAAGGAAAAGTTCCTGAATTTAAACCTTTTGATGTTGTAAATACTTCTGACCGAATCGTAATCTTAATTGATGAAGCTCACAGAACTCAAGGTGGAGATATGGGAGATAATTTGTTTACAGCTTTTCCTAATGCTACTAAAATTGCCTTTACAGGAACACCATTATTAACAGATAGGCATAAGCAAAAAACTCATCAGCGATTTGGCGGTACAGGTGAATTTATTGACACTTATAAGATTCGAGAAGCAGTAGATGATCGTGCTACGCTAGATATCATTTATATCGGTAAAACCTCAAATGATAGAATAAAATCAAAAGAGGCCTTTGATGCAGATTTTGAAGACGTATTCAAAAGACAGAGTAAAGAAGAAAAAGAAGAAATCCAGAAACGTTACGGTACGATGAAGGCTTATCTGGAACATATGGATAGACTTCGTAAGATTGCTAAAAACCTTGTGAATCATTATGTAGATGATATTTTACCTAATGGTTTTAAAGCCATGGTAGTAGGTAGCTCTATAGTAGCTGCGGCACGTTATCAATATTTGATTGAGGAAGCGCTAAAAGAGCGTGCCAGTTTAGAGAAAGAAAAAGCCAATCCAGATCTAGATTTGATTGAAAAAATTGAATTTATAAAGATTGGTACTATCGTTACCAAGCAGGATAATAACGAGCAAGGATTTATAAGTCAGGCTAGAAAAAATGCTAAGGAGATCAAGGCAGTAGACAATTTCAAAAAAGATTTTGATTACAGTAAAAACGAAGAAGGTAATTACCTAAAACCAGAAACTGGAGTAGCATTCTTGTGTGTTTGCGATAAATTGTTGACAGGCTTTGACGCTCCTATTGCTCAAGTAATGTATTTAGATAAAAGCATCAGAGAGCATGATCTTTTACAAGCAATAGCAAGAGTAAATCGAACTAAAAAGAATAAAACACACGGAATTCTGGTAGATTATTTTGGTGTTTCTAACCATTTAAAAGATGCTTTAAACATTTGGGGTGCTGAAGATGAAGAAGATATTCAAGAGCTCCTTGAATATTTTAGAGATATCAATAAAGAAATACCAGTTCTTGAGGCGAGATATAATCGCATGATCCAATTATTTACAGATAATGGAATAAATGACTTTGAAAAATTTGTACAGCAGCGCTTTACAGATAAAGATGCCGAGTTTCAATTGGCAGAAGACTGTATAGAATTGGCAGCGTCTGTTCCATTTAGAGCACAATTTGATACATATATAAAAGCCTTTTTTGATAGTTTAGATCTGCTGTTTAATTCGCAAGTTGGAAGAAAATATTATGTACCTGCGAAACGCCTTGGTTACTTGATGGTGCGAATTAAAAACCGCTATAAAGATCCAAGCATGGATTTAAAATGGGCAAAGCCTAAGATTCGTAAAATGATAGATCAGCACCTTGAGACATTAGGTATTGACAGTCGTGTAGATCCTGTCAGTTTGCTTTCTAAGGACTTCGTCAAAGAAGTAAATAAGCTAGGTAAAAATTCAAAATCAAAGGCTTCTGAAATGGAACACGCGATTAGACGTCATATAAAAGTAAATATTAATAAAGATCCAGCTCTGTATAAACGCTTTTTACAACGTATGGAAGAAATCTTAGAACGCTATCAAGGTAACTGGGATGCGATCGTTGAAGAATTTGAAAAAGTTAGAAGTGATTTAGAAAAGGGTAGAAAAGGACATAATCAAGAGGAAGGTCTTAATGAACAGGAACTACCGTTTTATGATTTCATCGTCTTTAGTGCTTTTAATGAAGAAGAATTAGACGATGCTGATAAAGAAGCATTAAAGAAACTCGCGATCGAATTAGTACAACTGTTGCAAAAAACTATAAGCAAGCCTAATTTCTGGAAAGGTAGAGCAGCTGAAATACGTAAATTACAAGGAGAAATAGATGATTTGTTAGACTTCTCTGGAATTGATAGGGTAATGCAACTACACTCTAAGTTAAGTGTGGAGATAATGAATTTGGCAAAACGTAGACATCAAGATTTAATTATGTAAAATGATTGTATCTGGAATTGACATCGCTATTCAAAAAAGCGAGCGTAAAACGGTTAGTATCTTTATAGAACGAGATGGCTCAGTCTCTGCACGTGTGCCAGTCAAACTTGATGACAAAGAAATTAAAGATATTTTAAAAGCTAAGGAATATCAAATCTTCAAAAATCTTGCTGAGTGGACACAGTTAAATGAAAAAGCGGTGGAACGTGAGTATGTTAACGGTCAGTCATTTTTATATCTAGGTAGAAACTATCGGTTAAAAATAGTAGAAGAGAGTCTGGGAAGTATAAGGTTTTTTAGAAATACTTTTTATTTAGGTAAAAAGGATCAACCTAAGGCAAAAGAACTATTCATTCAATTTTACAAGGAAAAACTGAACAGTAGAATTCATCCTATTATTGAAAGATATAAAGAACAACTAGGAGTTGAACCACAACAAATCAAAGTAATGGAATTACAAAATCGCTGGGCTTCATGCACACCAAGTGGTAATGTGAATTTTCATTGGAAATGTGCCATGGCTCCAATTGATGTGCTTCACTATATGGTAGTCCATGAGTTAGCCCATCTTATTCATAATAATCATACTCAGGCGTTTTGGAATGAAGTAGATAAAATTCTTCCTAATTATGATGAGCAAATTAATTGGTTAAAAATTCATGGGGCTGGAATGGATTTGTAATTAATTCGCTTTCGCGAAAGCGTATTTAAATTTACAAATTATAAAATTGAAACTTTAAGAACAAATAACTATTGGTTGATACTGTTCAAAATAACCTTAGGTTGTTGTTCTATTTCATCATTTTTAATTTCATTCCCCATAAAAAACCTATGGTTATTTATAAGGTGTCTAGCACGCTTTAATGAGTCAATATGCATGATGCCAAGGGTTTATAAAGGTTTGTGTGTTCTTAACCTGCGGTTGGTTATGGGTTTTATCTGTATTACAAACTATAATGGCGAGTATGTAAACCTGCTGTGATAACCAGAGGTTGCATTAATGGTAACTACTAGTTAAACTAAATTTTCGCTTTGATTTTTCTTGCAATAAAAATGTAAGTAAAAGCAACTGCATAATTAATGCTCTTTGATGTGTAATGCTTTTTACTTAATTTGATTGGCTTGGTTTTTTCTTCAATCGCAATTACAAACGATTGTCCGTCAAATTGAGGATATACTTTTATACCGTTGAAGAGACAGATCTTTATAGCTTCGTTTATTTCCATGATTAAAATGGGCAGTCTGGATCGTTAAGTATATCGTCAAGATCAAATGTATTCTGATTATTTATAATAGATGTGGAGTTTTGATTGGATAGATCTGAATTAGTGTTTTCTAGCCAGTTTGTATTGTCCCAACTAGCGATTGGTGTATTTGTGCTTTTTTCGTCAAAATATCCATCTAATGTTTTGAAGACTTACCTTTTTTCACACAGTGCATAAATTAACAAAATGTTTCTCAAAGGGGCTAGCCCCTTTGAGAAAATCGTCTAATAATTCGTTTGGGCTTTTCCTTCCTAACGATTCATGAGGGTGATTTTCGTTATAATCTTCCCTGAACGCCTCTGATTGAGCCCTAGCTTCTTCTAAGTTTCTGAACAGGTAAGCGTCTAGTACATCCTCTCTATATGTTTTATTGAATCGTTCTACATATCCGTTCTGCGATGGTTTTCCAGGCTGGATATACTTGATGTGGATGGACTCACTTTCACAGAATTGAACAAATAGTCGAGATAGAAACTCAGGGCCGTTGTCTACTCGTATCTCTAAAGGTTTACCATATATTTCTATCGCTTGTTTTAAGTGTGCTACCACACGAATGGATGGCATTGAAAACTCGGATGTCGTGCATAACGCTTGTCGGTTATAATCATCTATAATATTCAATACCCTGAACCGTCGTCCCGTGGTTAAGCTATCGGACATAAAATCCATACTCCATACTTCTCTAGGTTGCGCTGGTTGTTCCAAAGGTGTTTTAATACGAGCAGGAAGTCTTTTACGGCTCTTCCTGCGTAATGTCAATCCCAGTAATCTATAAATCCTCAACACTCGTTTTCTGTTCCATATAAAGCCCTGTTTGCGTATGCGGTGATAGTAGTAGTCAAATCCTCGATTGGGCTTGATCTCGCTCATCTCTATGAGCTTGTCTATAACCTCACTGTCGTCCTTGATAGACTTGTAATGCCACATAGACCGACTCAAACTAACAATAGCACAAGATCTCTGAATACTAAGATCTTCCTCTTCTACAACCGTTTGAGCAAGCTCTTTGCGCTCACAGGGCTTTAGAGCTTTTTTTCGATAATATCTTTAAGAATCCTGTGATCTAAACTCAAATCCGCATACATCTGCTTTAATCGTCGATTTTCTTCTTGTAAAGACTTAAGCTCTTTGAGTTGCTGAGCATCCATACCCGCGTACTTACGCTTCCAACTATAAAATGTAGCTGTGGTTATGCCTTTGTCTCGACAAATGTCCGTGACCTTCATTCCTGAATCGTACTGTTGAAGCATAGATACTATCTGTGCCTCGTTAAATCTGCTTTTCTTCATAATTTAAAATTAATTGATTTTTAAACTGTATGAAAAACAGGGAAGCCTTCAAAAAAGGTAAGTCTTCAGATATATCATATCTATAATTTTACTGAACTTTAAAGATGCTCGGCAGGCTGCTTTTATGTAGATACTATAGTGAATGGCTTCCTTCTCCAGCCACGACACCATCCACAGACCCTTATGCTATATCAAAGTCAAGTAGATTTCCCTTGTTCTCGTTCTTCGTTTTTGTTAAAGTCAAAAACGCCTTTTAAATTCATCACATTTTCGTTTTTAAGCAAATGATCTTCTTCATGTAGACTAATGATGATGACAAATAACCTACGATTTTCAAACCGTAGGTTACTGGTTAATGTTCAAGTCAACACTTATCCTTTAGTGACTTCAATTGGCTTTCGCCAAGGTTTCCGGTGTTGCAGCATTTTTTTTAGTATGGCTTTGGCCTGTTTTTCACTGTCCGCAATACCAAATCTGGTCTTGTTGTCTCGATGATCTCTTGATGTCCAATAAACGATCGGACTTTTGGCCAGTTCCTTGTCTTGTAAAAACTGCAAAGCTTATAAAATGGGTAGCCCAAAAAAACGACAACAAATCAATACCCATCGCTTGAGATGAATAGAAAAACATTTACCCACTTTAGTGCTAGATCTGATTTTCTAAGCTAGATCCACATCGAAGCCATGCATCAAGTTAAGATCAAGGAATTTGGTAAGCCAGCAATCTAAGCTGAAGTTCGCATTCACTGTATAATTCAATTGATGTATGAATATTGACTGTAGTCCCTGGAGAATGAGTAGATCTTCGCCTTCGCGAAAGCGAAAACAGGATGAGGCTCGTGTCCACTAGCACTACATTCAATAGATCCTTCTTAAAATAAAAGCTTAGTTTTTTAGGATTTTGGAAGTAGATTTTTTGCCAGCAACATTCACTTCTAGAAAATACATTCCAGAGGGCAAGCGCTCAGGTAAAATGAGGCGTTCTACTTCTTTTTTTGTTACTATTTTGAAAACTTCAAGGCCATTGATGTCCAATACCCTAATCAAGCGATCAGCTTTATTTGTAGTGCCAGTATGAACAGTTATATCATAGGTAAATGGGTTGGGATAGGCTTTGATTTCTAGCGGTGTTTCAGAATTATTTAAAACATTTTGAAAGGCGTTTTTAGGCGCGCTAGCAGCGGTGATCCCGTTGTAGGAAGAGAACCAATATTCTCCTAAATGCTCTGGTAAACTTGCCAATCCGAACAGCATTGTCGAATAATCAACGACCTGGATGTAATTGGCACGTTGTCCTGGATTATTTCTCTTGTATCTCCAGAGTACCTTTTTAGCCGGATTGCTGGGAATACTGTAGACAGAAGGCCCAGCACCATTGTTATATAAATTCAACAGGTCATTAGAACTACCAGGATTAACAGGCAAATAACCACCGATGATATGGGGTGAAACTATATTATCTGGATTAACCAGAATCTTGTCTGCTGAATATCCGCCGCCGGGTACTTCTCCTGCACCCAGCCCCCATTCATAGGTATTGCTAGCTCCTGTATCCACAGCAAATTTTTTGTCAGCTTCCTTCCAATTGTTAAAATAGTTCATGTAATCTGCATTGAACTTAAAAGCGTTGACGAAGTAGTAGCAAAATTGAGGGATAAAGGAGGAAACGTATACGCCGCTAGTATCTGATAAGGTTTCAAAACCCCAATAATTAGGATGTGGGACAGGTGCTGTCACCGGATTGGCAAAATAGGTGTTCCAGAAATTTAAGGCGCGTTGCTGGTCGGTTTGATTCGTGGTAGGGGTGTGCAAGGCTAACCAGGATACCAACATATATTCGTTGTATGGTACGGTGAAGACGGTACCATTATTACCAGATTGATCCAGCACCATGGCGATTTGATTGTTTGGCCCGATCGCTTTGGTATAATCCACACCGGTTAGTAGTGCATCTACATTGGATACAATGGTCGGATTGTTAGCAAAGTAATGTTTGGTCATATAAAGTGCCATGGTGAAAATACCGTTGTCCATAGTGCTGTATTCCCCAGACCAATTGCCATCAGGACCGCCGTTGAGATAGTTGAAATATCTGGGAAACATACCCGCGCCATTCGTACGGCCATTGTTTTTGAATTCAATCAGCTTTTGGGTTGTGCTGATCACTCGCTGTGCTGCATTGGCCTCCCAATTTGCGTCATCTTGGGTTTTTTGATACATGGCGTCTGATATGCACATGGATATCAATCCTATTCCGTTAGCAACGATACTTGCTGGTTTGTCGCCCACATTACCCACATCTACTGCATCTATATAGATACCGTTAGATTTTCTTGCCTCTGTAATGAGACGATAACTATTGTTAAATAATTCATTGACGTAAGTGTGAGCAGCAGGACTGTTTGTTAATTGTATGTCATCTATATAAACATTGATATTCCTAGATAAGAGGACAGGATCCCTAAAATCAGGCATGATGCTGATACTAGTATATGTCCCATATAAACCACTGAAATCAAATACAAGATCTTCCCATTCATTTCTTTTTGCTGGTGGATTCATGCTTTGGATTTCTACAGAACCTGCAGGGCCACCTTCTAATTTAACTCTTACCGGTGTCTTTCTTGATTTGAAGACTTTAACATGCAAGAATTTGTTGGTATCGAGATTGATGTTTTGATTGGACCAAAATCCGCACCATGGAATACCGTCTTTATCTCTAAATAATCTACTTACGGTATTACTGGTGTTAATTCCTGTTTTCGACGGGTTGGCTACGACAGATATGCTGCTATTATCGTTAGAATTTCCACTTTTCATGATGTTCATATACATCGATGGACCTTCATAATCTTCAATAATTTGGGCGTTTAAAGCCCCTGTCAATAACATCATTAAAGACAATACGGATAAAGAAATTTTAGATAGTTTCATGGTATGTATTTAAAGGGGTTGATATGATGGCTTGTTTAAGCTATTTAAAATCAAGTTGTAAGGAGCTGAATGGTCCTTCTCAAAAGTAAAATAATGATGAAAAATGTAGTGTCTTATAAAAAAATTCAACCCGTCAAAATATATAATCATCTGAAAAACAGATGAATAAAATCTTTGTCTCAGTAAAAATTTAACATTGCGATGTATTGATGATGTGGTAATATTTAGACTTAAAATTGCCGAGAATGCATTTTAAGAGCTAAAAAAATTGATTTTCGCCATTATTTAGTGGCTAGACCTAACTTGTTTCAAGGCAAAAGTTTGTAGCCTTATACGTGCCAGGGAACCATAACAAAGGGGAATATTTTAGTTAATTGAGAAATATGTTGAAATAGTAAAAGTAGGCTTGATCTCAAGCAGTAGTTGAGGATTTATCTTGATGGTGAGATGCTTTTTCAAATTTCAGAATAATATCATGTAAATCTGTTGGTATAATAATTGTGGGAAAATAGTCGTTTTCCTACAATTTTACCAAAAAGCATTTTGCCCGCCAGTCGCACGGCATAAAACAACGATTAAAAACAAAATGTTTAGGTTAAAATGCTTATTTAACTTTTGAATCTGTGAAATCCGTCTATATTTGCCTAACTTAAAAGAAGAAAGGCTTAGCAATGAAAATGAATCAAATTCTTATACTATTTTTTCTTTTTTTATCTACCTCAGTAATGTCCCAAGTGGGAATTGGAACCAACGACCCAGACCCCTCCTCTATACTGGATATTAATTCTACGGTAGGAGGAATGCTGATCCCAAGAATGACCACTGCTCAGCGAACGGCCATTTCAAGTCCGGCACAAGGTCTTATGGTCTATGATACAGATTTAAACGCATTTATTTATCATGATGGCACCAACTGGCAGGAAATGGTGGCCGCTAATTCAATAAATGACTATACGGGATGGGCAGATTATTCAGACGGTGTCTACACTTCAGCCTCTCCTTTTATCGTTGGTGCTACTAAAGTGACTTTGCCCAACGATGCAAACACCGTGCGTGATGCTCAAAAGCCTATAGATGTTCCTACACTCTATGACGCTTCTACACAAACCATTACTGGTCGCAATGGTGATCTTATCAATATTCTAATTGAATTTAAAGCACGTCCCAACACAGCTGGTACAACTCGTTTAACTGTCTCTGTGGATATAGGTGGTGCAGTCGGAGAGATTTATCCTAGGGATTTTGTAATGAGCAAAGGGAATGGGGTAGAGCATTTTTTTCTGAGTTCTTTTAACGCTTATACCCTGGATACCTGGGAAACAAATGGTGGAACGGTTAAAGTTGTATCAACTGCCTCTACCGATATTTATGACATAAGATACGTGATTACCAGGCTCCATAAGGCCAGATAAGCTTTATTTTTTCTGCCATTCTGGGCTAAAATAGGTGGATCGTCCACCCACTTTTATTTTTTGTATACTCGCTCCAGTTTGAGGGCAACTACCTCCTTCTTTTCTATGATGAATCAAATAATTCTTAGGGAAGTCGTCATAATGCGCGTCATTATCAATCGCTGTTTCAATCACGTCCTGTAAGGCCTTGTACACATTGCTGACTTGCTGATCGTCCATGTCGGCTAATTTTTTTTCTGGATGAACTTGTGCTTGAAACAATATCTCATCGGCCATCCAATTGCCCACGCCAGCGCAAACACTTTGATCCATAATGACCTTCTTGATGTCAGTTTTACGGTTGGATAGGTTCTCACGGAACTCCTCCAGACTAAGTGATCGGGCATCTTTGCTTAGTCCATGTTCTTTGCGGTATTCTTCAATATTTTCTGCAATATCCCACCATCCAAACTTGCGTTTATTTTCAAAAGCAAATTGGAAATCATTGACCAGGGAAAGAACAATGTGGCCAAATTTAGGTCGTTGTGCGGCATCCTTGTAATAACTAGGCCTACCGGTCATTCCAAAATGCATGACCAATGATGTCTGATTGGAAGTTTCTAAAAATAGATATTTTCCAATACGCTGTGTTCCGGTAAATTGATTACCGATTAATAATTCCTTGAATGCTTTGATTGGACGCTTTAATAGGCGTTCGTCTCTACATTCCATTTCCAAAATTTCTTTGTGGAGAATGGTGCTATTGACATATTGCTGGTATCCGTGGACCTCGGGTAATTCTGGCATTTTTCTTTACAAGATAGTATTTATATGCTGGTTTGCTCATGGCTCAAGCTGTTTTTCTATGGATGACCATGTCTTTCCTCAGCTGGGTAAATTCCTTTAACCACTATTGTAGAATCGGAGAAAAGCGAGTTAATTTACCGGATTAATCTACCGGTTTAAATGCCTATGAAAACCCTTTCCGAAAAACAGGATGATGTGTCCTTTGAGCGATTAATTCATCAAGTGTTGGATCAACAATACGGGTATTGTAACGATTTTTTCCATCCAGAGGTTGTCGCCGGTCTTCGACAACAATTGATTCACCATTATCAGGCAGGAGCCATGCATCCAGCTGGGGTTGGGGCAAACTTTGATTATCAGAAAAATGCTGCTATTCGTGGGGATGTAATCAAGTGGATTGAACCTGATTCTGATCAGGCTTTTGAACAGATCTTCATGGAAAAGATCCAACGATTGATCAAATACCTGAACGAGACTTGCTACACGTCCATCAATGATTTTGAATTTCACTACGCCCGTTACGAAGCAGGCAGTTTTTATAAAAGACATTTGGACCAATTCAAAAGTGCCAAGGGCAGGAAGTTTTCCTTTGTGTTGTACCTCAATGAAGATTGGGCGCCGGAAAACGACGGCCGGATTTCCTTGTTTATCGATCAGCACCGGGTAGACAGTTTGTTTCCAAAAGCTGGACGTGTATTGTTCTTTAGGAGTGATCAATTGGAACATGAAGTGCATGCATCAGTAGATCGCAGTCGGATGAGTATCGCAGGATGGTTAAAGAATAGTTGAGGTGATGATTATTATTGCGCTTTCGCGAAAGCGTACTAATCCAAATTTGTTGAAATCTTCAGCACCTAAAATTTCAACTTATTAGAGGTGTACAAGCCGGTGATGTCCACGAGTGAAGTTCGCTGCAGATGGGCGGTAAAACAAAACTGCTGACATTTCATTCAAGACTCTAGGTTTGTTTCCTGATCTGCGCTTTCCAATAGCCAAGTTCGCAATTTTTGATAGACAAATTGATTGGTTTGGATACCGTATAGTGCGAGGGTACAAACCAAGCAAACGAAGATAATGGCACCACAGGCAGCTTCATAAGGTGTCAATACCTTTCCAATCAATTGGTGTAGTCCCAGTCCAGTGATGCTTCCATAGATGATGACAAAATGAATCACATAGATCGACAAGGTTTTTTGGCCAATCCTCAGGATAAGGCTTTGTTTGATAAATCTTTCAAACGTATAAAACAGGCCAAACAACAGCAATACATTTCCCAGCCTGGTAAACAGATAATTAAAGAAAGCTACATCCCTGAAAAGTGGCCAGTCGAATTGAAGAAAGATCCAGTTGAAGAAAAAGGAGGAGTAAAAAATTAGTAGACCGCCTGAGATGATGAGTCCGCCGATTAACAAGGGTTTAAATCTATCTTTTTCCAAAAATCCATAAAACAAGGTGGCTATAAATGCTCCATAAGACATATACCCAAACCAGGGGATAATCGTAAAAACAGACCCATTGCTCTTGGTCAGATAATTTGCCAAAAATAAGGGCAGATGGGAGACTTCTAGCGATCTATAGAGTGGCTCGCAGATAAAGATGAGGGTGCCCAGGCAGATCATGATGACAGAAAAAACAGCCGACTTCTTAAGCGTCAACATATAGATCAGTACGGTGATCAGAAGACTCAGTCCTATGCATTGCAATACATCAACGATCAAGAAATAATCCCTGAACTGACCTTGGAGCCAGTCAAAAACAGGTGCTCGTAGGGCATATCCTATTCCTATCAGCATTAAACCCCTCCACAGACCTTTTCTGATTCTTTTAGCGCTGGTCCCATTTTTTTTGGAACGCATTAATAAATAGGTAAATATCAATCCAGAAATCGTAAAAAAAGTAGGAGCGGTAATACCCCTAAAATATTTCCAGACCTGAAAAATAGAATTTTGAGGATCCCTGAATTCTTCTGCCAAGAGGGTATCTACAAAATGCCCTTGCAGCATCATGATGATGGCAAAAGCTCTGACAGCGTCAATAAAATAGAGTCGGTTAGGTCCCAATTGCATTTTATTCTACGGCAAAATTACGTTAAAGATTTCTTAACACATATGATTCAACGGCTTTTAAAGAGGATTAAGCGCATAAACCGTAGACTCAACAGTCCATCGCTCTCGAAGTGTATCTGAACCTTATTGCTTGATGGGTCTTTAGTTGGATCCTCCCCTGTGGACTGAAACCTTTGAAATAGGCGTCCAAACTTTGGGAAAAGGTTCAATTGTGGACGAAATGTTGGTGAAACAAAAAAGCCTCTCCTGATCGGAAAAGCTTCTCAAAAAGCATCATTTAGATACCTTCCATCTCCAATTGTTTTAGGAGACACACAACTTGAATTGTATTTCAACGACTTGTTGAAATTTGCGGTCTGGACGGGACTCGAACCCGCGACCCCCTGCGTGACAGGCAGGTATTCTAACCAGCTGAACTACCAGACCGTGTTCTTATAGAACGTCGCTTACACTGTTTCTGCGTTAGCGGATGCAAATATAATTGGTTTTTTCTTTCCAAAGCTAGAATTTTAAAAAAAAGTAGTAAAAAATATATAAACATCTAATTATCAATTCGCTATAAACAATATTATCTTTAATCAATTACAATTGAGTACCCATCAAAATCCAATGTCCTGAAAAACTGAATCTTAACCACCATTGTATCTTGTTGTCATTTTTCAAGCTGGCGAATCTGACAGTCTTGAAAAAAAGGCGAATCTCAAGAATTTGTCTTAGAGCAATACCTGAACCAGAGTTCTTACCTTACTTCGTTAGATTTTGACTTAAAATCTGCTTTGCAGGTCAATAATTCAATGGTTGTCGGTGATAATTATATTGTAACAGTCAATAGAAATCAAAATCCGTTTCTTCCCAATCTAATGGTGTTTGAATGTAGAAAAGTAAGTTTGTGGTACCCTATAAACAGAGACTATCTAAAAACGTCCTCAAAGAGGGCGTTTTTTTGTGCCTTATCTTTACCCCATGATACAACTTATTGCTACAGATATTGACGGAACCCTACTCGACGAAAACAGATTTATATCCGAACGCACGGCTTCTGTATTTAAATCTGTTGACCTGCCCAAAATCCTTATTTCTGCGCGTATGCCACAAGCGATGTACTACCTTCAAGAAGCGCTTGATATTCAAGGTGCACCTATGATTTGCTATAACGGCGCCCTGGTGTTGCATCAGGATGAGCGACTCTATGAAATCAGTATCGCTTATGATGAGATAAAGGCCTTGGCCGACATCGGTAGGTCCTCCCATCTTCATGTGGCCATTTATCGGGACCAAGAATGGTTTGTGCCTGTGATGGATCATTGGTCAAAGCGTGAAGAACACAATACACGTGTGACGCCACAAGTTCAACCTACAGACGAGACCTTGTCTTATTTTAAAGACACCCAGGAAAAGGGAGGTGCGCATAAGGTGATGTTCATGGGTGAAGAAAAAGATATGGATGTCGCTTTCGCGAAAGCGGAACATATCCTTGGTAACAAAGTTCATCTCTACAGGTCAAAAAATACCTATACTGAAATTACTCCCAAAGGAACTTCCAAAAAGGTTGCACTGGAAAAATTACTCCAAGCCAACTACCCGCAAATAAAACTTTCAGGAGTAGCTGCTTTTGGGGATAACTACAATGATACCGAAATGCTGGCTGCGGTAGGTTATGGTGTGGCGGTAGAAAACGCTAGAAAAGAAGTACTGGAGGCTGCTGGTTACCATACCGGGCATCACAAGAAAGATGGCGTGGCAGCCTGGTTATCCGCTCATCTGAAGATATAAAAAAACACCTGCTGAATAAGCAGGTGTTTTTATAATTTAAGGTGTTCAATTAGTCTTCTAACTGAATAATGTCTACTTCACTTAAACCCCCTAAACTCATCACGGCGTTATAATCTGTCACATCTACACCGGCATTGATTAAGTCTACTGGTAATATGACTACCCGGAAAGTTTGATTATCTAAATCTCCTGAACCTAGTAAAGTGAGATCCGTTGTGGCCGGGCCATCAACAAACAATCTTACATCCCCATTGGTAAAGTCATAGTTGTATTGATATTCCCCAAAATCAGAGTATAAGGTCTGAGGTAAAAGCCTCCATACATCTACGAGACCGCCATTATTGCCTTGCACCTCATCAAATAGTATATATACCAGTGTCATGTCATCTGGAAAAACCTCAACTTCAGGGGGGTAGGTTATAAGCGCTTCATAGTTCGCGTCAAAATCGACAGTTCGCTCAAACGATTGGGCGACAACATTTACGCCATCCAGGCCATCTAGGCCATCAAATCCTGCAGGGCCTTGTGGACCTTCACAAGAAATTAAGGTTGCCGCTGCGGCAAATAGAAATAGTATTTTTTTCATCTTGTTGGGTTTTGTAGATGATGTTTCAATAAACGTGCCTAAATTTATGACATGAGGAAAATATTGATTGTTGCTAGTTTTTTCACATCAATTTTTATGACCAGTCAAGAGGTCATGGGAGATAGTTTGGTAAACGTGGGAGAATATCAAAAAGCTCTTTTGGCTTATCAATCTATCGGTTCCCAACAAAGACCCTATTTTAAGATTGCCAGGGTGAATACCCAAATGGGAAACATCGATGAAGCCATCGATGCTTACATTCAAGGTTTTAGAATTGATTCCACCAGTGTAGCTCCGCAATTTGAATTTGCCAAACTTTCCCTGCGTATTAATGACCCTGTTACTGCCTTTAACATGTTTACAGATTTGATCGACAAGCATCCAAAGAATCCGTCCTACAGGTATTACCTAGGACAGGTTTGCGAGCGTATTAATAACGAAAATGCGGCCTTAAAGGCATATCAAGAGGCTATTGAGTTGGTTCCTACCTACAGGGTTGCTCGAAAGGAATTGGTAATTCTTTACATCAAAAAAAGACGTTTTACGGAGGCCATTGAATTAGCGCAGTTCCAATTGGATGTACATCCAAAGGATATCAAATTTAATAGTTTGATCGCCCAAGCCTATTTTGAGTCCAAGAGGTATGAAAAAGCCATCGAGCATTTTGAATTACTGTTTACGTTAGGAAATGACACAGAATTCAACAGAAAGCAACTGGGTCAATCGTATTTCCAGAACCAGAACTGGGAAAAAGCGGTGGAGCAGTTCCTTATTTATCTAGAAGATTATGAAGAAAAGGATGCAGGGGTTCATTTTTTGATCTCCCAGGCTTATCTGCGCTTAGGAAAAATCAAATTGGCTCAAGATTATATCGAGCGCTCCATCGCACTGAAAACTCCAGTACTAGATCAGGAGTTTCTCCAACTGGCCACCGTTTATTCCCATCAGGAGGATTTTAAAAATGCGTATTACGCCGTTAAGAAAGCGGCCAGTGAAGCGCCAGGTAGTGATGTGATTGGGTATCAATTGGCGGTCGCTGCAGATCGACATTTTTCTGATCCAGAGACCAAACTCAAACATTATGAAAAATTTTTAGAAGCATTCCCTGAGAGCAGGTATAAGGAATTGGCCGCAGCCAGGGTATCAGATCTGCGCAAACAGGTATTTCTTAAAGGTGACCAGTAATAATGTGTACCTTAGTCCTATGAATAAGCTGTCCTATGCATTTTTGGTGATTACACTGATGTGTTTACAAGCATGTCGGGACAAAGCTAGCCTGCAAAAGGAAGCCAGCGCTATCGCAGATCGTCAATTTGAGGAAATTGATCTAGAACGTATCGATCAGTATCCGCAATTCTCTGAATGTGACGAGTTACAACAGGGCCCAGATTGCTTCTACCAGCATCTGCATCAATTGATTGCTACACGTTTGCGTGAGGATAGATTATCCTGGCAATTGGAAGCTAGTGATAGTCTCGTAGCCCGCATTAGTGTAAGTGCAAACGGCCAAATACGCTATGACAGCATTGCCAGATGTGCGGAGCGTATTGATAAAAAACGTATGGATTCTGTGTTAAGAAAAAAGTTGGATCACCTGCCCAAGATTCAAAGTGCTTTAAAAAAGGATATCCCGGTAAGTTCTTCCTATTTATTGCCTATCATCCTTCAGCCTGTCGGCCAAGACTGACACTACGTCCATGCCACTGGTGTTTTCTCAAGCTCCACAGAGCTATTTGTGCCACCGCTATAGGATAAATCAAAAAACACACGACAAAGCCGCGTTGCCAGCCACGATCCTCAAAAAATTGCTGTCCGATGACAAGGCTTAAGGCATCCACAAAAAATTTTGTAGTCCATGTAGCGACCAAAAACTCTAGGCTCATCCAATTTAGAAAATAAAGAACAGGAGACGCGATGATCAGCAGATTCATTGCCAAAACCTGCAGACTGATTAGTTTGCCGAGCCTGCTTTTGGTGTGTCCGCTTTTTTGTGCCCATCTGGCCCGCTGTTTGATCATTCCTATCCAAGAGCTTTTGGTAGAGGTGGAGATAATAGCATGACGGTCTTTGAGGTAATGACATTTATCTAGATCTTCGGCCGAAAGCTTTTCCAAAAGAAAAACATCATCACCACTGGAAACCTGCCGATTGCCGTTGTAACCATCTACGGCTGTAAAAGCCTCACGGGTAAAGGCCATATTAGCACCGTTGCATAAAAAGGGCTGCCTATGGGCAAAGGCACCTATAGTCATCATCTGCAAGGCAATCATTTCATTGGACTGTAATCTGCTCACCAAACTTCCATTGGGTTCCAGCCAAACTGGTCCTGCAACAAAATGGGCTTTAGGATGCTGTCTAAAAAAAGTATCAAAAGCTTGCAGCCAGGTAGACGGAATATGGGCATCGGCATCCGTACATATGATATGTTCGAATTGGGCGTGATCAACCGCCTGCTGGATGCCATCCTTCTTGGCGCTGGCTGATTCCTGGAGACGCGTCAGACTGAGCATATTTAATTTCGTCTTTTGCTTAAAAGAATCAATCAATTCTGCACTACCATCATCTGATCCATCATTTACTAAAATCAGTTCCCACAAATGAGAAGGATAATCTAATTGCTGGAGGCATGTTAATAGGTGAGGGAGGTTTTTTGACTCATTCCGGTAATTTACCACAACGCTGAAGCCATATACTGGGCTCGACAATAGATTGATTTTATTCCTTTGGTAACTCAATGCCTCTTTGACCAGCAAGAGTATAAGCATAGCGTAGCCAATAATCACAATGGTGTAGAGCCACGTCATGGGTTTTGGTTATTTGATGGTGTAGAAACTAGCAGTAGGCAACCTACCAGCGTGGGAAATATGGTGTTGGTGCACCAGATAAGGCTTGTGATCAGCAATAGGCTATCTGTAGGTAGAAAGGATGGAGGAAAGATGAGTATGGCGGCCGTCCATTTCACCGAAATATCCAACCATTGAAAAACCGGAATGAGCGAAGTCAACAGGTAAAACACGCTCAGATAGCTGATTTGCATCGTAAAGGAAGCATCAGCGTCCATCAAGTAAAACATCAGCCACCAGTTGCTGGAAAAAACCAAATATCGCAGCAATGAATAGCCAAGGCTTTTTGGCCATACCTGAGGATTTAACCAAGTGTGCCTTACTTTTTCCCAGTAGCGCAAATAAAGCAGCGCACCAATTATGGGAACTATCCATATCATCCACCACCACGTCTGATCGCTTGCTAAAACAGCAGGAAAACAAATGGCTGCTCCCAAAGCACCCAAGACTACAGTGATCGACATCTGAGATAGGTTGCCGATAAGGACGCGCTTGAAGATCGATTTCCGTAGATGCGTCGAAAAATAAAATGCTTTGGTAGCAAATTCTCCAACACGCCAAGGGGTAATAAAGCTGGCAGCCTGTGCAATCAGATTCTGGATAACGCTTTCGCGAAAGCGAATTTCCTTCAAATCCATGGTCAAAAACTGCCATTTACGACTTTCAATCAGCCAGCTTCCCAGACTGATCAACAACATGCAGGGAACTAACCATAAGGGGAGTAAGTTCAATTGATCCAGCAGACTGCTGAATTGCAATTCCTGCTCTTTCCATTGACTGTAAATAAAATAGGTAGATAATACAAGTATACCTACTTTAACGGTAGGCTCTAGGAATTGCTTAGCTTTGTACAAGGCCGAGGTCATGAGCGAAAAATACAACAATTGGTAACAGAAAAAATCATTTTGGGAATAGATCCGGGTACTTCCATCATGGGATTCGGTATTATTAAGGTAGTAAAAAAATCCATGAGTTTTGTTCAAATGAACGAATTGGATTTGCGTAAGGTGACGGATCCTTACATCAAGTTACGTAAGATTTTTGAACGGACCATTGAACTTATCGATACCCATCAACCTGATGAAATAGCGCTGGAAGCACCATTTTTTGGAAAAAATGTACAGTCCATGTTAAAATTAGGTAGGGCACAAGGGGTTGCAATGGCCGCTGGACTTTCCAGGGATATTCCTGTTTTTGAATATGCTCCCCTAAAAATCAAACAATCGATTACTGGAAAAGGAAGCGCCAGCAAGGAACAGGTGGCAAGGATGTTGCAGAGTCTATTAGGGATTAAGGAGTTGCCTAAAAACCTGGACATGACTGATGGGCTAGCCGCTGCAGTATGCCACTTTTATAACAGTGACCGTATTGAAGTAGGTAAATCCTATACTGGATGGGCAGCTTTTGTCAAGCAAAACGAACAACGCATAAAAAAATAGAATGACAGGGATAAGAAATTGGGTCTATACTTTAAGTTGCCTCTGTTTGATGGTGTCGTGTTTGACCGCTCAGGAAACAGAAGTTACGGACGACGGCATGAGCAAACTGCTGCATCGTTACAACAGAATGAGTGTACCTTACCTATCTGTGGAAAGCCTTAAAATGGATTATGACCAGTATAAAATTCTAGACACGCGTAAGAAGGAGGAATATGAGGTGAGTCACCTGCCGGGTGCCATCTGGGTAGGCGAAAAGCTAAATACTGATCTCTTGCCCGATCTGTCCAATGACCAAAAAATATTGGTGTATTGCAGTGTGGGAGTCCGCTCAGAGGATTTTGGTGAGGAATTGCAGGAATTGGGATACACCGAGGTTTACAACTTATACGGCAGTATTTTTGCCTGGAAAAATGCCGGTTTTACGGTGGTTAATAATAATGGTCAAGTTACTGAAAAAGTGCACACTTATAATAAATATTGGTCTCGCTTTCTCATGAAAGGAGAGCCTGTTTACTAAATTACACGCGATGATTTTTTACCCCTAGGTTGAACAAAAGCCTGAACCATGAATTGACTGCTATATGATTTAGGCAGGTCAGTCTTCAGAGGGGATCTGAAACTTGAAGAGGTAAGCGTTAGATTGGGCCTCATCTTCTCCTAGACGAATCTGAAAAGCTTCACAACTGATATAATAGGTATCCTTCCCATTGTCGGATTTAAAATAGGTAATCGCTTCGGCCTGAGCCCCACCTGGAATATCCAATGGGCGTTTCTTCCCAAAAATAAATTGGTCTTCCTCAACCTTTACCGGTAATATAAATGGATTCAGATTAAAATCATATCCGCATAGCATGATGGTACCTCTTTGGTTATGCGTGGCTCCGGTAATTAATCCTTTAACGGCATATGAAGCAACTGGGCTAAGGCTTTGTTCTGGATTTAATTGATCAATAGGGTAGATCTGGGTATTTTGGTCCTTCCAGTCTTTGGAAAATAGATACAGCTCACCATTCAAGGCTACTAGGGATTCAGCATCAAAGCCATGGTTTTGGTCCCTTCTGGAAAAATCAGTTTGATCAAGATAATTGATACCTAAAGTCTCTGCGACGAGTTCAGTATTCAATATTTCAGTGACAGGAAGGCGGTAAATTGTCAAGTCACGACGGTCTCCAGAATTATTGCCTACATCAGCGATATACATATAATTTTCATCTTGGGCGATATCTTCCCAATCAACAGCGGTTAGATTGAGGTAGGTCACCCGATATGTTTCCTGACCTTGCTCATTCAGAAAATACAGGCTGGGACCGTCTCCACTATCGTTGTGGGTCACCAATTGGCCGTTCCATACTTCCAATCCGGAAGTTTCTGTAAGATCGGCTGAAAGTCGGGCGACTTGTTCGACAGCAATGGGTTGATCATTAATTCTGGCTAACTGATCGCTGGATGAGATCGCAGGTGTGCCACATGCGGTGAACAACAAGAGTAAACCAATTCCCAAGAGTGCTTTCATAGCATAAAGGTCGTTAAATTCTGGCATTTGATATCAAACTGGAGTCTAATTAACCCGATTTTAAGCAAAAAGAGAAACGTATAAACAAAAAAACCGATGCGTTAAAGCATCGGTTTTATGATATAGCTTGAAATAAGCTTAAGCGATAGATACTCGTTTAAATCCAACCACTTCAGCGCCTTTAGATTCCACGTACTGAGCAACAGTTTTCTTGTCGTCCATAATGAAATCCTGGTCAAGCAATGCTTGTTCTTTGTCCAAAGTAGAGTTGTCAGAAATGTAGCGCTCGATCTTTCCAGGGATGATTCTATCCCAGATCGCTTCAGGTTTTCCTTCAGCGGCAAGCTCATCTTCAAATCTCTTCTTGGCGTTGGCGATAGCCTCATCAGTCAATTGTGCTCTGGAGATAAACTCTGGTACATTTTTCTGTGGCTTGCCTAGTCTTCCCAACTCGATATTGTCTTTTTCGATAGCAGCGATACGGGCTTCAGTTTCGGCCTGTACGAATGCTGGATCAAAATCTTTGTAAGAAAGTGTGGTTGCTCCCATAGAAGCTACCTGCATGGAAACAGACTTGGCCACTTCCTCTGCGTTGTCGCTCTTGGTGCTTAAACCGGTCAATGCACCAATTTTATTACCGTGAACATATCCTCCTACAAATGGGGCTTCAAATGCTTCAAAACCACCAATCTCTAATTTCTCACCGATTACACCGGTTTGCTCAACAAGTTTCTCTTCTACAGTGATTCCGTCAAAGTCGGCCGCAAGGACTTCTTCCTTTGTATTCAATGGAAGAGCGATGTCAGCAATTTTGTTGGCCAATTCAACGTAAGAGTCGTTTTTGGCAACAAAGTCGGTTTCACAGTTCAGAGATAAAAGGATTCCTCTGGTATTGTCGTCGTTGATTTTGGAAACAACTACTCCTTCAGAAGAGTCACGGTCAGCGCGTTTTGCAGCTACTTTCTGACCTTTTTTTCTTAGGATTTCGATTGCTTTGTCAAAATCACCTTCAGCTTCAACGAGGGCTTTTTTACAGTCCATCATCCCGGCTCCAGTCGTCTTTCTCAGTTTTCCTACTTCGGCAGCAGATATTTTAGCCATTTCAATATTTTTTATACTAGTGCGCTAGCGTTATTTATTCTTCTTCGTCTTTAGCTTTAGCAGCAGCCTTTGACTTTTCAGCTTTAGGTGCATCAGCTTGCTCCTCGGCATTTTTCTCAGCCTTGCGGTCTTGTAACCCTTCATTGACGGCATCAGCCACACGCTTCACGATGATATCGATAGACTTAGAAGCATCATCATTAGATGGAATCACATAGTCGATATCTCTAGGGTTGGCATTGGTATCTACCATGGCAAAGATGGGTATTCCCAGTTTCAAAGCTTCTTTAACTGCGATGTGCTCACGTACGGTATCTACGATAAATAGAGCAGCTGGCATACGCGTCATGTCGCTGATAGAACCAAGGTTCTTTTCCAACTTAGCACGCATACGGTCTACTTGTAAACGCTCTTTTTTGGAAAGGGTTTCATAACGACCGTCTTTCTTCATGCGATCCACCAAAGCCATTTTCTTCACCGCTTTTCGGATTGTTACAAAGTTGGTCAGCATTCCACCTGGCCATCTTTCAGTGATGTAAGGCATGTTACAATCACTAGCATGCTGTGCAACGATGTCTTTTGCCTGCTTTTTGGTAGCTACAAAAAGAATTTTACGTCCAGAGGCAGCGATTTTGCGCAATGCTTCTGTCGCTTCATCCAGCTTTGCAGAGGTTTTGTAAAGGTTGATGATGTGGATCCCGTTGCGCTCCATGTAGATGTAAGGCGCCATGTTGGGGTCCCATTTACGGGTAAGGTGACCAAAGTGGACACCTGCGTCAAGTAGTGACTTGACTTCTGTGTTATTTGCCATAATTAATAGTTTACGTTCTGTCGATAGCAATAGTAAAGTGGTCGGGAACTGGTTCCGTCGCCTCTACTATTTAGATGCTAAACTTAGCTCTGGTGGCAACCAGGCATGACAGCAAATTGAAATAAAAAAAATAAAGAACTAATCCCGTCTGAAAGATTCAAACGGGAGTAATGTATATTGATTAACGCTTGGAGAATTGGAATTTCTTTCTCGCTTTCTTCTGACCGAATTTCTTACGTTCGACCATTCTTGGGTCACGGGTCATCAAACCTTCTGGCTTAAGTACCGCACGGTTTTCAGCGTCGATTTCTACCAAAGCTCTGGAGATAGCCAGACGTACAGCTTCTGCCTGTCCAGTGATACCTCCACCGTTAACGTTCACAGTGACATCATAAGTGTCAAGCGTTTCTGTTAAGGAAAATGGTTGCTTCACCTTGTACTGGAGCGTACCTGTGGTGAAGTATTTATCTAATTCTTTGTTGTTGATCGTGATGTTTCCTTTACCCTCACTTAGGTAAACACGAGCCACGGCAGTTTTTCTCCTACCTATTTTGTGTAATGTTTCCATATTACTTTACCTCGTTAAGGTTAATAGTTTTAGGTTGCTGAGCTTCATGACCGTGCTCAGTTCCAGCATATACTTTAAGGTTACGGTAGATAGCGCTTCCTAATTTGTTTTTAGGTAACATACCTTTAATGGCACGCTCAACTACACGGGCAGGATCTTTTGCAAAAAGCTCACTCGCAGTAAGGCTACGTTGCCCACCTGGATAGCCAGTGTGTCTGATATATGATTTATCGTTCCATTTGTTTCCGCTCAACTGCACCTTGTCTGCATTGATGATGATCACATTGTCACCACAATCCACATGCGGAGTGAAGTTGGTCTTGTATTTTCCTCTCAAAAACTTTGCAGCAATAGAGGACATACGACCTAGAGGCTGGTCAGCCGCGTCGATCAGTACCCATTCCTTGTTTACTGTCGCGCTGTTTGCTGATACCGTTTTGTAACTTAAAGTATTCACCTTGTTATAGTTTTAATTCTTCGTCTGATCTTACTAACTAAAATCGGGCTGCAAATGTAATCTTTTAAATTTGAATGGCAAGTCTCTTTTTTTAAAAAATATCTACTTTTTTATGCCTTATCCGCAGACAAGCAAATGATTTGCTTGAACTTAGTGCTGATACATTGTTTGAACTGGTGCTCATCTACTAATCATGAAGACTCAGCTGGAACCATTTTTTATCCGCTTTCGCGAAAGCGGTTTTGCAGTGTTTCTTGCCATAAGCCAAACCAAACAGCGGATCAATTATTCTAGAATAATCAATCCAATTGCTGTGCAAATATATTGGTAACCAGTAGATTTACGTATATTTGAAGTCCTTCAATAAGCATGATGATGAAAAACTTAATTTTACTCTTTGGAATTTTTGTTCTTGGATTGACTTCTTGCGAAACCAATTCGGTGAATAGTACGCCTAATTCACTGGATGTCAGTGGTGATTATGTATTAACTTCTCTGGTGGCTGATGTTGCCGTGGACTTTAATAACGATGGTCAAACAGACACCGAACTTATGAACGAGACTACTTGCTTTGATAGTTGGGATGTGCAGTTTATGGCCAGTGGTGATTTTACGGCAAATATCACCGATAGTACCTTTGATACCAATAATCAGTTACAGTGTACAGCCAACACTGCATCAGGCACCTACAGTTTTGACCCAGCCACCGATGTCCTTACGGTGACTATAGCTGTAAACGGAGGATCCGTGACTGAAAGTAAGGCAGTGACTTTCACGCCAACTACTTTTTCATTCACTTTAGATAGTCAGGATGTGGCTAATTACATGCCTAATTTGACAGGAACCCCTGCAAGCAATATCAGCCAATTGGACTTTACCTATACCAAAATATAAGCGATATTACAATCCGTTTACTGCTTGAAGTATTGAATAGATTTCTTGGCTTGAGATTGCATCTGTACATCCGATAATTCGATATCATCTTTCTCAATTTGGGTGTTGTTTGTCGGCTCATCATTACCGTGGTCGAAGCTGCTCTTCTTGTCCACTTTGTAGTGGGCAAAGTCTTTATATTTGCTTCTTAAGCCTAGCGTATGTCTTTTACGATTACCGATGATTTTTTAGATGAAGTCAGGGAACTGATTGAACAGGATGCTCATGTGCAGTTGGAATCTATTCTGGATGACCTGCATTTTGCCGATATCGCTGAGATTATCGACGAGCTCAATCTGGATCAAGCGGTGTATATCGTCAAACTGATTGATTCACAAAAGACCTCTGAGGCCTTGATGGAGTTGGATGAGGCCCAGCGCGATCGAATTCTGAATGCACTTTCACCTAAAGAAATCGCCGAAGAACTTGGCGAAATGGATACCGATGATGCAGCCGACATCCTGAATGATCTTCCAGACGATGTTGCTCAAGAAGTCATCAGTGAGATGGAGGATGAGCAGCACGCAGAGGATATTGTTGATCTTTTACGTTATGATGAGTCCAGTGCGGGTGGTTTGATGGCCAAGGAATTGGTCAAAGTCAATGAGAACTGGTCGGTCACAGGTTGCGTGAGTGAAATGCGCGCTCAGGCCGAAAACGTGACCAGGGTTCACTCTATCTATGTCGTTGACAACAACAATAAACTCAAGGGCCGACTTTCCCTGAAGGATTTATTGACCAGCAAGGAAACCACGCCTATTAAAGATGTATATATTCCTAAGGTGGATTTTGTCAGTGTCAACACACCTGGCGAGGAGGTGTCCAGAATCATGCGTAAATACGACCTTGAAGCCATACCCGTGGTGGATGAGCTCCACCGATTGGTAGGTAGAATTACCATCGATGATATTGTCGACTTTATTACCGAGGAGGCAGAAAAAGATTATCAGCTGGCGAGCGGTATCTCCCAGGATGTGGAGGCCAATGATAGCATTTTGGATTTGACCAAAGCGAGATTACCCTGGTTGGTGTTGGGTCTGGTAGGTGGAATCGGTGCTGCAGCTATTATGGGCGAATTTGAGCACCTGATCTCTAGTCATGCCATTCTGTTTTTGTTCACGCCATTGATTGCGGCCATGGCAGGTAATGTAGGTGTACAGTCCAGTGCCATCATTGTTCAGGGTATTGCCAACGACGACTTGAAGGGAAGTATAGGGAATCGATTGATTAAAGAGGTGCTACTCGCTATGCTAAATGGCGTTATTCTGGCGATACTGTTGTTTGCTTATACTTTTATCACTAAAGGAGAGATGCTCACGTCTGCTGCCATTTCAGTTTCTCTGTTTGTGGTCATTATCGTGGCAGGACTTATCGGAACCTTCGTGCCATTGGCCCTACATAAACGCGGGATTGATCCAGCCTTGGCGACTGGTCCTTTTATTACTACCAGCAATGATATTTTTGGTATCCTGATTTATTTTATGATTGCAAAGACTATTATTGGGATATAGATTTAATTTTCGCAAAAGCGTATCTATGCTTCTTAGTATCTTCACGTCATGAAAGCTGCCAGCGTCAAAGATTTAAAAGAAGAATTAAGTTACCGCACCGATCAGGAATTGATTCAGGTCATCCTGCGCCTTTCCAGATTTAAGAAGGAGAACAAGGAACTACTTACCTATTTGTTGTTTGATGCGGTTGATGAAGATACCTATATAGATAAGGTAAAGGCACTGCTGGACGAGATGTTTCTGTCCCTGAATACTGGACTCACTTACCGAATGAAGAAAGGAGTGCGTAAAATTTTGCGAGAAGCTAAGAAGTATGCGCGATATTCTGGAAGTAAAGAAACCGAGGTCGCTATTTTGATTCATTTCTGTAGATTAATGCGTGAGACCGATTCTTCAATCCTTCGCAGCAAAGTCATGCGGGATCTGATGGAAAGACAAATAGTTCTGATCAAAACACGTATTTCTACCCTGCACGAAGACCTGCAGTATGATTTTGAGCAGGAACTCAATATGATCGAAATCTGATAGTTATGTCCAAAAAGATCCTACACCTTGACCAAAATCATGAGATTTTGGAACAAAAACTTGCCGCTGCTGGATTTGTCAATCACCACGACTACACATCTTCTAAAGAAGAGATCATGCATCAATTAGGTGAATATGTGGGGTTGGTGGTGCGCAGTAGATTTCCGCTTGACGCAAATTTTCTAAAAGCAGCTACACGATTGAAATTTATTGGTCGGGTAGGAGCAGGTCTAGAGAATATTGATCTGGAGGCAGCTGAAGAATTAGGCATAATGTGTTACAACGCCCCTGAAGGCAACCGGAATGCCGTTGGCGAGCATGCACTGGGAATGTTGCTGTCTCTATTCAATAAATTGGCTCCGGCAGATCAGGAAGTGCGCAAAGGTCAATGGAGGCGTGAGGCCAATCGCGGCCTGGAAGTCGACGGGAAAACGATTGGTTTGATTGGCTATGGAAATATGGGTAAGGCTTTCGCCAAAAAACTGGCTGGATTTGATTGTGAGGTGTTGTGCTATGATATACTAGAAGGTGTGGGAGATCATAACGCGCGGCAGGTAAGTCTAGAGGAACTTCAGCAAAAATCTCAAGTTCTATCTTTACATACACCACAAACGGCCCTAACCAAAGGCATGATCAATACGGGTTTTATTAATGCTTTTAAACTACCCTTTTATTTGATCAATACGGCCCGAGGATCGGCGGTAGATACTGAAGCTTTAGTGATGGCTATGAAGGATGGTAAGATATTGGGCGCTGGCCTGGATGTTTTGGAATATGAAAAATCCTCGTTTGAATCCCTTTTTCAAGACAGTGGACAAGGCAAGCAGGACTTACCACCTGCTTTTGGCCAATTACTGCAGATGCCGAATGTATTATTATCACCCCATGTGGCTGGCTGGACCGTAGAATCTAAATATAAGTTGGCTGCGGTCATCGCAGATAAAATCATCAAAAATCATACATCTTCATGAAAAAAGTTACAGGTATTGGTGGCATCTTTTTTAAGACCAAAGATGTGAAGGCTACTAAACAATGGTATGAAAAACACTTAGGCCTGGCGGTCGATGAGTACGGATGCACCTTTTGGCAAGCTGAAGAAGTAGAAAGAAATCCAAAAGCATCCCAGCAATGGAGTCCTTTTGAAGAAAAAACAAGCTATTTTGATCCTGGGCGTCAAGAATTTATGATCAATTATCGGGTGACAGATTTGGAAAATTTGTTGTCTGAGTTAAAATCAAATGGTGTACAGCTAGTGGGGGAGATGCAGGAGTTTGAATATGGTAAATTTGGTTGGATACTGGATCTGGACGGTCGTAAAGTCGAGCTGTGGGAACCTGCCAAGGAGGATTTATTTGAAAAATAATTTACATTTGCTGCACTAATCAAAACACAACCGCCATGAGTTCAGAAGATTACGATAGTACCAAAAGCGGCTTTGATAAAGCCACCGATTCGGCCAAAGAGGCCTTTAATCACGCCTCACAAGCCGCTGGCAATACCGCCGAAGACTTCAAACAAGGATTTAATGACACCGTAAATAGCAATGAAAACAAAAAGGTGCTTGCGGGTGTCTTGGGTATCTTCGTTGGTGCCTTTGGGGTACATAAATTTATTTTGGGTTATACCAATGAAGGAATAATTCTAGCTGCGGTGACACTTGTAGGTCTCGTGCTCTCTTGTTTCTTTGTCGGTTTTTTATTTGTTTGGATACCCGGTGTGATCGGACTCATCGAGGGAATTATCTATCTGACTAAATCGGATGAAGAATTTTATCAGACCTATCAAGTCAACAAAAAGGCCTGGTTTTAATTAAAACAACTCAATGAATACAGAACAAGAAACCAATCAGCAAACTCAGTCGCAATTCAATCAGCCGCATCGCCAATACCCACCGCATCAAGAAAATAAAAAAGTTCTTGCCGGTGTATTAGGTATTGTAGCCGGAGCCTTAGGTGTGCATAAATTTGTACTCGGATATACCAATGAAGGATTGATCCAAATCGCCATTACCATTTTTACTTGTGGAGTTGGTGGACTTCTTGGACAGATTGAAGGAATCATCTATTTGACCAAATCAGATGAAGAATTCTATGAAACCTACCAGGTTCGTAAAAAACCATGGTTTTAAACCTATCTGGATATCAACAAGATAAAGCCTTTAATGTTAAGATTAAAGGCTTTTTTTGTTCTTCCACTATAAGCAACTTAACTTTGCCTTAACATTGGACTGTAAATGTCTAATCTGACAATGGCAAAAAAATTACTTGTTCTCAGTACAACGCATTCGACCCTTGGCCCGATGGCAAGTGCATTTCTTCAATACTACAGTCCCAAAAAGACCAAGGTTGTTGGTATAGGTCTAGAGCCTAGAGAGTTGCATCATATGGCCAAAAAAGTCATGGATTCTATCGGTATTGCTCCCTTAAAAGAGACTTATCAATTGGATCAGCTCAAAGAAGTGACTTTTGATTTTGTTTTGACTTTCTCTGACAAAGCCAAGTCATACGCCCAAAATAATATCAAAGGCAAACAATTCTTTCATCTGGAAATGGATGGTCTGGACCAAACCACAGAAGATGCAAAAGAATCTAAAAAAGCCTTTAAATCTGCTCGCAAAGAATTGCAACAGTATTGCGCTGATTTTGTAGAAACCCATCTAGATAAAAAAGTCAAAACTGCCACTAAAGCCAAATAGGGTTCACGGATTCGGCACATATTCCAACGGAAGCATTCCAGATACCTTTAGCCTGGAGATAAATCCGCCCCACCGAAAATCCCTGTAGTTCATAACAGTGCCAAATTTGGTGATATACAGTCGATGATTATCAATTTGAATATTGGATTGATACCCCTCTCCGTCCACAACTTGGTATGACATCTCCCTAAAAATCACTTCATAGTAACCTTCCTTCGGTACGACTCTGATCTGTTTGTCGTATTTAACTGGTTTACCCTTATGGTATAACTTGTAGTTTGCTTCTGCAAATTCATCTGCTATGATCGTTTGAAAAAACTTTACATCAGATCGTTTAAAGGCCCTTTTTCTATGTCGTTTTCTTTTTCTCATCCCAGGTCTTTTCTCTTTCAACTCTTCAAAGTAAGTGGTGGCCACATATAATGAAGACTCCATGACATGTGTGCGCTTTTCTATCCTAGGATTTGTCGCAATCTCTTCGGGTAATTTTTTTAAATCCACTTTCCTGAAACTGATTTCAAACTCAGATAATTCCAGATGCACCAAATACCCCAAATCTTTATTCACCACTTTGATTGGAACTGGGCAATAGGCGACCATTTTATCAATGGAAGGAATAAATTGCAGGCGGATATCCTCCATATTCAGGATTTCGCACCGATCTGCAACGGCGGTATTCCCTAAGAACTGTTCTTTAAAATAAGCCTCTTTTTTTTCTCGACTCCAGGGGTCAGGATCCAGATAAACGGCTGGTAATTCCCCTATAGATTCGGTCAATTCAATGACGCCAATGGAGGAGTTCATAGGATTGGACATAGTAAGTGTCTCAAACCCCATCAAACTATAAACGATGATTTTTTGATCGTGCTCAAGTGCAGGTAAAACAAAGTTCCCATCAAAGTCTGTAATGGTGCCGGTGCTACTCCCAGAATAATAGACATTCACGTTGGGTAATGACTCTTGGGTTTTGGCATTGCGAACTGTTCCCGTAAAACTTTGGCTGTTTAGTGCCAAAGGGAAAGCTATTAGCAGAAAAGTTAAATACACATATTTCATGTGTTGAAGCTGTCACCCCTGTTCCTCCTGGCCATTTGGGGTTTTAAAATATTTGGACTCCATTTCGGCTTGGAATTCCTCCATTACTGGTTTTACTGTGCTTTCTGGCAAGTCGGCTATACGTATATACATCAAACCGTCAACAGCATTATTGAACAACGGATCTACATTAAAGGCCACCACCTTGGCATTTTGCTTGACGTATTTTTTGATTAAAACTGGTAGGCGCAGTTCGTTGGGTTCTAATTCATCAATCAGCCTGTCAAACTTATTTAGGTCGGCCTCACTTTCATCAAAAATAAAATCCTTATCGGCATCTTCCAGCTTAACTTTAAAATCCTTCTTCGGAGTAATATACTGGGCCACATAAGGATCGTAGTAATTACTCTTCATAAATTCAATCATTAAAGATTTGGAAAAATTGGAGAATTTATTGCTGATGCTTACCCCTCCGATTAAATATTTATGTTCTGGAAACCTCAAGGTACAGTGTACAATCCCTTTCCATAGTAAAAACAGGGGCATAGGTTTTTGCTGGTATTCCTTAATGATAAACGCCCTTCCCATCTCAATGGACTCTGCCATCATTTTGTGTAACTCGGGTTCAAACCTAAACAGTTCATTGAGGTAGAAACCTTTCATTCCATAAACTTTACTGATCTCGCTACCCATTCCCATGCGATAAGCACCTGCAATCCGATTGGTTTCGTTGTCCCATAAGAACATCTGGTGGTAATAATCGTCATAGCGATCCAAGTCGGTAGAATTGTTGGTTCCTTCTCCTATTGCTCTAAAAGTGATCTCTCTCAAGATACCAATCTCTTTAAGGATGGTGGGTATCTGGTCTTTTTTGGCCAGAAAAACTTCGTAGTTTTTTGATTCTAGTAAACGCTTATCCTGTTCCCTCAATCTATTGACCTCTTGAATCATCGCCAGTTGATCACCGCTAGCATCAATCTTTTTCGGAGGTTTGGGGATTTTAATGGTCTTGGGTATATCGCTCAAGCGTTTAGCTTCCCTATCATAAGGTTTGGCAAGCATGTAAGTTTTCTTCCTCAAGAAATCGGTAAATGCTTCAAGACTTTCCTGTTCCTGTTGTACTTTCACTGGTATGGCGTTACCTATACGCACTTTGATCACCCTATTTTTTTGGGTCAATAATTCTGAAGGAAGCTTTGCAGTCCTCAACGTGTCAGACATTTTGGCCATCCTATAGAACAAGGAACTATTCTTGGCGTGAAAATATATGGGAATCACTGGTACTTCTGCCCGCTGCACTAATTTCATGGCACTCTCTTCCCATGGTCGATCAACCACCAACTTGCCATCCCGATAGGTAGATACCTCTCCAGCAGGAAATATTCCCAGTGGCATGTCATTTTTTAAATGCCGAATGGCCTGCATAAATCCGGAGGTGCTTGATTTGACGTCTTTGCGTTCTTCAAACGGATTCACAGGCATGATAAACGGTTTGAGAGGCTCTATACGGTGCAACAAAAAATTAGCAATGATCTTGTAATCAGGCCTGCGATCAAGCAACAATTTAAGCAACAATATACCGTCTACTCCTCCCAATGGATGATTAGAAATCGTAATAAAAGACCCTGTTTTCGGAATGCGCCGTAAGTCTTCGTCGGGAATTTCAAATTCAATTTGAAGGTCCTCCAATAGTGCATTTAAAAATTTAGTGTTTTGCTTGTCTTTGTGCTTGTTGTAAATTTTATTCAGTGTAGAGATGCGCAGCACCTTCATCAGGACCCATCCCCCAAGGGTTCCCAAAAAGCCATATCGATCTATATGGATAGCCTTGGCTACCTCTTTTGCATTGACAAGTCCCATATATTGGTCAGTAGTATAACACAAATATAATATAAATGTACAGGGGCTAGTCTTTGACGATAAGTTGCATTGTTTCCTGTGTGCGTTGCTTGAGGAGTTTTTCCTTACCTGCTTCTACCATTTCCATCGAAGCGTCGTCATAATGCCTCACAGTATATAGGGAAACACCTTCCACATGACTGACCTTATATCTGGATTCCAGGTCTCTAAGCAGGTCTTTAATTTTATGGTATTTGTCTTCTACACACAGTGAAAAACTAATTGCACTGTTTTGTATCAGTCCAACCTGCATTTTATGCGTGCTTAATTCATGGAAGATATCAGAAATATTGTGCTCACCGATAAAGCTAAAATCTCTGGAAGCAATACGTAAAAACACCAAATTTTTTCTCACTATAAAACATGGCGTACTGGGTTTGATCTCTGGCGCCGAGGTAATAACAGTCCCAGAATCCTTTGGGTTTAAAAAAGACTTTACGTACAAGGGTATTTCCTTGCCTTGGAGAGGTTGAAGGGTTTTAGGGTGGATCACCGATGCACCATAAAAAGCCAATTCAATGGCCTCACTGTAGGGAATCGTTTCCAACAGAACGGTGTTTTGAAAAACACGAGGATCTCCATTCAATACACCAGGTACATCCTTCCAGATGGTCACTCCGCTGGCATTGAGGCAATAGGCCAAAATAGCAGCCGTATAATCGCTCCCCTCTCTACCTAGGGTAGTGGTAAATCCGTTTTCGTCAGACCCGATGAAACCTTGTGTGATAAATAATTGGTCACTACATGCTTCTTGTATGCGTTGTTCACTTTCCTCCCATTGAACAGCTGCATCTCGGTATTTGTTATCGGTAGAGATCAACTGTCGGGCATCCTTCCATTGCACAGGTACTTCGCAAGCATTTAAAAATGCCGCAACAATTCTAGTAGAAAGGAGTTCGCCATTACTCACCACCTGGTCGTATAAAAAACTATAATTGCGGCTTTTGTTGCGTAGTAATTCTCCTTTTAAAGATTCAATGATGGCTTTTATGCCTTTTTTTATATCGCTTTCGCGAAAGCGTACCAACCATTCTTCTTCTATACCGGGGGATTTAGATCCCAGCGCATCGATGATCTGTAAATGCTGTCTGTGGAGTTCGTCAATCAGATCCAGATAATTATTATGGTTCTTTTGATAGGTCTCGATCACGGCTTCCAGGGCGTTGGTGGTTTTACCCATTGCAGATACGACCAATCCAAGGTCTTCTGTCCCCATCGTTTGTATTACATTCAAAACATTGCGTACGCCGTCTGCATCCTTGACAGAGGCGCCACCAAATTTGTAGATTCTCATAAATTGTTGATGTAGTTTTCCAATGACTGTGCATCCATTTGTGCCAGGTACCAGTCCTTGATCATAGTGGCACCTGTGCGCTCGTAAAAGTTGATGGCGTTTTTATTCCAATCCAATACCACCCATTCCACACGACGCACGCCTTGCTCATGGGCATAAATCAGCACTTTGTCATAAAGCGCCTTGCCCAGCCCTTTACCGCGCATGTTTTCAGTGACGATTAGGTCTTCTAGGTGTATAGTTTTTCCCTTCCAGGTAGAAAACCTAGGGTAACAAATGCTGATGCCCTCAATCTTCCCCTCATATAGGCCTACAAAGCACTTGAATAATGCATTTTCTCCCAGTCCATTGGCCTCCAGTTCCTCGATGCTTATCTCTACAGCATCTGGTTCCTTTTCAAAAATGGCCAGTTCGGTAATGAGTTCGATTACTCTCGGAAAATCGGATTTTTGGGCTTCTCTAATTTCAATCACGACAAAAATTTGAGTAAATATATAAAGGGATGGGATAAAATTTGTCCAAATGATCAATTACAACGTTGTAGTTGATGCGATTAAATTGGATATTTGCGCAACTTTTGATCTTATGGCTACAAAAAACCAATCCCTGGGCGAATTTATCATTGAAAACCAGGCAGAATTTCAATACAGTAGTGGGGAACTCTCCAGACTCATTAATTCGATCAGGCTGGCGGCCAAGATGGTCAACCATGAAGTGAACAAAGCAGGATTGGTCGATATCACTGGAAGCGCCGGAGAGGTCAATACCCAGGGAGAAGACCAGCAGAAACTGGATGTTTTTGCCAACAATGTATTCATCCATACCTTGACAAATAGGCAAATTGTTTGTGGAATCGCCAGTGAAGAGAACGATGATTTTATCACCATCAAGGGAAGTAGGGGAGACCACGGCAATAAATATGTGGTGCTTATTGATCCTTTGGATGGTAGTTCCAATATTGATGTCAATGTTTCTGTAGGAACTATATTTTCTATTTATAGACGTGTGACACCAGTGGGTACTCCAGTACAATTGGAGGATTTTTTACAGCCAGGTAACATGCAGGTGGCAGCTGGTTATATTGTCTATGGAACCTCTACTATGCTCGTGTACACCACTGGTCATGGTGTGAATGGATTTACTCTTAACCCAGCACTGGGCACCTATTATCTATCCCATCCCAACATGCAGTTTCCAAAAGATGGAAATATCTATAGTGTTAATGAAGGGAATTATGTGCATTTTCCCCAAGGAGTAAAGGATTACATCAAGTATTGTCAGGCAGAAGAAGGTGACCGACCTTATACCAGTAGATATATTGGTAGCTTGGTCAGCGATATCCACCGCAATATGATTAAAGGTGGTATATATCTTTATCCCAAGAGTTCGCGAGCACGTAATGGTAAGTTGAGGTTGTTGTATGAGTGTAACCCCATGGCTTTTATTGCCGAACAGGCAGGAGGTAGGGCCAGTGATGGGCATACCAGGATTATGGATCTGAAGCCCAATGCGCTACACCAGCGGGTTCCCTTCTTCTGCGGAAGCGAAAATATGGTAAAGAAAGCAGAAGAGTTCATGGCCAAATATCCCAAATAAGATTTTTGGTTTAACTTAGTCTGTCTAAAACCTACCACATGGCAGACAAGAAGCAACCTGAAGACTCATCAGTTCCTACGGTGGATAGCCAGTCCAAACTGGAAGCGATAAAGAATCTGATTTTTGGAGAAAATATCCAGCAATATAATTCTGAATTTGAACTGCTCAAAAAAGACATACTGGACAAACGTCAGGAACTACACGATCTGATTGAGGATACCCGCGAAGAGTTGAGTAAAAGCATCGATAGCCTTACTACCGATTTAAGCATACGTATCACCGACCTGGAAAACAAATTGGAAGAGCGTCTGGATGATCTTGAAGATCAAAAGACCAGTCGTAAAATGTTGGGTGATGCCCTGGTGGAGCTGGGTAAAAAAATTAAAGCATAACGCCATATGGTCAGCCAGGAAGAAAAGTTGGCCCTACTTAAAACACTTCTCCTCACCGATGACCGTAAACTTGCCGAAGAGCTTTCTGAGAAATTAGAGGTATTAGAAGCCACACTCAGAGAAAGGCAAAAATTATCGGAAAAGATATCACCCATCGTTCAGGAAGAGCTGGAAGAATTTGCCCAAAACATTCCTGAACAACTTGGTCCAGTGATCACAAAAACCTTAAAAATACAAATTGAGGAATCCAAGGATGAGGTGGTTGAAGCCTTGTATCCCATCCTGGGAAAGATGATCAAGAAATACATCTCCAACGAGATCAAAATGTTGTCCGAAAATATAGAGAAAAGCACCAAGGACGTCTTTTCCCTTAAAAGTTTGAAAAGAAAAATCAAGTCCATTTTCAGCGGTGTCAGTGAAAGAGAAATCATCCTGAGTGAATCAGCCCAGGCACAGATCGAGCAAGTTTATGTGATTGAAAAAGGCAGTGGGATCTTGTTGGGCAGTTATAGCATTAAGGAGACCGTAGATCAAGATATGATCAGTGGTATGCTCACGGCGATCAAAGCCTTTGTGGAGGATGCTTTTAGGGAGACCGGTCACGACCTGCAATCCATTGAATACGATCTATACGAAATACATATTCACAGCTTTCACAAATATTATATTGCTGCTGCCATAAGTGGTACCTTTACGGAAACCCTGGAAAATCAACTGGAAAACTTCAATTTGGAAATGAGTAAACTAATCAACGACCAAAAGATTCTACACGATAAGACATCACTTGAGCAGATGTTGAATAATAATTTTCAAAACTTCAGCTTTAGTCATTAGTATGGTTGCAAAGAAAATTGTAATCGTAGGAAGTTTTGGGGTGGGGAAGACCTCATTGATCCGTCGTTTTGTGGAAGAAGAATTTTCAGAGGAATACAAGGTGACCATAGGCGTTCATATCTTAAAGAAAACTGTGGAGCTAAAGGATGAAACTGTCAACTTAATTATCTGGGATACCGAGGGAACCGATGAAGTAGAGAACATCAGAAAAGCCTATCTTTTGGGAACTCACGGATTTGTTTATGTATGCGATCTGACCCGACCAAAGACCTACGAACATATTGAAGAACATAAAATATATCTGCGCAAGAACTTTGGGAATATACCCATCATTTGTGTAGGGAATAAATCTGATTTATTACCCAAAGGCTCGATTGCAGAAAAAAAAGAAGAGTTGTTTTTTTTAGATATACTGGTCAGCGCTAAAGAAGGGAACAACGTAGCTCGCTTATTTGAAAAAATGGCCAAGATCCTTATTTACAAGGGAACATGAAAAAGCAATATTCAGAAGCTCAGCCTAAACAGATCATCGATGTGGAAGCCGACGGAAGTTTTATCAACGCTGGGGCACCTATTCTTAAATTAGATGATTCATTAAAGCTACAGGAACAACATCCGTTTTTTGAATCGGTCTACCACCTGCTTCATACGCAAACTGAACAGATCGAGCTTGAAGCCGTTCATATAGGGGACAAGGTGATTGATGTAATAATCAACATACGAGAGGATAATAGAGGTAGCCTGATTGTCGTGGATCATACTTTATTCTACGAGCGGGTACAGGAAGTTGCACAGCAGAAGAATGAATCTTTGATCTTTAATGAGATCCTGGAAATGAGGAACCATTGGTTGCAGGAAAAAGATATTTTTCAAAGTCGATTTCTTTCTGGGTTCTCCCATGAATTAAAGAGCGCACTTACGTTGGTGGGTTCGTTTTCATCTCTCCTACTTAAAGCGGAACTACCTCTAGAGCAGACGCAATTGGTAAAAGCTATCAGTGATCAAAGTCTTAAGTTGAAAAGATTGTCTGACGACTTAATGGAATTGTCATTCCTGAAGAACAAAAAGCTGTCTTTACAAGAAGAGCCGATATCATTGAGCTCTTTCTTAAAGGATCTCGAGTTCAGATTCCAGCAAAGGGCCAAAAGGGAGGGCTCTGTTTTTGAAATGACCATGGATCCAAACGCGTTGCCTGGGTTGGTAAGGGTAGATGAAAGACGATTAGATCAAATACTGACCAACTTATTTGAGAATAAATTATTCTTTAACCACGGAGGAACTATCCGCCTTAGGGTGGAGGAGAATCAAAGGCATGCCAATCGATCAAGCCTAAGGTTTGTATGGAACGTAAACCGCCCCAGTAGTATGAAAGTTTCCCAAAGCAATAAGGCTGCCCTGGAGAACCAGCAGGGATTGGGGTACGCTATTGCCAGCGAACTCATTTCATTGATGGGTGGTGGTTTAAAAGATGTGACTTCAAATCAAGAAGAGCTTCGTCAAGTGATGGATCTGAATCTAATTGTTCCTATAAGGAAACCAGAAACTGAGAAAAAACTAATCAAACAGGACCAAATTAAATTGGAGCAAAAAATAAGATTGGTCTTGGTAGAGGATAATCATGCCACCCAACTTACCGCACTTAAAGTATTGGTTCATTCAGGTAATTTTGATACTGTCGTTTTTACAGATCCCAAAGAATTATTGGTAGCTATGGAGCGCGATGAATATGATTTGGTACTCATGTCTTCTAACCTCTCGCAACTCGATGCTATAGGTTTGATGGAGCTGATGAAAGAGTACGCCAGTGAAGCCAATAAAAAAATACCCTATATAGCCTTAACCACAGAAAGCAGCAAAGACAGGCTGGCAGCATTGCGTAAGGCAGGCTTTAAGGATGTGCTAAGAAAGCCTTATACGGATGACGAATTACTATCCACCATCTATAAAAGGCTTTCTTTAAAAAAGTTTCAGTAGAGCGCTTATCGGTCTTTGTTCAGCAAGTAACGGTAATCTTCCAGGTTCATATGGCCACTGAAAATCTCAATGGAACGCTGTACTAGGTATTCGGCATCCGCATCGTTGTAACCAATTGCAGTCGCATACCTTCTTAAGAGTTTATGTTCCGCCTCTTGCATTTCATGATCTGCAAAAACAATTTTAAATAAATCGTGCAACCACTGAATGCGCTCATCTGAGTTGTTGGGTGGGTTGATCGGGTAGTTGGATGGATTTTTTAGAATAGCCTCATAATCCGCATCTGATATATCAAGTTTGGACTTAAAACGTTCCAAAACCTCTAATTCCTCCTTGTCCATTCCCGAGGCTTGGGCCAGGCTGACCATGGAGGCAAAGTGACTTTTATTTCTGGTGCTTTCGCCAGATTCAAATAAGCTGGAAAACGACATAGTATTTTAATGATTTAGGAACTACAAATATAGGAATAGGTGACTTACCTTACTGTAAAAAATTAATCGGTCTTCAATTGTTGCAACATTTCCTGTACCATGCTGTCCAGGGCGTATTTATGTTCCCAATTCCAATCCTTTCGCGCCTGTTGGTCATCGATGGAGCCAGGCCAACTATCAGCAATCTCTTGTCTGAAATCGGGTCGATAGCTAATGGAAAATTCAGGTAGATTCTTTTTGATCTCTTGAGCTATTTCTTCCGGTGTAAAGCTCATTCCGCTTAAATTATAAGAAGATCTTTCTTTGATGCTAGTCGGGTCTGCATTCATGATTTCAACCGTGGCTCTAATGGCGTCTTCCATATACATCATTGGAAGCGCAGTGTCGGGCTTTAAGAAACATTCATAAGACCCCTTGGATATCGCTTGGTGAAAAATATCCACGGCATAATCAGTAGTACCACCTCCAGGTTGGGTTTTCCAAGAAATCAATCCCGGATACCTGATCGATCGTACGTCCACCCCATATTTGTTATGGTAATATTCACACCAGCGCTCTCCAGTTTGTTTACTGATCCCATAGACTGTGGTAGGTTCCATGATGGTATGCTGGGGCGTGTTTTCCTTTGGCGTCGTTGGGCCAAAAACCGCAATGCTGGACGGCCAAAATATTTTTTCCACTTTGCCCTCACGCCCTAAATCCAACACATTCATCAAGGAATCCATGTTTAAATTCCAGGCTTTCTTCGGGAATTTTTCACCAGTGGCGCTCAACATCGCGGCCATTAAAAAAACCTCATCGATTTCATAGTGCAGACAAACATCTTCTACTTGCTCTTTGTTCATGGCATCCAACTGCTCAAACGGGCCGGATTGCATGAGTTGGTCATTTCCCTCCCTGATGTCACTGGCAATCACTTGCTCTGCACCATACATCTCTCGCAAGCGCATTGTGAGCTCTGTTCCAATTTGCCCACAGGCGCCGATGACTAAGACTTTTTTTGCCATTTCTCTACTTTGTTACAAAGATAAAAAAGGTCGGTTAGGCACATCAATTTAATAGTTTTAAAGTTTTGGCGGATATCGCTTTCGCGAAAGCGAATCCTTAAATAAAAAGGGATAAAGTTCTTAAAGAATTGATGGAATGACGTTTTTTGTTAAAGTATGAAGATCCGCTATACGTGGTAGAGAAGTGTCGCATATTACATCACTTTTTTTTTGCGTCAATTATAAGCATATTTGTCATATGAGAATCATGACATTTTTTTTCGGAAGCCTGATAATGCTGTGCCTCCTGCTTTCTTGTAAAAAAGAAGTGGAAGTGGTTACATCATCTACCCAAAAGGTCTCCTTTGCTGATATAAAGCTGCGACAACCGGGTATTGAATTGATCGGAAAAGCAAGTCGGCAAATGTCAGAATGGCCCGAATACGTCGACTTTTCTACCCGGCTGGAAAATTATGACCATTCTGTGGCTGCTACACGTGAGTTGGTCACTGCAGCCCAGAAGATGGCAGATACTCAGGTTGATCATGTAGATAGTCAGCCTGTTCTCTCCCGGATTAAGGTACTACAAACACGATTGGGAATTTATTTGTCTTATCTAGATTACACAGTTAAGGATCCAGAGGTGAGGGCGGAAAAATTTAATGATATTATTCAAGCACTGGACGAACTCAAAGATCAGATCAATTGGAAAGTCAACGAGTATGACGAGAACAGACGACAGTTACTAGAAGATCTCGAGCTTGATCGACTGGCAGACCAAGAGGCCGCTGAAGGATCTGTGGACTCAAGTGCGGTCAATTGAACTATTGATCTCAGCCATGTAGAATGCCGAAAGGATAAACTCTTCTTAATCCTTTCGTAGTGACAGAGGATGCCCTTAACTTTATTTCATGAGGGATCCATTACTTCAATTTACTGATAAAGGTATCTACTGCAAACAAGCTGGAGTTTATCTCGACCCGTGGAAACCTGTGAAAAAAGCATTGATCACTCACGGGCATGCTGACCATTCCAGATGGGGGCATCATCAATATATCACCCACAAGGACAATGTACCCATCATCAAACATCGGCTGGGAGATATTGAGGTAACCGAGGTCGAATACGATAAAAGTTTTAGCATCAATAATGTAAATTTTTCTTTTTTTCCGGCAGGACATATTCCAGGCTCTTCACAAATAAGGGTGGAACATAAAGGAGAGGTCTGGGTGTTTACTGGAGACTATAAAGTAGAGAATGACGGTATTTCTGTGCCTTTTGAACCCGTCCAGTGTGATACTTTTATCACGGAATGTACTTTTGGATTACCGGCCTTTAAATGGCAGCCCCAAGCTCAAGTGATGAATGATATCAATACCTGGTGTGCACAAAACAATGCCGAAGGGAAAACTTCGGTCATTTTTGCCTATTCTTTGGGAAAAGCACAGCGTGTGATTAAACATTTAGATACTTCACACCTGAAAATTTACTGTCATGGAGCGGTGTATAAAATGACCGAAGTACTACGTCACCAGTTGGATCTTCCACCAACACATTTGATCACTCGAGATACCACAAAGGATGAATTGGTGGGGCAAATCGTTGTTGCGCCGCCCAGTGCGCACGGATCACCATGGATGAGGCGAATGGTTCCCTACGTTACCTCTAGCGCCAGTGGATGGATGACCTTTAGGGGAGCCAGACGCAGACGTGCCATTGATAAAGGTTTCGTCTTGTCTGACCATTGCGATTGGGAAGGTTTATTGCAAAGTATCGAGGCAACAGGTTGTGAAAACGTTATCACCACACACGGTTACCAAGAGATTTTTGCCAGATTCCTCAGAGAAGAGAAAGGTCTTAATGCCATTAGTGAACGCACGCAATATGAAGGTGAAAATCTAGATTCCAAGGATAGTGCCGATGAAAATCCAGACGAACATGACCAGAAAAATCAGGACGTATGAAAGAATTTGCGGAAATGATAAGGGTTATCGATGGTACCAATAAAACCAATTTAAAAGTAGCGGCACTCACAGAATACTTCAAAACTGCAGCCGATCCTGACAAATTATGGGCGATTGCTATTCTTTCACACAGAAGACCCAAAAGGCCTGTGAATACTACTTTGATGAGACAATGGGCAACTGCTTTAAGCGGTATACCTGAATGGCTATTCGAGGAAAGCTACCATATCGTGGGTGATCTGGCCGAAACTATTGCCTTGATTCTGCCCAGCGCCGAAAAGTCTACCGATAAAAGCCTATCCGAAATCATCCAAGACATCATCGATTTAAGGTCCAAAGAAGATAGGGAAAAGCAAGCGTATCTTTCTGATATATGGTTAAGACTCAATTACTACGAGCGCTTTGTATTCAATAAGATTATGACCGGAGGATTTAGGATAGGGGTGTCCCAAAAACTAATGACTAGAGCCCTGGCAGATGCTACTGGAATTGACAAGGATGTGTTGGCGCACAAGTTGATGGGGAGTTGGACAGGTGAAAACACCAGTTTCCAGGAGTTGATATTTGAGGATAATGAAATTGCCCGCAGGGGGAAACCATATCCTTTTTATTTGGCCTATGCGGTCGAGGCTGAGGTTGATGACCTGGGTTCAGTCACGGATTGGGCCATGGAGCATAAGTGGGATGGTATACGTTCACAATCTATTATCCGATCAGGCGAACTCTTTGTTTGGTCACGAGGAGAAGAGTTGGTTACGGATAAGTATCCGGAATTTCAAAGATTTCTGGGGAAAATACCAGATGGAACAGTGATCGATGGCGAAATTTTACCATTTAAGGATGGGCAGATTCTACATTTTAATGATCTTCAAAAACGTATTGGTCGCAAGACAATTGGTAAAAAATTACTTGCCGATGTACCAGTGGTGGTCGTAGCCTATGACCTGTTAGAACACGAAGGCCAGGATATTCGGCATCTCGCTTACGCGGAAAGACGTGCTAAGTTGGACCAATTGGTTACGGAGATTAATCAAGGTGAAGAACAACTGACTCAAGAAGAGCGCACGCCTATTTTTCTTTCTGAAACCATGTATTTTAATAGCTGGGAGGCCGCTGCAGAAGAAAGAGACCTGGCCAGGGAAAAAAGATCAGAAGGATTGATGATTAAAAGAAAAGACAGTCCGTATTTGGTAGGACGTAAAAAAGGGGATTGGTGGAAATGGAAAACTGATCCATTTTCTATCGATGCTGTACTGACCTATGCCATGAGGGGTCATGGAAGGAGGGCTAATCTTTATACAGATTATACTTTTGGTTTGTGGGACCAAGGTGAGCTGGTGACCTTTGCCAAAGCGTATTCAGGTTTGACTGACGCCGAGTTTCGTAAGGTAGATGCTTGGATCAAAAAAAATACTTTAGAGCGATTTGGACCCGTGAGATCGGTTACCCCACATCATGTATTTGAAATTGCATTTGAAGGTATTGCGCCCAGTACGCGTCACAAGTCTGGAGTTGCTACTCGATTCCCGCGTATTGTAAGATGGCGTAAAGACAAACCTATTGAGGAAGCCAATACTTTAGACGATTTGAAAGCATTGATACCCGATTGATTACTCGGTCACTTTGACTCCTTTCCAAAACGCAACATAGGATTCAATCTCTTTGGCTGCGTGTTTGGTTGCTGGATAATACCAGGCAGCATCTTGATTGGTTTCATCACCAACTACCAGGTGATAGTAGCTTGCGGTACCTTTCCAAGGGCAGACAGAGGTAGTGTCACTTTTCTTATAAAATTCTGGCTTTATACTATCTGGTGGAAAGTAATGATTGTTCTCCACAACGATAGTTTCGTCACTTTCTGCGATAACTTGCTCATTCCAAATGGCTTTCATAATACAGCTGATGTAGGGTTCATTACTCTTAAATATACGACATGACAGGTTATCGAAAAAATCAACCTATTATGTTAAGAAAATATTAAGATATAGGGTAATTCGTATATATTGGTGGTCTAATCCTTAAATAATTATAATGAAAAAAGTTTTGCTCATGGCCGCTTTGGCCTTTGCTGTTGCTTCTTGTAGCAATGATTCCAACGAAGAATCACTTGAGGCGATCAACAACGATGGTATCGATATCGCTGCGGCTCGAAAATGTCATGCGAATGAGAATTACGAAAAGATGTTGCAGAATCCTGAATTCCAAAGAAATGTAATGCAGATTGAATCCCAGACATCTCTATTTCTTCAAGAATCACTGGCCAAGAAAGGTAAACCACCCAGAGGTGGAGGAGATGGAGATGGCGGTTCTGGCGGTTCCGATAATTTAGGTACGATCAACATTCCAGTATATGTTCACGTTATATATAATAATGCCAACGAGAATATCAGCAACGCACAGATCGATTCGCAAATCGCCGTTCTGAACGATGACTTCAGAAAGACAAATAACGATGCAAACCAAGTGCCCTCTGAATTTGCCGGTTTAGCAGCAGATAGTGAGATTACTTTTACTCTCGCTGGCGTAACCAGAAAGTCATCTTCACGTACCTCTTGGGGAACAAATGACGCTATGAAGTTTGATGCTAATGGTGGAGTGAGCGTTGTAGATCCAGCCAATGCTCTGAATATTTGGGTATGTAATATTGGAGGCGGAATCCTAGGGTATGCGCAATTCCCCGGAGGAAGCGCCAGCACGGACGGCGTGGTAATTTCTCCACAATTCTTTGGTACCACAGGTTATGTAAGCGCTCCATTTGATCGTGGGCGTACGGCAACTCACGAGGTAGGACACTATTTGAACCTCAGACACATTTGGGGTGACGGAAGATGTAACCGTGATGACTTCGTTTCTGATACGCCTACTTCTGATCGTGCCAACTATGGTTGTCCTTCTTACCCAACTAACCATTGTAGATCAACGGATATGACCATGAACTACATGGATTACACCAATGACGCATGCATGTACATGTTCAGTAATGGGCAAAAGGCCAGAATGAGAGCTTTGTTTGCTCCTGGAGGTGCAAGAGCTGACTTAGCCAACTAGTCAAATGCCACTCTTCAACAACTGAAGAGGCTGTCCAAAAAGAAACTTTATACGCTCAAACTGAACCTGTCGAAGTTTTTAACTTTATGATTATCAAAACTTCTTCTACAAGTTCAGACTGACAGCAATAATGTTTATTAACTTTTTGGACAGCCTCTTCTGTTTTTTATTGCCAACCATTTTGATATTGGTAAGATGTTATCAGTGTCTTACTTATTGTGGCTAGCATGAAGCATTATCTCTCGAATCTTAGGATGGTTTCTGATTCATAACTGGAATCACCGTCTACTCTGCTTTCATCCAGCATAATGATAAAACCGTTTTCGGTGAAATTGGTTACCCTTCCACTTGAAATGCCTCCTTCAGCTGCATTGGTAATAGTTATTCCAGAGGTTTCATCGTTTAGAATATAGGAGCCGTTGCTGTCCAAATTAATGATCGTAGACTCCGTTTGTGGGTCATTTCCGGATACGCGGGTGACTTTGGTTTCTCTATAAGACCCAGAGGTACTGAAAGACCCGTTTTGATTGAAGGTGTACTGGGCATTGGTAAAGGTGTCGCCTGTAATCGATATGTCGGCAGTAACATTGGCGCCGTTGAAGGTCTCGGTTTCCCTGATATTGCGTTCATAACTCGTCAATTGATAGGTGCCGGCAAAATTGGTGGTGTTGAGTTCAAATTGTTCTTGGGCAGTCGCATCGTCATCACTGCTACAAGAAATGGTCATGAAAATAACAAGTAGTACTAATAGGGATTTTACAAATTTCATAATATGGGTTTAGGTACCCATAACGCCTTTTTTTTCTTGGATATTACTTAAAATACCGTTAAACAAACGGATGCGGGATGCTAATGCTTTACTTGCAACTCTTGCGGCTTCCTCTATTTTAACCTGATCGTTGTCACATAGGAGCGCCACCATTTTATGTGCCATTGGACCATGTTCATCACCATCCAGTTCGATGTGACGGTCAAAATAATATTGTACGGGTTTAAGATTGACATTTAAATCGCTTTTATGCATGCCTTCTAATATTTCAGTAAACATTTCTGGAATCAGGTCTTCCCTTCCATAGGTGAAGGCAGCGGCTATCTCGTGTGGTTTGCCACCTTGGATGATTTCAAATGTGGAGGTTAGAAATTGTTTTGCAGCATCAGGAAGACTCGTGGATTTTATCGCCGATAAGATGTTTTCTGACTTGGCCAAAAGTTGGATCAGATCATGAGTAGGTTGGGTTTCCATGCCTATCGATTCCATGGCATCGATGTACATTTCATAATGGCTCTTCCTGTTTCCGTCGATGTCAATGTCTGTCTCCTCTGCCAAGACAATTTCATTGATGAGGTAACGCAAATCTGGATCTCCAACCGGCATCCAAGGCGTTTGGGTACAGGTCAGCTGTTGTTGGAGAGCCTTAAGCAAGGACATAAAATCCCAAACTGCATAAACATGTAATTCCATAAACAATCGCAGGTCCTCATCGGATTGAATGGACTGGTAAAGCGGATGCTCCAGTAGTGCATTCCGCTCTTCTTGGATTTGCTTAAAAATCAATTGATGCACATCGATCATACGGCAGAGTTTTTGCAAAAATACCTACCAAAGACAGTCTCTTCAAGTATAGAGGAAGTATTGGGATATACTTAACAGAACTCGGTCAGTGAGTGAAGGACCGCTAATTGTATAAGGTTGTTTGATCGGCAATACCAACTGCTACGAATGATGATTGTGGGGTTTTATTTCCTCAAAAGAAGCTAATTACTTAAATGCATTTTCACCTGTAATATCTAACCCGGTAATTAGCAAGTGGATATCATGCGTTCCTTCATAAGTAATAACGCTCTCAAGATTCATCATATGTCGCATGATGCTATATTCACCAGTGATTCCCATACCACCAAGAATTTGTCTGGCTTCCCTGGCAATGTTGATCGCCATGTCCACATTATTTCTCTTCGCCATGGAAATCTGTGCACTTGTGGCATTTCCTTCTTCTCTGAGTACGCCTAGTCGCCATGCGAGTAATTGAGCCTTGGTAATCTCTGTGATCATTTCAGCCAATTTCTTTTGTTGTAGTTGGAAAGCGGCGATGGGCTTGCCAAATTGTATGCGTTCCTTGGCATATCTTAAGGCTGTGTCATAACAATCCATGGCCGCACCAATAGCACCCCAAGCGATCCCAAATCTTGCACTGTCCAAACAACTGAGTGGAGCGCCCAGACCAGACCGACCTGGCAAAATGTTGGATTTAGGAACTTTTACATCTTGGAAAATGAGTTCGCCAGTTGCACTAGCGCGTAATGACCATTTATTGTGTGTTTCAGGAGTAGAAAAACCTTCCATTCCTCTTTCGACGATGATGCCGTGAATACGTCCTTCTTCATTCTTTGCCCAGACCACTGCAACATCACAGAATGGACTGTTGGAGATCCATAGTTTGGCTCCATTGAGTATCACGTGTTCTCCATCTCCTGCATCTTTGTAATGGGTCACCATTCCTCCTGGGTTCGAACCATGGTCGGGTTCGGTCAAACCAAAGGATCCCATAAACTCTCCACTAGCGAGTTTTGGAAGGAACTTTTTACGATGCTCTTCACTTCCATATTTCCAGATGGGATACATCACCAAAGATGATTGAACTGAAGCTGTAGAGCGGACCCCACTGTCTCCTCGTTCAATTTCCTGCATGATTAATCCGTAGGATATTTGATCCAGTCCTGCTCCACCATATTCCTCAGGTATATAAGGGCCAAAAGCGCCGATCGCAGCTAGTCCTGGAATGATACTTTTAGGGAATTTAGCTTCTTGAGCAGCTTGTTCAATGATGGGAGAGACGTCTCGTTTTACCCAAGCGCGTGCAGCGTCCCTGATCATTTTGTGTTCTTCGGTCAGCAGGTCATCCAATTGATAGTAATCCGGGGCTTCAAATAGGTCTGGCTTCATAGAAAATAGGATATAAAATCACTATAAGGTTATAGTAATGAAAATAGTTGAATCATTTGGTCGTAAAAATAGCAATCTGAATACGCTTGGAAAACAAAAAACTTGTTTATTTCTCGGTTTCTGTTCCCTTGTCCAAATAGAAGTCTCGGGTTAAATTTTTGTATTCTTCGGTGTAGTTATGGCGTGATTTTTCAATGATCAGTAGGCTCCTATCGGGAATCGAGACTTCATTGTTCAATCCATTTTGTTTGGGAACTGAATTAGGATCATTTCTAAAGGCAATTAGCGATCTTTTACTGGGGACATCGGCTCTACCTTTAACATCAGAGATGCGAGAGACTGTCATTCCATGTTCTAAAGCGATCTCAATCATTTGTTGTTCACGTGCCTTGGGTATGATACAGGTAAAGGTTCCTTCATCTGCCAACAAATACTTGACTCCGCCTATCAAATCTTCAAAGGAAAGGGAGTCGTCAAATCGCGCTTGCTTTCTTCTGGTTTCAGGCTCGTGATTTTCATTGAGCATTTGGCTGTCAAAAAAAGGCGGGTTACTTACAATCAGATCGTAAGGCTCTTCCATTTCGGCACAAAATTCCTGAAATGAGGCATGAAAACAAAATAGGCGGTCATTCCAAGGGCTGTTTTCAAAATTATCAGTGGCTTGTTCAAAGGCCTGCTCATCTAATTCTACGGCTTCAATCTGGGCCAATGGAAATCGTTGGGCTGCCATGAGTGCAATCACTCCCGTTCCTGTTCCTACATCCAGAACGGTTTTTGGATCTTCTGCCTCCATCCAAGCCCCTAGCAGCACGGCATCTGTCCCGATTTTTTGAGCACAACGATCTTGTTCCACTTCAAATTGTTTGAATTTGAAAACCGGCATACCAGAAGTTTAGGAAAGATAAAGGTCAATGAGTCCATCCGGAGTGTTGATCTCAATCGTTTTATTGTTTCGATCGACCTTTTTGATAAAATGGTCATTCAGAGGGATTAGGATTTGCTTGCCGTCTTTTTCTACTTCAAACAAGGCTTGGGTAGTGCTATCATTGATAGCTGTGACAGATCCTATGTCGCCGTATTGATCATCGATCATGGTAAAGCCGATCACCTCGTGGAAATAAAACTTGTTCCCCTCTAATTCAGGAAGGAAAGACAAGGGAAGATAGAGTTCTTTTTTCATGATCGCATCTGCAGCAGCCTCATCATCGATGTCCTCTATTTTAAGACGCAGCAACATGGATTTGTGCAGTTGGCTTTTTTCAATAAAAAATGGAATCAATTTTTTACCGAGATCGATAAAAACTGATTCCATTTCCAGAAATAGTTCGGGTTCATCTGTGTCTAATTTGACCAGGACTTCGCCCTTAAAACTAAATTTGTTGACGATGGTTCCTACGTAAAAACAATTCTCTTTACGCATGGTTCCAGTTTTATTCTTCTTCCTTGCTCGCTTCTTCTGCTTCTGCTACTGGCTCTTCTTCAGGCTCAGGAGCATTGGCAGCGATACGGGCTTCGTTGACAGCTTTTTCAGCTTCTAAGGCTTTGGCAGCTGCATCATCCGCGTCTTTTTTCAAGTTGGCTGCTTTTCCAGCGATTTTAGCTTCTTTTTCTTCCAACCAAGCATTGAATTTTTCTTCCGCCTGTTCTTCGGTAAAAGCGCCTTTTTTTACACCACCCATCAAGTGTTTTTTCAACATCACACCTTTGTAACCCAATAATGCACGAGCTGTGTCTGTAGGTTGTGCTCCATTTTCCAACCACTTTACAGAATTGTCCACATCAAGATCAATGGTGGCTGGGTTAGTGTTAGGATTGTAAGTTCCTAGTTTTTCCAAAAATTTACCGTCTCTTTTAGCGCGTACATCGGCTGCGACGATCCAGTAGAATGGCTTACCTTTCTTACCGTGTCTCTGTAATCTAATTTTTACTGGCATAACATTAAAGTTTATGGGTGCCCGACCCGTGATTATTAATTTGAGTTTGCAAAAATATCATTTATTTCATTATCAAAAGCATATATACAATTTTTATTTACATTTGTTGAAATTCAGTATCCCAAAAACTATGAAATCCCTCTTCTCTTATTTGTTGGTCATATGCTCCCTAAGCCTTGGACTTAATTCTTGTTCTGATAACCTGGATGATGATAATGTTCCAGCCCTACAGGCGGTCCGCAACGGTGAGTTTTTCAAATCCAACTCTTTTAGTGCAACCAGCAATAATGATGGGTCGCTGACCATAATTGGTCAAAACCCTTTAGAAACAGTTCTTTTTAATCTCAACGCTGGTTCTGTAGGCACCTATAGATTAGGAGCTGGTTCCAATAGTGAAGTCAATTATATCTTTAATGGTGGCCAATCCTTTTCCTCCAATGTAGGAAATGGTAGAGGCGAAGTTGAGTTGACCGAGGTTAACGCTTCTGGAGTAACTGGAAACTTCAGTTTTGTGAGTTATCTGCCCAATAATGCAGATTCCCTGTATATGCGCCAAGGTGTTATTTTCAAGGTGCCTTTTGGCTCACCTATCATTGATAATACTATGGGAGGAACAGGAGCCAATACTTTCAGAGCAAGAATAGATGGAACAGCCTTAAATCCCACTCAAATATCTCCAAATTTAAGCGGAGGCGAACTTCTGATTAATGCGTCCAATGGACCAAATACCATCGGTATCATATTGCCAGTGGATACAATGCCTGGTAGTTATAACTTTGGTGCATCTGGTGATTATATAGGTACCTATGTATCCTCCAATGGCACTATCTCTACCAGTACATCAGGAAACCTGGTGATTACAGCCGCTGATTCAACCAATCGTACGATCAGTGGGACATTCGAATTTACGACAGGTGGACCCAACAACTTTCAAATAACTGAGGGAATGTTCACTGTCAATTATTAAAAAATATACAGGCTTAATTAAAATACCCCAGCCAGTAGCGTTGGGGTTTATTTTTTGAGATACATTTTTTTTCCTTTATAATCGATCACTGCTTTGGCGGTGATTAAAAAGTCTGCGCCCAATAATCCTTGGATGGAGTTCATGCCTTCCGCCTTGAGCGCATTATTGATATAACTCATATCCATACTCAATAAAGTGACATCCTCATCTGTCCAATCTCCCAGTTCAAGCGTATTTTTATGAGATATGCGCGGTCTTAGAGACCCACTTGCAGTGCCGATTTGACGCTCCATAAATTCCGTTTCCAACTGAAATTCTTTGTAAAGCTCTTGATTAACGCAGGTAGCACTTGCTCCAGTGTCAATGATAAACCTACCCATGTGTCCGTTAATCATGGCTTTGGTGACGATATGGCCACTTTTGGGGGCCAGACGGATGTTGTGCTGTATATAGCCCTGTGAGACTAGAATCTTTTTTAGTGAAGTCATGTATGCATTTGCGTGTGGTAAATATACTCAGGGTGTATCGCCTCCCCAAAAACTAAATCATAAGATAATCACATCAAATCAGTGAGAAACAAAAGTCAGTTGGTAAGAGAATTAGGCTGGCAACTCTACCCAGCTTGTTTATTTTTGCCGAATGATACTTACCGATACACATACCCATTTATACAGCGAATCTTTTTCTGATGACCAGGACCAGATGATTCAACGAGCTATTCAAGCAGGTGTGCAACGTTTTTTTGTTCCCGCCATCGACTCTACTTATACCCAAGATATGTTGGATTTAAAGGCGAGGTTTCCGGAGCATTTACATTTAATGTGCGGTTTACACCCGACCCATGTTAAAGAAAATGTCGAAGAAGAGTTGTCTCATGTGGCCGAAATGCTTGACAAGGAAAAATATGTGGCTATTGGCGAGATCGGTATGGACCTCTACTGGGATAAAAGTTTTGTAACACAACAACAAATGGCTTTCCATACCCAGATCAAATGGGCTCTGGAACGTGACTTACCTATTGTGATCCATTGTAGGGATGCCTTTGACGAAGTTTTTGAAGTCTTGGAAGATTATGCAGATACCAAGCTTCAAGGAATCTTCCACTGTTTTACCGGTACCTATGAGCAAGCGCTGCAAGCGATAAAGCTAAATATGAAATTAGGTATTGGTGGGGTTGTGACCTTTAAAAATGGAAAAATTGATCAGTTTCTGAATCAAATAGCACTCGAGCATATTGTCTTGGAAACGGATGCGCCATATTTGGCTCCAAAGCCCTTTCGCGGAAAGCGCAATGAAACTGCATATATCACCTATATCGCAGATAAAGTAGCTGAGTTGTACGACCTCGAGGTGGAGGAAGTAGCAAGAATCACAACCCTAAATTCTCGTGAAGTCTTCGGTATATAGCAACCGTATTGGTTACTTTTGTTATTCATAGCATATATTTTGGGTAGATACGACGACATACGATTTTTTAATGATGCAGAGGTGCAGGTAGCCTTGCAAAGCGCCGTGCGCCACCCTATGATCAAGGCCTTGTTTCAGTACACCTTTCCTGATCAGGATTATGAGGTAACCAAAGCCATAGTGACCTCATGCAAGTCAATCAATGACTTTCAAAGAGATGTGATATGTAAAAGTGTTGAACGGGTACTTACTGAGACTTCTGCAGGATTGACCACCTCTGGATTTGACCAATTGGATCCAGATCGCAGCTATTTGTACATTTCCAACCATAGAGATATTGTGCTGGACACCTCTTTGATTAACCTTACGTTGTTCAATAAAGGTCTCATTCGTACGGCAAGTGCTATTGGAGATAATTTAGTTCAACGTCCATTTGTCAATGCGTTAAGTAAGCTTACGCGAAATTTCATTGTGAAGAGAGGCGCCAGTCCTAGAGAAATATTGATGAGTAGTAAGAAACTCAGCGAATACATGAGACATCTGCTCAAGGAAGAGAATCGCAGTGTATGGATTGCTCAGCGCCAAGGCCGGACCAAAGATGGGAATGATAAGACAGAGCAAGGTGTGCTCAAAATGATCGCCTTAGCTGCTGGAGACCAGTCCCTGGAGTCTTATTTAAACAGTCTGAATATTGTGCCAGTGACAATTTCTTATGAGTACGATCCTACTGATATATTGAAAGTGCCCGAACTACTGGCTCAGGCTGCCGACGAAGAGTATATCAAATCAGAAAATGAAGATTTCAATAGCATTTTAAAGGGTGCACTGGGGCAAAAAAAGCATATTCATATCACCGCTGGGAAGGCATTTCATGTAGAGGATCTTGAATCCCAAAGTACCAATCAGGTCCTACAGCGAGTCGTTAAACATCTAGATCAGGAAATACAGCGCAACTATAAACTCTGGCCTACCAACTATACGGCCTATGATCTCCTTCACGACAGTCAAACCTATGCCGATCACTATTCTGAGCACGATAGAATGCAGTTTGAACGCCGATTGAGAATGCGAGTGAATACCGCTGATGAGAAGGAGGTTAACAGTTTCCTGCACATGTATGCCCGGCCAGTGATGAATGCGGAAAAATTGGCTGTCACGCATGAAGCCTAACATATTGCTCATTTACACCGGTGGTACCATTGGAATGATGATGGATCCAGAAACCAAGGCTTTAAAAGCCTTTGATTTTTCCGAATTATTAGTACATATTCCCGAGATCAAACAATTGGATTGTCATATAGATACTTATTCTTTTGATCATCCGCTCGACAGTTCTGACATGAATTTGAAGGAATGGCGCAAATTAGGAGATGTGATCCACGAGCGTTATGATGATTATCAGGGTTTTGTTGTTCTGCACGGTAGTGATACCATGTCCTATACTGGCAGTACGCTGAGCTTTATGTTTGAGAATCTGACCAAACCTATTATTCTTACTGGATCCCAATTGCCTATCGGCGACTTGCGGACCGACGCCAAAGAAAACTTGATCACAAGTGTACAATTGGCTAGCCAGCAAGATCACGGAAAACCAGTGATAAGGGAAGTGTGTATATATTTTGAATACCAGCTCTATCGCGCTAACCGCACCGCAAAAATGAATGCAGATCACTTTGAAGCTTTCAGTTCGCCTAATTATCCGCCTTTGGCCATCAGTGGGGTGCATTTAAACATTGACAAACGACGTTTATGGGATTGGCCTGGAAATGACCCGGCCATAGAAGTGGTTAAGGATGATGCAACAAAAATGCGTTACCGGCCAGAATTAGTGAATGATGTGGTAGTATTAAAATTGTTTCCAGGCATTACTCCAAAAGTCGTTTCTGCGATTTGTAATATTGCCGGTTTACAAGGAATTATTTTGGAAACTTATGGCAGTGGAAATGCTCCTACCGAAGGCTGGTTTATAGAAACACTTAAAACAGCTTTGTCTAGAGATATTCGTATTGTAAACGTCACCCAATGTGTAGGTGGTGCAGTCTCTATGGGGAAATATGAAACCAGTATTCAATTGAAATCTCTGGGACTGGTTTCTGGAAAGGATATGACTACGGAAGCAGCGCTGGCAAAGATGATGTATTTGCTGCACCATACCTCCAGTCTGCCAGATTTCAGGTATTATTTTGAAACATCTTTACGCGGAGAAGTTACCGAATAGATTTATCGGAAAAAATTGGCAGGCGTATCTGATTTGTCTATTTTTGCAGACTCAAAATTACAATTAGTGAGGTGGCCGAGTGGTCGAAGGCGCACGCCTGGAAAGTGTGTAAACGTCAAAAGCGTTTCGAGGGTTCGAATCCCTTCCTCACTGCTTAAAGCAAAGCCTGATTTTCTGGTAGGAAAATCGGGCTTTTTATTTGACCGTGCCGAAAGCCCAGCTTTCAAGGCTAAGGTCAAATAAAAAGCCCGAGAGCTGGGGTTACCCAGCTCAGGCTTTATTTTCATGATCAGCTTGAGCCAGGGATCACCGCAGGTAATCTAAGTTATATGAAAGCCCAGCTTTCAAGGCTAAGGTCAAATAAAAAGCCCGAGAGCTGGGGTTACCCAGCTCAGGCTTTATTTTCATGATCAGCTTGAGCCAGGGATCACCGCAGGTAATCTAAGTTATATGAAAGCCCAGCTTTCAAGGCTAAGGTCAAATAAAAAGCCACAAGCGGGCAATATAATTACCAGATATACCAAGCATTATTATATGGATTCCCTACGTATTAATAGTACATTACGTACGGCCGAAGATCTGGGATTATATCCCATTGAAAGAGATTGGTTTGATGCAATGACAGGAAAGGTTAGACCTTTGGCAGATGCTAATGCGCAGGAACAGCACACTGCTTTGTCAACTAGCTATGAGCAAATGGGGCAATCTCATACGATTCAGGCACCCGTACAGGAAGGCGGATTAGCGGCTTACTCCCATAACAGCGAGTGGCTGGATGCCTATTGGTATCATCCTGATCATTTGGGAAGTTCATCGTATATTACGGATATGAATCGCGTGGTCACCCAACATATGGAATATCTGCCCTTTGGGGAGACACTAGTTGAAGAGCATCAGAATTCTTACAATGTTCCCTATAAATTTTATGCCACGGAACTTGATAGCGAGACTGGGAATTATTATTATGGGGCAAGGTACTGTAATCCTAAGTTTAGTCGGTGGTTGAGTGTAGATCCATTAGCGGAACAAACAATGGATCCCTATGGCTATGTCTGGAACAATCCCTTAAGATACGTGGATCCAGATGGGCGTAGTGGACAGGATATATTTTATATTAAGGAAAATGGTGATATCAAAAGAGTAGAACAAGAGGGCGCGCATGAATATTATTATCAAAATGCTGGTACTTCCGGTAATTTCCAAGAAGATTACACATTAGTAGGTGTATTATCTGAAAATAATGATGGCATGGTACAGTTTCCAGCATCGGGGGGATAATTTTGGGAGATACGGTACCGTTGATGCGGGTGGGGAATCCACTAATCCATCCGAAACCGTGGGAAGTGGTGATCATTATGTGACGCCTGAAACAGCAGCTGCAATTTATGGTTTAGTATCCAGTTTAAATAATGATGGATTATCTATAGACTTAGGCGATATGTCATCTTCAAATGGCAGTGATCCATGGCAAGCTGGTTTCGCACATCATTCTGGACATGGTCATAATGGTAACAGAAGTGGCATTGACGTAGATTTTCGTTACTTAAACAATAATGGAGAGAGTTTTCAATCTGGAAATGCTTTTAATAGTCCGAGTTTCAGTCAAAACAACAATCAAACTGTGTATGATACTGCTGATCGCTTCGGATTCACTGTTAATTACCAAGGTACTTCAGGAAATTTAACTGGGCCGACTCAGATTTCAAATCACAATGATCATGGACATCTGGGAAGAGCAAATAATAATTCAAATATTACAAATCTTCAGCGACCGATTAAGAGTATTGTACATCGTCCTGGCTATATGCGGTTTTAGTTATGAAAATTTTGATTTTGACCATTATTTTGTCTGTTTGTTTATCGTGTAAGAAAAAGGAATCTTCAGGCATAGAGAATAACAATCATGCCGTGCATTTTTCAAATTCAATTCCAAAGAATTTTAAATCAGTTGATAAGGTTGTATTGTTAGTTAATGATCCAAAAATTACCGATACAATAACCTTCCGAAACCATGATGGAAGTATTTGGCATCAAATTTCTTTTGCTTACGATGATTCTGATGGGAAGTACGATTTTTATAACCCTGAATTTCAACCACTAAGATTTCATCCTGATAATATGAGCCTAACCTTAAGAGCAGTAGCTGAAAAAGCGTATATGATAGAAGTGGTGGTAAACGAAAAAACTTATCAGACAAAGTTTATTAATATGGAGTCTGAAAAGTCACTGAAGACGACCACATGGGAAAAGTTTTTATTGGAGCGAGAAAACGTTCAGGTAAACCTGAACAATACTAATTTATATGAAAAAATTGATGGTTCATTAATTCCTTTGCCAGATATGAGTCAGACCATCGTTAAACCTGTCGCTGTTAACGGAGACTGGCTAAAAATAAAAATAGAAACAGGATCGAAATTTATTTATGGCTGGATCCGTTGGAGGGATAAGAATAGTAAGAATCTCAATATCACTTTTTTCATTTAATCCCCCCGCTGGCGCTGGGTTGCACCCAGTGCCAACTCAAGAGTAAGCCCACACCACATACATAAAAAGACCACAACTTGCCTATCTTTATGACGAGCTATGATGACCAGTCATTACATAAAAAAGCTGGGGTGGTTGAGTGTTGATCCGTTAGCGGAGCAATTTGTTGCCTGGAGCTCATACAATTATGTTTACAATAACCCTATTAAATATACAGACCCAGATGGAATGGCACCGCAAGATGATTATTTTGATAGCCAAGGTAATTATTTAGGTTCTGATAATAGATCCACAAATAATATTAGAATTGTTACTTCATTTGATCTTGTTGTTTTAAATCTCGATTTGAACTCAAGTTTTGCAAGAGATAATAGTGTTTCGGTAACGGATTTGCATTATGGTTCTGCTGCTAACAGGAGTTTGCTAACAAACATTGCTAATCATTATGCAGACGAAGCTGGAATTACTAATAATGTCGACGGGGTCAAAGAATATCCAGGTGCAGTAATGGCTGTTTTCAACGACGCTAGTATGTTCGTCTCCACTGATTTCCAAGATATTAGTGGGTTCCTTGAAAATGCGTTTAATTTTCAAAACGTTATTGTTCACGAAGAAGGACATATTGGAAATGGTCCAGAAACTAATTTGCAACATACAGAAAGGTACCTTGAGCAAATAGATCACCAGTCTTATTTTATGACTACCGATGCTTTTAAGTCTACTGGGTCTTCCGCCGTACTTCATTACTTGAATTTAGCGATTAAAGATGGAGAAAGCGCTTCATCAATTCAAGATAGAATTGACAGTTTTAACTCTCGTAGCATGTCTACAGGAGTTACATATACTCGAAATGGAAATACTGTTGAAATGTCCCCCAGTATAACTCTCGATACTATTATATTAAATTAATTATATGAAATATTTATTTACTTTATCGATAATCTTACTAGTAATTAATTGTAAAGACAAAAAATCTATTGACCTATTGTTACACAATAATGCTAAAAAAAAATGGGATCTAATTCAGTATAATAATCATAGATTTGAAGAAATTGTTAAGGTGTGGGAATTTAGGCAAGATGGCAATATGTATCGCTTTAGAGTGAATGCTCAAGGACAACTTGTTAAAGAGGATTTTGGAGACCAAGTGTTTGATGACACCTATGAATTAAGGGTTAACGATAAAGAAGAATTATTTATAGATATGTATTCAACATCTTACCTAGTTGAGAAAATAACAACAGATACTCTTGTATTGCTAAATAAAGATTTGAAATATGTATTTGAATCTCGCTAATTATTTTTTTTAATCTTCACATGGAAAAGGAAAGCCACTTTTGGTTTTCCTTTTTTTGTTTAAAGTACCCCTATATTTTTCAATCGCGACCTTTTAATCATGGTATCCGATCACTTCTTTGATAGTAAACGATCTTTAGGCTCAAGCTCTTAGACCCCCGCTACCACTAGTCTGTGACTAGTGGCGTACCGAGTAATAAATAAAAAACAGAAGCTGTAATGTAGTGTTGCAGCTTTTGTATTTTTGAGGAATGAGTAGAAACTACAAATTCCACAACAAGGCCGGCGCATATTTCGTGAGTTATGCAACGGTCTATTGGATAGATGTTTTTACGCGACAGTTTGATTTCGATATTCTTGAACAAAGTGTTCAATACTGTAGGGCAGAAAAGGGTATGGAGGTTTATGCGTATTGTTTTATGCCTAGCCATATTCATTGCATATTTCGTTCGGCGAACGAAAATCCTTCTGGGCTATTGGGTGATTTCCAAAAA
>NZ_RMVE01000013.1 GCF_003865345.1 Nonlabens xiamenensis | reverse complement strand
GATCGGTATCACCGGCGCCTCAGTAACACCGGGCACACTTGCTCCTGGAGCTACCGGTACGATCGCTGATGTGACCTATGTGCTTACGCCAGCAGATATTGCTGCGGGTAGTGTGACCAACACGGCTATCGCCTCTGGAGATGCTGTAGATCCGAATGGAGATCCACTAGGTACGGTCAGTGATGATAGTGATGATCCAAACGATCCGACGAATGTAGATCCTGATGGAGATGGCGATGCAGACGATCCAACGGTAACCACCCTTGATGGTACTGGTCTTTTGACCGGAACGGTCTTCGAGGATACCAATGGCAACGGCGTACAGGATGCTGGCGAGCCAGGTATTGCAGGAGTAGACGTAGTGGTGACCGATAGCAATGGTTTACCTCAGACGGTAACCACGGATGCCAATGGAGCCTGGAGTGCAGTGGTACCAGCTGGTGATACGACCAGTGATATAGATGAGACAAGCTTACCTGCTGGAGTAGACATCCAGACGGCCGGAACCGATCCGACGACTACTACGGTAGGAGCAGGAGCCACGGTATCTGAGCCTGCAGATGGTTTCTTTGCGGCAGTTCCTAATCTTGCCCTTGAGAAGACCAGTGGAGGAGTAGTTGATGCGAATATGAACGGTATTACGGATGCTGGCGATACGATTACGTACAGCTTCCTTGTAACGAACAACGGAAATGTAACGGTCAACAACCTGGTGATCGATGATGCGGTGATCGGTATCACCGGCGCCTCAGTAACACCGAGCACACTTGCTCCTGGAGCTACCGGTACGATCGCTGATGTGACCTATGTGCTTACGCCAGCAGATATCGCTGCGGGTAGTGTGACCAACACGGCTATCGCCTCTGGAGATGCTGTAGATCCGAATGGAGATCCACTAGGTACGGTCAGTGATGATAGTGATGATCCAAACGATCCGACGAATGTAGATCCTGATGGAGATGGCGATGCAGACGATCCAACGGTAACCACATTAACACCTACAGGTAGAGTACTAGGAACTGTCTTCAATGATGCTAACGGAAACGGTGTTCAAGACCCAGGAGAAGCTGGATTGGGTGGCGTAAGCGTTGACATAGTAGACAGCAACGGAAACCCACAAACGGTGGTAACTGCAGCCGACGGAAGTTGGACAGCGCAAGTGCCAGCTGGAGATACTGATATCGATGTGGATGAAACGACGCTACCAGCCGGAAGTGCACTGACCACAGTAGGCTCTGATCCTGAAACAGTAACTGTTGTAGCTGGAACCGATACATCAAGTACGGATGATGGTTATACGGTACCTACCCTTGATGGCACGGTCAGCGGAGTAGTGTTTAATGATGCTAACGGAAACGGTGTTCAAGACCCAGGTGAAGCTGGTTTGGGTGGCGTAAGCGTTGACATAGTAGACAGCAACGGAAACCCACAAACGGTGGTAACTGCAGCTGACGGAAGTTGGACAGCGCAAGTGCCAGCTGGAGATACTGATATCGATGTGGATGAAACGACGCTTCCAGCTGGAAGTGCACTGACCACAGCAGGCTCTGATCCTGAAACGGTAACTGCTGTAGCTGGAACCGATACGCCAAGTACGGATGATGGTTATACGGTACCTACCCTTGATGGCACGGTCAGCGGAGTAGTGTTTAATGATGCTAACGGAAATGGTGTTCAAGATCCAGGAGAAGCTGGATTGGGTGGCGTAAGCGTTGACATAGTAGACAGCAACGGAAACCCA
>NZ_RMVE01000012.1 GCF_003865345.1 Nonlabens xiamenensis | reverse complement strand
TGTGGCTTCACCAATCGCTCCTTCATTATCCACAGCTACCGCACGAAGGGTGTGGGTTCCTGCTGAAAGCGTTTGTAAGGCAGGATCATTCTGACCAGGAGCGTTCCATTCGTAAGGAAATCCATTCTCTTGTCGAATAGAAGTTGCACTTCCATCCAAATATAGATTGACATTGGAAATGCTGCCATCGCTATCTGTAGCTAGAACCTCGACTGTACCAATATTGTCGCCTGCTGAGAACGTCGCTCCATCCACTGGAGCAGCAAAACTCACCGTTGGAGGGATTTCATATCCCGCTCCATCGACATAAAATTCAAAACTTGATTCACAATTGTTAGAATTCGTATTGGTTGCGGTATAGGTACCTACATCGCTAGGTCCTAAGTTTGAGATCAAAATCTCCCTGGTATTGGCTGTAAATCCATTAGGTCCAGTCCAACTCCAGGAACCAACATTTCGGTCGCTGTCAACATTAGACTGTGGACCAAACTCTACACTTCCACCAGCGTCAACTGTCACCGAACCATCGCCACTGAGTTCCCATCCGGTATTGTTTACATTGTAATAAGGAATAACCGAGCAAGGACTAAGATCGCGGAAATTCCTGACGCGGTGAAAAGTAAACATATTGGCATCGTGCCAACGAATAGGTTGACCTCTTTCATTTTCAAAGGCCATTCTCAAAACAAAAATGAGGTCATCACCATCAATCTTCATGAAAGGGTAATTAAAACCGTGAAATCTTGAAGCCGGACTTCTGAAAAGTTCTTGCTCCAAGGTCCAGTTTTGTAAGTCATAGGAACTGTGCAGCGCCAAAGCTGATCGTGGGTCTCCGATACTGGTAAGCGCATAATATTTACCTGTTACATCGTCATACAGGGCGGTGAACTTTGAGCCACTACCATCCAGATTAAATAAACTTCTGTCAAACATACGGCCTGCTCCAGTGACACTACCAGCTTTGATTGGAGGTCCCTTTTCGGGCATGGCTATAGGCCATCCATCGGTATCCATGATCATACACGGCTCTTGATCCGTCCTGCTAGTTCGAGGATTACTATCTGTTCTATTTGTTCTCACCCAGCTATTTGGGTCCATCAAATCACTATTAACGGGAGCTGAGGCCAAGTTGATGATTCCAGATTCATACTCTTCATTGGCAAACCAAATTCGTCCGTTTCCTACCAGTACTTCAGAAGGGACATTTCTACTCTTAAAGTTTAGATTTACTAATGGCTGCCATGTTTGCCCACCATCTGTTGATTTAGTAATTCTGGCGTCACCATCTGGCCTATCACCGATAAGGTATAACTCACCGTTATGTAAAAAAACAGATGCATGCCAAATACCCTGTAAATCATTGCTCAAGAGAGACCATGTCAAACCTTTATCTGTAGATTTAAACAACCGATTTTTAATTCCAGCGATATAATCGCCATTGGGCATAATTATAATGTTTGGGTCATAGACCCTTCCTGATCTATTGTATGTGCTTTCACCATCCCAAATCAATACACCTTCTGCAAATTCGTCAATAGTTTTAGGGTTGTCCCATTTGATGTGTCCACGTTCAGCAAAAATAATGGTAGGCTTATCATCATCATAATAAGGGAAATCCACCCAACCTTCAGAAGGAGAGTAATCGTAGGTATAATAATAAAAAGTAGAAATTGACGAATTAAAACTTCCGCCAGTGGCTGTCCAACCTGATGCATTCAATGTATTTGTCGGTATTGCGATCAATATGCTGGTCGCAACATCAACGCTGAAACTATCAAGAGAAGTAGCACGCCCTCCGGTCGCATTAGCTCGAGGAGTTGTGGCATAGTCTTTACCACTGATGAGAGCAGGTCTGGAGGATGGCCAGATATGGTTTTGTCCAGGTACTGCGTCGCGTATCTCCCAATCCTTTCTATCTCCGAGTGAGAAGATAACCTGATTGTCTGAATTATAGTCTGATACGTTCCATATATCAACGGTGTTTCCTCTAACCCGTATGTTGGGCTGAGCAAGGGCGGTGAAGCCCAGTAGTAGCATAAATGCTATTAAAAATTTTGTGAAGTGTTTCATGGGGAAAATAGTTTTGTAATTGATAAAAATTTAGTTGATGAAAATAGGGGGTAATCACCGACTTAAAAGCAATTGAGGGATCAATTAAGAAATACATACGTAAGGTTTTGAGAGTTGTAATGAATGTTTTTTAATTCATTTCACTTAGGTGGGTATGGTTCAAAATTTACCGTCGCATTGGCCAGGAATACACAAGTTCGATCATCAGCTTTAACTGCCTTACTGGAAGAGCAGGTGATATGCTTATTTTCAAATTGTTCATTACTAGTTTCTTAAGCGGTTTTCAGGCTGTCTATTTTCAATATAAAGATACTTTTTATTTAGCAAAATTCAGTTTTTTTATTTTTTTAACATTTACTAATGGAAATTAGTTTTGATCTCAAGCAATTATGATTCGGTCAATCCTTTATCACCTTATATATAAGCTATTAACGTAATTGTAGATATTAGGCATTGGATGCTAACTGTTCATCTACCTTCCAAATTATCGGTTCTTTGACATGAGTATGTTCACAGAAGAAAAAATATGCATTACACTCATATGAAATCTCCTAGAAAACAACCAGCTTTTTGTTCAATACTAAGCCATTTTCTAAAACACCTTTGATAGGTAAATTCCTGTTTAAAGTGTTCTATTAAGAGTGATATTTAATGCATTACCATTATATTTTCTTTGAAGCATCAATTGACCAACCATGTTTAAGATAGCACTGTCTTTAGATGCTCCAATCTTAAGATCAATGATGAGCTTATGACTTGCAGGGTTAGGGTACAGGCTTCAATAACTTAAAGGCTGTCTGGGATAGCCCAGACACCCTTTTTAATGGTTGATAAACATTACTTAAGTATGAACTTCTCAACTATGGAAGTACCGTCATTGCCCACCGCTTTGATGAGGTATATGCCAGCTTTTAGGCTTACCGATCGATCGATGGTTAGTGGTTCTCCTGTGTATTTCCTGGTCAATATCAACTGACTATTGATATTATAGATTGAGATTTCGCCGCTTTTTATCCCTTGGAGACTAATGGTGAACTCTTCGCTCGCCGGATTAGGGAAAATAGTAAGCTCATTTCGCAAATTATCTTCAACTCCTATAGCTTTGGAAGCCAATCCTGGTCCTGAAATCACATTGATAACCAAATGCTGATTAACGTCTGACGCCACGGCCGTCCCTAGGGCTACATTCTGAAAGTTGGCACCGCCAGTACCACCATCGATTCTAAAACCTGAGGCATTGCGTTTTTGCAGTTTATTGAAACTTGATCCTTCCACTTTTAACCAGTGCTGGTTGTAGTTGTTTTCATCACAGGGATACAAAAATACATTTTGACCATCGATTCCTCCATCACCTCCATCCATACAGTAATTGGTGTTTACCTTCTGATAAGAATAATAGCCATCTCCTCTGTCTATCTCCACCCACTGCTGATTCACATTGGTCGGGTCTGCGGCCCACAAGTATATATTTTGAAAATCGTCAGCATCATCACCAGCATCAAGTGCAAAATTCGTGTTGCGTTTCACAATGTGTACTAATGTTGTAGCAGCATTTGTTGGAGCAGCGTTAACTGTGATTGTAACCTGGGCTTCACCTGTCGCTCCTTCGTTATCTATCGCTACCGCTCGTAGGGTGTGCGTTCCTGCAGAAAGCGTCTGTAAGGCTGGATCATTCTGACCAGGAGCATTCCATTCATAGGGAGCTCCATTTTCTTGTCGAATAGAAGTTGTACTTCCATCCAAAT
>NZ_RMVE01000011.1 GCF_003865345.1 Nonlabens xiamenensis | reverse complement strand
CAGCAGGTAGGCTTGTCTCATCTATATCACTGGTCGTATCGCCAGCTGGTACTACTGCACTCCAGGCTCCATTGGCATCCGTGGTTACCGTCTGAGGTACACCATTGCTATCGGTCACCACTACGTCTACTCCTGCAATACCTGGCTCGCCAGCATCCTGTACGCCGTTGCCGTTGGTGTCCTCGAAGACCGTTCCATTGATAATTCCTTCTGCAGGGATTGTAAAGACTGTAGGGTCTTCAAAATCTCCATCATTATCATTATCAATATTAGTAGCATCATCAGGGTCGTCTGACTCATCTGTAACAGGAGGCAGAGCATTACCATCATTGTCTTGCGCCTCCCCAGTAACTGTGGCGGTGTTTGTAACATCACCTGCAATTATATCGGCAGCGGTGATCGTATATATCGCTGAAGCAGTACCTGAATCTCCAGGATTCAAAGTGGTAGGCGTAACAACAAGGTTAGACACATTAATACGTGAATCATCAATGATTGGATTCGTAACTATCGTGTTTCCATTATTAGTCACCGTAAAATTATAGGTAATCGTATCACCGACATCAACAATGCCATTCATATTGGCATCCACATAAGTATCCGTTTTCGCGAAAGCGAGATTGGGCTGACTTAAATCAGTCACGGTTGGATCTTCTTGATCGCCATCACCATCTAGGTCTAAACCAGTTAGGTCAGCAGGATCATCGGAATCATCAGAAACATTTCCTAAGGTCATTCCATTTGGATCTATAGCCTCTCCGGTAGCAGTTGCGGTGTTTACAATTTGAGAATTGTCAATGTCAGTTGGTGTGATTGCATAGACGAATGAAACTGTAGCACTTGTTGTTCCAGGCTGCAACGGACTTGGCGTTACAGCTAAATTGGTTACTCCAATTGTAGGATCACTTATCGTGATGTTTTGAACTTCTACGTTTCCATTATTTACTATTACAAAATCATATATGATTGTATCACCTGCGTCAATAATTCCGTTTCCATTTACATCTACAACTGGATTATCGGTTTTAATCAAATTCAAATTAGGATCAGGAGAAAGGAAACCGTCTGCAGGCTCACCTACTGCAGTTCCAGCAGCAATATTTGTGGTCGTTGGGTCCGTTCCGGCTGTTTGAACTTCGTTACCGTTAGGCAAAGTTGTCTCATCAATATCAGATGTAGTCAAACCTGCTGGCACTACAACCGTCCAGTTTCCATTAGCATCGGTTATTACAGTTTGTGTCGAACTATCTGAAGCAGTAATTTCCACATCAACGTTAGGAATTCCCATTTCAGCAGCATCCTGAACACCGTTTCCGTTGGCATCATTAAATACAACGCCGGAAAGTATCCCATTCGCATTGAGAACAGTGACGGTTGGATCATCAGGATCTGCATCTCCATCAGGGTTAGAATTTGTTCCATTGTTAGGATCGTCTGAATTATCTGAAACTGTACCTGCCGGATCTCCGTTGGGATCAATCGCATCTCCAGTCGCTACTGCAGTATTCGTTACATTACCCGCTGTGATATCGGCTGCGGTGAGAATGTAGGTAACGTCAGCTATAGTTCCAGTTGCCCCAGGGGCTAAAGTGGAAGGTGTAACTGCGGCATTTGAAATTCCAATTCTGGCATCGTTAATCACCAAGTTTTCGATGGTCACATTACCATTATTAGTCACTGTGAAACTATAAATGATAGTGTCACCCGCATCGGTAATTCCGTCCATGTTATTATCAATAACACCACTACTTGTCTTGCTTAAAGCCAAGTTAGATTGGACTATAAAATATCCATCATCTGTGGTAGCTACTGTCGCTCCACCAGCTACGTTTACTGTCTCAGGATCAGAACCTGGAGTCGTCAATACACCACCAGCTGGGAAGTCCGGATCGGTCTCGTCTACGTCGATAGTCGTACTTCCGGATGGAACCGTGGCCGTCCAATCTCCGTTGGCGTCCGTTGTTACAGTTTGGGTATCTCCATTACTATCTGTGATTTCTACATCTACATCAGCAAGACCTGGCTCACCAGCATCCTGTACACCGTTACCGTTGATGTCATTAAATACTGTGCCAGTTACAGTTCCCTGTGCCTGGTATCCGTCATTGGTCGTCGGAACAGTCGCTCCACCAGCTACGTTTACTGTCTCTGGATCAGAACCTGGAGTCGTCAATACACCACCAGCTGGGAAGTCTGGATCAGTCTCGTCTACGTCGATGGTCGTAGTTCCGGCTGGAACCGTGGCCGTCCAATCTCCGTTGGCATCCGTTGTTACCGTTTGGGTATCTCCATTACTATCTGTGATTTCTACATCTACATCAGCAAAACCTGGCTCGCCAGCATCCTGTATACCGTTACCATTGATGTCATTAAATACTGTTCCGGTTACAGTTCCCTGAGCCTGGTAGCCGTCATCTGTGGTAGCTACTGTCGCTCCACCAGCTACGTTTACTGTCTCAGGATCAGAACCTGGAGTCGTCAATACACCACCAGCCGGGAAGTCTGGATCGGTCTCGTCTACGTCAATGGTCGTAGTTCCGGCTGGAACCGTGGTCGTCCAATCTCCGTTGGCATCCGTTGTTACCGTTTGGGTATCTCCATTACTATCTGTGATTTCTACATCTACATCAGCAAGACCTGGCTCACCAGCATCCTGTACACCGTTACCGTTGATGTCGTTAAATACTGTGCCAGTTACAGTTCCCTGAGCCTGGTATCCGTCATTGGTCGTCGGAACAGTCGCTCCACCAGCTACGTTTACTGTCTGTGGATCAGAACCTGGAGTCGTCAATACCCCACCAGCTGGGAAGTCTGGATCAGTCTCGTCTACGTCGATGGTCGTAATTCCGGATGGAACCGTGGCCGTCCAATCTCCGTTGGCGTCCGTAGTTACCGTTTGGGTATCTCCATTACTGTCGGTGATCTCTACATCTACATCAGCAAGACCTGGCTCACCAGCATCCTGTACACCATTACCGTTGATATCATTAAATACTGTGCCAGTTACAGTTCCCTGTGCCTGGTATCCATCATCTGTGGTAGCTACTGTGGAGCCGCTTGTTACGGTAACAGTTTCTGGATCAGAGCCAGTAGTAGTTAAAACGCTTCCTACTGGAAGAGTCGTTTCATCTACATCTACAGTAGTTGAACCATTTGGCACTAGTAATGACCAGCTACCATTCGCATCTGTAGTAACTGTTATTATATTGCTATCAGCATCCGTTATAACCACATCCACCATTGGGATGCCAGGTTCGCCAGCGTCTTGAACACCATTTCCATTTATATCGTTGAAAACAGTTCCTGTTACCGTACCGAAATCATTATCAGTAATTGTAACCGTACCATCATCAGTATTATTAGAAGTGACCCCAGTATTGAGCGTTCCAGTTACGGTAAAGTCTTCGGTAGGCTCTCCGATGGCATCGTCCGTGATCGAAATCAAAACATTAACACTAGTGCCACCCGCTGGGATTGTCACCGTTGTTGTGGTAGATGTGTAATCTCCTGGTGCTATTGCTGTATTATCAGCGGTTATAATATCAATCACTGTATCAACACTGCTAGGATTTGAAATACTTACCGTTACGCTTGCTGTTCCAGCATCTTCTGCTACTGTTACATCGCCAACGTTGAAGGTTGGTGCATCATTGTCTGTAATTGTCACCGTTCCATCATCAGTATTATTAGAAGTGACTCCAGTATTGAGCGTTCCAGTTACGGTAAAGTTTTCGGTAGGCTCTCCGATGGCATCGTCTGTGATCGGAATCAAAACATTAACACTAGTACTACCCGCTGGGATCGTCACCGTTGTTGTGGTGGATGTGTAATCTCCAGGTGCTATCGCTGTATTGTCAGCGGTTGTAATATCTATGACCGTATCAACACTGCTAGGATTTGAAATACTTACCGTTACGCTTCCTGTTCCAGCATCTTCTGCTACAGTTACATCGCCAACGTTGAAGGTTGGTGCATCATTGTCTGTAATTGTCACCGTTCCATCATCAGTATTATTAGAAGTGACTCCAGTATTGAGCGTTCCAGTTACGGTAAAGTTTTCGGTAGGCTCTCCCATGGCATCGTCTGTGATCGGAATCAAAACATTAACACTAGTACTACCCGCTGGGATCGTCACCATTGTTGTGGTGGATGTGTAATCTCCAGGTGCTATCGCTGTATTGTCAGCGGTTGTAATATCTATGACCGTATCAACACTGCTAGGATTTAAAATACTTACCGTTACGCTTGCTGTTCCAGCATCTTCTGCTACAGTTACATCGCCAACGTTGAAGGTTGGTGCATCATTGTCTGTAATTGTCACCGTTCCATCATCAGTATTATTAGAAGCGACTCCAGTATTGAGCGTTCCAGTTACGGTAAAGTCTTCGGTAGGCTCTCCGATGGCATCGTCCGTGATCGGAATCAAAACATTAACACTAGTACTACCCGCAGGGATCGTCACCGTTGTTGTGGTGGATGTGTAATCTCCAGGTGCTATCGCTGTATTGTCAGAGGTTGTGATATCAATGACTGTATCAACACTGCTCGGATTGGTAATACTTACCGTTACGTTCGCTGTTCCAGCATCTTCTGCTACAGTTATATCGCCAACACTAAAAATCGTTGCATCGTCATTGGTAATCGTTCCCGTACCTACATTGTCAGTCGCGCTAATCGTACCATTAATGGTCGTATTCAATGTGATGTCAAAAGTCTCATCAGGCTCTACTGTCGTATCTCCATTTACTGGAACACTGACCGTAGCGGTAGTTGATCCGGCAGGGATCGTTACCGTAAGGGTGGCAGGATTATCGTAATCATTGCTACCCGCACCAGTACCAGCTTCTTGGGCCGTACCGTCGGCGATCGTGTAAGTTACCGTGGTAGGTGTACTTACCGGATTACTCAAACTAATCGTAAAGTCAAAATTGGTTGTACCTGCATCACCTTCGTTTTGGGTGATGTCATTGATGCTAACCACTACAGCATCGTCATTGGTAATCGTTCCCGTACCTACATTGTCAGTCGCGCTGATCGTACCATTATTGGTCGTATTCAATGTGATGTCAAAAGTCTCATCAGGCTCTACTGTCGTATCGCCATTGACTGGAACACTGACCGTAGCGGTAGTTGATCCGGCAGGAATCGTTACCGTAAGAGTGGCAGGATTATCGTAATCATTGCTTCCCGCGCCAGTACCAGCTTCTTGGGCCGTGCCGTCGGCGATCGTGTAAGTTACCGTGGTAGGTGTACTTACCGGATTACTCAAACTAATCGTAAAGTCAAAATTGGTCGTACCTGCATCACCTTCGTTTTGGGTGATGTCGTTGATGCTGACCACAACGGCATCGTCATTGGTAATCGTTCCCGTACCTACATTGTCAGTCGCGCTGATCGTACCATTATTGGTCGTATTCAATGTGATGTCAAAAGTCTCATCAGGCTCTACTGTCGTATCGCCATTTACTGGAACACTGACCGTAGCGGTAGTTGATCCGGCAGGGATCGTTACCGTAAGGGTGGCAGGATTATCGTAATCATTGCTTCCCGCACCAGTACCAGCTTCTTGGGCCGTACCGTCGGCGATGGTGTAAGTTACCGTGGTAGGTGTACTTACCGGATTACTCAAACTAATCGTAAAGTCG
>NZ_RMVE01000010.1 GCF_003865345.1 Nonlabens xiamenensis | reverse complement strand
GGCTAAAAAAAACTTTTTGTGTTTGGTATTGGAAATGAGGTAATTGAGAATTGGGTTTAAAAAAACTTTAATTTTTTTGCAGAAAAGTTTGGTTGGAAAGAAATAGTGTCTGTATATTTGCACCCGCTTAGGAAAACAAGTATATGTTTTTAGGAGCGAAAAGTTCTTCAAAAAAGCTGAAATATCAACTACTGAATCGTGATGGATTTGGTCTTATGATTTTGGTTTTGGATTTTGAAGATGTTCATTGAGATATTGAATTGACAGCACAATTTTTGACCGAGATTAATCTTTAGGGATTGATTTCAGGTTAAGGTTAAGATAGTATGATAGATAAACACGACGCCAATTGGATAGTCTTTTTTGGTGGGATTAGTCCAAACGATTGATCTTATTAAAAGATTCTACGATGAAGAGTTTGATCCTGGCTCAGGATGAACGCTAGCGGCAGGCCTAACACATGCAAGTCGAGGGGCAGCATTTCCAGCTTGCTGGAAGATGGCGACCGGCGCACGGGTGCGTAACGCGTATACAATCTGCCTATCACTGAGGGATAGCCCGAAGAAATTTGGATTAACACCTCATAGTATTGCGACTTCGCATGGAGATGCAATTAAAGGTTACGGTGATAGATGAGTATGCGTCCCATTAGCTAGTTGGTGAGGTAACGGCTCACCAAGGCTACGATGGGTAGGGGTCCTGAGAGGGAGATCCCCCACACTGGTACTGAGACACGGACCAGACTCCTACGGGAGGCAGCAGTGAGGAATATTGGACAGTGGGCGAGAGCCTGATCCAGCCATGCCGCGTGCAGGAAGACGGCCCTATGGGTTGTAAACTGCTTTTGTACGGGAAGAAACCTCTCCACGTGTGGAGAGTTGACGGTACCGTAAGAATAAGCACCGGCTAACTCCGTGCCAGCAGCCGCGGTAATACGGAGGGTGCAAGCGTTATCCGGAATCATTGGGTTTAAAGGGTCCGTAGGCGGGCTGATAAGTCAGTGGTGAAATGCAGGGGCTCAACTCCGGCACTGCCATTGATACTGTTAGTCTTGAATCATTGTGAAGTGGTTAGAATATGTAGTGTAGCGGTGAAATGCTTAGATATTACATAGAATACCGATTGCGAAGGCAGATCACTAACAATGCATTGACGCTGAGGGACGAAAGCGTGGGTAGCGAACAGGATTAGATACCCTGGTAGTCCACGCCGTAAACGATGGTTACTAGCTGTCCGGTACGTTTGAGTACTGGGTGGCCAAGCGAAAGTGATAAGTAACCCACCTGGGGAGTACGTTCGCAAGAATGAAACTCAAAGGAATTGACGGGGGCCCGCACAAGCGGTGGAGCATGTGGTTTAATTCGATGATACGCGAGGAACCTTACCAGGGCTTAAATGCAGTATGACAGGTTTGGAAACAGACTTTTCTTCGGACATATTGCAAGGTGCTGCATGGTTGTCGTCAGCTCGTGCCGTGAGGTGTCAGGTTAAGTCCTATAACGAGCGCAACCCCTATTTCTAGTTGCCAGCGAGTCATGTCGGGGACTCTAGAGAGACTGCCGGTGCAAACCGTGAGGAAGGTGGGGATGACGTCAAATCATCACGGCCCTTACGTCCTGGGCCACACACGTGCTACAATGGTGGGGACAGAGAGCAGCCACTCCGCGAGGAGGAGCGAATCTACAAACCCTATCTCAGTTCGGATCGCAGTCTGCAACTCGACTGCGTGAAGCTGGAATCGCTAGTAATCGCATATCAGCCATGATGCGGTGAATACGTTCCCGGGCCTTGTACACACCGCCCGTCAAGCCATGGAAGCTGGGGGTGCCTGAAGTCGGTGACCGCAAGGAGCTGCCTAGGGTAAAACCGGTAACTGGGGCTAAGTCGTAACAAGGTAGCCGTACCGGAAGGTGCGGCTGGAACACCTCCTTTCTGGAGTTCCTGAAATAATGGAACGAAGAATGGACGCTCCCATACTAAATGGGACATCCGATTGGTGTGTTTATTTATTGTAATGATATTGCTGTCAATTTTAAAAATAAAGGTCGCAGGACCGGTTTTTCCGAAAAGGGGAGCCATACAGTCTCATAGCTCAGCTGGTTAGAGCGCTACACTGATAATGTAGAGGTCGGCAGTTCGAGTCTGCCTGAGACTACAAGTCGCAAGACATGCGAGACGTTGAGGTCTAATGATGTTGATGTGTTTTTGTCTGAGGCTAGAGATATATATGGAGATTGTGAGATTTTCATATTAGTTCATATTTATATTGAAGGAAATTTTAGAGGTTGAGGATTCAACATAGATAATTCTGAATTCGAGATTCTGAATTTACCAATGGGGGATTAGCTCAGCTGGCTAGAGCGCCTGCCTTGCACGCAGGAGGTCATCGGTTCGACTCCGATATTCTCCACGAGTCGGTAATTAATTACCGCTACCGTTCATTGACATATTGAAAAGATTAAACGAGTAACGTAGGTACGTTTTAACGACGTACTTGCAAAATAGTAAAATAGAGTAAGGCAATGCATACCGTATCGTTGCGGTGTGCATGGAACATCATAAGCAAATTAAGGGCGTATGGGGAATGCCTAGGCTCTCAGAGGCGATGAAGGACGTGATAAGCTGCGATAAGCTGTGGGGATCGGCACATACGATTTGATCCGCAGATTTCCGAATGGGGCAACCCACTATATTGAAGATATAGTACCGAAAGGGGCAAACCCGGTGAACTGAAACATCTAAGTAGCCGGAGGAAGAGAAAACAAAAGTGATTCCGCTAGTAGTGGCGAGCGAACGCGGAATAGCCCAAACCACTGATGTTACGGCATCAGTGGGGTTGTAGGACCACGACATTTGTTGCAAGATCAATGAGAATCTTCTGGAAAGGAGAACCAAAGAGGGTGATAGTCCCGTATTGGCAAGTTTTGTTAACGATAGTGGTATCCTGAGTAGTGCGGGGCACGTGAAACCCTGTATGAATCAAGCGGGACCATCCGCTAAGGCTAAATACTCCTGAGAGACCGATAGTGAACCAGTACCGTGAGGGAAAGGTGAAAAGTACCCTGAATAAGGGAGTGAAATAGATCCTGAAACCATACGCTTACAAGCGGTCGGAGCCTTCGGGTGACGGCGTGCCTTTTGCATAATGAGCCTACGAGTTACCGTTGTTAGCAAGGTTAAGGACTTCAGGTCCGCAGCCGTAGCGAAAGCGAGTCTGAATAGGGCGTATAGTTAGCAGTGGTAGACGCGAAACCGTGTGATCTACCCATGGGCAGGGTGAAGCTGTGGTAACACACAGTGGAGGCCCGAACCGGTTGACGTTGAAAAGTCTTCGGATGACCTGTGGGTAGGGGTGAAAGGCCAATCAAACTCGGAAATAGCTCGTACTCCCCGAAATGCATTTAGGTGCAGCGTTAGCTAAGTTTTATAGAGGTAGAGCTACTGATTGGATGCGGGGGCTTCACCGCCTACCAATTCCTGACAAACTCCGAATGCTATAAAATGTGGGCTAGCAGTGAGGGCATGGGTGCTAAGGTCCATGTCCGAAAGGGAAAGAACCCAGACCATCAGCTAAGGTCCCCAAATGTATGTTAAGTTGAATAAACGAGGTTGTACTGCACTGACAGCTAGGATGTTGGCTTGGAAGCAGCCATTCATTTAAAGAGTGCGTAACAGCTCACTAGTCGAGCGGTACGGCATGGATAATAATCGGGCATAAACATACTACCGAAGCTATGGACCCCATTGTGGGTGGTAGGGGAGCATTCCATGTGCGCAGAAGATATCCTGTGAGGGATTTTGGAGCGCATGGAAACGAAAATGTAGGCATAAGTAACGATAAAGGGGGCGAGAAACCCCCTCACCGAAAGACCAAGGTTTCCTCAGCTATGCTAATCAGCTGAGGGTTAGTCGGGTCCTAACGCGTATCCGAAGGGAGAAGTGGATGGACAACAGGTTAATATTCCTGTACCTGCTCACGTTGAAAGTGACGGAGGTGTGAATTTGGTGCGTACTGACGGAATAGTACGTTGAATCCCGAGGAATCGGGAGATAGTACCGTAAGGCTACGGCCAAGCGGATAATCCAGAGTAGCAACTTCCAAGAAAAGCGAGTGAAGCAGCCCGTACCGTAAACCGACACAGGTGGTTGGGATGAGAATTCTAAGGTGCTCGAGTGATTCATGGCTAAGGAATTAGGCAAAATTGACCTGTAACTTCGGGAGAAAGGTCCCCTATCTAGTATAGGGCGCAGTGAAAAGATCCAAGCGACTGTTTATCAAAAACACAGGGCTCTGCTAAAACGAAAGTTGATGTATAGGGCCTGACACCTGCCCGGTGCCGGAAGGTTAAGAGGAGGGTTTAGCTTCGGCGAAGATCTGAATTGAAGCCCCGGTAAACGGCGGCCGTAACTATAACGGTCCTAAGGTAGCGAAATTCCTTGTCGGGTAAGTTCCGACCTGCACGAATGGTGTAACGATTTGGATACTGTCTCAGCCATGAGCTCGGTGAAATTGTAGTATCGGTGAAGATGCCGATTACCCGCTACGGGACGAAAAGACCCCGTGCACCTTTACTATAGCTTAGTATTGATTTTGGATAAGTAATGTGTAGGATAGGTGGGAGACTATGAAGCGGCGTCGCCAGGCGTTGTGGAGTCATTGTTGAAATACCACCCTTTGCTTATTTGAAGTCTAACCCCTTACGGGGGACATTGCTTGGTGGGTAGTTTGACTGGGGTGGTCGCCTCCAAAAGAGTAACGGAGGCTTCTAAAGGTTCCCTCAGCACGCTTGGTAACCGTGCGTAGAGTGCAATGGCATAAGGGAGCTTGACTGAGAGACATACAGGTCGATCAGGTACGAAAGTAGAGCATAGTGATCCGGTGGTTCCGCATGGAAGGGCCATCGCTCAAAGGATAAAAGGTACGCCGGGGATAACAGGCTGATCTCCCCCAAGAGCTCACATCGACGGGGGGGTTTGGCACCTCGATGTCGGCTCGTCACATCCTGGGGCTGGAGAAGGTCCCAAGGGTTGGGCTGTTCGCCCATTAAAGTGGCACGCGAGCTGGGTTCAGAACGTCGTGAGACAGTTCGGTCTCTATCTGTAGTGGGCGCAAGAAATTTGAGTGAATCTGACTTTAGTACGAGAGGACCGAGTTGGACTGACCGCTGGTCTACCAGTTGTTCCGCCAGGGGCATTGCTGGGTAGCTACGTCGGGAAGGGATAAGCGCTGAAAGCATATAAGCGCGAAACCCATCACAAGATGAGATTTCTTTAAAGGGTCGTGGAAGACTACCACGTTGATAGGTCACAGGTGTAAAGGCAGTAATGTCATAGCCGAGTGATACTAATTACCCGTAAGCTTGGATGTTCCAAAGCCAAACTCAAATTACCGTTTTTTTCGATTGTTTTTTCAATATGTCAACACATACGGTTCTTTATAGAACCGAAACCTTTAAGGTGGTTATAGCGATGGGGCTCACCTCTTACCTTTCCGAACAGAGAAGTTAAGCCCATTTGCGCAGATGGTACTGCTATTTGTGGGAGAGTATGTCGCCGCCTTCTTTTTAAACCCGATTGTTTCTTACAATCGGGTTTTTTTATACCCTGTAACCAAGGGGACTGCCTCTGGCCAACGTTCATCTCAATTGATACTTCGCCGTATTTTGACTTTCAATTCTAAATGGTTTAAGAACAATCCGGTTGCTTTCATTATTTAAGTGAGAAGGCTCGTTGTATTGGAATTATCAATTCTATAGTTTTCCCTTGCTCATTGTATTACGACCGTGATCAATTATACAGGTTTGATGAGCGATTCTGCACCGTAGTTTTGTGCGCTAAAGTGTGATACATTCCTAGG